>NZ_CP048630.1:1617500-2817500 GCF_010669125.1 Ancylobacter pratisalsi
ACGCGAGGCACTACCTAAATAGTTTTCGCGGAGAACCAGCTATTTCCGAGTTTGGTTGGCCTTTCACCCCTAGCCACAAGTCATCCGAGACCTTTTCAACGGGCACCGGTTCGGTCCTCCAGTGCGTGTTACCGCACCTTCAACCTGCTCATGGCTAGATCACTCGGCTTCGGGTCTAATCCGACGAACTGAACGCCCTGTTCAGACTCGCTTTCGCTGCGCCTACACCTATCGGTTTAAGCTTGCTCGCCAGACTAAGTCGCTGACCCATTATACAAAAGGTACGCAGTCACCCAGGACGAACCTTGGGCTCCTACTGTTTGTAGGCATCCGGTTTCAGGAACTGTTTCACTCCCCTTGTCGGGGTGCTTTTCACCTTTCCCTCACGGTACTTGTTCGCTATCGGTCGCTGAGGAGTACTTAGGCTTGGAGGGTGGTCCCCCCATGTTCAGACAGGATTTCACGTGTCCCGCCTTACTCGAGGATGAATGTTTGCATTACGTGTACGGGGCTATCACCCACTAAGGCCCGGCTTTCCTGACCGGTTCCACTTGTCGCACATTCACCACTGGCCTGGTCCGCGTTCGCTCGCCACTACTAACGGAGTCTCTGTTGATGTCCTTTCCTCCGGGTACTTAGATGTTTCAGTTCCCCGGGTTCGCTTCAAACCCCTATGTATTCAGGATTTGATACCTTCATGTGATAACTGGAATTCCAAAGCCTTGCGGCCAAGGATCCTTTTGCAAGGAACCCCGAGGCAAGACCTCAGAGTTCCAGTCATCGAAGGTGGGTTTCCCCATTCGGAAATTCACGGATCAAAGCTTGTTCGCAGCTCCCCGTGACTTATCGCAGCGTACCACGTCCTTCATCGCCTCTCAGCGCCAAGGCATCCACCGAATGCCCTTAAGACACTTGATCGTTCTCATCTTCAATGCCCACCCCATAGGAACGAACGAACCTTCTGTGCGGAAGGCTCGGGGGCGAGACGGTTTTGAGAGACCCGTCTCACGGCATCAAAGCTATTCTAAAGACCAGCTTGCTTCGCATTTCATTCAACGACGGTGCGGTCAGGCCCCGACGGACAAATCCACCAGACCCTTGCGGACCCGGTGTTTCATCCCGCCACTCGCGTGGCCGGCTGAATGAATGCTTCTTTACGATGTCAGACAACACGTCCCATCCGCGGCAGAGCCGGCAGACGGACGAATTCAGGTTTTCATGGACAAGCGATAATCCCGCAACTCAACATCCATCCGGGAAGGATGGTGGAGCCAGACGGGATCGAACCGACGACCTCATGCTTGCAAAGCACGCGCTCTCCCAACTGAGCTATGGCCCCGGAGAGCTGCAGCCCGCATGGAAGGCACGCCGCCTGATAGGTGGTGGGCCTGGGAGGACTTGAACCTCCGACCTCACGCTTATCAAGCGCGCGCTCTAACCAACTGAGCTACAAGCCCCTAGCCAACAGTCCAGCCAGGATGACGAGCCAGATGCTCATCGACCCGGCCCAGTGGCCTGGGCTCGTCCATGAAGAAAGAGAAACGAAGACGGCGGCGTCCCGCATGTTGCTCACTGACTGTGAGCTTATATCTAAGAGTTCCGATAGCGCTCCACCAATCCGAAGACCGGCTTCATTCTGAAGGAACATCCTTAGAAAGGAGGTGATCCAGCCGCAGGTTCCCCTACGGCTACCTTGTTACGACTTCACCCCAGTCGCTGACCCTACCGTGGTCGCCTGCCTCTCATTGCTGAGTTAGCGCAGCGCCTTCGGGTAAAGCCAACTCCCATGGTGTGACGGGCGGTGTGTACAAGGCCCGGGAACGTATTCACCGTGGCGTGCTGATCCACGATTACTAGCGATTCCAACTTCATGCACTCGAGTTGCAGAGTACAATCCGAACTGAGACGGTTTTTGGAGATTTGCTAACCCTCGCGAGTTCGCGTCCCACTGTCACCGCCATTGTAGCACGTGTGTAGCCCAGCCCGTAAGGGCCATGAGGACTTGACGTCATCTTCACCTTCCTCGCGGCTTATCACCGGCAGTCCCCCTAGAGTGCCCAACTTAATGATGGCAACTAAGGGCGAAGGTTGCGCTCGTTGCGGGACTTAACCCAACATCTCACGACACGAGCTGACGACAGCCATGCAGCACCTGTGTTCCCGGCTCCGAAGAGAAGAAACCATCTCTGGTAACCGTCCGGGACATGTCAAGGGCTGGTAAGGTTCTGCGCGTTGCTTCGAATTAAACCACATGCTCCACCGCTTGTGCGGGCCCCCGTCAATTCCTTTGAGTTTTAATCTTGCGACCGTACTCCCCAGGCGGGAGGCTTAATGCGTTAGCTGCGCCACTGATGAGCATGCTCACCAACGGCTAGCCTCCATCGTTTACGGCGTGGACTACCAGGGTATCTAATCCTGTTTGCTCCCCACGCTTTCGCACCTCAGCGTCAGTACCGGACCAGTAAGCCGCCTTCGCCACTGGTGTTCTTGCGAATATCTACGAATTTCACCTCTACACTCGCAGTTCCACTTACCTCTTCCGGACTCGAGATACCCAGTATCAAAGGCAGTTCTGGAGTTGAGCTCCAGGATTTCACCCCTGACTTAAATATCCGCCTACGTGCGCTTTACGCCCAGTGATTCCGAACAACGCTAGCCCCCTTCGTATTACCGCGGCTGCTGGCACGAAGTTAGCCGGGGCTTCTTCTCCGACTACCGTCATTATCTTCGTCGGCGAAAGAGCTTTACAACCCTAAGGCCTTCATCACTCACGCGGCATGGCTGGATCAGGCTTGCGCCCATTGTCCAATATTCCCCACTGCTGCCTCCCGTAGGAGTCTGGGCCGTGTCTCAGTCCCAGTGTGGCTGATCATCCTCTCAGACCAGCTACTGATCGTCGCCTTGGTGCGCCTTTACCACACCAACTAGCTAATCAGACGCGGGTTCATCCAATGGCGATAAATCTTTCCCCTTGCGGGCTTATACGGTATTAATTCCAGTTTCCCGGAGCTATTCCGTACCATTGGGCAGATCCCCACGTGTTACTCACCCGTCTGCCACTCCCTCCGAAGAGGGCGTTCGACTTGCATGTGTTAAGCCTGCCGCCAGCGTTCGTTCTGAGCCAGGATCAAACTCTCAAGTTGAATGAGATATTTTGAACCGGCTTAATGTCGCTACGCTCAAACCTCTTGACGAGGTTGGAACTCACCACATCCTTCACAGGATGCGAGGTTCCGAGAACGTAAGACCGCCGAAGTCTCATCCAGCCAACTAACCAGTTTCCCGGTCAGCCGGCCCGCAAGGACCCCGCCGCCTACGTTTCTCTTTCTTCCTATTAACCTGTCAAACAGCACGAGATCCGAGGACCTCTACCCTAAGGGCTACACCCTTAGCGCAACCGACAACCCTTCGTCCGGCGACCGCCGGTCGTTGAAACGACCATCACGTCGAGAGGAACTTCAGAGGAGCGCCAAACCCGCCGTTGCGGTGGCGCCGCGTCGATGGGCGCTTTATAGGACCCACCACTCCGACATGTCAACGCCATTCTCCAAGAAAAATGACACCAACACGACACTAAGGGATAAGTCAGGGCGATCAGAGGAATTCGTGATATTTTATAATTGGTTAGACTGCCACTGCCCGACCAATGGCTCGCCCATACCCCTTCTCGCTGTGGCTCGCCCAGACCTACGCGTCCCGAGAAGCCTTGTCGGATAGGATCCGGGTGCTCGATCAGATCGGCGCCTTCTTCCCGGAAGGCCGGCGCGGGGACGCCCCCCTTCGAAGCTACGTAGCTACTGAGCCGCCCGGATGTGGGGTGACGGACGACGGTCAGCGGATGGTCGCCCTCTGGCTGAGGTAGGGCGGAACCCGCGACTGACGATGCCGGGCTGCCGAGTATTGGGCGGATTTGAATAAAAACTTCATAAGAATCAATATGATAGACAGTTTTCCAGTTGGCGCCTACGCTCCCCGGAACGAATTGAGAGGTGGGATGAGCGCTTTCTCCCGCGACACTCAGCATAAGGAGAGGAACGTATGACCGCGCCCGTCATGAATCGTCGTCACATGCTCGCCATTGGCACAGCCGGTGTCATTAGCCTTGCTGGCGCCACAGGGGCACTCGCCAAAGATATCGCCAAAGGCCGCGAGAGGTTGCCGGAAATCGTGCTCGGTGACACCAACGGCAATGACTACGCCGTGCCGGTGAAGGACATCACGATGGAGGGCGGGAAGTCCTATCAACTCGACGTCACATCGAATGGCGGCAAGGAATACAAGTTCATGGCGCCGGAGTTTTTCCGGATGATCTGGATGAACCAGATCGTCATCAACCATCTGGAAATCCACCCTTACGGCGCGCCGCACCACATCGAATTTGACGACGAAGGCACGATCTCGCTCGAATTCGTCGCGATCCGCACCGGCACCTACAAATGGTGGATCGAGGGGCTGGAAGAGAAGGGCATGCACGGCACGCTGACCGTGAAATGAGCACCGGCAATCACATAAGCAGCCGGCCATAATCACTCCAGGGAGGAACCTACAATGAAGACCATGCTCTCGGCGGCCTTACTCGCGGCCAGCACTCTCATCGCAACGACGGGCCTTGCTTCCGCCGACGATGCGAAGGACTGCACTGACGGCGTTGCCATGATCAAGGCGGAGATTGCCAAGGCTCCCCCCAAGTCAACGCTCGACAAGCTGAACAAGGCACTCCGCGGCGCCCAACGCGAACTCGGCGAGAAAGAGTATGACGAATGCCTGGACTTCGTCCGTGACGCACAGAAGGCCGTAAAAAAATAGGCGAGAGAATTGGGGCGCGGATAGAGCCAAACGCGCGCCCGCCGCTCTCAACAGGTGGCGACCTTCTCCCCCTCGTACCGGCGGGAAAGAACTGGGCGTGCGCTCCTGCGGCGTCCAGTTAGCCTCTCCGCCGCTGTGGCGGCAGAATAGCTGCTGTAGCGGCCCCGCCGGATAGGCTCGGCGACATGCTCATTTCCCGGCGCCGCGCCGTTGCTGTTCCAGAGTGCACGGCTCATCCCGTCGGTTGAGAATTGCCGTCTTCATCACTGCCCACAGGAGGCAGGATGCCGGTTCCCGGCGTTGCATCCTCGTTTGTGAGATCAGCGCGGGCGTGGGGGCCTGCACTGGGCACTGAGAATTCTTGGGCCGCGGCGTGCTCGCCCTTCACAAGTTGATGCTTTTGCATCCAGGCTGCGAGTTCCGAACCTTCCGGACGCCCTTCGGCGATCCATGTCATGTAGGCGGCCTCGCGCACGTCCTGTTCGATTCGTCCCATAATGGACCTCCTCGCGCTTCGCGCTCCTGTCATCCTTTAGAAAACCGCCTGGCGGAGCCCATGGTTCCCCGCGTCCCGTGCAAAAGAAGCGAGCCGGGTGCGAAACGCGGCTGGCTCGGCTAAAAGCATGATGTTCGCCTCCGGGTTTCCACGCGTTCAGCGGAGCGAACAGAGGCGGGAGTACGAGATGACAGACAGCAGCGATCCGCAGGCACCCTCGCCACAGATGCAGGAACGCCCGCTCGACACCCCTGCCCCCGAGCCGACGGCACCCGATTCGGCCATTGCAGAACCGACGCCCACCGAAAAAGCTGCACCCGAGCGGAGCGTGCCGGAACGTCCCGCACCGGCGCACGCGCGCCAGGCGCACGCCTCAAGCCGTACTAAAGGTCCTCCGCAAGACCCCGAAGCCTTCCACCGCTGGATCGAGATCGAGCGGCTGAAGGTCGAGATGCGCCGACTGGAGCTGGACTCGCGACGCCTCGACGCGCCGATTCCCACGAAGGAGCCGCAACGGCGCACAAGTTCGCACCTGACCATTGCCACGACTGCAGCGTTCGCACTGACACTGCTTCTGCTGATCGCAGCGCTCATCCAGATCGCGTTGCTGCGGAGCGAAATTGGTGCACTGCGCGGCGCCCAAGCGGCCGTCGAACAGCGGCTCGACGACCGACTTGCTGCGTTGCTTGAAGCGAGGCTGGCGGAGATGAAGCCAACGTCGCCGGCACCCATGGTTGCCGCGTCCACGGCTCCGGCGCTCCCGCAGGCAGCATCTCCTGTGACCGAGGCGGCCTCGGGCGCTGGCGGCGTCGCGCCCGCCGAACAGCAGACCCCCGCCGAGGAAGCGGCACCCGCCGTGCCCGAGCCACCCGCGAAGCCTGCAAAACTTGGTACCGGCTATGTGGTGAGGATGTTCGCGCCAACCGGAGCCGTACCCGCGGCGCGGGTGGAGGCCTTCACCAACATATTGAAAGGTGCGGGGTTTGAAGTGGTGGTTTCGGATTCCGGAGTTGTTCAGCCCACCGCCAATACACTGGCCTACCATGCGGAAGCTGCTGGCGTGGCCGAGAAATTGGCGACCCTCGTCCAGTCCAAGCGCCCGGCGCTCGACCTCGAACTGAGAACCTCGCCCTCGATCCCCGAGAATGCGAAGCAGGTGCTTATCCTCAACGTGACCGAGGGCGCGCTGAACTGAGGACGGGCCGGACTATGCCGCTGCGGCGGGTCGCTCGCCCGCGGCGCGTATGGCCGCGATGTTGGCGCGATAGCCATCGACGCCATCCTTGAACACCGCCGACCCCGCCACCAGCACATTCGCCCCGGCCGCGACGCAGAGCGCTCCGGTTTGAGGATTGACCCCACCATCGATTTCCAGGTGGATCGGGCGTTCACCGATCATGGCCCGCAGGCGATAGACCTTGGGCAGTACGTCATGGATGAAGGCCTGCCCGCCAAAGCCGGGATTGACGGTCATGGCGAGAATGAGATCGACCTTGTCAAGAACGTAGGCCACCGCGCTCTCGGGCGTCGCCGGGTTCAGCACCACGCCTGCCTTCTTGCCCAGCGAGCGAATGAGCTGGAGGCAGCGATCCAGGTGATGCGTGGCTTCCGCCTGCACGGTGATGATATCCGCGCCGGCCTTGGCGAATGCCTCGATATACGGCTCGACCGGTTCGATCATCAGATGGACGTCGAATGTCCGGTCGGTGTGCGGGCGCATGGCCTTGATCACATCGGGGCCGAACGTGATGTTCGGCACGAAGTGGCCGTCCATGACATCGAGATGGATCCAGTCCGCGCCAGCCGCAGTAACATCGCGAAGCTCATCGCCGAGACGGGAAAAGTCGGATGCGAGCATGGAAGGAGCGATGAGCGTCATGGGTATTGTCTCCAATGAATTGGGCGCCGCCCGCCGGATGTCATGGCCCTTTGAAGCAAAGGCCTTCGCACCCTTGGCGATGCGCCGGAGTCAACGCGGCGAGGCCAGGGCATCCTGGTCGATGACGGACCGGGTCCTCACGTCGAGGGCAGCGGCGGATAGCTGTCGATGCCCCCGGAGAACACCCGGCTGGCGAGAATGTCTTCGGCTTCGATGGTCGTCAGGTCGCGCGCAGTGACCGGGCGCGCGCTGGCGAACAGACGGTTGGCCTGGCGCAATCGCGCGCGGTCCAGCGCGTTGCGGATCGAGCGACCATTGGCGAAATGGAGCTGATCCATGCGCAGCCCGACATAACGATGGAAGGCTTCTTCGGCGGCCGGACTGAGCGTGTAGTTCATGGCATCGAGAATGCGACCGCCGATCGCTTCGAGTTCCTCGCCCGTGTAGTCGGGAAAGTCGATGTGGTGGGCGACGCGCGAACGAAAGCCGGGATTCGCGGTGAAGAAGCGCTCCATCCGGTCGCCATAGCCGGCGAGGATGACGACAAGATCGTCGCGCTGGTTCTCCATCACCTGAAGCAGGATCTCGATCGCCTCCTGCCCGTAGTCGCGTTCGTTCTCGGGACGATACAGATAGTAGGCCTCGTCGATGAACAGCACGCCACCCATGGCGCGTTTCAGCACTTCCTTGGTCTTTGGCGCGGTGTGGCCGATGTACTGACCGACAAGATCATCGCGCGTTACCGTGACGAGGTGTCCCTTGCGCACATAGCCCAGCCGATGAAGGATTTCGGCCATGCGCAGGGCAACCGTAGTCTTGCCGGTCCCGGGATTGCCGGTGAAGCTCATGTGGAGCGTCGGGCTCACCGCCTGCAGGCCGAAATGGGCGCGGGCGCGATCCACGAGAAGAAGCGAGCCGATTTCCCTCAGCCGCTTCTTTACCGGGCCGAGACCAACGAGGTCGGCATCGAGTTCACCCAGCACCTGTGCCAGCCCGCTCTGCGTGAATTCGGCCTGAAGGTCGATCGCCTCGTCTCCCGCCGTGGTGGTGGCGGTCGGCGGCATGTCGATGATGGCATCCATGAGGATCGCTCCCGCTCGGTTTGGTGAAGGAAAGAGGACCGGTTCCGGGCGCGGCATTCCGGAACCGGTCCTTCGCGGCCGGGGAGGAAACCAGGCGGCCGCGATAGTCCGTCGGGGGAGTAGTGGGAGACCGACGGATCTCAGTAACGCGCGCCCTCCGGGCGTTCGGTCGCATAGGCGCGCGTCGTGTAGCGGATGGACCGGCCGTCGATTTCCTGCCGGTCGAGTGAGAAACCAGGCTCGGCGGCGGGCCGATCGCTGATGAAGGACAAGCGCAGCGATTCCCAACCATGGGTGGGATCGAACGCGCTCATGCGGATGTAGTACCGGCCGGCATAGGCCTTGCGGCACTCGTTCAGCTCGAACATGACGCCGGCGGCGTCACGCACGTCGAACATCGGCATGCCCCACATTTCCCAATAGGTGTTGCGGGGATGAGGATCGTCGGTGAACTCGATGTTCACCGCCCAGCCCTGGTCGATGCAGTACTGGGCCTGCTTGCCGATCTGCTCGTCCGTGAGGTCCGGCAGGAAGGAGAAGGCTCCCTGAGTGATGCGCATGGTGGTGTCTCCTGATCTGTCGGGCTTCACTCGGCCGCGGTTGCCTGCGGCACGAAGTCGGGCGTGTCGGTCGAGGTGTAGTTGAAGGTCACGTCCTTCCACGTCTCCAGCGCCTGCTTCAGCGGCAGGCAGTGGCGGGCGGCTTCCTTCAGGATTTCCGGGCCCTCATGGAGGATCTCGCGGCCCTCATTTCGGGCCAGAATCATCGCCTCAAGCGCCACGCGGTTTGCGGTCGCACCCGCCTGGATGCCCATCGGGTGGCCGATGGTGCCGCCACCGAACTGCAGCACGACATCCTCGCCGAGCAGATCGATGAGCTGGTGCATCTGGCCGGCGTGGATGCCGCCGGAAGCAACCGGCATCAACTTGCGGGTCGAGGCCCAGGGCTGATCGAAGAACACGCCGTGGGCGAGGTTCTGCGGGACGAAATCCTCGCGACAGATATCGTAGTAGCCCTTGGTGGTGTGGGGGTCGCCCTCGAGCTTGCCCACCACGGTGCCGGCGTGGATGTGGTCGACACCGGCGAGGCGCATCCACTTGGCGATGACGCGGAACGAAACGCCATGCGACTTCTGCCGTGTGTAGGTCGAGTGCCCGGCACGGTGCAGGTGAAGGATCATATCATTGCGACGTGCCCACTTCGCCATGGACTGGATCGCGGTGTAGCCGATGACAAGGTCGATCATGACGATGTTCGACCCGAGACTCTTGGCGAAGTCGGCGCGCTCGTACATGTCCTCCATCGTGCCGGCGGTCACGTTGAGGTAGGTGCCCTTGATCTCGCCGGTCGAAGCCTGCGCCTTGTTGACCGCCTCCATGCAGTACAGGAAGCGCTCGCGCCAGTGCATGAAGGGCTGCGAGTTGATGTTCTCGTCGTCCTTGGTGAAGTCGAGGCCGCCCTTCAACGCTTCGTAGACCACACGGCCATAGTTGCGGCCGGACAGGCCGAGCTTGGGCTTCACGGTGGCGCCAAGCAGGGGACGACCGAACTTGTCGAGTCGCTCACGCTCCACCACGATGCCGGTAGCGGGCCCATCGAAGGTCTTCACATAGGCGACCGGCAGGCGCATGTCCTCAAGGCGCAGCGCCTTGAGCGGCTTGAAGCCGAACACGTTGCCGATGATCGAGGCCGACAGGTTGGAGATCGAGCCCGGCTCGAACAGGTCGAGATCGTAGGCGATATAGGCGAACCAGGAGCCGGGGGAATTCGGCACCGGATCGACGCGGTAGCACTTCGCCCGGTACTTGTCGCAGGCGGTCAGACGGTCGGTCCACACCACCGTCCATGTCGCCGTCGAGCTCTCGCCGGCAACTGCGGCCGAGGCCTCGATGGGATCGACGCCGTCCTGCGGGGTGACGCGGAACAGGGCGATGACATCGGTGTCCTTGGGCTCGTAGTCGGGCTGCCAGTAGCCCATCTTGCGATATTCCATCACGCCGGCGCTGTAGCGGCTGCGAGGCTTTTCAGCGGATGTGGTCTTGTCGATCGCGTTCATCGATCTGCTCCGTTCAAATGGGGCGAGGCTCACACGCGGTGGTCGCGCCAAGCCGATTTGCGTTTCCGTGCAGGAGGGCGAATGGCCGCCCTCGCTATTCCGCCGCGACCCGGGCGCTGCCGATCACCGGATCGAGCGCACCGCTGGCGTAGCGCTTGGCCATGGCGGCCAGCGGCAAAACCTTTATTTTCGAGGCGTTCCCGGCGGTACCGAACTGTTCGAACCGGTCCCGGCAGAGCTGTTGCATCTCGTCCATTGCGGGCTTCAGGAACTTGCGGGGATCGAACTCCGCCTTCGACCCTTGAGCGACCTTCCGGAACTGTGCGGTCATGGCCAGACGGCAATCGGTGTCGATATTCACCTTGCGCACGCCATGCCGGATGCCGCGCACGATCTCCTCGACCGGCACGCCCCAGGTCTGGGGCATCTCGCCGCCGGAGGCATTGAACAGGTCCTGCAAGGCCTGCGGCACCGAGGATGAACCGTGCATGACAAGGTGCACGCCGGGTAGCCGGCGGTGGATCTCCTCGATCACACGCATGGCGAGGATGTCGCCGTCGGGCTTGCGCGAGAATTTGTAGGCACCGTGCGAAGTGCCCATCGCGATGGCGAGGGCGTCGACCCGGGTCGCGGCGACGAAGTCCACCGCCTGGTCGGGATCGGTCAGCAACTGCTCATGGGAGAGCTCGCCCTCCGCGCCGTGACCATCCTCCTGCTCACCGGCGCCGTGCTCCAGCGAGCCAAGGACGCCGAGTTCGCCCTCGACCGAAGCGCCAACCCAGTGCGCGGCGTCCACCACGCGGCGAGTGATGGCGACGTTGTAGTCGTAGTCGGCCGGGGTCTTGGCGTCCTCCTTCAGCGAGCCGTCCATCATCACCGAGGTGAAGCCGTGCTGGATCGCGGAAAGACAGGTCGCCTCGTTGTTTCCGTGATCCTGATGCATGCAGACCGGGATCGAGGGATACATCTCGGTCAGGGCGTCGATCATCCGCGACAGCATGATATCGCCGGCATAGGAGCGCGCGCCGCGGCTGACCTGCATGATGACGGGAGCATCGACCGCCTGCGCCGCTTCCATGATGGCGATGCCCTGCTCCATGTTGTTGATGTTGAAGGCGGGCACGCCGTAGCTGAACTCGGCGGCGTGATCGAGAAGCTGGCGAAGTGTGATGCGGGCCATTGGCTTTTCCTCAGGCTCAAGCGCAGGTCAGGAGGTCGCAGGTCGCGTCGACCACCGCCTCCGGTGTGATGTTGAAGTGCTGGTAAAGCTCGGGCGCTGGCGCCGAGGCTCCGAAGCCGGTCATGCCGACAAAGCGGCCGCGCTCACCGATCCAACGATCCCAGCCGAGCCGGCCGGCCGCCTCGATGGCGACACGCGGAGCGACGCCGAGCACGCCCCGGCGATAAATCTCGCTCTGCTTCTCGAACAGTTCCCAGCACGGCATCGAAACCACGGCGGCGTCGACATCGCGCAAGGCCAACATGTCCGCCGCTTTGAAGGCGAGTTCGACTTCCGAGCCCGTGGCCAACAGCGTCACGTCGCGGCGGCGGCGGGGCTTGCGGGCGACATAGGCGCCGTAGCCGGTGAGGTTCTCCTCACTATGCTCGGTACGGAAGGTCGGCAGGTTCTGCCGTGAGAGGGCAAGCACCGAGGGCGCTGCCTCGCAGTGCAGGGCAAGTTGCCAGGCCTCCAGCGTTTCCACCGCGTCGGCGGGCCGGAACACGTTGATGTTCGGCGTCGCCCGCAGCATGGCGAGATGCTCGACAGGCTGATGCGTCGGCCCATCTTCGCCCAGGCCGATGGAGTCGTGCGTCATCACATAGATCACGCGCTGGCCCATCAGGGCGGAGAGCCGCATGGCGCCGCGGGCGTAGTCGGAGAACACCAGAAAAGTGCCGCCGTAGGGAATGAAGCCGCCATGCAGGGCAAGGCCGTTCATCACCGCCGCCATGGCGTGCTCGCGAATGCCGTAGTGCAGGTAGCGCCCGCTGTAGTCTCCGGGTGCGACAGAGACCTGACCCTTGGTATGGGTGAGGTTGGAATGGGTGAGGTCGGCCGAGCCGCCGATGGTGAGATCGGTGGCGCTGTTGATGACGCCGAGCACCATTTCGGAGGCCTTCCGGCTCGCGACCTTGGGTGCTTCCTCACTCAACATCCTCTTGTAGGCGTTCAGCTTTTCGTCAAAATCCGCCGGCAGCTCGCCGCCGGTCGCGGCCTCGAAATCGGCGCGGCGGCCGGAGATTGCGAGACGACGTTCCCAGGCCTCGCGGGACGCCCGGCCACGCTCGGCGACCTGCGACCAGGCCGCGCGCACCTCGCCAGGCACCTCGAAGGGCGGATGGTTCCACCCCAGCCTTTCGCGCGCGCCCTCGATCTCCGCGGCGCCCAGCGGGGCGCCATGGGCGGATTCACTGCCCGCCTTTGTAGGGGCGCCGAAACCGATCGTGGTCCGGCAGGCGATGAGCGTGGGGCGGTCGCAGGCGCGGGCCTCGGCGATGGCGTCGACCACCGCGTGATAGGCCTGTCCGTCGACGCTGATCACGTTCCAGCCGGCGGCGCGGAAGCGGGCGGGCTGGTCCATCGAGGTCGACAGGGAGGTCCGTCCGTCGATGGAAATTCCGTTGTTATCCCAAAGCACTATCAGCTTTGAGAGCTTCAGGTGCCCGGCGAGGTCGATGGCTTCGTGGCTGATGCCTTCCATCAGGCAGCCATCGCCGGCGAGGACATAGGTGTGATGGTCCACCAGCTCGTCGCCAAAGCGGGCGTTCATCATGCGCTCGGCGAGCGCCATACCGACCGCCGTGGTCAGCCCCTGGCCAAGCGGACCTGTCGTGGTCTCCACGCCAAGGGTGTGGCCGTGCTCGGGATGACCGGCGGTGATGGCGCCAAGCTGCCGGAAACGCTTGAGTTCCTCGATCCCCATGTCGGAATAACCGAGCAGGTGATGGATGGCGTAGAGCAGCATCGAGCCATGGCCGGCGGACAGAATGACCCGGTCGCGGTCGGCCCAGTCCGGGCGGGAGGGGTCGATCTTGACGAAGCGCGAGAACAGCGCCGTGGCGGCGTCGGCCATGCCCATCGGCATGCCGGGATGCCCGGACTTCGCCGCCTCGACCGCGTCCATGGTCAGCGCCCGAAGGGCATTCGCCATGTCGTCATGCGGCAGGTCGATGGGGCTCGTGTGGCGGAGTGTCGGTTCGGTGTGTGCAGTGTGGCGCGTCAACATGGTTCCCTCCCGGCTCACGCGGCTCGGCGCTTCTTCTCGACGAGGTGAAGGATCATCGGGGTGAGGATGAGCTGCATCGCGATGTCGAGCTTGCCGCCCGGGATCACGATGGAATTAGCGCGCGACATCCACGAGCCCTGGATCATCGAGAGCAGGTACGGGAAGTCGATGCCGCGCGGGCTCTTGAAGCGGATCACCACGATGGATTCGTCCGCCGTCGGTATCCAGCGCGCGATGAACGGGTTCGAGGTGTCGACCGTCGGCACGCGCTGGAAGTTGATGTCGGTATGGGTGAACTGCGGGCAGATGTAGTTCACGTAGTCGGGCATGCGCCGCAGGATGGTGTCCGTCACCGCCTCGGTGGAGTAGCCGCGATGGGACCGGTCGCGATGGATTTTCTGAATCCATTCGAGATTGATCACCGGCACGACGCCGATTTTCAGGTCCGCGTAGCGGGCGACGTCGATGTTGCCGCTCACCACCGCGCCGTGAAGGCCCTCGTAGAACAGCAGGTCCGTCGGCGTCGGGATCAGCTCCCAGGGGGTGAAGGTGCCCGGCTCGCCGCCATATTCGGCGGCCTCCTTCTCGTCGTGCACATAGTGGCGGAACTTGCCGGTGCCGGTCTTGGAGTAGGAACGGAAGGTCTCCTCCAGCTCCTCGAACAGGTTCGAATCGGGTCCGAAATGGCTGTAGTGATTGTTGCCGCGCACGGACTCCTCCCCCATGACGCGCCGCATCTCGGCGCGGTCGTAGCGGTGGAAGGCGTCGCCCTCGATATAGGCGGCGGCGACGTCCTCGCGGCGGAAGATCTGCTCGAAGATCCGCCGCACCGATGTCGTGCCCGCCCCCGAGGAACCGGTGACGGAGATGATGGGATGGTGAATGGACATGTGAACCTCTCCCCTCAGGCGCGCAGCAGGCCGCGACGGCCAAACAGGGGCGAACGCTCGGGCATGTTCGAGGCGCTCTGGTTGTAGCGGGAGACACGCTCGACCTCGCCGCGCGAGCCGAACACCAGCGGCACGCGCTGGTGCAGGCTTTCGGGCACGATATCGAGGATGCGCTGAAGGCCGTCGGTCGCCGCGCCCTGCGCCTGTTCCATCAGGAAGGCGATGGGATTGGCTTCATAGACCAGCCTCAGCCGGCCCTGCCCGTAGCCGCGCCGGGCGTCGCCCGGATAGAGATAGATGCCGCCGCGCACCAGGATGCGGTAGGCATCGGCGACCATGGAGGCGACCCAGCGGGTGTTGAAATCGCGGTCCCGCGGCCCTTCCGAACCGGTCAGGCAATCCTCCACATAGGAACGCACCGCCCGGTCCCAGTGCCGCGCATTGGAGCTGTTGATGGCGTATTCGGAGGTCTCGGCCGGCACCTGGGCCTCGGCCTCGATCAGCCGGAACTGGCCGAAGGGGCGATCCAGCACAAAGAGATGCGTCCCCATGCCCAGGGTCAGCGCCAGCGCGACCTGCGGCCCGTAGAGCAGGAAGCCGGCGGCAAGCTGCTGCGAGCCCGGCTGGAGCAGCGCATCGGCGCCGATATGGGGCAGCACGGTGAAGATCGTGCCCACGCTCAGATTGGTGTCGATGTTCGACGAGCCGTCGAGCGGATCCACCGCCACCGCCAGCGTGCCGGCGGGGTTGAGCTCGATGGGCTCTTCCATCTCTTCGGAGCCGAGCAGGGCGACGGGCGCGGCGCGGAGCGCATCGCGCACCATCTCGTCCGCCACGACGTCGAGCTCCTTCTGGCTGTCGCCATCGGTGTGATAGCCGCGCACCTGGGCCATGGCACCGGCCAGCGGGCCGGCGGACAAAAGCTCGGCAAGCGAGCGCCCGGCATTGGCCAGGGCGAGAACGGTCGTCGCAACGTCGCGACGCAGAGGATCAGAACCGGCCCACCCGTCAAGGTGGTCCTGCAAGGTCCGGGTTGTCATGGCGTTTCCCCAGTTTTTGTGAGGGCTTGTGCCCTTGGCGTGTCATTTCCGTTAGGCCTTCGAGCGGGGGACCCGAAGCGGCGGACGCCTCTTGTTGTGCTCAATCTGCCTGAGTTGATCGAATAAGGAAATTCGAATAATCTTTTCTAGAAATTCAATTTATCTGAAATGTAATGCCGCATGCGTAATGCCACGCTCAAGCAGCTTCGGGCGGTCGCCGCCATCGTCGAAACCGGAACGGTCACTGCCGCCGCGCGGAAGCTGAACGTCACGCCGCCGGCGGTGACGATGCAGGTGCAGCAGCTTGAGGAACATCTCGGCCTGCCGCTGCTCGATCGGGCCGGTGACCGCTTTCAGCCCAGCGCCGCGGGCCGCGAGGTGCTGGCGGCGGTGGCGCGGATCGAGCAGGCGATGGCCGATTGCGGCGCCGCGCTGGATGCCATGCGCGGGCTGCGCGCGGGACGGGTCGATGTCGGGCTGGTGTCGACGGCGAAGTATTTCGCGCCCGCCGCGCTCGGCGCCTTCGCCCGGCAGCATCCGGGCATCGATGTCTCGCTCGTGGTCGGCAACCGCGAGGAAATGATCGCGGCCCTGCGCAGCGACGCCATCGACGTCGCCATCATGGGTCGCCCGCCGGTCGATATCGAGGTCGACAAGACGCTGATCGGCAACCATCCGCACCTGATGATCGCGCCGGTGGACCACCCGCTGATCGGGCGCCGCGTACCGGCGAGCGTGCTGGCCAATGCGAGCTTCCTGAGCCGGGAACCCGGTTCGGGCACGCGCGGGCTGATGGAGAAGTTTTTCCAGGAATCGGGCATCGAGCCGCGCATCGCCATGGAGATCGGCTCGAACGAGACCATCAAGCAGGCGGTGATGGCGGGGCTGGGACTTGCCTTCATCTCGGCCCACACCATCGCCGCCGAGGTCGATGATGGGCGGCTGGCCATTCTGGACATCGAGGGACTGCCGGTGGTCCGGCAATGGTTCGTGGTCAAGCGCACGGCCAAGCGGCTCACCCCGCCGGCCGCCGCGCTGGCCGAATTCCTCGGCCGGCGCGGGGCGGAGTTCCTGCCCGATGCGCAATCGGCGACGCTGAAAAAGCAGATGCCAAAAAGCTGATCGCTCCGTCCCCGGCGGGCGATGCTCACACGGCGGGAACGCGCCCCGGCACCACGGCGATCGGCTCGGTGCGCGCGGTGTGGTGATGGTCCTGCGCCCGGTAGCTGATGACCGCGAGCGACTGGGCCAGCAGCTCCGCCTCGTCCACAAGCCCGGTCTCGGTCAGCAGATCGAGCGCGGCGCGGGTCCAGCAATGATAGTAGGGCTCGTCGGGATGGGCGTGGATCTCGCGGCTGAGGCGATCGGCGAAGTCGCGCCATTCGAACAGGCCGCTCTTGTGCAGTTCCACCACCATGGCGAAGATCTGTGCTTCCCACGGCGCGGCGAACACCTGCGGGGCTTCGCAATCGGGCAGCGCGGACATCAGACCTCCCCCCCGTCGGCGGGCTGCAGATAGCTGTCCCACAGGTCGATCAGCAGGCTGTCCCGCGCCGGCGCGTCTTCGCCCCACAGCTCGCGCATGGTGAAGCGCACGGAGTAGCAATATTCCGGCGTGCTCTCGTCGCCGAGCGCGCGGCGGTCGGGATAGGCATGCATGCCATGCACCTGCACGATCTCGCCCCGCTTGCCGCGGCAATAGCGCGGCAGGCGGGTATGGGTGCGCGGGTGCATGTTGCGCGTCACCACCGCCTGGCCGACCGCGAAGGCCGGCGCGTGCGGGGGCGGATCGACCCGCGTCGAGGCCCCGGCCTCCAGCATCGCGATGATCTGCTCGGGTCCCGGCCTCATGTGGGCACGCCCCCGGACATGGTGGCGGCCGCGCCCACGCGGCCGACCTCGGCCTCGTATTCCGCCGGGCTCATCACGCCCTTCTCGACCATGAGCCGGGCGACCGCGAACCACCACTGCTCGTAATAGGAGCGGGTGAGGTAGCGCGAGGGTTCGAGCCGCTCACGGGCCTGCCGGAAATCCTCGTCGGTGAACAGCCCGCCGATGATGGTGGCCATGAACACCGCGCACATGCGCCGCTCCCACTGGCTCTTGAACACCGGCTCGGTGCCGTCATAGCCCTCGGGAATGATGCGCCCGAAGCCGTCGGCGCCGCCGCAGTCGTGAACCGAGTTCATGCCGCTTCTCCCGCCACGTCACCCGGCGCGAGCGCCTCGCGCACGCCGATCATGGAGTCGCGGGTGACCAGCGCGGCGAGCGCCTCCTCATCCATGCCCTCGGTGCCGGCCGGACGGCGCGGCAGGACCATGTAGCGGATCTCGGAATTGCTGTCCCAGACACGGATCTCGGTGGTCTCGGGAAGATGGGTGCCGAACTCCTCCAGCACCCCGCGCGGATCGCGCACGACGCGCGAGCGGTAGGGCATGCTCTTGTACCAGACCGGCGGGAGGCCGAGCACCGGCCACGGGTAGCAGGAACACAGGGTGCAGACGACGATGTTGTGCACCGCCTCGGTGTTCTCGGCCACGACCATGTGCTCGCCCTGGGCGCCGGTATAGCGAAGCTCGGCGATGGCGGCGGTGGCGTCGGACAGGAGGCGCTGCTTGTAGGCGGGGTCCACCCAGGCACGGGCGACGACACGGGCGCCGTTGCGCGGCCCGACCTTGGTCTCGTAGAAATCGACCACGGCGTCGAGCGCCGTCGGGTCGATAAGCCCCTTGCGCGCCAGCAGCTCCTCCAGCGCCTTCACCCGCACCCCGATATCGACCTCGCCAAGCGAGGTCAGCATCGCCTCGGCGGAAGGCGCGGGGTCGTGGTGATGGTCGTGCCCGTGGTCGTGGTGATGCGCGTCATCAAGGTGGCGGTCCGGCATCGCATTTCCCGTCGGTTCAACGAAAGCCCGCGGCCGAATCACTCCGGCACGGCCCCGATGAAAACAAGAATTGCGCCAGTTGACCGCTCAATCGACCACATTCCCGAGGGAAACCCCGGAAATGTGCTGGCAGACCAGCAAATAGGATGATCGGCCGCAGCCGGGGGGCCACGGCCGATAGGTATTATTGAACTCCCGCGTTTCGCCGCCGTGGCGAAACGTTCAGCTCATTGCATAAGGACGGTGCAACGGCACATCCGGATTGAGGCGCACGCCGAAGCCCGGCCTGTCGAGCGCGCTGGCCTTCATCCGCCCGTTCACCGGCACCGGCTCGTCGAGCAGGAGCGGGGTGAACATCGGCACCACCTGGTCGGGCACCGGGTGCATCATCAGGAACTCGGCGAAGGGCGAGTTCTGCCGGGTGATGACGAAGTGGTAGCTGTAGACCGAGGAGCCATGGGGCACGACCAGCTTGGAATGGGCGTCCGCCAGCGCCGAGATCTTGATCAGCTCGGTCACGCCGCCGCACCAGCCGACATCGGGCTGTATGATGTCGCAGCAGTCCATCTCCAGCAGCATGCGGAAGCCCCAGCGGGTGGCCTCATGCTCGCCGGTGGTGACCAGCATGCCCTTCGGCACGTTCTTCTTCAGCTCGGCATAGCCCCAGTAGTCGTCGGGGGAGAGGCACTCCTCGATCCACTTCAGCCCGTACTCATGGGCCTTGTGGGCGAGCCGGGTGGCGTAGTTGACGTCGAGGCTCATCCAGCAGTCATACATCAGCCAGAAGTCGTCGCCGGTGCGCTCGCGCATGGTGGCGAGCAGCTCGATGTTCTTGGCGAGCCCCTCCTCGCCCTCGGCGGGAACGTGGTGAAGCGGCAGCTTGCCGCCGATGAAGCCCATCTGCTTGGCAAGGTCGGGCCGCGCGCCGGTGGCGTAGAACTGCAGTTCGTCGCGCACGGGCCCGCCGAGCAGCGCGTGGACCGGCTCCTTGCGCACCTTGGCGAGCAGGTCCCACAGCGCCAGGTCGACGCCGGAAATGGTGTTCAGCACCACGCCCTTGCGGCCGTAATACTGGGTGGCGAAATACATCTGGTCCCAGATCTTCTCGATCTCGGTGACCTTGCGCCCGATGAGGAAGCGGGCGAGGTGCTTCTCGACGATGAAGGCGCCGATCTCGCCCGCCGTGGTGACGGCGAAGCCCACCGTGCCGTCATCGGCCTCGATCTCGACCACCAGCGTGCCGAGCACGTTGATGCCGAAGCTCTGCCGGCTCTGGCGGTATTCGGGATACTTGCCCATCGGCGTGCCGATGTGGTCGTCGATCCAGTGGCCCGAACCCTGGTCGTGATAGTCCGCGCCGCCGCCGCGGACGGTGAAGGCACGCACGGCCTTGATCGTCGGCATGGTCATGATTGTCGAAGCTCCCGGAAGAACAGGCCCGCGACCGTCCGCTCGGGAACGGTCGCGGGAATTCGAACTCAGCGGTTGGTGGCGGGGGCCACCGCCTCGCGGCGCTCGCGGCCGACACCGATGGCGGCGAGGGCAAACACCAGCAGCGCGCCGATCAGCGTCGTGCCCGCCAGCAGGTACAGGCCCGCCGAGGTGGACTGGAACGACTGCTCCGCCCAGGTCTTGACGTTCGGCGCCACGAAGCCGCCGAGCGAGCCGAGCGAGTTGATGAGCGCGATGCCGCCCGCCGCGGCGACGCCGCCGAGATAGCCGGTCGGCAGGGTCCAGAAGATCGGCTGCACCGAGATGAAGCCGGCGGCCGCGAAGCACAGCGCGATCATCGACAGCAGCGGCGAGGCCGAGGCCACGGAGGCGGCGATGCCGGCGGCGCAGACCACCAGGATGCCGCCGGCGAACAGGCGGCGCTCACCGGTGCGGTCCGACCAGCGCGGCAGGTAATAGGTGGCCAGCAGCGCGCAGATCCACGGGATCGCTGTCACGAAGCCGACTTCAAGGCCGACATTGGTGCCGAGCAGACCCGCGACCTGGGTCGGCAGGTAGAACACCACCCCGTACACGCTCATCTGGATGATGAAGTAGATCAGCGCGAAATAGAGCACCCGTCCGCTGGCGAGCGCGGCCAGCGTGCTGCGCGGGCCGTGGCTCTGCTTGGAGCTTTCCTCGGCGTTCAGCGCCTTGGCGAGCTCGGACTTCTCGGACGCCGACAGCCACGTCGCATCGGCCGGCTTGTTGTCGAGGTAGAAATAGGCCCAGACGCCGACGATGGTGGCAAGGAGGCCTTCCACCATGAACATCCACTGCCAGCCATGCAGGCCGCCCAGCCCCTGGAACTCCAGCAGCAGGCCGGACAGCGGCGAGCCGAAGATGAAGGCGAGCGGCGCGCCGAAATAGAACAGACCCATGGCCCGGCCGCGCGCGAAGGAGGGGAACCAGTAGGTGAGGTACAAGATCACGCCGGGGAAGAAGCCGGCTTCCGCGACGCCGAGCAGGACGCGCAGGGCGTAGAAGGTCATCTCGTTATGGGCGAACATCATCGCCGCCGAGATCAGACCCCATGTCACCATGATGCGGGCCATCCAGATCTTGGCGCCGACGCGGTGCATGATGAGGTTCGAGGGTACCTCGAACAGGGCGTAGCCGAGGAAGAAGATGCTGGCGCCCAGCGCGAAGGCGGCGTCCGAAATGCCGGTGTCCGCCTGGAACGCCTTCTTGGCGAAGCCGACATTGGCGCGGTCGAGGAACGCCAGCACATACATCAGCAGCAGGAACGGCAGCAGCCGCTTCGTGACCTTGTCGATCGTGGAAAGAAGTGTCGGTGTCTGCGCGACCATTCGGGCGCCCTCCTTGTTCGATGGACATGCGTCGCTCTTGCGCCCGAACGAGGTCCGGGCGCTGCGATCTTCTTGGTTTTTTGAAGGGCCGGAAGTTTCGCGGCGCCTTTAGTAGACGGCTCGGCCGCCGGAGATGTCGAAGACGGCGCCGGTTGAGAAGGCGCAGTCCTCGGAAGAGAGCCAGGCGATGAGGCCGGCGGCCTCGTCGACGGCGAGAAAGCGGTTCATCGGGATCTTCGAGAGCATGTAGTCGATATGCTCCTGCTTCATCTGGTCGAAGATCTCAGTCTTCGCCGCCGCCGGGGTGATGGCGTTGACGAGGATGTTGGAGGTCGCCAGTTCCTTGCCCAGCGACTTGGTGAGGCCTATCAGCCCGGCCTTGGAGGCCGAGTAGTGCGAGGCGGTGGGGTTGCCTTCCTTGCCGGCGATCGAGGCGACGTTGACGATGCGCCCCCAGCCGTTCTTCAGCATGGCGGGAACCACCGCCTTGCAGGTGAGGAACGGGCCGACGAGGTTGACGTCGACCACCCGGCGCCAGGTGTCGGTGTCCAGTTCCCACAGCCTGGCGTTGCCGCCGGTGATGCCGGCATTGTTGACCAGGATGTCGATCTTGCCATGCGTGCCGGCAACCGCCTCGGTGGCTGCCGTGACGGAGGCCTCGTCGGTCAGCTCGACGACATGGGTCGACACCGTGCCGAGCGGGGAGAGCGCGGCCTTCGCCTCATCGAGCCGGGCGGCATCGATGTCCCACAGTGCGACCGCGGCGCCCGATTTGAGCATGCGCTCGGCCGTGGCGTAGCCGATGCCGCGCGCGCCGCCGGTGATGATGGCGACGCGGCCCTTGAGGTCGATGGAGTTCATGGAGGCTGCTCGCTCTTACGCCGCCGGGACGGTGGTCTGGCTCTGCTCGCCAAGGCCGGAAATGGCCAGGCGCATGGTCTGGCCGGCCTTGAGATAGACCGGCGGCTTCTGCCCCAGCCCGACGCCCGGAGGCGTGCCGGTGGAGATGACGTCGCCCGGCTGCAGGCTCATGAACTGGCTGATGTAGCTGACGATGGTCGGCACGTTGAAGATCATCGTGCGGGTCGAGCCGGTCTGGTAGCGCTTGCCGTCGACCTCCAGCCACATGTCCAGCACGTGCGGATCGGTGATCTCGTCGGTGGTCACCAGCCAGGGCCCCATCGGCCCGAAGGTGTCGCAGCCCTTGCCCTTGTCCCACTGGCCGCCGCGCTCGATCTGGAAGGCGCGCTCGGACACGTCGTTGACGACGCAATAGCCGGCCACGTGATCATAGGCGTCTTCGACAGAGACGTATTTGGCGGTCTTGCCGATGACGATGCCGAGCTCGACCTCCCAATCGGTCTTCACCGACGTGCGGGGGATCTCGACATTGTCATAGGGACCGACGATGCAGCTGGTGGGCTTCATGAACAGCACCGGCTCGTCGGGGATCGGCATGCCGGCCTCTTCCGCGTGGTCGGTGTAGTTCAGCCCGACGCAGACGAACTTGCCAACCTTCCCCACGCAGGCGCCGATGCGGGGATTGCCCTCGACCGCCGGAAGCGAGGCCGGATCGATGGCGCGGATCTTCGCTAGTGCCTCAGGCAGCAGCGCCTCTCCGGCGATGTCGGACACATGCGCAGACAGGTCGCGCAGCGTACCGCTGGCGTCCACAATGCCGGGGCGCTCCTGCCCGATGGCGCCGTAACGAACGAGTTTCATGTAACAGACCTCCCCAGAACACGCGCTCTGACCGCGGCGCACTTTTGTTGATTGAGCCGTAGCGGTAAAGGCGATAACTGAATAATGAAAATTCGGACTTATCTCATTCCATTTGATTATCGGAACGGGTGACGATCGGAGCAGTCATGGCCCCACCTCTCCTGAGTGCGCTCATCGGCCGGTTGCGCTTCAAGCACCTGCGCCTTGTGGACGCCCTCGCCCGTGGCGGCAATCTGCACCGGGTGGCGGCGGAAATGCACATGACGCAGCCGGCGGCGTCCAAGATCCTGAAGGATGCCGAACTGATCCTGGGCGCGCCGCTTTTCGAGCGGCGCCCGCGCGGAATGGTGCCGACGGAAATCGGTGGCTTCGCGGCGGATTATGCCGCGCGCATGCTGCGGGCGGCGGAGAGCTTCACCGACGGCATGGACAATCTGAAAGCCGGCGGCTTCGGGGCGCTCTCCATCGGCGCCATCATGGCGACGACGCCGGGCCTGCTGCCGCGCGCCATTGCCGAGCTGAAGCAACGGCGGCCGCTGATGACGATCCGCCTGCTGGCCGCCACCAGCGACATCCTGCTTGCCGCGCTGAGCCGCGACGAGATCGCGCTCGCGGTGGGCCGGCTCACCCAGCCCGAGGATGCGCTCGCCTTTCACATCGAGCCGCTGGCGTCGGAGGAACTGTGGATCTTCGCCGCCGCCGACCATCCCCTCGCCCGGCGCCCGGCCATCACGCTCGGGGAGACCGCGCGGCTGGCCTGGGTGCTGCAGCCCAAGGGCAGCCCGATGCGGCGGCTGCTCGACCGCACCTTCGCCGAGCAGGGCGTCGGCTCGCTGGACAATTGCGTGGAGACCACCTCGATCTTCGCGACGCTGCATCTGGTGCGCGAGGCGGGCATGATCGCATGCCTGCCCAAGTCGATCCTGGTGGAAGGGGTGACGAGCGGCACCTTCTCCCGGCTTCCCATCGAACTGACCCATGATCTCGGCCCGCTCGGCATCATCACCCGGCGCGGCGAGACGCCCTCCGCCAACGCGGCCGATTTCATCGACGTGCTGCGGACGATGAGGACCCTCCCCCCGTCCCTCGCCTGAGCCGGAGTCAGTAGATCGGAAAGCGCGCGCAGAGTTCGCGGACCTGCCGGGCGACATCGGCGATCAACGCCGCGTCGTCGGGGGCCTTCACCACCGCCGCGATGAAGCCGGCGATGGTTGCGAACTCGGCGGTGCCGAAGCCGCGCGCCGTGCCCGCATTGCTCGACAGCCGCAGGCCCGACGGCGCCTCGGGCGGGCGCGGATCGAACGGGATGAGGTTCTTGTTGACGGCAAGGCCGGCCTTTTCCAGCGCCTTGGCGGCGATGTCGCCGGTGACGCCGATGGTGGACAGATCCACCAGCATGAGGCCGCAATCCGTGCCCCCGCCCACCAGCCGCAGGCCCGCGGCGGAAAGGCTCATAGCCAGCATCCGCGCATTGTCGAGCACGGCCTGGTTATAGGCGGCGAATTCCGGGCGCAGCGCCTCTCCGAAACAGGCCGCCTTGGCGGCGACGGCGTGCATCATCACCGACCCCTGCACGCCGGGGAAGATGCCGTAATTGATGCGGTCGGAAAGCGCGGGATCGTTCCACAGCACGAAGCCGCCGCGCGCGCCGCGCAGCGACTTGTAGGAGGTCGAGGTCACGACATGGGCGTGGGGAAAGGGATGGGGGTAGAGCCCCGTCGCCACCAGTCCGGCGAAATGGGCCATGTCGACCATGAACAGCGCACCGACCTCATCGGCGATGGCGCGCATGCCGGCAAAGTCGAGCGCGGCCGGATAGGCCGAACCGCCGGCGACGATGAGCCTCGGGCGATGCGCCAGAGCCAGGGCGCGCAGGGCGGCAAGCTCGATGGTCTCGCTCTCCCGGCACACCCCGTAGCGCACGATGGTGTAGTCGCGCCCGGTCAGCGTCGCCGGATGGCCGTGGCTGATATGCCCGCCCGCCGCCGTGTCCATCGACAGAATGGTGTCGCCCAGCTTCAGCAGGCCGAGGAAGACGCCGGCATTGGCGTTGGAGCCGGAATGGGGCTGCACATTGGCGAAGGCACAGCCGAACAGCCGCGTCACCCGCTCCACCGCCAGCGCCTCTATCGCGTCGGCGAATTCCGCCCCGCCATAGTAGCGGCCATAGGGCAGGCCCTCGACGGTCTTGTTGGTGAGAACCGAGCCCTGCGCTTCCAGCACCAGACGCGAGACGATGTTTTCCGAGGCGATGAGCTCGATGCCCTGGCGCTGGCGGGCAAGCTCGCCGCCGATCGCGCGCTCCAGCTCGGGGTCGGCCTCAAGGCCTTGCGAAAAGTAGCCGGCGTGAAGCGTGGACATCGGCACCTGCAGCCTCCGGAGGCCGGCGAGCAGAGGGAGGCGCGCGCAGCGGAAATGGCGGGCCCGCCAGGCCCTCTCCCGGCGAGTGGGTCCGGGAAACGCGTTCGATCAGCTCTTCTTGCCGGTCAGCCAGGACAGCAGCGGGTTGAGCGGCTGGCTTCCCTTCGGCATCTGCTCGACCACGATCAACTCGTTGACCTCGCCCTTCTTGAAGGCGGCCAGGAACGCATCGTAGTCGGCGACCGAAATGCAGCCATTGGAATCCCCGCGCGGCCCCAGCAGGTAGCTGTGCACGAGGAAGCCGTTTCGCCCATACATCTTGCCGTCGCCGATGGGGGTCATGCGCACCGCTTCCACGCCGTGGAACAGCGCCTCGCGCATGGTCAGCTTGTAGCGGTTCGGCGGCGTCGGGCCGAGCATCTTCACCGAGACATGGCGGGGATCGTCGAACCGCTCGCCATAGCCCGAATGCGCTTCCAGCTTCCGCCCGCTGGGCAGATAGAGCTTCCTGGCGCGGATATCATAGACCGCGAACCTGTCGCCGGATGAGGGCAGACGCAGCTCGTTTTCGGCCTCGGGCTTGGTCGCGGCGGGCGGCGCCGGCGGTTCGTCCGGAGCCTCGTCCTCGGGCAGCGGCGGCGGCAGCATCGCCAGATCGACCGCCTTGGCCTTTTTCGGCGGGCTCGGCGCCAGGGTCAGCGTGTCCTCGGGCTCGTCGCCCGGCATCACCCGGCCAGCGAACATGGGCTTGGCCATGGGCAGCGGCACGGCGCTCACGGTCTCCACCGTCGGCTCCGTGACCGGCGGCGGCACCGGGACCGAGGCGACGATCGCGGGACGCGTCGGGATGATGGCCGGATCGAACAGCCAGCCCTCGGGCTGCGGCAGCTCGCCGGAGGAATAGAAATTGCGAATGTCCGTGACCGTGTAGACCGGCCGAAGGGCCGGCGCGTCCTTGACCTTCGCCGTCACCGCGGGCGCGGCCGGCGCGAGCCGCAACTCCGGATCGACGCGCGCTGCGTCCGCCGGCGTGGGCAGGGACGTGCTCGACAGCCACGCCGCCGCGATCGCCATCGCGACGAAGCTGAAAGAGCCGACAAGGAACGTTCCGACGAGGCGCATAGACGTCTCTGCGAGAATGGCGTGACAGGCACGAATACAGTTTTCGCGACGAGGCAGCGCGAGTCTAGCGGCACTCGTCACGTTCGAACAAGCCCCCCTGCCGAAACGTCAGGGTCCCGGAAGGCTGCGGCCTTATCGGCCCAGATTATTGTCATAGTGGGTAACATTTCATTAATGCCCCCGCCAACCCCGGCGTGGGCTCATTGTGAGCATGGCGGCCCTGCGTCGGCGAACCGCGCCGCCGCGGACGCTTTGTCGCGATCGCCGGGCCGCGTGCCGCCGGCGGGCCGTGAGGACGCTGCGTGGCCGCACAAGAGTGCACGGGGCTTTGAGCGGGATCGCCCGCACGCGCATAATGGCCCGCCGGACCGCCGCCTTCGCGTTCGAACGGCGGGAGGGCGGTGGCGGTCTGGCGTGTGACATTTGCGACACTATATCTGCGCCGTGGGTCTCAGGGCCCGCCCAGGAGATTCTCATGAAAAAGACGGACCCCCGCGCGTTTATGTGGTCGGACGCCATCGACATGCTGAACCGCGCCGAACGCATGCAACGGCAGATGTTCCGGCCGGCGGCCGTGCCCGACACCGCCCCGCGACGCCACCGCGCCCCCTGCTGGGAGCCGCCGGTCGACGTGCTGGAAACCGAGCGTGAAATTCTGGTGCTTGCCGCGCTGCCGGGCGTTGATCCCGAGCATATGACGGTGGCGATCCAGAACGGCGTGCTCACCATTGCGGGCGATCGCGTGCTGCCGGCCGAGTTTCACCGCGCCGCCATTCACCGCATGGAGCTGCCGCAGGGCCGCTTCGAGCGCCAGCTCGCGCTGCCGCCCGGTCGTTATGAAGTCGCACATCCACGCGTCGTGAATGGCTGCCTCGCCATCGCGCTGCGCAAGGTTTGAAGGGGGACGGAACCATGACACACCCCGATTTTGAGACATTCGCGCCGCTGCGCATGGCGGATGGCGGCAATGCCGGCGCCGCGCCGGCTACCGACGCCAATGACACCAACATCACCGTGCCGGCGGATCAGATGATCATCCTGCCGGTGCGCAACTTCGTGCTGTTTCCCGGCGTCGTCATGCCGGTCGCGGTCGGCCGCCCGGCGTCCATCGCCGCCGCCCAGCAGGCGGTGCGCGAGGGACGGCCCGTGGGCATTCTCATGCAGCGCGACGCCAGCGTCGAGGAGCCCGGCGCGCCGGACCTGCATCGCATGGGCGTGGTCGCCAACATCCTGCGCTACGTCACCGCGCCGGATGGCACCCATCACCTGGTGTGCCAGGGCGAGCAGCGTTTCCGCGTCGAGGCCTTCAGCCGCGAGAAGCCGTTCATCACCGCGCGGGTGACCCGGATCGAGGAGAGCGGGGAAAGCTCGTCCGACCTCGAAGCGCGCTTCGTGCACCTGCAGGGTCAGGCCGCCGAGGTTCTGGAACTGCTGCCGCAGGTGCCGGCCGAGCTGATGGCGGCCGTGCGCGGGGCCAATTCGCCCTCCGGCCTTGCCGACCTCGTCGGCGCCTATATGGACATCTCGCCCGACGAGAAGCAGGAGCTTCTGGAAACGGTCGACGTCGTCGCGCGCATGAACAAGGTCTCGCGCGTGCTGGCGCATCGCATCGAAGTGCTGCGGCTGTCGCAGGAAATCGGCCGCCAGACCAAGGCCTCGCTGGATGAACGCCAGCGCGAGGTGCTGCTGCGCGAGCAGATGGCCGCGATCCAGAAGCAGCTCGGCGAGGATGAGGGCAACAGCCAGGAGATCGCCGACCTCGAAAAGGCGATCCTCGAGGCCGGCATGCCGGACGATGTGGAGCAGATGGCCCGCAAGGAGCTGGGCCGGCTGCGCCGCATGTCCGATGCCGGGCCGGAATACGGCATGGTGCGCTCCTATCTCGACTGGCTGATCGCCCTGCCCTGGAAGCTGCCCGACGAGGCGCCGATCGATATCGCCGAGGCGCGCAGGATTCTGGACGAGGACCATTTCGGCCTGCCCAAGATCAAGCAGCGCATCATCGAATATCTCGCCGTGCGCAAGCTGGCACCGAACGGCAAGGCCCCGATCCTGTGCTTCGCCGGCCCTCCGGGCGTCGGCAAGACATCGCTCGGCCAGTCGATCGCGCGGGCGCTGGGGCGCAAGTTCATCCGCGTCTCGCTGGGCGGCGTGCACGACGAGGCGGAAATCCGCGGCCATCGGCGCACCTATGTCGGTGCGCTGCCGGGCAACATCATCCAGGGCATCCGCAAGGCGGGCACCCGCGACTGCGTGATGATGCTGGACGAGATCGACAAGATGGGTTCCGGCATTCAGGGTGACCCGTCGGCAGCGATGCTGGAAGTGCTCGATCCCGAGCAGAACGGAACGTTCCGGGACAATTATCTGGGCGTGCCGTTCGACCTGTCGCGCGTGGTGTTCATCGCCACCGCCAACATGCTGGACACCATCCCCGGTCCGCTGCGCGACCGCATGGAGATCATCACCCTGTCGGGCTACACCGACTCGGAGAAGCTCCAGATCGCCAAGCGCTACCTGGTGCGGCGCCAGCTCGAGGCCAATGGCGTCGGCCCCGAACAGGTCGAGGTCGAGGACGGCGCGCTGCAGGCGATCATCCGCGCCTATACGCGCGAGGCTGGTGTGCGCGGTCTGGAACGCGAGATCGGCCGGGCCATCCGCCATGTCGCGGTCGGCATTGCCGAGGGCAGTGTCGCCGAGGCCCGGATCAGCGTCGACGCGCTGCCCGAGCTGCTGGGACCGCCGGTGTTCGAGGACGAAGTGGCGCTGCGTGTGACCATGCCGGGCGTCGCCACAGGCCTGGCATGGACACCGGTCGGCGGCGACATCCTCTTCATCGAGGCGACCAAGCTGCCGGGCCGGGGCGGGCTGATCCTCACCGGACAGCTGGGCGACGTGATGAAGGAGAGCGCGCAGGCGGCGATGAGCCTGGTGAAGAGCCGCGCCAGCGAGCTCGGCATCGACCCGGAGATGCTCGCCAAGACCGACGTGCACGTCCATGTGCCCGCCGGCGCCACGCCGAAGGACGGGCCGAGCGCGGGCGTGGCCATGTTCACCGCCCTGGTCTCGCTGCTCACGGGCCGCACCGTGCGCAAGGACACGGCGATGACCGGCGAGATCTCCCTGCGCGGGCTGGTGCTGCCGGTCGGCGGCATCAAGGAGAAGGTGGTCGCCGCCGCGCGCGCCGGCCTGACACGGGTGATGCTGCCCGCCCGCAACCGCCGCGACTATGAGGACATTCCTCAGGACGCGCGCGACCGGCTGGAGTTCGTCTGGCTGGAGCGGGTGGACGATGCCATCGCCAACGCGCTGGAACCGCTGGAGCCGGCGGATTCCGACACCGCGCCGCTGCGCGCGGCGAGCTGACGCGACCCTGCGGCCCCGGAAAGGACGTTCCGGGGCCGTCTTGCCTTCCCCCTGCCCCTCGACGGCGAGGTGCGGGGATGACGCTGAGCCAAATCGGGGCTAGACCCTTGTGTACCTTCGGACCGGCCGTTTTCGCCGGTTCAGGGGGATGAGGGCTTTGGTTTCAATGACTTGTGCGTATTTACGTAACGGCATTGCAGTGTCGGCGCGGGATGTGCTCAAGCGGCCTCGGGCGGTCACATGAGCAGCTTTTTCTCGCATTACTGGCCACACATCGTTCTGATCGCCAGTACCGGCATCGGCCTGGCGGCGGCCATTCATGCCGCGATGACCAAGGACGACGTGCGCGCCGCGATCGGCTGGGTCGGCGTGATCATGCTCTCGCCGATCCTGGGAGCCCTGCTCTACCTTGTCGCGGGCATCAACCGCATCCGGCAGACCAGCGCCGGCCGCCGGCGCGCCAGCCAGCACCGGCGCCGCAAGCACGAACAGCCGCCGGTCGCCATCGCGCTGTCCCCCAGCCTGTCGGCCATGAAGCGGCTGGGCGATTATGTCGGCACGTTTCCGCTTTCCACGGGCAATGCCGTGCAGCTGCTCGACAGCGGCGACGAGACCTACCCGCAGATGATCGCCGCGATCAACGCGGCCACACGCCATGTCGCGCTGTCGAGCTACATCTTCGACAATGATCCGATCGGCACCGCCGTCGCCGATGCGCTGATCGCCGCGCACCGGCGCGGCGTCGCGGTGCGGGTGCTGATCGACGCCATCGGCGCGCGCTATTCGCGCCCCTCCATCGTGGGGCGGCTGCGCGAGGGTGGGGTGACGACCGAGCTGTTCATGGGCAACCTGATCGGGATGCGGCTGCCCTATGCGAACCTGCGCAGCCACCGCAAGATCCTGATCGTCGACGGCGATCTGGGCTTCACCGGAGGCATGAACATCCGCGCCCAGTTCACCTCCGAATTCGGCGCCGACGACCCTGCGCGCGACACCCATTTCCGCCTTGAGGGGCCGGCGGTCGAGCAGCTGCTCACCGTGTTCTGTCAGGACTGGGCGTTCACCTGCGGCGAGGAACTGGAAGGCCCGGCCTGGGCGGAAGCCCCCGCCGGCCCGCCGCGCGGCCCGGTGGCGGTGCGGGTGGTGCCCTCAGGTCCCGACCACAACCTCGCCAACGCCCACAACATGATCATGGGCGCGCTGTCGATTGCGCAGAACAGCGTGCACATCTGTTCGCCCTATTTCCTGCCGGACCAGCAATTGATCGGCGCACTGACCATTGCCGGGCGGCGCGGCGTCGAGGTCGACGTCGTCATTCCCTCCGCCAACAATCTGAAGCTGGTGGACCACGCCATGACCGCGCAGCTCGACCAGGTGCTGGTGGGAGAGTGCCGGGTGTGGCGGGCGAGGGGCATGTTCGACCATTCCAAGCTGATGGCCGTGGACGGTTGCTGGGCCTATGTCGGCTCGTCCAACCTCGACCCCCGCAGCCTGCGGCTGAACTTCGAGCTCGACCTCGAACTCTACGATCCCGCCATCGCCCGGCAGGTCGAGGCCCGCATCAAGGCCATGGTCGGCTCGGGAAGCGCGGAGACGCTTGCGAGGCTGAAGTCGCTCTCCTTCCTGCAGCGGCTGCGCAACCGCGCGATCTGGCTCGCCTCGCCCTATCTGTGAACCGCGCCACAAAACAAAAAGCCAGCCCCGGTGAAGGGGCTGGCTTGAGGGAGACGGCATGCACAATGTCGTCTCAGGAGCGGTGAGCGGCGGGAGATCCCGCCACCCCGATCAGGCCGCGGCAGACGCCTTGGTCGGGACTTCCGAAATGGTCTTCAGGACCTGCGAGGCGATGGCATAGGGGTCGCCCTGGGAGTTCGGGCGGCGATCCTCGAGATAGCCCTTGTAGTCGTTCTTGATGAACGAGTGCGGGACGCGGATCGAGGCGCCACGATCAGCCACACCGTAGCTGAACTTGTTCCACGGCGCGGTCTCGTGCTTGCCGGTCAGGCGCAGATGGTTGTCCGGGCCGTAGACGGAGATGTGGTCATCGAGGTTCTTCTCGAAGGCCGCCATGAGCGCCTCGAAATACTCCTTGCCGCCCACTTCGCGCAGATAGGCGGTCGAGAAGTTGCAGTGCATGCCCGAGCCGTTCCAGTCGGTGTCGCCGAGCGGCTTGCAGTGGTACTCGATGTCGATGCCGTACTTCTCGGTCAGGCGCTGGAGCAGGTAGCGGGCCATCCACACCTCGTCGGCGGCCTTCTTGGAGCCCTTGCCGAAGATCTGGAATTCCCACTGGCCCTTCGCGACTTCCGCGTTGATGCCTTCGTGGTTGATGCCGGACTCGAGGCAGAGCTCGAGATGCTCCTCGACGATCTCGCGGGCCACGTCGCCGACATTCTTGAAGCCGACGCCGGTGTAGTACGGGCCCTGCGGCGAGGGATAGCCGTGCTCGGGGAAGCCGAGCGGACGACCGTCCTTGTAGAAGAAATATTCCTGCTCGAAGCCGAACCAGGCCCCGTCATCGTCCAGGATGGTGGCGCGCGCATTGGTCGAGTGCGGGGTGACGCCGTCCGGCAGCATCACTTCGCACATCACCAGCACGCCATGCTTGCGGGCCGGGTCGGGGTAGACCGCGACCGGCTTCAGCACGCAGTCGGAGCTGCGGCCCTCGGCCTGCATGGTGGACGAACCGTCAAAGCCCCAAAGGGGGAGTTCCTCGAGCGAGGGGAAGCTGTCGAATTCCTTGATCTGCGTCTTGCCGCGCAGATTGGGGACCGGCGTATAGCCGTCGAGCCAAATATACTCGAGTTTGTACTTCGTCATTGCGTATCTCTCATAGCTTAATGACCGGGCGCCGAGGACCCCTGTCGCTTTGCCGGCCGTGCGAGAAACGGTCGACCGCCAACGGCTGGTGAGACATGCAAGCACGTAGCGTGCCAAAATTCGCTACGAATTCCATCCAATCGCGCGACACTCGCGTTCGGTTGTGCCCGCATGAGGGGCTGACCACGGGCGACGCGGGATGATTCGCCAGCGATCCGTGGCATTTGACAGCCCCATGACACCCGCCGGCCACTGCGGCGTTGCAACACGCGGTGCAACCAAAGGGCCCCCGCAACCGTTGACGAATGGCGGACGATCCCCATATCTGGCAGTGCACAAAAACTAGACGGATTGTGATCCTAAAATAGGCATATTGCGCAAACGCCATGCAGGGTGTGCTATATTGCTTCCATTGCCTGACGCGGGAACGCGCAGGCTCGAGAGGAGTGCCGAGGTATGAACACGAGCTATGAACGCGAGAACGCGAATATTTACGCGTTCCCGGTCGGTGGCCGTGCCGGTCTCGCCGCGCGGCGCGTGGATGGCCGACCGATCGCCGAATTGCCCCCTCGTATCGCCGACGTCGCCTTTGGCGGCAGCTGGTATCACGAGGAAGCCGTACGCGAGGAGCGCTCTCCCAAGCGCTGAATAGCGAGAGCCGCGCGTCGCGCGACGGCTCCATGACGGGTCCCGCAGCAGGGGTCGGGTGGCAAGCCCGGCCCTTTTGCGTTCTGGGCCCGCGCTCCGGGCGGCGCCCCGCTCAGACGCCGAACACCGACCACCCCATTCGCTGCGTCAGCGCCTCCAGCGCGATGCGCCCGAGATGTGAATTGCCGCTGGCATCCAGCCCCGGCGACCACACCGCGATCGAGGCCTTGCCCGGCGCGATGGCCAGAATGCCGCCGCCCACCCCGCTCTTGCCGGGCAGACCGACGCGATAGGCAAACTCTCCCGACCCGTCATAATGACCGCAGGTGAGCATCACCGCGTTGATGCGCCGCGCCCGCTCCGCCGACACCACCGACAGGCCGGTGGCCGGGTTTCGCCCGTTGTGAGCGAGGAAGCGCCCCGCCATCGCCAGCTGACGGCAGGACATGGCGATGGCGCAATGGTGGAAATAGACACCCAGCGTGTAGTCGACCGGGTTCTCCAGCACGTCGAACGATTTCATGTAGTTGGCGAGCGCGCGGTTGCGAAAGCCGGTGCGCTGCTCCGACGCGGCCACCGCCTCGTCGATGAAGATGGAATTGTCCTCGGCAAGAAACTGCATGAAACGCAGAATCTCACCCAGCGCCTCGCGCGGCTGATGGCCGGACAGGATGATGTCCGTCACCGCGATCGCCCCGGCATTGATGAACGGGTTGCGCGGAATGCCGTGCTCGGCCTCAAGCTGGACAATGGAGTTGAACGGGCTGCCGGACGGCTCGCGGCCCACACGCCGCCACACCCGATCCCCCACCTTGCCCAGGGCCAGGGTGAGGGTGAAGGCCTTCGAAATGCTCTGGATCGAGAACGGCATGTCGCAATCGCCGGCGGCGACCATCTCGCCATCCGCCCCCGCGACGGCGATGCCGAAGGCGGCCGGGCTGACGCTGGCGAGCTCGGGAATATAGGTGGCGACGTCGCCACGGTCGGAACGCTCGCGCATTTCCTCGGCGATGTCCCGGACGACGCTTTCAAGATCGGGCACGAGGGTACCTGCTGCTGGGTAGGACGGGTTCGGGCTGCAATAGAGCATGCCAGGCCCCCACCGCCAGTGGGAACCGGCAGGGATCGCCCCGCCAACGCCCCTTCGACGCGCGTTCAGGCCGTGGCCGGCGGCGCGGGGGGGGCGTGCGGCGCGGGGCGTATCGCCAGCACGGCATCGATGTCCGGCTCGTCGATCTGGGCCGGGTCCATGTAGGCCTGGGCATAGTCACGCCACAGCCCGGAGGTGAGAAACAGGTCGAGCAGGTCCGGGTCGAGGTGATTGTCGCGCTTCATCATGCCCATGATGCGGATCGCCTCGCTGAGCGTCTTGGCCTTGCGGTACGGCCGGTCGGCGGCGGTCAGCGCCTCGAACACATCGGCGACCGCCATCATCCGCGCCACGTCGCTCATCTCCTCGCGGTGCAGGCCGCGGGGGTATCCGGCCCCGTCCATATGCTCGTGATGGGCACCGGCATATTCGGGCACCCGCGTGAGCGCGCCCGACAGCGGCAGCGCTTCCAGCATCACGATGGTGCGGGTGATGTGGCGGTTGATCTCATAGCGCTCCTCCGCCGTCAGCGTGCCGCGCGCGATCGAAAGATTGTAGATCTCGCCGAGATTGAGCCGGTTTTCCGGCCGCTTGAGCGCGAAGCCGTGCTCCTTCTCCATGGCATCGAGCTGGTTGGCGAAATGAGGGACGATATGGTGCGGGGCATCCGACAGCAGGGGTTCCGCGACCGGCAGGGTCGGCGCCGGCACGCGGGCGCGCCGCTGGCCCTCGGCCTCGGAAATACCCAGACGGTCGTCCAGCGTGCGGGTCCAGCGCCGGGCGGCGATGCGCTCCAGCCGCTCCACCTTGGCCGGCTCCATGAACTCGCCGCCATGGTTGCATTCGGCGACGAAGGCGAAATCGTCGTCGAGCTCGCGCCAGGTCTGGTCGCGCTGCGCGCGCAGCGCCGCCTCATTGCCGCCCTCGGCCACGCCCTTCCAGTAGGCGGTCGCGGCTTCCGATTTCAAAAGCTCGAACCGCATGCGGATTTCGTGAATGCGGTTGGTGATGGTTTCGAGCTTGGTCGCCTTGTCGATCACATATTCGGCGGTGGTGAGCTTGCCGCAATCATGCAGCCAGCTCGCCACGTCCACCGCCTCCCAGTCGTCGGGCGAGAGGTTGAAATCGGCGAAGGGCCCCTCCTGCCTGTCGCAGGCGGCGCGCGCGAGCGCGTGGGTCAGCACCGGCACGCGCTGGCAATGGCCATTGGTGTAGGGCGACTTGGCGTCGATCGCCTGGGCGATCATGCGGATCACCGCGTCGAGCAGCGCCTTGTTCGACTTGAGCGCTAGCGTGGTCTCGATCGCCACCGCCGCGTTGCCCGACAGCGCGCGGGCGAGATCAAGGCTGGCATCGGAGATCTCGGCCTCGCTCGCGGTGCGGTGGAGGAGGGCCAGCCCGCCTATGGTCTCGTCGCCCCGGTCGAGCAGGGGAATGACGGAACCACGAAACACCTCGCCCTCCCCCAGCGCGATGCCCTCGGTCAGTTTGGCGAGAACGGGATCGGTGCTGCCGTCCTTGGCTTCAAGATGCACCACCGTCCGGAGCGTCAGCGCATTGACCAGCCGACCGCCGAAGCCGTCCGACTGCGCGTTGAGCGGGCCGATGGTGGAGAAGGTCTCGCTCGACTCGCCGGGGCGACGGATGACTCCGGTGAAGGTCTTGCCGCCATCCTCGCTGAGCAGGATCACCCCCGCCTCGGAATGGGTGAGCTTGATAGTCTCCTCCAGCAGGCGCCGGACCAGGCGGTCGGGATCGCGTTCGACCGAGAGGGCGCGGCCGATCTCGATGAAGCGCTGAATGGTCAGCCGTGCGTTGCGGATGGCCCGCGAGAGGATGTCGATCTCGGCAACCGAAGAATAGGTATCGTCGGAGACGTCCTTGAAGTTGAACGACTGGATCGCCTCGGCCTCGCGGGCGATCGCCACCAGCGGCCGGCTGACCGCGCGCGCCGTGAGCCGTATCGCCACCACGACGAACAGGAAGAGCACGAGGCTGATCCAGCCCAGCGTCGCCACCAGGCTCCTTACGCTCGCCATCACCTCGTCATGGGGCATCGCCACCGCCATGCTGAAGGTCCATGGCCCGCTCGAGAGCGGCGCCATGTGCACCATCCAGCGGCGTCCCTGTTCGCTGAAGGTCGTCGCCTGCGGACCATCGGGATGCGCCCGCACGGCGGCGAGCATGAACGGCACCACGGCGGGCACCGCCTCGCTGGAGCCGCGAAAGGCACGCGCCGAGCTGCGGTCGGCGGAGGGCTCGGCTGCTGCCGGGCTGCTGGACGCGATGACCCTGCCCTCATGGTCGGCGATGAGGATCTCTGAGGACGGCGTGCTCTTCATCCGTTTCAGTTCGCGCGAGAGGTCCGCGAGGCTGAGATCAATGCCCACCACGCCGCGCTGGCTGGCCAGCCGGTGCGCGATGGTGACGCCGGTCTCCGAGGTCGCGAAGAAGCGGTAGGGCGCTGTGAGGATCGTGCCACCCTCTTCCATCGCCGCGCGATACCAGCCGCGCTGGCGAGGATCGAAGCTGAAGTCGGGCCAGTCGAGCGTGCCAACATTGCGCAACGCGCCGTCAAGGAAGAGGAACTTGACCCGAACCCCGTCCGGTTCGTTGCGGATGCTCTGCAACATGTAGGCGGCATCCTCGCCGGCGCCGAGGTTGCGGCGGGCGACGTCGGACGTCAGGTGTCGCAGAAGCAGGAAGTCGCCATTGTCGTAGCCGACATAAATGGCCGAGGTGTAGGACATCCGATCCATGACGATGCGGAACCGCTCGATAAGCGGTCCGCGATCTTCCACCCCCGGCACGCCGACCTCGGGATCGGTCGCGAAGAGCTGCGTCAGCATGTCGAGGCTGTTGAAGCTCTTGTCGATGTGCGAGCGGCTCTCGCCGGCCATGCGATCGAAAAGCGTGGAGGTCGCGCCCTCGAGAATCGCCGCCGCGCGGTTGTTCACGAAGAACACGATACCAGCAAGGGCGATCATGACCGTGACACCGAAGACAAGTGCCAAATGGGTGTCGAGGCGCCTCTTGGCCATGGGCGGGCGACCTCCTCCGGAAACTCTTCGCTGCGGGACGGAACCGGAATAGTTCAAGTTAGCGACTAAGTTAAAAGTAATTCAAGAACGAATCGTTTCAACCAACCGTCAGGCGAGCGTGACGCGGGCGGGCTGCATTCGACTTCAGACGGGGATGCGAACGCGAGTGAAACGTGCGATTTCTATCGTGCACGATTGACAATCGACCCATGAGCGCCCTGCGATGACGTCACCATGCAGCCACCGGCCGGCCGCGAACGGGATGATGCGGACCACGCCATGAATGTCGTGACGCCGCCCATCACCACCCGTGCGGCGAAACTCCTAGCCGCGCCCCCGCCGAAACAAGACGGGCTGGGTTGCGCGCGGCAAGCGCTCGACTGCGACCAGACGCTGGGCGGGCCCGGCTTCACCCTCCACCGCAAGAGGCATGGCGGCGCGCAGCTAAGCCAGATCGAAACGCCGGCGAGCCGCCGTGGACTGCTGGTCGGCGTCGCGCTCGCCCCCGGGCACAGCCGCCGGATCTTTCGTGGCAACCGCTCGTCCACCTACCGGTTCGACGAGGGCGCCTGCTATGTGCGGTCCTTCTCCGACGTTTACCGCGCCGATGTCGAGACCGGGTTCGACTTCTTCCTGCTGGAGCTTTCGCAGACGGCTCTCGACCGGACCTTCGCCGAGCTGGACCTGCCCCAGGCCGAAGGGCTGGAGTGCGTGCCGGGGGAAAGGGACCCGATGCTGGCGTGCCTTGCCCGCGCGCTGTTGCCCTCGCTCGATCCCGCCCACCACGCCTCGCCGCTCTTCGTGGAGCAGGTGGTGTGCGCGATGCAGACCCATCTTGCCGCGCGCCATCACGGCAAGCGCCCGCGCGAGGGGCGGCGCCTCGCGCCCGCTCAGGTTTCGCGCGCCAAGGAAATGCTGCTGGCGGACGCAGAGGGCACGGTGCTGATCGCCGACATCGCGGACGCCTGCGGCATCTCGCGAAGCCACTTCATTCGCGGTTTTCGCGAGGCCACCGGCGCCACGCCCCATCAATGGCTCTTGGTGCAGCGTATCGAGCGGGCGCTGGTGCTGCTCATCGCCTCGCGCCTGCCGCTCGCCGAGATCGCCGCGCAGTGCGGCTTTTCCGACCAGAGCCACATGACCCGCCTGCTGACGCGCCTGACCGGCGCATCGCCCGGCATCTGGCGCAGCCACCACTGATGACGGCCGCCCCGGGCGCGAGATGGGGCAGGTGCCGAGGGCACTTTCGTTCAAGACAGAAAGATCGCACACGATACAAAAAGCCGCGGTTTCGGACATCCTTCGGGACGACGGCATGAGACCGCCATCGCCACACCCGGTACCGGAGTTGGGCTTCCGCCAATTCCCGGATTCCGGCACGATCCTGCGTCCGGTGCGCCGTCGGATCGCCGCGTCCGATCCCGGCGTGCCCTTCTGCTGGTTCTCAGCACCAAAGGTTCGCCGCGCCTAACGCTTGTCCCCTTTATGCGAAGGAAACCTCCCATGCCCAGCATCACCACAACGGACGGTATCGAGATCTTCTACAAGGACTGGGGTCCGAAGGACGCCACACCCGTGGTCTTCCACCATGGCTGGCCGCTGTCCTCAGACGATTGGGACGCCCAGATGCTGTTCTTCCTGGCCAAGGGCTACCGCGTCGTCGCCCATGACCGGCGCGGCCACGGCCGCTCGACCCAGGTGTGGGACGGCCACGACATGGACCACTACGCCGCCGACGTGGCGGCCGTGGTCGAGCATCTCGACCTCAAGGGAACGATCAATATCGGCCACTCCACGGGCGGGGGCGAAGCGCTCCACTATGCGGTCTCGCATGGCAAGGGCCGGGTGGCGAAGCTGGTGCTGATCGGCGCGGTGCCGCCGCTGATGCTGAAGACCGAGGCCAATCCCGGCGGCCTGCCGATCGAGGTGTTCGACGGCTTCCGCGCCGCGCTCGCCGCCAACCGCGCGCAGTTCTTCATCGATGTGCCCGCCGGGCCGTTCTACGGCTTCAACCGGCCCCGCGCGACGCTGTCGCAGGGGATCATCGACAACTGGTGGCGGCAGGGCATGATGGGCGGCGCCAAGGCCCATTACGACGGCATCAAGGCATTCTCGGAAACCGATTTTACCGAGGACCTGAAGGCGGTCGACGTGCCAACCCTGATCATGCATGGCGACGACGACCAGATCGTGCCCTTCGCCGATTCCGCGCCGCTCTCGGCCAAGCTTGTCAAAGGCAGCGTGCTCAAGGTCTATAATGGCTTTCCGCACGGCATGTGCACCACCCATGCCGATGTGATCAACGCCGATCTGCTCGACTTCATCGAGGGCTGAACCCGCGCCCCCGGACCTCGCAGTTATCCGCCCGCAAGGTCCGGGGGCGCAACCGTCACGCACCGGCGGGGCCAACCTGCCGCCGCCCGGAGATTGCGCCGTGACCGACAGCCCCGCCGCGCCCGCGCCGCCCCCCTCACCCGCGCCTCGGCCCGGCAGCTTCGAACCGCTGCGCCATCCGGTCTTCGCGGTGCTTTGGGCGGCAACGGTGCTGGGCAATACCGGCACCTTCATGCGCGATGTCGCCAGCGGCTGGCTGGTGACCGACCTTTCCGCCTCGCCGGCGGCGGTGGCCGCGATCCAGGCCGCCGGCATGATGCCGATCTTCCTGCTGGCCATACCCGCCGGCGTGCTCTCCGACATTCTCGACCGCCGCCGCTTCCTGATCGCGGTCCAGATTCTGCTCGGCGTGGTCAGTGCCGTGCTGATGCTGCTCGCCGCCGGCGGGCTCATGACGGTCTCGTCGCTGATCATGCTGACCTTCCTGGGCGGCATCGGCGCGGCGCTGGTGGGGCCGACCTGGCAGTCGATCGTGCCCGAACTGGTGCCGCGCACCGAACTGCGGAGCGCGGTGGCGCTCAATTCGCTCGGCATCAACATCTCACGCGCCATCGGTCCGGCGACCGGCGGGGCGCTGCTGACCGCCTTCGGGGCCGCCGTCACCTATGGTGTGGACGTTGCCAGCTATGCCGTCGTGGTCGCGGCACTGCTGTGGTGGAAACGTCCCAAGGCCGCCGATGACGCCCTTGGCGAGCGCTTCGGCGGGGCCTTCCGCGCCGGGCTGCGCTATGCCCGCTCCAGCCGCGAACTGCATGTGGTGCTGGCGCGCGCGGCCATCTTCTTCGCCTTCGCCAGCGCCATCTGGGCCCTTCTGCCGCTCGTCGCCCGCGACCTGCTGAAGGGGGACGCGGCGTTTTACGGCCTGCTGCTGGGCTCGGTCGGCGCCGGCGCGATCATCGGCGCGGTACTGATGCCGAAACTGCGGAGCCGGCTCGATACCGACTGCATGATGCTTGTGGCGGCGCTGCTCACCGGGCTCACCACCGCCGCGCTGGCTCTTTCCCCGCCGAAATGGGCGGGGGTGCCGATCCTCATCGTGATGGGCGGCGCCTGGATCATCGCGCTCACGACGCTGAACGCCACCGCGCAATCCATCCTGCCGAACTGGGTGCGCGGGCGGGCGCTCGCCGTCTACCTCACCGTGTTCAACGGCGCCATGGCCTGCGGGAGCCTCGGCTGGGGCTTCCTGGCGCAGGAAATCGGCCTGTCGCGCACGCTGCTGGCCTCGGCAGCCGGGCTGATCCTGGTCGGACTGGTGGGAAGCCGGCTCAGGCTCCCGGAGGGCGAGGCGGACCTCACACCTTCAAACCATTGGCCGGAGCCGATCCTCGCCGAGGCGGTCGAGGGCGATCGCGGGCCCGTGCTGGTGCTCATCGAATATCGTGTCGCGCGGGAGGATCGCGCGGCATTTCTCGCCACGCTCGGACGGCTCTCCGTCGCCAGACGGCGCGACGGCGCCTCCAGCTGGGGCGTGAGCGAGGACGCCGCGGAACCGGAGATCCTGGTGGAGTGGTTCATGGTCGAATCCTGGGCCGAGCATCTGCGCCAGCACAAGCGGGTCTCGCGGGCCGATGCAGAAATTCAGGCCGAGGTGCGGCGCTTCCATCGCGGCCCGGAGGCACCGGCCGTGCGCCATCTGCTCTCGGTTCCGGGGCGCTGAGCCCGCCGGAACGACGGGGTGGCGGAAGACGGGGTGGTGGAACACGGGCGGGCCCTCATCGCGCCGCCGCCTGCTGCTCCGCCCACGCACTGAAGGCAGCGGCAAGCGCCGCCTTCTCCCCCGCCGGCGCATAGCCTAGCCGGTACTCCGGCCCCTGGACGCGCAGCCCGGCAAAGGGTTCGACGAGATCGCCACGCTCCACCAGATCGCCCACCACCTCGATCGGCGCGGCGAGGACGCCCTGCCCGGCCAGCGCGGCCTCCAGCGCGATGTAGAAATGGCCGAAGCGCGCCGCCCCGGAACCGAGATCGGCGGGAAGGTCGGCCGCGACCAGCCAGCGCGCCAGCTCTCCCGGACGGGTGACCGCCTCCAGCAGCCGCACACCCGCCAGTGCCATGGGTCCCGCCGCCGGGCCGGAGGCGAGCCTGGCCGCGAGATCGGGCCGCGCCAGCAGGCCGATCTCCTCGCGCAGCAAAGTGACGCTGCGCAGATCGCCCTGTAGCGCCTCGCCACGCCGGATCACCACATCGAAGGGAATGCCGGACCAGTCCTCGCCGGTGTGGATCGGGCGCACCCGCACATCGACATCACCCATCCGGGCCTGGAAATCGGGCAGGCGCGGCATCAACCAGCGCATGGCGAAGGTGGCCGGGGCGATGACCTCCAGCACCTCGGGCGCCGCCTGCGGGGCAAAGGCCTGCGCTGCGGAGGCGATGAGGTCCAGCCCTGCGCCTGTCGAGCGGGCGAGCTGGGCGGCGGCGGGGGTTACCACCATGTGCCGGCGGTTGCTCTCAAAAAGCGGGGTGCCGAACCACGCTTCGATGGTCGCGAGCTGCTTGCTGACCGCGCTGTGCGTGACGCCCAGCTCCTCCGCCGCCGCCGTGACCGACCCGATCCGGGCCACCGCCTCGAATGCCACAAGCGCTTTCAGCGGGGGAAGGATACGTCGCATGCCGCTGTTCCATATACTCACACAGTGACGGAACTAATATCGCTTTACTCACACACAAGATACTCAATAATAAACACTACAGCAACAACCACGATAAACACGCAAAACGGCAATAATACACGCCGCATGCGACAGTTTAATTACGAAAGTGTCGAGATGGACATGGCATTGCCCGGCGCCGGCGCGCCGCGCGAGGACGGGGTCGTACGCAACGACGTCGTCGTGAACGAGCGTCGCTACCGCAAACCCGTGCGCACCACTGTCGTGGTGTGCTTCGACGGCTGCGACCCCGGCTATATCGAAGCCGCCACGCGGGCCGGGATGACGCCGACGCTTGACCGGATGCGGCGCGAGGGGTTCGACGCGCTGGCGGATGCCGCGATGCCGACCTTCACCAACCCGAACAATGTGTCCATCGTCTGCGGCGCGCCGCCCGCCGTGCATGGCGTGGCCGGCAATTTCTACCTCGACCGGGCGACCGGCGAGACGGTGATGATGCTGGACGCCGCGCTGATGCGGGCGCCGACCATTCTCGCCGGGCTGGCGGGCATCGGCAGCCGTGTCGCCGTGGTGACCGCCAAGGACAAGCTGCGCAAGGCGCTGGCCTTCGAGCTGACCGGCATCGCCTTCTCCGCCGAGCGGGCCGAGGGAACCAGCCTCGAAGAGCATGGCATCGACAATGCCGCCGGATTTCTCGGACTGGCCAAGCCCGACCAGTATTCGGCCGAGCTCTCGCTCTATGTGCTCGACGCGGGCATCAAGCTGATCGAGGCCGACCGGGCGGATGTGCTCTATCTCTCGCTGTCCGACTATGTGCAGCATAAGCACGCCCCGGAAGCCCCGGAGGCGCTGGCCTTCATGGGCAAGGTCGATGCGCGCCTCGCCCGGATGATCGCGCTCGGCGCGGTGGTGGGCGTGACCGCCGACCACGGCATGAGCGACATGGCCGGTGCTGACGGGGCACCGCGCGTGACCTATCTCGGCGATGTGCTCGACACAGCGTTCGGCGCCGGGGCGACGCGGGTGATCTGCCCGATCACCGACCCCTTCGTGCGCCATCACGGCGCGCTTGGCGGCTTCGTGCGGGTGCATGTGCTGAAGGACGGCATCGACCCGGAGGCGGTACGTGCCATCGTCGCGGCACAGCCCGGCGTCGAACTGGTGCTCTCCGGCGCCGAGGCCGCGCGACGTTTCGAGATGCCGGAAGACCGCGAGGCGGATTTCGTGGCGATCGGGGCGGCGGGCACCGCACTCGGGGCGCGGGCCAGCGATCACGATGTCGGCCAGCTCGCGGGCGAGCGTCTGCGTTCCCATGGCAGCCTGTCCGAACAGCGCGTGCCGTTCATCCTTTCCCACCCCCTGACCGGCGCGGCGGACACTGCCCGCCTGCGCAACTTCGACATTTTCGACTTCGCGCTGAACCGGGTGGAGTGAGCCATGCGCCGCACCGTCATCGTCATTCTCGATGGGCTCCGCCGTGATTTCGTCGATGCGAGCCGCACGCCGGCGCTCGCGGCACTCAGGGAGCGCGGCGAGTACTTCGCCGGCTACCGTTCGGCTTTTCCGTCGGCGACGCGCGTGGTCTCGTCGACCCTGGCCACCGGCTGCTGGCCGGCGCGGCACGGGCTCGCCGGCAACACGATGGCGCTGATCGAGGACGGACGGCTGGTGCGCCACGACGCCGGGCATCCGGACTTCCTGCAGTGGAAGCGGCAGGTGACCGGCACCTCGCTCGCCGTACCGACGCTGGCCGAGCGAGTGGCACGGCACGGCGGCGCGATGATCTTCAACAACGTCTCGCCCGGCGCGGCCTATGCCCATGATCCCGACGGGTTTGGGCGGGTCTATCACCGCGCCGGCTCCTTCGGACCGGGGCGGGTGCCGCTCGCGGACGGCCTCGACGTGACGCTCGACGCGGCGGGGGACGCAGCGATGACGGCGCGCTTCATTCAGGAGGCGCTGGCGCCCGGCGGACCGGCACTCGCGGTGCTGTGGATGGGCGAGCCCGACCACATCCAGCACAACACCGCGCTCGGCTCGCCCGAACATCTCGCGGTGTTGAAGGCGGCCGACGCCAATCTCGCCCGCGTCGTCGCGGCGGTGGACGCCCTGCGCGAGGCCGGAGACGACGTACTGCTGATCGCCGGCTCCGACCATGGCCATGAAAGCGTCAGCGGCATTATCGACATCGAGCTGGAACTGGTTGGCGCCGGGCTGAAGGACGACCTTCATTCCGATGACGTCGTTGTCTGCTCCAACGGCACCTCGGCCCTGATCTATCTCGCGGGCACAGAGGAGGCCCGGCGCGACAGGCTCGGTGACTTTCTCACATCCCGTCCCTGGGCCGGTGCCGTTTTCGGTGCCGGAGATCTCGCGGCGCTCGGCCAGTCACCGACAGGCGGTCTTGCCTTCGCGGTCTCGATGAAGGGCGATGCCACCCCGAACGCCTATGGCGTGCCCGGCTCCTGCCTGGCCGCCCGCCCGCAGGGGGCCAAGGCCGACCGGCTCGGCTTCGGCCAGCATGGCGGCCTGAACGCCCATGAACAGGCACCGGTGCTGATCGTGGACGGCGCCGGCTTCATTGATGGCGGGGTGCGCGAGACGCCCGCGCGGATCATCGATATCGCGCCAACCGTGCTCACCCATCTCGGCCTGCCGGCCGGCGGCATGGACGGCGCGGCCCTCCAGGTTCCCGCCGTGCCGCGCATCGCCCCGCGCGCCGCTCTCACACTCACCTAGCTCCACTGCCCGGAGATTTGCCGATGACCACGCTAAACCTCAGCCGCCGCAGCTTCCTCGCCGGCACCGCCGTCGCCGGTTTGGCCGGTTCCCTCACCGGTCTTCTGCCGCAGAGCGCGCGCGCCGCGGATGCCCCCGCACGCGGCGGCGTGCTGCGCTACGCCACGCTCGGTCTCGACACCGCCGATCCGCACCGCCATACCGGCTCCATCGCCGTGCAGCAGATCTATGCCGAGGCCCTGACCTCGATCAGCGACGATGGCTCGGTCGAGCCATTCCTCGCCGAGAGCTTCGCCATCTCGCCGGACGGCAAGACCTACACCTTCACGCTGCGCGACGGCGTGACGTTTCACAATGGCGAGGTGATGAACGCCGACGACGTGGTGGCCAACATCACCCGCGTGAAGGAGAAGGTGAAGGGCGGCTGGCTGGCCTCCGCCATGAAACTGGTCGATGACGTGAAGGCGGCTGACGCGAAGACCGTCGTCATCACCATGCGCGAGCCCTATGCCCCGCTGGTGAATCTGATGAGCGAACTGTGGATCCTCTCGCCCAGATCGCCGGGCTGGGACGAGACCATCACCACCCCGATCGGCACCGGCCCGTTCATGTTCGGCGAATGGCAGCCCAAGGTGAAGCTGACCGCACCCGCCAACACCGCCTACTGGCGCAAGGGCATGCCCTACCTCGCGGCCATCGAGGCGGACCTGCGCGATGGCGCCGACCGCCAGCTCGCCCTGCGCGCCGGCGAGATTGATATCGCCAACGTGCCCGCCGACATCGCCAAGCAGCTGGCTGGCGATCCGAACCTGCGCGTCTCCCAGCTGAAGGACGCCGGCTGGTACTTCGTCGCCTTCAACAACCGCAAACCCCGCGCGCCCTTCGACGACGTGCGCGTGCGCCAGGCGCTGACCTACGCCATCGACAAGGCCGCGTTCATCAACTTCGCCTCGGCGGGCACCGGCGTGGTGTCCAACCAGATGGTCGGCCCCGGGAACGTCTATTTCGACGAGGCCCTGTTCAAGGCCGACCCGCATGCGACGGCGGATCTCGACAAGGCGAAGGCGCTGCTGAAGGAGGCCGGCGTCGACCCCACCAAGGAGACCATCGAATTCGTCTCCTGGCAGGAGAACTATCCGCAGGTCGTGGTGCAGATGGTGCGCAAGCTCGGCTTCAAGGTGAACCATGTCGCGCTGGACGACATCGGCACGCAGAAGCGGCTGGGCCAGTATGACTGGGACATGAACTGCATGAGCTCGGGCCCGCGCGCCGACGTGTTCCTGCGCTATGTCCGCATGATGAGCGACGGCCCGAACCCGGTGCTGTGGGGCGGCATCCAGGATGACGCCTACGACGCGCTGGTGAAGAAGGCCGTGGCCGAGACCGACCTCGCGACCCGCCGCCAGCTCTATCTCGACGCCTGGAAGCTGGTGATGGACAAGTATTATGTCGTCGCCCTCGGCCTCGATGCCGACCAGATCGTCATCCGCAAGGACGTCGAGGGTTACGAGCCGGGCTTCACCTGGTCGCCCAACCGCGCCGATGGCGGCGTCGCCCAGACCTGGCTCGCGGGCCGGTCGTGACCCTCGCCCTCCCCACGGAGGCGCGCGAGAGGGTGCGGCGCGGGCCGCCCCCGCGCACCGCGATCGCTGCCATCGTGCTGGCGCTTATCCTGGCGCTGGCGCTCGCCGCGCCTCTGATCGCGCCGTTCGATCCGCTCGATCAGGACCTGATGGCGCTGAACCAGCCGCCCGGCCCGGTTCACTGGCTCGGCACCGACCATATGGGGCGCGACGTGTTCTCGCGCCTCGTCATGGGCGCGCGCACCACGCTCGAGGTCGGCTTCGGCGGCGCCCTCGTCGCCTTCGTGCTGGGCGGCGGGCTGGGGCTGGTCGCGCTTTCCTTCGGGCGCTGGGCCGAGCGCGGCATGTTCGCCGCCATCGATCTGGTGCGGGCGCTGCCCGATGTGCTGCTCGCGCTGCTGCTGATCGTGGCGCTGGGTGCGGGCGCGGGGCCGGTGGTGATCGCGCTCGGCATCGCCTTCGCGCCGTTCTTCGCCTATGTCGCCCGCGCCATCTTCCACCGCGAGGCGGCGAAGGACTATGTCGCCGCCGCCCGGCTGTTCGGCGGGGGAAGGCTGCATGTGCTGCGCCTGCATCTGGCGCCGAACCTTGCCGGCGGGCTCGTCACCCAGGCCGCGATCCTGTTGCCGCGCTGCGTTGTGACCGAATCGGTGCTCAGCTTCCTCGGGCTCGGCTCCTCGCCCGACGAGCCGACCTGGGGCCGCATGGTCGCCGATGCCAGCCACTATATCGAGATCTCACCGCACGCGATCCTCGCGCCGGTGCTCGCCATCATCCTGCTCACGCTCTCGCTGTCCATCCTTGGCGAAGCGGTGCGCCGCGCGCTCGACCCTCTGCGCGAAACGGCGAGAGAACCGTGATGAACGCCGCCGCGCTGCGCCGTCTGGCGCCCGTCTTCCTCACCCTTGCGCGCATGGTGGCACAGGCCGCGGGCATCGTGATCATCGTGTTCCTGCTCGCCCGCCTCATTCCCGGCGACGCGGTCGACGTGAAGGGGCTGGAGGGAGACCTGACGACTTTCCAGCAGATCGCGCTGCGCCATGAGCTGGGGCTCGACCGGCCGATCCCCGAGCAGATGGCGGCCTGGAGCTGGCACGCGCTGCAGGGGGATTTCGGCCAGTCCATCCGCTTCGGGCGCCCGGTGTCGGGCATGCTGGCGACCGCCGTGCCGGTAACCCTGCTGTTCACCGGCCTCAGCTTCGCCTTCGGGCTGCTGCTCGCCGGCGGCATCGCCATCGGCGCGGTGACGACCGGCAGCGGGACGCTGCGCGCACTGGTGGATCTGTTCAACGTCTGGTCGATCGCGCTTCCCACCTTCTGCGTCGGCGTGGTCGGCATCCTGGTGTTCTCGATCTGGTTGCACTGGCTGCCGGTCATCGGCTCGATGATCCTTCCGGTGATCATTATCGGCATCGACAGCGCGGGACTGATCGTGAAGCCGCTCTATGAGGAATTGCGGGAGGCGGCGACCTCGGCCCATGTGCGCACCGCGCGGGCCAAGGGACTCTCGCGCTGGCGGGTGACGCTGCGCCACCTGCTGCCCACCGCCGTGCCGGTGACGCTCGCGCTCTCGGGCCTTGTGCTGACCAGCCTGGTCGCGGGAACCCTCACGCTCGAAGTGCTGTTCGGCCTTCCCGGCATCGGCAGCCTGATGCTGAACGCCATCCAGGGCCGCGACTATCCCGTGATCCAGGCGACCATCGTGGTGGTGGCGGTGACGCTGGTGGTGGTCAACGCGGCCACCGACCTACTGCACCGCCTGATCGACCCCCGAATGTCCCCGTGAGAATGCCGTCATGAACGCGCCACTGCTGTCGGTCCACAACCTCACCATCTCCACGCGCGGACGGCGGCTGGTCAATGGCGTGTCGCTGGAGCTGGAAGCGGGCCGCACGCTGGCGGTGATCGGCGAATCCGGCTCAGGCAAGTCGCTCACCGCGCTCACCCTTCTGGGGCTGCTCCCGGAGGGGCTCGACATCGACCCCGCGACGCGCCTCGCCTTCGCCGGGCACGCGCTCGCCCCGCGCGACGAACGCGGCTGGCGTCCGCTGCGCGGGCGGCGTATCGCCATGGTGTTCCAGGACCCGATGGCCTGCCTCAACCCCTTCATGCGGATCGACCAACAGATCGACGAGGCCCTGAGGCGCGCGGGCGTCACCGGGCGTGCCGCGCGGGCGCGGACAGTCGTGGAGCGTCTCGCCGAAGTCGAGCTACCCGATCCGGCGGCGCTGGCGCGGCGCTACCCGCACCAGCTTTCGGGCGGCCAACAGCAGCGGGCGATGATCGCCATGGCACTGGCCGGCGAGCCGGACATGCTGATCGCGGACGAGCCGACCAGCGCGCTCGATGCCAGCGTGCAGGCGGACATCGTCGCCCTGCTGGCCCGGCTGCAGCAGCGCCGCGCCCTTGCCATGCTCATCATCACCCACGACCTCTCCGTGGCCGGCGCGCTGGCGCATGAGATCGTGGTGATGCAGCGCGGGCGGATCGTCGAGAGGGGAGCGGCGGAACGGGTCCTGACCCGCCCGAGCGATGTCTACACCATGCGCCTCGTCGGTGCGCGGCACCGGCTCGACGGGGCGGATGCCTCCCCGCCCGACGCAGCCAAGACCACCAAAGACGCGACACCGGTCGAGGCGCTGGTGCAGGCGGAGGGGGTGTGCATCGACTATCCCGCCCGCCGCCTGTTCGACCGGCCGTTCCGCGCCGTGCACGACGCCGCGCTTCGGCTCACGCCCGGCCGCACGGTGGGGCTGCTGGGCGAATCCGGTTCCGGCAAGAGCACGCTTGCCGCCGCGCTGGCGGGGCTGCGTCCGCTGGCGCAAGGACGGGTGCGCGTGCTGGGCCATGATCTGACGTCAGGCGGTCCCGGCCTGCCGCAGGCGCTACGCCGCCAATGCCAGATGGTGTTCCAGAACCCTTATGGCGCGCTTAACCCGCGCCTGACGATCGGGCGCGCTCTGGGCGAGCCGCTGGGACTGGCGGGGCTGGCCGCACGCGAGCACCCCGCCCGCATCGCCGCCGCGCTTGACGAGGTGGGGCTGGAGCGTGAGCACATGGCGCGCTTTCCCCACCAGCTTTCCGGCGGCCAGCGCCAGCGCGCCTGCATCGCCCGCGCGCTGCTGTGCGAGCCGCGCGTGCTGATCTGCGACGAGGTGATCTCGGCGCTCGACATGAGCGTCAAGGTGCAGATCCTCGAACTGCTTCGACGCCTCCAGACCGAGCGTGGCTTCGCCATGCTGTTCGTCGGCCACGACATCGAGGCGGTCCGCTGGATCTCCGACGAGGTGCTGGTGATGAACAGGGGGCGCATCGTCGAGCGCTGCGACGCCGCCATGCTGGATGGCACACATGTGCGCGATCCCTATACGCGGCGGCTGCTTGCCTCCCGCCTGCTGCGCCAGGTGGCGTGAGACGGGCGGCCGCGCGCGCCATGGAGCTGGAACGGTCGGCCTAGGTGTGAAACGCAGCGCTGATAGACAACGCTCCTTCGCATATGCAGCATGTCACGAGGGGTTGACCGGGATGGTCTACCCCTCGCGTGCCGCACCGCCCAGCGGGCCGCGGCGACAGCCGGAGTTCTGCCTATGTCGCGATCGCCCCGCCGAACCTCGCTCCCGCCCGTGCCCTCCGCCCCGGACGCGGACGACGCCAGCCGACGCCAGCCGGTGCTGATCGACTTTGCGCTGCAGGGCGGCGGTTCACATGGCGCCTTCACCTGGGGCGTGCTGGACCGGCTGCTGGAAGAGGACTGGCTGAAGATCGACGGTATTTCCGGGACCTCGGCAGGGGCGATGAACGCCGCCGTGCTGGCGGACGGTTTTGCCGCCGGTGGGGCGCAGGGCGCGCGGACCGCGCTGGAGACCTTCTGGCGGAAGGTCTCGGAAGGGGCGCGCTTCAGCCCGTTCCAGCGCGGACCGCTCGACCGCATGCTGGGGCGATGGACGCTCGATACCTCGCCGATGTTCATCGCCATGGACCTGATGTCGCGGCTCTATTCGCCCTACGACCTCAATCCCGGCGGCGGCAATCCGCTGCGCGACATTCTGGAAGGGTTGATCGACTTCGAGCGGCTGAAGACCTCGCCGGTGAAGATCTTCATCACCGCCACCAATGTGCGCACCGGACGCGGACGCGTGTTCCGCAACGCGGAGGTGACGCCCGACGTGCTGATGGCCTCCGCGTGCCTTCCCACCCTGTTCCAGGCGGTGGAGATCGACGGCGAGGCGTATTGGGATGGCGGGTATTCCGGCAATCCGACCATGACGCCGCTGGTGCGCGAGCTGGATTCCGACGACACCATCCTGATCCCGATCAACCCGGTGGAACGCCCGGGCACGCCCCGCTCGGCGGCGGAAATCCTCAACCGGCTCAACGAAGTGTCGTTCAATGCCTCGCTGCTCAAGGAACTGCGCATGATCGCCCTGCTGCGCAAGGTGGCCGATCCCGGCGACACCGAGGGCGCGCAATGGGCGAAGATGCGCATCCACATGGTGCGCAACCCGATCATGGAAACGCTGGGCTATTCCTCGAAGCTGAACGCCGAATGGGAGTTCCTGACCATGCTGCGCGAGGAGGGCCGCAAGTCGGCGTCCGCGTTCCTGGAGAACGACGGGGCGAGCCTTGGCAAACGCTCCTCGATCGATCTCGACGTGCTGCTGGAAGGGGTGTGACCCATGGGACTGCTCGGTATTCTCGTTGGCCTCGGCGTCCTGATCTTTCTCGCCTTCCGCGGCTGGAGCGTGCTGCTGCTGGCCCCGATCGCCGCGCTCATCGCCGCGGGCTTTGCCGGCGAACCGCTGCTGGCGCACTGGACCCAGACCTTCATGGGGAGCGCGGCGCGCTTCGTCGCCCAGTTCTTCCCCCTGTTTCTGCTCGGCGCGCTGTTCGGAAAGCTGATGGACGACAGCGGTTCGGTGACCTCGATCGCCAATTTCATGACCGACAGGCTGGGACCCAGCCGCGCCATGCTGGCCGTGGTTCTGGCCGGCGCGCTGGTGACCTATGGCGGTGTCAGCCTGTTCGTCGCCTTCTTCGTGCTGGCGCCGATGGGGCTGGCGCTGTTTCGTGCCGCCGGCATTCCCCGCCGGCTGATGCCTGCCGCCATCGCGTTGGGCACCTCGACCTTCACCATGTCGGCGCTGCCGGGCACGCCCTCGATCCAGAACGCGATCCCGATGCCGTTCTTCGGCACCACGCCCTTCGCCGCGCCGGGGCTCGGCATCATCGCCTCCGCCATCATGCTGGGCTTCGGCCTGTGGTGGCTGAACAGTGCCGAGCGGCGCGCGCGCACGGCCGGGGAGAGTTTCGGCGACGAGGCTCCCGCGCCGGTCGACGCGGCAGCGGAGGACCCGCTGGTACGCGAGCGGGCCACCACGGCGCACGAGTTCGACCCGGTGGAAATCCACAACGGCGCGCACGCCTACACCAACCCGGCGCCCCTGCTCGCCATGCTGCCGCTGACCGTGGTGGTGGTGGTCAACCTGCTCATGTCGCTGGTGGTGCTGCCGCGCCTCGATGTGTCCTATCTCGCCGAGGCCCGCTTCGGGCCGACCTCTCTCGCGGCGGTGGGCGGCGTGTGGTCCGTTGCGACCGCCCTGCTCGCCGCGATACTGACGGTGATCGCGATCAATTACCGGCGCTTTCCCGGCCTGAGGTCCACCATCGACGCCGGCGCCAATGCCTCGGTGCTGCCGATCTTCTCGGTGGCGAGCCTGGTGGGCTTCGGCGCCGTGGTCGCGGCCATGCCCGCCTTCGAGGTGGTGCGCGACTGGGTGCTTGGCATCGAGGGCGGCCCGCTGGTCTCGCTCGCCTTTGCCACCAACATCCTCGCCGCGCTCACCGGCTCGGCCTCGGGCGGCCTGACCATCGCGCTCGATTCGCTGGGCCCCACCTATATGCAGATCGCCGCGCAGATCGGGCTCGATCCGGCGCTGATGCACCGCGTGGCGGTGATCGGCTCGGGAACGCTGGACAGCCTGCCCCATAACGGGGCGGTGGTGACGCTGCTCGCGGTATGCGGCACCACGCACAAGCAGAGCTATTTCGACATCGTGATGGTAGGCATCGTCGGCGCGATCATCGCGCTGGTTGCGGTGATCGCGATCGGCTCCATCATGGGATCGTTCTGATGCCGGGCCGGCCGGGCCGCCTCACACGATGATGCGCCCGGTCGCCAGCCCGTAGACCGCCAGGACAGCGCCCGCGGCAGCCACGGCGAAGATGAAGCCCTCCACCGGGGTGAACACACGCTGACCCCGCTCGCGCTGGGCGAGGAAGAACAGCGCCGTGCCGGGCGCATAGATCACCAGCGAGAGCAGCAGGAACGTCAGCCCGCCGGCATAGACGAGGCCGGCGGTGTAGAGCGTGGCGAGCGCGGCGCGGGCGAGGTCACCGGCACGGCCCTTGGCCTGTCCATCCGGCTGCGGCCCGTAGCTCTCCCCCGTGACGGCCAGCTTGAGCGCATAGGCCGCGGTGAGCAGGTAGGGCAGCAGGATCATGGACGAGGTGAGCTTGAGTGCCAGCAGGAAGGCCTGCTCGGCGAACAGCGTCATGATGAGGAAGATCTGGATCAGCAGGTTGGTGAGCCAGAGCGCGGCGAAGGGCACCTTGTTGCGGTTCTCCGCCGCCAGAAAGACCGGCATGGTCTCCGTCCGCGCCGCCGAAAACAGCACCTCCGCCGCCAGCAGCGACCACGACAGATAAGCCCCCAGCACCGAAACGATGAGCCCGACGCTGACGAACACCGCGCCCCACGGCCCCACCACGGCCTGCAGCACGCCGGCCATGGAAGGGTTGCGCAGCCCCGCCAGCTCGGCGCGCGCCATGATGCCGTAAGACAGCAGCGTCACCAGCACCAGCAGGCACAGCACGCCGAGAAAGCCCAGCAGCGTGGCGAGGCCGACATCGGAACGCTTCTTGGCAAAACGCGAATAGACGCTGGCGCCCTCGATGCCGACGAAGACAAACACCGTCACCAGCATGGTGCCGCGCACCTGCGTGAACAGCCCCTCGGCCGCAAGCAGCGGGCCGCCATCGAAATTGGCGGCGAAGAGGTCCGCCTTGAAGGCGAGCGCGACCACGCCGAGGAAGACAAGGATCGGGATGATCTTCGCCACCGTCACGATGGTGTTGAGCGTCGCCGCCTGCTTCACCCCGCGCAGGATCATGAAATGCACCAGCCAGACGCCCATCGAGGACAGCGCGACCGCCGTCACCGTGTTGCCGTCCCCAAAGACCGGAAACAGCGCGCCCAGCGTCGACTTGATCAGCACCCAGTAGGAAACGTTGCCCAGGCAGCAGACCGTCCAGTAGCCGAGCGCCGAGAGGAACCCGAGATAATCGCCGAACCCCGCTTTGGCATAGGCGTAGACCCCCGCATCCAGCGCGGGCTTGCGGCGCGCCAGGGTCTGGAACACGAAGGCGAGCATGAGCATGCCCCCGCCCGCGATGCACCAGGCGATGATCGCGCCCAGCCCGCCGGTGACGCGCCCGAAAGTCTGCGGCAGCGAAAAGATGCCCGCCCCGACCATGGAGCCGACGACCATGGCCGTCAGCGTCGGGAGGGCGAACTTCTGCTGGGTCGGCGCGGCCATGGCAAAATACTGCTTCACATAAGACAAGGGACGGCGCGGCGCGTGCGCCGGACCGTCCCGAACCTGTCGACCGAACGGATCGGTCAGAAATCGACGGCGTCGCGGATAATGGGGCAGGTCATGCAGTGCCCACCGCCGCGCCCGCGCCCGAGCTCGGAGCCGTCAATGGTGATGACCTCGATCCCCGCCTTGCGCAACAGCGTATTGGCATAGGTGTTGCGATCATAGGCGAACACCACGCCCGGAGAGGCGCAGACGAGATTGGCGCCGGAATCCCACTGGGTGCGCTCGCGCATATAGTCGTTACCGCCGGTCTCGACGACGCGGATCGAGGGCAGGCCGAGGGCCTCCTTGACCGTTTCGACGAGGCCGCCCTTGTCCTTGTGCAGCTCGACGCCGCCCTTGCCGTCCGGCCGATACGAGAAGCACTCGATCTTGTCGACGATGTCGGGATAGAGCAGCACGCAGTCCCGATCGGCGAAGGTGAAGACCGTGTCGAGATGCATCGCGGCGCGCAGCTTCGGCATAGCGGCGATGATGACGCGCGTGGCCGCGCCCTGCTCGAACAGCGCGCCCGCGAGCTGGCTGATCGCCTGGCGCGAGGTGCGCTCGCTCATGCCGATGAGCACATTGCCCTTGCCGATGGGCATGACGTCGCCGCCTTCCAGCGTGGCGAGGCCCCAGTCCTGCGTCGGGTCGCCCCACCACACATTCACCTTGCCGGCGAAGTCGGGATGGAACTTGTAGATGGAGGTGGTGAGGATGGTCTCCTCGTGCCGCGCCGGCCAGTAGAGCGGGTTCAGCGTGACGCCGCCATAGATCCAGCAGGTGGTGTCGCGGGTGTAGAGCGTGTTGGGCAGCGGCGGCAGCAGATACTCGTTGACGCCCGCCGCGTCGCGGATGAGCGCCAGTGTCGCCCCGCCGATGGATTCGGGGAACTCGTAGGTCGACAGGCCGCCGATCAGCGTCTCGGCGAGCTCGCGGTTGGGCAATCCTTCGAGATAGGAGCGCACCTCCTCGACAAAGCCGAGGCCGATATTGTTCGGCACCACCTGGTTGTCGAGGATCCACGCCTTCGCTTCCGGGACGGCAAGCGTTTCGGTGAGCAGATTGTGCATCTCCACCACCTCGATGCCGCGATCGCGCATCTTGGTGATGAAGTCGAAATGGTCGCGCTTGGCGACATCAACCCAGAGCACGTCATCGAACAGCAAGGCGTCGCAGTTGGACGGGGTGAGGCGCTGATGGGCACGGCCCGGCGCGCAGACCATGACCTTGCGCAGCTGGCCGACCTCCGAATGAACGCCGAACATGGTTTCCATGGTGAGGCTCCCGGTATTTCTTGTTCTCAGGGGGTAATGATGCCGGTCACGAGGCCATAGGTGCCGATGAGAGCGGCGACGACCGTGACGGCAAAGACAATGAGTTCAACGGACGTGAACAGGCGCGCCTTCTGCTCGCGGCGTGCCCAGAAGTAGAGGATGATCGTGCCCGGCAAGAAGAGCACCGCGACAAGCAGCACATATTTCAGGCCGGCGGCGACGAACATGAACAGCGTGTAGATGAGGGCGATCCAGGCGAAGATCTGGTCGCGCCCGCGCTCGTTCGGCGTGGTTTCATATCCCACGCCGCTGCGTGCCAGCAGCACGCCATAGCCGGCCACCAGCAGATAGGGCAGCAGCGCGGTGACGCTGGTCATGTCGAGCATGAAGTTGAAGGCGTCGCGCGACCAGTAGGTCGAGATGACGAACAGCGAGACGACGATGTTGGTCATCCACAGCGCGTTGGCCGGCACGCGGTTGCCATTCTGCGCCGCGAACAGCTTCGGCATGTCCTGCGACTTCGCCGCGGCGAACAGCACTTCCGCACAGATCAGCGACCAGGCGAGATAGGCGCCCAGCACGGAGACCAGCACGCCGATGGAGATGAACACCGCGCCCCAGTGGCCGACGACAAGTTCCAGCGCACCGGCGAGCGAAGGGTTTGCCACGCCGGCGATGTAGGCGCGCGGCGCGGTCGCATAGGGCAGCAGGGTGATGGCCACCATCAGACCGGTGACGGCGACGAAGCCGAGAATGGTGGCGGAACCGACATCAGAGCGCTTCTTGGCAAAGCGCGAATAGACGCTTGCGCCCTCGATGCCGAGGAACACGAAGACGGTGATGAGCATGGTGTCGCGCACCTGCGCCAGCAGCGTCTTCTCCGGCATGTTCACGCCGCCGAAGAAATTCTCGGAGAACTGCGAATAGTTGAAGAAGAAGATGAAGGCGAGGATGGCCACGATCAGCGGCACGATCTTGGCGACGGTGACGACCGTGTTGATGAAGGTCGCCTGCTCGACACCGCGCAGGATCATGAAATGGAAGCACCAGATGCCGACCAGCGACACGATGATCGCGGTGGCGCTGCTGCCATCCCCGAAGATCTCCGGGAAAAAGCGGCCAAGCGTCGAGCCGATCAGTACCCAGTAGAAGACGTTGCCGAGGCAACTGCCGAGCCAGTAACCGAAGGCCGACAGGAAGCCCATATAGTCGCCGAAGCCCGCCTTGGCATAGGCGAAGACGCCGGAATCGATATCTGGCCGCTTCTCGGCGAGCGCCTGAAAGACGCGGGCCAGCATGTACATGCCGGTTCCCGCGATCGCCCAGGCGATGATGGCCCCGAAGGGCCCGGTCGCCGTCGCGAAGCGGCCAGGCAGATTGAAGATGCCAGCACCCACCATCGAGCCGACGACCATCGCCGTGAGGCTGGGGAGCGAAAGCTTGCTCACAGGGGAATTCGCCATCTGCACATCTGCCCGTCGTTTACTCGTCAGGTGATGTATATCCCTTCCCCCGTCGGCTTAAATTGGCATCACGTCCCGTGTTTGTGCACCATGTTTCATTTTCAAGCCGCCGCCCCCATGGCATCTCAGACGGACACACTTGATTCGAGCAAGCCACAACACGATTTCAGCGTCCTGAAGGGGCGTAGGCGCAGATTTCGACGTATTTTTACACTGCAACGCAAATTCTATGCTGCATTGCAGCTTGATCTACGCCCGGCCCGGGCAACTGGCGGAGGCGATGACAATTCCAGCGAGGAGCAACGCGCCGCCGATCACTTCGTGCATCTGCAACGTTTCCCCGAAGAGGCCGGCGCCGATGAGAATGGTCCACACCGGCACCAGGTAGCCGACCATGGTTCCCACCGTCGGCCCGGCAAGACGCAGGATGCGCATGAACATGATCAGCGGCACCGCGGTCGCCATCAGGCTGAGCACGGCGAGGTCGACCAAATGGTCGCCCGCCGCAGCGAACGCCGAGGGGCCGCTGAACGCCAGCACCACGGCGAGGCAAGGCAGACCGGAGAAGACGAGCTGCCCATAGGCCAGCCGCGCCGGCGGCGCGTTCGGCACCAGGCGCACATAGATGTTGCCGAGCGCATAGCTCACCGGCACCCCCGCCATGGCCAGCGCTCCGGGAACGGAACCATCGCTGCTGCGCAGGAGATCGATCCCGCCCAGCAGAAGCACCAGCCCGCCTATGCCGAGCGCCATGCCGACGATGCGCGCACCGGTGAGACGCTCGCTGGCAAACAGGAACGGTGCGATGAGCGCGACCAGCAGCGGCGTGGAGGACTGGATGAGGGATGCGAGCGAGGTCGTGATCTTGCCCAGCGCATAGACGGTGAGCGTGTTCGGCACGATGACCTGGAGCACGCCGAGCACGGCCCAGTCGGCCCATTCCCGCCCCGCCGGCAGGATCCGCTGGCCGATGACCAGAAACCAGAGCGCCATGACGCCGCCGCCCAGCAGATCGCGCAGCGCCGTGAGCGCGAGCGGCGAGAGATCGACGCCGATGCGTTGAAGCAGCAGAAAGGCCGGCGCCCAGAGGAACGAGCACAACAGCATCTGCCCGAACAGGAAGGCCGTCTCGCCGCGACCGCGCGCGGCCTCCACAACCGAAGAAGACATCCACGTCTCCGGGCCCGGCGGCCGCCGCCACCGGCACCGCTCACCCGCTGATCTGCCGGTATCGGAAAACAGCCGTCAAGCCCGCGACACCGTTGCAGGGCAACGATGGTGCCCAGCGCGCGCTAGGGAGTTGCCGCCCGGCGCAGGGCGGGGTCGAACACCGCGATGGGCGCGGTGATGACGCCGCCCGCCGCCTGACCGACGCCTATCGCCGTGGCGCCGATGACCTCACCCAGGCTGGGATCGGAATCGGTGACCTTCTGCCCCGCGACCAGTCGCGTGCCGATGAGCTGCACGACTTCCGGGGATTCGGCGAACTTGTTGTGATTGAAGGAATCACCACCGCGCAGCGCGGTAAGATCGATGACCACGATGCCAGCCCGCTCCAGCCGTGCGTAGTAGTTCGGCGCGGAGGGATCGATCTGGCCCAGCCGGTCGATATTGCCGGCGAAGCGACGTGACAGTGCCAAAGCGCGGTCGTTCTGCGAGGTGAAGATGGTGAAGCGCGCGGTCGGCCCGTCGAGCGAAATCCACTGTTTGGCGAAGACGTCGACGTCGAGATCGGGTGAGGCAAGAATGATGTTGTGGATGCTCGCCGGCAGGTGGCCGCGGCGGATCGCCATCTGGCGCAGCCCCTCCATGGCCAGCCACGCGCCCATGGAATGGGCCATGATGGTGACGTCGCGCACCTCGGGATCGCTGGCGACGCGCCAGACCATCTGCTCGAACGCATCGCGCGAGAAATTGGCGCTCTCGCGATCAAAGCCATAGGCGAAAATGCTGCCGCGCGAGGGCCAGGTGAACAGCACCGGGGCGGCGTCAGCGCCGGAATCGTGGACGATCTGGGCGAAACGGTAGACCGCGTCCTCGAACTGGTTGTTGAAGCCGTGCACGAAGATCAACACGCGCTTGCTCTTGGGCAAATGCTCGTGAAGCCAGCCCTTCGCCGCGCCGGAGCCCTCGACCGGAGTGGCCGAGAGGGTGGCGAACTCACGCTCCGGATTGGCCGGCAGGCGCCGCGGCCACTGCACCTCGCCGACCCGCCGATTGGCGGCCGGCGGGATCGAAATGTCGAAGGCGGTGTAGGCGATGGCCGACCCGCGCTCTCCGGTAAAGAGGACGTTGATGTTGTCGGTCGGTTCGCGGGTGGTTGCGACCAGCATGTCGACGGAGGTCGCGTCGGGCGCCGCTGCGGCAATCGGAGCCAGGACTCCCGTGGGACGGGTCGCGCATCCGGCAAGCATGAAGCAGGCGAAGAGGATTGCGGCGAGACGCATGCCCAGACCGATACGCTGAACCCCGGAAGCCGCACCTATACCAGAGAAGTCAGCCAACGGAACGAGGGCCTTTGGCCGGCGGCGGCATTCGGTGTGAGTCAGCGTCCCCAATGCAACAGAGCCGCCAGCGCCAGCCCCACGCAGACAAGCGCCGAAAGGCCGGCGGGCCATTGGCGCAGAACGGCATCCCCCCGCTCAAGGGCTGCCCCGGCACGCAGGATCAGGGGCGCGCCGGCCTCCGCCAGCACGACAAGGTCGCCCTCCGGCACGCGCGGCAGGCGGCAGGCGAACCGCCGCAGCGCGATCGCGAGCCCGGCCCCCATCAGCACCGGCCAGAGCGCGCCCCACAGCGCCGCCAGCGAAAACACGGCGTCCGTGGGGATCCCGGTAACAGGGCCGAACAGCAGCCAGGGCAGCGCGAGGGAGATCAGGGCGGTCAAAGCCCAGGGCAGCACAAGCCCCGGCACAGGTGCTTTCGCGGGCGCCGCGCCGGCCTTCCCGAAGGTTGAGAGACACTGCAGGAAGTGCAGCATCAGCAGCGTGCTTCCCGCCGCGGACAGCGAGGCAAGGCTGCTGGCGAGGCCGCCGTCGATGATCTCCTTGGCCGCGTATTTCGCCAGTGCGCCGCTGGTGAACGGCAGGCCGGCGAGGCTGAGCGCCAGCAGGCCCATGACCCCGGACACTACAGCGCGATGGCGACCGGACACCGCGACACCCACGCCGAGGAACAGCGTGCCCTTCACCAGCATGTGGTGCAGGCCATAAACGGCCGTGATCGACGCCGTCGCCGCAGCGCCCGAGGCGAGGCCCGCGCCGAGGATGGCGGCCACGAATCCCATCTGGCTGACGGTGGAATAGGCCAGCACGGTCTTTGGATGGCGCTGGGTGATTCCGATCGCGACGCCATAGAAGGCCGTGACCAGGCCGAGAGCGGTGAGGAACGCGCCCCAGCCCGCCAGCCCTTGCCCTGCCGAAGCGGACCCGAGCGGCAGGAAGCGGATGAGGCCTATGACGCCCGCCTTGACGATGATGCCGCTCAGGACGGCGGAAGCTGGCATCGGCGCCACGGGGTGGGCCAGCGGCATCCAGACGTGGAGTGGCACCAATCCCATCTTCATGCCGAAGCCGACGATCAGCAGGGCGAGAGTGACACCGCCAAGCGGCGACGAGGAAAGACGCGCCACCGTCTCCGCAATCAGCGGATTGCCCTCGCCTCCATTCGCAAACATCACGAAGGCCAGCAGCAGCAGCGCCTCGCCGAGGATGGCGAGACCCATATAGATGAACCCGGCGCGCTGCGCGGCAGCCGAGCGCTCATGAGCGACCAGGCCGAAGGCCGACAGGCTGGCCAGCGAGAACATCAGGTAGAAGCTCGCCAGATCCGCCACCACGAAGGTTCCCAGCGAGCCGGCGAGCGTCGCCAGCCACCAGAAGGCGAAACGCGCAGCGTGCGGGTCCCTGGCCATGTAATGGCGGGCATAGAGCCCCGCGAACGCCCAGAGCAGCGCCGCCCCGCCGAGCAGCACCGCGCCGGGCGTGTCCACCGCGAGCACGATGCGCAGCGGCGGCGGCGACAGCACCAGCGCCCCGCGCGGCACCAGCAGCGCAGCCGCGAGCGCGGGCAAAGGCGCGAGTGCGAGCAATTCCAGCGCGCCGGTCCGCAGCCGCCCGGCCGCGAGAAGGCCGGCCAGGAGCAGCGGCAGGATAAGAGCGGCGGCGAGCAGGAGCGCGGCGAAGCTCACGGGGCGGCTCCTATCGCGAAAAGGGCAAGCGGACGCAGCGGGACGAAGCCCAGCAGCAGCGCACACAGAGCAAGCGCGAGCGGCACCGCCTCGCGCCAGCGCGACACGGGCCGCAGCACGAGGCCGGCGTCCGGCTCGCCCGTCGCACGGCCGATGGCGCGGAACACATAGCCCGCCGCCAGCACGCCGCCCGCGAGAATGACGATCGCGATCCACCACTGCCCCTGCGCCACGGCGGCACTCAGCAGGATCGCCTTGGCGTTGAAACCACCGCTCGGCGGCAGGCCGACCAGCGAGAGCCCCGCCAGCGCCAGCGCCGCCACGCTCAGAGGCGCCGCGCGGGCGGCGCCGGCGAGATCGTCGATGCGGTCATGGCCGAGCGCTTCGGCTATGAGGCCGGCGGCCACGAACATCGCCGCCTTGGCGAAGGCATGAGAGACCAGCTGGAGCATGCCCCCCGTCCAGCCCGGCGTCAGCGCCGGCTGCGCCGCGTCCGCCAGCGGAAACATGAGGAACAGGTAGCCGATCTGGGCAACGGTGGAGTAGGCGATCATCAGCTTCAGACGGGACTGGCGCAGCGCCATGACGCTGCACCACAGGATGGAGGCGGCGCCCAGCCCGGCCAGCAGCACGGAGGCCGGCCCGACAGGACCGGGCCCTCCGCCAAGCTCGAACCACAGCCGCACAATGATGAGGAACGGCGCCTTCACCACCAGCGCCGAAAGCACCGCGCTTGCCGGCGCGGGCGCTGCCGCATGGGCGGGGGGCAGCCACAGATGGAGCGGAAACACCGCGGTCTTCGCCATGAGCCCCGCGGTCATCAGCCCCAGCGCCAGCGCGTCGCCGCCACCTGCAATGTCGGCCAGCGTGCCAATGTCGAGCGTGGCATAGCGGGAATAAATCAGTGCAACGCCAAGGAGATAGAGGCCGGAGCCGGCGAGCGCGAACAGCAGGTAGCGCAGCGCCGCCGCCAGCGTTTCGCCCTTGCCCTCCAGCGCCACCAGCGGAACGGCCGCGAAGGTGAGCAATTCCAGCGCCACGAACAGGGTGAACAGGTCCCGCGCCAGAAAGGCGAGATTGAGCGCACTCCACAGTCCCAGCATCAAGGCCCAGAAGGCAAAGGCGCGGCGCGTCTGCCTCTCGCCGGCAGGGGTGCGAAACGAGGGCCAGGCCGAGAGCCCGACAAGGCCCAGGATCAGCGCCGTGACCACCAACATCATGGCCGCGACACCGTCCGCGCGCAGCAGGGTGCCAAGCGGCGGCGCCCAGCCACCCAGCACATAGGTGAGCGGGGCGGCCGTTTCCATGACCTTGGAGAGGACAGCGATCGCCACTGCAAGTCCTGGAACATAAAGCAGAAAAGCGGCCCGCTCCGGCGCACGGAACGGCCAGACGAACATAGCGACGAGGCCCACCGCCGGCAGCATCACGGCCAGCACCAGAAGCAGGCCGTCCTCCGAGCTGATCCCGGCGTTCATTCGTTTTCGCCCTCACGGTGCCGCGCGTCAGCATTGGCTTCAGCGTGGGCGAGGATGAGCGCGACCGCGAGCGCGGAGGCGGCGAAGGCGACGACGATGCCCGTGATCACCAGCGCCTGCGGCACCGGATCAGCCGCCACGCCCGCCGCGGCCCCCCGCCGCGCCGCGACCCCGAACAGCAGGAAGATCCCGGCCCCCGCGACATTGAAACTGACGAGGCGCATGAGGTTCGTGGGGTGGACGATGAGGCCGAAGAGGCCGATGCCGACGAGGCCGGCCGCCGCGAGGCCCATGATGGTCGCCGCGCTCATCGCCGCACTCATCGCCGCACCTGCCCGGCCGGACCGGCGACCAGAAGCACGACGACCACCGCGACGGCGAGGGTGAGGGCGAATTCGACGGCGACGATGATGGCCTTGGCCAGATCGGGCGGATAGGTGAGGAAGGCGCCAGCGAGGGGAACGCCGGCAAAGCCAACGGCGATGAACAGCGCCGGGCCGGCGACCAGCGCCAGGCGCAGCCGGGGGGAGCCGGTGCGGGGCGCGGCGGCGACACCGGCCAGCATCGCCAGCAGCCACATCGCCGCCAGTACCGCTCCACCCTGGAAGGTGCCGCCGGGATGATCCGCCCCGATCCAGACCAGATAGAGGCCGAAGACGATGCCGATGGGCGGCAGCGCGCGCGCCATCAATGCGAGAGACGTGTCGCGCTCATCGCCGTTCGCCAGCCCCGCGAGCGGAAGCGGGGGCCCTCCCCAGTCCGCGTCGCGGGCCAGCGCCCAGACGCCGATGACCGCGAGCAGCAGGACAATCTTCTCCAGCAAGGTGTCCAGCGCGCGATAGCCCAGCAGTACCGCCGTCACCGGGTTGCCGAGACCGAAGGTATCGATGCCGGCGATGGCGGGCGCGGCAAGCGAAGGCCCCTCGGGCGGGAGGGCGAGCACGAACAGCGCCAGCGCCAGCGTCACCAGCCCGGCGAGCGCGGACGCGGCGAGCCGCAGCCCCCTGCCCGACACCGGCACCGGCGACGGCCCCAGACGGGCCCATGCGCGCAGCAACAGGATGCCGGTCGCCCCGCCCCCGACCGTTGCCTCCGTCAGCGCGACATCGACGCCCGCAAGGCGCACCCAGGCCAGCGCCAGCAGCAGCCCGAGCGTGATGAAACCGATCACCGCCGCGCGGGTGCCGGGCGCCCATACGGTGAAGCCGGCGACCGCCAGCAGCAGCAGGGCCAGGAGGGCATCCAGCGCGAGGGTCATGACGACGGGGCGCTCCGTTTCCCGGCGCCATTGTCGTCGCGCCGCTCGCGCCGGGCCACGGCCGCTATGAGCTGGCCGGCCACGGCCCCGGCGAACAGCACCAGCCCCAGGGCCAGCAGGATCTTGAGCGCGGCGAGCGGACCCCCCGCCTGCGGCAGCAGGCCGAGCGCGATCAGGCCAAGGCCCAGCGTGTCGACCTTGGTGAGGGCGTGCAGCCGGCTCAGCGCATCGGGAAAGCGCAGCAGGCCCACGGTCCCCGCCATGAAGAAGAAGGCGCCGGCCAGCACCATCAACACCGTGAAGGCATCCATGAGCGCGCTCATTCGCCGGGCTCGCGCGCGGGGCCGGCATGGCGGCTCAGCGCCACCGCGCCGAGGGCGGCCAGAAGCGCCAGCGCCACCGCGACATCGGCGATCGCGCTCATCCCGCTGGCGCTGGCGAGCAAGAGGCAGACGGCGGCGAGGCCCGTGCCGGCGAGCTGCGCCGCCATCATGCGATCAGCCGCGGAAGGGCCACGCAGCAGGCGAACCAGCCCGAGCCCGATCATGAGCAGGATGAATGCCCCCACCGCGACGAGGAACACGCTCAAGGCGTTCGCCCCCCGGCCGCGATCGGGCCGATGGCGGCCGAGAACAGCGCTTCCTCATGGGCCAGCTGGTCCGCAACCGGTGCGGTGACATCGAGACAGTGCACGATCAGAGCACCATCCTCCCGCTCGGCCACCGGAAGCGAGCCCGGCTGCAGCGCGAGGAGAACGCGGAAGACACCGCGCGCGATGCCGGCGCCGGGCGCCATGTCCTCATCGCCACGAGGCGCGCCGGCGCGCGGCAGCGCGCAGGCACAGACCACCTCGCCGGGCTGCAATCGCAGCGGCCGGGAAATCGCGCGGCGCGCGACGTCGATGCCCGCGACCAGCGACTGCAGCGGGAGGCGCAGCACCAGCATCGCCAGCGCACGCAGTGCGGCGCGGGACGGCCCGTGGTGGGTCCGCGCGGGCGGCAACAGCCGCAGGCTGGCCCACACCGCGAGCAGGACCACCGGCACGCCAACGACAAGCTCCGCCGTCGCCACGCCGGCCAGAGCGATCCAGAGCAGATAGAGCGATGCCGCGCGCAGCACAGCCGAACAAACGAAGGATGATGTCATGTCCCGAGCCTGCGGAGGTGCGTCGGTGCGCGAGAGACGTGCCTCCACTAAGGCAAGACCTGACGCGCGTGGCAAGAGCCCCGGCGCGGCAGGGCCCGCAAGGTTGGATCTTTCCGCACCATGTCGCCCGCGCGTCTCACCCTTGCGGGGAGCGCCGGATCGGCCCCTTCCAAGGCGAGGGCGAGGCGCCCGCGCACCGGCGAACGCGGCCACCCGCCACGTGCCGGACGGCTCCCACGCGCGACCAGCGCTGGATGCGGCGCGGGGAATCTGACGCTCACCGATTCCGATGGCACGGCCGGCAGGATGCGATGCGGGCACTGGCGGCCCGCCCGGCAGGGATGCCTTCTGCCGACCGCGTTGGCGTGGAGGCGCGGTGTCAGATGAGGGCCGTGTGAGGCCGGCGACCACCGGACGCCAGCGGCGGGCGACGGGCGCGCTGAGGTACTCTGTTCTACATCGCTGTTTAGAATTATACTACGAACGGACATGAGGGCGGCGGGTGCGAGGGGCGCCCGGTTGAGATATGGACTGGCATCGCCGGGGGGCGGTGTATCAGCCGGAAATGTCCAGAGGACCGGACATTCCTGCGATGTGACAGGGTGGGTTCATCTTGAATTTGCTGTGGGCGACAGCGTTAAGCGATGCGGGCGGCCGCCGGGCGCCGATGCAGCCCATGCGCTTCAGCACGCGCGGGCGTGCCGCGAGCGAGCAGTTCGAGGCGTATCGTGCCTTCTGTGCGCCCGCCATCGACCTTTCCCTGCCGGCGGAATGCCCCCCTCAATTCGAGGTCGACCATCTGTCCTGGGACTTCGGGCGGCTGGCCCTGACCGAGGCATGGCTGCCGGGCCCGCCTTCCGCACGGCGCTGGCGCCACCTCACGCGCGATCCGCTCGACCATTGGTGCCTGGTGCTGGCGACAGGACCCGAGCGGGCGCGGCTGCTCGGCTTCCGCTCCCTCGCGCGTCCCTTCGAGGGAGAGGCGTGCGATACCCATGTGCTCTCGCTCTATATCCCGCGCGACATGTTCGGCGCGGACGCCGCCGAATTCGACACGCTGGCACCGGTGCTGCCCGAGACCGGGCTGAGCCTGATGCTCGGCGACTATCTGGAAAGCCTGGCGCGTCATCTGCCCGATCTCGACCCCGCCACCGTTCCCGCGATGGTGGAGATGACGCGCGTGATGCTCGCCGCCTGCCTCGTCCCGCAGGCGGACCGGCTTCACGCCGCGCGCGGGCCGCTAATCGCGACGCTGCGCGAGCGGGCGCGGGTGGTGGTGCGCCAGCACTTGCGCGCGCCCACGCTGGGTGCGGACCTGCTCTGTCGCGAGCTGGGCGTGTCGCGCTCGCGTCTCTACCGGCTGTTCGAACCGCTGGGCGGGGTCATGCGCTACATCCAGCGCCAGCGCCTGCTGGCCGCCCATGCCCGCCTGTGCGACACCACCAACAGCCTTCCGATCGTGCAGATCGCCGACGAGATGGGTTTCCCCGACGCGTCCGGTTTCAGCCGGGCGTTCAAGGCCGTGTTCGGCAGCACACCGCGCGAGGTGCGCGAGGCCGCGCTTTCGGGCCTGCCCCCTGCCCCCCGCGCGGGACGGCCGCCCGCACCGCGGCTCGACGACCTCGGCGACCTGCTGCGGGGACTTGGCGCTTGATTGTCACGGCACCGATTGAGACGAGATGCACACTGCCGGGACTCCCGGCTGATCGCAGCCTGCCGCGGAACGGCTATAAAAAAGGCTGGCCCGCCTGCCTTCCCGGTCCCCGCGCGGGAAGCGCACCGGCTTTTCCGCTCCGCCCGTCACTCCAGAAATGAGCCTGCGTGATTTCATGGCTGAACATCCCTTTCCGCGTTCCCGGCCGGACCCGCTGAGCCAACCGCGCCGTGCCGCGCGTCGCCCATTGAAGTGGAAGGGCATGACGCTCGCGGCCGCCCTGCTGCTGGGTGCCTGTTCGGCGGAAGAGGAAGCGCAGGCGCCGGCCCCGCGCCCGGTGCGCACGATCACGGTCGCGCTCAACCAGGGCGGGGAAACCGCCAGCCTGACCGGCGACGTGCAGGCGCAGGACCAGGTGGCGCTGGCGTTCCGCGTGTCCGGGCGGATGATCGAGCGCTCGGCGAATGTGGGCGACACAGTGAAGGCCGGAGAGGTGGTCGCCCGTCTCGACCCGCAGAATGCGCGCAACGCGCTGCGCTCCGCCCAGGCCGCGCTCGCCGCCGCCGAAAGCCAGCTCGTCAAGGCCACCAACGCCTTCGACCGCCAGGACCAGCTGCTCAAGAGCGGCTTCACCACGCGCGCCCAGCACGATTCCGCGATGGCGGGGATGCAGTCGGCGCAGTCGGGGGTCGACAATGCCGAGGCGCAGCTGAAGATCGCGACCGACAACCTCGCCTATACCCAGCTCGAGGCCGACGGCCCGGGCACCGTGACCGCGCGCGGCGCCGAGCCGGGCGAGGTGGTGCAGGCCGGGCAGATGATCCTCCAGCTCGCCCGCCAGGGCGGCCGCGACGCGGTGTTCGACGTGCCCGCCGCGCTGCTGCGCGCCACCCCGGCCGAGCCGATCATCACCGTCAGCCTGGCCAGCGATCCCTCCGTCACCGCCATCGGGCGGGTGCGGGAGGTCTCGCCGCAGGCGGACCCGGTGACGCGCACCTTCCGCGTGCGGGTGGGGCTCGACAACCCGCCAGAGGCGATGCGGCTCGGCTCCACCGTGACCGGCCATGTGAAGGTGGCGGGCGACGCGCGGGTCGAGATCCCGGCTTCGGCGCTGACCGCGTTCAACGGCATGCCGGCGGTGTGGGTCGTCGACACCGCGAACGAGACGGTGTCGCTGCGCAATATCGAGGTGCTGGCCTTCAACCCGGCGAGCGTCGCGGTGGCGAGCGGGCTCGACGCGGGTGAAGTCGTGGTGACCGCGGGCGTCCAGGCGCTGCATCCGGGCCAGAAGGTCCGCCTGCTGGGATCGGGGGCCTGATGCGCTTCAATCTCTCGCAATGGGCGATCCGCGAGCGCTCGCTCGTGATCTTCTTCATGATCGTCGCCATCGTCGCCGGCCTGTTCTCCTATGCGCGGCTCGGCCGCAGCGAGGACCCGTCCTTCATCATCAAGACCATGGTGGTGCAGGCGGCGTGGCCCGGCGCCAGCGTGGAAGACATGCTGGAACAGGTGACCGAGCGCATCGAGCGCAGGCTGCAGGAAACGCCCAAGCTGGACTTCATCCGCAGCTACACTCGCCCCGGCGTGACGACGATCTTCGTCAATCTGGAGGGCGCGACCACCGCCTCTGAGGTGCCCGACCTCTGGTACCATGTGCGCAAAAGCGTAAGCGACATGCGCCACACGCTGCCGGCCGGCGTGATCGGCCCCGGCTTCAATGACGAATTCGGCGACACGTTCGGACTGATCTACGGCTTCACCGCCGACGGCTTCACCCATCGCGAGCTGCGCGATTATGTGGAGGAGGTGCGCTCCAAGCTGCTCCATGTGCCCGACGTCTCGAAGATCGAGATTCTCGGGGCGCAGGACGAGCGCATCTTCGTCGAGTTCTCGATGCAGGAACTCGCCAGCCTCGGCATCAACCGCTCCGCCCTCATCGCCGCGCTGCAGGCACAGAACGTGGTGCAGCCCGCCGGCACCATCCAGACCGGCGATGAGAAGCTGGCGATCCAGGTTTCGGGCGCGTTCGGCTCGGAAGACGACATTCGCGACATCAATTTCGCCGTCGACGGGCGGATGCTGCGCCTGGCCGACATCGCCACGGTGCGGCGCGGCTTTGCCGACCCGCCGCAGCCGCTGTTCCGCACCAATGGCGAACCTGCCATCGGCCTCGCCATCGCCATGCGCGAGGGTGGCGACATCCTCACCCTCGGGCGCAATATCGACACGGCGATGGCGGAGATCACCGCCGACATGCCGATCGGCATCGAACCCCATCTGGTGGCCGACCAGGCGGTGACGGTGAAGGGCTCCATCGCCGAATTCATGGAATCGCTGTGGCAGGCGGTCGCCATCATCCTGGCGATCAGCTTCCTCTCGCTTGGCGTGCGCCCCGGCCTGATCGTGGCGCTGGCGATTCCGCTGACGTTGGCCATCGTCTTCGCGGTGATGCAGCTCGTCGGCATCGACATGCAGCGCATCTCGCTGGGCGCGCTGATCATCGCGCTCGCGCTGATGGTCGACGACGCCATGACGACGACGGACGCCACCCTCAACCGGCTCGCCCTCGGCGAACCGAAGGAGGTGGCCGGCATCTACGCGTTCAAAACCTATGCCGTCGCCATGCTGGCGGGCACGCTGGTCACCATCGCCGGCTTCGTGCCGATCGGCTTCGCGAGGAGTTCGGCGGGCGAATACACCTTCTCGCTCTTCGCCGTGGTCTCCATCGCCCTCCTTGTGTCGTGGGTGGTGGCGGTGGTGTTCGCGCCGCTGCTGGGCCTGGCCATCCTCAAGCCGCCGAAGCCCGGCTCGGCCAAGGGGCCGGGCGCGGTCGAGCGGGCCTATCGCCGCATGCTATCGGCGGCACTGACGGCCCGCTGGCTCACGATCGGGCTCACCGTGGGCGCGTTCGTGCTGTCCATTCTGGCCATTCCGCTCATTCCCCAGCAGTTCTTTCCCTCTTCCGACCGTCCGGAGCTGCTGGTCGACCTCAGCCTGCCGCAGAACGCCTCGATCTACGCCACGCAGGACGTCGCCCAGCGCTTCGATGCCACGCTGAAGGACGATCCGGACGTGGCGCGCTGGAGCACCTATGTCGGGCAGGGCGCGGTGCGCTTCTACCTGCCGCTCAATGCCCAGCTGCCCAATGACTTCTTCGCCCAGGCCGTGGTCGTGGCGAAGGATGTGGAGGCGCGCCAGCGGCTGCAGGACAAGCTGGAGAAGACGCTCGCCGACCACTTCCCCGCGGTGGTGGCGCGGGTCTACCCGCTGGAGCTGGGCCCGCCGGTGGGCTGGCCGATCCAGTACCGGGTCTCCGGTCCCGAGCTGACACAGGTGCGCGATATCGCCTTCAAGGTCGCGGAGATCATCGCCACCAGCCCGTATGCGGAAAAGGTCAATTACGACTGGATCGATCCGGCGCGCGAGATCCGCATCCGCGTCAACCAGGACGAAGCCCGCCAGCTCGGCCTGTCGACGCAGACCATCGCCAATGTGCTCAACACGGTGGTGTCCGGCGCGCCGGTGACGCAGGTGCGCGACGACATCCATCTCGTCGACGTGGTGGTGCGTGCCACCGACGAGCAGCGCGTCTCGCTCGACACGCTGCGCACGCTGCAGGTCCCGCTGCCGAACGGGCGCACCGTGGCGCTGAGCCAGTTCGCCACCTTCGACTATGAGCAGACCTACCCGCTGGTGTGGCGCCGCGACCGCGTGCCGACGCTGACCGTGCAGGCCGACGTGAAGCCCGGCCAGTTGCCCGAGACCGTGGTGCGCGGGCTGGAGCCGCAGTTCGCGGCCCTCAACGCCGGGCTGCCGCGCGGCTACAAGGTCGTGGTGGGCGGCACGGTGGAGGAAAGCGCGAAGTCGCTGGCCTCCGTCGTGGCCGTGGTGCCGCTGATGCTGCTGATCATGCTCACCGTGCTGATGGCGCAGCTTCGCCGCTTCCGCCTGCTGCTGCTGGTGCTGAGCGTCGGGCCGCTGGGCATGATCGGCGTGGTGCTGGCGCTGCTGCTGTCGAACCGGCCGCTGGGCTTCGTCGCCATTCTCGGCATTCTGGCCCTGCTCGGCATGATCATCAAGAACGCGGTCATCCTGATCGGCCAGATCGAGGCCGAGCGCGCGGCCGGCAAAAACGTGCGCGAGGCGGTGACCGACGCCTGCGTCACCCGCTTCCGCCCGATCATGCTCACCGCCGTCTCGACCGTCCTCGGCATGATACCGATTGCCCCCACTGTGTTCTGGGGCCCGATGGCCTTTGCGATCATGGGAGGTCTTATGATCGCGACCGTGCTAACCCTGATCTTCCTACCGGCGCTCTATTTGGCAACGGCAGGCCGTGAGAAGCCGACGGCCAGCCTTTCCGGGGGGTGAGAAAACTCGGCTTTGTCACTGGACCAACATCCGCCTGTAGCGGGAGGCAAATCATGCTCAGGATCATCACTATCGCCGCGCTCGGCATTGCGCTCGCCGGCTGCACCACCACCGAGAAGCGCACCGGCACCGGCGCCCTGATCGGCGGCGGCGCCGGCGCCATCATCGGCGGCATCGCCGGCGGCGGCACGGGTGCGGCCATCGGCGCGGGCGTGGGCGCGGCAACCGGCGCTGTCATCGGCGCGGCGACCTCGCCCAAGGAATGCTGGACCCGCGACCGCTACGGCAACGCCGTCGCCGTGCGCTGCTGACAGCACCCACCGGACGAATGACCGGACCGCGGCGGCCCCACCGGCCGTCGCGGTTTTTTTGTTCGCGGCGGAATGTGGGCGCAGCGGACACGGCAATGCCGGCGCCCGGCCGGCGTGGCGGGGCTGGCGGGACAGGGCCGGCTAGGGTGCGCGCTGTTCGCCGATGCCTTCGCCGATCCGCTCGATCATGTAGGAGAAGAACGGATTCGACGACATGCGCACCAGCGCGTCGAGATTGACGATGAGCGCGCCGCGCTCGCCCCGCACCGCCATCGCGCCCAGCTCCAGCCCGAAATTCTCCGCCGGGTCGGGATCCGACCCGTAGAGCGAATCGGTGGGCGGGAACGGCAGCGCGACATGGGAGAGCGAATAGACGTCGCGCGGATAGACCAGGCCCAGCGGACGCGAGGTCTCCTCGGTCTGCCCGGCCTCTATGGTGCGCTCCACCACCTGTTCGCTGGCCTCATGGTCATTGGTGACGACGGAGCTGCGGAAGTTGCGCGGCGCCGGCGGCAGGGTGCGGAGCAGGGCGGAATAGGAAGTCGCGCGCAGCAGGGGGCCGAGCTTGGTGTTGCGGTTGATGTCGAACAGCACCAGTTCGCTGCCATTGGCCGGCAGCTGGCCGTAGAAGGCATCCACGATCGCGCGGGTGGAGACGGTGAAGTCCATCACCGACTGGAAGGTGAGCGCGGGAGGCAGTTCCCCCAGCCGTCCCGCCGAGGCATGGGCGGCAATGGCGCCCTGCAGGGCCTGGGTGAGCTGATAGGACTGCACCGCCCCGTTGACCGGGAAGGAGTTGTACTTGAACGGGTTGAACTCCGGGATGATGCCCAGCCATGCCGCCTTGGCGAAGGCCGGCAGCAGCGAGGGCAGCCCCGCGACACCCGCAAAGCGCGCGAAACGGGTGATGCCCACCATCGGCGAGATCAAGACCAGCCGGGAGGGCCGGGCGCGCGCATCATCGTCGAGGGCGTCGAGCGCGTATTGCAGGGCGAGCGCGCCGCCATTGGAGAAGCCGACGATCTCCAGCGGCTTGCCGGGCGCGCGGGCATGCGCCTCGCGCACCGCCAGCCGCGTCGCCGCGCTCCATTCCTCCCATTCGACCTCGGCCAGCCCCGCGGGGACGGTGCCGTGCCCGGGCAGGCGGATCGCCACCACGACGAAGCCGGCGTCCTGATAGAGCCGCCCGACATGGCGCAGGCTGTAGGGCGAATCGGTGAGGCCGTGGAGCAGCACCACCGCGCCCTTCGGCTCGCCTTCGGGGACGAGCTCGTAGGAGCGGTTCCAGTCATGGCTCAGATGCGGGGGATAGACGACGCTGCCTTCGAAATAGCGGTTGGAGGGGACGCGCTCATCCTCGGGCAGCTTCTGCACCACCTCCGCGGTCACCTCGTTGAAGAGGGTCTCCTCGCGGGCGAGATAGCCGCGCCAGTCGGCGTGGTCCATCTCCTCGACGCTCAGCTCTTCCGGCTGGAAGGTGTGCCACGGCTCCAGCGGCGCGCCGCTGCTGGCGAACCAGATGCGGGCGCCAAGGAAGCCGATCGCCAGCAGGAGAACGGCCAGGCTGACCCAGCGGACAAGACGGCGCAGGCTGCGGCCGAGAATTTTGAGCATCAGGCTTTCTCCCGGCCCGACAGCAGGTGCGACACCCACCGCGCGCTGTCGGACTGTTCGCACAGTGTGAGCAGGGCGATGACCACCGGCACCCCGATGAAGGCGCCGGGAATGCCCCACAGGAACGCCCAGAAGAACACCGACAGCAGCACCAGGAAGGGCGAGACCGACACCGCCCGCCCCGCGACGCGCGGCTCGATATAGGAGCCGGTGAAGAACTGGATCACGTTCATCGCCACCAGCACCACGATCGCCAGCCGCCAGGAGCCGAACTGGGCGAGGGTGAAGAAGGTCGGCAGCAGCGTCGCCACCAGCGGGCCGAGAAACGGCACGTAGTTGAGCGCGAAGGCGATGGCGCCGAAGGCCAGCGCCAGCTCAAGCCCGAGCCACGCCGTGAAGGCCCACACCGCGACGCCCGTAATCAGGCTCATCACCGTGCGCACGCCCATATAGGTGCGGAACTTGGCCGCCGTCTCGGTGCAGCCGGCGATGAAGCAGCGCCCGCCCTCCCCGCGCTCGGCCACCAGCTTGGCCGCGATCACGCGAACCTCCAGCAGCCCAAGCATGACAAAGATCAGCGTCACGACGGCGAAGCCGATCATGCCGTTGAGCCGGCCGGCAAGGTTCTGCGACAGCCGGATCAGCGCGCTGGCATTCAGGGCATCGGAGAGCGCGCCGGCGGTGTAGATGCCGTGCCCCTCCAGGAATTCCGACGCCTCGGCATAGAGCGCCTGGAAGCGCGCCACATTGGCCAGCAGCCAGTGCACCACATGGCTGAAGCCCCACACCACCAGATAGCCGAGGGCGAACACCGCGATGACGGTGACAATGAGCGTGAGCACCATCGCCACCAGCGGCGGCATCTTCGCCTCCAGCCGCACCTGTAGCGGCCAGACCAGGGCGATGATGAACAGCGCGAAGGCCACCGGGGCCAGCACCGACTGCGCCAGATGGAGCGCACCGGTGACCAGGATCGCCGTCGAGATGCCGATGAGAAGGGGGGTGACGCGGGAAGCACTCAACAGCCGGCATCCTCGCTCAGCCGCACACAGCTTCGCGGCGCGCAGCCATGGCCCACACCGATTGTCTCACACCGGCGCGGCCCCGCCCCCAGAATCGAATGCATCATGTCCCCAGCTTGCCCACGTGGACCGGCCCTGGCCGGCGAACCGACATGATAATGCCGCACGTGCAATACCTTATCGCTACATGGCAGCACTTGTCAGCGCCCGAACGGGGGTTGTCCATCATTCCCGGAGACAGGTGGTGCCCGGTGCGGTTCCCCTAGAGGATGAAGGGGATGAAGACCTTCACCCGGCGGGCATAGGCGTGCCAGACCTCGCCATGGCGCGCGGCGTTCATCGCCTCGTTCCGCGGGATGGCGTCGAAGGCGTATTGCAGCACGACGGCAGCCGGCGCCACCAGCCCGAAGAGGGAGCCCGAGAGCACCGCGAACGACACATAGACCAGCGTGTCACCGGCGTAATTGGGATGGCGGCACAGCCCCCAAAGCCCGCGCTCCAGCAGCTTTCCGCGATTGGCGCTGTCGCGGCGGAAGGCGTGCTTCTGCCAGTCGGCGGTGACGTGGATCACGGTGCCGAGGCCATAGAGCCCGAGCGCCGCCCCATCCCATGCATCGAAGCCCCCGCCCCGCTCGCTCGCCCAATAGAACGGCGCGCAGTAGAGCCAGCCGGCGGTGTTGGTGAGAACCAGCGGCAGGGCGATGCGCATCGCCAGCGACGGGGTGTCGAGCTTGGCGGCGCCCGTCGTGGCGAACCAGGCGAGGAGCACCGCACACATCCGGCCGACATAAAGGGCGACCAGCGCCACGATCAGCCAGCGCCGCCAGGGCGCACCCGCGCCGTGAAGCGCGATGAGGGCCGCGCTGGGCAGCATGACGAGAAAGCCGACGACGAACACCGCGCGCCGGTGACGATCCGTCAGCGACAGGATCACACCAAGAACGGCGAAGGTCTCGATGACCAGAAACTGCTGGATGAACACCATTCCAACGCGCTCCCCTCAGGCAAGCGCCCTTCCCGCGGACGGCCTTCAACCTCAGCGCGGGCCGTCGTCCGCGGACGGGCGCGCGGGTGCGCCCTAGTCCGCCGCCGCGATGCCGGCCTCGACCGCGTCCTCGATCACCTTCAGCGCGTCGGGATGCGGCATGGAGATGATGTTGTAGCCCGAATCGACGAAGTGAATCTCGCCCGTCACCCCGGAGGAGAGGTCGGACATCAGGTACAGCGCGGCACCGCCGACCTCGTCGATGGACACGGTGCGGCGGAGCGGGGCGTGCTGCTTCTGGTAGTTGAACATCAGCCGCGCATCGCCAATGCCCGCACCGGCGAGGGTGCGGATCGGGCCGGCGGAGATGGCGTTGACCCGAATGCCCTGCGGACCGTAATCGGCGGCGAGGTAACGCACGCTGGCCTCAAGCGCCGCCTTGGCGACGCCCATCACGTTGTAGTTCGGCATCACCCGCGTGGAGCCGCCATAGGTGAGGGTGATGAGCGAGCCGCCATTGGGCATCAGCGCCGCGGCGCGCTTGGCCAGCTCGGTGAACGAGAAGCAGGAAATCACCATGGTGCGCGTGAAGTTCGCGCGGGTGGTGTTGGCGTAACTGCCCTTGAGCTCGTTCTTGTCGGAGAAGCCGATGGCATGGACCAGAAAGTCGATCGTGCCCCATTTTTCCTTCAGCGCGGCGAAGACGGCGTCGACCGATTCGAGGTCCTCGACGTCACAGGGCAGCACGGTGTTGCTGCCCAGGCTCTCGGCGAGCGGCTTCACCCGCCGGCCCAGCGCCTCACCCTGGTAGGTAAAGGCGAGCTCGGCGCCCTGCCCCGCCACGGCCCTGGCTATGCCCCAGGCAATGGAGTGATCGTTCGCGACGCCCATAATGAGGCCGCGCTTGCCCTGCATCAGGCTCATGCCGCTGTTCCTTTCGCCGCACGGACGGTGTCAGGCATCCGGATGCTGGAGCACCAGCACCGCATTGGCACCGCCAAAGCCGAAGCCGTTGGACAGCACCCTGCCGAGTTTCACGTTGTCGATACGCTCGCGGGTGATCGGCATGTCGGCGAAGGCCGGGTCGATCTCCTCGATATGCGCGCTCGCGGCGATGAAGCCGTTCTGCATCATCAGGATCGAATAGATCGCCTCGTGCACGCCGGTGGCGCCCTGCGAGTGGCCGGTGAGCGCCTTGGTGGCGGAGATCGGCGGGCACTTGTCGCCGAACACCGCGCGGATCGCCTCGATCTCCTTGAGATCGCCGACCGGCGTGGAGGTCGCGTGCGGGTTGATGTAGTCGATCGGGCCGTTGACGCCGGCCAGCGCCAGCTTCATCGCGCGCTCCGCGCCCTCGCCGGAAGGGGCGACCATGTCGGCGCCGTCGGAGGAGGTGCCATAGCCGACGATCTCGGCATAGATGCGCGCGCCGCGCGCCTTGGCATGCTCCAGCTCTTCCAGCACCAGCACGCCGGCGCCGCCGGAGATGACGAAGCCGTCGCGGTTCTTGTCATAGGGGCGCGAGGCCACGGCCGGGCGGTCATTATAGTCCGAGGACATCGCGCCCATGGCGTCGAACAGGCAGGACAGCGTCCAGTCGAGATCCTCGCAGCCGCCGGCGAACATGACGTCCTGCTTGCCGTACTGGATCATCTCGGCGGCGTTGCCGATGCAGATGTTGGTGGTCGCGCAGGCGGCCGAGATCGAGTAGCTCGCGCCCTTGATCTTGAACCAGGTCGAGAGCGTCGCCGAGGCGGTCGAGCTCATCGCCTTGGGCACCGCCAGCGGCCCGATGCGCTTGGGGCTGTGGTTCTTCCGGGTAATGTCGGCAGCTTCGACGATGGTGCGGGTGGACGGGCCACCCGAACCCATGACGAGGCCGGTGCGCTCGTTGGAGATCTCGTGCGCCTCAAGCCCCGAATCGCGGATCGCCTGGTCCATGGCGATGTGGTTCCAGGCGGTACCGCCGCCGTGGAAGCGCATGGCGCGGCGGTCGAGCACCTCGGTCGGGTCGAGCTGCGGCGCGCCGTGCACCTGGCTGCGGAAGCCGTGTTCGACATAGCTCTCCGCACGGGAGATGCCGCTCTTGCCCTCGCGCAGCGAGGCCAGCACCTCCTGGGTGGAGTTGCCGATCGATGAGACGATGCCCATTCCGGTTACGACCACGCGGCGCATAGGCTTCCTTTCCTTCAAAGCCCGCGAGATGGCCTCACGGGCGGCAGTTCGCAAGTGTGGCGGGAAAGCCGCCCGGGCCACCACCCGCGCGATACAGGGGCCACCGCGCGGGAATTCGGCGGCGGCATCGGGCCGGGAGGCGTCAGGTCTGGAACAGCCCGACCTTCAGATCGCCCGCGCGGTAAATCACCTCGCCATCGGCTTCCAGCCAGCCATCCGCGATGCCGAGAACGAGCTTGGAGCGCATGACGCGCTTGAAGTCGATGCCGTAGACCACCTTCTTCACGGTCGGCAGCACCTGCCCGGAGAACTTGATCTCCCCGGCGCCGAGCGCGCGCCCGCGGCCGGGCGAACCGAGCCAGCCGAGATGGAACCCTACGAGCTGCCACAGCGCGTCCAGCCCCAGGCAGCCCGGCATCACCGGATCGCCGATGAAGTGGCAGGCGAAGAACCAGAGATCCGGGTTGATATCCAGCTCGGCGCGCACGTGCCCCTTGCCGTTCGGGCCGCCATCCTCGGAAATCTCGGTGATACGGTCGAACATCAGCATGGGCGGCGCGGGAAGCTGCGCATTGCCCGCCCCGAAAAGTTCGCCCCGCCCACAGGCGAGCAGTTCCTCATATGTGTAGCTCGACTGCCGCTCCACCATCTTCCCTGTACTCTTCCATTTCTTGTCGCTTGAGCGGCCAGACCGCCGGGACCTGCGACCGGCTTCGTACCCCCGACAGGACACAAGGTACCGCTCGCCCGGCGCTTCCTATCACAGCGTCCATCGCGCTCAAAGCCACCGCCGCTGCCGTAGGGGAACCGAAAATGTCACGTATGCGGAAAAGCCGCGCCGGGCGCCGGGCTGACCGCTGCGCGGGGCACCCGTCGAAACGGGGCCGGGACAGCGGGCAAGGGGGCCGATCGTTGCGCCGGGGCGGGCATTTACATTGGAATAATTACTATCATCGGCCGCGATATTGCCCCGGCGGCGGGCGTGCCGATATAATGCCAGATGAAAAATGCGGCATCGCGTGATGAACGTCCGCGATGTGGTTGTCCTGTTTGGCGTGCTGGCGGAAGCGGAGACGTTTGTGCAACGTGTCTGGAACGCTGGCCTATCCTAGTCGGAAGTTGAGATGAGCGAAACCGTTCGTCCCCATCCTGTGTCGGTCTCCCGCGTGCTCGTCGATGACGAGCCCGTGCTGCCCGTGGCGCGTCTGCGCGACGGGGCGGCGGTGCCGCGCAATGGCTGTCCATTCCACGATGTGCGCCATATGCTGCGCGAGGTGAGCCTGCGCCCGACCCGGCAACGTCTGGCCCTGGGATGGCTGCTGTTCGCCAAAGGCGACCGTCATGTGTCGGCGGAAATCCTGCATGAGGAAGCGATCAAGGCGCGCTTCCCGGTGTCGCTGGCGACCGTGTACAACACGCTGCACCAGTTCACCGAGGCGGGCCTGCTGCGCGAACTGGCGATCGACGGGTCGAAGACCTATTTCGACACCAACCCCTCGGACCACCACCACTTCTTCATGGAAGGCGAGAACCACCTTCTCGACATTCCCAGCGCCGCCGTCGAGGTGGAGCGCATTCCCGAGCCGCCGGAAGGCTATGAGGTCGCCCGCATCGACGTGGTGGTGCGCCTGAAGCCCAAGCACCGCGCGTAATCCGGGCCTGAGCGCCACTGATCCGATGAGATGAAGGCCGGTCCAGTGACCGGCCTTTTGCTTTTCGACGCCCGCCCCGAGCGGCGGCACTCAGCCGCGAAAAGCGGCGGCGAGTGTGCTGATCAGCCGCCCCTGCGCGCCATCTCCGGCGCGGGCGACCAGCATGATCCGCGCGTGCGGCAGAGGCGGCAGACCGAGCTGCGGGCCGATGTCCCGACTGCCCGCCGGCGCCAGCCGGGCCGCGAGCGGGGCCACGGCAAGACCCGCCGTTACAGCCGCCGCAACGGCGGCGACACCTCCGCCGACAAAGGCCTCCCGCCACGCGATCCCGGCGTCGCCGAGCGCGCGGATGGCGTGCGCACGCACGCCGCAGGGAGCCTCCAGAAGAGCCAGCGGCACCGCTTCGCCCGCTATAACGCGCCGCTCCGGGGCGGCGAACCAGCCATAGGCGTCGCGACGCAGCTCCTCGCCATCGCGCCGGTCGGCCTCACGGCGCACGATGGCCGCGTCGATCTCCCCCGAATCATAGGCGACCAGCAATTCGCGGGAAAACCCGACCCGCATCTCGAACACAGTGCCGGGCACCAGCGCGTCGAGACGACGCAACAGCATCGCCAGGCTGTCGCCGACAACATGGTCGCTGACGCCGATGCGCAGGCGCCGGGCCGGCGCTTCCCACAGCCGCGCGTCCCGTTCCGCGAGCACGAGTGCCCGGGCCCGCGGCAGGAAGCGCTCGCCATCGGCGGTCAGCCGGACATGGCGCGGCGTACGCTCCAGCAGAACACGGCCGAGGCGCGCCTCCAGCTTGCGAAGCTTGAGGCTGACCGCCGACTGGCTGATCCCGGCGAGCTCCGCCGCGCGGGTGAAGCTCGCCAGCTCGGCCACCCGCAGGAAGGTCTCCACCGTGTCGAGATCGAGGGCTTCATTCATATCATTTTGTCATCATAGTTATCATGATCGATATGATTTCATCATTCACGAGCCCGCGCTAGCTTCGCCTCATCATTCTGATGCCAGGGAGGCTTCCATGCCGATGATCCAGATTTCCTTCGCACCCGGCCCGACCACTGCACCCGAGGTCGAGCCGCGCCTCGCGCGCGAAGCTGCACGGCTCGCCCAGGAATGGCTGGGCAAGGATCCCGCGTTGACCAGCGTGGCGGTGCAGCGTTTCGAGCCGGGGAGCTGGTACAGCGGCGGCGCCTCGCTGGCGGCGCAGGGGCTCGCCGGATTCTGGCTCGACATCCGGGTGACCGAGGGCACGAATACGAAGGGCGAAAAGGCCGGCTTCATCGCCGCCACCTTCGCCGCCGCCGGAGAGATTCTCGGGCCGCTGCACACGGAAAGCTATGTCCATGTGTTCGAGGCGCGGGCCGACGCCTATGGCTATGGCGGACGCACGCAGGAGCGGCGCTATATCGAGGCACGGCCGGCGCCGGCCGTCTGAGCGCCCGTGCGGTCGCGCACGGGGCCTTGCCGCGGGCCGGGCGCCGCGTCGCCGGCCCGGTCGATCACTCCACCTTTTCGCCGGGATAGACGCCCCAGAGCTTTTCCTGCTCGATGAAGCCGTCGAAACCCTCGTCGAAGAAGCGGCACCATTTGCCGTCGCAATGCTCGACCTTGCCGAGCACGCCGGGCTCCAGACGGGCCTTCACCGATGAGGTCTCCTCCCGCGATTCGTAGAGCGGAACCGGATCGCTCTTGCTCCACGGGCTGACCAGCGCGGTGCGCCGGCCCGACAGCATGGAGTGATAGACCCACCCCTCGGCGCCATCCGAATCACGGATCCGCCGCCAGGTCTCGAACTCCGCCGTCACCTCGACCGGCAGACCGGCGCGGGTGAACACCCACGCGACCGCATGGTCCAGCGAGGGGCCGGAGCGCACATTCACCTTGTCGGCCTTGATGCTGACGAAGCGTGGCACCGGCAGGCCGCTGGTGCGCCCGGCCGTCGCGCCCGCCTGCGGCGCGCCGTTCTGTTGCGCGCCGGCGGCCAGCGGCGTCAGCACAAGAAGCGCGCCAAGCGCCCATGCCGCCCCCCGGCGCAGGCGCACGCGCCCTGCCCTCATCGAAAGCCCGTCATCCGCCATCGTCTCATTCACCCCTGTCCCGAAACATGTCCCGGGATTGAACTCCGGTCTTGCGGCCTGGCCGCACGACACCGCCTGCACTGCGAATCGGTGCATTTTTGTGTTTCACCGACCCGTCTGCTAAGGATCGCGTCGCCCATCGGCGCGAGTGTGTGCCCTCCGCGTTAACGGGAGCTTGATCGCCGCAAAGGCTGTCCACACGGGGATTGAAATGGGCCGCAAGAAGCCGCTGGTGGTCGTTACACGCAGACTGCCCGACAAGATCGAAACGCGCATGCGCGAACTGTTCGATGCGCGGCTGAACGTCGACGACGTGCCGATGACACAGGACCAGCTCGCCCAGGCCATGGCCACCGCCGACGTGCTGGTGCCGGCGATCTGCGACCGTATCGACACCCGGGTCATCGAAGCGGCGGGTCCCAACCTCAAGCTCATCGCCAATTTCGGCAATGGCGTCGACCATATCGACGTCGTCGCGGCCAATGAACGGGGCATCACCGTCACCAATACGCCCGGCGTGCTGACCGAAGATACCGCCGACATGACCATGGCGCTGATCCTGGCCGTGCCGCGACGGCTGACCGAAGGCGCCGCGCTGATCAACAATGACGATGGCGAGTGGCCCGGCTGGTCGCCGACCTGGATGCTCGGCCACCGCATCTGGGGCAAGCGGCTCGGCATCATCGGCATGGGGCGGATCGGCCAGGCGGTGGCGCGGCGCGCCAAGGCCTTCGGGTTGCAGATCCACTACCACAACCGGCACCCGCTCCCCCCTCAGATCGAGGAGGAGCTGGAGGCCACCTATTGGGACAGCCTCGACCAGATGCTGGCCCGCATGGACATTCTGTCCGTCAACTGCCCGCACACGCCCGGCACCTTCCACCTTCTCTCGGCCCGACGGCTGAAGCTGGTGCGCCGGGATGCCTATATCGTGAACACCGCGCGCGGCGAGGTGATCGACGAGAACGCGCTGATCCGCATGATCGAGGGCGGGGAGATCGCCGGCGCCGGGCTCGACGTGTTCGAGCGCGAACCCGCCGTGAGCCCCAAGCTGCTCAAGCTCGCACGCGCCGGCAAGGTGGTGCTGCTGCCGCATATGGGCTCGGCCACGGTGGAAGCGCGCATCGACACCGGCGAGAAGGTGATCGTCAACATCCGCGCCTTCATGGACGACCACCGCCCGCCCGACCGGGTCCTGCCGGCAATGCTCTGAAGCCGCCGGGCGGGACGCGAATGTCCCGCGCAGATGGCGGGCGGACCGCGTTGCAATTTCTAGTAGCGAACCCTTCTGAAATCCACCATCATTGGTTGCATTTTATGGCAGGGGGTACGCCAATGGATACGAGCAGGGTCGGGATGGTGGGTGGCGACGCGCGCTCGCTGATGCTCTACGAGGCCAACAAGAAGTCGATGGGCGTCGCCTATCTGCTCTGGTTCTTCCTCGGCGGCATGGGCGGCCACCGGTTCTATTGCGGGCGCACGGGCAGCGCGGTGGCGCAGCTCATGCTCACGGTTTTCGGTCTCATTCTCGCGGCGGTCGGGGTCGGGCTGGTGCTACTGGTCGGCGTCGGCCTGTGGGTGCTGGTCGACGCCTTCCTCATTCCGGGATGGATTGCCGGCCACAACAACCTGCTGGCGCATCAACTGGGCGCATAGCCGCCTTACCGCCGGTGCGCGGAAAGATCCGTGATGGTGGGATGCGTGCCGGTGAGCGGGTTGTCCGGATCCCAGCCATAGTTCAGCGTTTCGAAACGCATGGAGAGGGTGTCGATCATCAGCAGCCGGCCCACCAGCCCCTCGCCGAAAACCGTCACCGCGCGGATCGCCTCCAGCGCCGCCAGCGAGCCGGCGACACCGGCCACCGCGCCGAGAATGCCGGCTTCGGCGCAGCTCGGCACCGTGCCCACCGGGGGCGGCTCGGGAAACAGGCAGCGATAGGTTGGGTTCGGCGTGCCGTCCGCGCCCTTCTCATGCGGGCGCAGCGTGGTCACCGTGGCATCGAAACGCCCCAGCGCCGCCGTCACCAGCGGGCGCCCCGCCAGCGCGCAGGCGTCCGACACCAGATAGCGGGTGGAGAAATTGTCCGACCCGTCGATCACCACGTCGACGGAGGCGACAAGCGCCAGCGCGTTCTCGACGGTGAGGCGGGCCCGCACGCCCTCGAACGTCACATGCGGATTGAGCGCGGCGACAAAAGCGGCCGCGCTCTCGGTCTTGGGGCGCCCCACCGCTGACGTGGCATGGATGACCTGGCGCTGCAGGTTCGACAGCGACACCTCGTCGTCGTCAATCACCACCAGATGCCCGACGCCCGCCGCGGCGAGATAGAGCAGCACCGGCGCGCCGAGCCCGCCCGCGCCGACGACGAGCATGCGCGCCTTCTTCAGTTTCCCCTGCCCCGGCCCGCCAATCTCGGGAAGCACGAGGTGACGCGCATAGCGCTCCACCTCTTCGGGGGAGAACAGAGCGGCGCGCGCAGAGGGGGCGGGGGTCTCGCTGGTCATGAGCGCTATATAGCAATGAAGCGCGCGCGCGCCATCGCGGACGGCAACGATCCGTACGCCCCGCTCAGCCGCCCGCCGCGGCAGCGGGCACCAGGCAGGAGACCAGCCGGCCATCCACCAGGCGATGGAGCGCGATCTGCGGGGGCTCGCGCACCACGCGGAAGCTGCCGGGCGTCTCAAGATCCAGTGCGAACTGGTGGCTGGCCGAGGGAGCCACAAACACCCGATGTCCGGCGAAGGTGCCGACCAGCGCCCTGTGGACATGACCGCACAGCAGGCCGGCAATGTCGGACCGCCCGCGCAGCAACGCCTCCAGCGCGGAGCGTCCCTCACGAAGGCCGATGGCGTCGAAAGCGGGGATGCCGGTGACGAACGGGGGATGGTGCAGGACGAGCAGCACCGGCCGCCCGTCGCCGGCGCCGAGGATATCCTGAAGCCAGCCCAGTTGCGCGTCGCCGATGGCGCCGTGGCCAGCGCCCTCGACAAGCGTATCGAGCCCCACCACGCGCAGCCCCGGCAGGTCCGCCGCCAGCCCGAGATGGCCGGCCTCGGAGCCGGTACGCGGCCCGAGCGCCGCGCGCATGGGCGCGCGCATGTCGTGGTTTCCGGGAACGGCGAGATAGGGAATACCGAGATTGTCCAGCCCGGCGCGCACATGCGCATATTCCGCTTCCACCCCCGCCTCGGCGAGATCGCCGCTCACAAGCAGCAGATCGGGCCGAGGGCGCATCGCCCCCACATATGCCACGAGGGCGTCGAAATTGGCGCGCGTATCCACGCTGCCGCCCACGCGGGCACCGGGGACGGTGACGTGGAAATCGGTAAGTTGCGCGATCAACATTAAGACGCTCCAACATTACGGACGGCGCCGGCACCCATTTGCCACACGCGCTGCCGCGAAGGTTCGTGACGGTTCTAGAGCTTCCGCAAAGTTTGGTCGAGGCAGGCGAGGGAATGTGTGGTTATTTGTGCATCTTGCATATTTTATAGCCTCGATTTCCAAATAATCCAAAGTTAACGTCACGTCACTGTCATCGAAACGGTCCTAAGTCGCACGTCGTTGGACACGTTTCGAGGAGCTCCTGCGTCCATTCTCCCCTTGGGGGCACACGTATCCAGCTGCCGTTCGGTGGCGGGCGATGTTCGCCTGCCCGACCCCACTCGATCTGTGAGAGGAAAGAAGTGTTGGCCGATTCCACATTTTCCCACATTTCCCGGCGTAGCGTCCTCGTCGGCGGTGCGGCGACCCTGGCGGCCGGCCTTGGCGCGCGGCGTGCCCGCGCGGCGGACAAGGTGAAGCTGCAGTTCATGTATCCGGTGGGTGTCTCCGGCGACATCAACCGCATCGTTTCCGGCATGATCTCGAATTTCAATGCCACCAATGAGGGCATCGAAGTCGAAGCGATCTATGCCGGGAGCTACGACAATACCGAGCAGAAAGTGATCACCGCTCTTGGTGTGGGTGATCCGCCCTCCACCTGGCTGCCGATCAACTCGGCGCTGCAGACCTTCCTCGGCCTCGATTCGCTCGCTGACGTCACCGAGAAGGCGAAGGGAACCGACATCAACCAGGACTTCCTTCCCGGATTCCTGGAAACCTGCGTCTCCGACGGCAAGCTCTACGGGCTGCCCTTCCAACCCTCCACGCCGGTGCTCTACATCAACAAGGACATGTTCAAGGCCGCCGGCATCGCCAAGGCACCGGTGACCTGGGCCGAACTGTTCGACGTGGCCAAGGCGCTCACCGTGCGCGAGAACGGCGAGCTGAAGCGCTGGGGCCTGACCATTGGCGGCGGTTGGCACGACTGGATTTTCGAGTGCTACTGCCGCCAGAACGGGCTGGTGCCGTGGACCAAGGACAAGGTGCTGTTCGAACGCCCCGAATCCGTGGACGCGCTGGAGTTCTGGGTGAAGATGGTGAAGGCGGGCGTGATGCCGCCGGCCTCGACCTGGCAAGGGTCGGCCAACGACTTCATGGCCGGGCGTACCGCCATGCTCTACCACTCCACCGGCTCCCTGACGAACCTGCGCAAGTCGTCCCCGTTCGAGGTCGACGTGGCCTTCATGCCGAAGAACAAGACCTTCGGCGCCTGCCAGGGCGGCGGTCCCATCATGATCGCCAAGAAGCAGTCCGACGCGCAGATCGAGGCGTCCTGGACCTTCGCCAAGTGGATGACATCCACCGAGGTGCAGTCACAATGGTGCCGGGACACAGGCTATCTTGCCGTGCGCAAGTCCTCCTGGGAAACGCCCGAGATGAAGGCGTATCTGGAGCAGGTGCCACAGGCCAAGGTGGCGCTGGAGCAGGCGGCCTATGCCGGCGCCTTCCTGCAGGTGCCCGGCTATCACAAGGTCCGCGAGTACCTGAAAAGCGCCATCGACAGCACGCTGGCCGGCTCCACCGCGCCGGACGTCGCGCTGAAGGAGGCGGCGGATAACTCCAACCGCGAGATCCAGCGCCTGCTGCGCCGCCGCACGTGAGGCACGGGCGCCCACCACGACGGGCGCCCCCGATACGGACTGTCATGGCCGGGATCCAACCGGCCATGACAGTCCGAAAGGATCGCACGGATCTGCCCGAACCGGCCGGCACTCCGTGCTTTCCGACAGACGTCACGTTCAACGAGGATTGCCCCCCGATGAGGATCGGCATGGTCACAGGCTCCGGGCTTCGCGCGCGCCTCAGCGAGGCGGGCCTCGCCTATTGTCTGCTCGCGCCCTCGCTGCTCTTCCTCGCCACCTTTACCTATTGGCCGATCCTGCGCTCGATCTATTTCAGCTTCCACGACGTGATGCTGGGATCGGACAAGATCTTCTTTCTCGGCTGGGAGAATTACGGGCGGCTGTGGACGGACAGCCTGTTCTGGAAATCGCTGGCCAATACCGCCTTCTACACCCTTGTCACCATTCCCAGCGCCATCGCCTGCGCGCTGCTGCTGGCGGTCGCGCTCGACAGCAAGCTCCGCGGCATGGCCTTCTACCGCTCGGCTTTCTTCTATCCGGTGATGATCCCCTCGGTCGCCGCCGGCATGGTGTGGGTGTTCCTCTACGCCCCCGGCTACGGGCCGATCAACGACGCCCTCGCCCTCTTGGGCCTGCCCAAGCTCGAATGGCTCTACGACAGCCGCACCGCCATGTTCGCCATCATCATCATGAGCATCTGGAAGTATTCCGGCTACTTCATGCTGATCCTGCTGGCGGCACTGCAGATGGTGCCCTCGGACCTTTATGAGGCGGCACGGCTCGACGGCGTGCCGGCGTGGACGCGGCTGATCCACATCACCATCCCGCTGATCTCACCCACGCTCTACTTCGTCATCATCATCGGGTTGCTGCACTCCTACCAGATTTTCGATTACGTCTATGTAATGACCCAGGGCGGCCCCGCCGATGCCACCAATGTGCTCACTTTCTACATCTACCAGAACGGATTCCAGTACCAGGACATCGGTTACGCATCGACGCTCGCCAACGTACTGCTGCTGTTCGTCGGTGGCCTGATTACCCTCGTTGCGCTGGTGTTCGGCCGACGGGTCCACTACCTCGGTCGCTGAGGCTTCCCATGGCAACCCTGCAGGATCCCCTCGAATTGTCCGCCCCCGCCGCGTCCCGCGTCCCTTCCCGCAGCACGCTAATCTCCCTGCGCGCCGCCCTGCGCAGAAACTGGCTGCACGCCCTGCTGCTTCCGCTTCTGGGCCTGTGGATCAGTCCGCTGGTGTGGATCGTCGTCACCTCGCTGAAGACGCGGTCGGAAGTGTTCGATCCCCATGCCGGCTTCCTGCCCGCGGTGGCGCAGTGGAGCAACTACGCCGCCGCCATGGCGGTGGCGCCCTTCGGCACCTACCTGATCAATTCGGTGCTGGTGACCGGCGGCATCCTGATCTGCGAGCTCGTCACCATCACGCTGGCCGCCTATGCCTTCGCGCGGCTCAACTTTCCCGGCAAGAACATCCTGTTCACGCTGTTCCTGCTGCAGATCATGTTTCCGATCTACGCCACCTTTCTCACCAATTTCGTCACGGTGCGCGAGCTCGGCATCCTTAACTCCCTGCCCGCCCTGGTCGTGCCGTTCGTCGCCTCCGGCTATGGCACCTTCATGCTGCGACAGGCCTTCCGGCAGGTGCCGACAGAGCTCGCGGACGCGGCACGCCTCGACGGCTGCGGGCATCTCGGCATCCTCTGGCACGTCTATCTTCCACTGGTGAAGCCGACGCTGGTGGCCTTCTCCATCATCGCCGTGGTGACCCACTGGAACGACTATATGTGGCCGCTGCTGGTCACCAATTCGGAAAGCGTGCGCACATTGCCGATCGGTCTCGGCCTGCTGGCAAAATCCGACAGCGGCGCCGACTGGACGCGGCTGATGGCGGCGACCGTGGTCGTCGTGTCGCCGCTGCTGCTCTTCTTCGTCATCTTCCAGCGCCGCTTCGTCGACAGCTTCATGCACGCGGGCCTGAAGTAGGAGTTTCATGCATGGCTGAAGTTGTTCTCCAGGGCGTCAGCAAGACCTATCAGGGCCGGCCCACCGTTCACGCGGTGGACCTCGCGGTCGCCGACAAGGAATTTATGGTGCTCGTCGGCCCGTCCGGCTGCGGCAAGTCCACCACATTGCGCATGGTCGCGGGGCTGGAGGAGATCACCACCGGGCGCCTGCTGATCGACGGGCAGGACGTGACCCATGCCGAGCCGCAGAAGCGGGACATCGCCATGGTGTTCCAGTCCTATGCGCTCTACCCGCACATGAGCGCCTACCGCAACATGGCGTTCGGGCTGCTGAAGGCGTCCCGCCTGCCCAAGGCCGAGGTCGATCGGCGTATCCGCGAAGCGGCGGAGATCCTGCACATCACCCACCTGCTGGAGCGCAAGCCCAACGTGCTCTCCGGCGGCGAGCGCCAGCGTGTCGCCATCGGCCGCGCGCTGGTGCGCCAGCCCAAGGTGTTCCTGTTCGACGAGCCGCTGTCCAACCTCGACGCCAAGCTGCGCACCCACATGCGTGGCGAGCTCAAGAGGTTGCACCGGGAACTGGGTCTCACCGTCATCTATGTGACCCACGACCAGATCGAGGCCATGACCCTTGGCACACGGGTGGCCATTCTCTCCGAAGGCCGGCTCCAGCAGGTGGGGCCGCCCATGGAACTCTACATGCGCCCGACCAACACCTTCGTTGCCACCTTCCTCGGCTCGCCCGAAATGAGCCTGTTGCGCTGCGCGCTCCGGCCCAATGGCTCCGGCAGCGTGGTGAGCCATCCCTGCTTCAGCGCCGATGTGCCGGAACGCGGCGAGGCGCGCGAGATCTTTCTCGGCGTCCGCCCGGAAGAGATCACCCTCAGCCCGTCCGACGCGCCGTCGCTGACACGGGGACGGGTCGAGCGCACTGAGCTGATCGGCTCGGAGGCGCTGGCCGAAATCCTGGTGGGCCCCGACCGCATCGTCGCCAGAACGCCGGTGAACAGCGCCCCCCCGGTGGGGACGGAGGTGGGCGTGAGCTTCGACATGGCGCGCGCACGCCTGTTCGACGCCGCCAGCGGGCGCGCCCTGCCCGGAATTTGAGGCATGCTCGCGTCACAGCGAATCGCCAGATCGTTCGAAGACTTTGACACAACGCGTTTTGCCTCCGCGAGATTTGCCCCGCCTCGCCCGAAAACGCCATAGGGAGGCCCGACGTTCATGGCCCAGTCCGTGCGTCAGCAGGAAATCGTGGAGTTGCTGCGCCAACGGCGCTCCGCCTCCATCGCGGACCTTGCCGGTCACTTCGGTGTCTCCGACGAGACTATCCGGCGCGACCTGAAGGCGCTGGCGGAAGCCGATATCGTGGACAAGTTCCACGGCGGCGTGCGCCTGAGCATCGCCGATTGGGAAGCGCCCTTTGATCGGCGCCTGCGCGAGCAGGCCCAGGCCAAGCGCCGCATCGCCGAGGCCGCGGCCGAACTCATCGACGAGGAGGCCACCATCCTCCTCGACAACTCGTCCACCTCCTGCTTCCTCGCTCAGGTGCTGGCGCCGCGCGCCGGGCGCCTCACCGCCATCACCTTTTCGGTCGAGGTCGCGCAGACCCTGTCCTCGGCCGGGCGGGGCCACCGCGTGATCCTGCCCGGCGGCGAATTGAGAGCGGACGACCGCACCATCATCGGCCCCTCCGCCATAGACTTCGCCTCGCAGTTCACCCCCAGCCTGTTCGTGATGTCGGTGGCGGCCGCCTCGGTGGGACGCGGCTGCATGGACTTCGACCTGTTCGAGACCGAGTTCAAGCGCGCCATGATACCGCTCGCCGACAAGGTGATGCTGCTGCTGGACAGCTCGAAATACGCCAAGCCCGGCCTTATCCAGGTCTGCGACTGGCGGGCGGTGGACATACTCGTCTCCGACGCCCCGCCCCCCGCCGCCGTGCGCGACGCGCTGGAGCACGCCCGGGTGGTGATCGCGCCGGCGCTCGCGGAGGCCGATGACACAATTTCCCGCAGGACCGCCTATGCCGAATAACCCCGCCATCGCCAGCCGGGAAGCCGTTGCGAAGGACGCGGTCACCGAGGGTTACGACGAGACGCCGGAGCTTTCCGCCTTTGCCGAGCATCTGGCGGATCTCGCCCGGCCACTCGCCCTGGCCCCTTTCCGCACGCCCATCGGGGTCGAGTGGAAGGCGGACCACAGCCCCGTCACCGCCGCCGACCGGGCCGTGGAGCGGGCGTTGCGCGAAGCCATCGCCGGGCGCTTTCCGACCCACGGCATCCTCGGCGAGGAAGAAGAAGCCGTGGGCATCGACCGCCGGGTGGTGTGGGTGATCGATCCGATCGACGGTACCAAGAGCTTTGTGACCGGCCTTCCCCTGTTCGGCACCCTGATAGCCGCGGTGGTGGATGGGCACCCGAGGGTCGGCGTGATCGAGGCGCCGGCGATGGGCGAGCGCTGGGTCGGCGTCGCGGGCGGTGGCACGCGCCTCAACGGCGCGCCGTGCCGCACCAGCCATGTGGAACACCTGGCGGACGCCCGACTGTGCGCGACCTCGCCCGACATGTTCTCCGCCGCCGAAGCTGACGCGTTCGCGGCGCTCACGCGGCAGGTGGGCCTCAGCCGTTTCGGTGGCGACTGCTACGCCTATGGGCTGCTCGCCAGCGGCCATGTGGACCTCGTGGTGGAGGCGAGCCTGAAGCCATATGACTTCATGGCGCTGGTGACCGTGGTGGAGGAAGCTGGCGGCGTCATCAGCGACTGGAGCGGCGCTCCGCTTTCCATCGGCTCCGGCGGGCAGGTGCTGGCCGCCGCCAATGGCGCGTTGCACGCATGCGCGCTCGCCATCCTGCGCGCGGCCTGTCCACCGCATGGAACCGACCAGCGATAAAAGCGCACCTGGCCGCTCTTCTTGCCGCCTGCCCCGCCTGCCAGCGGAAATACGCTGTCTCTGTCATTGCGATCGTCCTGATGGCCTCGGCGACCGCCCTCCCCCGGCCAAGCGATGTCCCTCCGCCCTCTCCGCACCCATCCTCATGTCGTCGGGCAATCAGAGGATAAGGGCCCCTTCAAAAGGGAAGGACCGCCGATGCGTGGGACGGCCGGTTCACCGCGGGAACAGTTTGGTCGGCACCCGACGGGAGACGCCGTTCCTGATCGTCAGGATCGGGCCTGCAGCCCCCTCCTCGGCGACAGGATTATCAATGGCCCGCCTCGCACGCGCCTAGAATCTGGGCATGCGGAGCTAGTTTTTCAGCGATCTTATTCACGGAAAATGTTGACGATCGGAAACTTTCTCCACAGACTCGGTCTCGTTGAGAAAGGCGGTTGCGGCACATGGGCACCAGCGACTACGCATTGGAGGCGAAGGGGCTCTGCCGCGAATTCGGCGGTTTCTTCGCGGTCAGGAATGTCGACTTCCAGCTGATGCGAGGCAGCATCCACGCCGTCATCGGGCCAAACGGCGCCGGCAAGACCACGCTTTTCAATCTGCTGACCAAGTATCTGGCGCCCACGGCGGGCGCGATCTTCCATGACGGCGAGGACGTGACGCGCCTCGGCATGGCGGCGATGGCGCAGCGCGGCGTGGTGCGCTCCTTCCAGATTTCCGCAGTCTTTTCCGGCCTGAGCGTCCGGCAGAACCTGGAGCTGGCGCTGCTGAGGGACGCGGGCATCGCCTGGAGCTTTCTCGGCCGGGTGTCAAACCATCCCGAAGTCGGGGCGCGGGCGGACGCCCTGCTGCGCCAGTTCGGCATGACCGAAGACGCGGACTCCCTCGCCGGCAACCTCTCCTACGGTCGCAAGCGCGTGCTGGAACTCGCAACCACTCTGGCGCTCGACCCCAAAGTGCTGCTGCTCGACGAGCCGATGGCGGGCCTGGGACGCGAGGACATCGGCCGCATCACCACTCTGATCCGCGAGGCGGGAAAGGGCCGCACCGTGCTGCTGGTGGAGCACAACATGAAGGTCGTCGCGGAACTGGCCGCCCGCATCACCGTGATGATGCGCGGCGAGATCCTGGCCGAAGGCAGCTACGAGGAGGTTTCCACCCGTCCCGACGTGATGGCCGCCTATACGGGACAGGCCCATGGCTGAGACGCTGACGATCTCCGGACTTGAGGCCTGGTACGGCGAATCCAAGGTGCTGCATGGCATGGACTTCAACGTCCGCGCCGGAGAGGTGGTGACGCTGCTCGGCCGCAACGGCGCGGGCAAGACCACGACGCTGAAGGCGATCATGGGGCTGGTGGAGAACCGCGAGGGCTCGATCCGTCTCGACGACGCCGAACTCATCGCCGCACCGCCCTTCGAGATTGCGCGCAAGGGCATTGCCTTCTGCCCCGAGGAACGAGGCATCTTCTCAAGCCTGAGCGTGCGCGAGAACCTGTTTCTGCCGCCCACCGTTGCCAAGGGCGGCATGACGATCGAGCAGATCCTCGACCTTTTTCCCAACCTGAAGGAGCGCCTGGACAGTCAGGGGACCAAGCTGTCGGGCGGAGAGCAGCAGATGCTGGCGCTCGGGCGCATTCTTCACACCGGCGCCCGCTTCCTGCTGCTTGACGAGCCGACCGAAGGGCTCGCGCCGGTCATCATCCAGCAGATCGGCCGCACCATCCGCCAGCTCAAGGCGCTGGGCTTCACCATCCTTCTGGTGGAGCAGAACGTCGCTTTCGCCTCCGGAATCGCCGACCGCCATTACGTGGTCGAGCTCGGGCGTGTCGTCGACGAGATACCGGGCTCCGAACTCGAGGCCCGGCTCGACACGCTGAAATCCTACCTCGGGCTGTAACGGAGTGCGCTCGCGATGACCATGATCTTCGGCGTGCCCTCCGCCGTGCTGTACGGGCAGCTGCTCCTCGGACTCATCAACGGGTCGTTCTACGCCATGCTCAGCCTTGGGCTGGCGGTGATCTTCGGCATGTTGAACATCGTGAACTTCGCCCATGGCGCGCAGTACATGCTGGGCGCCATGACCGCCTGGCTGCTGCTGAACTATGCCGGCATCGGCTATTGGTGGTCGCTGCTGCTGGCACCGCTCATCGTCGGCGCGAGCGGGATGGTTATCGAGCGGTTCCTGCTGCGCCGGCTTTACAAGCTCGACCACCTTTACGGCATGCTGCTGACCTTCGGGCTGGCGTTGATCTTCCAGGGCGTGCTCACCAACGCCTTCGGCTCATCCGGCCAGCCCTACAGGATTCCGGCGGCGCTCTCCGGCGGGCGCAATCTCGGCTTCATGTTCCTGCCGAACTATCGGGCGTGGGTCATCGTGGCCTCGCTCACTGTGTGCCTGACCACCTGGTACGTCATCGAGCGCACCAAGCTCGGCGCCTATCTGCGTGCCGCCACCGAAAACCCGATGTTGGTGCAGGCCTTCGGCATTCGCGTGCCGCGCATGATCATGCTCACCTACGGGGCCGGCGCCGCACTCGCCGCGCTCGCCGGCGTGCTCGCAGCCCCGATCTATCAGGTCGGCCCGAGCATGGGTGTTGATCTCATCATCGTCGTCTTCGCCGTCGTCGTGATCGGCGGAATGGGCTCGATCATGGGCTCGATCGTCACCGGCTTCCTCGTCGGCCTGATCGAGGGCCTGACCAAGGCGTACTACCCCGAGATGTCGAGCACCGTCGTGTTCGTGATCATGGCCCTGGTTCTGCTGGTGCGCCCGGCGGGCCTGTTCGGATCCAAGCCCGAGCGTTCCGCGGCCCATGAGACGGTGGAGGTGACCGGGTCGACGCCGCGCACGCAGATGATCGCCTTCGTCGCCATGGCGGTGCTGTTCGCGGCGGCCCCACTGGTGGTCTATCCCGGCTTCATGATGAAGGCGATGCTGTTCGCCCTGTTCGCCTGCGCCTTCAACCTGCTGGCGGGCTACGGCAAGCTGGTCTCCTTCGGCCATGCCATGTTCCTCGGCATGGCCGGTTATGTGTGCGGCCACGCGGCCAAGGTCTGGGGTTTCACGCCGGAACTTGCGGTGCTGGCCGGAACCGGCGTTGCCGCTTTGCTGGGGCTCGCCGTCGGGTGGCTCACCATCCGCCGCAGCGGCATCTATTTCGCCATGGTCACGCTGGCCTTCGCGCAGATGATCTACTTCGTCGCGCTTCAGGCGCCGTTCACCGGCGGCGAGGATGGCCTGCAGAGCGTGCCGCGCGGCTATCTGTTCGGGGTTATCGACCTCTCCGAGCCGCGCAATCTCTATGGCTTCGTCCTCGCCATCTTCCTCGGCGGCTTCTACCTGATCATGCGCCTTGTCGGCTCGCCTTTCGGCCTCGTGCTGAAGGGCACGAGTGACCACGAGTCCCGCGCCCAGTCGCTGGGCCTCGACACCACGCGCTACAAGCTGGTCGCCTTCACGCTCTCGGCCGCGCTTGCCGGGCTCGCCGGCGCCACCAAGGCGATCACCAGCCAGATCGTGACGCTGTCCGACGTGCACTGGTCGATGTCCGGCGAGGTGCTGCTGATGACCTTCCTCGGCGGCGTCGGCACGTTGTTCGGGCCCGTCGTCGGGGCGTTCGTGGTGGTGGCGATGCAGAACTACCTCTCCTCGCTCGGCCAGTGGGTGATCGTCATCCATGGCGCGATCTTCGTGCTGTGCGTGCTTGCCTTCCGGCGCGGGATCGTGGGCGAACTGATCGGGTTCGCCCGAGGGCTTTCCCGCACCAAGGCCGTTCCCGAGCGGAGCGGGCACTGACGCAGGTTTTCCGCACGTGACTGCGCGTACCGGCTCAGCCGGAACGCTTCTGGATCTCGGCCGGCCAACGGCCTCAAAAAAGGGGAACACGATGCCTATGACAGCTTCCACCGTGCTGCGGGGACTAGCGGCTGCGCTATGCCTCGGAACGCTCGCCGTCGGCGGTCCGGCGCAAGCCCAGGTCAGCGACGATGTCGTCAAGATCGGCGTGCTGACCGATATGTCCGGCCAGTGGGCGGACATGAACGGACCAGGCTCTCTGCTCGCGGCCCAGATGGCGGCCGCCGACTTCGGCGGAAAGGTGCTCGGCAAGCCGATCGAGATCATCGGCGCCGACCATCTACACAAGGCCGATGTCGGTGTCGGCATCGCCCGTCGCTGGATCGAGAACGAGCAGGTCGACGCCATTTCGGACGTCACCAACAGTGCCATCGCGCTGGCGATCCAGGACCTCACCCGCGAAAAGAACCGCGTGGCGCTGTTCTCGTCGCCCGGTTCCACCGACCTGACCGGCAAGAAGTGCTCGCCCACCAGCGTGCAATGGGTCTACGACAATTATTCGAATGCCGTTGGCCCGATCAAGGCCCTGATCGACAAGGGCAACGACACCTTCTTCATCGTCACCGCCGACTTCGCTTTCGGCCATTCGCTGGAGAAGATCGCGACCGAAGCCATCACCGCCGATGGCAGCAAGGTGGTGGGCACCGTCCGCCATCCTTTCGGCGCCAACGATCTGTCCGCCTTCCTGCTGCCGGCACAGGCCTCGGGGGCGAAAGTCATCATGCTGGCGACGGCCGGCAAGGACATGACGACGGCGATCAAGCAGGCCAGCGAATTCGGGATCACCGAAGGCGGTCAGATCCTGACCGCGCCGGTGATGTTCATCTCGGACGTGCACGCGCTCGGCCTTGATACCGCGCAGGGCATTTCGTTCATCGAGGGCTTTTACTGGGACCAGAATGATGAGACCCGCGCCTTCGCTAAACGCTTCTTCGAGGAGCGCAAGGCAATGCCGACGGCCCTGCAGGCTGGTGTCTATTCCTCGGTGATGCATTATCTGAAGTCGATCGACGCCGCCGGAACCGACGAAGCCAAGGCCGTATCAGCCAAAATGCGCGAACTGCCCGTGAATGACTTCTTTGCCAAGAACGGCAAGGTGCGCGAGGACGGCCGCATGGTGCACGATATGTTGCTTGTGCAGGTCAAGAAGCCTTCAGAATCCAAGGAGCCGTGGGATTATTACAATATCCTGGCGACCATTCCCGGCGACCGGGCATTCCTGCCGCTCGCCAAGAGCGAATGTCCGCTGGTGCAGAAGTAAATGTCGGCGGGCGGCAGGTCACTGCCGCCCGACCGGGACTGGAGACCTTTCGTGGTAAAGAAGATGACGTTGCGGGCCGGTGTGGACGAAGCGATGGCGACGGTCACCAGCGAAATACCGGCCCGGTTTTCAACCCCGGAACCCGCGACTCGGGATAGTTCGGTGGACCTCGGCCAGAGGCTCAAGCGGATGCGTCTGGAAAACGGCTGGACGCTGGAAGAGGTCAGCCAGCGCTGCGGGGTCGCGCGTTCCACGCTCTCCAAGATCGAGAACGGGCAGATGTCGCCGACCTACGACGTGCTGCAGCGGATCATGCGCGGAACAGAACTCGACATCGTCGAGCTGTTCGACGCGCGGCGGCAGAACGCGCCCTTCGGGCGGCGCAGCGTCACACGGCGCGGGGAAGGCAAGCTCCACCCCACCGATACCTATCGCTATGAGGTGCTCGCCACGGATCTATCGCAAAAGGAGATCCTGCCGTTCAAGGCACGGGTGGTGGCGCGAAGCCTCGACGACTTCCCCGGCTGGGTGCGCCATCAGGGCGAAGAATTCGTCTGCGTGCTTTCAGGCCGGGTCAAGGTCTTCACTGAATTCTACGAGCCAGTGGAACTCGCGGAAGGCGACAGCACCTATTTCGACAGCAAGATGGGACATGCCATCATCTCGCTCAGCGAGGAGGACGCCGAAATCCTCTGGGTCTGCACCGGTATCACTACCCTTAAATGATAAAGGCCCGAGGATCGCAAGAATGCTCCCTTATTTCACTGGCATCGAGGTCGAGGCGAAACTGGACTATCCGCGCCTGATAGATGCGCTCGAAGCCGCTTTCCGGAGCGGCGGGGAGCCCATGCCCGTGCGACAGTCCTATGATGTGGGAACGGCGGACACGCCGGGCCATCTTCTGACCATGCCGGCCTGGGATCGCGGGCGCACGCTCGGCGTCAAGATGGTCTCCGTGTTCCCGCGCAATGCCGAGCGCGGCATTGGCGCCGTCTCATCGCTCTACGTCCTGTTCGACGGGCAGACAGGCCAGCCCACGGCGCTGGTCGACGGCGAGGCATTGACCAATCGCCGGACCGCGGCGGCCTCCGCGCTCGCCTCGCGCCACCTGTCCCGCGAGGACAGCCGCACTCTGCTGGTCGTCGGCACCGGCAACGTCGCCAGCCACCTGCCCGAAGCGCACAGGGCGGTGCGGCCGATCGAAAAGGTGCTGGTGTTCGGGCGAAGTCTCGCCCGCGCCACAGCGCTCGTCGCCAAGCTCACCGAAAAGGGTTTCGCGGCCGAGGTGGTCGGCGATCTGCCGGCGGCACTGGTGCGGGCGGACATCGTGAGCTGCGCCACCACCTCGCAGACGCCTCTGATTTTTGCCCGCGATCTACGTCCCGGCACGCATGTCGATCTGGTCGGCGCCTTCACGCCCCAGATGCGCGAATGCGACGATGCCACGGTCGCGGGTGCCCGGGTGTTCGTGGATACCTATGCCGGTACGCTCGCCGAGGCGGGCGACCTGCTCCAGCCGATCGCAGCCGGCACATGGAGCGCCGAGCGTATCTGCGGCGATCTTCATGAGCTGGTCTCGGGAGCGTGCCAGGGGCGAATCGATGCCGCCGATATCACGCTTTTCAAATCCGTCGGCGCGGCGGTGGAGGATCTGACCGCTGCCGCCCTGCTCGCGGGAGAACCGGATGCGGGCGTCGGCCCGCACGAGGAGATCCGTGGCGCGCTGTCATTCACGGCCTGACGGATCGCCGGGCACAGCACGCCCTGCTCGCGTGAGATGTGGGACGTCAGAGAAGAGGAGGGCACAGGTGAGCACGATTGTTCCGGGCTACTGCACATTGTGCCGCTCCCGGTGTGGCACCCTCAACGAGGTGGAGGGCGACCGTCTGGTCTCGGTCAGCCCGGACACCTCTCATCCCACCGGCAAGGCGATGTGCATGAAGGGCCGCGCGGCGCCTGAAATCGTGCACAGCCCGCACCGCGTTTTCCATCCGATGCGTCGAACCGCGCCGAAGGGCGCGCGCGATCCCGGCTGGGTCCGCATCTCCTGGGACGAGGCGCTCACCGAAATCGCCGGGCGCCTCGGAACGATCAAGGCGGAACATGGCGCCGAAGCGGTTGCCTTCTCGGTGACGACACCGAGCGGCACACCGCTGTCCGACAGCATCGACTGGATCGAGCGCTTCGTGCGTCACTTCGGCAGCCCGAACATCTGCTACGGCACCGAAATCTGCAACTGGCACAAGGATGTCGCCCACGCCTTCACCTTTGGCTGCGGCATCCCCCCGGCGGATTACGAGAATGCCGATACCATCATGCTCTGGGGGCACAATCCGACCAACACCTGGCTGGCGCAGGCCGACGCCATCGCGCGCGGCCGCGCCAAGGGGGCGAAGCTGCTGGTCGTCGATCCGCGCCCGACCGCCCTGGCGCGGCAGGCCGATGTCTGGCTGCCGGTTCGCCCCGGCACCGACGGGGCGCTGGCGCTCGGCCTGGCGCGGCTGCTGCTGGAGACGGAGCGTTTCGACGAATCGTTCGTCCGCGCCTGGACCAACGCCCCTTTCCTCGTGCGCGCCGATAACGGGCGCTTCCTGCGGGAACAGGACCTCTGGCCGGAAGCCCCCCACAATCGCGCCCTGGTGTGGAGCCTCGCGGCGGACGCGCCACAGCCCTATGAGCCCGAGGAGGCGATATCACCGGCGAGGGCACGCGATTTCAAGATACGCGGGTCGGTGGAGGTGGAGACCCTAGGCCAGGACGGCGAAGCGTCGTCGCTGACCTGTGCCCCGGCCCTTCAGCATCTGCTCGACGCCTGTTCCGGCTACGACGCGGCGCGGGTCCATGAGATCACAGGTGTCGAGCCCGAACGGCTCCGGGCGGCGGCCGAACTTCTGCAAGCCGGCCGCCGGATCGCGTATCACGCCTGGACCGGCATCGGCCAGCACGCCAATGCCACGCAGACCGAACGGGCGGTCGCCACGCTCTATGCGCTCACCGGCAGCTTCGACCGCGTCGGGGCCAACCGGGTCCGGCGCGGCCCGTTCTTCCGGCCCGTCAACGCGTTGGAAAAGGTGCCCGCCCTCCGGTCGAAGGCGCTCGGTTTCGCTGAGCGCCCCATCGGCCCCCCGGCCATGGGCTGGGTGACGGCGCGCGACACCTATCGCGCCATCCTGGAAGGGCAACCCTACAAGGTGCGCGCGATGATGGCCTTCGGCACAAATCTGCCGGTGAGCCAGGGCGATTCCGCGCGGGCGCTCGAGGCGCTCGAAGCGCTCGACTTCCACGTCCATTGCGACCTGTTTGAAACCCCCGCGGCGCGCTACGCCGACATCTTCCTGCCGGTGAACAGCCCGTGGGAGCATGAGGGCCTGCGCTTTGGATTCGAGATCAGCGACGAGGCCGCCTCGCGCGTCCAGTTCCGTCCGCGCATGGTGCCGCCACGTGGCGAAAGCCGCTCCGACTGCGAGATCGTGTTCGCGCTCGCCGAACGGCTTGGCATGGGGGAAGCGTTCTTCGGCGGCAGCCTTGAGGCGGGCTGGGACCACATGCTGGAGCCGCTCAACCTGTCCATCGCCCGGTTGCGACGCGAACCCGGCGGTATCCGTTGCGAGATCGACAGCCGTGAAGGCAAATACGCCCTGCCCCATCATGATGGCGAGCCGCATATCCGGGGGTTCGATACCGAAACCCGGCGCGTCGAGATCTACTCGGAACTCCTGCTTCGCCATGGCCAGCCGGCCGTCGCTTCGTTCACGCAGCCGCTCGGCGAAGGGCCGCTCCCCCACCGCTACCCGCTGGTACTAAGTTCCGCCAAGAACGGCTATTACTGCCATAGCCAGCACCGCTCGCTGGTGTCGCTGCGCAAGCGCGCGCCGGACCCGATCGCCGAGATCGGCCCAGGTCTCGCCGCGTCCCGTGGCATCGGCGACGGCGACTGGGTTCGGGTCTCGACCCATGTCGGTGACGCACGTTTCAAAGCCCGGATCACCCCGCAGCTTTCCGATGACGTCGTCGTTGCGGAATTCGGCTGGTGGCAGGCCTGTCCAGAGCTCGACAGGCCGGAACTGTCCATTGGCGACGGCATCGGAAGCAATTTCAACAGCCTCATTTCGGCGGAGATTGCCGATCCGGTCAGCGGCTCGACCCCTCTGCGCAGCTTTCGCTGCCAGATCGCCCTGGATCCGCTCACCGAAGCGCGCCAGCGAAGCTGGAAAGGTTGGCGGACATTCCATCTCGACCGGGTCGAGGACGAAGCCGAAGGCGTCCGGACCTTCGTCTTCACGCCACAGGACGGACAGGCGCTTCCCGATTTTCACCCCGGACAGCATGTCGAGATCCGCGTCGATATCGATGGCGCGCCCGTGTCCCGGACCTATTCGCTCACCGGACCCGCACGTCTTGCCGGGCGCAACCACTACAGCATCTGCGTGCGTCACCAGAAAGGGCGCACGACGGACGGCGACCCTTTCGAGGGGCGGATGTCCGGACATCTCCACCGGAGAATGAAAGCCGGAGATCTTGTCGAACTGCGCGCCCCTTCGGGGAATTTCATTGTGCCAAGGGCCTCGCCGCAACCGCTTATATTGCTGGCTGGCGGCATCGGCATCACGCCGTTCAGCAACCTACTGGAGAGTCTGGACGATGGCGATCCGCTCGACATCACGCTGCTCTACGCCAATGCGAACAGTCGCTCCCACGCCTTCCGGGAGCACATCGCCGAGCATCGGCGCCGCCTGCCGGGCCTGAAGGTTCGCAATCATTACCGGCGGCCCCTGCCGGAAGATCGGCCCGGCGCCGACTATGACAGCGCGGACGACATCACCGCCGATCTGGTGAGTGATGATCTGCTCGGCCGGCACCCCCGCATCTATATGTGCGGCAGCGAGGCGATGATGGACGCCTTCGCGAACGGACTGATGCAGCGGGGCGTTCCCAAGTTCGACATCTTCCGCGAGGTGTTCCGCTCACCGGCCGTGGTCAACATGGACGACGGCACGCAATATGCGGTCACCTTCGCCGCCAGCCAGCGCACGCCGAGGCTGTGGACGGCCGAGGACGGTCCTCTGCTCGGCTTCGGCGAGAAACTAGGCGTCTCGCTGCCGAGCGGCTGCCGGGTGGGCCAGTGCGAGAGTTGCGCGGTCAAGATCATCTCCGGCAAGGTCGTCCACCTTCACGGCACCGAGCCGGACGATCCCTCGATCTGCCTTACCTGTCAGGCGGCGCCAATCGAAGACCTCGTGCTGGACGCGTGACGGGAAGCGTTGGGCCGATTCGCCTGGCCGTTACCTGTGAGAATGCGCCAACCTGGTTCAGCGGCCTTCGGGTGCGAGCATCCATGTTGCGGGTAAGTGGCCGGGCGAGGCCCCGTCGGAGAGTGCCAACATATTGACATCAGGTCAGGAACTCCGCGCCGGCCGGCGTTCCTTTCGGCACCGGCTATGCCCCCCAATCCTCTTCGAGATTTCCGCATCGTACTGGGGAGCTGGCCCGTTTCCCGTCCGGATCCCGTGTTCGCGCGGTTTCACAGCCTGAGCAGGGCCTACAACCTTCAGGCTCCCCGCTCTCGAGGGAGGCGGACACATGCTGCGACCCCAGTTGCCCGCGACCGCCGCTTCGACTATGAAAGCCGGGCGCAGGCCTCGCGCCCTAAGCACCCGTAGCTCAGCTGGATAGAGCGTTGCCCTCCGAAGGCAAAGGTCGCACGTTCGAATCGTGCCGGGTGCGCCAAATCTACGCTAGAGAGCGCTAAGATCGCCTAACGCCGGCCGGAGGCGCTCCAAGCTGCGATCACGACTTTCAATTTTTTCGACTCTGACGCTCTTATCCGTCGAGTAAGACGAGAAGTTCCGGGACACTTCCGATAGTCATTCTCCGAACCCGGTCACTGCCGCCTTGCCCTCCCAGGCGGCCATCTCGCCCCGCAGCCTTTCGGGCCTTCGCCCGGATGCGCGCGAACGCGTCCCTGCCCAGCGGCAGGCGCGGCGGCGGCGTAGGGGAATCGACAGCTTCAAGTGACACGTCGATCGCGCGGCTCGGATCTTCGGCTTGTGCGTTGTTGTTGGCCTGGCTGAACTCGCGGGTCTTGCCGCTGGTCTCCTCGTAGGCGGGAAGCCTGAGCGAAGCGGTGCCGATCGAACGGCCGAGGAAATCAGTCCGGAAGGCTCCCGGCTCGACGATGATCACGTCGATGCCGAACGGTTCGACTTCGTCGGAAAGGGCCTCCGAGAGCCCCTCGACCGCGAATTTCGTGGCGTTGTAAAAGCCAAAGCCCTGGCGGCCGGTGATGCCGCCGACCGAGGAGAAGTTGATGATCCGGCCGCCCCGACGCCGTCGCAGTGCCGGCAGCGCCGCGCGGGTCGTCTCGATGACGCCGAACAGGTTCGTCTCGAACATCGGCCGTTACTCGGCGGGATCGCATTCCTCAACGGCTCCGATCAGCCCGGAACCGGTATTGTTGACGAGAATGTCGAGGCCACCGAGAGCTTCCTCGGCCTTGGCGACTGCGGCCGCTGCATCGCCATCCCGCGTGACGTCCACCAGGACTATCGCAGCCGTTTCAGAATGGCGTCCGGTCAAATGCCCGACGCCGCTTATGTCGCGCGCCGTCGCAACGACATTGTCGCCGCGCCAGCGCGGCCTCGGCGGGAATGCGCCCGAAACCCGATAGCAACCGGTAATCCGCCAAGTCTTGGCCGTGAGAAACGCCTTTGTGAAGAAATTGAACCTGATCAGGCCTTGACCACCTCGACGACGACCTTGCCGTTCGCACGGCCATCCCGGACGACGGCATGGGCATCTTCGGCCTCTTCGAGCGAAAAATGCCGCTCGTCCATGCGTGGCACAAGCTGGCCCGCTTCGACGAGGCGAGTTGCCTCCGCGAGGATTTGGCCATGCGCCTCGCGGCCTTCGCCGGTCAGCAGCGGCAGAAGGGTGAAGACGCCGCTATAGCTCGCCGCCCGGAAGGAAAGCGGCGCGAGTGAATGCGTGCTCCAGCCGAGCGAACTGGTCACGTGACCGAAGCGGCGTACCGCCTGGAAGGCGTCGTCCAGCGCGCCGACGCAGTCATAAACCACATCGAAACCCTTGCCGCCGGTGAACTCGGCGACGTATGCCGCGACCGCGCTCGCCCTGTCGACCGGCGTTGCACCAATCGAATGAAGATAGTCGGCGGCACCGGGACGATCGACACCGAAGGTCGTCGCACCCCGCGCCTTGGCAATCTGTAGCGCGATGTGGCCGACGCCACCTGCGGCGCCGATCACCAGCACGGTCTGACCGGCGCCGACATTGACACGATCGACCAAGCCCTCCCAGGCCGTGATGACCACCAGCGGCAAAGCGGCGGCTTCGCGCATGGAAAGGTTGCCCGGTTTACTGGCGATGAGCCTCGCGTCCACCGCCGCATATTCGGCCAGCGAGCCTTGTACGCCGGCCACGCCGCCCGTCATGCCGTAGACCTCGTCACCAACCCGGAACGTTTCAACGCCTTCGCCGACGGCCACGATCACGCCCGCCAAGTCGATGCCAAGGATACCCGGAAGCGGGTGCCTGGCATGGGCGGCAGCGCCGGCCCGGATCTTCGTGTCAAGAGGGTTCACGCCGCTTGCGTGGATCTTGACCAGAACCTCGCCGGCACTAGCCGCCGGCTGTTCGAGTTCGGAAAACCGGAACGGTCCGTTCGCAGCGTCGACGACCAGTGCTTTCATCTTAATCAGAGCCTCGTTTCGAATGACCCAGAATTGCCTTTCTTTTAATGCATGGAAATCATAGATAATGTTTGGTACCCATGCATTCTTGTTTGGATCTAGCTGATGGAATGGAGTGATCTCCGGGTCTTCTTGGCCATTGCCCGCGAGGGAACACTTGGCGGCGCCGCTCGTGCGATCGGACAGACCCAGCCGACCATGGGCCGCCGTTTGCGGGCGCTTGAGGAAGCGATTGACCAGATGCTCTTTCAACGGACCCGCGATGGCTTCATCCTGACCGACGAAGGCCAAGCCGTTCTCGCCCATGCCGAGCGCATGGAAGACGAGGCGATCGCGCTTGAACGCGAGCTGGTTGGTTCGCAAATGGCGCTGAGCGGACTCCTTCGGGTGTCCTGTTCCGACTGGTTCGGAGTGCTGATGCTGTCGCCTGTCCTCGCCGAATTCGCGACGCTCCATCCCAAGGTGGTCGTCGAGCTTCTGACCGACCCTCGGCTCTACAGCTTGCCGAGGCGAGAGGCCGACCTGGTGTTTCGTATCAAGGCCTTCGATGATCCCGAGGTGGTGTCGCGACGGCTGCTGCATCTCCCCTATGGCGCCTATGTCAAAGCGGGCTCACCTCATCCAACCAGCGGTGACGGCGCCGGCGCACGCCTGGTTCTCATGGATACCGCCTTCGGCGGCATGCCTGATGTGGCCTGGGTCGAAGCCAGGCTGCCGAAGGCGACGGTCATCAGCCGTAGCAACAATCGCGAGGTGCAGGCCCGCTTGTGCGCGGCGGGTGTTGGAGTTGCTGTGCTGCCACGACCGCTTGGCGACAGCTCGCCCGGCCTTGAATTGGTCGACCTCGGTGAACCGCCTCCGGGCCGCGATACCTGGGTCGGCTACCATCGCGACATGCGGCGCATGCCGCGCCTGCGCGCGCTCCTGGACTTGGTCGTCGAAAGGCTTGGGCATCACCCCTAGGCGGATCGGGGCAATGCGGGCAAAGAGCGAGCTGATCGGCATATTTGCGCGACCATTCCAGCAAAGCGTCGCAGACCGACCGCAGCGCATAGGCCGCCTCGGTCAATTCGTACTCCACACGTGGCGGGATTTCCGCATAGGCGGTGCGGGTCACCAGGCCGCATCGTTCCAGATCACGCAATTGCGCCGTCAGCATGTGCTGGGTGACGCCCCCGAAGATCCCGCCGCAACTCGCCGAAGCGGCGCGGTCCGCCCATCAGGCGGCACAGAATTTCGATCTTCCATTTGCCGACGACGGCGTTGACGGCCGTCTGGAACTGGCCGAGATCGATCGGGTCGGGATCTTTCCGAAGCACTTTCGCTGCGCTGCCATTGGTCTGATTTTCCATACTAGGCATGCTCTTTCATCCCACTTGAAGATGATCACATCACACGCAAAATAACTCCTAAAACAAAGTGACTACGACGACAGTTCTTGTAACCGGAGTCTCGGGATTTATTAGGTAACTACATCATATTTCAGCTCCTGACGGCCGGGCGCGACGTCCGTACGACAGTTCAAGGGCTCGATCATGCACCGGAAGTTCGCACCATGCTGTCCGGAGCCGGCGTCACATCTTTGGAACGACTTTCGTTCTTTTCCGCCGATCTTATGGCCGACGCAGGATGGGCCCATGCCGTCGAAGGTTGCGACTATGTCCTGCACGTCGCCTCGCCCTTTCCCGGACAACAGCCGAAGGACGAAAACGAGCTGATCGTTCCGGCCCGCGACGGCGCGATGCCGGGCTTACCCGACGTGTACTTCGGTGTCGTCGACGTCCGCGACGCGGCCAATCTCCACATCCACGCCATGACCCATCCGGCCGCCAAGGGGGAGCGCGTCCTTGCCGTCTCCGGCCCGGCGCTGTCGATGGCGGATGTCGCCGCTATCCTGCACCGGCGGAAACGTAGGTCTCGGTTTCATCAACGCTGAGGCGCCATTTTCGATCGCAAAATCCGCGACTTATCAAGAAGCTATTCTGGGCTATCCGCCTCTGTCTCGCCACGGAAGCACTGCGGAAGCAGATTGCGGCGGGCGGCGAAGAGATTCGCGGATCGCGCCCTCTATCCTCGCGCCGCCTCCCACACCTTGTTGAGGATATGGGTCGCGAGAACGTCGCGCACATGGTGCGGGCCGTTGGGCAGCAGACCCTTGATGGCACCACAGCCGGTGTGGGGTTGGGGATGTCGTAACGCTGGATTGCCAGGAGGCAGAGCCGGGATCGAGCGGAGCCTTCAACGGAACGGTGCATCCGAACCCTCTCGTATTCCTGCGGGAAGCGTCGACCCGACTCGCCTGTTCTCACACAGCCGGGATCAGGAGCGGAACTTCGTCCGAAGCCAACCAGCTTGCCGGTGGCCCGCCGTTGGCGGTCCCGCTTGGAACCCTGGCGCATCGCCCTCGGTGCGGGCGCGCGAGCCACGCGGGAGCGTGGCAGGCGGCACGGCTAGGTGGCACGGCTCTTGGTCCACCGCGTTGCCCGGGCTATCGTCGGCCCATGGATCCCATACGCATACTCCTGGTCGATGATCATCCGATTGTGCGCGAGGGCTATCGCCGCCTGCTCGGACGCCAGCCGGGGCTTTCGGTGGTCGCCGAGGCCGGCGACGGCGAGGCCGCGCTGGCCGCTTTCGCCGAGCTCCGGCCGGACATCGTGCTGATGGATCTCTCCATGCCTGGCGGGGGAGGCTTTTCAGCGGTGGAGTCGATCCTTGCCGACGATCCCCAGGCGCGGATCATCATCGTTTCGATGCATCAGGGCGCCGTCTTCGCTCAGAAGGCGATGGCTGCCGGAGCGCGCGGTTTCGTCTCGAAGTCCAGTCCACCGGACGAACTCGTCCGTGCCATCGCGACGGTGATGGGCGGGCGGCGCGCCCTGTCCACGGACGTGGCGCAGGACTTCGCGCGCACCGTGGTCGAGGACGACCCGGCCGCCGGCCTCACCCCGCGCGAGCGTGACATTCTTCTGATGCTGATGCGGGGCATGAACGGACGTGCCATCGCCCGCGACCTCAACCTCTCGTCCAAGACGGTTCAGAACAACCTGTCGCAGATCCGGGCCAAGCTGGGCGCGTCGGGCGATGCCGACCTCGTGCTCAAGGCGCAGCGCGCCGGCCTCGTGCCCGTCCTGTGATGCGCGGCCTTCTCCCGCAGCTTGTCATGCGGGTGCTGGCCGCAGGGCTGCTCACCGTCGTCGTCGCGGCGGGGTGGGTGCTGTGGGACACGGCGAGAGCAGCGCGCCGCGACGCGCAGACGACGGCGGCTCTCGTTTCCGACGCCATTGCCGCCCGGCCCAGTTTCGAGGGGCTGGCTTTCGGCGGCGTGGCGCCGACGCCGGTTTTCCGCGACTGGCAGCAGTTTCCGGCCTGGAGCCTCATCGCGCCGGGGATCTGCGTCGAACTGGGTCCCCGCGACCAGCCGATACAGCGACGCTGTGGGCCCTATCTGGCGGCGGCCACGCCGCCGGACTGGTTCGTCTGGCTGGCCAACCGGCTCGGCTTGGTGCCGGAGCCGGTCGCCGTGCCGGTGCGCACCCGCTACGTCTCGGACGCCTATGTCACGGCCATCGCCGATCCCGGCGTCATCGTCACCCGCGCCTGGGCCCGCACCGGCGACCTGATGCGGGTGGCCGTCGGGATGGCCATCGGCGGCGCGGTGCTGACCGGCCTGCTCATGATCCGCCTGCTGGCGCCGTTCGGACTCTTGCTGCGCGGCATCGAGCACCTGCAGCGGGGCGACTTCACCGGCCGCCTGCCGCGTCTGCGGGTGGCGGAATTCGACCGGCTGAGCAGCGCCGTGAACGACACGGCGGCGGCGTTGCAGGAGGCGCAGGCCGCGCGTGCCGAGCTGACACGTCGGCTCTTCTCGGTGCAGGAAAACGAGCGGCGGGCGCTGGCGCGCGAGCTGCACGATGAGTTTGGCCAGTGCCTGACGGCGACCCGCGCCATGGCGGCGGCGATTGCCCAATCGGGAGAAAGCACGGCGCAGGACGGGGCCCGCATTGCCGAGATCTCCGGCCAGATGATGGACAGCCTGCGGGCCGAGCTGGCCCGGCTGCGGCCGCCGGACCTCGATGATCTGGGCTTGCGCCCGGCATTGGAGCGCATGGTTGCCAACTGGCGCGCGCGCATGCCGTCGGTACGTTTCGAGCTGGGGCTCGCCGGCCCCATCGACGCCGTGCCGGACGACCTCGCGCTGAGCCTCTACCGCATCGCGCAGGAATGCGTGACCAACGCCATCCGGCACGGCACCCCGACGCACATCGCGCTGCACATCGAGGTTGGCGACGCCATCACGCTGACCGCCGCCGATGACGGCTCCCCCCGCCATGGCGGCACGATCGACAGTGGCTACGGCCTGCTCGGCATCCGCGAGCGGGTCGACGCGCTCGGCGGCAGCTTTGTGCTGGCCCCGGTGGAGAATGGCATGCGCGCGGTCGCCCGCCTGCCGCTCTGACCCGGGCGATCTTCCCGGATGGGGAGGGAAGCCCTCTCTGGCGGCCTACGCCCGGCCATCCCATGCTCGCCGGTGAAATCTCTGGCACGGGAAGCCCGCCGCATGAACGAGATGAGCCATCCGGTTGCGCAACTCGGCGCCGCCGTCGCCGCCGGACTGATAGGCCATGAAGATCTGGTGGAGCGGCTGCTGATCGCCCTTCTCGCCGGCGGTCATGTGCTGATCGAAGGGCCCCCGGGCATTGCCAAGACGCGCGCGGTCAAGCGGCTCGCCGCTCACCTTCCCGGCAGCCATTCGCGGATCCAGTGCACGCCGGACCTGCTGCCCTCTGACCTCACGGGGACGCAGGTGTTCCGCCCCGAGAGCGGCGGCTTCGACTTCGTGCCCGGCCCCCTGTTCCACGCGCTGGTGCTGGTCGATGAGATCAACCGCGCGCCCCCCAAGGTGCAGTCGGCGCTGCTTGAGGCAATGGCCGAAGGCCAGGTGACGAGCGCCGGCGTCAGTCGACCTCTGCCCGATCCCTTCATGGTCGTCGCCACCCAGAACCCGATCGAGCACGAGGGAACCTTTCCACTTCCCGAAGCCCAGATGGACCGGTTCCTGCTCCATCTCTCGCTTGGCCTTCCGCAGGCGGAGCAGGAGCGCGCCATCCTCGATCTCGTCTCCGCCGAACGGATAGACGTCCCCACCTTTGACGCCCTCCCGCTATCGGCCGATGCCCTTCACGCCGCGAAGGATGAGGTGGCGCGGGTGCATCTGGCGCCGGCGTTGAAGGACTTCATCGTCCGGCTTGTCATGGCGTCTCGGTCCGGCGGCGCGGTTGCGCAATGGGTGGAGCATCCCGTCTCGCCGCGTGGCACGCTCGCGCTGGCCGTGGCCGCGCAGGCGCGCGCCTGGCTCAGGGCACGTGATTATGTGCTGCCGGAAGATGTCATCGCCCTCGCGCCCGACGCGCTTGCCCACCGGCTGATACCGAGCTGGTCGGCGATCGGTGAGGGACGCAGCGGGCGCACCCTCGTCGCCGACATCCTGCGCTTGGTCGAGCCATGGTGAGCGCCGCGCTGGAGGCGCCTGGAATCCGGCTTGATGCCCGCGAGTTGCTGGCGCTGCGCGAGGGGGCTCCAGGAACCGGGCGAGCGCAGCCGGCTTCCCGTCGACCGGGTGCCGCACCCACCAGAGCGCCGGGCGCGGGAATGGATCTGCGTGAGATCCGCGCCTTTGCCGAGGGCGATGACGCCCGCCGCGTCGACCCTTCCGCCACCGCCCGCACCGGCACGCCGCATGTCCGGACCTTTCATGAGGACCGGGACGATACGTTGTTGCTGATCGTCGATTTCCGGCCGCCGATGCTGTGGGGCACCGGCGCGTCGCTGCGCTCGGTGCGCGCGGCGCGGCTGGCGGCACGGCGAGGATGGAAGGCCGTGTCGCGGAGCGCCTCGCTGGCCGCGATCAGCGTCACCGCCGAGGGCGTGGCGGTGGCGCCCCTGGCCGGTGGCGCCCCGCAGATGGTCCGCATCTGCCACATGCTCGCCAGCCGCCACGACCGGGCGCTCGGGGCTGGCGAGGGGGCGCCGTCACTGGAGGAGGCGCTCCTGCGTGCCGCGCGCCTCGCTCCGCCCGGTGGTGAGGTACTTGTCGCCACAGGGCCGGAGGGCCTCGCGCCGGAAGACGAGCCCGCATTGGCCCGGCTCGCCCGCCGCCGTCAGGTCCGGGTCCTGTTGCCGCTGGACATGATCGAGACGGCGTCTCCCGAATTTGCGCTGCCTATACGGGCCGGGGCGCTCGCCTGCCTTGCGCGGCTGCGGCCGTTCGACCGCGCGGCGCTGGCGCAGCGTCTGCGCGCACTGAATGTCAGCCTTGAGGTCATCGACCATGACGCAGGCTGAGCTCATTTTGGCCTTGCCGGAAGGTCGCCTGCCGCCGGCGCTGATGCAGGTGAACGCTGCCGACCTGCTGCTCCTGTTCGGCATCGGGCTGCTGCTGGCGGCGCTGCTTGCGCTTGTGGCTGCCCCTTTCCTCGCGCACCGCCCGTCACGCCGCGCCCTCATTCGTGCGACCCGGGGGATGGCGCCGCAGGAGCGGGTGCTAGAGATAGGCCGTCTTCTCGGACACCTGCCGGAAGAACTGCGCGCCATGGCCTATGGCGGTGCCCCGCCGCTTTCGCCGGAAGCGGTCGAGCGCATCGCGCTCAAGGCGAGGCGGGCGCGGCGATGACGCCTTCCGTGACCTTGGCCTTTCCGCTCGCCCTGCTGCTGCTGCCGCTGCCCCTGATCGCGGCCCGTATGCGCGCCGCTCGGGCGCCGGCGGAGGCCGCGCTGCGCGTCCCGTCCGGGGCCTTCGCCGCGGCGCTTCCGGCCCGCGGCGGCGGGGATCGGGCGGGACGCGTCGTTCTTCTGGCTGCCTGGATCGCGCTGGTAGCGGCGCTCGCCGGCCCGCAGGTCTCCGCCACGGGCGAGGTGGTGACCGCATCGGGCCGGGAGATTCTGCTCGCCCTCGACCTCTCCGGCAGCATGCTCAGGGAGGACTTCGTTCTCGACGGCAAGCCGCTCTCGCGGCTCGATGCGGTCAGGCGCGTCGCGGCACGCTTCGTCGCCGCGCGGCGCGGCGACCGGATCGGGCTGGTGATTTTCGGCGACCGGGCCTATGTGGCGCAGCCGCCGACCTTCGACGTCGCGTCGGTGGCCCACGCCATCGACACCGCTCAGATCGGCATTTCCGGCCGCTCCACCGCCATATCCGACGGGCTGGGACTGGCGACGCGGCGGATGCTGAGCAGCGACGCCACGACAAAGGTCGTTATCCTGCTGTCGGACGGGGTGGATACGTCCGGCAAGGTTCAGGCGACGGACGTGGCGCGCCTGGCCGCCGGCCATGGGGTGCGGGTTCACACCATCGCGCTCGGCCCGGAGGATCTTGAGAGCCAGCCGGCCTCGCGCGAGGCGGTGGACGCCCTCGCCTTGCGGGAGATCGCCGAGGCAGGCGGCGGCACCAGCTTCCGGGTGCGCAGCATGGCGGACCTTGAGGCGATGGCGGCCACGCTGGACCAGCTCGAGCCAAACCCGATGAAGCGCCCGCCGCTGCGCTACTGGCGCCCGCTCTGGATGTGGCCCGGCGGCGCGGCCCTGGCGCTCGTGCTGCTGCTCGCCGTGTGGAGGCGGGCATGAACGAGCTGGTCCTGCTTCGTCCCTGGTGGCTCGCCGCCTTGCCGCTGCTCCTTGCCCTCGCGATATGGCAGTGGCGACGTGGCCCGCACGCCGGCGGATGGTCGCGGGTGATGCCGCCGGCCATGTTCGCGGCGATGCGGGCGCTGGGACATCTGCAGGCGGGGACGCGCGGCCAGAGCGTGGCCCTGCTGGCTTCGGCCACTCTGCTCAGCCTCGGCCTCTGCGGTCCCGCAGTGCCGCGCGCGGATGCGCCGGTGCTGGCGGGGAGCGGGGCAATCCTGATCGCTCTGGACATGTCGCCCTCCGTGGCGGAGAGCCCGGCCCTCGCCGACGCGCAGGCCGCCGCCGCCGACCTGTTGACCGCCGCGGCCGGGCGCCCGGTCGGGATGCTGCTCTATTCCGGCGAGGCCTATGAAGTGGCGGCACCCACGGCCGACCCGGCGACGCTGGAGAGCCAGATCGCCGTGCTCGGACGCGACACCATGCCGGGCAGCGGGAGCCGCCCCGCCAGTGCGCTCGCGCTGGCGCGGCGGATGCTGCACGCGAGCCGGGATGCCGATCTCGTGCTGATCTCCGACGGTGGGGGCGTCGACGACGCCGCGCGCGCGGAAGCCGAACGTCTCGCCGGCGACGGGGTGCGGCTTTCCGTCCTCACCTTGACCGGGCCCGCTGGTGGCTCAGCCGACGCTGCGGCTCTTGAAGCGCTTGGAAGCCTCGCCGCTCCTGCCCGGACCCCCTCCGCCGTTTTGCGACGCCTCTCGCAGCGGGGCACGCTGGCGCGGGATCCGGCACTCTCGACCCTGGCGTTCCTCGATCTCGGTCCCTATCTCGCGGCGCTGGCGGGGCTGCCGTTGCTGAGCCTTTTCCGGAGGCGCGCATGAATTCTGCCGTGCGCCTCCGTCTCGCTTTCGTCGCCGCGGTTGGGCTCGCCTGCGTCCTCGTCGCGGGCCCCGCTGCCTGGGGACGCCTTTTGTTGCACAGCGGGGCGCCGAGCGCCGCCGCGCGGCTGCTGGATGAGGGCGCCGCGCGCGGCCTCGCTCTTTACCGGGCGGGCGATTATGCCGCCGCCGATGCCGCCTTCGCCGCGGCGGGGCGCAGCCAGACCTTCAATCGCGCGCTGACGCTCGCCGCCAACGGCCGCCATGCCCTGGCGGTCGCCTATTTCGACGCCGTGCTCTTCGCCAGTCCCTCGGACGCCGAGGCGCGCCGGCTGCGCGATCTGGTCGATGCCATGGTGCCGAAGACGACCGGTGAAACGACCGTGCCGGGCCGGCTGCCGGGCGAGGGCGGCCTCGGCCCCTCCGCGCAGGCGGACAAGCCCACCCTGGCGGGCACGCCCGATCCCACCGGGAAGAAGCCGATCGAGGCGCGCGGCTTCGCGGCCTCGGATGCGTGGCTGGAGACGCTGACCGACGATCCCGGCGAATTCCTGCGCCTGCGCCTGCGCAAGGAATATGAGCGGCGGGCGGGCCTCGGCCTGCTGCGTCCCGAGGAGGGCGAAAGATGGTGAGGTGGATCGGCCTGTTCCTGCTCCTGCTCGCCGGTGCCGCCCAGGCGGACAGCCTGCGGCTGCTACTGCCGGAAGGCGTGCGTCCGGTCGTTGGCGAGATGCTGCCGGTGACGCTAAGGGGCGAATACACCAGCCGGATTGCGCTGGAGACGCTGACTTTCCCCAGCTCGGAGAATTACGACTGGATGCAGCTTGCGCGCGACCAGTGGCGCGACGAGGAGATCGGAGGACGCACCGTCCGGGTGTTCGAACGCCATCTCGCTGTCTTCCCTCGCCACGCCGGAACGCTGGCGATCGGCCCGGTGACGCATCATCTCACCGTGGTCGATGAGAAGAACCTGCGGGCTCCACTCGACGTGACGGCCGCGCCGGTCAGCCTTGCCATCGCCCCCTATCCCGACAAGGGAACGCCGCTGTCGGCGCGCAACCTGACAATAGAGGACGATCTGTCGGCCGCGCCGGGCGCGCTGCGCGACGGCGAGACCCTGGTCCGTCGTGTCACGCTGAAGGCGGATGGCGCTCTGCCGCATATGCTGCCGCCGCGCCCTGCCCTTCGCGAGCCCTGGCTGATCAGCTTTGCCGCACCGGAGCAGCGCGAGATGCTGCCAACGGCCACCGGCCCGGTGACGACGCTGGTCTGGGAATGGCATCTGCGCCCCAAGACGGGAGAGCCCGGCGTGCTGCCGCCCGTCTCCATCCCGTGGTTCGACACGGTGACCCGCGAGATGCGAACAGCGGAAATCCCCGCGCTTCCCTTCGGCTATGCCAGCTTCCACGACAATCGGAGCGGCACCGGCCGGCTGCCCTCCCCGGAAGAGGCGATGGGCGTGATAGCCGTGGCCCTCGGGATCCTGACCGGGCTTGGCCTATGCGTCTCCGGGCTGGCACCGCGGCGAAGGGCGGATCTGCGGCGTGCGCTCCAGCGACTGTCTCCCTTCGATCCGACGCGGCGAGAGCTGAAGCGCGCGGCCCGCTCCGGAGACCTCGTCGCCCTTCGCCGTGCGAGCGAAGCCTATCTCCGCCGCCGCCGTGAACTCGGCCTGCGGGTGACCGGCTGCGAGACGGCCGCGTTGGACGCCGCCCTTTATGGACGGAATACCGGAGAAGGAGACTATGACCGGCAGGTCCGATCGCGAATGCTGGCGTCCTCGGTGTTGGGTTCCCTTGATCCGAGAGCGGCCAGGTAGACGAGGGCGTTCGAGATCACTTCGCAACGGCGCTTCGGAAACCGGCTCCGGCATCAGGTCGATCGCATCCCGGTGAGGTGCCTGTTGCTCCACTGAAAGGCACGTGCGCCAACGCCGCTCGCCGGAACGGTGCGTCTGGCGTGCCGCACACGGCCATTGAATGGTGGACCGCCGCTCCGCGCGGTTGAACGCGGGGTGGGAATCACTATGAGTCCTGCGATGACCCTCTGCCTCCAAATTGCGGGACCGGTGCCGAGATGACGGCACCCGCCAAGGTATCCATCAATCTGGGCACCCACCCCGACGGGAGCCCGGTCGCGCTGGACCTCGAGGAGCTGCTCGCGACCCGCCTGCTCGTGCAGGGCAATTCCGGTTCCGGCAAGTCGCACCTGCTGCGCCGTCTTCTGGAACAGAGCGCGCCCTGGGTGCAGCAGGTCGTCATCGATCCCGAGGGCGACTTCGTCACCCTGGCGGAACGGTACGGCCACGTCGTGGTGGATACCCAGAGGGGCGAGGCGGACCTTCAGCGCATCGCCGCGCGGGTCCGCCAGCACAGGGTCTCCGTGGTACTGAACCTGGAGGAACTCGACGCCGAACAGCAGATGCGCGCGACGGCCGCGTTCCTTGGCGGTCTGTTCGATGCGGATCGGGACTTCTGGTACCCTCTTCTCCTCGTCGTGGACGAGGCGCAGATCTTCGCCCCCATGGCCGCGGGCGAGGTTTCCGACGAGGCCCGCAAGGTCTCGCTCGGCGCCATGACCAACCTGATGAGCCGGGGACGCAAGCGCGGCCTTGCGGGCGTCATCGCTACCCAACGCCTGGCAAAGCTCGCCAAGAACGTGGCCGCGGAAGCCTCCAACTTCCTCATGGGCCGCACCTTCCTCGACATCGACATGGCCCGCGCCGCCGACCTGCTCGGCCTAGAGCGACGCCAGGCGGAGATGTTCCGCGATCTGAAGAGCGGTCGCTTCGTCGCGCTCGGCCCGGCTTTGGCGCGCCGGCCGCTGACCGTCCATATCGGACCGGTTGAGACCGCCCCGCGCTCCACCAGCCCCAAATTGATGCCCTTGCCGCAGATGGGCTCTGCCGAGAACGCTCAGGAACTCATCTTCACACCCGGCGCCAACGAGGACCGCCTTTTCGCGCCGCGCCGCCCCCCTCCGGTGGCGTCCACCGCGGATGTGCTCGCCCAGCTCGCGCGGAGCGTGCCGTCGACGCAAGCGCTGGAGACCGCCTCCGACAGCGCCCCTCAGCCTGCCTCCGTGCCGACCCCTGCGCCCGCCCCCACCCTGTCGCCGGAGCAGCGTCAGGCTGCCATCGACTCGGCTCTGCGCGAGATCCTCGACCAGTCGGACGCCGGGTTCCGTACCATCGCCGTGCTCTATCAGGACTTCCTGGTGCGCTGCCGGATCCGCCGGATCACCGGCGAGCCGCTCAGTCTTGCGGCCTTCCGCCGCCGCCTCGCGGTGGCCCATGCCGGCATCGACCTCGCCGAGGCGGAAGCGGACGACTCGCCCTGGGGAGAGGTGTTGACCCTGGCGGGTGCCCTGCCCGAGGACATGCAGGGCACCTTCCTCACCGTGGCCCGCGCGGCCTTCGATCGCCGTATCTGCCCGTCCGATGCCGAGGTGGCGCAGGCCTTCGGCAGCCGCTCGCCCGGCCGGGCGCGGCGGCTCCTCGCCTATATGGAAGAGCGGCAGGTGATCGTGTGCCGCCTCGACGGACTCGGCCGGCGGATCATCGCCATTCCGGGCCTCGCCTGGGAGACCGAGCCCGGCGATCCCAACGCGCCGGCAGCCGCACGCACACCCGAGGCCACGTCCGCGGACTGAGCCGAGGCGCGCAGCCTTGCCCGGAGGCGCCTCAGACGCTCAACCAGATGAACCAGCCCCTGCGATCCTGACGAAGAACGCTCACAGCGGGCCGAGCGTACCGTCCTCGACAAGCTGGCGGACAGCCTCGGCAAGCCGCTCCTCGGCGGCGGCGGACAGGGGACCGACGGGCGGCAGCGAGCGGCCGATCGGCAGGCCGATGAGCGCGAAGGCGCGGCGCACCGCCTCCGGGAACTGCTCGCTGAACAGCGCATCCATCAAGGGATGAAGCCGGCCCTGCAGAGCCAGTGCCTGCTTGACGTGACCGTCCTCCGCCAGCGTCTGGACCTCGTGCCAGTAGCCCGGCAGCAGCGACGCCGAGGTGAGGACGCCGCCCATCGCACCCAGCATCACCTGCTCGACGAACAGCGTATCCTGGCCGGACAACAGGCAGAAGCGATCGCTGACCAGACGTGCGGTCTGGGCGAAGTGATAGAGATCCGTGCTGGAGGCTTTCATACCCACGATGAGCCCTTCCCGCTCAAGCTGGGCAATGGTGGCCGGCAGCGTGACCATGCCGGTGCGATAGGGATTGTCGTAGAAGACGACGGGCAGCCGCAGCATCGGGACCAGTGCCCGGAAGTACCGCACCGTGCCCTCCTGATCGGGGCGGGCGTAGTAGGGCGGGATCACCATCAGCCCGTCGGCACCCGCCTCGCGATAGGCAAGTCCGCTCTCCAGCGCGCCGCCGAGGCCGGGATCCAGCACCCCGGCGAGAACCGGCACCCGGCCCGCCGTCGCCGCGACCGTGACCTCGACGATGCGCCGCCGTACGGCAAGGCTGAAGGAATTCGCCTCGCCCGTGCCCCCGACCGGCACCAGGCCGGACGCACCGCGCACGATCTGGTAGTCGACGATGCGCGCGAGGCTGTCCTCGTCGAGTGTGCCATCCGCGTTCAGCGGGGTCGGAAAGGCGGGGATCAACCCGCGAAACATCGCCTTGGCCATTGCCGCCCCCTCAGCCCAGATTGATCCAGGTCGCCTTCAGCTCGGTGTATTTTTCCAGCGCATGCAGAGACTTGTCGCGGCCGAAACCGGACTGCTTGAAGCCACCGAAGGGCGAGGAAATATCGCCATGGTCGAAGCAGTTCACCCACACCACGCCCGCCCGCAGCGCCGACGAGGCCTTGAACGCCTTGTTGATGTCGCGCGTCCACACGGCGGCCGCGAGACCGTAGGTGGTGTCGTTGCCGATCTTGATGGCGTCGTCGATGTCCTTGGCGGCGATGGTGGCGAGCACCGGCCCGAAGATTTCCTCGCGGGCGATGGTCATGTCGCTGGTGACACCATCGAACAGCGTGGTCTCGATGAAGCAGCCCTCGGCCGCCATGCGCTTGCCGCCCATGCGCAGGCGCGCGCCCTCGGCGACGCCCTTCTCGATGTACTCCATCACCCGCTCGGCCTGGCGCTCGTCAACCATGGCGCCCATTTCGGTCGCCGGATCCAGCGGATCGCCGACCTTGATGGCGCCGCCGACCGCCATCACCTTCTCGACCACCTGTTCCCTGACGCTCTCCTCGACGACGAGGCGTGAGCCGGCGTTGCAGACCTCGCCCTGATTGTAGAAAATTCCCCAGGCGGCGGCGGTGGCGGCCGCGTCGAGGTCGGGCGCGTCGGCGAGAATGATGTTCGGGCTCTTGCCACCGCATTCGAGGCCGACCCGCTTCATGTTGGACTGGCCGGAATACTGCAGGAAGTATTTGCCGACTTCGGTCGAGCCGGTGAAGGCGACCGCGTCGACATCCATGTGCAGCCCGAGCGCGCGGCCGGCGGTCTCGCCGAAGCCCGGCAGGACGTTGAAGACACCGTCGGGAATACCGGCCTCGGCGGCCAGCGCGCCGAGCCGGATGGCGGTGAGGGACGATTGTTCTGCCGGCTTCAGAATCACCGAATTGCCGGCGGCGAGGATCGGGCCGAGCTTCCAGGCCGCCATCAGCAGCGGGAAGTTCCACGGCACCACGGCGGCGACGACGCCGAGCGGCTCGCGGCGGATCAGCGAGACCGCGGTGGTGGCGGTCGGGGCGATCTCGTCATAGACCTTGTCGATCGCCTCGGCGTACCACTCGATGCACTGCGCCGAGAGCGGGAGGTCGACGGAGAGGCTGTCACGGATCGGCTTGCCCATGTCGAGGGTTTCGAGCAGCGCCAGTTCCTCGGTGTGCGCGCAGATGAGATCGGCAAAGGCCTTGAGCCGCTTCTTGCGCTCGCGCGGCGCCATACGCGACCAGACACCGCTCTCGAAGGCGGCGCGCGCCACGCCCACCGCATGGTCGACATCGGCGCTGTCACAGGCGGCGACCTGCGTCAGGACCTTCCCGTTTGCCGGGTTGATGCTGTCGAACGTCGCGCCCGACAGTGCACCGATGTAGCGACCGCCGACAAAAGCCTGGCCGTTGAAGGGAAGCGCGGCGGCGCGCGCGCGCCAGTCGATGGAAGCGGACATGAAGAGAAATCCCGAAAATACGGTCGAGGAGCCGGACCGTGTGAGGACAGGGCGTTCGTTTCAGCACCCTTACCGCATTTTTGGTTTTCTGAAAAATGAATTGGCTTGTTCGCGATGGGCCGTTATCGCTATACACTGTAGGAACCTGCCTCGGGGCAGGAGAACCGGTCGAATGAAACGGATTTTTCTCCTCCATGTCGCCCATGAAGATTGCTGATGACACTACCCGCATGTCGACCGGCATGAACAATCCCGACGAAGAAACCCAGCGGCTCGGCCAGCGCATTCGCGACCTGCGGCTCAAGGCCAGCATGACCCTTTCCGAGCTTGCCAAGGCGACGGGCGTGTCCATCGGCACGCTTTCGCAGCTTGAGCGCGGCCTCGTCTCGCCGACCGTGCGCACGCTTTATACCGTCGCAAACGCGCTTGGCGTGATGCCGGCCTGGCTGATCGACCCTTCGCAGATCAAGAGCAGCGCGTCGGAAAGTCGTTATATCGTAAGGGCCGGGAACCGTTCACGGCTGCTCGACATCGACGGCATCCGCAAGGACATCGCCTCGCCCGCGGCGAGCGAGCGGCTGCGCGGCTTCTTCATGGTGATCCAGCCCAACTGCAATTCGGGACCCCAGCCCTATTCGCACAAGGGAGAGGAAATCGGCTTCCTGCTCTCCGGTTCGTTGGAGCTGCAGATCGACGGCGAGACCTTCAGCCTGAATGAGGGCGACTGCTTCGCCTTCTCCAGCGACAAGCCGCACCATTTCGCGAATCTCGGCACCCGGCCCGCGTCGGTGTTCTGGGTGAACGCGGATATTTAGCACTTTTAGTTTTCAGAATTTTGAACGCCGACATTGCGGAACTAAAACACCGCTGTCATAGTCCTCGCGTGCCCTACGGGGTCGAAGCCGATCCGCCCGGGCGCACAGCCTCGCCCGGCCTGCCCGGAAAACGAAGGACGCGCCACCCTTGGCTAACTCATCTTCCGCATCGGATCTCAGCTCAGGGACAGCTCTCCTCCTGCTGGCTCCGCTGACGACGGTGATGCTGCTGATCCTGCTCTATCCGCTGGGCATGACGGTGTGGACCAGCGTCTATGATGGGCAGTTCTCGTTCAACGCCTATGCCGATCTCGCCACCAGCACGCTGTTCATGAAGGTGCTGCGCAATACCTTCGAGATCGCCATCGGCGGCACGCTCGTCAGTCTCCTCTTCGGCTACCCTGTCGCGCTCCATCTGGCAGCGCAGGCGCCGCGCCGGCGCACCGCCTATCTCATCATGGTGATGCTGCCGTTCTGGACCAGCATTCTGGTGAAGAGCTTCGCGCTGGTGGCCGTGTTCGGAAATCAGGGCCTGATCAACCAGCTTCTCGGCCTGCTGAGCGGGGGCACGGTCAACCTGCCGATGATGTTCAACCGGGTCGGCGTCATCCTCGGCATGATCAACTTCCTGCTGCCGTTCATGATCCTCTCGATCCTCGGCAGCCTTCTCTCGCTCGACCGCCGGCTCATTCTCGCCGCCGAGACCATGGGCGCGGGGCCGCTGCGGATCTTCTGGAAGATCACCCTGCCGCTTTCCATGCCGGGTGTGATCGCGGGGGTGCTGATCAACATCACCCTGTCGATTGGCATGTACATCACTCCCGCGCTGCTCGGCGGGCGGCAGGACATGATGGTCGCCAACCTCGTCGACTTCTACACCCGACAGACGCTGGACTGGACCGCCGCCTCGGCGACCGCCGTCGTGCTGCTGCTGCTGTCGGGCGTGCTGGTCGCGCTGCTCGGGCAGGTGCGCGGGTCGCGCGGGCTTGCGGGAGCCGGCGCATGAACGAGCTGTTCGGCTCCAGCCGCCTCATGCGCGGCCTTGTCTCCTCCGCCGCGTGGACCTGCTACCTGTTCCTGCTGCTCCCGAGCCTGATCGTGATTCCGATCTCCTTCGGCAATCCCGGACAGATCGAGTTTCCACCGCGCCAGTTCACGCTCCAGCTCTACCGCCAGTTCTTCACCGACCCGGCGTGGTGGGGCTCCACCGTGCAGAGCCTCTTCGTCGCGAGCATCACAACGCTCGTCGCGCTCGCCCTCGCTGTGCCCGCCGCCTATGCGCTGGCGCGGTCCCGGCTGCCCGGGCGCGCCGGGCTGCAGGGCCTGTTCATGATGCCGATGCTGGTGCCCGTCATCGTGCTCGGGCTCGGCCTCTATCTGCAGTTCTCGAACTGGGGCCTTCTGGACACCACTGCCGGCATCGTTCTGGCGCACATCATGCTGACCACGCCCTACATCATGGTCTCGGTGATGTCCGGCCTGCACCATTCCGACGTGGCGCTGGAGACGGTCGCCTCCATCATGGGCGCCTCGCGCATCACGATCTTCTTCAAGGTGGTGCTGCCCCAGCTCAAGGCGTCGATCGCGGTGGGCGCGCTGTTCGCGTTCCTGATGTCGCTCGACGAAGTGGTGGTGGCCTACTTCCTCACCGGCACCAACAGCATGACGCTGCCGGTCAAGATGTACTCATCGATCCGCTGGGAACTGACGCCGGTGCTCGCGGCGGTTTCCACGCTGCTTACCGTGCTCTCGCTGCTGATCGCCCTCGGGATCATCGCGATGCAGAGCAAGACCGAGGCCTCCGCATGACCCCATCCCCTGTCTCCGCCATGGTCGAGCTTCATGGCCTTGCCAAGAGCTATGGCGACGTCCACGCGCTGCAGCAAACCGACCTGTCCATCGCCAAGGGCGAATTCGTGACCCTGCTGGGCCCATCGGGGTCGGGAAAGTCGACCCTGCTCAATCTCATCGCCGGCATGGTCAAGCCCAGTGCCGGGCGCATCGTCATCAATGGCCGCGACGCCACCACGCTGCCGACCAACCAGCGCGGCCTGGGCATGGTGTTCCAGAACTACGCGCTCATGCCGCATATGAGCGTGTTCGAGAACATTGCCTTCCCGCTTCAGGTGCGCCGCCTGCCCAAGGCGGAGATCAGGCTCAAGGTCCAGCAGGCGTTGGATCTCATCCAGCTTGGCCACGTCGCCGACCGGCGTCCGCGCGAACTCTCCGGCGGCCAGCAGCAGCGCATCTCGCTGGCCCGCTGCATCGTCTACAACCCCGCGCTCATCCTCATGGACGAGCCGCTCGGCGCGCTGGACAAGAAGCTGCGCGAACAGATGCAGCTGGAGATCAAGCGCCTGCACGCCGAGCTCGGCATCACCATGCTCTACGTGACGCATGATCAGGACGAGGCTCTGACCATGTCCGATCGCATCGTGTTGATGAATGGCGGACGCATCGAGCAGCAGGGAACGCCGGATTCGCTCTACTTCAAGCCGGAGACGATGTTCTCCGCCGAGTTCATCGGCTCGTCGAACCTCATTTCCGGCACGGTCGAGACCGGGGCGGATGGCACCTATGCGCTGAAGACCTCGCTCGGCACCTTTCCCGTGCCGGCACCCGAAATGGCCATGAAAGCCGGCGATCGCGCGGTGTTGCTGATCCGCCCCGAGAACATGGCGCTTGATGCCTCCAGCACCGCAACAGGCATTCCCGGACACCTTGAGGATTCCATCCTGCTCGGTGGCGTGGTGCGACACTTCCTGCGCTGCGCCGACGGCACCCACCTCATCGTCCAGGAACTGAACCAGCCCGGACGCGTCGGCGCGCGCCGCGGGGACCGGATTCACGCCACGTGGCTGCCCGCCCATGCCCGCCTGCTTCCACCGGAACCGGCCCGCTGAGCGACGCCCGTCATCACGACAAAAAGAGGGGAAGTGCATATGTCCAAGACACTGCTCACCACGTCCCGGCGCGGCCTTCTGCGCGGGGGTGCCGGCCTGCTCGGCCTCATGGCCGCGCCCGCCGTGTTCACCGGCCGCGCCGCGGCCGCCGACACCACGCTCACCGTCACCTCCTGGGGCGGCGACTACAACAAATCCGTCCGCGCGGTCTTTGCCGACCCCTTCACCGCCGCAACCGGCATTGAGGTCGTCCTCGTCGACAATGGCGACATGGCCAAGGTGAAAGCGCAGGTCCAGGGCAACAACGTCCAGTGGGACGTGATCGACGCCCCCGCCGCCTTCGCCACCTCCGGCGCACGCGACAAGCTCTGGGAAGAGCTGGACATGTCAATCATCAAGCCCGGCCCGCTGGTCTCCCCGCCCGAGACCGACTACATGCCGATGTACCTCTACAGCGGCGGCATCCTCTGGGACGAAAAGCGCACGCCCGAGGGCAAGCACCCGACCGACTTTGCCGGGTTCTACAATTTCGAGAAGTACCCTGGCCGGCGCGTCATGCGCTCGCTTGCCTCCGAGACGCTGGAAGTCGCGCTGGTCGCCGACGGCGTGGCGCCGAAGGATCTGTATCCGCTTGACGTCGACCGGGCGTTCCGCGCGCTGGACCGTATGAAGCCGCACGTATCCCGGTGGGCGGCGACCACGCCCGACCAGGTGAACGCGGTCGTCCAGAATGAAGGCGATTTCTCCTACAGCTACTTCAATCGGGTGAAATCGGCGCAGAAGGCCGGCGCGCCGCTCGCCTTCTCCTTCGAGCAGACCGTGAATTCGCTGGACTATTTCGCGGTCCCCAAGGGCACGAAGAACAAGGAAGCGGCGATGCGCTTCATCGACTTCTGCCTGAAGCCCGACCGGCAGGTGGCCTGGGCCGTGCGCGGCTACTATCTGCCCAACAGCGTCGCGGCGATGGACGAGGTGAAGAATTCGCCGGCCAAGGAATTCCTGCCCGACCTGACCAACGGCAAGAACGTCATCGTCAATTCCAAGTGGTGGGGCGAGAACTACACGGCGGTGCAGAAGCGCTACGCCGAATGGATGCTCACCTGATCGACCATTGACGGCGCCCCGTCCCGTCACCGGGGCGGGGTTCTTCTTTCCCCGCGTCTCCCGCCTGCCCGCTCTCCCGGTTTTCCCCCATGTCCCACACCGCCTTCCTCGCCGAGCTGACGTCCATTCTCGGGGAACGCTACGTCCTGACCGAGGCCGTCGACACCGAACTGTTCCTCACCGATCATCGCGGCCGCTACCACGGCAAGGCGCTGGCAGTGACGCGGCCGGCCTCGACCGAGGAGGTCTCCCGCGTGGTCAAGGCCTGCGCCCGGGCGGGTATCGCGGTGGTGCCGCAGGGGGGCAATACCGGCCTGTGCGGCGGTGCCACCCCGCTTGAGCCCCGGCCCGCCATCGTCATCCGCCTCGACCGCATGAACGCCATCCGCGCCGTCTCGCCCGCCGAGGAGACGATGGTGGTGGAGGCCGGCTGCATCCTTGCCGATATCCAGGCGGCAGCGGCGAAGGAGGGTCTGCTCTTTCCCCTCAGCCTCGGCGCCGAGGGCAGCTGCCAGATCGGCGGCAACATCGCCACCAATGCCGGCGGCATCTCCGTGCTTCGCTATGGCAATACCCGCCAGCTGGTGCTCGGGCTGGAGACGGTGCTGGCCGACGGCACGGTGCTCGACAGCCTGCGGCGCCTGCGCAAGGACAATGCCGGCTACGACCTCAAGCAGCTCTTCATCGGCGCCGAGGGCACGCTCGGCATCGTCACGGGCGCGGCGCTGAAGCTGTTCCCCGGCATACGCTCACGCTCCATCGCCATGATGCAGCTGTCCAGCGTCGAGGACGCGCTCGCCATGTTCGCCCGCGCGCGCAAGGTGTTCGGGGAGAGCATTTCGAGCTTCGAGATCATCGGCTCCTCCTACATGGACTTCGTGCTGCGCTACGTGCCCGGCACGGTGATGCCCTTCGGGCAGAAGGCGCCGTGGTACCTGCTGCTGGAGGTCGGCGATTCCCAGCCCGACACGCCGTTTACCGACGCCATGGAAGGCTTGCTGGCCGAGGCGTTCGAAGCCGGGCTGATCTCGGATGCCATCATCGCCTCCAGCCTCGCGCAGGAAGAAGCCATCTGGAAGCTGCGCCACGGCGTGACCGGCGAATTCAAGCTCGCCGGCAAGACCATGTCGCACGACACCTCCGTGCCGGTCGCCGAGCAGCCGGCCTTCGTGACCCGGGTCGAGAACGGTGTGTTGGCGGCCTTTCCCGATGCCAATGTGATGATGGTCGGCCATATCGGCGACGGAAATATCCACGTCGTGGTGCTGTTCCCCCACGAACGCTTTGCCACCTCCGAGGCCTTTGAGGAAGCGTCCGACGCCATCGACGTCATCATTGACAATGTCGCGATGGAGCTTGGCGGCTCCATCACCGCCGAACACGGGGTGGGCACCACCTATCGCAAGCGCCTCGCCCGCACCAAGAACCCGGCCGAGCTCGCGCTGATGCGGCAGATCAAGGCGGTGCTGGACCCGACCGACATGATGAATCCGGGCAAGCTGTTCCTGCCCGAAGCGACAACCTGACCGCTGCCCGGGACGCAACGCATGACCCCTTCCAGGCCGCTGCCTCCGAACGTCTACAGCCTCGATGCCCCACCCGCGCCGGTAACACCGCCGCTGGATGGTACTCAACGCGCCTCGGTGGCGATCATCGGTGGCGGCATCGTCGGCCTCACCACGGCACTGCATCTGGCCGAGGCCGGAACCGATGTGGTGGTGCTGGAGGCCAACGAGGTCGGCTGGGGCGCCTCCGGCAATAATGGCGGGCAGCTCAATCCCGGCCTCAAATTCGATCCCGACACCATCGAGGCCACCTGGGGTCCCGATCTCGGCCGACGCATGGTCGCGTTCGGCTGGGATACTCCCAACCGCACCTTCGCACTGATCGAGCGGCTCGGCATTGCCTGCGATGCCCATCGCGGCGGCACGGTGCGCGCCGCCCGCAGCGCCAAGGCCCGGGGCGCCGTGGAGGCCACCGCCCGCCAGTGCATGGTGCGCGGCCTGCCGGTCACCTATCTCGACCGGGAGGCGAGCCGCGCCGCCACCAGCACCGACGCCTATTTCGGCGCGATGCGCGACGCCAGCGGCGGCAATCTCAATCCGCTGGCCTATTCGCGCGGCCTCGCCCGTGCCGCGCTCGCCGCCGGCGCACGCATCCATGGCGGCACCCGTGCCTTGAAACTGGCGCGCAGCGCGAGCGGCTGGTCGATCCAGACCGCTACCGGCACGCTGCTCGCGGAAAAGATCCTGATCGCCACCAACGGCTTCACGGACGATCTGTGGCAGGGACTGCGGCAGACCCTCGTGCCCGTCTACAGCGCCATCGCCGCGACCGAGCCGCTGGGTGAGGACATCCGCGCCAGCATCATGACGGCGCGCCCGTCTGTCTATGAGAGCGGACGCATCACCGTCTATTACCGCGTCGACGCGCAGGGGCGGCTGCTGATGGGCGGACGCGGGCCAATGCGCCCGATCTCCTCACCGGATCCCATTGCCTATCTCACCGACTATGCGGCCCGGCTCTGGCCGCAGCTGAAGGGCGTGCGCTGGACCCATGGCTGGAACAGCCAGCTCGCCATCACGAAGGATCATTGGCCCCATATCCACGAGCCCGCGCCCGATGCGCTGATCTATCTTGGCTGCAACGGCCGCGGCGTGGCGCTCGGCACGGCCATCGCCGAACAACTCGCGGGACGGTTGCTGCAGGGCGGAGCGTTCCAGCTCGACCTGCCGGTCGTCCCGCCCAAGCCCATCGCCTTCCACGCCCTCTGGCCGCTCGGGGTGCAAGCGGAGATCCTGCGCGGGCGCATCCTCGACCGGCTCGGTCTCTGACGGCCCCCCCGGCGAGAGGACGGGAGGGGCGACGTGGGGGCGGCGATGCCGCGGCCTCCTATTTCAATCCGTCGAGATGGGTGCGGATATGGGCCGCGTCCGCGGCCGTGGTGGCGAGGCTGATCGCGGTCATGAAGTCGTCGCGCGCCTCGCTGGTTCGGCCAAGCTGCATCAGCAGCGCCCCGCGCACGCCGTGATAGTGGAAATAGCCCGTGAGCCTGTCGCCGAGGGGTTCCACCATGGCCAGCGCCGCCTCCGGCCCGCGCAGCTTTGAAATCGCCACCGCCCGGTTCAACGTCACGACAGGCGATGGCTGCAGGAATTCAAGGGTGCCATAGAGCAGGTCGATCTGTGCCCAGTCGGTGTCCTCAGGGCCTTTCGCGCGCGCATGCAGCGCGGCGATCGCCGCCTGAAGTTGATAGGGGCCGGGGCGGCGGTGGCGCACCGCCTTGTCGAGCAGGGCGAGCCCCTCGCCGATCATCGGCCGGTTCCAGAGCTCGCGGTCCTGGCTGTCGAGCAGGATCACGGCGCCCTCCTTGTCGAAGCGCGCCCTGGCCCGGGCGTGCTGCAGCAACATCAGCGCGGTCAGCCCCATGATCTCCGGCTCCGCCTGAAACAGGCGCAGCAGCAGCCGGGCAAGACGGATCGCCTCCTCGCACAAGGGCGCGCGCGCGGCGGAAGCGTCGCCGGCGGCCGAATAGCCCTCGTTGAAGACGAGATAGATCATCGCCGCGACGACACCGAGCCGTTCCGCGCGCTCCACCGCACCCGGCGCCTCGAACGGCACGCCGCCATCGCCGCTCTGGGCCTTGGCGATGCGTGCCTTGGCCCGCGTGATGCGCTGCTCCATGGCCGCTTCGCTCACCAGAAAGGCGCGAGCGATCTGGCGGACCGAGAGCCCTGACACGATGCGCAGGGCCAGTGCGATCTGCTGCGTCGCCGGAAGATCGGGATGGCAGCAGATAAAGAGCAGGCGCAGCACGTCGTCGCGGTAATGAGCGCCGTCGATGCGCTCGGCGATCTCGGCCTCGGTGTCCTGCGTGTCGGAGAGCGCCTCCTCCGGCGGCAGTTCGGTCAGCTTCGCGCGGCGCCTTACCGTGTCGAGCGCGACATTGCGGCCCACGAAGATCAGCCAGGCGGTCGCATCGCGCGGAGGTCCGTTCTGCGGCCAGGTGCGGAGCGCACGCAGGCACGCCTCCTGAAACGCTTCCTCGGCAAGATCGAGATCGCGGAAATAGCGCAGCAGCGCGGCGAGCGCCTGCGGGCGCGCGGCGGCAAGCGTGGTGCCGATCCAGCGCGCCTCGTCCATCATGGCCGTGCGCCGCCGTCCTGAAACAGACCGACCGGCCGGATCTCATAGGAGCCGCCGGGATTGGCGGCGCCCAGGTCGCGGGCGATGTCGAGCGCTTCCTCAAGATCCTTGCAGTCGAGAATGTAGAAGCCGAGCAGTTGCTCCTTGGTCTCGGCAAAAGGGCCGTCGAGCACCAGCGGCGGATCCTGATCCTTGCGCAGCGTGGTGGCGGCGGTGGTCGGCAGCAGCCGCGCCACCGGCCCGAGCTTGCCCGCCTTGGCAAGGCGTTCCTGAACAACGGCGAGCTTTTGCATCACCGCGTCGTCTTCCTCCTTGGTCCAGGCGCAGACGACGTCTTCCTGGTGATAACAGAGCAGCGCGTAGAGCATGTTTGGCCTTTCGCAAGGACTAGGGATCAGCCGCCGCTGATCGCGGTAATGACGAAGACATCCGCGCCCGGGGCGAGCGGCGTCGCCAGCCTGGCGCGCCGCCCGTCGACAAACACATTGATATGGCGCCGGATCGCGGGCGTCTCGTCGCACAGGCGCTCGCCCATGCCGGGCCAGCGCGCATCGAGGCCGGCGACCATTTCCTCGACCGTGCGAGCGTGCAGGGGAACCAGCCGGTCGGCGCCGGGAAACAGCACGATGAGGTGCGGCGGCAGGCGCACGAGCACGGGCGCCGGCCTGCGTGCCGGATCCACCTCCTCGTCCATCGCTCTCACCGCTCCATCACCAGCGTTTCGACCGAGGTGATGGTCGGCAGATGGGGTGCGATGCAGTCCCATGTCTCGCCCTCATCGACGCTGGCATAGAGGCCGCCGGTATTGGTGCCGAAATAGACCCCCGCCGGTTCCATCGTGTCGGTTGCCATCGCCTGGCGCAGCACGTTGAAATATGCCCCGCCCTGCGGCAAGCCCTCGCGCATCGCCTCCCAGCTGCGCCCGGCATCGCGCGTGCGCCACACCGCCGCGCTTGCCTCCGGCATGAAGCGGCCCTTGATGTCGCCGTTCAGCGGAATGAGATAGAGGCCATCGGGGTCGCGCGGATGAACGGCGGCCGGAAAGCCGAAGGAGGAAGGCAGGCCCGCCTCGATGCTCTCCCAGCGCCGGCCGCCATCCTCGGAGCGGTACATGCCGCAATGGTTCTGCTGGTAAAGCCGCGCCCCGCCGCCCGGCGCCTTGACCAGGCAGTGCACGCACTGGCCGAATTCGGGATAGTTCTGCCCTTCGGGAAGAAAGTCGGCGCGGGTACCGCGGTTGCGCGCCTCCCATGTCGCACCGCCATCTTCGGTGGCAAACACACCGGCCGCCGAAATGCCGACCCAGATTTTCTTCTCGTCGGCCGGGTCGAGCACCAGCGAGTGCAGGATCAGCCCGGCCCCGCCGGGATTCCAGTCCCCCCGCGTGGGATGCGCACGCAGGCCCTCGACATGGGTCCAGCTCTCGCCGCCATCGACGCTGCGGAAAAGCCCCGCCGGCTCGACGCCGGCATAAAGGCTGCCGTCATTGCCTGCCGCCAGGCTCCACACCGCCTTCACCGGCGCCTCTCCGGCCTCATAGGCAAGGCCCCGGCTCGAATGTGTCCAGCTGGCGCCGGCGTCGGTCGATTTCCACACCGCCGGGCCGAACCATTCATTGCCGCCGCCCGCGTAAAGGACGCCGGTCGCGGCATTGGCGATGACATGGTTGGTCGGCCAGGTCTCGCAGAACGGGCCGCGCATCGCCCACGCGCGGCGCGAGGCGTCGCTCTCGAGCAGGAAGGCGCCCTTGCGCGTGCCGACCAGAATGAGGACATGCTTGGTCATGACTCCCCCCTTCACATGGCGGAAGTGACAATCATCCAGGACACGCCGAAACGGTCGGTGAGCGTCCCGAATGAAGGCGAGAAGAACATCTCGGAGAGAGGCATGGTCACCTGACCGCCCTCGGCCAGGGCCTCGAACTTCGCCGCCGCCTCCTCCGGGGAAGCGACCGAGAGCGCCAGCGAGATACCGGCGAAAGCGGCGGCGTTGGACTGGCAGCCATCGGAGGCGAGCAACTCGGCCTCGCCGATCCTGAAGCTGGCATGCATGACCTTGTCGCCCCAGCCGTCCGGGATCATGCCGGGGGGCGGCGGGTCGGGCGAGTCCTTGAAGCGCATCAAGGCGGTGACCTCGGCGCCGAGCGCCGTCCCATAGAACGCGATGGCCTCTTCGGTCCGGCCATTGAGCATGAGATACGCCTGCACGTTCATTGCATTTCCTCCCTTGGCCGCTCCAGAGCCGCGCCATCGCGGGCAGGCGAGCGGGCATCGACGAGACAAGGACGAACAGGCAAACTCTGATCCGACATTACCGTGGAATTTTTCTGTTCGGCGAGTCCTCCACGGAGGTCGGCAGGTCATGCCCGGAGGCCGCAATGCGCACGGAAGGCCCCCGAATAATCCGCACCCGAATGTCGGGGCGGCCATGGCTGGTTCGTCCTAGGCCGCGTTGACCGCCGGCCCAAAGGGAGAAACCCAGATGCCCAGCACCATCCGCCTGCACCGCATTTTCGCCACCACCCCGGAGAAGGTCTACCGCGCGTTCCTCGAAGCCGACGCGCTGGCGAAATGGCTGCCGCCCAACGGTTTTGTCTGCACCGTGCATCATCTCGAACCGAAAGTCGGCGGCTCCTTCCGCATGTCGTTCCGCAACTTCACCACGGGGCACAGCCACGCCTTTGGCGGCAGCTATGTCGAGCTGATCCCGGGCGAGCGCCTGCGTTACACCGACACATTCGACGATCCCGGCCTGCCCGGCGAGATGGAGGTGAGCGTGACGTTGAAGAAGGTCGTGGTCGGCACGCAGGTGGAGATCGTGCAGCAGGGCATACCGGACCTCATTCCACCCGAAGCCTGTTATCTCGGCTGGCAGGAGTCGCTGCGAAACCTGGCGAGGCTGGTCGAGCCCGAAATCACCCAGTAGCGCACCGGTTCGCGCCATCGTGCCGAGATATCGCCACTGGCGTGCGATCAGCGCGAATTCGCCCGCGCCCGCCCGCACCTGCCCCGGCCATGCCTCTAGGGGGCGTTCTGGATCACCGACTGCGACCAGTCTTCCAGAAACCGCTTCCGGCGTGCCGCATCCTGCACCGCCAGCAGGGTCGGGCCGACGACGATCGGACGCGCGATACCCGAGGTCACGACATCCGGCCCCTCGATATAGGGAGGCGCGGCACCGTCCAGGCCGAAAAAGAACGACTGTTCCTGGCCCACCGCCTGTCCGCGCTCCGACAGGAGATAGTCGAGAAAGCGCGCGGCCAGTCCCGCATTCGCCGCGTGCGCCGGCACCATGGCGCCGCGGCTCAGCACCAGCGTGTAGTCCGCTGGCATGACGATGCCGATCGGCTCACCACGCCGCACGCGCTCATAGGCGTAGGAGCCCAGCATGTTGTAGCCGATGAGCAGCCGGCCGGCCGCCACCTCGTCCAGTATCTTCGAGGTGCAGCAGCGCAGGACGACTTGGGCACGCCCCAGGCTCTCCAGCAGGCGGCCATACGTGGTCGTGGTCTGCCGGGCATCATTGAAGGCCAGCAGGTAGCCGATGCCGGACAGGCGCACATCATAGGTGCCGACCTTGCCTCGGTAGCGGTCGGCTTCGCGCCGCAGCAGCTCGGCGAGTTCCAGATGGGTGTGTGGCACGTCGTCGGCCGGAACATTGTCGCGGTTATAGACCATGACGATCGGCTCGAAGGTGAAGCCGAAGACCTCGTCCCGCCAGTTCGCCCAGCGCGGCGCGCGCTGCAGATCAGGGCCTTCGACGCGCTGGGCGCAGCCATCATTGGCGAGCTTCACCAACTGGTCCACGGAAGAGGACAGATAGACGTCGCCCAGCGCACGTTTCTGCGCGCACAGTTCGGCGGCGGCCACGAACAGGTCATTGGTCACATATTCCGCGATCTCGACCGTCGTGCCCGGTGAGAGCTTCTGGAAATCCGTGATCAGCGGAGCCAGGGCGTAGAGGTCGGTGGCGGCATGGATCGAGAGCCGGTCGACCTCGGCCGTGAGGGCGGGAAACCGCGTCAGGGTCTGCGCGTGCGCGCCCGTTTCCGCCGCCAGCAGGAGGGCCGAAAGGCTGAAGGCCGCGCAGGCGAGCTTCGAGGCGAGACCGATGGAGGTGAGCCGCATGGCAGAACGTGTCACACGACATCCTCCTTCTGCAACGATAACGACATCGCCACCACAAAACCGAAGCTGCCCTTCTCCATGAAAGACAGCGCGCCGCCGTGAGCCGAGGCGACCTCGGCCGCGATCGACAGCCCCAGCCCCGAACCCTTGCCCTCGCTGGAGGGCGCCCCAAATCGCTGCACGACCCGCGCCCATTGCTCGCGCGCTATGCCCGGACCGTCATCCTCCACTTCAATCACCGCCAGCGCCTGCCGTTTCGACAATCGCACGGTGATCTTTGTCGGCGCGCCATGACGCACCGCGTTGTCGACGATGTTCTTGATCGCTTCCGCGAGATTGACCGGATCACCGCGCACGATCAGCGGATCAGGCGGGGTGTGCAGGGTGACGAGAATGTCGCGCTCCAGCGTGTCGGGTATCGCTTCGTCGAGTGCCCGTCGGGTCAGCGCCGCGAGGTCAACGGGCGCGCCCGCCACAGCCCGCTCGCGATGAGCCACCATGGCATGGCTGAGCAGCTGGTTGGCAAGTCGCGCCAACTGCCCGGTCCGGGCGCGGATGCGGTCGAGATGCTTGCGCCCCTCGGGGGTCACCTCGTCATTGGTGAGCAGATCGACCTGCCCCTCCAGCGCCGTCAGCGGAGTCCGAAGCTGGTGCGCGGCATCGGCGATGAACTGCTGCATCAGCTCGACCCGGCCGCGCAGCCGCTCGATGAAGCGGTTGATCTCGGCGACGAAGGGCGCCAGCTCGCGCGGGGTCGGGACGCTGACAAGTGTCAGGTCGAGCGGATCGCGCTGCCGGATCGCGCGTTCCAGGCGGCTGATCGGCGCCAGCGCATGGCGCAGGGCGAAGATGGTGCCGCCAATGGCAATCGCCCCCATGACCCCGACCAGGATGAAGGAGCGGAAGGTGAGTTCGCGCGCCAGCGCCCGGCGAGCCTCCACGGTCTGGGCAACGATGACGACCGCGTCGCCCCGCATCTGGGCGTCGTCAAAGCGGCGCGTCACCCGCGCGACACGCACGATCTCGCCGTCAAAGGTCGCGTTCTCGACCTGCGCCTTCTCCGGCGTGCCGGCCTTTCCCGCCGGATCCGCCAGATTCTCATAGCCGGTCATCGTCCGTCCCGCCGGGTCCAGCACGCGGTAGAAGATGCGGTCGCGATCCGACAAGGCGAGGAGCTCGAAGGCGGAAACCGGAAGCTCGATCTCCGGCTCGCCATCCTGAACTCTGATGGCGTCCGCGATCTGATAGGCCGCGCCGAGCAGCAGCCGATCATAAGCCTCGTCGGCCGCCCCGCGCGCCGAATACCAGGCGGCCGTCATGAGCACGGCGGCGCCGAAGACCAGGACAAGCGAGATAAGGGCGAACAGCCGGATGAAGAGTGAGGGCTCACGCCTCGCCATCGGTCACCATCTGATAGCCGAACCCCCGGACGGTGACGATCTGTGCCCGAGCGCCCTCGATCTTGCGCCGGAGGCGGCCGACATAGAGTTCCACCGCATTCGAGCCCGGGGCCTCGTCATGGCCGAACATGCGGTCGAGCAGTTCGTCCTTGCCGAAGACACGCCCCGGCCGCGAGGACAGGATTTCGAGCAGCGTCAGTTCGCGGCGCTTGAGATGCACCTCGCAATTGCCCACGCGCACCATGCGCGTCAGGCGATCGATGCTGATGTCCCCGCAGCGCAGGACATTGGTCGCCTCGCCGCCATTGCGCCGGATGAGAGCCCGCACCCGCGCTTCCAGTTCGCGAAAGTCGAACGGCTTCACCAGATAGTCGTCGGCACCGAGGTCGAGCGCATCGACACGGTCCTCGACGCGCGAACGCGCCGTCAGGATCAGTACCGGCGTCGTCGAGCCACGGGCGCGCATCTGGGTGAGAATGCTGAATCCGTCCGTTCCCGGCAGCATGACGTCCAGGATCACGAGATCATAGGATGTGCGGCCAAGCACCTCCATGCCCGCCGCGCCGTCCAGTTCCCAATCCACGGCGTGACCGATCCGGCTGAGACGTCCGACGATCGCCTCTCCGACGTCCCTGGTGTCCTCGACCAGCAATATTCGCATGGATCAGACTCCGCGCCTTCCGCGCCGCTCCCGTCAAAAGACAGCTCTATGACAGGAACGGGCTCTAGCACAGCTTACCAAAGCGCCGCGGAGACGGTGCCACACAATTAGGAGGAACGCCCGGCACGCGCAGGACATCGCCTGCGCTCGACCTCCCAACTGCGCCAGCCCGTCACGACCTGCACCACACCACGGTGGGCGACGGCTCCGCACAGAGTTTTCGGACGTCGCACAGAGTTTTCGGAGGAACAAAACCATGAACGCCACATTCACGAAATTCGCCATGGTCGCCATGGTGGGCGCGCTGCTCACCGGCAGCGCCGTCGCGCTTCCGCAGAAGACGGAGTGCCTGGCCGGCGCCAAGCCCGGCGGCGGCTTCGACCTTACCTGCCGTCTCGCCGCCAATTCGCTTCTCGCCGCCAAGCTGATCGAGCAGCCGATGACGGTCACCTATATGGAAGGTGGCGTCGGCGCCATCGCCTATAACCATGTCGTGGGCAAGCGCGCGGCCGACCCCAGCCTCATCGTCGCGGCCTCGACCGGCTCGGCGCTGCTGCTGGCGCAGGGCAAGTTCGGCAGTTTCGACGAGAACGCGGTGCGCTGGGTCGGCGCGCTGGGTGCGGATTACGGCGTCATCGTCGTTGGCGCCGACTCGCCCTACAAGAATCTGAAGGAACTCTCCGACGCCTATGCCGCCAAGCCGAGCGATTTCCCGATCGGTGGCGGCGGCGCCGTCGGCAGCCAGGACTGGATGAAGGCCGCCCTCATCGCCAAGGGCGCCGGGCAGGACCCGAAGAAGATGCGCTATGTCGCCCTTGAAGGCGGCGGCGCCGTGCTCACCGCGCTTGAAGGCGGCCACATCAAGATCGGTGCGGGCGACGCCTCGGAGATGGTCAAGCACCATCTCGCCGGCAAGGTGCGCATCCTCGCGGTGATGTCTCCCGAGCGGCTGAAGGGCGATCTCGCCGACGTTCCGACCACCCGCGAGCAGGGTTACGACTTCGACTGGGTGATCTGGCGCGGCTACTACACCGGCGGCAAGGTGAGCGACGCCGACTACGCGGCCTGGACTGACACCTTCAAGAAGCTGGTCCAGACGCCGGAGTTCACGTCGGAACTCGCAGCGCGCGGGCTGTTTCCCTACACCGTCATTGGCGCCGATTTCGACGCCAAGGTGAAGAGCGACGTGCAGCGCTTCAAGCTCCTCGCCAAGGAAGCCGGCCTCTAATTTTCCTCAACGATCGAGCGGCCCCGTCTCCGGGCGGGGCCGCCCCTTGTCGCTGGTCAGGAACGCGCCATGGACGCCAATCGCCGCCCTCTTCCGGGCATGCTCAGTAATCGCATCGCCGCTGTCGCCCTGCTGGGGTTCAGCCTCCTCTACGGGGTCGCCGGGAACGCGATCGAGTATTCCTTCTCGTCGGACCCGCTGGGCCCGCGCGTCTTCCCCATCCTGCTCGCGGCGATCCTCGCCCTGCTGTCGCTGATCTACCTGTTTGCGCCGGGTCACGCGGAAGAGTGGCCGGAGGGAGCCGTGCTGATGCGCTGCATCGCGCTGCCGGCGCTGGTGCTCATCGCCGCGCTGCTGTTCGAACCACTCGGCTTCGCGGCCTCGATGTTCATCATGACCACCGGTGTCGCGCGCATTTTCGGGGCCTCGTGGAAGGCGTCTCTCATCGGGGGGCTCGTTCAGGCGGCTCTCTGGTACGTCGTTTTTGGCTATCTGCTCGAGGTCTATCTCCCGGCCGGCGAGCTGTTCATCGCATCGCGCCGGGGCTGACATCATGAATCTCGATTATCTCTGGACCGGATTCGCCGTCGCCCTGAGCTGGCAGAACCTGTTAATCGGCCTGATCGGCTGCTTCCTTGGCACCATCATCGGCGCGCTTCCGGCCATCGGCCCGATCAATGGCATCGCTCTGCTGCTGCCCATCGCCTACACGCTCGGCCTGCCGCCCGAGAGCACGATGATCCTTCTCGCCGCCATCTATTCCGGCTCCGAATATGGCGGGCGCATTTCCTCCATTCTGCTCAACGTTCCCGGCGACGCCGGTGCCGTCATGACGGCGCTTGATGGCAACCCGCTGGCGCGGCAGGGCCGGGCCGGGGAGGCGCTGATGATCAGCGGCATCTCCTCCTTCATCGGCGGCATCATCGGCGTCGTCGGCCTCACGCTTTTCGCTCCCTTTCTTGCCAGCCTGGCCGTCGGCTTCGGCCCTGCCGAATACTTCGTGCTGATGGTGTTCGCCTTCGCCACGCTCGGCTCCATGGTCGGAAGCCAGCCGGTGAAGACACTGATCGGTTGCGTTCTGGGCCTCATGCTGGCGACTGTCGGCCTCGACCCGACCTCCGGGGCCTATCGTTTCACCTTCAACAGCCCCGAACTCGGGGACGGCATCGACTTTGTGGTTCTGGTGATCGGCCTGTTCTCGATCTCGGAAGCCATGCTGATGCTGGAGAGCCACGCGACGGGCACGTCCCTCATCGGCAAGGTCGGGCGCACCTTCGTGCGCTTCAAGGACATCGTCTTCACCAGCGGCGCCGCGCTGCGCGGCTCGATCGTGGGCTTTGTCGTCGGCGTCCTGCCGGGCACCGGCGCGTCGGTCGCGAGCGCGGTCTCCTACACGCTGGAGAAGCGCCTTTCCGACCGCGAGGGCACCTTCGGCAAGGGCGACATGCGCGGCCTGGCCTCGCCGGAGGCGGCGAACAATTCCTGCGCGGCCGGCGCCTTTGTGCCCATGCTGACCCTGGGCGTGCCCGGCAGCGGCACGACGGCGGTGATGCTCGGCGCCCTGATGCTCTACAATATCCAGCCGGGGCCGCAGCTCTTCGCGGAGCGGCCGGAGATCGTCGGCGGCCTGATCGCCTCGCTCTATGTCGGCAACGTGCTGCTGCTGCTGCTCAACATCCCGTTCGTCGGCATCTTCTCGCGCCTGCTGCTGCTGCCGAACTGGATCCTGGTGCCGGGCATCCTGGTGCTGTCGGTCGTGGGCGTCTATTCGACCCACGCCAGCGTGGAATCCATCCTGCTGATGCTGGCCGTCGGCTGCGTTGGCTGGCTGCTGCGCAAGCTCGGTTTCGACATGGCGCCGATCATCCTCGGCTTCGTGCTGGGCAAGGTGATGGAGGTCAACCTGCGCAATGCACTGGCCATCAGTGGTGGCGAGCTGGGTATCCTGTTCCAGAGCAATATTGCGATCACCTTGTGGGTGCTGGCCGCCATCGTCGCCGTTGGGCCCTGGGCGCTGCATCACTGGTCGCGGCGCGGTAGGTCGCCCGGCCTTTCCGAGTGACCCGTCGACATTCATGATCGCGTGCCGCCATCGGCTCCCCCGGTGGCGGCACGCCCCTGCCTTCCGCGCGGGACAGGCGCCCGCGCCCTCTTCGCGCCCCTTTCGCGCACGCCCCGGTCGGCTCCTCCTCGCCCTTCCCTGAAATCCGCGCGCCGATCGCCCGTCGCGGAAGCCGCCGGAACGATCCTTGCGTGTCATCTCGCTTCATCAAGGACTTGGCGGACGATCGGGAAATCGTCTGCTACGTTTCAGGCGGGACTGTCACGCGAAGGGACTGGGGAATGGACGCAATCATCGACTTCCTGAACACGATCTTCTGGGGCTACGTGCTCATTTACGGGCTGCTCGCGGTGGGCGTTTACTTCACGCTGCGGCTGAAGTTTCTCCAGATCGTGCATTTTCCAGAAATGATCCGCTCGGTCATGAGTTCGAGCGACGATGATTTCGCCGGCATCACCCCGTTCCAGGCCCTGTGCACCAGCCTGGCCTCACGCGTGGGCACCGGCAACATCGCCGGCGTCGCGGTGGCGCTGTATCTCGGCGGTCCCGGCGCGATCTTCTGGATGTGGGTGGTGGCCGCGCTCGGCATGGCCACGGCCTTCGCCGAAAGCACGCTGGCCCAGCTCTACAAGATCAAGGACGAGAACGGCCGCTACCGGGGCGGACCGGCCTTCTACATGGCGCGCGGCCTGAACGCGCCCTGGGCCGGCGCGATCTTCTCGGTCTGCCTCATCATCTCCTTCGGGCTCATCTTCAACGCCGTGCAGGCCAACTCGATCGCCGACGCGATGGAAGGCGCGTTCGGCGTGCCCAAGTTGGCGAGCGGCGCGGCCGTGGCGCTGGTCTCGGGCGTCATCATCTTCGGCGGCATCTCCACCATCGCCCGTGTGGCGGAAATCGTGGTGCCGTTCATGGCGGTCGCCTATCTCGGGCTGGCGCTGTTCGCCGTGTTCGCCAATATCAGCGAAGTGCCCGGCATCTTCGCGCTGATCGTCAAGAGTGCCTTCGGCTTCGAGCCGGCGGTCGGCGGCGTGGCCGGCTCGGTCGCGGCGGCGATGCTGAACGGCGTGAAGCGCGGGCTGTTCTCGAACGAGGCCGGCATGGGCTCGGCGCCGAACATCGCCGCTGTCGCCACCCCCGATCCGCACCACCCGGTCAGCCAGGGCTTCGTGCAGGCGCTCGGCGTGTTCATCGACACGCTGCTGATCTGCACCGCGACCGCGCTGCTGATCCTCTTGTCGGGCGCGCTGGTTCCCGGCTCGGGGCTGACCGGCACCCAGCTGACCCAGGCGGCGCTGGAGCACCACATCGGCGCGTTCGGCCCCTATTTCGTCGCCGTCGCGATCTTCTTCTTCGCCTTCACCTCGATCATCGGCAACTACTCCTACGCCGAGAACGCGCTGGTCTTCCTCGGCGTGGGCGGCACCATGGGCAAGATCGTGCTTCGCTCGGGCACGCTGCTGATGGTGCTGTGGGGGGCCTATGAATCGGTTTCCACCGTGTTCAATGCGGCGGATGCCTCCATGGGCCTGATGGCGACGGTCAACCTTATCGCCATCGTCCTGCTGTCGGGCCTCGTGGCGCGGCTGACCAAGGACTATCTGGACCAGCGCCGCGCCGGCAGGAAGCCCCACTTCCTCGCCAGCTCGATGCCGGACATCGCCGACGAGATCGACACCGAGATCTGGAACCGCCCGCGCTAGCACGCCGGACGCAGAGCCCGGCGGCCCCTCCGGCCGCCGGGTGATGTGCGTCAATAATTGACGTGGATCGCCCCGCCGGCCTCCCCTATGTCTAGGGCACGTTCCAATCCTGCGAGCCTTAACGTCGCCCAATCGAAAGACCCCGCTCATGAAGTCGCGTGCCGCCGTCGCCTGGGAAGCCAAGAAGCCCCTGACCATCGAGACCATCGAAATCGGCGGGCCCAAGCCCGGCGAGGTGCTCGTGGAGATCATGGCCACCGGCGTGTGCCACACCGACGCCTACACGCTGGACGGTCTCGATTCCGAGGGCAAGTTCCCGGCGATCCTGGGCCATGAGGGCGCGGGCATCGTGCGCGAGATCGGCGCCGGCGTGACCTCGCTGAAGGTCGGCGACCACGTCATCCCGCTCTACACGCCCGAATGCCGGCAGTGCAAAACCTGCCTGTCGCAGCGCTCCAACCTGTGCACCTCGATCCGCGCCACCCAGGGCCAGGGCCTGATGCCGGATCACACCAGCCGCTTCTCCTGTGACGGCGGCGAGATCTTCCACTACATGGGCTGCTCGACCTTCTCGAACTTCACCGTGCTGCCGGAGATCGCCCTCGCCAAAGTCCGCGAGGACGCCCCGTTCGACAAGATCTGCTACATCGGCTGCGGCGTCACCACCGGCATCGGCGCGGTGGTCTACACCGGCAAGGTGTGGCCGGGCGCGAATGTCGTTGTATTTGGCCTCGGCGGAATCGGCCTCAACGTGATCCAGGGCGCGCGCATGGTCGGCGCCGACAAGATCATCGGCGTGGACATCAACCCCGCCAAGGTCGAGATGGCCAGGAAGTTCGGCATGACCGACTTCATCAACCCGCTGGATGTCGGCAACGACAAGGTGGTGTCCGCGATTCAGGACCTCACCGACGGCGGCGCCGACTTCACCTTCGACTGCACCGGCAATGTGAACGTGATGCGCCAGGCGCTGGAAGCCTGCCATCGCGGCTGGGGCACCTCCATCGTCATCGGCGTGGCACCGGCGGGCGCTGAAATCTCCACCCGCCCGTTCCAGCTCGTCACCGGCCGCAACTGGCGCGGCAGCGCCTTCGGCGGCGCGCGCGGGCGCACCGACGTGCCCAAGATCGTGGACTGGTACATGGAGGGCAAGATCAACATCGACGACCTGATCACCCACACCATGCCGCTCGACCAGATCAACACCGCCTTCGACCTCATGCACGAGGGCAAGTCGATCCGCTCGGTGGTGATCTACTGATGGGTGGCGTTCCGATGGAAACCGTCTCCACGGCGAAGTCGCATGGCGGCGTGCAGGGCGTCTACCGCCACGATTCCGCCGTCACCGGCACGCCCATGACCTTCGCGGTGTTCGTGCCGCCACAGGCCGCCAATGGCCCGGTTCCGGTGCTTTGGTATCTGTCCGGCCTCACCTGCACCCATGCCAATGTCATGGAAAAGGGCGAGTACCGCGCGGCGGCCGCCGCACACGGCGTCATCCTCGTGGCGCCCGACACCAGCCCGCGCGGCGAGCGGGTGCCCGATGAACCGGACAACTGGCAGTTCGGCACCGGCGCCGGCTTCTATCTCGACGCCACGCAGGAGCCCTATGCCCGGCACTACCGGATGTACTCCTATATCTTCGAGGAACTGACGGCGCTGGTCGCGGCGCAGTTCCCCGCCGATATGAGCCGGCAGGGCATCTTCGGCCATTCCATGGGCGGGCATGGCGCCCTCACCATGGCGCTGAAGCATCCCGATCGTTTCCGCAGCTGCTCGGCCTTCGCGCCCATCGTACAGCCATCGACGGCGGACTGGTCGCGTCCCGCGCTGGAGAAGTATCTCGGCACGAACGAACAGTCCTGGCGGGCCTATGACGCGGTGGCGCTGATCGAGGACGGCCGGCGCTTTCCCGAATTCCTCGTCGACCAGGGCCTGGCCGACCCGTTCCTCAAGACCGGCCTGCGCCCGGAACTGCTGGAAGTGGCCTGCCGGGAGGCCGGCATTCCCCTCACGCTCAACATGCGCGAGGGCTACGACCATTCCTATTATTTCATCTCCAGCTTCATGGCCGACCACATCGCCTGGCACGCCCGGCGGCTGGCGGCATAAGCCCTTCGTGAAGCGGGTTTCCCACGGCGCGGGGGCGGTCAGTAGATCTTGCCCCGCGCCGAAACCGGCCAGACCACCTCGACCTTGCCGCCCCGCACCCCGACATACCAATCGTGGAGATTGCAGGTCGGGTCGCAATGGCCCGGCACGAGGCGCAGCTTCTCATTGATCTTCAAGGCGCCCTCGGGGTCGGAAATCACCCCGTGCTCGTCATTGCATTCGATGAAGGTCACATCCTCGCGCCCGTAGATCACCGGCAGGCCTGAATCCAGCGACTGCGACTTGAGCCCGGCGTCGCACACCGCGCGGCCGGGCCGGGCATGGGACATGACCGAAGTCAGAACGAACAGCGCGTTTTCCCATTCGCCATGATCAAAGCGCTGGCCATTGCCCGCGCGTACCCGGCCATAGGCCGCGTCCATGAAGGCGTAGGAACCGCACTGGAGTTCATTGAACACGTGCGAGGTCGCCTCGAACGTGTAGCTGCCGGTGCCGCCACCCGAGACGATGCCCGGCTTCAGGCCGGCGGCCGTCAATGCCTCCACCGCCGCGCGGGTGATAGTGGCGGCGCTGTCCATTCGCGCCTTTCGCGCGGCGAAGTCCTCCACATGCTGACCACCGCCGTGATAGGCCTGAAGCCCCGAAAAGGTCAGCCCCTGGGCCCCGTCGATGGCGATGGCGAGCGCGACCGCTTCCTCAGGTGAGCCCACGCCGCAGCGCCCGGCCCCGCAGTCGATCTCGACGAAGCACTCCAGCGTGGTGCCATGCCTCCCCGCGGCGGCCGAAAGGTCGGCCACATTGGCAATGTCGTCGACGCAGACCGTGATCCGGGCGCCGGAGGCAGGCAGCCGCGCCAGCCGGTCGATCTTGAGCGGGTCGCGGATCTGGTTCGAGATCAGGATGTCATTGATGCCGCCGCGAACGAAGACCTCGGCCTCGCTCACCTTCTGGCAGCACGCCCCCACCGCGCCGCCAAGCGACTGCTGAAGCTTCAGTATGTCGACGGATTTGTGCATCTTGCCATGCGCACGATGGCGCATGCCGTGGGCCTTGGCGTAGGCCCCCAGCTTGGCGATGTTCCGCTCGAGCGCGTCGAGATCGAGGATGAGGCAGGGGGTCTGGATCTCCCCCTCGTCCATGCCCACGAAGGCAGGCACGTCAAAACCAAGTTCGAGCAGTCCCGAGCGCGGATCGGCGTTCATTCCCGTCAAGTCCCCCACATTCCCGATGAGCGGAAAGACGCCACCCCTCGCACCGAGGCGTGACATTGGGAAGGACTTTTGGCCCCAACCGGCCCGCGTTTCCAGAGGCGTTTTCGCTCCCGCGACCGCGTGGGCCGAAAACGTGGCCGGCGCGAGCTTGCGCGGGGAGCCGCACGCGCCAGGCGAGGCGGCGCACGGGCCGCCTCGCCCCTTGCGGCCGTCAGGCTAGATGAAGCTCACCTTGCCGGTGGCGATGTCGTAGATGCCGGCGCCGGACTTGAGCTTGCCCGCCGTGTGCTGGGCGGAGAGGATCGGCCCGGCCGAGCGCGCCACTTCGGCGTTGAGCTGGGCGTTCTTCGCCGTCGCGGCGGCCAGCAGGTCGGCCGGCTTGTCGGCCATCACGTCATAAACCGCCGGGCGGATCGCATTGACCAGGCTCGGCAGATGGCCGGGCGGCAGCGCGTTGTCGCGGATCGACTTGATCGTGGCATCGACCGCGCCGCAGGCGGTGTGACCCAGAACCAGGATCGCCTGGATGCCAAGAACGGCAACCCCGTATTCCAGGCTGGCCAGCCCGTCCTCGTTGATGAAATTGCCGGCGACCCGGATGACGAACAGCTCGCCCGGCCCTTGATCGAAGATCAGTTCCGGCACCACCCGCGAATCGGCGCAGGTCACGATCGCGGCGAAGGGCTTCTGCCCGAGCGAGCGCTTTGAACGGCCGACCGAATGATCGGTGTTGATCGCGGCATTGGCCACATAACGCTCATTGCCCTCGACAAGGCGCTTCAGCGCCTCATCCGGCGACACCGGCTGCGCCTCATCCGCGAAGGCGCGCGAGGCGAAAGGCATCGTCATCGACAGCGCTAGCGCGCCCGAAAGGGCAAGACCGCCCGCAAGCAGCCCCCGGCGGCTGAGAGTCCCCGTCGAACATTCCCGGCACATGGCCATCCCTCCGTTTCGTTTCGTTGGCCGCAAACGGATCGAGGATCGATCCGAATTCTCGGTGGTGGTTCCCGGCAGTCCGTCTCCGGACCGGACGCGATAAGGCGCCGTCGTGGGTCTACCGGGCGTAGTTCACATAGAGACGTTCCATAACCCTGCCCGTCGCCGCGTCGGCGGCCGCGCCGGAGTAGTTCGTTGTCACGACAATAGTGAAGTCCTGTTCGGGGTCGATCAGGATCCTTGCCAGATTCATTGAATTCGAGCCGTTATGCGTGAGGAGCGGCTTGCCGGCCCAGTCGAATTCCACGATGCCCCAGCCCAGGCCATACGCGCCGGTACCCGGCGTTCCCGGTGGGGGATTGGGCCGGACCGGCGTCTGGACGTGGACGGACTGGATCCGCCGAAGCGTCTCCGGCGACAGCAGCGCGGGCGCGCGGGCACCCCTGCCCGCGTTCCAGGCCGCCCATTTCGCGTTGTCGAGGATGGACATATGCGCATTGCCGGCCGGGGCCATGACCTGGGGAACGTCGGCAGCCGGGCCCCATGTCATCGGCGTCGCGGAACCGTCTGGCTCGATCCGGTGGCCCACCGGCGCATCGATGAGGCCATAGGTCGCCTGCGGGCCGAGACCCGCACTCGCCATGCCCAGCGGGACGAAGATGCGCTCATACATCATCTGCTCCCACGGCATGCCGCCGGCCTTCTCGATCATGGCGCCGGCGATCAGATAGCCGAAATTGGCGTACTGGAACGGCGAGCCCTGCGGCACCGCGATCTCATGGGCCTTCCAGGCCTCGATGGCGTGGAGCCGAAGATCGGTCAGGTTTTCCTCGAAGGCATCGGCGCTGAAATACAGTTTGAGGATCTCCTCATTGTCGTCGGGAATGCCGCTGGAGTGGGACAGCAGTTGCTCCAGCGTGGCATCGGCGAGGCTGGCGCTCATGCCCTTGATGTCGTCGCCCAGCACGTCGCCAATGCGCGAGTCCCATCTCAGTTTGCCCTCATCCACCAGCATGCCGGCCAGCGTCGCGGTCATCGCCTTGGTGTTGGAGCCGATATGGAAACGGTCGTCGAGGGTGACCGGGATCTCCCTGCCGCGCACCCGCGTGCCGACAGCCGCGGCCGCGACGACCTCGCCCGCCTTGACCACGGCCGCGGCGAGCGCGGGCAGGCCATATTCCTCGCGAACGCTGTTCAGATAGCCATCGAGATCGAATGTGGCGGTGTCTTCCGCATGTGCCGCCGGCGTCAGCACCAGCGCCGCGCCCAGCATCGCACCACCCGCCCACGATGCGCACGCGCGCCAGCCTGTGCAAAGTCTCGGGCGCGTCACCATCTCGGGATTCCGGGTCGGTTCATGTTCGGGCTCGTCGGGGATGGGATGCCAGGGCGCGTCGGCTCAACAAAGGGCGGATCGAGGCGCAGGCCGTGCTAGCAATAGGAAGCGCCGGTACAGCCGACTATCCGATATCCGCAAAATCTGTCGCGAGCGGCATATTTCATGTCGCGGCCGCCCTTCAGGATGCCAGGGTCGCCGATGGCGCCTGCTCGAACAGGCGCTTGTAGTCGCCGGCGAAACGACCGAGGTGCAGGAATCCGAACTGCATCGCCACCTGCGTCACCGTCGTCTCTTCCGGCGAGGCGGCCAGCAGTGCGGCGCGGACGCGGTTCAGCCGGCACAGGCGCAGATACGCCACCGGCGACATGCCGACATATTCGCGGAACGCATATTGAAGCGCACGTTCGGAAACGCCGATCGAAGCGCAGATATCGACCACCGTCGGCAGCGCCCCGGCGTCGATGCGGGCGTCGACGAAGTCGCGCGACATCTGGCAGATACGCAAGGCGCGGGCGCGGCTGGGAGGGCGCGGTTGCGGCCCGTCATGCGCCGTTGCCGCCGTCACGATCCCCAGCACGGACTGCAGGACGATGCCGCGCATCACATCCGTGTCCAGCGCCTCGCCGCGCGCGGCGCTCGCATGCGCCGTCTCCAGCCACAGATCCACGGCCTGCCTAAGCACGGTTGGCTCGCAAAGGCAGAACGGCGTCAGCCGGCGCGGGGGGCGCTCCCATCCCGGCGGATCCAGCGCCCGCGCGCCGCGCAGAAACGCGTCCTGATCGAAGCTGATGTAGAAGGTCCGCGCGCCAGTAGGCACATAAAGGTCGAACTCGGTGTTCTCGGGCATGAAGAACAGCGTGTCCGTGCCGCTCGCGCCGCGGTCGGAAAAGCGGAAGGCCGGGTCCGGCGTGCAATGGGAGATCGTGCAAAGATTAGCCGGCGTCGCCCCCAGCTTCTGCACCGCCGCATCCTGGCGCTCGCACACGATCTGCTGGCGGCCGAGGCCAAGACGGTCCATGCGCGCCACCTGGCGGCCGGGGCTGAGCTGATAGCACTGCATGGAGAAATCGGGCTGCAACGCGGCCTGGATGGCGGCGTCCTCGATCACCGTCGAGCTCAGTTCACCCGAGCTCAGTTCACCGGCGTCGACCGGCGCCCGCGCGCCGGCGGGGCCTTTGACCGGAATCGACGAGGCGAGGCGCGAACCCGATATCATTGCCGCCCCCCCGAGCAACGGTGACCCGCACAAGCGCGCGGCTGCCAAACATATCCCGGCGGGCGCGAAAGCGGCAATCGCCCCGATTCCGGGCGGGCGAGCGGACCGCCTCACCGGAACGCGCCACCGCAGGACCCCGTCGTGGCGGATTTCTCCACCGCGCGCCGCTAGTCCTCCAGATCCTCGCTCTCGATATCGGAGGACAGGTCCTGCACGGCCTCCTTGATCGGCTGGTGCGTGAAGCCCTTGAGGGTCGCCGTCGGCTGAAAATCGCGCGTGATCTCCACCGTGCTCAGCACATAGGCCGTCACCAGCTCGGCGAGCGAGCGCAGCGCGTGCATATGGATGCGCTCATAGCCGTGGGACGCATCGACGCCGAAGGTGATCAGCGCCGTGCGCACATCCGCGCCCGCCACCACCGCGCTCGCCGAATCCGAGCGGTAATAGCGGAACAGGTCCTTCTGGTAGCGGATGTCGTTGTGACGGCACAGCTCGGTGAGCTTCTTGGTGAGGTGGTAGTCGAACGGCCCGCTCTGGTCGGCGGTGGAGATGGTCACGCCGAATTCGTCCGAGTTCTGCCCCGGCGCGGTGGTGCCGTTGTCGATCACCACCAGCGAGGCGACGTCCGGCGTCAGCACCGAGGACGCGCCGACCCCGACCTCCTCGGCGATCGTGAACAGCCAGTGGATGTCCACCGGCGTCTCGGCCTTCTCGTCGTGCAGGGCCTTGAGCGCGGCCAGCATCACCGCGACGCCGGCCTTGTTGTCCAGATGGCGCGAGACGATGAAGCCGCTGTCCATGAATTCCGGCTGCGGATCAATGGCGACGATGTCGCCGATCTCGATGCCCAGATGGGCAAGGTCCGCCGCGTTGCGCGCGCGCGCGTCCACCCGCATCTCGACATAGTCCCAGCCGATAGGCAGCTGGTCGATCTCGTCATTGAAGGTGTGGCCGGAGGCCTTGAGCGGCAGGATGGTGCCGCGATAGCCGCCCTTCTCGGTGAACACGGTGGCGCGCGCGCCTTCCGCGAAGCGCGCCGACCAGGTGCCGATCGGCACCAGGGCGAGGCGGCCATTGTCCTTCAGCATCTTCGCCTGCGCACCGAGCGTGTCGACATGGGCCACCAGCGCCCGCGCGCCGAGATGGGTGCCGCCATGGCGCACCGCCCGGATCGCGCCGCGCCGCGTCAGCTCCACGTTGAGGCCGAGGCTGGTGAGTTCCTTGGCGACGAAGCGGACGATGGTGTCGGTGTAGCCGGTGGGGCTCGGTATCGACAGAAGCTTCTTGAGAATCTTGGCGAGGTAGTCGGCGTCGATGGCTAGTCTGGTCATGACTCCGCTCTCGCTTGGGGCGCGTCCAGTACCTGGCGCACGCTAGTGGGCATGGCCAGCGGGAACAACAGGTCTATGAAGCGCTCCGCCGTGGGCTGCGGTTCGTGATTGGCAAGACCCGGGCGCTCATTGGCTTCGATGAAGGCGTAGTCGGCGCCCATGGGCGATTTGACCATGAGATCGACCCCGACCACCGGTATGTCGATGGCGCGGGCGACCTTCACCGCCGCATCCACCAGCAGGGGGTGCACGACATCCGTGACGTCGTGGATGGTGCCGCCAGTGTGCAGATTTGCCGTCCTGCGCACCTTCAGCTCCTGCCCGGCCGGCAGCACCGCATTGAGGGCGAAGCCCGCGTCGCGCACCGTGCGCTCGGTCTCAGCGTCGCAGGGGATGCGCGATTCGCCCCCGGTCGCTGCCGCCCGGCGCCGGCTCTGCGCTTCGATCAGCTCAAGCACCGTGCTGCGCCCGTCGCCAACCACCGTTGCCGGCCGGCGGATCGCCGCCGCGACCACCCTGAAATTGATCACCACGAGGCGCAGATCCTCGCCCTCCACGCACTCCTCGACCAGCACCTCGCTGGAGATCTTGCGGGCCTCGCCGATGGCGGTCTCCAGCTCGGCAAGCGAGGTGATCCCGACGGATATGCCCTGCCCCTGCTCGCCGCGGGCGGGCTTCACCACCAGCCGGCCGTGACGGCTCAGAAAGGCGACGATCTCCTCCATCGGAGCCGCCGTGGTCATCTGCTCGGGCACGCGCACGCCGGCCTCGGCGACGATACGGCTGGTGACGCTCTTGTCGTCGCAGATCGACATCGCCACCGCCGAGGTCAATTCGGACAGGCTCTCGCGGCAGCGCACCGAGCGCGCGCCGAAGGTGAGCCGGAAGAACCCGCTGGCGGCGTCGATCTCCTCCACCACGATCCCGCGACGGCGGGCCTCGTTGATGATGATCCGCGCATAGGGATTGAAGCCCTCCAGCGTCTCGGGGCCGGAGAACAGCTTCTCGTTGATGGGGTTCTTGCGCTTCACGGTGAAGTAGGGGACCCGCTCGAAGCCGAGCTTCTCATACAGCGCGATGGCCTGCGTGTTGTCGTGCATCACCGAGAGGTCGAGGAAGGCGGCGCCCTCCTGCGCGAAATGCTCCGCCAGGTGCCGCACCAGCGCTTCGCCGACGCCCGGCTGGCGCGCCTGCGGGTCCACCGCAAGGCACCACAGCGAGGCGCCGCGCTCGGGATCGTCGAAGGCGCGGATGTGGCTGACGCCGGTCACCGTGCCGATCACCTGTCCGGTCACCTCGTCGGCGGCCACCAGATAGACAATCGGGTCGGGATCACGCTCGGAGGCGAAGAACTGCGGCGGCGCCGTCACCATGCCGCGCGCGGCATAGATCCGATTGATCGCCTCGGCGTCGGTGCGTGACGACAGCGGGCGGATGATGAAGCCCGGCAGCGGCCGGTCGGACGCCTCATAGGTCGAAAGATCCAGCCGGAAGGTGTGGGAGGGATCGAGGAACACCTCCTGCGGCGCGTGGGCCAGCAGCACATGCGGATCGAGCACATAGACCGCGATGTCACGCCGGTCCGGCCGCTCCTCGCGCAGGGTGGAGAGCAGGTCCGGCATGCTGGCGAAGGTCTGGCCGAAGATCAGCCGTCCCCAGCCGACATCGAAAGCGCAATTGGGCGTCACGTCGTTCCCCTCGTTCTCGCTCAAACGCCGTGCGACTGGAGCCACATCTCCAGAAGCGCCACCTGCCACAGTTCCGAGCCGCGCAGCGGCGTGATGTGCGACACCGGATCGGCGAACAGCGTGTCGAGATACTCGCCCCGGAACAGCCCGCGCTCGCGCGCCTTCTGCGAGCCGAGCACGTCCTTCACCATGGTGAGGTATTCGCCCGAGATGTATTTGAGCTGGGGCACCGGGAAGTAACCCTTGGGACGGTCGATCACCTCATGGGGCACGACGAGACGCGCGGCTTCCTTCAGCACGCCCTTGCCCCCGTGGGCGAGCTTGAACTCGGGCGGGATGGTCGCGGCAAGTTCCACCAGCTCGTGGTCCAGGAACGGCACGCGCGCCTCAAGACCCCAGGCCATGGTCATGCTGTCGACCCGCTTCACCGGGTCGTCGACCAGCATCACTTGCGAATCCAGCCGCAGCGCGCGATCGACCGGCGTCGCCGCGCCCTCCATCATCAGATGCGCGGCCACCAGATCGCGGCTGGCATCGGTGTCGGCGATCCACTCATCGCCGAGCTGGCGCGTCAGCGTGGCGTGGTCACGGTCGAAGAACACCTTGGCGTAGTCGCCGACCACGTCGTTGCTGTCGGCAAGCGGGGGATACCAATGATAGCCGGCGAACACCTCGTCCGCGCCCTGCCCCGACTGCACCACCTTGATCGACTTGGAGACCTCCCGGGAGAGCAGGTAGAAGCCGATATTGTCGTAGGACACCATCGGCTCGGACATGGCGTGGATGGTGGCCGGCAGCGCGCCCATCAGGTCGCTTGAGGGCACGAAGATCTTGTGGTGATTGGTGCCGTAGTGCTTCGCGATGAGGTCGGAATAGACGAACTCGTCGCCCTTCTCGCCATTGGCCTCCTCGAAGCCGATGGAGAAGGTGGCGAGGTCCTTCTGCCCCTCTTCCGCCAGCAGCCCGACGATGACCGATGAATCCACCCCGCCCGACAGCAGAACGCCGACCGGCACATCGGCCACCATGCGCCGGCGCACGGCGGTGCGCAGGCTCTCCAGCACGCGGTCGCGCCAGTCATTGGCGCTGAGCCCGGAATCCTCGGGGCGGCGCTGATAGGGCGGTGCCCAGTAGATCGTGTCCTTGAAGCTCCCATCGGGCGCGTAGCGGCGGACAGTCGCCGGCGGCAGCTTGCGCACGCCCTTCAGGATGGTGCGCGGCGGGGGCACCACCGCATGGAACGACATGTAGTTGTGCAGCGCCTCGCGGTCGATGGAGGTGTCGACGTCGCCCGCCGCGAGCAGGGCCGGCAGGGTCGAGGCGAAGCGCAGGCACTTGCCGACCTGCGAATAATACAGCGGTTTGATGCCGAAGCGGTCGCGCGCCAGGGTCACCACGCCGCTGTCGCGCTCGACGATGGCGAAGGCGAACATGCCGTGGAAGCGCTCGACGCAGGTCGGCCCCCAGGCGTGGTACGCCTTGAGAATGACCTCGGTGTCGCCGTGGGAAAAGAAGCGGTAGCCCTTCGCCTCCAGCTCGGCGCGCAGTTCCGGGTAGTTGTAGATGCAGCCGTTGAAGGTCAGCGAGAGGCCGAGGTCGGGGTCGACCATGGGCTGCGCGGCCTTGTCGGACAGGTCGATGATCTTGAGGCGCCGGTGACCGAGTGCGACGGACCCGCGCGCTTCGAGGCCCGCACCGTCCGGTCCGCGGGGCGCCATCACGTCCATCATGGATGAGATGGCGCGCGTATCCGCGAACGTTCCATCAAAACGAATTTCACCGGCAATTCCGCACATGCTGGTTATCTGTCTCCTTTGGGCCTGCATCAATGAACAGAGGCACACTGGATGATCGCGAGGGTTCAGCGATGCTTAGCAAGAATACAGCCAGTGACCAACCCTTCAACGTTTGAAAGACCTTCGGCGACTTGGCTTGCGATCGGATATGCCTTCGAGCTGCCTAGGGAAATCCTTCGGCGTCGAAAAAGTTCACCGCGGGAGAGAAATCGTCTGCGCGCGGCCGCGTCCGCCAGCGCCCGGTCCGTTGCGGGAAACGGGGGCGGGGCGCCCGCCCCGCAATCTAGTCCGCCCGGCCGCAGATGCCGTAGCGCCCGCGCGGCACGGGGCAGTTCGCGGCGTTCTGAAGATACGCCGAAGATTGGCGCAAGGCATTGATATCGCTGTCGGAAATCTCATACCCCGAGGGGCGCCGGAGCTGGGTGTCGTCGCGAAACTGTTCCAGCGCCCGCATCACCGCGAGCGGGGGCGGGCGTGGGGCGGTGGGCAGATACATCAGCGCTGTCAGATGCTGCGTCGCCTCGGCCAGCAGCGGCTCGGAAATGGACGAACGGGTCGCGACGAGTGTCAGCGGCCGGTCGTCGTCCCATTTGGCGCTCTCGAAAAAGCCGGTCCGCGATTCCGCGCAGGCGCGCCCCTGATAGACCAGTGTGGTCAGCGCCTCGTCCATTTCCAGGGTCAGCTCATAGTCGCGGCAGAGGCTGGTGCAGGCGTTGCAGAGCTGACCGGTGCGACGGGACACGGCCTTCTGCGGCACGATGATGGCCTGCGTGCGCACCGAGAGCGGCCCCTGAAGCCGCCGCCCGGACGCGATCTTGATCATCGCATCGGCGATCAGCGGGCGCAGCGCGGCGCGCTCCTCACCCGTCAGCACCGGCTGGCCACGGGCGAGGCCGGCGGGCAGCAGAACCAGCAGCAGCAGAAGAAGAGCGAACGGGTGTCTCATCGTGTGCATTGAACCTTTACGACGGCGGCGCCGACATCGCCTCGCGCGCCCGGCGCCTCGCCCGCATAGGCGGTGATCGTCCGGGCGAAGCCGTGCACCGGCGAGGCGAAGGCCTGCCGCTCATCCTCGTTCAGCCGCCCCGAGAGCACCCCCACCACGGCGCCGGCGGCGTCGATCACCGGCCCGCCGGAAAGGCCGGCGGGCAGGCGCTGGCCGAGGGTCAGACGCAGTATCGCCCCTTCCGCCACAGAGCGCCGGTGGGCGCGATAGCTGCGCGCCGGCGCGTTGCCGGGCAGGCTGGCGGCATAGCCGCGCACGTCGAGTTCCGGCCCGGAGACGATCTGGGAAAGGGCGGCGACGTGCGCGCTGGGAAACGACGTCACCAGCACGGCGACGTCGCGATCGGCGTCGACAGAGCCCAGTTGCGCCGTCGCATAGCCGAGCTGCGGGTTCTCCACCGAGAACGCGGCGCAGCCGCTCACCACATGCGCGCTGGTGAGCACGGCGCGCGGACCGATGAAGGTGCCGGAGGCCGACACCACGGCGTTTTCCGGCAGCCCCTCCCGTGCCGCCTGCCGGTAGGATTCGCGCAGGAGGTCGACCTCGCCGGCTGAACCGCCGCCGGTGGAGGCCAACAGGCCCAGCACAGCCGCCAGCAGCAGACCCGGCCAGCGATGGGAATGGCCGCCACAGGGGCGGCTGTCCGGCCGGCCGGTGCGCGACCGGCCGGAGCCATTGCTGAACCGTCCCTGGGCACGCCTACCCATCAGTCGCAGGTTGTGGTCTCGCCGGAGGCCGGCTCGCCGTTCCGGAAGTACACCACCTCCTTCACCACGCTGCATTCGCGCCCGCCCTGATTCACCGCGCGCAGCGGCGTGATGGTGCCGCGATTGCCGGTCTGCGGGTTGCTCCACGAGACCGTGCGCGAGCTTCGGCTGGCTTCGCGCAGGGCCGCGTCGCGGCGGGCCCGGTCGCGCTCGTCGATCCGCGCGCCGATGGCCCCGCCGATGACCGCCCCGGCTCCCGCCATGGCCAGGCACGCCCCGGTATTGCCGCCCAGCGCGGCGCAGCCCAGCCCGCCCACGGCGGCGCCGAGGCCGGCGCCGATGGCCGCGTTCTGGTGGTCCCCGCCGGTGGTCTGGCAGGCGGCGAGGAGCGGCGCGATCATCAGGCAGACGATCCAGCCGCGAGGTTTCATGACGGCACGCATTCTGTTCTCCGTTCGGTTGGACACAACAAGGACGTTAGGAAAGAGAGGGCGGCCGGGGCGGCGGCGGGGCGGCCCCGGCCGGCGACAGCAGGCGTTCCAGCGCCGGCACCTCGCTCAGCGTGACCCAGTTCTGGGAGCCTTCCGGGCACACCTTCAGCTCGGGCGAGAGCTGGCCGACCTCGGCGAGGATCCTGAAGGCGGACGCGTCGTAGGGGCCGGCCACCTGCCCGTCGCGATTGAACAGCCAGTAGCGCGGAGACGGCGGCATCGGGGCGGCCGGCGGGGGCGAGGCCCCATTGACCGGCCCCGGGGCCTGTACTGAAGCCTGTTCCAGCGCAGGCCCGCCGGCGGCGATGCGCAGCAACGTCGCCTCGTTGAACAGGCTCCAGTTGACGGCCCGTTTGTCGGTGGCGCGGCGGGTGGCGGAAAGGCTCGGGTCGCGCGACACCTCGGTGCCGTCGGCATCGTCCACCGTGCCGGCGATGGCGACGGTCCAGTCGGGAACGGCATCCTGCAGCCGCTCCAGCGCCTCGGCGGTGCTGAGGTTGCCGGGCAGCGTGCCCCCGACCTGACGCGACTGGCTCTGGTACTGTTCGGCGAGGGCGAGGCAGGTGTGAAAGCCGATGCCGCCGCGGTTGCGGGTAGCGCCCTTCTCGTCGACCTCGATGCGCAGCTCGGTATAGACCCGGCGGGCGTACCATTGCGCCAGCGCCGCGAGCGCGAGGAATTCAATGGCGCCCAGCTTGCCCAGACGCCGCTTCACCTGCTCCTGAAGCTGGGTCTGCTGATTGGGCATGAAGCCACGCCGGCGCAGATATTTCTCGCTGCCGATCCGGTTCCAGTCGCCGCGCGCCACCTCGATTTCATAGATCTGCCGTACCGGCTCGAAGCGCAGCACGCCGAGCATGACGCCCTCGACGAACAGCTTCATCCGCCCGATGAGGTCTTCCAGCGCGGCCTTGTCGGGCACCACCGGATCGGGGAAGCGCAGATAGTCGACATGGTTGTGCAGCGGCTGGCTGTCGGGCTTGCCCTGTTCCCTGAGATAGGAGAGCTGCCATTCCGACTTCAGCGAGGAGATGGCGTCGAGCGGGATGCCGGCCAGCTCGCAATAGCAGATGATCCGGCCGGGAACGCCGGATTCCTCATAGCCGATCGAGGTGATGCCGGCCTGCGCGGGCAGGCGCGAGCGCAGCATCTCGTCGAATTCGGCCCGGAACGAGCGCACCCCGTCGACGGCGATGAGCATCTTGTACTGGTCGTTCTTGGGGCGGTAGCCACGGCTGAAATCGGTGCGGATCCACGGCAGCGCCCGCGCCACCAGGTTCTCCATCAGGCGCTGCTGCTTGAGCAGCGGCAGCTGCCGCAGGGCGTCGATCACGGAAGGGATGCGCTCGCGATACTGCCCGAGCCGCTTGTTGCTCACCGAACGCAGCAGACCGAGGATTTCCAGCCGCCCCTCGTCGCTGTCGAGCCGGGCGAAGATCTCGCGCGAGCCGCCAATGCTCTCGAAGGCCTCGCGCGCCCAGGCAAGCTGCGCGTCGCCGTCCTCGGGGGGAATCTCCACCCCTTTGTCCTTGATCACGAAAAAGGTGCCGCCATCGCTGCGCGCCAGCGCGTCCTGCAGGCGCAGCGTGTCCTCGTCCAGCACCGACAGCAGGTTGCGCACGCTCTTGCGCCCGGTCTGGAACTCACCGATCAACCCGCTCCAGCGGGTCTCGCCGCGCTCGTCGATGCCCTGCGGCATGCCGAGGAACTGGACGACGTGCTCCAGCAGGATCACGGCCTCGCGACAGGCGATGGCGCGCAGCCGCGCCTGCAGCATCGCGATCAGGTCGTCGCGCACCTGATTGAGGTATTTCTCGCACGCCTTGCGCCCGCCCCCGGTCAGGAATGAGCTCTGCGCGGCCTGCTGCAGGCGATCGATGGAAGCCTGAAGCTGCTCGACATTCAGCCGGCTGGCGCGCTCGGCATAGGCTTCCTCCGCGCTGCGCAGCCGGGCGATGATGCCGCCGCCGGAATCGTCGATCCGGGCGTGGAGCTTGGCGACGAGGTCGATGGTGTATTCGAGGCCGCCACGCTCCTGATCATCGAGCAGGCGGTAGAGCTCGGCATAGAGCCCGCCATCGTCGAGGCCGCGGCTGAGCAGCGCCGCCTCGAAATGCGCGCGGGACTGGGCGACCTCGGCCCCCTTGGGTCCGTAGGTCGCCCCCGTGCCCACGCGCCCGTCCACGTCGCGCTGGCGCATCTCCACGATACGCCGCACCTCACCCTCCCAGGCCCGATGGTCGGGCACCCGGCCGAGCAGCCCGGCGATGTCCTGTTCCACCTCGGCCGAGATCATCGCCGTGATCGAGCTCTTGTCGGCGCGCAGCAGGATGTAGTCGACCAGCCCGAAATCGGTGATCGGCGCCTGGCTGAAACGCGCGCGCTCGTCATAGTCGTCGACGAAGGCCTTGGGCGTGATCCGGATCCATTCCTGCAGGAACTGGTCGCGCTGTTCGGTCGTCGCCGCCTTCTGCTGGCTGTCGAGCGCCATGCCGAAGAAGGCGCGCACCATCGCGGAATTGTTGCGCGCCAGATGCTCCTCCACCTGCACGCTGGCGTTGGACATCACCATGGTCTGGCCGATGGCGGAGTAGGCGCGTGAATAGGACAGGCCGTCCTTCAGCCAGTCCGGCAGTTGCGGAAAGTGCCGCCCGATCTTGTGCTGGTTCTGGTTGACGCTGATGGAACGCTTGCGCCGGGCGAAATCGCTGGAGCCGAAATCCTCGAAGAGGATGTCGGCCACCATGTCGAACACGTCGTCCTTGTTGCCGGTCTGCTGGCCGGCGATGTTCTCGCGGTCGAACAGGTAGACTTCGCTATAGGGTGTGCTCACCTCGGCGCCGGGCCGCTCCAGGTCGGTCCAGCGCTGCACATAGGGCGGGTTGCGGCTGCCCAGCATGCAGAATTCGAGTTCGGACAGCGCCGCATAGGTGTTGGCGAACACGCGGTCCTTGTTGGCGTCCTTGTAGCCCCCCGGCAGCATGAGGAAGAGGTCGACCTGATGCGGGCTCGGCGCGCGCATCGAGCGCAGCGCATAGCCGACATCGAGAAACGCACCCGAGCCTGTGCCGCCCGCGCTGGAGGCCACCACCACGATGCGCAGCTGCGGCGTGGTCTTGAGCCCGAGGCTCTGCAACAGCGTGTCATTGGTCACGTTCTGCATCACCCGGTCGGACTGCGCCCGCACCAGGTCCATGAAATGCGTGTATTCATGGTAGAACAGCAGCCGCGAGATCGAACGCACCTGCCCGGCACCTTTTTCGGTGTCGAACTTGTCCAGGTCGCCCTTCGGCAGCCATTCCTTGATGATCGAGTAATTGTCGATTTCCGCCATGTAGTGGGCGGTATCGACCTTCTTCTGGATCGCCTCGCCCTTCGAGAAGGCCACGCGCGAGGCCAGCAGATCGGTTGCCGCCGCGCGCCCGCTCTCCCTCGCCTCCCCGGTGTCGGTATCGAAGTAGACGAACCGCGCGGGGGGAAACTCGTCGAGGCTCATCACGCTGCGCCCGGACCAGTTGTGCTGGAGGATCCGCCGGCGCAGGCGCAGCAGAATCTCCATGCCCGTCCCGCCCAGCGCGATGAAGACGGTCGGCATGACGTCGCGCAGGGTTTCGGAGGTCTCGCCCTGCGGAATGGCTCCATTGGCGTCGGCCATGGCGGTGTTCCTCTCGTGACGGATTAGCGGCGGGTGCTGAGGGCAAGGCCACGCTTGCGGATGAAGAGGATGAGCAGGAGCAGCGACACCGCCCCGGCGGGACCGATGACGACGTAGCGCAGCCACAGGCCGCCAAGCGTCGTTGCGATCACCACAAGCGCGGTGAAGGCCAGCCAGGCGAACAGCAGCCATCCCGCCTCGGAGGCCGGCCCCGGCGGGGCGTAGCGTGTCTGCAATCCGCGCGTGACCGAGAGCTTGACGAAGAAAAACGGCACCAGCAGCGCAAGGAACAGCCCGCCCGCCACGATCACCTCGCCCGTCGACACCGGGCGCGGCAAGGCGAACAGCTCGCCGGAGAGCGATGGGGGAAAGGCGATTGCGGTCGAGGACGCCGGCGGCGGCGGGGAGGCCGCTGCGGGCGGCGCGGCGGGTGCGCCCTTGGGCGGCGGGATCCTGAAGTCGTTCTGGGCAAGAACAAGGGACGCGTCGGTCATGGGGCAACCTGCTGGGAACGGGTGGTTTTCATGAGAGGACGGAGGGTCTGCCGAAGGCGCGCCCTCGCACGATGTGCGCGCGGCCATCGCCGCCGGTGAGCGTCACCTGCTGGCCGGGACGCAGGCGCACCCGGTGCGCGGCGCCGGCGACGCGGACCAGGTGATCGCGCGGGCGGAGCAGCACGAGGGGGATGGCGGCGAGCCCGGCCAGCCCCAGCAAGAGCCCCGCCCCCGCGGCGTAGAGCGGCAGCGGCGAATAGTGGAACACCAGACGGAGCGGCACGCGCGAGACGGTGTGATCGACGCCGCGAAAGTCGAAGAAGATGGTCGGCAGCTGCTGCTCCACGAAGGCGCGGTGGCCCTCGCCCACCATCTCCCCGCCGAACACGGCGGCGGCCTTGGCGACAAAGCCGTCATCGAGGTCGAAGGTCAGATTCTGCAGCACGATCTTCAGGTAGCCATCGACGGTGACATCGGTGGTGAAGAGATTGGCGAACCCGTCGGGCTTTGGCGGACCAACAAGGTCCAGCGTCATCGTCATCGGTTCGGACAGCGCGCCCGCGGCGAGTTCACCGATGCGCGCCGAGCCGGCGACCGGCGTGCCGTCCGCCTCGTCCGTGTCCGCCCAGGAGGCGTTGAGCCGGGCGGACAGGATCTTCTTGGGGTAGGCGACGTTGCGGACCCGTCCGGTGAAGGTGATGGTCGAGCGGGCGCCGCCCGGCAGCCCATCGATGACCACGACATCCTGCTGCATCGACATCTGCGCGCCCTCGCCCACCGGCTGCGGCGTGATCAGGAGTTCCAGCGTCTGCGGCTCCAGCGGCTTCAGGAAGATCGGCGGGTCCGCAAACAGCGCGCGCAGCGGCGTGTCCGGCGCGACGATCACATCCAGCGCCTGCGCCGCCCGTGCGCCATAGGCGATGCCGTAGACGATGAAGCCGTTCTCAGCGAAGTTCGGCCCCTTCACCGGCATGCGCAGCGGGAAGGCGACCATGCGCGTCACATAGGGCGAGCTGCGCAGCAGGTCATAGAAGGCACGGGTGTTGGCCTCGACGTTGGGGTCGTTGTTCGGGGCGTTCTTGTTGTTGCTGAGCATCCAGATGACGCCCTCGCCGCCCTCCAGCAGCGTTCCGATCGTGGCCTTCAGAGCCCCGAGGAAATCGGCGTCGGCGTAGCGCCCATTGGGGCGACGCGGCACATCCACCGCGTGAAGCGCGGCCGCGATGCGATCGCGGTCATAGGGGCCGGCGAAGATGGTCGCGGGCGAGTGCTGGCCCGGAAGCTGGCCGTCCTGATTGAAGGTCGCGACCGTGACGGGCACGCCTTCCAGCCGCGACGCCTCGATCAGCGCCTCGGCGAGCTGGATGAATTGCGAGCCGCTGTCCTGGAAATACGGCTCCATCCAGCCGGAATTCTGGACCAGATAGACCTGCCGGACAGCGGCACCCTGGGATAGCGCTGGATACGTTAAAGCAACTAAAAGTTGTATTATGGAGACAAGAAAAACCTTCATCCCTCGCGCACCTCATACGTCCTTCCGGCACTGCTCACGATCAGGCAGCCGGGATCGCACAGCACCAGCAGGTCGAAGGGCGAGCGCAGGTTCAGCGTGATCCGGAACGGGTAGAGCTGGGCGTGGGAGTGCCAGTACAGCGTGCCGCGCCGGTAGACCTCCCCGGTCCCCGCCAGGAACGCGTCGACGTCATAGACATCCTCCACCAGGACGATCAGGCAGCCCTCGGTCGCCCCGCGCGGATCGGTTCCGAAGGCGACCGGCAGGATCAGCCTCCCCGCTCCGGCCTCGATCCGGAACGTCACCATGTCGTCGCTGGCGATCGAGGGGTAGAAGTCGCGGCCGTTGTAGCGCGCCCGCCCGGCGGCCAGGTGCGGCCCGTTCAGCGCCACGCTGCGCGACTTCGGCGTCAGGCTGGTGAACGCGTAATTCCCGTCGACGCGCGAGAGCGCGTACACCGTCTCCTCCACATCGCGCAGCATCGGCGCGCCGGGAATGAGCGCCTTGCCCTCGCCCAGCCGGTGCAGCCGCGCCACCCGTTCATTGTGTTCCAGGCTCAGATGGAGAAACGTGGTGCGCGCGCACCAGTAGACATCGGGCACCTGCGCGGAGTTCTGCACCGGCGCGGTGAACCGCTCCCCGGCCGCATCCGTCCCCGTATCGGCCTCGACCGGAATGTCCGCCGCCCAGCCGCCGGCCTCCATGTCGTAGATCGCGATCACCAGCCCTTCCGGGCGCTGGAGCGGAAACGCCAGATGGGCGTGCCCGAGGAGAGAGGGCGGCCCCCGGAAATGGGCCCCGGCGAAGCGCTCGATCTCCTTCACCACTCCGGGAATGCCATCAATGAGCCGGCAAATTATCGCGCTGTCCGCCAATACCATGGCGAAGCCCCGCGCGCCGCTCGCGATGGCGAAGGAGGTTTTTGGCCCGTCGAGCGGCACCATCTTGTCGAGCCAGGTCCATGTGCCGTCATCGCCTCGGAACAGCAGCTCGCCCTGGCTCGTCAGGCAGAACGGACGGCTTGGAGATCCGGCACGGAACAGCGCCGCCGCGCCCTTCGGAAGCTCGGCCGCGCGCCACTTGTTCACCGCCAGATCCAGCGGCACCGGAAGCACGTTGAAGCCATCCGCTCCGAGGCAGGGGAAACCCGAGAGCATTCCGTCCCCCGGCGCGCGGCTCAGCATGCGCCCGGTCTGCGGATCGACGCGGAACGAGGCTGGATAGGCCAGCCCGCCCTCCGAGCACGGCAGGTTGGCCAGATCGAGCCGCGGATCGCCCTGGTGGAAGAACTCACCGTTCCAGTGGAAACCCTTCGGCAGGCCGCGGCTGAACACCCACTCGATCGGCGGCTCTCCGGGAAGGGGCGAGGCGACGGGCCAGCTTTCGTCGGAAGGGTGGGTGTCGCGCGCGCGGATCGGCATGGGGTGGCTACTCATCGGGCGCTCACGGGATTGCGGCATAGCGGGTGACGGTCACATCGATGTCTCCCGAGAGCGATTTGAGGTCGAGCTGGCGCGCGCGCCGGAAGTCCAACCCCAGCGGCCGGTCGCCCGCGACGAGATAGACCTGGCCGTTCATCCGCAGCCTGAACGGACGGCTGGACTGCAGCGCGACGAAGGGACGGCTCCCGTCCGGCACCAGGTCCACCGGGGTCCAGGACGGCCTCACAATGACCGAGCGGACCTGCTCCGCGATCACGGGTGGGCGTGGCGGCGCCGGCGAGGGAGTGGGGGCGCGGGACGTGGACGCGGAGGGCCTGGGTACAGGCTGCGTCCCGGTTGCGCGCGCGCCTCCGGCGGTGGCGGCCTCCACCTCTTTCCCGACGGGCCCGGCCGTCCGCACGCTTCCATGAGAACTCAACCTAAGGATGCCGACCGCGACAGTCAGCAGCACGACGGCCGCGAGCCCTCCCCAGCGCCAGCGGCCCGCACCCTCTCGGGCTCGCGGCAGCAAAAGCGGGCTTTCGGCCCGTAGATCTCTTCCTTCGACAGTCTTTTTAATCTTCATTTCTGCCGGATTCGATCCTTTATCCGCCTCCTCCGGCTTCTTCGCTCGTATTCTCGCGACGATTGGCGGATCTGTCGCGTCGCCAACCACCAAATTTACATTGTCTTCAACTGACTCAGGCGCGTGCGCGGCATGTTGAGAACTGCCGCAATAGGGACAATAGGCAACGGAAAGCACAAGAGGCGACTGGCACTGCTCGCATCTCGTCTCATCACTACTCACGGCAACGTCTCCATAGAGGCGTTTTGACGAGCAGACTTCGCGAGCTGTCACGCGTCCACGGCCCCCACCACACGCTCTCAATTTCATAATAACTACGAATTTCCGGTTCGCGCTACATGAACGGAAAATTAAGCTTCATTTTTTGAGGTCACTGTCCTGCAGCGATCGCCTATAATTCGATCATACCAACACCCCATCGAATAGGGACGGCGATATACCGGAGGCGATATTTCGGTATTTCTCCATGTGCGCCGTCTTCAGCCAAGACGCCAAGAGCAGATGAATTTCGTTGCCGCGCTTTTCTTACCTAGTTTCCGCTTATTCATCTTCTCTGGAGAGATAGACATAAGTTATTGATTTTTAACAGATTTTATTACATACCCAACGAGACAACGCCGCGGATAGCCAGCCGCTGAGAGGCAACGATGACGCCGAAGCCATCGGCTCCGCACGGCGGATAGAGCGAGAACGACCAGCCTCGACGTTCCCGCGGCGGCAGGGCCTTTACACGTATAGGTTGCTTAAAAATCGGGCAGGGAGCCGGTCCGGCAATGCACCATCCCGGTGTCTTTGTTGTAAGCTCCCGGCAAATCGCGACGCTCCTTCATGCCCCTTGCGTGCGGAACGAGCGCGCGGTCGGCGAAGGAGGGTTTGGCGTGACGACGACCACCGAACTGAAAATCACCCTCACCGACGAGCTTCAGGACACCCTCAATGCCGGGGGCGCGGCGGTCTACGCCATCTATTTCAACCCGACCTCCGGCGCCCCGGTCATCCAGACCCTCTTTACCGGCGCCACCAGCGCCGGCCCGGCGACGGCGCCGATCACCGTCGATGTGCCGCTGACCCTCGATGTCGTCTCCGGCAAGGTCTATTTTCTGGTCCAGAGCCCGGTGGACGGCACGCTCGCCGATCCGACCACGTTCGTCGGTACCCAGTCGGATCTGAACTGGCAGTCGGCGGAGACCCACAATTACCGCTATGACAGCTTCGAGCTGACGATCGAGAACAATATCAACGACGCCGGCAACCTGTCGTCGGTGGAAGGTTATGGCCTGCCGATGAGCGTCGGCGTCAGCTATGGCGACGGCAGTTCGGCCTCGGTCGGCTACAACGTGTCCGGCAACGAGTTGTTTCACGCCCTCTCGACCATGGGCCAGGCTCAGACCGTCTTCCCCTACGCCACCACCGCGGGCGAGCCCGGCCTCACCGGCGACCGCGCGGGCCTGTCACCCAGCCAGTCGGTGGGCATCAAGAGCGCCGCGTTCACGGCCGGCGACTGGGACAGCTATGTCGACTATCTGAAGAAGATCGACCCGCAGACCCATGAGCCCAATGCGAACGCCATCCAGTTCGCCGGCTTCTTCGATGGCGCCAAGGATGCCAACGGCGTCTATCACAATGGTGGTTTCTACGCGTATGTCCTGGAATGGGACGAGAACAACGGCATCTTCTGGCTGTCGCCGACCGATGACAGCCAGGTGCGCGGCTATATCGCCATCACGCCCGAGCAGCTCGCCGGCAACATCTACGCCACCGAAGGCTATGTCGAGATCTATGAAAGCAAGAGCGACTACGCCAGCGGCGACGCGTACCACATCTACCTGAACACCTATACCTACATCGATTCCAGCGGGAAATCGGTGACCAATGACGACTTCATGGACGCGGCGGCGAACAACCAGTGGGGAGACATTCTCAAGGATCTCTTCACCGGCTTCACCGCCGGCTTCTACGGGATGACCGGCGTCGACGCGCAGGGCGGCCAGGTCGATCTCGACCAGAACTGGAACTGGGACCCGACCTATTCGTTCGGCGCCAATCTCGCCACGGGCGAGGCGCCGATCTACTACGACCCGTATTCGGCTTATTTCTTCGCCAATTCGAATTCCTACGGCTCCGGCTATTCCGACCAGCTGATGAGCCAGTATTCCGAAGGCGGCCCGCTGATTTCGCTGTACGACCCCAGCCTGGGCGGCAGCGTGACCTCCATCGCGATCACCATTTTCGACGATGACGAGACACCGACGGGCTACACCAAGCCGGTCATCTACAACTACATCGCGCCCGGCGCGGACGGTTACACGCCGCCCGAATACGACGCCAACTCCGCCGCCAACATTGTCCTGAACTTCGCCAACAGCGCGATGATCCTGGACGAGACCGTGGCCAGGATCACCTTCTCGTTCCAGACCGGCGATGCCTCCCATCCGTGGGCCAGCGTGACGATCGACGGCTCGATGGGCTCGCTGTGGCAAAACTGGGACATCGTGCAGGAGAAAGACGGCTCGTACTCCGCCGTCCCGCAGAATCCCGCCGGCATGCAGCCGGCCGGCACCATCCTCATCGGCAAGCTTCCCGTCGCCGATGACGGGGTGAGCCATTACAAGATCGAGGTGGGGGCGAACGATGGCCACGCCTCCAAGACCTTCAACCTCTACACCACCACCAATGCGGACGGGCTGTTCCTGGACCCGGCCTATGCCGGCCAGGCCGGCGCGATCGCGATCGACGGGCTGGCGACCGTGAGCGCGGCGCCGGCGACGCAGTACGTCAACACCTTCACCATCGACTTCCTTCCCTCGACGACGACGACGATCGACCCCTCGCTGCTGACGCGGGTGCAGAGCACCCTCGTGCCGTCCTCGGTCGTGGTCGGCCAGGTAACGGGCACCGATCCCTCCCCCTCGCCCCATGGCGGCGGGTTCACCGCGCTGGCGGGACAGGACGCGCTGAACGGCAATGTGGTGTCGAGCCAGCATGCCCAGCTCGGCTTCGGCTGGACCGGGCTGAACAATGCCACCGCCGCCTCGGCGTCCTGGATCTCGGGCTACACCAACAAGGTGGACGGCCAGTCCGTGGCGCTGGTCACCATCGCCGGCGCGGGCCTGGCTCCCGTCGCCCTGCTCGCCGACATTGACGGGCAATGGGTGTCGCAGGGCAAGAGCGAGATCGCGACCCTTGGCGAGGGCACCTACACGGTCACGATGCAGCAATACGCGGCCTCGGACACCGCCCATGCCCATCCGCTGACGCAGGTCAGCAGCAAGATGACCCTTACCATCGCCCTGAACGAGATGGACCTCGTCCTCGCGCCGGGCGGCGCGGGCGCGCAGCTGGTCGATGACGGCTCGGGCACTTCGGGCAACTGGATCCGGCTGGAAACCTCGGGTGCGGCGCTGGAGGCCGGCAGCAGCCTCGTCGCCTACGCGGTCAACGCCAATGGCGAGATGGTCAGCCGCGACGGGCTGGAGGCCGGTGCCAGCGTCACCTTGCAGGACGCCACGCTCGGCCATATCGGCGCCATTGCCGGCGATGACGGGTCATCCCTGATGTTCGGCGGCCAGTCGGTGCACCTCGGCGCCGGCCTCGAACTGCGCTTCGCCGAGATCGACGCCTCCGGACATGCGGATCTGTCGCCGGCTATGAATGTCAGCGCCACGCCGGATGGCGGCATCCAGTTCGCGCTGGACGGCTTCGTCCTGCAGGCCAGCGTCGAGAACAGCCTCGATGCCGCGGCCATGATCGCGGGCAACCAGCGCGCCTCGGACACGCCCTGGGTCTATCTCGAACATGGCGACCTGATCCAGTTCGAGATCGCCGGCTCCTCGGCCAATACCAACACGCTCGGCTTCGTGCGCATCGATGTCGACCCCGCGACCGGGGACTGGAGCGTGGGCGGCGTCGCCTATGGCGACACCGATGCCTTCCATGATGCGGTCCGGGGCGCGCTCGACGACGGCTTCCTCTACCAGCAGGGCGGAAATTTCCAGGTTACCGACGAATGGGAGGTGGCCGGGGCCAGCGGCTATTACGCGCCGGTGCTGCTCACCCAGGACGGCGAGACCTTCGTCATCGGCAACGCCAATGACGGCGGCAACGACTATATCCGCATGTTCGGCGAGAACACCTTCGGCATCGAGGATCTCACCGCGTCGGCGGGGTCCGATTTCGACTACAACGACATGGTCGTCCGTCTGCTCCCCTCCGAGGAGCTGCTGTCCTGACCATCCGCGCGCCGGCGGGCCCCGCTCCTCAGCGTGACCATGTGGCCATGCCGTTCGCGTCGAGATAGTCGACGGTGAACGACACCACCTTGCCATCCTTGACCACGAAGCCGAGCGAGGACAGCGAACCTTCAGTAGCGTTCTCGTCTCTCGGCGCCACCGAGAACGTGTCGCCATCCCAGTGCGTCATCGGCAGGGTGAAGTGGCCGGGCCCGACATGGAACACCAGCCCGCCGCCTTCGGCGCGGATCTCGGCCGGGCCGAAATAGTCGTTCTTGTAGGTGCCGACATAATCCGCCAGCGGGCGGGCGGGCTGCGCGTTGGCCGGCGGGCTCTTGCCGACGAGATCGCCGGCTGGGTCGTAATAGTGCATCAGCACGGGATGCATCAGGGCGTACCAGTCGCGGTGCAACACGCCGAACTGGGCAATGTCCATGAACTGGCTGGCGATGGCCTCGGCGGCGCCCACCGGGCCGGCATTGGTCAGCACCACGATGGCGAGGTTGGCCGAGGGGAGGAACTGCACATTGGTGGCCGCCCCCAGCGCGAACGCGCCGGAATGGCTCACCGCGGTCCGGCCATTGGCGTTGACGCCGACGCCGAAGCCATAGCCGTAGAAGCTCGAACGGGCATCCAGCGTGGCCGCCGGCCCGCTGAAGGCCTGCGGCCGCAGCGCCGGCACCAGCGCGGCCCTGCTGATCATCTCTTCCTTGCCGTCGCGTCCGCTCGCCAGCACCAGCTTCATCCACGCCGTCATGTCGTTGACGCTGGAGGACACGCCGCCGGCCGGCGCCTGCGCGTCCGCATTGCGCGTGTACAGCGGCTGGAAGCGCCCGCCGACCAGCGCGTGCAGGGTCGCGCGGTTGCGCCGTTCCAGGAAGTCGGCATAACGATAGCTGGTCGAGGCCATACCGAGCGGCTTGAACAGCGCCCGCTGCGCCAGGTTCTCCCAGGTCTCCCCCGATGCCTTCGCCACCGCCACCGCGCCGACGGTGATGCCGAAATTGGCGTAGTGATAGGAGGTGCGAAAGGCATCCAGCGGCAGCAGGTGCAGCCGCGTCAGGATTCCCCCCCGGTCCAGGCCGATGTCCTCCAGGTCGTCGCCCGCCGCCAATGGCAGCCCGGTGCGGTGGGCGTAGAAATCGCCGATGGTGGCGTTCTGCGTCACATAGGGCGAGGCGAGAGTGAAGTCCGGCAGGTACTTCACAACCTTGTCGTCCCACTTCACCACGCCGGCGGTCACCTGAATCGCGGCGATGGTGGCGGCGATGGGCTTGGAGAGCGAGGCGATCTGGAACACGGTGTCGGTGTCCACCGGCACGCCCTTGTCCTTCTCGCGCTCGCCGAACCCCTGCGCGAATACGGTCTTGCCCTCATACACCACCGCGACCGCCGCGCCGGGCACGCCGCTGCGCTTGAGAATATCGGTGATGGCGCCGGGCAGCGCCTCAAGGGCCTTCTCCACGCCGTGCGCGGCCATCGGCACCACGTCGTCGGGCGGGATCTCGCCGAGATCGAGCGGCACGACATCGAGCGCCGCCGCGCTGTCGGCGGCGGTCTGCGCCCGCGCCGATCCGGGAATCCCGGCCGCGATCAGCGCCATCAGGGCCACGCCCAGCCCCGCCCACCGCAGCACGCCGCGCGACGCGGTCAGGAACACCCCGCGCGAATCTGCCTCAAGAGCCGCCGCCGTGCCGGCACGACGTGTCGCGCCTGCCGCGCTCCGATCCTCGTTGTGTCCAGCCGCCATTCACCCGCTCCCCCGAAAGGCCTGAAGCCCATACTGCAATCTGCCCGACGATAACGCTTCAAGAGCGGGCTCATGTCCATCCATCTCGCGCCGCCATCCTCCCGCCGGCGCGTGCCCACGGCGCGGCACGCCGCGAGAAGGCCCGCACTGCACGCCTCGCTGAATGAAGACCCCTAAACCCGCAGAGGCGAGATTAGGTGGGACTCTGCGGGAACAAGCGGGACAAAGCGTTATGTGGCGGGCCGTAGGGGGCGCTCGCGGCGAGAGGAAGGCGAGCGGCCTCTCTCAAGAGGCTCTATAGGACACCGCTACCGCCTCTTAGAGCGGGTGGGCTGTGCTATCGAGGCCGGGTTTTGCGCTGGTATCGGGAATCGTCTCATCGATCTTCCCTCCGGCTTTCACGCGGCGGCCGATCATTTTCCCCAAGTCCAGCGCCTCTAGGCGTTCATCGGGGAAAACCATTCCACAGTATGTCTTCATGTTGCCATGGTCAGAGTCGTCGACCTTCGGCGAGCCGAGCCAGATAATCGCAACCCGCCATGCGCAGCTAAGTTTGCGATCCTTAACGACAACGTCGTTTCCATTCCACAACGTATAAGCAAGATTGCGCTGCGCCTGATAGTCGTTTCGAAATGCCTTCTTGTAGAGCGTACGAAATGACATCATGACGGATTCGCATTTTTTGATTTCCTGCTCAGATCCGGCGCAAAAGTGACGCATGAACTGATCTGCTTCGTGTGCCAGTGCCGGGATAGGCGCGGCTATGGCGAGGAGAACAGCAAGAAATCGCAGCATATTAGGCCTCTATAGCTTGTGACCGATCCAGTGGACGCGGCCGATCAGGCGGAAATGTTCGCCTTCCGGGCGGGCCGTTCCGGGAAGTTGTCGCGATTGTCTGAGATTATGATCAGCCGGCCAGGCTCACGCCGCAAGCGTTTCAGGAACGCTTCGTCGCCGACGGGGAGTGCATAGATCGAATTGTCGAGCACCTGGCCCCGTGTATCAGGTGAGACGTCCATCATCAGCGGGTCACCATGGTGGATCGTCGGCAGCCTGCTATCGCCTGACGCCTCGAGTACTCGCGCTAGAGGAAGCTCTCCGGTATCGGCTCCCACCGGCCGTCGCCGGGGCGGAACTGGGGTATGTGGCCCAGGCTGTGGATCAGAGCGCTGTCGGCGCCGAGGGTGGCCTGCCAGTCGCGGGCCTCGGTCAGGATCACGCCAACCCCGACCACCTCGCCGCCGGCCCGGCGCACCAGATCGATCGATCCCTTCAGGCTGGACCCCGACGCCACCACATCGTCGACCACCACCACCCGCCGCCCGGCAAGCAGCGGGATCATGCGGCGGTCAAGCAGCAGGCGCTGCTCACCCTTCGAGGTAATCGAGGAGATCGTCTGCACCAGCGCGTCCTGCAGGTGCACCTTGGGAGACTTCTGCAGGATCACATAGTCGTCCAGCCCGAGCGCGCGACTGACCTCGATGGCAATGGGAATACCGAGCGTGGCGGCGCCCACCACCACGTCCGGCCGCAGCGGGCGCAGCCGCTCCGCCAGGCGGGTGCCGACAAAGGTGCCGAAGGCCACCCCGAGGTCGATCACCATCATCAGCGAGATCGCGAAATCCGGCCGGATCGGCACGATCGGCAGCGCGACGTCCCGGCCATCGACATCGACGGTCCAGCTCTGGACGTCACGCGCGGGGGACGTGGTTCCCATGGGCATTCAGGTGGCTCCTTCGCGCTGGCGGCCCGGCGCCGCGACGGGGCCCGGTTCGGGTGACGCGCCCGACATTCGCCTTGTGGCCCAGCGCGGCGTCGGTTTCCAGCGCCGCCTTGGTTTTCGCGCCCGATTCCGCTCGGGGAAAACACGTATGAAATGCTCACTCAGTCATGGATTCGACACGTTCCTGTTGGTTAGCTTAGGGTATTCCGATCCACACCACGGTGCGGCGGAGCGTCTTCTGCAGTTGCCGCCGGTGCAATTGTCCCCGAAGTCCGTCTGAACCCATCCGCCGATCGACGAAACAGCGCTGCCCGCGCCTGTCTTGCGACGGATCGGGGAACCTCGGGCCCGCCAGAAGCGTTCCTCTCATCAACCCTCACGTTTTTCACGGTTCACGCGCTTCCCCCAAATTTCCCGACATCCGCACAGCGTCGATAACGAACCAGGCGGTCGGCCGCCTGAAGGAGAAACTGGTCTATGAACGCCAAATGGTGGCAGCGCGGCATTTTCTACCAAGTCTATCCGCGCTCGTTTCAAGACACCACGGGCAACGGCGTCGGCGATCTGGAGGGCATCCGGCAGCGGCTCGACTATCTGGTCGAGCTGGGAGTCGATGCGATCTGGATCTCGCCCATCTATCCTTCTCCCATGGCCGACCATGGCTATGACGTGTCGGATTATTGCGGCATCGACCCTGTCTTCGGCGATTTCGAGACCTTCGACCGCATGGTTGAGGACGTGCACAATCGCGGCCTCAAGCTGGTGCTGGACTTCGTGCCCAACCACACCTCGGAACAGCACCCCTGGTTCCAGGAGAGCTGCTCCTCGCGCGATAACCCCAAGCGCGACTGGTACATCTGGCGCGACCCCGCTCCCGATGGCGGGCCGCCGAACAACTGGGTGAGCTATTTCAGCGGTTCGGGCTGGACCTTCCACGAGCCGACCGGCCAGTACTATTACCACGCCTACCTCAAGGAGCAGCCGGACCTGAACTGGCGCAACCCCGAGGTGCGCGAGGAAATGCACAATGTGCTGCGCTTCTGGATGAAGCGCGGCGTGGACGGCTTCCGCGTCGACGTGATCTGGCACCTGATCAAGGACGCGCTGTTCCGCGACGATCCCCCGAACCCGGACTACAAGCCCGGCGACCCGGAAAACATGCGGCTGCAGCAGGCCTATTCCGCCGACCAGCCGGAGGTCCATCCGGTTATCGCGGGCCTGCGCCGTGTGGTCGACGAATATCCCGACCGCATGCTGATCGGCGAGATCTACCTGCCGGTGGCCCGGCTGGTCACCTATTATGGCGAGAATCTCGGCGGGGCGAACCTGCCGTTCAACTTCCAGCTCATCAGCGCCAGCCGGCACGCCAAGGATCTAGCCAAGATCATCATGGACTACGAGGCGGCGCTTCCGCCCGGCGGCTGGCCGAACTGGGTGCTGGGCAATCACGACCAGCCCCGCATCGCCTCGCGCATGGGGCCGGAGCTGGCACGCATCGCCGGCATGCTGCTGCTCACCCTGCGCGGCACGCCGACCATGTATTACGGCGACGAGCTGGGCATGGAGGACGTGCAGATTCCCAAGCGCGCCACTCAGGACCCGTGGGAGCTCAACGAGCCCGGCATCGGCGTCAGCCGCGACCCGGAGCGCACCCCGATGCAGTGGGACGCCTCGCCCCATGCCGGCTTCACCACCGCCACGCCCTGGCTGCCGGTGTCGCCGGACTATGTGCGGCAGAACGTGGCCGCGCTCGACGCCGACCCGCGCTCCATCCTCACCATGTATCGCCGGCTTATCGCGCTGCGCCGCTCGCACGCCTGCCTGGAGATGGGCACCTACCGCACCATCTCCGACGAGGACGACGTGCTGGTCTATCTGCGCGAGAATGACGGCGAACGGGTGCTGGTGGCGCTCAACCTGAGCGACGAGACGCAGGAATTCACCCTGCCCGAGGACATGCGGGCCTGCCGCATCCTGCTCTCCACCCGGATGGACGACCCCGAATTCGCCGAATCCCGCCTCCGGCTGCGCCGGCATGAAGGGGTGCTGATCGAGATCGAGGCGGAAGCCGCGCCCGCGTGAGCCGGCCGGATCGACGGACGCGTCGCGGGTGTCGGGAGTGCCGGCGCCCGGAGGGTAGCGACCTTCAGAAGGTGGGCGGGGTGTTGATCCACACCGCCCGCATCCGCGTGGTGCCGGGATTTCGGTAGGCGTGCGGAAGGTCGGAGGGGAAATAGAACGAATCCCCGCCGCTCAGCTGGTAGACCTCACCGTTGACCGTCAGTTCGAGTTCGCCCTCGATGATGAATCCCACTTCCTCGCCACGGTGGTGAAGCGACCCATTGGTGTGACCGCCGGGCTCGATGACCACGAGGAACCCCTCCAGCAGCCGGCCTTCGGCGGACGGCACCAGTATTTCCGCCAGCACGCCCTCCCCGCCGGCGGCCTTGGCGTGGCCGATGACGCGGCGCTGCCCGTGCCGCATGACGGTCACCGGGTCGACCGCCGGGCCGCTCAGCAGCGAGGACACGCTCAGCTCCAGCGCATGGCACAGCCGGTGCAGCGTGGTGAGCGAGGGCACGGCGCGCTCGTTCTCGATCTTCGACAGCATGCTCTCCGAGCAGCCGGCGCGCCGGGCGACGTCCTTCAGGCGCAGGTGATTCAGCAGCCGCGCATGCTTCAGACGGGCGCCGACGCGCAGCGGCAGATCGGGAGCCGGCTTCTCATTGGACACGGCGGACATCTTCCTGTGCGGCGTACCGGCTTTGGGGCATGGCCCTCATAGCCGTCGGGCCGGCCGCGCGCAACGTGGCCGCGCCGCCCGCGCCGGGCGCGGATCCGCCTCATTCAAGTAACTTGAACAAGGTGCAATATTCTTATACCCTTCGGGCATGTGAGGAGCCCCCGCCATGACCCGTCCCCTCGATCTTGGAATCTTCCTGCCCAACGCCAAGGGTGGCGCCATCATGGCCACCGGTTCGCCTCCCCAGTATTTTCCCAGCTGGGAGCTGAACCGCAAGAATGCCCTCATCGCCGAGGGCGCGGGCTTCGACTTCCTGCTTTCCATGGTCAAATGGCGCGGGTTCGGCGGCGAGACCAACCATTGGGACTATTCGCTGGAATCCTTCACGCTGATGGCGGCCTGCGCCGCGGTCACCTCGCGGATCCAGCTCTACGCCTCGGTCGCCATCCCCACCGTTCATCCCGGCGTCATCGCCAAGATGGTCGCCACCATCGACGACATCAGCCAGGGCCGCTTCGGGCTGAACATCGTCAGCGGCTGGAACAAGATGGAATACGCCCAGATGGGGCTGTGGCAGGGCGACGACTATTTCGCGCGCCGCTACGAATACGCCGCCGAGTATCTGGAGGTTCTCCAGCGCCTGTGGACCGAGGACCGCGTCACCCATCACGGCGCGTTCTTCGCGCTCGACGACTGCAAGTCCTATCCCAAGCCCTCACGCCGCATCCCGCTCATCTGCGCCGGCCAGTCCGACCGCGGCATCGCCTTCACCTCCCGCCACGCCGATTTCGGCTTTCTCGGCGGGCAGGATGACAGCCTGGAGGATCTGGGCCGGCTGAACGCACGCCTGCAGACCTCGGCGCAGGGATTCGGGCGCGAGGTCGGTGCCTATGTGCTGCTCACCGTGATCGCCGAGGAAACCGACGAGCAGGCGCAGGCCAAGCGCGACCATTTCATCGCCACCAGCGACCGCGAGGCCATGGCGGAATGGGCGCGGGTGGCCGGAATGGACTTCTCCCGCGCCACCTACAAGGACCTCGCGGTCCAGACCTTCATGGCCATCCCCTATGTCGCCGGCTCCTACCAGAGCGTCGCCGACTATCTCGACGGACTCGCCGAGAATGGGCTGGCCGGCGTCTGCTTCATCTTTCCCGATTACGAGACCGATCTGCAGCGCCTCATCGACAGGGTGCTGCCGCTGATGAAGCACCGGCGCGCCTAGCCCCTCGTCAGGCCTGCAGCGCGATGCGGTAGGGGTGCGCGGGGTAGACCCCGAGGATGCGCACTTCCTTGGAGAAGAAGCTGAGTTCTTCCAGCGCGTTCTTCACCCCGACATCGTCGGGGTGGCCGTCGACATCGGCGTAGAACTGGGTGGCGAAGAACTCGCCGTCGAGCTGGTAGGATTCCAGCTTGGACATGTTCACGCCGTTGGTGGCGAAGCCGCCCAGCGCCTTGTAGAGCGAGGCGGGCACGTTGCGCACCCGGAACACGAAGGTCGTCACGGTCGGCCCGTTGCCGGCGGGCGCCCAGTCCGCGTCCTTCGAGAGGATGATGAAGCGCGTGGTGTTGTGCGCCTCGTCCTCGATGTTCTCGGCGATGATATCGAGGCCGTAGATCTCGGCGGCGAGGCGCGAGGCGATGGCGGCCACGGCCGGGTCGCCGTTCTCGGCCACCAGCCGCGCCGCGCCGGCGGTGTCGGCGCCCACGACCGACTTCAGCCCCAGCTTGCGGATGATGTTGCGGCACTGGCCGAGCGCCATCACATGGCTGGTCACGGTGTTCACCGTGGCAAGGCTCGCCCCCTTCACCGCCATCAGCTGGTGGGAAATCGGCAGGAAGAACTCACCCACGATGTTGAGGCCGGAAGTCGGCATCAGATGGTGGATGTCGGCGACGCGGCCGGCGACCGAGTTCTCGATCGGGATCATGCCCAGATCCGCCTCGCCGGTCTGCAGCGCCGCGAAGGCGTCCTCGAAGGTGGCGCAGGGCACCACCACATGGTCGGGAAACACATCGAGGCAGGCGATGTGGGAATTGGCGCCGGGCTCACCCTGGAAGACGATGGTGCGGTTTTTTCTCATTTGGACGTCCTCGGCTCGGCGGCGAGTATCGCCCTCGCCTTCTCAAGATCATGGGGGGTGTCGACGCCCAGCGGCACCGTGTCGACCACGGCGACATCGATGCGCATGCCCGCCTCCAGCGCGCGCAGCTGCTCCAGCTTCTCGCGGCTCTCCAGCACCGAGGGCGGCAGCGCGACGAAGCGCTCCAGCGCCCGGCGGGTATAGGCATAGAGCCCGATGTGATGGAACAGCGGCCCCTCGCCATAGGGGGCCGTGGCGCGTGTGAAGTACAGCGCGCGCTGGCGGCCGGGCGACAGAGGGCTGCCCACCACCTTCACCACATTGGGGTTGGTGCGCTCGTCCTCCAGCGTGATCCGCGCGGCCAGCGTGCCGATATCCACACCCGGATCGTCCAGAAGCGCGAGCGCGGCGCGGATCAGGTCCGGATCGATGGTCGGCAGGTCGCCCTGCACGTTGACGATGCGCGTCACGGCGCCGGCGGGGTCGACATGGCCCAGCGCCTCGAAGATTCGGTCGGAGCCGGAAGCGTGGTCGGCGCGGGTCATCACCACCGCGAATCCCGCCGCCTCGACCGCCCGCGCGACGCTTTCATCGTCGGTTGCGACCACGACACGGCCTATACCTGCCGCGACGGAACGCCGCGCCACCTCCACGATCATCGGCCGGCCGCCGACATCGGCGAGCGGCTTGCCGGGCAGGCGGGTGGAGGCCATGCGGGCTGGAATCAATATAAGAGTGTCCGATGTGGACATTTTTCAGTGCCTTGTCGGTCGTGCGCGATCAGACCGCGCCCGCCGCGAGTGGCGAAACGTAGCAACCGCGGCGCGGCTTATACGGGTTGCACGCCAACCGTCAAAATGATTAGTTCCGCGCGCCATTGGCGGCGGCATAACGCGGCTGTTACAGTGCGTTGAGGGTGTGGTGGGGCCGGCCGGACGGTCCGTCGCGCCGGCTGGAGGGAGCTAAAGTTTCGATGGACAGCTTCGAGCTGAACAAGATCGCTGGAGCCGTACTGGGCGTTTTGACCTTCACGCTCGGGCTGAACGTCTTCGCCGACATATTGTTCTCCACCCATGCGCCGGAGAAGCCCGGCTTCGAAATCGTGGTCGAGGAAAGTTCCAGCGGCTCGGCCCAGGCCGCGGCGCCGGCCGAGGTGCCGATTGCCGACCTCCTGGCCACCGCGAGCGTCGAGAAGGGCGCGAACCAGGCCAAGAAGTGCGCCGCCTGCCACAATTTCCAGGAAGGCGCCGGCGCCAAGGTCGGCCCGGACCTGTATGGCGTGGTCGGCCGCCCGGTCGCCAGCGCGCCCGGCTTCGCCTATTCGGACGCGCTCAAGGCCCATGGCGGCACCTGGACGTTCGAGCAGCTCAGCCAGTTCATCGCCAGTCCGAAGAAGGACATTCCGGGCACGGCGATGGGCTTTGCCGGCATCGCCAAGGAGAGCGACCGCGCCGACCTTCTGGTCTATCTGAACACGCTGTCGCATGACCCGTTGCCGCTGCCCAAGCCGGGCGAGGCGGAAGCCCCCGCCGGTGACGCGCCGGCTGCGGCCCCGGCGGAAGGCGCGGCTCCGGCCGCTCCCGCGGAAGGCTCGGGCGCGACGCCTGCGGCTCCCGCGACGCCCTGACGGCATGACACGGGCGCCCGGTCGCGAAACGCCCGTCCCCCCTTCCCCTTTCACGATCACGTCAGGCCGGTGGCGCTTCGCGCCCCGGCCTTATTCTTTTCGGAACGTAACTGTTCATAATCCTCGGCGCACGGTCCTTGGTCACGCGGGCCGTGCTGTTGCGCCAACAAGGATACGTGCATGACGCTCCGCCCCGCCGCCCAGCGCCCCCATACCCGCAACGCCGCCCGTGTCTTGGTGGTTGCCGCCGCCCTGCTGGGCGTGTGCCTGGCCGTGCTGCCCGCCCGCGCGCAGGACGCAGCCCCTCCCGCCGCCGCCGCGTCCCAGCCCGCCGCCCCGCAGTGGCGCCACGGGCTGTCGCTGCTCGGCGAGCCGAAATACCCCGAGGGCTTCGCCCATTTCGACTATGTGAACCCCGACGCGCCCAAGAGGGGCCTGCTGCGGCTGTCGGTCGACGGCACCTTCGATTCGCTCAACGACATCATCACCCGCGGCACGCCGGCCGCCGGCATGCAGCTGATCTACGACACGCTGATGGCGCCCGCCTCCGACGAGGTGGCGACCGAGTACGGCCTGCTTGCCGAGGCGGTGAGCTACCCCGCCGACTTCGCTTCCGTGACCTACCGCCTGCGGCCCGAGGCGAAGTGGCATGATGGCCAGCCGGTAACGGCGGACGACGTGGTGTGGTCGTTCGAGACGCTGATCAAGAATAACCCGCGCCAAGCCTACTACTACAGCCACGTCAAATCGGTGGCGAAGACCGGCGAACGCGAGGTCACGTTCACCTTCGACCAGGCGGGAAACCGCGAGCTGCCGCAGATCGTCGGCCAGCTGCGCGTGATGCCCAAGCACTGGTGGACCGCCAACGACGCCAGCGGCAAGCCCCGCGACATCGGCCAGAGCACGCTTGAGGCCCCCCTCGGCTCGGGCCCCTACCGGGTGAAGGAAATTTCCCCCGGCCGCTCAATCTCGTTCGAGCGCGTGCCGGACTACTGGGGCGCGACGCTGCCGGTGAACATCGGCTCCAACAATTTCGACGAGCAGCGCTACGAGTATTTCCGCGACTCGACCGTCGAGCTGGAGGCCTTCAAGGGCGACCAGTACGATTTCCGCGTCGAGACCTCGGCCAAGGACTGGGCCACGGCCTATGATTTCCCCGCGGTGAAGGAAGGCCGGGTGGTGCTTGAGGAGTTCCCGATCCGCTCCTCCGGCTCCATGCAGGCCTTCATCCCCAATCTCCGGCGCGAGAAGTTCCAGGACCAGCGGGTACGCCGCGCGCTGAACTACGCGCTCGATTTCGAGGGCATGAACCGCACCCTGTTCTACGGCCAGTACAAGCGCACCACGAGCTTCTTCCAGAACACCGAGCTTGCTTCCTCCGGCCTGCCGACCGGCGAGGAGCTGGCGATACTGGAGAGCGTGAAGGACAAGATCCCCGCCAGCGTGTTCACCACGCCCTATGAGAACCCGCCCGAGGGCGGGGAGAACGGGCGCCGCGCCAATCTGCGCGCGGCGATGCAGCTGCTGCGCGAGGCCGGCTACGACATCAAGGGCGGCAAGCTGGTGAACGCCAAGGGCGAGCCCTTCACCATCGAGTTCCTTATCGCCAGCCCCGCCTTCGAGCGCGTGGTGCTGTTCTACAAGCCGGCGCTGGAGCGGCTCGGCATCACCGTCACGGTGCGCCAGGTCGACACCTCGCAGTACATCAATCGGCTGCGGGCGCGGGACTACGACATGATCATCACCGGCTGGGGCCAGTCGCTCTCGCCGGGCAATGAGCAGCGCGATTTCTGGGGCTCGGCGGCCGCCGACCAGCAGGGATCGAGCAACTATGCCGGCATCAAGGACCCCGGCATCGACCTGCTGATCGAGAAGGTGATCTACGCCCGCGACCGCGACGAGCTGATCGCCGCCACCCACGCGCTGGACCGCGTCCTGCTGGCCCATGACTACGTCATCCCCAGCTGGACCTACCCCAACATCCGCACCGCGCGCTGGAACCGCTTCGCCCACCCCGCCGAGCTGCCGAAATATTCCTTCGGCTTCCCCGACATCTGGTGGTGGGACGCGGAGAAGGCGGCCAAGACCGGGGGCGCCCAGTGAGCGGCCGGGGCGGGCGCATCAGCCGTCGCGCGCTCCTGGCGCTCGGCGGCGCGGCCGGCGCGGCGCTGCTGCGGCCCCGCCCGCTGGCGGCGCAGGAGGCCGGCGCCACGCCGCCGGCGACCACCACGCCCGCCAGCGCGTTCCCCAGCGGCGAGCGCCATGGGCTTTCAGCCTTCGGCGACCTCAAATACCCCGCCGACTTCGCCCATTTCGACTATGTCGACCCGGCCGCCCCGAAAGGCGGGGTATTCTCGCAGGTCGGCCCGACGGCGGCGTTCAACCAGTCGTTCCAGACCTTCAACTCGCTCAACGGCTACATTCTCAGCGGCGACGGCGCGCAGGGTATCGACCTCATCTTCGATTCGCTGATGGTGCGCGCCGTCGACGAGCCCGACGCGGTCTATGGCCTGCTGGCGAAGGGCGTGACCATCTCGCATGAGGGCACGCAGTACCGCTTCCGCCTGCGCCCCGAGGCGCGCTTCCATGACGGCTCGGCGCTCACGGCGCAGGACGTCGCCTTCTCGCTGAACATCCTGAAGACGAAGGGTCACCCCGTCATCGCGCAGAACCTGCGCGACATGGAGGGCGCCGAAGCCGAGGCCGATGATGTCGTCCTGGTGCGCTTTGTGCCAGGTCGCGCGCGCGACGTGCCCCTCTTCGTCGCCTCGCTGCCGGTGTTCTCCAAGGCCTATTACAGCGTGCAACCGTTCGACCAGAGCACGCTGGACATCCCGCTTGGCTCGGGCCCCTACAAGGTCGGTCCCTTCGAGGCCGGCCGCTTCATCGCCTATGAGCGGGATCCCGACTATTGGGGCGCGGCGCTGCCGGTGAACACCGGGGTGAACAATTTCGACACCCTGCGCTACGAGTATTTCCGCGACCGCGAGGTCGGCTTCGAGGCCTTCAAGGCGAAGGTCTATCTGTTCCGCCAGGAATTCACCGCCCGCAGCTGGGCCACCGGCTATGATTTCCCCGCGCTGAGGGAAGGCAAGGTGAAGCGGGTCGTGCTGCCCGACACCACGCCCTCAGGCGCGCAGGGCTGGTTCCTCAATCTGCGTCGCCCGCAATTCGCCGATCCACGCGTGCGCGAGGCGCTGTCCTATGCCTTCGATTTCGAGTGGACCAACAAGAACCTGATGTTCGACGCCTACAAGCGCACGACATCGTTCTTCGAAAATTCGGACCTGGAGGCCCAAGGGCCGGCCGGCCCGGAAGAGATCGCGCTGATTGAGTCCCTTGGCGACAGGCTCTCGGCCGAGGATGTCGCGGTCCTCAAGGCCCCGCCCTGGTCGCCGCCGGTTTCCGACGGCTCGGGGCAGGACCGCGCGCTGCTGCGCAAGGGCACCCGTCTGCTGCACGAGGCGGGATGCCGGATCGAGAACGGCCGCCTGCTCAGCCCCGACGGCACGCCCGTCACCATCGAGTTCCTCGACGACGAGAACGGGCTGGAGCGGCACACCATGCCGTTCATCAAGAATCTGGCCGTACTCGGCATTGCCGCGCATTTCCGCCTCGTCGATTCGCCGCAGTATCAGCGCCGGCTCAACACCTTCGATTTCGACGCCACGGTGCGCCGGTTCTCGGTCTCCACCGTGCCGGGCGAATCGCTGCGCAACTATTTCGGTTCGCGCGCGGCCGCCACGCCCGGCTCCAACAACCTGTCGGGTATTTCCGATCCGATCGTCGACCTCATGATCGATCAGGTCATCGCCGCCGACACCCGGCCGAAGCTGCGCACCGCCTGCCGGGTGCTGGACCGCCGGCTGCGCGCGGGGCGCTACTGGGTGCCGCAATGGTACTCCGCCGAGTTCCGCATCGCGTTCTGGGACGAATTCAACTGGCCCAGCGCCCCGCGCCCGGGTTATGCGCGCGCCATTCCCGACATCTGGTCGGCGCGCACCCGCCAGGCCGGGTAGACCCGCCGCCCACGACGCTTCCGTGCTATAGCTCGGGTGCCAAAACGGATCGACCTAACAGGACGTTAAGTTGACGCGGGTGCGCACCGCCGCCACCCTGTGCACCGCTTGCCGAGCTTTCCGGCGGAGGAAACCCGATCGCATGCTTGCCTATGTCATCCGTCGCCTCGCGCTGATGGTGCCGACCATCATCGGCATCATGATGATTTCCTTCGCGGTGGTGCAGTTCGCCCCCGGCGGTCCGGTGGAGCGGGTGATCGCCCAGATCACCGGCCAGGGGGGTAACGCCACCGATCGCATCGCCGGCTCCAGCGGTGGGGATTTCGGCAATCTGGGACAGGGGGGCCCGACAGGGGACCCCGTCAGCTCCAAATATCGCGGCGCTCAGGGCCTCGACCCCGCGTTCATCCGCCAGCTCGAAAAGCAGTTCGGCTTCGACAAGCCAGCCTATGAGCGCTTCGGCAAGATGATGTGGGACTATGCCCGCTTCGACTTCGGCCAGTCCTATTTCCGCGACGTCTCGGTGATCCAGCTCATCAAGGAGAAGATGCCGGTCTCGATCTCGCTCGGGCTGTGGATGACGCTGATCACCTACACCATCTCGATCCCGCTCGGCATCGCCAAGGCGGTGCGCGACGGCTCGCGCTTCGATGTGTGGACCTCGGCGGTCATCATCATCGGCTATGCCATTCCCAGCTTCCTGTTCGCGATCCTGCTGATCATCCTGTTCGCCGGCGGCTCGTTCTTCTCGTGGTTCCCGTTACGAGGACTGACCTCGGACAATTGGGAGCAGATGAGCTGGGGGGCGCGCATCCTCGACTATTTCTGGCATCTCATCCTGCCCGTCACCTCGATGGTGCTGGGCGCCTTCGCCACCATGGCGCTGCTGACCAAGAACTCGTTCCTGGACGAGATCCGCAAGCAGTATGTGGTGACGGCGCGAATGAAGGGGCTATCGGAACGGGCGGTTCTGTACCGCCACGTATTCCGCAACGCGATGCTGATCATCATCGCCGGCTTTCCCGGCGCGTTCGTCGCCGCCTTCTTTTCCGGCTCGCTGCTGATCGAGACCATCTTCTCGCTCGACGGTCTCGGCCTGCTCGGCTTCGAGAGCGTGCTCAACCGGGATTATCCGGTGGTGTTCGCCAACCTCTACATCTTCTCCCTGGTCGGCCTGCTGGTGAACCTGCTCTCCGATCTGACCTACACCTGGGTCGATCCGCGCATCGACTTCGAGACGCGGGACGTCTGAGCATGGACGCGTCGCACGCACCGGCCTCAGCGGCCTCATCGGCCGCCTCACTGTCCTCATCGTCCACACGGCGGCCGCGGCTGTCGCCGATCAACCAGCGCCGCCTCGCCAACTTCCGCGCCAACCGGCGCGGCTGGTGGAGCTTCTGGATCTTCATGGCGCTGTTCGTGCTCACCCTGGGCGCGGAATTCATCGCCAACGACAAGCCATTCCTGGTGGAATATGACGGCGGCTACTATTTCCCCGCCTTCAAGGCCTACCCGGAAACAGATTTCGGCGGCGACTTCGAGACCGAGGCGGACTATCGCGATCCCTATCTGCAGAAGCTGATCGACGAGAAAGGCGGCTGGATGATCTGGCCGCCGATCCGCTACAGCTTCGACACCCATAATCTCGACCTGCCCACCCCTGCTCCCTCCCCCCCGACCTGGATGCTCACCGATCAGCAATGCGCGCCGGTGGTAGAAAGGCTTGGACTTACAGGGGGTTGCAGTGCGCTTGAGTGGAACTGGCTCGGCACCGACGACCAGGGCCGCGACGTGCTGGCCCGCCTCATCTACGGCTTCCGGCTCTCGGTCCTGTTCGGTCTGATCCTCACCGTCATCTCCTCGGTCATCGGCGTCGCCGCCGGCGCGGTGCAGGGCTATTTCGGCGGATGGACGGACCTTATATTCCAGCGCCTCATCGAGATCTGGACCTCGATACCCGCCCTCTACCTCCTGCTCATCATCTCCTCGATCCTCGCCCCCGGCTTCTGGGTGCTTCTGGGCATCCTGCTGCTGTTCTCCTGGGTGGCGCTGGTGGGGCTGGTGCGGGCGGAATTCCTGCGGGCGCGGAACCTGGAATATGTGCAGGCCGCACGGGCGCTCGGCGTCTCCAACGGTATCATCATGTGGCGACACATGCTGCCCAACGCGATGGTGGCAACGCTGACGATGATGCCCTTCATCGTCTCGTCCTCGGTCATGACCTTGACCGCGCTGGATTTTCTCGGCTTCGGCCTGCCGCCCGGCTCGCCATCGCTTGGCGAATTGCTGGCCCAGGGCAAAGCGAATGTGCAGGCCCCCTGGCTCGGCCTTACCGGCTTCTTCACCGTCGCCCTCATGCTGAGCCTGCTTATTTTCATCGGCGAAGCGGTGCGCGACGCCTTCGACCCGAGGAAGACATTCCAATGAGCGAAGGCGTGCCGATGAGCGAAGCCGTGCCGGACAATTCAACGCCGCTTCTTTCCGTTCGCGATCTTTCGGTCGCCTTCGGCCAGGGCGAGCGGACGACCCGCGTGGTGGACCACGTCTCCTTCGACATTGCTCGCGGTGAAACCCTTGCGCTGGTTGGGGAATCCGGATCCGGCAAGTCGGTCACCGCACTCTCGATTCTCAAATTGCTGCAATACCCCTCCGCCAGCCACCCGTCCGGGCAGGTGCTGTTCAACGGCGAGGATCTGCTGGCGATGGACGAGCGCGAGATCCGCAAGGTGCGCGGCAACGACATCACCATGGTGTTCCAGGAACCGATGAGCTCGCTCAACCCGCTGCACACGGTTGAGAAGCAGATCGCGGAGATCCTGTTCCTGCATCGCGGCATGGGCGGCCCGGCGGCGCGCGCGCGGGTGATCGAACTGCTGACCGAGGTTGGCATTCCCGAGCCTGAGACCCGGCTCGGCTCCTACCCGCATCAGCTCTCCGGCGGCCAGCGCCAACGCGTGATGATCGCCATGGCGCTGGCCAACGAGCCGCAGCTGCTCATTGCCGATGAGCCGACCACAGCGCTCGATGTTACGGTTCAGGCGCAGATCCTCAAGCTTTTGAAGGACTTGCAGCGCCGCCTCGGCATGGCGATGCTGTTCATCACCCATGATCTGGGGATCGTCCGCAAGATCGCCGATCGCGTCTGTGTGATGAACCACGGCAAGATCGTCGAGGCAGGCACCACCGCCGATGTCTTCGCCGCCCCCACCCACGCCTATACGCGCGCGCTCATGGCCGCCCAGCCGAAGGGCAATCCGGCCTCCCCGCACCCCGAAGCGCCCATGGTGCTGGAGGCCGAGAAGCTGAAGGTCTGGTTTCCGATCAAGGCCGGGGTGATGCGGCGCACGGTGGGCCACATCAAGGCGGTGGATGGCGTCTCGGTGTCGATCCGCAAGGGCGAGACGCTCGGGGTCGTGGGCGAGTCCGGCTCCGGTAAGACCACGCTGGGCCTTGCCCTGCTGCGCCTCATCTCCTCGCAGGGACCCATCGTCTTCATGGGCCGGTCCATCGACACCTACGGCTTCAAGCAGATGCGCGCCCAGCGCCGCGAGATGCAGGTCGTGTTCCAGGACCCGTTCGGTTCACTCAGCCCGCGCATGTCGATCGCCGACATCGTCGGCGAAGGCCTGAAGGTGCACAATCGCGAACTCAGCGGCGCGGAACGCGACGCCCGGGTCGTGGACGCGCTGCGCGATGTGGGACTGGAACCCGAGACCCGGCATCGCTACCCGCACGAATTCTCCGGCGGCCAGCGCCAGCGTGTCGCCATTGCCCGCGCCATCGTGCTGGAACCGTCCTTCGTGGTGCTCGACGAGCCCACCAGCGCGCTCGACATGCTGGTGCAGGCGCAGATTGTGGACCTGTTGCGCGACCTGCAGCAGCGTCGCGGCCTCACCTACATGTTCATCAGCCACGATCTACGCGTCGTGGCCGCCCTGGCATCCCGGCTGATGGTGATGAAGCAGGGCGTTGTGGTGGAGGAAGGGCCAGCGCAGGAGCTGTTCGCCAATCCCCGAACCGAGTATACGCGCGCCCTGTTCGCGGCGGCGTTCGACATGGAAGCCGCGGAGCTCAACCCCGCCGATACGGCAGGCGGCGCGTGAGCCCGGAGACGAAGAATGAGTGAGCGCGCGCGCGTCGAGCCCGTTGAGGATCGCGCCCTTGATGTCGAGGTGAGCGCGCCGGAGCCTATCGGCGAGGGTTTCCGCCCTTATCACCGCTTCATGGCGCAACTGACCGGTGCGGCGGGCGCACCGCTTGTGCAGAGACGCGACATCATCAGGGTCGGTTCAGTTACCGCGATACTGGCCTTCGACCCGGCGGCTGACTGCCTGGTGATGATCCGCCAGTTCCGCCTGGCCGCCCATCTGGCTACCGGAAAAGGAGAGGTGGTCGAACTCGCGGCGGGCCTTGTCGAGCCGGGGGAGACGCCGGAAGAGGCCGCGCACCGGGAGTGCGGCGAAGAGATCGGCGTCGCTCCGCGCGCGCTGATGCCCGCCCTCACTTTCATGCCGAGCCCCGGCGTGTCGGACGAGATCGCCACGCTGTTTGTGGCGCTGGTCGATTCCACACGGGTGCCCCTCGACGCCGGCGCGCCGGACGAGGGGGAACACACCCGCCCCTTCCTTGTCCCGGTCGCGGACGCGCTGGCCCATCTTGCCGCCCCCTTCCCCGGCGTCTTCAGCAATGCCTTCGTACTGGTTGCGCTGGGCTGGTTCGCGCTCAACCGCGCGCGGGTGGACGCCTTCGTGCGCGCCTGCGGCAGCTAAAGGCGGCGCACACTCCTCAGCGCCGTCCCCGATGCCTCGATCCGCGCCAGCGCGCTGGCCAGAGGTTCGCGTACGACGGACATGAAATGGGCGGTCGCGTGGAGCAACGTGGCCGGGTCTTCCACAATGCCGACATGACCGGCCCAGAACAGCAGGTCACCACGCCTCAACGTCGCCAGATCTCCCCCAAAGGCAACCTTCTCCCCGAGCGCCGCCTCCTGCATGTCGCTGTCGCGCGGGCAGGCGCGGCCGCTTGCCGCGAGCGCCACCTGAACGAGGCCGGAGCAGTCGAGACCGAGGCTCGAGCGCCCGCCCCACAAATAGGCGGCGCCGAGGAAACGGCTGGCAATCTCGACATAATCCGGCTCGACTGAGTCTCGCGGAGCGAGGTGACCGGCGAAGACAAACCCGCCACCCTCCAGCACGGCGAACCGCTCCCGCGTGCCCACAACGGCGATCTGGCTGCCAAAGGAGAGCAGCTCGGTCGGTGGCAGCTTGATGCTCGGCCCGGGGAACACCGGCGTACGCAGCGCACTCACCCTGTGCGTGGCGGGTCGCCCCGGTGCGGCGAGCGCCTCGGACGACATCCAGCCGACATAACCATCGCCATCGAGCTGAACCCAGGCCCAGCCCTCCATGGTCATTTCATAGACCGTGACAGCCTCGCCAAACAGGGCCTCGCTCACCAGCGACGCGCCGGGCTCGGGCGTACGGGTCAGTCCGGCGCGCGTGGCCACAACGCGGTACGGGGCGCCCTCGACAAAGCGCTCGGCTTCGACGACGCCCTTCAGATGCGCGGCGGCGAGATCGGGGCGGAACGGCGTCATGCGCGGATCGAAATCGACATCGGAAGACATGGGTGACCTTCGGTCTCAGCGCGGCAGGGCGCGGGCAGTGGCGACGACGATATCGCCCAGCCGCTCAAGATAAAGCGCCCCTTCGACCGTACGCTGAATGATCACGTTGCGCTTGTCCGCCTCGTCGCGGCGGCGCGACACCAGCCCGAGCTGACCCATCGTATCGAGCGCGCGGGTAATCACCGGCTTGGTCACCCCCAGCCGCGCGGCCAGACCGCGCACGGTGTGGGGAGGGGCTTCCAGATAGACACTGAGCAGGATGGCGAGCTGGCGCGTCGACAGATCAGGCGCATCGTCGCGCACCTGCGTCAGCGAAAACTCGTGCAGGAGACGCAGCGCCTGCGATGGTCGCATCTCGACGGCCATGTTCCCGGCTCCAGCCCATGATCGTTACGGCTGCGAATTGTTCGCCGGACTATGGCCCCCATGGGGCGAAGAATTCCTTAACGCACCGGATCGGATCGCAAAGCGCCGTTAACGGGCGTAACGCTCGGCCAGCAACGCGTCGAGGGCGCGAATGGTCTGCGCCTCGCCGCCCTCGGGGCGTCCCGGGCGGGCGCTCGGGTTCCAGGCGAAGATATCGAGATGCAGCCAGGCCCCGGCCCGCTCGACAAAACGCTGCAGAAACAGCGCGGCGGTGATGGAGCCCGCAAAACCACTGCCCGGTGCGTTGTTGATATCCGCGATCGGGCTATCGAGCATGGCGGCATAAGGTTGCCACAGCGGCATGCGCCAGGAAGGATCCGCCTCGGCCGCGCCATGCCGGGCAAGGTCAGCGGCAAGAGCGTCATCATCGGTGTAGGCGGGAGGAAGCTGCGGACCAAGCGCGACACGCGCCGCGCCTGTCAGGGTCGCGAAGTCGATCAGCAATTCAGGGGCTTCCTCGTCGGCAAGGCTGAGCGCATCGGCCAGGACCAGCCGGCCCTCGGCGTCGGTGTTGCCGATCTCGACGGTCAGGCCCTTGCGTGAGGGGAAGATATCGCCCGGCCGGAAGGCCGATCCGTCAATCGCATTTTCCACCGCCGGCACAAGCAGGCGCAGCCGCACCGGCAGAGCCCGCGCCATGATCATCTGCGCAAGGCCGATGGCGTTTGCCGCACCGCCCATATCCTTCTTCATCAACAGCATGCCGCTCGACGGCTTGATGTCGAGCCCTCCGGTGTCGAAGCATACGCCCTTGCCGACCAGCGTAACCTTGGGGGCCTCGGGCACTCCCCACCGCAGGTCAATCAGGCGCGGGGCGCGCGGGCTCGCCCGGCCAACCGCATGTATGAGCGGGAGGTTGGCGCCAAGCAGGTCTTCACCCGTCGTGACGCTGACGTCGGCGCCAAAACGGGCGGCGAGTTCGCGCACGGCGGATTCGAGCTCGGCCGGACCCAGATCATTGGCCGGGGTATTCACCAAGTCGCGGGTCAGCGCCGCGGCCTCGGCAGTGCGGGTCACCGCGTCTGCGTCGACCCCCTCGGGCACCACCAGTCGCACTTCAGCGCCGTTGCGGGAGCGATAGCGGGCGAAGCGGTAGGCGCCAGTGAGGAAGCCCAGCACCGCAAGCCTGGGGTCAGCGGGCGGGTGCGCGATGGTGTAGTCGCCCGCTGGCAGGCCGGTGGCAAGCTTACCGAAGGACAAAGGGTCACGCGGGGTTGCCTCGATCCCGAACAGCACCCCGGCGATGGAGCCATCTCCCGCCGGCAGCACCAGCACGGCACCCGGCTCGCCCTTGAAGCCGCTCGCTTCGGCAAAGGCCAATGCTGTCGCGGCCAGCCCGCTTGTGACCTCGCGCCAGTTCTGTGCGGTCACGCACCAGATTGGACGCGGATTGGCCGCATTCTCCGCCCGGATCAGTGTCGCGCCCATGTCGCATCCCCTGTTGCCGTCAGGCGACGGCGATTTCGAACGCCCCGTTCTCAATCATGTAGACAGCTCCCTGGCGCACGGGCAGCCAGACAGCCTGATCCGGCGGCATTCCCGCGAGCGCATGAAGCATGGCGCGGACCACGCCCCCGTGGGTGACGACGACAGAATCCTCGGTGATCTCGCCCAGCGCCTCCATCACCCGCTCCGTGAGCATGGCGTAGCTTTCGCCGTTGGGCGGGACATAATTCCAGGGATCGGCCTTGCGAGCCGCCATGCTGTCCGGATCGCGCCGGCGCAGTTCCGGCCAGGTGTTACCCTCCCAACGACCGAACGAGATCTCCCTCAGCCGCGCGTCGCGGCGAAAGCCGTCCGGCGCGAGGCCAAGCTTGGCCCGCAGGATCGCCATGGTCTGCGACGCACGGCTGAGCGGGCTGGACACATAGGCCAGCGGCGCCGTGGCGCCCCCGCTCAGGCGGTCGACAACCCGCGCGGTATCAGCGGCCTGCTCACGGCCGAGATCGTTGAGCGGAATGTCATTGGTACCCTGCAGGCGGCCGGCGAGGTTCCAATCGGTCTCGCCATGACGCACGAGATAGATACGAGGCTTCATCTGGCGGGAATGCTCACGACTTGCGTATAGGTGCGCCCCGCGCGACCGACGGTGGGATAAGCGACGCGCAGACGTGCCGTGGCGCCGGAACGCGGCAGGCGGCCGGAAACGAAGACGCGCGCGCCCTGGATCACCCGCCCAAGGCAGCGGCTGGAACCCGCCTGGACACGGTGGACAACGAAATTCCCGTAATCGACGGCAAGCGACACGTTCGAGGGAGCGTCGAGGATCGTGATCGTGGGCGCCTGTTCGGTTTGGCAGATCGTGTCCGCCGTTCCGGCCGCGAAGACCAGCTTGCCCTCTCCACCGCCGGTGAGCAGCGAGATGGAGGTGCGGCCATTCGTGGTCGGCGGGGCGACATAGCCCGGGAACACCGCACCACCGACGCCAAAGATGCGCTGCCAGAGTGGATACTGCTGGAAAGTCGGGGGCACACCGCGGTCCTGCGCGCCGGGTCCCGGCCCGACGATCACCGAGGTCGACTGGGCGGCGGCGAAGCCACCTCCGGCCAGCAGAAGGGTGGCCGCGAGAGCACCTGCGGCGACGGCACGGAATCGATTGGCCTTGGTCATCGTGGCACCTCCGCTCATCGAGCGCACTCAGTCGCGCTCGAGAGTAAGATCGGGCGCGTCGGGATTCTTCATGCCGACGATATGGTAGCCGGCATCCACATGATGAATCTCGCCGGTAACGGCCCGGCCGAGATCCGAGAGTAGATACATGCCCGTATCGCCGACTTCGTCGATGGTGACGGTACGGCGCAGCGGCGCGTTCAGCTCGTTCCACTTCAGAATGTAGCGGAAATCGCCAATCCCCGAAGCCGCCAGCGTCTTGATCGGGCCGGCGGAGATGGCGTTGACTCGAATGTTCTTCGGGCCGAGATCAGCGGCGAGATAACGCACGCTCGCCTCCAGGGCGGCCTTGGCGACGCCCATCACATTGTAATGCGGCATCCATTTCTCGGCGCCGTAATAGGTGAGGGTCAGCATCGAACCGCCGTTCGTCATCAGCTTCTCGGCCCGCTGGGCGACCGCCGTGAAGCTGTAACAGGAGATCAGCATCGTTTTGCTGAAATTCTCCGCCGTCGTGTCGACATAACGTCCATCAAGCTCATTCTTGTCGGAGAACGCGATTGCGTGGACCAGGAAGTCGAGGCCGCCAAGCTGGCGCTCGGTCTCCGCGAAGACGGCGTCAATGGTGGCGGGATCGGTGACGTCGCAATGGCCGACGAGCGCCGCATCAAGTTCGGCGGCCAGCGGCTCAACCCGCTTGCGCAGCGGCTCACCCTGATAAGTGAAGGCGAGCTTCGCCCCCTGCGTCGCCGCTGCCTTCGCGATGCCCCAGGCAATGGAGCGATTGTTCGCCACTCCCATCACCAGGCCGCGCTTGCCGTTCATCAACCCGCCCGATGCCATGCCTGTCACGCTATGCTCCGTACTCTCTGCTCACCTCGCGGTGGCCAAGGGTTCCTATCGCACAGCGCAAACACCCGCTCAAGCGACCCGGTCAACAGGGCCGTGCCAACCCGTCAGATCGTGCCGTCCTGGCGACGTGTCATCAGCGCTTCCAGTTCAGGGTCGCGCTCCTCCGGCAGCATGATACGCATGGTGGCGAACAGGTCTCCCATCGCATCCTGTGCCTTCGGCAACCCCCTGCCGCGCAGGCGGAAAGTGCGCCCGGAATTGGTCCATGCCGGCACCGAGAGCTCGACCTCGCCGGACAGCGTGGGCACGCGGACTTTGCCACCGGTCACAGCCAGGGCGAGCGGCAACGGAACATCTGTGCGCAGGTCCGCGCCCTCGACCCGGAAATGCCGATGCGGCGCATAGGCAATGACGACATAGGCGTCCCCGGGGGCTCCACCGAAGGGACTGGGTTCACCCTGCCCCTTCAACCGCATGCGATGGCCTTCCGCGACCTTGGCGGGAATCTTCACCTCGACGGCGCGTCCGTTCGGCAGATGAACCTTGACCGGACCGCCCTCGATGACGTTTTCCAGAGATACCGGGACCTTGATTTCGACATCGCCGCCGCGTGGCACTTCACCGCCAGCCCCGCCCGCACGGCCCCGCCGCCCGCGCGCACCTCCACCGAGGCCGCCGAGGATATCGGAAATGACATCGTCGAAGCCGCCCGCATCATGGGGCCCATGGCCGGACCGGCGTGCGCCCTCCGGTCCATAGGAGAAGCTCTCGAAAATGGTCTCGCCGCCCGGCCCGCGACCGAACCCACCACGCCGGAAGCCGCGTTCGAACCCCTGACCGCCGCCGGGGAAACCCTCAAACCCCTTCGGCTTGCCTTCCGCATCGATTTCGCCACGGTCGAACTGGCCACGCTTTTCCGGATCCGAGAGGATTTCGTGCGCGCTGTTCAGTTCGGCAAAACGGTCCTGCGCCGTCGGATCGCCCTTGTTGGCGTCCGGATGCAGTTTTTTGGCAAGCCGCCGGAAGGCGCGCTTGATTTCAGGCTGGTCGGCGGTACGGGCAACGCCGAGAATGTCGTAAGGATCTCGCATCGGTAATCATCTCGTCCGGCGGTTCCGGGCTTCGGACGTCATGTAAGAACGGTGTTGCCGCAGTGCAACGGTGGAACCGCGCTGGCAGACATCATCTTTCGACCCTGACAGGTATTCGGGTCAATTCGGACCAGTTATCCCTTGTCGAGCATGCGGGCCTGATCGACCTTCCAGGTCCCCTTGGCGTTCTGGCAGGCTTCGCCTTCCAGCCATTCCTCGCTTGAATCACGCACAAAGCTCATCAGGAAGCCCCGGCAACCGCCCGCACCGGCACCACGATCCTCCGCTGAGCCAATCAGCGGCGTGACCGTGCCGCGTGTCGAGCTGGCATAGTTTTCCCACGGCACGCTTGGGGAGGCCTGGTTCTCTCCCAGTGCCTCTGCCAGTGCACGACGTGCGGATGCCCAGTCACCCGGGGCGACGCCTTCGGGAACGGGCTCGGCGAACGCGTACGGGGCAACGGATCCGGTGGCGAGCGGGTCCAATGGCGGCGCTGCCGAGCAGCCTGCGAGCAACAGACCAGCCGCCCCGACCAAAGTCAGCCGCGATAGTACTGGGCCTACGCCCACGGCGCGCTTATATGAGGGGCAGCCATCGGTAGCCCGCACCGGCGTCATTCGCTGCCCGTGGAAAGTCGACATTTGGCCCTGGTTCCGAGGGGGCGCCCCGCCCCCGCTCTTGAAGATGCCGCTATGGAAACGCCCGAACCGTTAACATCTGGTGAGTTCACCGAATCCGCCGAGCCTTTCGAGCTGTTCGAAACGTGGTTCAAGGACGCCAAGGCCAGCGAGCCGAATGACCCCAACGCCATGGCTCTCGCCACCGTCGATGCCGACGGGCTGCCTGATGTGCGCATGGTTCTGCTGAACGGGCGCGACGCCCACGGCTTCATCTTCTACACCAACACCCAGAGCGCGAAGGGCCTGGAACTCGCTGCGGTTCCCAAGGCCTCGGCCGTCTTCCACTGGAAGTCGCTGCGCCGGCAGATTCGCCTTCGCGGCCCGGTCGAGAGGGTTAGCGACGTCGAGGCTGACGCCTATTTCGCGACCCGCCCGCGTCTTTCGCAGATCGGCGCCTGGGCCAGCCAGCAATCGCGGCCGCTGGAAGGACGCTTTGCGCTCGAAGCGGCGGTGGCGAAGGTCACGGCGCAGTACGCGCTGGGAAGCGTGCCGCGCCCACCGCACTGGACCGGCTTTCGCATCCGGCCGGTGCAGATCGAGTTCTGGCACGATCGCCCGTTCCGGCTGCACGACCGCATCGTTTTTCGCCGTCCCCTGCCCGATGGCGGGGAATGGACCCGTACCCGGCTTTATCCCTGACAGTTCCCCGCCCTTCAGCTAAGTAAGGCTCCATGATCAAGGGTTCCAACCAGCCTCGCCGCACTCTCCTGCTTACGGGTGCCTCGCGCGGTATCGGCCACGCCACCGTGAAGCGCTTCTCGGCGGCTGGATGGCGCGTCATCACCTGCTCGCGCCATCCCTTCCCGGAGAACTGTCCGTGGGAGATGGGGCCGGAAGACCATATCCAGGTGGATCTTTCCGATCCCGCAGACACCATGCGCGCGGTCGAGGAGATCCGCAGTCGCCTGCCCGACGGCGAGTTGCACGCGCTGGTCAACAATGCAGGCATATCGCCCAAGAGCGCGGGTGGTGAACGCCTGGGGACCCTTAACACGCCCGAGGAAGACTGGCGCCGGGTGTTCCAGGTGAACTTCTTTGCCCCGATCCTGCTGGCGCGCGGCCTTCTGGAAGAACTCAAGCGCACACACGGCGCTGTCGTGAACGTCACCTCCATCGCCGGCTCGCGCGTACACCCATTCGCCGGGGCAGCCTATGCGACCTCCAAGGCCGCGCTTGCCGGCCTCACCCGCGAGATGGCCGCTGATTTCGGGGCGCTGGGCGTTCGGGTCAATGCCATCGCACCGGGCGAGATCGACACCTCGATCCTCTCGCCGGGCACGGAAAAGATCGTCGAGCAAATCCCGATGCAGCGGCTTGGCACCCCCGACGAGGTGGCAAAGATCATCTACGTGCTGTGCACCGACACCTCGTCCTACCTGAACGGTGCGGAGATCCACATCAATGGCGGGCAGCATGTGTGACTGGCAAGGTCACAGCCAGCGCCGCCATTTGAAGATCAGATAGGGCACGACTGCCGCCGCCAGCATGGCGAGCAGGGCAATCGGATAGCCCCAACGGTCGGCAAGTTCGGGCATGTACTGGAAGTTCATGCCGTAGACCGAAGCGATCAGCGTTGGTGGCATCAAGACCACCGAAAGCACCGCGAATATCTTGATGATGTTGTTCTGCTCGATACCCACCATGCCCAGCGTGGCATCGAGCAGAAACGTCACTTTGTTGCCGAGAAAGCTGACATGGTCGTTCAGTGAGGCGACGTCGCGCTGCATGCTCTTCAGCATGGCGCGCTGATCCTTGCTGAAGCGCTCGACGTCGCTCTCATTGGCGAGGAAGATCACCAGACGTCCGATCGACACCAGGCTTTCGCGCACCTTGGAGCCGAGATCCGCGCGCTGGCCGATGATACGCATCAGAACCTGAAAGCGCTCGCTGCCGGTTCCCTTTGCCTCGTCTCCCGAGAAGATGCGTCGGGACAGGTCGTCGATCTCCTCGGCCAACCGCTCAATGATATCGGCGGCGCGGTCGATCACGGTGTCCAGCATCTGCAGCAGCAGCCCGCTGCCCTTGATCCCCGATGGGCAAGCCCGATCCAACCGCGAGACGATAAGCGAGAAAGGCCGTGATTCGTCGTAGCGCACCGTCGCAAGCCGGTCTCCGGCCAGGATGAAGGTCACGGCAGAGAGAGTGGGGTGGTCGCTCTCGCTATTGCAGACGACCGACCCGGTCATGTAGCGCGCCGCGTTCTCCACCCTCAATCGGCTCGAGGGCTCGATCTCCGCCATTTCCTCACGCGTCGGGATCGAGACCCCAAGCGCAGCCTCGACCTGTCGATCCTCCTCAAGGGTCGGCCGGTACAGGTCGATCCAGATGGCATCCGCAGGCACCGCCCCGCCAGATTCCACCTCCACGCGGACCAGGCAGCCCGCATGCACGCTATAGGCGTTTATCATCACCCCTCCCCGTTTGTCCGGCCGGTCGAAAGAACGATCGGCCGGTCATAGCCCCTCGCAGCCAGCGAAGACTCGCTGGGCAGGCCATTGCCGAAACGCACAACACATCGTCAAGGCACACGTGCCGCAAGCGATACCGCGTGCGTTCGTGTCCGCCCGCCTGATTGGGCGCCGTGCGGTGTTCCTCAGCAATGTAGGGAGAGTTCGTCGAGAACCCGGGGCCAGATCCGTGTCAGGCCGCAAAATACTCGATGTCGCGAAGCGTTACCACTTTGGGCTCCGCCTCTTCGGTCCGCGCCGCGCCCTTTACGGGGGCATCGGATACCGTCTTGTTCTGGGAAGCGTAGCGGGCCGCAGCAGCAACCGCCGAAATGCCGATTTCGCGCCAATGGGCACTTTGCTGCGAACGCTCCCAACGTTCGCTCGGCCGGCCATCGGATGCCGGACTTTCCTCGGTAGACATGATTTTCTCCATGCTCGTCGCCCGACCATCGGGCAACTGCCGACGAAGTGAGCGCCGGACTGCGTCAAAATTATGCAGAGTCGAGGTCATGCCTAGGGCTATTAAGCCCTGCCGCCCCCTTTGTCGGGCAGACTCGACCTCTTCCAACGTAACTGAGCTTTTTCAGCAACATAGTTACGCAACCGAGCGCGGCATCGATGTGGCCTCTTCAAGGCTGAAAGGAGTTCGGTTAATCGACTGTATCGGCAGCGTGCGCAGCGCACGCGTCAACTGAGTCGGAGCGGCTGGAAATGATCGTGCGTGGGGCGGGGGCTGTTCTGTTGGCGCTTCTTCTGGGAGCGTGCAGCGCCGTGGAGCGCCAGCCGGCGCCCGAAGCATCGTTGACGCCGCGTGACAAGTCGCTGCTGGCCAACGCACCGTACAAGAAGATCCTGCCGCCGGACATGTACCAGCGCTCGATCGTGGATTACGCGGGGACCCAGAAGCCGGGCACCATCGTGGTCGATACCGACAAGAAATTCCTTTACCTGGTCGAGGACGACGGCAAGGCGATCCGCTATGGCGTCACCGTCGGCGAGGAAGGCCTCGCCTTCCGTGGCGAAGCCAAGGTGGGACGCAAGGCCGAATGGCCGACCTGGACGCCCACCGCCGAGATCAAGGAGCGCCTCAGCGGCGTTCCGAACTTCGTCGGCCCTGGCCCGCACAACCCGATGGGCGCGCGCGCGCTCTATCTGTACCAGGGCAACAAGGACACGCTGTTCCGTATTCACGGCACCAACCAGCCCGAATATATCGGCCAGGCTATCTCCTCCGGCTGCATCCGCATGCTGAACGAGGACGTGATCGACCTTTATTCGCGCGTGCCGCAGGGCGCGAACGTCGTCGTGCTCTGATAGCGACGTCGAATTCGGGAAGAGATCAAGGGCGCTGCTGCGGCAGCGCCCTTTTTCGTTCCGGGCCAGACCGCGCGCTTGCCCTTCCAGCCGCACCGGTCCCGGATATGAAAAATGCCCGGGACGTGCCCGGGCATCATGCTGAAATACCGGCGTATGGCGGGCGAAGCCGCCGTCAGGCCGCCAGCAACTTTTCGCGGACCGCCCAGTCGAGAGTCTTGTCGAGCGCGCGGGTGAGGCGATCGAACAGTTCGTCGATCTCCGCCGGGGAAATGACCAGCGGCGGACAGATGGTGACGGCATCGCCGAACACGTTGCGAACGATCAGCCCTTCCTCCTGGGCAAAGGCCACACATTTGGCCGCCATGCCCAGCTTGGGGTCAAACTGGTGCTTCGTCTTCTTGTCCGCCACGATCTCGATGCCCGCGACCATGCCCGCTCCGCGCGCCTCGCCGACCAGCGGATGGTCCTCCAGCGCCGCGCGGCGGGCATTGAACTGCGGGATCTTCGCCCGTACGCGCTCGAAAACGTTCTCGCGCTCGTAGATTTCCAAGGTCTTCAGCGCAACGGCGGCCGGTACCGGATGGCCTGAATAGGTGAAGCCGTGACCGAAGCTGCCAAGCTTCGTGCTCTCCTGGAGCATGGCCTCGTACATCACCTCTGGAATCATCACCGCACCAATCGGCTGATAGGCCGAGGACAGCGCCTTGGCGACCGAAATGGAATCGGGCTTCATCTGCATGGCTTCGGAGCCGAAGGCCGTGCCGAGGCGGCCGAAGCCGGTGATGACCTCGTCGCCGATGAAGAACACGTCGTACTTGGTCAGTACGTCCTGGATCTTCGGATAATAGGTCTTCGGCGGCACGATGACGCCGCCCGCGCCCAAAATAGGCTCCGCAATGAACGCGGCGACCGTCTCGGGTCCCTCGGCCAGAATCAATGCCTCGAGATCAGCCGCCAGCCGGGTGGCGAAATCCTCCTCGGTCTCGCCCGCCTCGGCGAGCCGGTAGTAGTGCGGGCATGTGGTGTGCCGCACTCCCGCGATCGGAAGGTCGAAGTCGTTGTGATTGCCGGCAAGTCCGGTCAGCGAGGCCGAGGCGATCGTGACGCCGTGATAGGCGCGCATGCGCGAGATGATCTTCTTCTTCTTCGGCCGCCCCAGCGCATTGTTCATGTACCAGACGAGCTTCATCTGGGTGTCGTTGGCCTCGGAGCCGGAGCAGGTGAAGAACACCTTGGAAATCGGGACCGGCGCCATCTCCTTCAGCTTCTCGGCGAGTTCGATCGCGGGATCGTGACTCTTGCCGCCGAAGACATGGGTAAAGGGCAGCTTGCGCATCTGGGTGGCCGCGGCCTCGACCAGTTCCTCATTGCCGTAGCCGAGCGAGGTACACCAAAGCCCCGCCATGCCCTCCAGATAGGGCTTGCCGTCGACATCATGCACCCACACGCCCTGGCCGCGCTCGAGGATGAGTGGGCCCGTATCCCGGATGGAGACGAGGTTCGTGTAGGGATGAATCAACGTCTCGACATCGCGAGTCTGAAGATTGGTGAGCATGACGCGAGCACTCCGGAGGAAAAGCCTGACGGCCCACCCTAGTGCGGCGTGCGCCCGACCGAAAGCGCGTCCTTGGTCGGATTAGCGCACCATTCGCATTTCCCAAAGGTCACTTCTCGGCGCTGTCGCCGTCAGCCTTTGCGCCGCTGATCGCCCACTGGCAAAGAACCATTCCCGAGCGCCGCACGGCCCGGTCCATATGCAGATGATGCTCGTGGTAGCCGTCCGAGCCCGGGCCGAGAATAGTGGTGAAGTCGGCACAGGCGCTGGCCTTCAGTTTTTCCTGGAAAGCCTGGGGCATTGGCGTCTCCTCGCCCTTGCCGGGCCCGATGACGAAAACGCGCCCATCGGCGAGCCTGTAGCCGCGGGTATCCATCGCGTTGCCGCGGCCATGCTCGCTGATCTTGGCGCCAGCAACACGGTTTCGTGGGCGGCACTGCTGTGACGCGGCGACCAGCACCTTATCCAGCGGTGACCCAAGCGTGGCGATCGCGGGCGCCACTTCTTCGCGTAGCCAGTGCGCAACCGAGGCTGCCATTTCACAACGCAGCACCGCCGCCGGTTCGAGTTCGACCAGCCGGCCGTCCTTCATGCGCACAGCGGAAAGCGAAACCGCCCGATCCACGGTGCAGAGAGGGTTCGTCGCGGTCACGACTGCGGGCGTGAATACACCAAGGTCCTCGTTGGAGAGCTCGGGACAAATGGTCGGAACCGACTGAGGCGCGGGCGCCCCGCCCTCAATAGCGGGTGTAGCGCCGGGCGTCAGCGCCGCAAGGCGTGCACTCTCCGAGGCGAGGGGCATCGATGCGTCGGCGGGGCGGGGTCGCGGCAAAGGAGGCAAGTCCTTGAGCCTCGCTGAAGATCGCGCGGGTGAGGAAAGAACCGGCGACGGCTTCGGCATCGCGATGACTTCGCCATCACCGATCGAAACCTCGGCACGGTCTGCAGCGGCTGGCTCAGAGCCGACCTCCAGCTGCGCCGCGCCAGCCTTTGTCGGGCCGAGGGCCGGCGACGGTGCCGCCACGATGCGCCGTTCTGGTGAAGGCAGAGGCAGCGGCATGGAGTTGGCTGCCCGAGCCGGCGCCGCCTTCGGGGTCGGCGCCTTTGGCTGCCGCGCTGGCGTCACGGCCGGCTGTGTTGCGCCTTTGGAGACCGAGGCGCCAGTTGTTTGCCCCGTGTCGGGGGAAGGCGATGAATTGGGCTCCTCGGTCGTTGCCACCGCCGCGTTCGCGGTCTCCAGCGTTCCACTGGCGGATTGGCCAGGTTGTGCCGTCTCGGCCGGGCCCGGCTGTTCCGGCGGCGTCATTGTCACGTCGGAGGGGCGCGACGGAGGCAAAGGCGCATGCGCGGGCAAGGAACGCCGGGCCCGGCCGCCCTTACGTGGCTGCGTCTCGCCGAACCACTCGCCCAGCTGCCGGTTAAGCGCGCGTCCCGCATCGTCGAACGACGACCCTATCTCCGCCAACGGTTCGGAAGACGCGGGAACGCTGGCACCAGAGGAGGACGCGACCACGAACAGCGCTACCGCCATGGGCCGCAGGCGATGAATCAGGCGGCGCCATGGGAGCGGTGGGAAAACCATGCTATCAGGCCTTTCCTGTTCGCGGTCGGATTTCGCCAAGCAGTGAATGTACTCCCAGTGAACGCTCTTCGCGCCATTCTGTTCGACAAAGACGGTACGCTGGTCGATTTCGACCGCACCTGGGGTCCCGCTGCCGGGGCCGTGATGGAGCGTCTCGCACAACGCGATGCCGCCGCCTTGGCGCAACTCCACGCGGTCAGCCATTATCTGCCTGCGCAGCGGCGTTTCCTGCAAACCTCCCCGCTCATCGCGGGTTCCTCGCGCCAATACGGGCCGCTTTGGGCCGAAGTGCTCGGTCGCCCGGCCGATCCCGACTTTTTCCAGGAGATGGATCGCCTTTTCACGGAAGAGGGACGGCGTTTCCTGACCCCGATCGGCTCGCCAGCCAGCACCATCGCCCGGCTGCATCGCACCGGCCTGCCGCTCGGCATCGCGACCAACGACGCCGAGGCCAATGCGCGCCTCCAGATCGAACTTCTCGGCATCGGAGGATTCATGAGTGCGGTCTATGGCTATGATTCCGGTCATGGCCCCAAGCCGGCGCCAGGCATGGTCGAAGCGTTCTGCGAACTGACAGGCGTCCCTCCCCATGAGGTCGCGCTGGTCGGCGATACCCGCCACGACCTCGATACCGCGCGCGCCGCTGGCGCGAGGGCGATTCTGGTGCGCTGCGGACCCGGACCGGTCGACGACTTCGCCGGGGAGGCCGATCTCGTGGTCGACGATGTCGAGGCCCTGGTGGACCTCATTTTTTCCGACGCGCGGGAGATGGCGTCGTGATTCGCCGGCGACTCTATATCGAGGAGCGGGTCTCGCGGCTGGCGGTATGGAGCCTGCGCACCGCGATCTTCGCCCTGCCGGTCACGCTCATCGGCCTCGTTCTCTATGCGACCGAAGCGCTGGATTTCCGCAGTGCCCTCTACACCGTTATCGCCGGCATCGCGGTTGCCGCGCTTGCTCTGCTGCTCGCCATGGCCGGCTTCGTGGTCATCTGGAACGAAGGACTGAGAGGCCTGGGGCGGATCCTCGGCGCCGCCGCGCTGGCGCTGATGTTGATAACGCCCATGGCGGCGGTCGCCGCGTTCAGCGTGGGGCTGCCCGTTCTCTACGACATCACCACCGATACCGAAGACCCACCCGCATTCGTCACGCTCGCCATGGCGCGCTCGCGCAGCGCCAATCCCCTGGCCTATCCAGGGGATGTCGTCGCCGAGGAGCAACGCGAGGCATACCCGCAGATCAAGCAGATCGAGTTCGACGATCCGCCCGATGACATTTACGCCGCGCTGATGAAGCTCGTCATCCGCCACAAATGGCTCGTCATCGATGCCGTCCCACCGCGTGGCGGCGTACGGGACGGGCGCATCGAGGCCGTGGCGCGCAGCCTCCCCTTCGGCCTGCGCGACGACATCGTGATCCGGATCCGCCCGATCGCCGACGGAGCCCGTGTCGACATGCGCTCCGTGTCGCGCAACAGCGATCGCGACTTCGGCTCGAATGCGCGGCGCATCGACACGTTGCTCTCTGAGCTGTCGGAAATGCAGGGTCGTCGGCGACGCTGATCGCTCAGGACCGGACGAAGACCCCCTCCAGTGCCACGGGTCCTTCCGTCAGCACATCGCCGCGAGCGACGAGATCCTCGATATGAGCGAGCGTCGATAGTCCTGCAGCACCGGCAAGTCGCGGATCAAGGCCGATATAGATGGCCCGCACCATGTCCGGGATCGTCATTGGCCCACGCGTCAGTGCCCGCAGGATCGCCTGTTCGCGGGACACCCGATGACGAAGATAACGTGCGACAAAGGCCGGCCCCTCGCGCACCGGGCCGCCATGGCCCGGCATGTAGAGGCTTTCCGGCCGCTCACCTAGACGACGCAGCGAGTTCATATAATCGCTCATCGAGCCGTCCGGCGGTGCGACGATCGAGGTCGACCACGCCATCACATGGTCGCCCACAAAAATGACGCCCTCGCCTTCCAGCACGAAGGCCATATGGTTCGCCGTGTGTCCGGGTGTGGGGAGAGCGGACAGGGTCCAGCCCGCGCCCTCGACCCGCGCTCCGTCGGAAAGCGCCACATCGGGAAAGAACCCGCGATCAGCCGCCGCATCGAGCGCATTGGTCTCCCCTTCATGCAGGGGGCGGGCGGCGCGATGAGGACCCTCGGCATAGGTCGGCGCGCCGGTCGCAAGGCGCAGGGCCTCCAGCGCGCCGCTGTGGTCGCGATGGGTGTGGGTCAGGAAGATATGCGTCACCCGTTCGCCCCGCACCGCGCCCAGCAGCGCGGCGACATGGGAGGCATCGTCGGGGCCCGGATCGATGATCGCTACGTCGCCTTCCCCGACGATGTAGCTGCAGCTGCCGGTGAAGGTGAAAGGGCCGGGGTTGGGCGCCAGGACCCGGCGGATCCCCGGCGCGACGGTTTCGACAACCCCCGCAACCGCCTCGAAACGCCGATCGAACGGAATATCCTCGGCCATGGACGCATCTCCCGCACCGGTTTCGCCGCTTCTCGACTAGCGCAAGGAACGTGGCAGGTCGAGACAGCAGCCACTGTCCAATTGCATGCGACCCACGTCACGATTATGCAGCAGGGTTGACTGTGCAAGGAGGGCGCTCGATGGACAATCTTCTGGATGGCTACCGGCGGTTCCGCAGCGAGGCGTGGCCGGAGCGCAAAGCCCTGTTCGAAAAGCTCGCCGCTCGTGGCCAGCGACCACAGACCCTTGTCATTGCGTGTTCCGACAGCCGCGTCGATCCGACCATGATCTTCGACGCGGGCCCAGGTGAGCTCTTCGTCGTGCGCAACGTGGCCAATCTTGTGCCACCCTATTCGCCACCCGACCACGCCCATCACGGCACCAGCGCGGCGATCGAGTTCGCGGTGAGGGTTCTGGAAGTGAAACAGATTGTCGTCCTCGGCCACGCCTTGTGCGGCGGCGCCGGCGCGCTGATCGACGGCGCACCCGCCGCCGCGAAGGACTTTCTGGCCGACTGGATCAACATCGGAGCCCCCGCGCGCGATATCGCCCTCAATCTGAGCGAGGACCCGAACGAGCGCCGCAAGATCGTCGAATACCAGTGCGTCAAGCTCTCGCTCCGCAACCTCCAGACCTTTCCCTGGATCAAGGAAAGACTGGAAGACGGGCGGCTTGTGCTTGAAGGCGCTTACTTCGCTGTCGCTACCGGCGTCTTGGAGCGCTTGCGGGCCGACGGGACCTTTGGCGCGGCCTGAGGGGGCTCTGCCGTTTCCGGAACAGCTGCCACCTGAGCTGCCGGAGCCGGCGTCTTCACCGGCTTCTTCGGTGCAGCTTCGGCCGCGACAGGCTTAACTTTGGATTTTTTGGCGACCGTCGGCTTTTTTGCCGGCGCCTTCGGCTGCGCCGCGACCTCGCCTGCGGAAGCCGCGGCATCCTCGGTCGCGATGAACTGCACAGCCATGTGCCAGTGATGCTCGTCACGCCCGTGCGGCCGACCTTCCTCGACCCACAGGAGATAGGCTCGTTCACGGATGCGGTTCTGCAGCTCGTCCATGGCGTCATCCCCGGGAATGGCCGCGTCGGCGGCCGGTCGAATCACTCAGCTCTCAAATCATACTCGCGGATTTAACCGCCGGCCCAACTCTCCCTTGTGACCAATCAGCCCTTGGGAGAACCGCGCTGCAACGGCGATTTCGTCATTAGACGCAGGAACCCGCTGTCCTGGGAAGCGTTGTTTGCGAAAGCCTCAGACGCGTTTGGGGCAACGTTCCGGCCAAATATAAAGCCCCAGGGAGGAAATCGTCATGGGACTGCTGACAAAGGACATCAAGTCACTCGACGATCTTCTCCGTCAGGGACTTGGCGAACTGCACTACAGCGAACGACGGGTAGCGCGGGCGGCGCCTGCGCTCCGCGGCAAGGCCTCCGACGCGCTGTTGAGGCGGGAACTGGACGGTTGCCTGCAGGCGTCGAGTGAGAATATCGCGCGCCTTGTGGAAGCGTTCCGGTGTATCGATACAGCTCCCAATCATGTGGAATGCCCCGCGATAGACGGTATCTTCATCAGCGCCGAAGAACTGAATGACGAGATCGACGACTATCATGTCCTCGATACGGCCATCGCCGCCGCCATGCAGGCTGTCGAGAACTATACTATCGCGCGATACGTCACGATCATCGGCTGGATGCGCCAACTGGGTCATATCGAGGGCGCGCGGCTGATGCAGAAGTCTCTGGCCCAGCACAAGCGCGCGGCCGATGCCATGTATTTGCTCGCGGAACGTCGGCTGAATGCGCAGGCCGGGCGGGTAACGCTTGTGCCGATGATGCCGTTGGCAAGCTGACATCACGCTCGACACACCGCGACAAGCAGTGGAAGCTCTCGATCAAGGGTAAGGGTGTCCGTCGCAACATCCTTGCCGGAACGATCCGTATAGCCCGGATCCAATGACCGCGTCAGATGGACCTCTGGCGCCAAATCCCCAGGCGGCACGCGGGTCGGCACGACAATGGCGAGCCCATCCCGATCGCCCCTCAACTCAAAACCGAACCAGCGCCAAGGCGACGATTCCATCTCCAGCGGCCGATAAGTGGCCCGCGAAAAGCACCCGAGTTCGTGGCGCAAGCGCAGGAGATGACGCATCAAGGTGACTTTCTCGACGTCCTCCCTTGGCCCTTCTCCCGAAAGCGCCGCGACCCGCCGACCGAAATCGACGGGCCGACGATTGTCGGGATCGACCAGCGAGAAGTCGCGGAACTCAGTACCCTGATAGATATCCGGCACGCCCGGCAAGGTAAGGTGCAGCGTCGCCTGTGCCAGACTGAAGATTCGAGCAGTGGGTGCAAGGCGGCAGACCAGCCGCTGCAGGACCTGCCGATAGTCCTCTCCCTCCGAACCTTCGACCAGCTTGCCGGCGAAGGCCTCAACGGCGGATTCGTAGGGATGATCGGGCGTTTCCCAGTTGCTGTTGCGCTTCGCCTCACGCAGCGCCTTGCGAAGATAGCCGGCCACGCGGGATTGGGAGATCGGCCACGTCGCGTAAAGCGTCTGATGGATCATCCGTTCGTCCAGAATGTCCGGTCCGCCGCGTCCCTCGCCGGCAGCGCGCAATGGTTCGCACAAGGGCTCGACCTCCCTCAGAAACTCGATCCATAGGTCGGGGCTCAGGGAGAGGACATTAAGCCGGGCGCGGGTTTCCGGACCGCGTTTGGTGTCATGGGTCGCGAGCGAGATCAGGTCACGCGTCCCCGCACGCGCCCGCGCCTCGAACAGGCGGTGCACCTCCTCCCGCGTTCGGGAGGGATGGTCGAGATTGCCACCAACCTCGTTGACCGACAGCAGGATTGGCGTGCGGTAGAGCTCCGTGTCCTCATAGCCTTTGGCCATTACCGGTCCGGTGATCTGCTGAGACCTTCGGCGGAACACGCGGTCGGTTTCGACCTCGGGCGCTTCGAGCCGGTCCAGCAGCAGCCGCGCCGCCGCGAGCGTCAACGGATCCTCGGAGGCCTCCACGGCCGTACGGATATCCGTCCATACGGCCATGTCAGCCGCACCAAAGCCATGCTCGGTGGCATAGCTGCGATAGACCGGACAGTGCACGACGAGCGCGATGACGCCCCGGCGCAATGCCGCGTCGGTCACATCCCCTCGCGCCATGTCGGCGGCAAGTCCTTCGCGCGCGAGGCGCACCAACAGGTCAAGCTCGGCGGCAAGGCTGGTCTCGATGATCTGCCGTTTGGCCGCGATGACACGCTCGCCAGTTGTTCCCGAGAGCAGGTTTCGCGCCCGCAGCTCGGCCTCCATCGCGGCATAGCCGGCCTTGTCGACGAACAATCCGTTGATGTCGTTCAGCCGCTCATAGCCCGTCGTTCCCTCGACGGGCCAGAGAGGCAGAACCTCGCCATGTTCCAGTATCTTCTCCACGAAGATCGGGATATCCGGGCCGACTGCCGCGCGCAGGCGCTCCAGGTAGCCCGCCGGATCCACGAGGCCATCGACATGATCGATCCGCAGCCCATGGACCTGTCCGCGCCGCACCAGCGAGAGTGGCAGCTGGTGCACGATCTCGAATATGTCGGGGTCTTCCACCCTCACGCCGACAAGGTCGGTGATGTTGAAAAAGCGGCGATAGTTCAGCTCGTCGGCGGCGGTCCGCCACCAGGCGAGGCGCCAGTGCTGGCTCTCCAGCAGCGCCGACATGTCGGCCCCTGCCAGTTCCTCCTCCACGGCCTGCCGTGCGCTCACTCCGGCCTCGTGAAGCGCGCTGCGCGCCGCAGCAATGGCGGGGCGCCCCACATTGCCGGATGCCAGTGCCGCCCACACGCTGGCCGCAGGCTCAAGCGAAGGCTCGGCACGCGCGGCGCGCGCCAGCAGCTGCGCGACGGAAGCGGGCTCAAGTGGAAAGGCATGGTCGGCATAGGCAACGATCAGCCGCCCCGCCTCCCAGTCCGCGCGAAGAGAGAGCTGGCCGGCCGCGAGCACCGTTTCAAGGGGATCGCCCAGCACCGGCAACAACAGCTTGCCCGTTTCCCAGTAGATGTCGAACATCGCGGCCGCGGGAGCGTGGTGCCCGAATTCCAGCGTTTCCATCCAGTAGGGATTGTGACTGGACGCCGCCATGTGGTTCGGCACGATATCAAGGATCAGGCCCATTCCATGGGCCGAGAGCGCCTCGCAAAGCGCCTCGAAACCCGTCTCGCCTCCCAGCTCTGGACTGATGCGGTTCGGGTCGACGACATCATAGCCGTGCATGGAGCCCGGGACCGCCGCGCTGACGGGAGAGGCGTAGACATGACTCACGCCGAGCGCCGCCAGATAGGGCACGATCTCTGCCGCGGCAGCGAAAGGGAAGTCATGATGGAACTGAAGACGATAGGTGGCGATGAGCGCGGGCGCCGTCATGCGGGCAGGCTCCACACCGCCGCCGAGAACGGGCCAAGCGCCAGTCGTCCGTCAGGTTCATGGATGACATCACCCACGCTGGCGGCGACCGGCATGCCGGGCAGACCCGTAGGTGCGTCCATCACCACACGCTCGGTACCGGGGTTGAGCCCCATGACCAGCGAGCCGGCCCCAAAGCGCCAGCCGAGCCGAAGGGCCGTCTCCTCCCGCGCCTGATCGGCACCGAGATAGTCGCTCGCCGTGAGCGGCCACACGAGACGCCGGCGCAATTCCACCAGTCGATGGAATTCATCGAGAGCGGCCCGCGCCTCCCGGCTCGTGAAATCGGCGGGTCTCAGCTTCGCGGAAAGGAAGGTCGCCTCATCCAATGGATCGGGAAAGCGCGAGGCGTCGTGCTCCTCGAAGAAGGCAGGAAATTCGGCCCGCCGCCCATTACGGACGGCGTCAGCAAGGTCCCCTTCAAAATCGCAGAAGAACGGGAAAGCGGTCGGCAGCATGGCCTCCTCGCCCATGAACAACAACGGGACGGCCGGCGAGAGCATCAGCACGAAACGCAGGAATGCCAGCCGCTTCGGCTCGACGCTCCCGGCCAGCCGGTCGCCGAGGGGCCTGTTTCCGATATGGTCATGGTTCTGGATGAAGCTGACAAAGGCATCCGGCGGCAAGTCGCGCGACAGCTCCCCGCGCGGCGCGCCGTCCGCGTCCGGATAGGGTTCGCCCTGAAAGACAAAACCCTCCGCCAGTGCGCGCCCGGCGCCCCCCACCGGATCATCCGCATAGGGTTGGTAGTAGCCACGGGTTTCGCCGGTGGCGAGCACATGGAAGACATGGTGCCAATCGTCGTTCCATTGCGCGTCGTAGAGCCCATCGCCGCGGGTCATCCAGCCCGCCACGTTGTCATGGTTCTCGAGAACCAGATAAGCCTCGGGCTTCACATTCCGACAGCCTGCGGCAAGCTCGCGCAGAAAGGGCTCGACCCCCTGCGTGGTGAGGGCATGAACAGCGTCGAAGCGCAGCCCGTCAAAACCGATCTCGCCAAGCCAATACTGCGCGTTCTCGACGAAAAAGCCCCGCACCAGCGGATTCTCAAGATCGACAGCCGGCCCCCAGGGGGTGCGGACATCTCCATGGAAGAAAGGGCTTGCGTAGAGCGGCAGGAAATTCCCGCTGGGTCCGAAATGATTGTAGACGACGTCCAGCATCACCGCGAGGCCGCGCTCATGGGCGGCCTCAATGAGCGCGTGAAGGTCCTGTGGCGTGCCATAGCTGCGATCGGGCGCGAAAAGCAGCACGCCGTCATACCCCCAATTCCACCTGCCGGGAAAATCGGCGAGCGGCATCAGCTCGATCACGGTAAAGCCGGCGTCGCGATAGTGATCCAGCCGTTCGATCAGGGCCCGGAACGTGCCCTCCGGCGTCGCGGCCCCCACATGGAGCTCCGCGATCACCGCCTCATGCCAGGGACGGGCCTGAAACGGCGCCGCGGCGGGAGGCACCGCCGGCACCAGGCTCCAGCCCTCGGTATCGTCTCGCTGGCCACGCGAGGCCGGATCGGGCAGATCCCGCCCTTCGATCCGGAACAGATAGGCGGTGCCGGGTCCCGCTCCCGCGACATCGATTTCATGAAAGCCCTCGCCCGACCGGCGCATCAGCTGCGGCGCGGCACCCTCGACGAGCAGTTCCACCGAATCCGCATCGGGCGCCCACAGCCGAAAGCGCGTTCCACCGGCAATGGCGATCGGCCCGAAGCGGGTCGTGACGACAGAAGGGATAGGGTCCGGGCCCACGTTCATTCGCGCCACTCCCATACAACCAAAGTGCGCCCCGGCATGGTGAACACCTCTCCGGGCGCCGTGCGCATGCCTTCCAGATCATTGCCCGTGGCAAGGATCGCCTCCCAGCCGCCCGACTGGGTGGGTGGGGCGACGAAGTCCACGTCGACATGGGAGGCATTGAGCATGATGAGCAGCGAATTCTCCCCCGGCAGAGGTGGCGAGAGCCGCACAGTGAGGCACTTGCTGTGCGGATTGGCCCAGTCGTCCTCGCTCATGCGTTGGCCGCTATTGGAGAACCAGGCGACGTCCGGCTGGCCAAGCTCGTTGCGCGCACCGGTCAGGAACTCGGGGCGCGACAGCGAAGAGTTGCGCTTGCGCAGCTCCGCGAGGCGGGAGACGAACACCGTCAACTCGGGATCCTCGTCCGACCAGTCGATCCAGCCGATCTCGTCGTCCTGGCAATAGGCGTTGTTGTTGCCGCCCTGAGAGTTGGAGCGCTCATCGCCGCCAAGCAGCATCGGCACGCCCTGGCTCAGGAAAAGCGTGGCCAGCAGATTGCGCTTCTGGCGTTGGCGCAGTGCCAGAATCTCGGGATCGTCGGTCTCACCCTCGACGCCGCAATTCCAGCTTCGATTGTCGTCGTGACCGTCGCGATTATCCTCGCCGTTCGCCTCATTGTGCTTGTCGTTGTAGGAGACGAGATCGTGCAGCGTGAACCCGTCATGGGCCGTGATGAAGTTCACGCTCGACCAGGGGCGGCGCCGTCCTTCGGAAAAAATGTCGGCCGAGGCCGCGAACCGGGTGGCGAAGCTCGGCAACAGCCCTTCCGAGCCGCACCAGAACTGGCGGACGACATCGCGATAATCACCGTTCCACTCCGAGAAACCCGGCGGAAAGGCGCCAAGCTGATAGCCGCCCGGCCCGACATCCCATGGTTCGGCGATCAGCTTGAGGTCGCCGAGGACAGGGTCCTGAAGGATCGCGTTGAAGAAGGCGTGGCCGGCATCAAATCCGTCCGGGCGCCGGCCCAGCGTGACGGCGAGGTCGAAACGGAATCCGTCGATGCCATAGAGCTGCGACCACATGCGCAGCGAGTCCATGATCATCTGAAGCACGCGCGGATGGTCGGTGTTGATCGCGTTGCCGCAGCCGGTCAGGTCGTCATAGTAGCGCCTGTCACCGGGCAGCAGCCGGTAGTAGGACGCATTGTCGATGCCGCGAAAGGACAGTGAGGGGCCCAGATGGTTGCCCTCGCAGGTGTGGTTGTAGACCACGTCGAGAATCACCTCGATGCCGGCCTGATGCAGCCGGTCGACCGCCACGCCGATTGATTCGAGCCCGTCATCGCCGAGAAAGCTGGGCTCGGGCGCGAAGAAGCTGAGGGTGTTGTAGCCCCAGTAGTTGCTGAGCCCGCGATCGACGAGGTGCCGGTCCTGCGCAAAGGCATGAACCGGCATCAGCTCGAGCGCGGTTACGCCGAGTCGAACCAGCTGGTCGACGAATTCAGGTTGGCCCAGGGCCGTGAAGGTGCCCCGGATCGAATCCGGAATGAAGGGATGGCGCATGGTCAGCCCGCGCACATGCCCCTCATAGATCACGGTCTTCGGCCAGAAGACGCGCGGATGCGACGTCGCCACCAGCGGAGCGCCCGTTACCACGCGCGCCTTGGGCATGAAGGCGGCGCTGTCGCGCTCGTCCATGCGCAAGTCCGAATCGGCGCTGCCGTCTATCGTGTAGCCGTAGAGCGCGTCGTCCCAGGTGATCCCGCCAACGAGTGCGCGCGCGTAGGGGTCGAGCAGAAGCTTGTTGAAATTGAACCGGTGGCCCTCTTCCGGCGCCCAGGGGCCGGCAACGCGCCATCCATAGACCTGGCCGCGCCCGATGCCGGGCAAATGGCAATGCCAGACGCCGTTGGTGCATTCATGCAGATCGATTCGCTCGAGCTCGGTCTCTCCGGTGCGATCGAACAGGCAAAGCGTGACTCCAACCGCATTGTCCGAAAAAAGAGCGAAATTCGTGCCGGTACGGTCGACCGTCACGCCGAGAGGAAATGCGTACCCCGGATTTACGCGTCTCATGAATGCCATCGTCCCCATCAGCCCCTGTCCGACGAGAACATACTGCGCGCCAAGCCGTTCCCGCAGCGCAGCACGATTTTTGATCGATGGCCATAACGGGCAGCACGCCCGGGCGCGGGGCGTTGGCGCGGGGCGACGGCGAATCCGACGGTTCTTTGCAACCACGGCCGCCTCCCCCGGAGGGGAGGCTTGCGGTGGTATTGGTCTGAAATATCTCGGGAAATAGTGGTCGGAGTGGCAGGATTTGAACCTGCGACCCCCTCGTCCCGAACGAGGTGCGCTACCAGGCTGCGCTACACTCCGCCGCGGCGCGAGCCTCTAGCATGCGAATGAGGGCACCCGCAAGGGTGCTGGCGTCGGTTCCGGTGGATCATGTGTGTAAGGAGAGACAATCGACCCCTCCAGCACGGTTGAAAGCGGCGCGCTCCTGTGGCTATGTCCGCGCCGATACGGGCCTGCTCGCCCGTTGGGGCGTCGCCAAGTGGTAAGGCAGGGGATTTTGATTCCCCCATGCGGAGGTTCGAATCCTCCCGCCCCAGCCAATTCCTGTAAGACGCTGACATTATTGAGATAATTTCGCCGACACACCCACGGGCATGCCCGCCCGCGAGGTTTTTGCGCGCCCATTTCGGGACGACGCAATCGACTAGGCGCGACGCAACAGTCCGCTAAGCATCTGACATAAAATACTTTTTCCATGCCCTCGACATGGTCGACACCCTCGAGGGCAGGCTTCGGCAAATTGTCCTGATGCGGATTCAGCTCCACCTGCCAATTTTTCTTGGCGAGGATGAGCGGCACCGGAACCCTCGCCGGGGCGGGACCTTTTGTGAAGTGCACCGCTCGTAGAGCAAGCCGGAGCCCGCAACCTGTCAGCCGGACAAACCCATGGCACGGGTGCAATGACCGAGCTTCAAGATGAAACGGCGCCGAAGAGGACCTCGGCTTTGCCGAAAGCCCGCAGGGGCGCACTCCAGTCGCACGGACTCCGATAGAAGCTCGGTGCTGTGAAATTCCATGGAAGCGGACCTGTCTGTGGCCCAAAAAAGTGGCTGAGCATCGCTCTGCGCCTCTGGCATCCCCGCCCATGCGGCTCAAGATCCGCCTTGTCATAACGCGAGCGGTCCTTCGATTAAGGCGGACCAAGCATGTCAGCGCGCCTGGCCCGCGCACCAGAAATCCAGACACCAGCAAGGAGATCCTTGCAAAACATAGGCTTGTTGAGAAAAAAGCAGAGACACCTCCCGTCCCAACCAGCACGCGTGCTAGATAATCCACGCTCCCCCTTCAAGACTTGCGGTCGGTCCGTGCGCATCCACATCGTCAATCCGAACACCACCGCCTCGATGACCGACAAGATCGCCGCTGCCGCGCGCGTGGTCGCCGGGCCGGATACCGACATCCTGGCGGCGACCTCGGCGATGGGGCCTGCATCCATCGAAGGTTTCTATGACGATGCGCTGGCGCTGCCGGGCCTGCTTGCCGCGATCACCGAGGCGGAATCCGCGGGCGTCGACGCTCATATCATTGCCTGCTTCGATGACACCGGCCTGGACGCCGCCCGTGCGCTGGCGGGGGCACCCGTGATAGGCATCGGCGAAGCCGGTTTCCACATGGCCAGCCTGATCTCCCACCGTTTCGCAGTCGTCACCACGCTGGCGCGCTCGATTCCGGTCATCGAGGCGAATCTGCAGCGCTACGGGCTCGATCGACGCTGCTGTGCCGTACGCGCGTCCGACGTCGCCGTCCTGGAGCTTGAGGATCCGCTCTCCGATGCGCGGGCGCGCATTTCGGCGGAGATTGGTCGCGCCGTGCGCGAAGATCGGGCGGAGGCCGTCGTCCTCGGCTGCGCGGGCATGGCTGACCTCGCCAGAGCACTCGGCGAGGAGCATGGCGTTCCGGTCGTCGACGGCGTGGCCTGTGCGGTAACGCTGGCGGAAGGGCTGGCGCGGACCGGTCTGACGACCTCGAAGGCGGGCGCCTACGCACCGCCGCGGTCAAAGCCCTATCTCGGCCGCCTGGCGGATTTCGCGCCGCGCGAAACCTAGCTCAGCTTCTTCAGCATAATGATGATCTGCTCGCGCTCTTCAGGGGAAAGCGGTTCGAGAGTGGCGGCGCTGATTGCCTTCGCCGCCTCGATCGCCTGATCGGCTGTCGTCATGCCGCTGTCGGTCAAACCGATGGCGCGGCGGCGGCGATCCAGGGGATCATCGGCGGTCATCACAAAACCTCGGCCGATAAGACGATCGACCACGCCCTTGATGGTCGCGGCATCCAGGTACACGAGGCGTCCGAGCCGGTTTTGAGAGCAAGGACCGACCTCCCGCAGTTTGGCAAGCGTGGCGAACTGGGGTGGGGTCAGTCCCGCGACCATCCGGGACATGAACAAGGCTGTATGGCGCTGATTGACGATACGCATGAGAAAACCCACCTGGTCATCCAAGCGGTACAATTCAACCGCGTCATCGTCGGCATTGGCTGCCTTCGCGCGGTCCTCCGCCGTCATCAATCTCTCCAGGCTGTTTTTGGACAGGCTAGATTCTGAGCAAGCCGGCTCCAGAACCCATTGCAATGGCATTCGTAAATTGTTTTCAATCAGATGAAAAGGCTGAGCTCTGATTACTGCGCTGTCTTAGGTCCCCAATCTCCCCATTCCAACGCATTTCACCCTGCTCGATAACGTAAGAACGATTACACAGCGCTTCGCACACGGCGTAATTCTGTTCTGAAATAAGGATCGACAACCCACTGGCCTTGAGCGCGCGCAGCGCATGAATCATTTGTTCCACAATGATGGGCGCGACTCCTTCGGAAGGCTCATCAAGTATTAGAAGTTGTGGATTAGACACTAGGGCGCGCGCCATCGACAGCATCTGCTGCTCGCCGCCGGACATCGCCGAACCCCGCCGGTCCTGCATCCGGGCGAGATTTGGGAACAGTTCGAACAGGGTTTCCCGGCTCCACACCGGCGCGTCCCGAGCCTCTGCGCTGGATCGGGCTGCGATATCGAGATTTTCGGCGACCGTGAGGTCGGTGAAGATCCGCCTGTCCTCGGGGACGTAGCCGATGCCAAGCCGGGCGATCCGATAGGTGGGCAACGACGAAATGTCCCTGCCTTCGAACAGGAGGCGCCGCGCGCTCCGGCGAACCAGGCCCATCACGGCTTTCATCGTGGTCGATTTGCCGGCGCCGTTCGGTCCGACCAGCGCTACCGCTTCGCCCTTCCGAACCTCGAGCGAAAGTTCGAACAGGATCTGGGCATCGCCATACCAAGCATTCAGGCCATCGACTTCCAGAACCGGCACACTCATGACCGCTCGCCCGTCACCGACCCGGTTCCCAGATAAAGGGCGCGAACCTGGGGATCGGAACGTACCGCCTCGACGCTGCCATCCGCGATGATCTGCCCGCGTGCGAGCACCACGACCCGGTCGGCATGACCAAACACGACATCCATGGAATGCTCGGTGAACAGAACCGCGAGGCCGCGCGATCGGGTGAGACGTTTCACGAGATCGATCAGGGCGAGGCGCTCGGCCGCTGCCATGCCAGCCGTCGGCTCGTCCATGAGCAGGAGCTTGGGATTTCCAGCCATCGCCATGGCGAGTTCCAGCCGTTTCACGTCACCATAGGCGAGTTCTCCTGCCGGTCTGTGCGCGTGCTGCGCCATGCCCGTCTGCTCAAGCAACACAAGCGCGTCCTCGCGCTCCATGCCGGCGGCGGCGCGCCACATGCCGAACACGGCGCGGCGCGCGGCGAGGAGCGCGGTCTGGACATTTTCCAACACCGTCATCGAATCGAAGACGGCCGCGATCTGGAAGGTCCGGCCGACACCGAGGCGGGCCATGCGGCGGGGAGGCAGCCCCGTCACGTCGCGCCCGGCAAGACAAACACTGCCGCGATCGGGCCGCAGCTGGCCGTTGACAATGTTGAAGCACGTCGACTTGCCGGCGCCGTTGGGGCCGATGAGCGCCAACAGTTCGCCCGCGCCGATGCTGAAGCTTGCGCCCTCGAGCGCCCGCACTCCGCCATAGGATTTGGTCAGTCCCTTAACCTCAAGCACGTTCACCACGCCCGCTCCGCCCATCTCCGGATCCGACGCAGGCCGCCAGCGATGCCGCCGGGCGCGACGAGGACAGTGGCAAGGATCAGCACACCGAGCAGCGCACGCCAGTAGTCGGTCTCGCGCATCACATTGTCCTGCAGCAATGTCAGTGTCGCCGCGCCCAGTATCGGCCCGACCAGGCTCTCCAGTCCGCCGAGCAGCACCATCACCAACCCGTCGATGGACCTGCCCACCGAGACCGCTTCCGGCGAGATCGATCCCTTGGCGAAGGTGAACAGGCCACCCGCGGCGCCGCACATCGTTCCGGCGATCGCGAAGGCCAGCCAACGCACCCGCGTCACCGGAATGCCCAACGCCTCCGCGCGCAGGCTCGAATCGCGAGTCGCGCGCAGGGCGAGACCGAAGGGGGAAAAGACCAGCCGCCGCAGCACAAAGAGCAGACACGCGACAAGCCCCAGCCCCGCGAGGTACAGCCCCCCGCGACTGTCCAGAGGCCAGTCCGGCCATACGCCGAAAATACCGTTCGAGCCGCCGGTTACATCCTCCCACTGGAACGCGACCGACCAGACGATCTGGGCGAAGGCGAGCGTGAGCATGGCAAGATAAACGCCGTTGAGCCGCACGCAGAACCAACCAAACAGCACTGCGCCGCATCCGGCGACGACGATACCGGCCAGAAGAGCGAGAGGCGTCGGTGCACCGAGCACGGTCGCCGCCAGCGCCGTCCCGTAGGCGCCGAGGCCGAAATAGGCCGCATGGCCGAACGAATCCATGCCACCCGGGCCCATGATGAAATGCAGCGAGGCGGCGAACAGCACCGCGATCAGCATGTCGAGGGCCACCACCGGCGCATAGGGAAAGGTCGCGTCGAGCAAGGGCAACGCCGACAGGAGGGCGAGCCCGGCAAGGACCCCTGTGCGGGCGATGCGCCCGAAGGGAAGCAGGGGCGGCTCAGCGGCCCCGCGGTGCGCGACGACGACCTGAAGGCGCCCGAACAGTCCGTGCGGGCGCACCACCAGCACCACCGCCATGACCAGGAACTCGGCGACCAGCGTCAGTTTCGACAGGTTGAAGGCCAGCCCGCCGATCTCGACCATGCCGAGCGCGATGCACAACGCCTTCACCTGCGCCACCAGAACTGCGGCGACATAGGCGCCGCGGATCGAACCCATGCCGCCGATCACGACGACAACGAACGCATCGCCAAGAACCGACAGGTCGATGGCCAGGTTGGCCGGCTCGCGTGCCATCTGCAGCGCGCCGCCGAGGCCCGCAATGCCCGCTCCAAGCGCGAAGACCGCAGTAAACAGCAGCGCCTCGTTAATGCCGAGCGCGGCCACCATTTCGCGATCCTGGGTTGCTGCCCGGATCAGCCGTCCAAAGCGGCTGCGCACGAGCAGCAGGTGCAGCCCCACGAGCACGGCCGGCCCCGCGACGGCAAGGAAGATGTCGTAGCGCGGCAGGCGCCGGCCGAGCAGTTCCACCGAACCGGACAGGCCCGGCGCGCGCGGCCCGAGAATATCCTCAGGCCCCCAGAGATAGAGTACGGCATCGCTGATCACGAGTAGTAGCGCGAAGGTCGCCAGGAGCTGGTACAGCTCCGGAGCGCCATAGATCCGGCGCAGCAACAGCACTTCAACCCCGGCGCCAAGCACGGCCACGGCCAGTGCTGCGCCGGCCACCGCGCTCCAGTAGCCAAGCTCGGGGCCCAGCACCTGACCAAGCACAGGCGCCAGCGTCACCGCGCCATAAAGGCCCAGCATGTAGAACGAGCCATGGGCCATGTTCACGATGCGGGTGACGCCAAAGATGATCGACAGCCCAGCCGCCACCAGGAAGAGGCCCGACGCGGAGGCAAACCCGTTCACGCACTGGAACAGGAGCGACTGAAGAAGGGAGGTGTCGAACGGCATTCCGGCCTTTCCGCCGCCTGTCGGACCGCGTCAGTTCTGTGCCGGACGCAGCGCCTTCACCTCGGCATCGGAGGGCAGCACGGAAAGGCCATCGACATATTTCGGATCGCTCATGACTCCGCCGCCATCCCTGAGCGCCGTCGTACCGACAAAGGCCCCGATCGTCGCCTGATGATCGCTGGCCCGGTAGGTAAACGGCCCGAACGGCCCCAACACATCCAGCCCTTCGAACGCGTCGACCAGCTTCTCGGTATCGGTGCCGCCGGCTTTCGCGATACCCGCCGCGATCGACTTGATCGTGGTGTAGCCGACAATCGATCCGAGGCGCGGGTAATCCCCATAGGCTTTCCGGTAGGCCTCCAGAAACGTCTTATGCTCGGGAATATCGATATCGTACCAGGGATAGCCGGTCACCACCCAGCCGACCGGCGCCTCACCCTTCAGCGGATCGAGATATTCCGGCTCGCCTGAAAGCAGGCTGACGACGAACACGTTCTCCAGTGCGCGGCGATTATCCGCCTCACGGACGAAGCGCGCGAGGTCGGCGGCGAAGAGCACATTGAAGACGGCGTCCGGCTTTGCATCCGCAAGGGCCTGGACCACCGGCCCGGCATCGAGTTTGCCGAGCGGCGTCGCCTGTTCGGCCACAAATTCCACGTCGGGCTGTGCCTGCTTCAGCAGCGTCTTGAAGGTCTCCGCCGCCGACTGGCCATATTCGTAATTGGGATAGACCAGCGCCCAGCGCTTGCGGTTGGCGGCCACAGCCTCGGGCAGCAGCATCGCGACCTGCATGTAGGTCGATGGGCGCAGGCGGAACGTGTAGCGGTTGCCGTCGGCCCAGGTGATCTTGTCGGTCAGCGGCTCGGCCGCGAGGAAGAAGACCTTGCGCTTGCCAGCATAGCCCGCCACGGCCAGTCCGACATGGGACAGAAAGGTGCCCGCGAGCACGTCGACACGCTCGCGCGTCACCAGTTCCTCCGCCACACGCACCGCATCGCCGGGATTGCCGCCATCATCGCGCGAGATCAGTTCGATCGGCCGCCCGTTGATGCCGCCCGCGGCATTGATCTCCTCGACAGCGAGCTGCATCCCCTTGCGATAGGGATCGAGAAACGCGGGCTGAGCCTTGTAGCTGTTCAGCTCGCCAATCCGGATCGGCTCTGCAGCTCTGGCTGCATGGGGGACGCCGATGGCGGCCAATATCAACATGGCCCCCGCGGCCACCGCACGCAGAGGGTAAGGACGGCGCATCTCTAATCCCCGATTGGTTGCCTTCGACCTCGTCAACGTATCGCGCTCGGACCGCCCGTCCACCCCGGAACAAACGTTAGGGAAAGAAATCAGGGTCCGACCTCAATCTCGGGTTTGGCGACATTTGGCGCGCCACGCGAGGCGATAAGAGCGCCACCCACGATCAGCGCGGCGCCGATCAGCGTGCTTGGTGCCGGCACCTCGCCGAAAATGATGAACCCGATGGCGCCGGCCCATACGAAGGCCGTGTACTCCAGCACCCCGAGCCGGCTGGCATCGGCCCGGCCATACGCCCATGTCATGCACAAATGCCCGCCCGTACCGAGCAGGCCAATGGCGGCGAACAGCATCAGTTCCAAACCACCCGGCGTGGTCCAGTGCGCGAGGCCCGCCGGGGCGAGCAGCAGCCCGGCGAAGCCGTTCTGAAGAAGCACGATGGTGGGTAGCGGGTCACGGGCCGCTCGACTTTTCAGCGTGACCATGGCCGCGGCATAGGTGACGGCGGCCACCAGCGCGGCAGCAACGCCAAAGACGTCACCACGCGCCTCGCCACGGCCAAGCTCGTCGGAAAGCACCACGAGCACCCCCACAAAGCCAAGCACAAGAGCGATGTAAATCGACTTCCCAGGTCGCTCGCCGAGCACAACCGCCGCAAGCATGGCGATGAAGATCGGGGAGGTGAAGGACAGCGCCAGGGCCGTGGCCAGCGGCAGAACGGACAGCGAATAGAAGAAGGAAAGGGCGGTGACGGCGACGATCACCGAACGCCACGCATGCGGGCGCAGCGTCGCCCAGTTTGGCCATGCCGTCCCCGAAGCCCGGAAAACGGCAAAGGCGAACACGGCACCGAACGCATAGCGTAGCGCCGCGACCTGCGTGGTCGCGTGCTCGACGGAGACATACTTGATCAGCCCGTCCATCAAGGACAGCAGGCCGATGCCCGCCACCGCGATAAGGGCCGGGGCGACAGAGGAACGTGACATGGGATCAGTTCTCGAGGGAAGCGACGGGCGAAGCTGCGGTGCTCAGCGCGAGGCAGTAGGGATACTCCCACGTCGCCGAAAGATCGCGGAGTTCTCGGGCACCCGCGGAGCGCTCGAAGCCGCAGCTCTCATAGAAACGATGGGCATCGACGAAGCGCGTGTCAGTCCACAGATGCACCTGTGGCGCCCCGCGCTGCTCTGCAAGCGCCAGTGCCCGGGTGAAAAGAGCGCGCGCGACGCCACGGCGGCGAACCGCGCGCGCCACGTAAACCTTGGTGATCTCCATGGCGCCAGGCGGCCTGCCCGCATCCCGGCTCGGTGCGATCGCGAGCGATCCCACAACCGCGCCGTCCAGCTCGGCCACCCAGATCGCGCCGTTGCGGGCCGCGAAATGACTGGCGATGGCGTCGAGCTCGGGAAACTCGGCCGCGCGGTCGAAGATGCAGCCCTCATATTCGGCGAAAGCCAGAGCCATCAGCTCGGCGATGGCATCGCCATCGGCATCGGCATCAGCCGCCGGCCGGATAACAAGGTCGACCACAATTCACACTCTGCCTGATCAGGCACGATCCCGACGACGTTCGCGTCAATATTCGACGTTCTGACGCGCCCGGACTATGTTCGGCTGGCCATCTCGCGTAAAGCTCAATCATTATGTTTGCGTCCGAATCTCATTCGTGAGGGCGTATGCCCAGCCCTCGAATGTCCGTCCGGTATCCTTTCGTCCCGGAGTGCTCGATGAATCCTTGCCACCGCTTCCTGCGTTTTGCCGTGATCGCCGCGGCAGCTTCCCTTGTTGCCGCCTGCGCCTCCTCGTCGGCGCCGCCGCCCGTCGCCGCACCGGCAGCGCCGCAGTTCACTTCGCCGATCACGGCGCAGCAGGTCGTGGGCAAATGGGGCCTTGCCGCCTATCATCGCCCCGAGGATGCAAGCCGCACCGAGGCGCAGGCGCGCCAGGGCTGTCGCCAGCCTTATGTCATCAGTGCAGGCCCCTCTGGTGGCTTCATGATGTATCTCGCCGACCAGTCGCAGCCGTCGGAGGTGGTGTCGAAGCAGATCCTGCCCGGCCCGACCTATATCGGCCTGCCGGACGAGCCCCCGGGCGCCGAGACCGACCGTGAGGTCGTGCGCTTCGACGGGCAGGTGATGGTTCTGAAATGGGTCGACCCGGAAGTGGCCGGCCGCTACGGCACCATGGTTTATGTCCGCTGCCCCTGAGGCAGCGGAGGGAAACACGACGGTAATAGCTAACCCTTCATTAACCATGGCCGCAGAAACTGTGGTTATTGAAGTGGGATCAGGTTGCCACCGCCATGCGTGATTCGCGCCCTGCCGGAACCGACATGAAAAGCCGCCGGCGCCCGCCCCCGGCGGCCTGGCTGGTGGCCGTGCCGACCCTGTCGCTGTTCATTTGGGCGGCACCGGCCGCGGCCCAGAGCAGCATCTATGGATTTGAATCGTCCTATCGGGTCTTTTCCGGCGGTGGCTCGACGCAGAGCGGTGGACGTGGGTGGCAGCCTGGCGCGCGCAACGTCTATCCGCCCGGACGAGTCTATGAATCACCAAGTCGAGGTGCCAATTCCGGCTACGGCGCGGGAACGCTCGGCGTCGGCACCGCCTATGGCACCGGCGGCGGCGTGTATGGCGCGGTCCCGCGCGGCGGTGTTCCAAATCCATCGCGTGCTGGCAGGCACGATGCGAGGGGCGCCGCTCCCCAGATGGCCGTCGCCAGCCCGAGCACTGACGACGACTATTACGACGAGGACGGCCCCGACCTTCCGGTTCATCGCGAGGTCAGCGGCGGCAAGGGTGTCGACCGCAAGTTCGACCGGCACGTGGTGAGCTACAGCAGCTCGGACCCACCAGGCACGATCATCGTCGATACCGGCGCTCGCTTCCTCTATCTCATCCAGCCCGGCGGCAAAGCGGTGCGCTATGGCATCGGTGTCGGTCGGGAAGGCTTCGCCTGGAGCGGCTCCCAGCGCATTTCCAACAAGCGCGAATGGCCCGACTGGCGTCCGCCTGCGGAGATGGTGGCTCGGCGCCCCGACCTACCCGACATGATGCCCGGCGGCCCGGACAATCCGCTCGGCGCCCGCGCGCTCTATCTCGGCAACACGCTCTACCGCATCCACGGCTCCAACGAGCCCGACACCATCGGCCAGGCCGTGTCCTCGGGCTGCATCCGCATGCGGAACGAAGACGTCATCGACCTCTATAATCGCGTGGGCGTCGGCACTCTGGTCCGGGTCATCTGAAAGCGTCGGGCGGCCCGCCCCCGAAACTGGACGGGGCGGCGCTTGGATGCGCGCGTCCGCTCCGCTATGGTCCGCCCGATTTCGGATCGAATACTGGAGCGGCGAGACAGATGGGTGCGAGCACGGAAGCTGCGGGCGAGGCCGTCGCCGACACCCATTTCGGCTTCAAGACGGTGCCGCTTGGCGAGAAGCAGAAGCTGGTGGACGACGTGTTCCACTCGGTCGCGCGCCGCTATGACCTCATGAACGACCTGATGTCGATGGGGCTGCATCGGGCGTGGAAGGACCTTCTGGTGTCGCGGCTGCGCCCGCCCAGGAACGAGCGCCCCTTCGCGCTGCTGGACGTGGCCGGAGGGACGGGGGATGTCTCGTTCCGCACCGTGGAAGCCGGCGGACCGCAGACCCGGGCAACGGTCGTCGACATCAATGGGGGCATGCTTGCCGTGGGCCGCGAGCGCGCGGGCGGGCTCGGCCTGTCCGACCGCGTCGAGTTTGTGGAAGCCAATGCCGAGGAGCTCCCGTTCCCGGATCGCTCCTTTGACGCGACAACAATCGCCTTCGGCATCCGAAATGTGCCCCGCATGGACAAGGCGCTGTCCGAAATGCGCCGCGTCCTGAAGCCCGGTGGGCGCTGTTTCGTGCTCGAGTTCTCCCGCGTCGACGTGCCCCTTCTCGACACGATCTACGATACCTATTCGTTCAAGCTCATTCCCGGGATCGGCAAGCTCGTGACCGGCGACGCCGAATCCTACCAATACCTCGTTGAATCCATCCGTCGCTTCCCCTCGCCCGAGGCGTTTGCCGGCATGATGGAGAAGGCCGGTCTTCGACGGGTCTCGTTCACGCCGCTCACCGGCGGCGTCGTTGCCCTGCATTCCGGCGTGCGGATCTAGCGGCGTGGCAACATCGATCGGTGATTTCCTGCGGCTGGCCCGCGCGGGCTTCGTGCTGGCGCGCGAGGGCGTGATCTCGCGCATCGATCCGGCCCTGCTGCCACCCGGCTCCGAGCCCGTCTTCGCGATGGCCAAGCTGATCGAGCGGCGCGGGGCAGCCTCGAGCGCGGCGCGCCTGGGCGCGGCCATCTCCCGTCTCGGACCTTCCTATGTGAAGCTCGGCCAATTCCTGGCGACCCGCCCCGATGTGGTCGGCCCCAAGCTCGCCCGGGACCTCGAGACGCTGCAGGACCGGATGCCGCCCTTCCCGCAGGAAGTGGCGGAGGAGACCATTTCCCGCACCTTCGACCAGCCGGTCAGCACGGTCTATGCCCGGCTTGGCCCGCCGCTGGCAGCGGCGTCGATCGCGCAGGTGCATCAGGGCGAGGTGAGCGAGCCTGACGGCAGCACCCGTCGCGTGGCCGTGAAGGTGCTTCGCCCGGACGTTCAGCGCCGCTTCCGGATCGACCTGTCCTCTTTCTACCGCGCCGCCCGGCTTGGCGAGCAGACATCGCCCGAGGGGCGGCGGCTACGGCTCGTCGCCATTGTCGACACGCTGGCACGATCGGTGGCGATGGAGATGGACCTGCGGCTGGAAGCGGCCGCCCTGTCCGAGCTCGCACAGAATACCGAAGCCGAAACCGATTTCCGTGTTCCGACCGTCGACTGGGACCGCACCGGCCGTGAGGTACTGACGACCGAGTGGATCGACGGCATCAAGCTGAACGACATCGAGGCCCTGCGCGCTGCCGGACACGATCTGCCGGAGGTCGGGCGTGTCGTGATGCAGTCCTTCCTGCGCCACGCGCTGCGCGACGGATTCTTCCATGCCGACATGCACCCCGGCAATCTGTTCGTCGACCCGCAGGGGCGGCTCGTGGCGGTGGACTGCGGCATCATGGGCCGGCTCGGGTTGAAGGAGCGGCGTTTCCTGGCCGAGATTCTCTACGGCTTCATCACCCGGAACTGGAAGCGCACCGCCGAGGTGCATTTCGAAGCCGGCTATGTGCCCGCACATCATTCGGTCGATGACTTCGCCCAGGCGATTCGCGCCATCGGCGAACCGATCTATTCGCGCCGCGCCGACCAGATCTCCATGGCGAAACTGCTGACGCTGTTGTTCGAGGTCACCGCCCTGTTCGATATGAAGACCCGACCCGAACTCCTGCTGCTGCAGAAGACGATGGTGGTGGTCGAAGGCGTCGCCCGCTCGCTCGACCCGCAGCTCGACATGTGGAAGACCTCTGAGCCGGTGGTGCGAACCTGGATCGAGCGCAATCTCGGCCCAGTCGGACGGATCGAGGAGGTCACGACCGGCGTTGCCGCCATCGGGCGGTCGCTCCAGGCCCTGCCCGAGCTCATCGCGCAGGGCCAGCGCATCGCCGAGCAGCTGGACGCGGCAACCCGCAGCGGCCTCGCGCTCTCGGCCGAGACCACCGACGCCATTGGCCGCGCCGAAGGCCGGGGCAATCGGTGGATGACCATCGCGCTCTGGGTCATCGCCGCCCTGTTGGCGTTCAGCATGTTCCGCTGACGCCGTTGCACCGGCACGCGCCATCGTTACAACTGCGGGGAGGTGGAGAGACCATGCTCGCGGACAAGCGTATCCTGCTCATCATCGGCGGCGGCATCGCCGCCTATAAGAGCCTCGACCTCATCCGCCGCCTGCGCGAGCGCGGTGCGCGGGTGCGTGTCGTCATGACCGGCGCCGCGCAACACTTCGTCACGCCGCTCGCGGTCGGGGCTCTCGCTCATGACCGCGTGTTCACCGAGCTGTTCGATCGCGATGCCGAGCATGATATCGGCCACATCCGCCTGTCGCGCGAGGCGGATCTCGTCATCGTGGCTCCCGCCACCGCCGATCTGATGGCGAAGATGGCCCACGGCCTGGCCGACGACCTCGCCAGCGCCGTGCTGCTCGCCAGTGACACGCCCACCCTACTCGCACCCGCCATGAACCCGCGGATGTGGTCCAACCCCGCGACCCACCGGAACGTGACACGGCTTGGCGAGGATGGCGCGGCTTTTGTCGGCCCCAATGCCGGCGCCATGGCCGAGCGCGGAGAAGATGGGCCCGGCCGGATGGCCGAGCCTCTTGAAATCGTTGCGGCGGCCGAGAAGCTGCTGGCGCCCTCTGGCCCGCTCAACGGACGGCACGTGCTGATCACCTCCGGCCCGACCCATGAGTCAATCGACCCGGTGCGCTATATCGCCAATCGCTCTTCCGGCAAGCAGGGCCATGCCATCGCCGCCGCCGCGCGGCGCGCTGGAGCACAGGTCACCCTCGTTTCCGGTCCCGTGAACCTTCCCGATCCCGTCGGTGTCGCGGTTCATCACGTCGAGACCGCACGGGAGATGCTTGCGGCGGTCGAAGCGGCACTGCCCGCGGATGCCACCATCTTCGCCGCCGCCGTCGCCGACTGGCGGGCGGCCACGGCAGCGGACGAGAAGATGAAGAAGAATGGCGGGGCAATCCCCGCCCTGTCTCTGGTGGAGAACCCCGATATTCTTGCCACGGTCTCCCGGCTCTCGAACCACAGGCCGCGCCTGGTGGTCGGCTTCGCGGCGGAGACCGAGAACGTCATCGCCCATGCCCAGGCCAAACGCCTCCGCAAGGGCTGCGACTGGATCGTCGCCAACGACGTCTCTCGCCACAGCGGCATCGAGGGAGGGGTCATGGGCGGAGATGAGAACGCCGTTCACCTTATAACCGCGGATGATGTCGAGCATTGGCCCAAGGCCTCGAAGAGCGAGGTCGCCGAGCGACTGGTCGCACGCGTCGCCGCCGCTCTCGGCCCATTGGAGACGACCTCGTGAGCCTGCGTGTTCCTGTCACCGTCCTGCCCCATGGGGTCGGCTTGCCGCTTCCCGCCCATGCGACCGACGGCTCGGCCGGTCTGGACCTGATTGCGGCGCTGCCGGAGAACGAGCCCCTCACCCTTGCCCCACTGGGCCGCGCCGCCGTGCCGACCGGACTTTGCATCGCGCTGCCCGAAGGCTTCGAGGCTCAGATACGACCGCGCTCGGGCCTCGCGCTGAAACAAGGGCTGACGGTGCTGAATGCACCCGGGACAGTCGACGCGGACTATCGCGGCGAGGTGAAGGTCCTGCTGATCAATCTCGGGGAAGCGCCGGTCACCCTTGAGCGCGGCCAGCGTATCGCGCAGATGGTGGTTGCGCCGGTGACCCGTATTAAGCTCGTTGAAGTCGGGGATCTGACCAAAACAACACGCGGTAGCGGTGGATTCGGCTCGACAGGGCTCGACGGCGGGACAATATCGCGATAGCGAGAGTTTATGCCGCGCTTGTCCGATAAGAGTCTGCTCGCCATAGCCGCTGTCGTCGATGTTGCCCTCCACGCACGCGGCGCGCCGGTGGCTGCCAAGGCGCTTGCCGCTCGCCACGAGCTTCCCCCCCGCCATCTCGAACCCGTGCTGCAATCCCTTGTGCATGCCGGTGTACTGAAGGGCGTCCGCGGCCCGCGCGGTGGCTATGAGCTGGCCCGCGAACGGCGACGGATCACCGTTGCCGAGGTGGTCCGTGTGGTCGAGACCGAGGTGGACGAATCGATGGAAAGCCTCCCGTCCATCGTACGCGACATCGTTCAGCCGGCGGTTGCCGAGGCCGAGAAAGCCTTCGATGCCGCGCTCGACGGCGTCACGGTGGAGGACCTTTGCCGCGTCGCTGCGCAGAACACACTCCGCAAGGGCCTGCCTGAAGGCATAGATTTCACTATATAAATCTGTTTATATTTCTATTCCTCGACATAACATCGTGGATATGATAGCGACAGCGCCGGATCTCGATGCGCCAAAATGCGCGCCGGGCGCGTGGTCGCCTCGGTGCCGAGCCTGAGGAGGCACCCATGCCTGACGCCACTCCCAAGCAGCCCGCTCCCGCTGTACGCCCCGGCCGTGGCCGGGTGTACGGGTCCATCACCGAAACCATCGGCAACACCCCGCTCGTCGAGGTCCGGCGCCTGGCCGCCGAGCACGCCGTGAAGGCGCGCATCCTCGCCAAGCTCGAGTTCTTCAACCCGATAGGCAGCGTGAAGGACCGCATCGGCGTCGCCATGATCGATGCGCTGGAGGAGGCGGGCCTCATCCGTCCGAACACGGTTCTGGTGGAGCCGACATCGGGCAATACCGGCATCGCCCTCGCTTTCGTAGCCGCCGCGCGCGGCTATCGACTGATCCTGGTCATGCCGGAATCTATGTCGGTCGAGCGGCGCAAGATGCTCGCCCTGCTCGGTGCCGAACTCTACCTGACCCCGGCCGCCCAGGGCATGCGCGGCGCGGTGGCCAAGGCGGAGGAACTGGTCAAGGAACTGCCCGACGCCATCATCCCGCAGCAGTTCCGGAATCCGGCCAATCCGGCCATCCATCGCAGCACGACGGCGGAGGAGATCTGGAACGACACCGAAGGATCGGTGGATATTGTGATCGCGGGCATCGGCACCGGCGGCACCATCACCGGCATCGGCCAGGTGCTGAAGCCGCGCAAGCCGGGCCTGCGCATGGTTGCGGTGGAGCCCGAGGACAGTCCCGTGCTTTCCGGCGGCCAGCCGGGCCCGCACAAGATCCAGGGCATCGGTGCCGGCTTCGTGCCGGACGTGCTGGATCGTTCGGTCATCGACGAAGTGGTGACGGTCGGCAACCAGACCGCCTTTGAGACCGCGCGTGCGGTGGCCCGACTGGATGGCATCCCGGTCGGCATCTCTTCCGGTGCCGCGCTTGCCGCGGCCCTGGAGGTCGGCGCCCGCCCGGAGAACGAGGACAAGACGATCGTCGTCATCATCCCGTCCTTCGCCGAACGGTATCTCTCGACGGCCCTGTTCGAAGGCCTTTGAAGAACGCGCGGGCAAGATGATGCCCGCGCTCTTCTAGCGAGTCTTCCGCTCCGGTAAAGTCTGGGTGATTCGGGGCGCGTCGGGCGCGCCACCGAGCCGGACAAGAAGTCGGCGAAGGGGGACAAGCGCGGATGGCGCAGCCGGCCGGCATCAGCGGAGCTATGAAAGAGACGGGGCGTGGCGCACGAGCCGAGCCCCGAAGGACGTGCGGGCGTCGCCGCTCGAAATATCTCATACCCACCCTCGCCGGCATCGCCGCGCTGCCCGGCCTGTGCGGCACGGCTGCCGCCGATCCGGTGGCGGATCCGGCAGTTGCGCTCTTCGCGACCCTTGCCCAGTTCAGTCCGGATGTCCTCATCGGCCTTGCCCTGGTTCTGGGACTTATCGCCTTCGCGACCACCACGGCCATCGTCCATGTACGCTTCCGCCGCCAGACGTTGGAACGCGAGACCTTTGCCTATGGTGAAATCTCACGCCTCGAAGCACAGATCGAGGAGGCACGGGCACTGCTCCTGGCCGAGCCGCAGATCGTCGTGGTCTGGCGCGATCCAGCTGCGGCGCCGGAGATCATCGGCAATACGCCCGCCTTTACCGGCGTCGCCGCGCCAAGCCGAATCCTCGCATTCGGTGCCTGGCTGACGCCGTCCTCGGCGCGTGAGATCGATGCGACCGTCGACCTGCTGCGCCGACGCGGCGTGCCCTTCGCCACCACGCTTGCCACCCCGGATGGGCGCCATGTCGAGGCGGACGGACGGCCCGTAGGGTCGGCGGTGATCCTGCGCCTGCGCGACATCACCGGCGTGCGGCTCGACCACGCCCGCCTGCATGACGCGTATCGTGGGCTTGAGTCCGAAAGCTCATCTCTGCGAACCCTGCTGGACGCGCTTCCAGTGCCCGCCTGGATCGGAAGCGAGGACGGCCGCCTGCGCTGGACCAACCGCGCCTATGCTCACGCGGTGGAGGCTGGCGACCCTCAGGAGGCGACGACCCGCGACATCGCCCTTCTCGACAAGGCAAGCCGAGCACAGGCAGCCCATGCGAGGGCCAATGGCCAGCCCTTCACGGCGCGCCTGCCCGTGGTAGTTGCCGGCTCCCGGCGCGTGTTCGACGTGCTTGAAGTGAGCGGCGCGGGCGGCACGGCCGGCATCGCGCTGGATGCCACTGAGGCTGAATCGGTGCGGGTGGAGCTTGCTCATGTGATTGGGGCCCATCGGCGAACGCTTGACCAGCTTGCCACCGCGGTCGCCATCTTCGGCGCCGACCAGCGGCTGGTGTTTCACAACGCCGCCTATGCCAGCCTGTTCGAGCTCGACCCCGCCTTTCTCGACGAGCGCCCCACCGACACCGCGACGCTCGACCGCCTGCGGGCGGCCCGGCGCCTTCCCGAACAGGCGGATTTCCGTGTGTGGCGCGACGAGCTTCACGCCGCCTATCGTTCGCTGGAGCCGCGTGAACATTGGTGGCACCTGCCCGGCGGGCGCACGCTGCGTGTCGTGACCGCCCCCAACCCCGAGGGCGGGATTACCTATCTGTTCGACGAGGTGACCGAAAGGCTGGCGCTGGAAAGCCGCTTCAACTCGCTCACCCGCATTCAGAGCGAGACCCTCGATGCGCTGGCAGAAGGCGTGGCGGTGTTCGGCAGCGACGGCCGGCTCGGCCTCAGCAATTCAGCCTTCCGCCGGCTCTGGAAGCTAGACGCCTCCGTGCTCGAAGGCCAGCCACACATCGATGCGGTGGCGGAGGTCTGCAACCCTCTGACGGCCGATGTTTCCGTGTGGACGCGCCTGCGTGCCGCCGTCACCGGAATCGGCGCGCGCATTCCCTCGGAGTTCCGCGTGGAACGCACCGATGGCAGCGTCTTCGACGGATCGACCCAGCCCTTGCCCGATGGCGGCACGCTGGTGACGCTGCGCGATGTCACCGACAGCGTGCATGTGGAGCGCGCACTCGTGGAGCGCAACGAAGCGCTGGTGGCGGCCGACCACCTTAAGAGCAGCTTCGTCAGTCACGTGTCCTATGAGCTGCGCTCGCCGCTGACCACCATCATCGGATTTGCCCAGCTTCTCGACGACACCGCCATCGGCCCGCTCAACACCAAGCAACGCGCCTATGTGACCCACATCACCGAGTCGAGCGCGGCGCTGCTGGCCATCATCAACGACATCCTCGACCTCGCCACCATCGACGCGGGCACAGTGGCGCTGGAGCTGAGCGACGTCGACGTGCGGGCCGCCATGGAAGCCGCCACCGAAGGCGTGCGCGACCGTCTTGCCGAGGGTGGCCTCAGGCTTGCGATCGAGCCCGGCAATGCCGCCGGCACCTTTCGTGCGGATGCCAAGCGGGTGCGCCAGATTCTCTATAATCTGCTCTCCAACGCCGTCGGCTTCGCGCCGGAAGGCTCCACCGTCACACTCTCGGCCGAGCAGCGCGACGGTGAAGTCATGTTCCGCGTGCGCGACATGGGACCGGGCATCCCGCCGGAGATCAGCGAGCGCGTGTTCGACCGGTTCGAGAGCCACACCGCCGGCTCACGCCATCGCGGGGTGGGTCTCGGCCTTTCCATCGTGCGCTCGCTCATGGCGCTGCATGGCGGGCGCGTGGCCATCGCCGCGGCGCCCGGCGGGGGAACGCTGGTGACTTGCACCTTCCCGGCCGCGGGCGCGGACCGGGCCGCGGCGGAGTAGAGACATGGTCGAGAGCCGCCCCACCTACGCACCGCCAACCAACGCGCACTGGGACGTCGTGCTTCCGGACGAGGCGGCAACGGGCCGGCTCGCCATGGACCTCGCCGCCATGCTGCAACCCGGCGATCTGGTGATGCTGAACGGCGACCTCGGCGCGGGCAAATCGACCCTCGCCCGTGCCTTGCTGCGCGAGCTGGCGGAAGATCCCGAGCTGGAGGTTCCGAGCCCGACCTTCACCCTGATGCAGGGCTATGATCTGCCCCGCCACCGTGTGGTCCACGCCGACTTCTATCGTCTGGGTGACTCGTCCGAGCTGGAGGAGATCGGCTGGGACGAACAGACCGACGGCGCCATCGCCCTCGTCGAGTGGCCGGAGCGCGTGGATAGCCTGCAATTGAGGCCGGACCGGCTGGATATCCGCATCACCTTGGTGCCGGACGCACCGCCGACGCTGCGCCGGGTACGCCTGTTCGGTCATGGGCGGCTGGCGAGCGGCCTGCAACGGATGAAGGCGATCCGCTCTCTGATCGACCTCGCCGGTTTCGGCCCGGCACAGCGTCGCCACCTTCAGGGTGACGCCTCCACGCGGAGTTATGAACGGCTTCTGGGTGCGAAGCACGACGCCGTGCTGATGAATGCACCGCGCCATGCCGACGGCCCGCCGGTGAGGGACGGCAAGCCCTACAGCGCCGTCGCTCATCTCGCGGAGGATGTGAAGCCGTTTGTCGCTATGGCGCGCGCGCTCAAAGCGCGAGGCTTCTCCGCTCCCGCCATCTACGCCGCCGACCTCGACGCCGGGCTTCTGGTCATCGAGGACCTCGGCGATGAAGGCGTGCTCGGCGGAACGCCGCCGGCCCCGCTGCCGGAACGCTATGAGGCGGCCGCGGATGTTCTCGCAGCCCTTCACGGTCTCGATCTTCCGGTGTCCCTCACGGTGTCGCCCGAGATCGACTATCGTTTGCCGACATATGACATAGAGGCGCTGCTGGTCGAGGCCGAGCTGATGCTCGACTGGTATATACCGCATCTGAAGGCGGCGCCGGTTTCCGAGCCGGGACGGGCGGAGTTCCGCCGCCTGTGGCGCCAGGCGCTCGCTCCCTCGCTGGCCCAGCGGCCGGTCTGGGTGCTGCGCGACTACCACTCCCCGAACCTGATGTGGATCGAGGACCGGGATGGCCTGGCCCGTGTCGGACTCCTCGACTTCCAGGACGCGGTGATGGGTCCGCCCGCCTATGACCTCGCGTCGCTCGCCCAGGATGCGCGCGTCGATGTGCCGGAAGATCTGGAGTTCTCCCTGCTCGGTCGCTACGTCAAGGCACGCCGACACGGCGACCCCGGCTTCGATGTGCGCGGCTTCGCGGCGTCCTATGCGGTGATGGGCGCCCAGCGGGCGACCAAGATCCTGGGCATCTTCGCCCGCCTCGACCGTCGCGATGGCAAGCCTGGCTACCTCAAGCACCTGCCACGCATCTGGACCTACCTCCAGCGGGGTCTCGCCTTCACCGACCTGACGCCGCTCAGGGAATGGTACGACGCCCATGTCCCGGCCCCGGAAGGATCGGCCTGGCCACGGCCCGTGCCGGAACCCTCTGCTGCCGGCGCGCAAACGCCACATGAGGGCACGCCGAGTGAAGCGAAGCCGCCGCCGGAATCGGGTATATCCACTGCGAACCCTTCCGAATCGTCGAGCCCGCCGGCCACTTCATGACCCCTATCCGAACCGCCATGGTGCTCGCGGCCGGCCTTGGAACGCGCATGCGTCCTCTGACCGACCGCTTGCCCAAGCCCCTTGTCAAGGTCAACGGCCGGGCGCTGATCGACCATGTGCTTGACCGGCTCGTCGATGCCGGGGTCGAGACGGCGGTCGTAAATCTCCACTACCACGCGGACCTGCTCGAACGGCATCTTGCCGGGCGATCGCATCCGCGCATCGTCCTCTCGGATGAGCGTGGCGAGTTGCTCGAAACCGGTGGGGGCATCCGCAAGGCGCTGCCGCTGCTGGGGAACGAGCCCTTCTTCTCGATCAATTCCGACACCATATGGATCGAGGGAATCCGCGCCAATCTCGCCCATCTGGCCGCGGGCTTCGATCCGCGAACCATGGATGCGCGCCTTTTGCTGGCGGCAACCTCGGCGTCCATCGGCTATGATGGCAATGGCGACTTCGTCATGGATGGGTGGGGACGGCTCAACCTTCGGCCGGAACGCACGGTTTCGCCCTTCGTGTATGCGGGCGCGGCGGTGCTTTCCCCGCGCCTTTTCAACGGAGCACCGGAAGGGGCGTTCTCGCTGGTACGGCTGTTCGCCCGCGCTGCGCAAGATGGCCGGCTTTTCGGCCAGCGCATGGAAGGGCTATGGATGCATGTCGGCACACCCGAAGCCATCAAGGATGCCGAAACAACCATTCTTCGCTCCAAGGACTAGGCGATTGACGCTTGTCGGAGGGAGCCGATGAGCCGGACCGCGCCGCGCCTCTTCACCATTCCGGCCTCCGCCCCGTTTCTCGATACGCTCGCCGACGCACTGCTCGATGGTCGCCTGATCGAGGGCTTCGCGCCGCGCGCCGACCCGCTCGCCCTCGCCTCGGCGACCGTCTTCCTGCCGACCCGCCGCGCCGGCCGCCTGTTTGCCGAAGCGCTGCGGAAGCGGGCGCCTTCCGGCGTCGTGCTGCTGCCACGCATCGTGCCGGTGGGCGATGTGGACGAAGAAGCGCTGGCCTTCGCCGACAGCTTTGTCGATCCCCCGGAAGCCGTCCCCGCCATGACGCGCCGGCTGGCACTGGCGCACCTGATCGGTCGATGGCGATCGCTGCTGCGCGACGATGACGGGCTGATGGCGGTGGCGGCGGGACCAGGCGCGGAAATCGCCCTGGCGGACGCCCTCGCCCACCTCATCGACGAGATGGCCGCGCAGCAGGTGCCATGGGACCGGCTCGACGTTCTGGTGCCCGGGCAGCATGATCTCTACTGGGACATGGCGCTCAGTTTTCTCAAGATCGCGCGCGAATTCTGGCCGGCCGAACTCGCGCAGCTGGGCCGGGTGGACGCCAGCGTCCGGCGCGACAACCTGATCGCCGCTGAGGCCGGCCGGCTGGCCGGCGGCGGGCACGTCGGACCGGTCATCGCCGCCGGCTCGACCGGCTCCATGCCGGCCACGGCACGTTTGCTGGGCACCGTGGCACGACTGCCGCGTGGTTGCGTCGTGCTCCCCGGCCTCGACCAGGTGCTCGACGAGGCCTCGTGGTCGACGCTGACCGGCGACGATGGCGGCGCGCCGAGTCATCCGCAATACGGGCTGGCGCTTCTGATGCAGCAGCAGATGGGCATATCGCGCGACGCGGTCATGGCGTTGGCCGCGCCGGCCGCGCATGGGCGCGAGATCTTGCTCTCCGAAGCCCTGCGTCCGGTGGAATCCACGGATGCCTGGGCCAGCCTTGGCGAGCGTCTCGCGCCCGAGGCGATCGAGCGCGCGCTCGCTGATGTCAGCGTGATCGAGGCTGATGATGCCCGCGAGGAGGCGCTCGCGATCGCGGCGGCACTGCGCGAAAGTCTGGAGCGGCCAGAGGGCAATGCCGCGCTCATTTCCCCCGACAGGGACCTTGCCCGACGGGTCGCCGCCGAACTTCTGCGGTTTGGCGTGCGCATTGACGACACCGCCGGCGAACCGCTTTCCGAGAGCGTGCCCGGCCGGTTCGCCCGGCTGATCGTGAATGTGTGCGACGAGGCGCTCGCCCCGGTGCCGCTCGTCGCCTTCATGCGCCACTCGCTCGCGCGCTTCGGCCTTGATCGCAAGACGCTCGACGCGGCGGCAGATGTACTGGAACTGATGGTGCTGCGCGGTCCGCGCCCGGCGGGGGGCGCGCAGGGGTTGATCGCGGCGGTCGATGCCTTCGGCCGCAAACGCCTCCACCACAGCGATCCGCGAGCGGCCATTGACGAGACCGCGCGGGAGCGAGCGGCCGATCTCGCGGCCCGCATCGCCGACGCGCTCGCGCCGCTGCTCGCCCTCTCCAAGGGCGAACACCCGTTCGCCGCCCTGGTCGAGGCTCATTGCGAGGCGATCACCCGGGCCTGGAGACCACCGGAGGGTGACGAGGAAACCGAAACGGGCGCGGGCGAGGGAGCCGATGCAATCGCCCTCGCCGAGCTTGCCCGCGCCTTCGAGGAGATGGCCGAGGCGGCTTCCGAAGCCAGCGCGATGTCGCTCGCCCATTATGCCGCCGCTCTGCCGCTGCTGCTCGCCGACCGCCCGGTACGCCCGCCGATGGAGCCCGAGGCACGGCTGCGGATCCTCGGACCGCTGGAGGCTCGCCTTGTCTCGGTGGATCGCGTTGTTCTCGCGGGCCTTGTGGAGGACACATGGCCGGCCTCCGTGCGCACCGACCCCTGGCTCAGCCGACCCATGCGCGCCGCATTGGGACTGGAAGCGCCCGAGCGCCGCGTTGGCCTGTCCGCCCACGACTTTGCCCAGGGCTGCGGAGCGCGTGAACTCATCCTGTCCCGCCCGCGCAAACTGGGTGGCGCGCCCACCGTGCCCTCCCGCTTCCTGCAGCGCCTCGCCGCTGTCTGTGGGGACGAGCGCTGGCAGGCCGCATTGATGCGTGGCGACCGCTTCCGGCGCCTGGCGGCCCTCATCGACAAGGACCCGCCGGCCCCGCGGCTGACACGTCCCGCCCCCGCGCCAAGACCCGAACTGCGCCCCAGAAAGCTCAGCGTCACCGAGATCGAGACCTGGCTGCGTGATCCCTACACGATCTATGCCCGCCATGTTCTGAAGCTGCGCCCCCTCGACCTCCTTGACGAGGAGCCGGGAGCCGCGGAGCGCGGCACCGCCATTCATGACGCCCTCGGCGCCTTTGCGCAGGCCTTCCCGGAGGGGTTGCCCGAGAGTGCTGAGGACCGGCTGCTCGCGCTCGGCCGGGAAGCCTTTGCGCCGCTCCAGGCCTTTCCGGCCGAGCATGCCTTGTGGTGGGCGCGCTTCGAGCGGCTCGTCGGGCGTTACATTGCCTGGGAGCGTACGCGCCGCCCCGTGCTCAAGCGGGTGCATGCCGAAATCAGTGGCGCGCTCGTGCTGGCCGAGGGGCGTTTCAAGCTGACCGGAAAGGCTGACCGCATCGAGCAACTCAGCAGTGGCGGGCTGGCCATCGTCGACTTCAAGACCGGTGCCGTGCCGAGCCCCAAGCAGGTGAAGACCGGCCTTTCGCCCCAGTTGCCGCTGGAGGCCGCCATGGCCGCCGCCGGTGGGTTTGGCGACATCCCGGCAGAGGAGGCGGCCGCGCTCGCCTATGTGCATCTCGGCACGCGCGCACTCAAGGAAGGCTCCGCCGTCCTCAAGGAGCACACAGCCGCCGAACTGGCGAGCGAAGCGCGCAATCAGCTCGAGAAACTGGTGCTCGCCTTCGAGGATGAGGCGCGCGGCTATGTCTCGCTGCATAGCCCGATGTTCCGTGGGCGCTTCGGCGACTATGACCACCTCGCCCGGGTGCGGGAATGGTCGACCGGCCCGGAGGACGAAGCATGAGCGTACCCTCCGACAGTCCGGCGCTTCGCGCGGCGACCGATCTTCAGGCCCGTGCGTCCGATCCCGATATCTCGGCCTGGGTGTCGGCCAATGCCGGCTCGGGAAAAACCCACGTTCTGGCGCGCCGGGTGATCCGCCTTCTGATGCGCGGCGTCGAGCCCGGGCGAATCCTGTGTCTCACCTATACCAAGGCGGCAGCCGCCAACATGGCCAACCGCGTTCTCGGCGAGCTTCGCAAATGGGTCACGCTCGACGATGCGGCGCTTGATGCCGAAATCACCCGGGCGGATGGTCCGGGCCGCGGCGACCAGACCCCGGCGCAGCGACGCGCCCGGGCGCGTCGCCTCTTCGCACTGGCGCTGGAAACCCCGGGCGGGCTCAAGATCCAGACCATCCACGCCTTCTGCGGCGCCTTGCTGCATGCCTTTCCCTTCGAGGCCGGCGTTCCCGCTGGCTTCGGCGAGCTGGAGGACGCGACCCGGCTGGAACTGCTCGCACGGGTCCGCGCCGATGTGGTGCTGGAGGCTGCGGCCAGGCCGGAAAGCGGCCTCGGGCAGGCGCTGGGTCTCATCATCGGCGAGACCTCCGACGAGGGCATCGACAAGATGCTCGCGGAGCTGGTCGCGGACCCCGAGGCGCTGAACGCCAGCGAGGCCGAGCTTGCCGCCGCGGTCGGCCTTGCTGCGCCGGTGGCATCACGAGAAATCGAGAGCCGGATCCTTGATGAAGCGCTGATCGCGCGGGGGGCGTGGGAAGGGCTTGGCGCTCAGTTGGTCAGCGAAGGGGGAAACGGCGCCAGGCGTGGCTATGCGCTTCTTGCGGCCGCGCAGGCGCCGGAAGACAGCGTCGCCGACGCTTATGCCGGCGTGTTCCTCAAGGAAGACGGCAGCGCCTATGGCGATGCCCAGTTCGGCAAGGCCGAGATCCGTACGCGCTACCCGATGCTGCTGGAAGAGCGCGAGAGGCTCGCCCCGCTCGGCCAGTTGCTGGCGGCGGCGCGGGCTTTCGAACGGAGCCGGGCGGCGCTGGCGCTCGGACGTGAGGCGGCTACCCGCTACGCCCACGCCAAGACGGCGCGCGGAGTGCTCGATTTCGCCGATCTGATCGACGCGGCGCGGCGCCTGCTCGGCTCGGGTGCCTCGGCGTGGGTACACTACAAGCTAGACCAGGGCATCGACCATGTGCTGCTCGACGAAGCCCAGGATACCAGTCCGGAACAGTGGCAGGTCATCCGCCCGCTGGTCGCCGAGTTCCTCGCCGGTGCCGGCGCCCGTGACGTGCCGCCCGATCCGGCACGCAGTCTTTTCGTGGTGGGCGACGAGAAGCAGTCCATTTTCTCCTTCCAGGGCGCCGACCCGCGCCGCTTCGACGAGGTGCGCCAGGAACTGGCGGCGCTGGCGGCACAGGAACGCTTCATGCACGTGAAGCTGAAGCACTCCTTCCGCTCCGCGCCCGGCATATTGGAGGCTGTCGACGAAGTGTTCGCGCCGCAGGACACCCATCGCGGCCTCTCCGCGGAAGGCGGCCCGCCGGTGCACGAGCCGATCCACGGCGCGCTGCCGGCTCTGGTCGAGATCTGGGACACGGAACGACCCGAGGCGCGGCCCGATGAGGATGGATGGGAGCGCCCGCTGGACGCGCCGCCGACCGACGACCCGAAGGGCCGGCTCGCGCTCAAGATCGCGACCCATATCGCCGCGCGCATCGATGAAGGGTTTCCCGTCACCGGCCGGCACGGCACCCGACCGGCGCGGGCGGGCGATTTTCTCATTCTCGTACGCCGGCGCGACGGGCTGTTCGAGGCCATCATCCGCGAGCTGAAGCGGGCCCGGGTGGATGTCGCCGGCGCCGACCGGCTGGTGGTCGCGGAGCATATCGCGGTGCTCGACCTGATGGCGCTCGCCGACGCGCTGCTGATGCGCGAGGACGAACTGGCGCTGGCGAGCGCGCTCAAGAGCCCGCTCTTCGGCTTCGACGACGACGATCTAATGAAGCTCGCGCCCGAACGGACCGGCCTGCTGGAGGACACGCTGCGCGCCCGCGCGGACGAAAACCCGAAATGGCGGGCGGCGGTGGAGCGGCTCGACCGCCTGCGCCCCGAAGCGATGAGCCTGCGACCGTTCGATTTTTATGCGCGCGTTCTGGGGCGCGAGCGCGGCCGCGCCGCGATGCTGGCGCGGCTCGGCCCGGAAGCCGCCGATGCGCTCGACGAGATGCTGGCACTGGCGCGCGCCTACGAGAATGTCGAGCCGGCGTCCCTGCCGGGCTTCATCGCCTTTCTCCGGCGCGGCGGCGCGCAGGCCAAGCGCGATATGGAAGACGGGCGCGACCAGGTGCGAGTGATGACCGTGCACGGCGCCAAGGGGCTGGAAGCCCCCTATGTGATCCTCGCTGATACCACCAGCGGCCCCTCGACGCGGCGCCCCTCCGGCCTGTTGCGGGTGGAACGGGCGGGACGGCGCCTAGCGCTCCATGTCCGCTCCAAGGCGCTCGACACCCCGGCGATGGCCGAGGCCCGGCAACGCGCCGACGACGCGATCAAGGACGAGTACCGACGTCTTCTCTATGTCGCGCTGACGCGGGCCGAGACGGCACTGGTGCTGTGTGGCGCCGAGGGGAAGATCTCCGCGCCGGCGGATTGCTGGTACGCGCTTGTGCGCGGTGCGCTGCAGGGCGAGGCGGTTGAGCGCCCGGCCACCGGCTTCGACGGCACCATCCTGCAATGGCGCCCCCGAACGGGCGAGGCCGGCGCTGCGAGCCCCCCTCCCGCACCACCGGAACTCGTCGACCGCGAGACCGAACGCGCGCTTGCCGACCATCTGATGCAGCCGGTCGTCGATCGAACACCGGGCCGGCGGCTACGGCCCTCGACGGCTCGTCCCCGCGTGACCGTCAAGGACACGGGCTCCAGGGAAGACGCGGCGCTGCGCCGGGGCGAATGGCTGCACCGGCTGCTCGCCGCCCTCGCCCCGCTCTCCCCGGCACATAGGGCGGATGCGGGCCGGCGCTTTCTCGCCGCGGCGTCGGATTTGGATGAGGAAGCGCGCGAGACGCTGCTCGCCGAAGCGCGCGGCGTGCTGGCGCTGCCCGGACTCGCCGATCTGTTCGCCGAGAACGGGCGTGCCGAGGTGTCCCTGGTCGGCACGCTGGATGACGGCACCACCGTATCGGGCCGAATCGATCGGCTCTGCGTTGAGCCGGGGCGTGTGGTGATCGCCGATTTCAAGACCGATCGTCAGGTCCCGCGGCAGCCGGAGGCAATCCCCGCCGAACATCTGCGCCAGCTCGGGCTTTATGTCCGTCTGCTGCGAAAGCTGTTTCCTGACAAGGAGATCACTCCCCTTCTGGTCTATACGGCGGCGCCGTTGAGCCACACTCCGCACGCGGCGGCGCTCGAACGAGCGGTGGAGAGCGTCACGTCGGCGTGACGGCGCCTTGACGCGGCCGGGGGCGCCTTCCTACCTTCAGCTCAACTTTTGCTGAATTCTCAAGAATGTGAGGTGTCCCATGGGCGTCGAGAAGGTGTCGGACCAGAGCTTCGAGTCCGACGTGATCAAGTCCGAAAGCCCGGTTCTCGTCGATTTCTGGGCCGAGTGGTGCGGCCCGTGCCGCATGGTCGCCCCGGTGCTCGACGAAGTTGCCGGCGAACTGGGCGACAAGCTCAAGATCGTGAAGCTGAACGTGGACGAGAATCCCGCTACGGCCTCCAAGTACGGCATCATGTCGATCCCGACCCTGCTGCTGTTCAAGGACGGTCAGCTGGCTTCGCGCCAGGTCGGCGCGGCGCCGAAGGCCAAGATGCTGCAGTGGATCAACAGCGCGATCTGATGCCTTCGCGCCGATGATTTGGCGCAACTGAACCCACGATCCCGTACGTCATGAAACCCCGGAGCCCTGCTCCGGGGTTTTTGTTTGCGCCGCCGGGCACGCGACCCGCACTACATCTCGGCCGGATCGAAGACCCGGAAGCGTCGGAACACCGCCTTCTCGATCTCCAGTATCACCATCAGAAGCACGCCGACGCCGACAATCATCACTCCATCGAGCAAGGCCACGGGGCGGGTGTCAAACATCGCCTGCAGCGGCGGCAGATAGGTGAAGGCCAGTTGCGCCACCACCACGGCCACCAGCGCCGCCAGAACCGCTGGCGTGCCCAGCGCGCCGCGCCAGGTGATCGACGTCGCGTGCATGAAGCGCACACTGAACAGATAGAAGATCTCCATCACCACGACGGTGTTGACCACGATGGTGCGTGCCATCTCGATCTCCTGCCCCCGCGCCAGCGAAAGCCCGAACATCGCGAAGGAGGCGAGCATGAACAGGACCGACACCAGCGCGATCCGCCACAGCATGAAGCGGGTCAACAGGCCGCCCTCTGCCCGGCGCGGCGGGCGCTCCATGATGCCCGGTTCACTCGGTTCAAAGGCCAGCGCGAGACCAAGCGTGATGCTGGTCACGAGGTTAACCCACAGGATCTGCGTGGCCGACATCGGCATGGTGATGCCGAGCGTGATGGCGCCAATCACCGCCAGTGCCTCGCCGCCATTGGTCGGCAGCGTCCAGGCGATCATCTTCCGGATATTGTCGTAAACCGTCCGGCCCTCTGCCACCGCGGCGACGATGGAGGCGAAGTTGTCGTCAAGCAACACGACCTCGGCCGCCTGCTTGGCCGCTTCCGTGCCCTTTATGCCCATGGCGATGCCGACATCCGCCTGGCGCAGCGAGGGCGCGTCATTGACGCCGTCGCCCGTCATCGCCACGACCGCGCCGGTGGACTGAAGTGCGCGGACGATGCGCAGCTTGTTCTCCGGGCTGGTGCGAGCGAACACCGATGTACGCGCGACAAGCGCCACCAGTTCCTCGTCGCTCACCGCATCCACATCGGCGCCCGTGATCACGACGGGTTCCTCGGCGAGGCCGAGCTGGCGGGCGATGGCGCCGGCCGTGGCGGCGTGATCGCCGGTGATCATCTTCACGCCAATGCCGGCGCGGCGGCACTGGGCGATCGCCTCCATGGCCTCGCGGCGCGGCGGATCGATGAAGCCGGCGAGACCGAGCAGCTCGAAACCGTCCGCCACATGTTCGAAGCCCAACCGGGCCGGCGCCTCGTCAAGGCGTTTCATCGCAAGGCCGAGAAGTCGTTCGCCATCCGCCGCGAGGCTGGCGACGGCTGCGTTCCATCGCTCCAGTTCGCTCGGGGCAAGCCCGCACATGGCCAGGATCGGCTCGGGCGCTCCCTTCACGCAGATGATGACCTGCCCTCCTGGCCCCCGGTGAAGGCTCGCCATGAAACGATGGCCCGCATCGAAGGGAATTTCGTCCAACCGTACCCAGTCGCCGCGCTCAGCCACCGCGCTAAAGCCAGCCTTGGCCGCGAAGGCGACCAGCGCTCCCTCCATCGGATCACCCTCGGCACGCCAGCTACCCTCGCGCGCATGCAGGTGGGCATCGTTGCAAAGGAGCGCGCAGCGGGCGAACGCGGCGGCCGCGGCGGCGGGGTCGCCCGGATCCGACCAGCTCAGTTCCCCGACGGGCTCATAGCCCGTCCCCGAGACCTCGATCGAGACAGTACCTTCCTCGGCCGGCAGAACGATCCGGCGAACCGTCATCTCGTTGCATGTCAACGTGCCGGTCTTGTCCGAGCAGATCACGGAGGTCGCGCCCAGCGTTTCGACCGCAGGCAGGCGGCGGATCACGGCATGTCGCCGGGCCATGCGGCGAACGCCGATCGCGAGCGTTATGGTGATGACCGCTGGCAGCCCTTCGGGCACGGCCCCAACCGCGAGCGCCACCACCGCGATCAGCGCCTCGGTCCACCCATAATCGCGCACCAGCACGGCGAAGAGGAAGATCGCTCCGGAAACCAGGATCGCCGCCCAGGTGAAGCGGCGCGCAAAAAGATCAATCTGACGCAGCAGCGGCGTCGCCAGCGGCTCGACTTCCGAGATCAACCGACCGATGCGGCCGATCTCGGTCCGGCTGCCGGTCGAGACAACGAGGCCCGCTCCCTGACCGGCGGAAATTGTCGTGCCCGAGAACGCCATGGAATGCTGATCACCAAGCGGGGCGTTGAGTGCCGCCGGTTCTTCACGCTTGGAGGTGGCGACGGATTCGCCGGTCAGGATCGATTCGTCGATCAACATTCCCCGCGCGCGCAGCAGTCGGGTATCAGCCGGTACCCGATCCCCCGCCTCCAGCAGTACGAGGTCGCCCGGCACGAGGTCATGGGTGTGGACACTGAGGCGCTGGCGGTCGCGGATCACCGCGGCACGGGGCGAGATAAGGTTGCCGATGGACTGCAGCGCCTGTTCCGCGCGACCCTCCTGAACGAAGCCCACGACCGCATTGACCAGAACCACGGCGATGATCACCGACGCATCGACGATATGACCGAGGACGAAGGCCGCCGCCCCGGCTGCCAGCAGGAAATAAATCAGCGTGCTGTTGAACTGCGCGAGGAAGCGCCCGATCGGGCTCGGGCGCGGCGGCTCGGGAAGGGCATTCGGCCCATGCTGCGCGAGCCGCCGCAGCGCCTCCTGCTCCGAAAGCCCATCGGACGAGGCGTCCAGAAGGGTAGTGACCTCCTCCCGCGGCAAGGCGTGCCAGTGCGTTGGCGCGGACCCGGCCCCGCTGTCAAACCGGCGGCCAGATGTTGGGGAGGCGCTATCGTTCATTTTTCGGGAGACGCTCGCGAGAGAGGCAGGAAATCCTACGCTACCGACGCGCCCCTCAGGGGCATCCGAAATTTCCCCTAGGAAAGCGCCGAACGGCGAACAGCGACAGGAGAAAAGCGCGGGGAGCGCCATAAAGGAAGGGCCGGCCATGAGGCCGACCCTTCAAGTTACCCGTGATCAAAGGGGCGCCGATCCCGGATATCAGAGTTCGCCATCGCCGAACCAGCCGCCGCCATCGAACCAGCCACCCTCGTCGGAGGCGGAAATATCGTCATAGCCGGCATCGGTTGCCGGATCTGAAGCCGCGTCCGTCTCCTCGGCGGGAGCGTCCGCAGCCGATGCGGGTGAGCTCTCGGCCGCCTGAGCCTCGCTGCCCCTGAACATGCCGGCAATGGCGTTGCCGAGCAGCACGCCGCCCGCGACCCCCATCGCCGTCTGCGCCGCACCGGCGAGAAAGCCGCCACCACCCGCGCCGCCAAATCCCGGGCGGGGCGCCGCTCCCGGCGCAGGGGTACCAGGCCCGGCGGCACCGGGCGGCGGGACATTGAACGCACCGCCGGTCTGGCCCCACGCGCCTGAAGCGCCCGACGCCGCCCGCGGCATGGAGGGAACCGAGCCGCGCCGCGCGGGCGGCGCGCTGGAACCGAACAGGCCTCCAAGAAGCCCGCCCGATGCCGGGCGGGGCGCCTCGTCCTCAGCCGCCCGCGACTGGGCCGCCTGCCGTTCCAGTTCCTCGATGCGCGCCTGCGCCTGCTGCAGGGCGTAGTCCTGCATGACGATGGTCTGCGCCATGAGATAGGGCGCGGCCGGCTGGCGGGCGATGCACTGGGCGATGAAGCCCTCCGCCTCGCCGTCGCGTGGTCCGGTACGGCTCTCGGCTTCGGCGAGTTTGACGAAGAGCCCGTCAATGGCCTGGCGATCCTGCTCGTTCATCTCAGATCCTCCGTGGCGGCGCTCCTTCTCACTCCCGCTCGCCGGTGAAGTTGAGCAGAAGCTGGAAGATATTCACGAAGTTCAGATAGAGCGAGAAGGCACCGAATACAGCGAGCTTCTGCTGCGATTCGGAATCGAAATGATCGGCGTACTGCTCCTTGATGCTCTGCGTGTCCCAGGCGGTCAGGCCCACGAACACCAGAATACCGGCCACCGAGACGATGAACTGCAGCATGGTCGAGCCAAGAAACAGGTTCACCAGGCTCGCGATCACCACGCCGATAAGGCCCATGATCAGGAACGAGCCGAACTGCGAGAGGTCGCGCTTGGTCGTGTAGCCGTAGAGGCTCGTCGCCCCGAACATGGTGGCCGCGATGAAGAAGGTGCGGGCGATCGAGGTGCCGGTAAACACCAGGAAGATCGAGGCCATGGACAGCCCCATCACCGCACAGAAGGCCCAGAACATGGTCTGCGCCCCGCTGGCCGACATCGACTGCATGCGGAACGAGAAAAACAGCACGAAGGCGAGCGGCGCGAGCATCACCACCCATTTCAGCGGGCTGGAGAAGATCGGCACATAGAGCGCCGGCGTCGTGCCGACGATGAAGGCCACGGCCCCCGTCAGCACCAGACCAATCGCCATGTAGTTGTAGACGCGCAGCATATGGCGACGCAGGCCCTCGTCGAAGACGGCCCGGTCGGCGCCACGTGCGCCGGCCTGCCACTGGAAGCCTGAATTCGGCGTGTTCATGAAGTTCTCCCTTGGGAAAAGCGGTTCGAAGTCAAAATCAGTAGAGCGAGCGCGCCAGCCGCGCCGCGGTGCGGTCGAGCTCGCGCGGGGGCGCATGGGCGACAAGCGCATAGGCCACTTCGCCGACCTGCCAGTAGGCGGCGTTGAGTTCGCCGCGCGGCACGCTGGTGGCAGGCACCACATCGAAGCTGCCGGGACGCACCGCGAACAGCGAGACGGTGCCGAAGTCCTGCGTCTTTACGGACATCTCGACACTGGGGCCGAAAGCGGAGGGGAAGACCTGCACATCCTCCACCGCCCAGTCCTTCGGCAGGACCGGTAGCACGATGGCCGTGGCGGCCCGGATCTCGGCCGGGTCGTAGCCCGCCCCGGCCTGGGACAGCATGCCGGCACGCACCTGCGCGGTGCGATGGGCGCGGACGGCATCCTCGACATAGGCCGGCGGCAGGTCGGAGGCGACGACGCGGCTCACCCCCAGCGGACCGAATTCGGCATGAGCGAGCCACCCCGCCCCGACAAGCAGGCCCACCGCCGCGACCCGGCGCAGAGCGCGCATCCAGCGATCGCGCGACAGGGCGCCCTCAAGGCGCCGCGCGGCCTCGGTCGAGGCCAGCCGCGCGCCCGCCTGCGCGACATCGCGCGGCGTATCGGCGAGCGAAAGTCGCAATTCGTCGCGAATACGCAGATCCGCCATCACCCGCGACGCCGCGGCCGGATAGGCGCTCAGATAGGCCTCGACATCGATACGACGGGCCACGTCGAGTTCGTCGTCGACATAGGCCTGCAGGTCGTCGTCGGAGACAGGGTCAACGGGACGGGTCATCTGATCCTCCCACCACACGAAGTTGAGTGATCCGGGGGGCCTCCCCTTCCTCGATCGCCCGCAAAGCAGCGCGGGCGCGGGACAGGCGGGACATCAGCGTGCCCTGTGGAATCCCGAGCGTGCTGGCGGCCTCGGCATAGCCGAGCCCTTCAATGGCAACGAGATGAAGCGCGGCGCGCTGCTCTTCCGGCAGCGCCATGAAGGACTGGCGAACCTGCGCCAGCCTTACATGATGTTCCTGCGGGGCCGGCACAGCCTGATCGGCCAGCTCCACGCTCTCCGCGGCCCGCCGCGCCTCGGCAACATGGCTGCGGCGGCGGTCGATGAACACGTTGTGCAGGATCGACATCAGCCAGCCGCGCACACCGCGCGCCGGCTCGAAGCTGCCGCGCCGCTCATAGGCGCGCAGCAACGCGTCGTGCACCAGATCCTCGGCGTCCGCCTCGTTGCGGGTAAGGGCGCGCGCGTAGCGGCGAAGCGCAGGCAACTGCCCGAGCACGTCGAAGCGACCCGGATCGGAAGAACTTCCACCGGAACGGCCGTGAACGGATGTCGACGTTTCTCGCCTCATAACCGGTATACGGAGCGGCAGGTCTTCCTATTCCCGAAGGTCATGCATTATTCGCGAACGTGTGGCGAGGCCCCTATTCGATGGAACAGCCTGGGCATCGGCCCGTTGCCCTTTTGTCGGTCGCTTTCGTCGACGCCGCCGAAGGATCCCAACGAAATGCGTCGTCCTCCTGAAAAGTCCGCTCACACCCCTTCACCGCCATTCCGGCTGCTGTTCCAGGAGCCCCGCGATCCCGCGCCGGGCCTGTGCGGCATGATGAACGCACGCACCTTTACCCAGCTGGACGAAGCCAAGCGCCAGGCGCACGCCATGATGAAGGATGAGGCGCGCAGACCCGTTCAGATACAGGACGCAGATCACCGTGTGCTGTGGGATGAATATGAAAACGACCAGAGCTGAGCAGAAAACCCGGACACGCAGCCACATGCGCGCCGCCTCGGATGAATGGCCCGCAAGCATCTGAGCGCCTTCCGCCGATCGCGCGGCGGGCATCCCCGTTCCGGCGGCTCCGTCTCTCGCGGCATCCCGCCAAGCCGGCTTGGTGAACCCTACTTCTTGGTGTCCCCGACGTGGTCCGGCTTGCCCTTGCGGGGCGTGGAGGCGAGTTCCTCAAGTTCCTTCTCGGTCATTGATTCCATCATCGACTTCGATGCGCCCTGAAGCTCGCTCCTGGGCGTCTCGCCGCGCTTGGCGGAAAGGGCGGCACCGGCCGCCATCTGCTGTGCCTTGGATTTTGCCGGCATGACAAACCCTCCTCTGAACGAAAATCGGCAGCGCCGTGGCCCAAGGCCTCCGACACTGCCGATCGCGCGGTGCCGGGACGCGCCCAGCACCTGGCGGCTCGCTAACAGTTACTCGGCGGCCTGGAGGTTCACCCGCGATTCAGCCAGCTTGGTCAGCTTGGCATCCGCGTTGTGCTCCTCGGCCAGATTCTTCGCCAACACGCTGGCGCAATCCGAGCGGCCCAGCAGCTTGGCCCACGCCACCAACGTGCCGTAGCGCGTGATCTCGTAATGCTCCACGGCCTGCGCGGCGGCGATCAGCGCGGCGTCCAGCACCTGCTTGTCAGCGACCTCGCCGGCAATTTCATCGGCTTCCTTCAGGATGCCGTCGATCGCCGGGCAATCGACGGCCTTGGCCTTGGCGCCGTGCATCTTGAAGACCTCTTCCACACGCGTGATGTGGCCCTCGGTCTCGGTCAGATGCTTGGAGAAGTCGGCCTTCAGCTTCGCATCCGTCGTCTTGTCGATCATCTTCGGCAGAGCCTTCACAATCTGCTTCTCGGCGTAATAGATATCCTGAAGCTGATGAACGAAGAGATCATCCATGGTTTTGATGTCTTTGCTGAAAATACTCATAGTTCATTTCTCCCTATGGAGCTGACAGTTTATGATATCTGAGATTTTTGGCGGACATCATACCGACGCTCCGCGCTTCTCGCAGTAAAAACGGATCGAAAAGACAAACGTTCCATCCATTTTTACTTTACCTCCGCTTACATTCCGGGAGGAGATGCCGGCTCCGGGGGCGCGTCGCGCGGAGGCAGGTCGAGCGGCGGGGCGCCTGGCTCGTCACCGGGCTCATCAATCTCAGGCCGAATGTCGGAGTCCGGCGCCGGCGGCACAAAGGGATCCTCGATGAAGGGTCGCGGGCGGGGAACATCCGGTTCGCGTCGCACCGACATTGCGACGCCCCCGTCCGGAAATGTGGGCGGCGGTGGGGGTGCCGGCGGTGGATCACTGATGCCCGGCGGCTCAGGGTCGCGTATGCCCGGCACATCGGGATCGCGGACCGGCGGCCGCGCCGGATCACGTATGGGCGCGGGATCCGGCGTCGGCATCGGCGGGTTCGGGACCTGCTCGTTCGGGCTCATCATCTGCGCTTCCCGTCTCACGACCTGTCTTGCTGTGTGCAAGGTCAACGTGCCGCGACAGGAGGGGTTCCGCCTCCGCGCCGGCGGGAGCGGGCAGACGAATGTCCGCGATGACAGGCAGGTGGTCGGAGCAAAGCCTGGCCGAAGGGTCGCTGAACGCATCGGCCAGCATGCCCGGCACACCGCAATAGACGCGGTCGAGCCGCAGCGCGGGGCGGCGAGCGGGAAAGGTGCGAAGGCGCGTGCGCTCGGGAAGCTCCCGCCGCATCGCCCGGCTGACGTCACCGAAGGAAAACCAGTCGTTGAAGTCGCCGAGCATCACGGTCGAGATCCCGGGCTTGCTCCCCGCCATCGCGGCGAGTGCCCGGGCCTGGCGCCGACGCTCCGTGATGGCGAGGCCGAGATGGACCGCCACGAGATGCAAGGGGCCGTGCTCGGTGCCCAGCACGGTCTCGATGGCGATGCGCGGCTCATGCCGGCGGTGTGAGAGATCGTGGAGCACGACCTCCTCAGCCGGCCAGCGCGAGAACAGCGCGTGGCCGTAGTGTCCGTCCGGCACCGCGATGGTACGCGCCTCGGTGAAATGGCCGATGGCGAGGCCCTGGAGCGGCGCCAGCACATCGACGCTGCGCCCGCGGGTGTCGATTTCCTGCAAAGCGAGAATGTCCGGTGCGTGGCCGGCGATCAGCGCGGCGACGCGGTCCAGATCGAAGCGCCGATCCGGGCCGATGCCGCCATGGATATTCCACGTCATCAGCCGCAGCGTCCCCGCAGGGCGGGGCATGCTCAAGCCGTCCTCCGGAAACGGCTGACCAGCAATTGCAGGCCGAAGGAACACAGCACCCAGAGCATGATGACGCCGATCAGCGCAGCGACGCTGAGCAGCGACGGAGCCGTGACCAGCTCGACGATCTGCCGGCCCAGGGCCGTCATCACCACGAGACCGGGCAGCATCCCGATGGCTGAGCCCAGCATGTAGTCGATGAAGCGCAGCTCCGCCGCCCCGGCCACGAGATTGACGAAGGTGAACGGCGCGATCGGCACCAGGCGCATCGTCGCCACGGTGAGCACACCCTGGTCGGCAAGGCCGCGTCGGATGCGGCCGATGCGTGGGCCGATGAAGCGTCGCACCAGCCCGGCGCCGAGATAACGGCCGATTCCGAAGGTGACGGCGGCGCTCGCCAGTGCGCCGATCGCCGCGAGAATGGCACCGGACCAGCCACCGAAAACGGCAACCGTCGCCACCATGAGCACGGTGACCGGAAACACCACCAACCCGCCGAGCACGAAGATGACCACCATGAGCGCGGGCGCCCACGGGTGCTGGGAAAGGCCCTCCAGTGCCCCGATAATCTTCTCCGGCTCGGTGAAGGGCGAGTAGCTCCAGGCCAGCACGAGGGCCACGATCACGGCCACGGCCGCCACGACGGGGATGATCCATTTGAGGCGGCCAGGCGCCTCGGGTTCCGGGCGCTCGTCGTAGATCGGCTCGATCGGATCGGCGAGTGCGTCGATGGCGGGCATCGAGAACTCGTCGGAGCCGGCCGACGACGACACCTCAACCAGCCGGCGCGCCGCTTTCTCATCGCTGGCATCGAGCACCGCGGCAAGAGAGCCGGTACGCTCGACGATGGCACCGACCTCCTCGGGGCTCATGCCGACATGCTCCGCGAGCAGACGGTCACGCACCGCCGCCACCGCCGCGCGCTGTTTCTCGTCGGCGGCGTCGACCACGAGGTCGCACTCGCTGTCGAACCCCATCGACCTGTTGCACAGATTGGCCGAGCCGATGCGCAGGATGCGGTCGTCAATGATCGTCACCTTGGAATGGACCATGATCGGCGTCGCCTCGTTGGAGGCAACGGATTCGGGGTAGAGCATCCGCACCCGGCGCGCCATCCCCGCCGCCGCGAACTTCTCCAGCACACGCTGGCGCCCGATGCCCATGGCGCGATGCTCGAACCAGCCGCGATAGCCCTGCGGCATCACAATCACGACTTCAAGTTCCGGGCGCGCCGACATGCGTTCGACCAGACGCCCGGTGATGTGCTCGCAGGTGAAGAACTGGTTCTCGATATAGATGTAGCGCTCGGCGACATCGACCATATCGAAGAACAGGGTCTCGACCTCGCGAACCTCGGCGGCATCGGGATAGGCGGGGAGGGTGCGGGCAATCCCGATGCCGACGTCATGGAAATCGGGAACCAGCCTGTCCGGCCAGCGATCCGCCCCGCGATTGGGCCGGGAGGATGGCAAGCGCTCGCACGCCGCGCGCTGCCACCGCTGAAGGAACAGCTTCCCCAGCGCCCGCGCCGCTGGACCGTCGACCGCCATCTGTACGTCGTGGAACGGCGCATAGCGCGCCCCCGTCGGGTCGGTCCGACGTGGATCGTCCGGCAGATGCTCGCTGACGTCCCAGCGCCGCCGGGTCAGATCCAGCCCGCCAGAAAAGGCGATCGCGTCGTCGATAACGACGACCTTCTGGTGGTGCGAGGCGCCCAGCGGCAGGGCATCGTCGAGGCATAGTTCGATCTGCGCCGGCGTGCTCCACAGGAAGGAATAGAGCGGGGTGAGCTCGCGCTCGAAGGCGAACAGTACCGAATAGTCCCAGAGCAGCAGGCGAACCCGCAGACGCGGGTTGCGCTTCACGAGCGCCGACAGAAAATCGGCCAGCGTCTCCGGCAGACCATCCTTGGCCTCTCCGCTTTCGTCCACCAGCTTCATCCGGCTGTCGAGATCCCAGCCACAGATGTGGATGGTGTCGCGCGCCATCGTCATTGCCTGGCGCAGCGCGCCGAAATAGGCCCCGCCATCGACCAGGACGCTGGCGCGCGCCGCCTGCTCCACCTTCCACGTGTTGCGGCCGGGACGCAGCAAAGGTCCCTCGCCCAGCCGCTCTGGCGGCGCAACGGTGGGAGGTACCGGACGTTCGGCGAGGGCGCTCTCGACGAGATCTTCAGCGAGCTGGAGGGAATGCTGCGACATGAGCGATGGCGGTCTCCTTAGGGGCATGACGCATCGTCAACCGCCCGCCCCGTGCAAGGTTCCGAATTCTCCCGCACCCCGCCCCCGCATCGCGCGCATGCCGGCCCTGCGCTTGTTCCACCTCGGGACGCGGATTATAGACGCCACGCGACGGCGCGGGCACCGAACGGGAGCATGCAGAATGAGCGAGCAGCCACTTCCGGGCGTGGTGCCGGCGATCGCGGCCCGGGCGGACGAGATGACCGGCTGGCGGCGCACCCTTCACGCCATGCCGGAGACCGCCTTCGAGGAGCATCGCACCAGCGCCTATGTCGCCGAGAAGCTGGAGAGCTTCGGCCTGGAGCTGCATCGCGGCCTTGCCGGCACGGGTCTGGTGGCGACCCTTCACGGCCAGCGCGGGGCGGGACCCGCCATCGGACTGCGGGCTGACATGGACGCGCTCGACATCCATGAGGCCACGAACCTCGCCTATCGCTCCGATACGCCGGGCAAGATGCACGCCTGCGGCCATGACGGGCACATGACCATGCTGCTCGGCGCCGCGCGTCATCTCGCCGAGAACCCCGATTTCGCCGGCACGGTCCACTTCATCTTCCAGCCGGCGGAAGAGAACGAGGGCGGCGGCAAGGTGATGGTTGAACAGGGTCTGTTCGACCTGTTCCCGATGCAGCAGGTCTATGGACTGCATAACTGGCCCAATGCCCCCTTCGGCACCTTTCTCGGGCGGGTGGGACCGATGTTCGCCGCTTTCGACATCTTCGAGGTGAAGATCCTCGGCCGCGGCGCCCACGCCGCCATGCCCCAGCGCGGCATCGACCCGGTGCTGGCGGCCTCTCTGGTCGTTGCCCAGCTCCAGTCGATCGTCGCGCGCTCGGTGAGCCCGCAGGAGGCTGCGGTCCTGACCGTCACCCAGATTCATGGTGGCGAGACCTGGAACATCATCCCTGACGAGGTTGTGCTGCGCGGCACCGCGCGCACCTTCACGCCCGAGGTGCGCGATCTCGTCGAGCAGCGCTTTCGCGCCGTCGTCGAGGGTGTCTGCGCGGCGCAGGGGGCACAGGCGCAGATCCGCTACGAGCGGCGTTACCCGTCGCTGGTGAACTGGAAAGAGCCGTTCGGGACCGCCATCGAGACCGCCCGCGCCACGGCCGGTGATGACCGCGTGATTGCCGATTTCGAGCCCATCATGGCAGCGGAGGACTTCGCCTACATGCTGGAGGCGGTGCCCGGCGCCTATCTTTGCCTTGCCAGCGGTCCGGGGCCGAACCTTCACAACGCGGAGTACGACTTCAACGACGCATTGCTGCCGGTGGGGGCCAGCTACTGGGTCAATCTCGTCCACCAGGTCCTGGCACCCGCCAGCTGACACGACGAGGCGGCGCCCGACCGTGACCTACTCATCGCCCGCCGCCCCCCATCAGCCGCCACGCTCCGGCGGCCTGTTCATCAACGGGCTCGGCCTGGGTCAGCTCTGCTCCTGGGGTTCGCTCTATTACAGCTTCCCGCTGATCGCGCAGGCGATGAGCACCGATCTTGGCTGGTCCAAGACCGAGCTTTACGGCGCGGCGACGCTCGGCCTCGCGCTCGCGGGCCTCTGCGCCTATCCGATCGGGGTCGCCATCGATCGCGGCCATGGCCGATGGGTGATGGCCGGCGGATCGCTTGTGGCCGGGCTGCTCCTGATCCTGTGGGCGCAGGCCGACAGCCTCATCCTGTTCTATGGCGCGGTCGCCGGCATCGGTGCCATGCAGGCGGCGACCCTCTACGAGCCTGCCTTCGCCGTGGTGGCGCGCAAGTCCGGCCCGGCCCATGCGCGCGCGGGCATTACCGCGCTCACCATGTGGGGCGGCTTCGCCTCCACCGTCTTCATCCCCCTGATCCAGCTCCTTCTCGACCAGCTGGGCTGGCGGGATACGCTGCTCATCCTCGGCGCCATCAATATTCTGGTCTGCGGCATGGTGAACTTTGCAGCCATAGAAACCGTCGCCGATGCCCCGGTGCACCCGCCCAGAAATGGCGCGTCACCGGGCGGGCGATCGGCGATTGGCGAGGCGGTGCGCCAGCCGGCCTTCTGGGCGCTGGCCGTGGCCTTCACCGCCTATTCAGCGATGTTCTCGGGCTTCACCTTCCACGCCTATCCGCTGCTGATCGAACGCGGCTTCGACACCGCCACCGTGGTCGGAGCCATCGCGATCATCGGCCCGGCGCAGGTGACGGGTCGCCTGGCGATCTGGCTGCTGGCGCCGCGCGCGCCGGTGCGTGTGGTCGGCTCGCTGATCGTCGCGGTGTTTCCGCTGGCGTTCCTGGCGCTGGAATTCATGCCGCGCGACTTCGCGCTGGTGGCGCTGTTCGCCGTCAGTTTTGGCGCGGTCAACGGCATCCTCACCATTGTGCGCGGGCTGGTGGTGCCTGAATTGATCACGCGGCGGGCCTATGGCGCGGTTAACGGCGCGCTGTCCTTTCCCGCGACGATCGCCCGTGCCGTCGCCCCCATGGGCCTCGCCCTGCTCTGGACCACGACCGGAAGCTACGATGCGGTGCTGATGGCGATCGTGGCCGGCTCGATGGTCCTGGCCCTGGGGTTCTGGTGCGCCGCCGCGCTTGCCGGCGCGGGCCCGCAGGACTGAGCGCGCCGCGCGCTCACAAGCCCGCCATATGGGTAACGCCGTCATAGGTCAGCTTGAGCGACAGCAGGAACAGCGCCGACACCACCAGACGGTAGAAAAGAACCTCAGGCAGGATGCGGGTAACACGCACGCCGAAAAACGTCGACGCCACGGCGACCGGCAGCAGCAGCCCGGCGATCTTGAGGTTTGGCAGGCTGAGCTGGCCGAGTGCCCAGTAAGGTCCCAGCTTCAACGCATTGATCACCGCGAACAGAATGGTCGACGTGCCCGCGAAGACCATCTTCGGCAGGCGCTGGGGCACCACATACATCTGGAACGGCGGCCCGCCGGCATGGGTCACGAAGCTGGTGAAGCCGGCAACGACACCCCAGAACAGCCCGCGCGGCACATCAGCGGAACGCGCCGCGCGCGCCGCGCCACCAAACCAGCGGTTCAGACAGAAGGCGAGGCCGATCAGCCCGACCATCAGCGCCACAAGCGCATCGGTGACGATGGATGCCGTAGCCCAGCCGACCCCGATGCCAAGGGCGCCGGCGGGCATCAATATGGCAAGGTTTCGTCCAGAAAACTCGCGCCGATAGGCCCAGACGCCGAACATGTCGCTGACCACATAGACCGGCAGCAACAGCCCGGCAGCGGCGATGGGCGGCATCACCAGCGACATGATCGGCACGGAGAGGGTGCCGATCATCGGCACCCCACCCTTTCCCATGCCTACCGCCGCCGCCGCGGGCACGGCCGCGAGGGCGAAGACCAGTTCGGGACTCAGCATGGAAATCGGCCACAACAGGGAGAGAAGACAGCTCTCCCTATCAGGCTGCCGCGACGCCCTCCAGCCGCTTCGCCACCATGCCGCGAAGCGTCCGCAGGTCCTTCACGAAGAGACGGATGCCATCGGAGAGCTTCTCCGTCGCCATCTGATCCTCGTTGAGCGCGAAGCGGAACGCCTTCTCGTCAAGCTCGAGCTTGGCGGGCGCGGCCTCGACATTGGCCGGGTCCAGCCGGCGCACCAGCGTGCCCTCGTCGGCCGCAAGCTCGTCGAGCAGCGCCGGACCGATGGTGAGCCGGTCGCAGCCCGCCAGCGCTTCGATCTCGCCGGTGTTGCGGAAGGAGGCGCCCATGACCACGGTCTTGATGCCGTACTTCTTGTAGTAGGCGTAGATCTGGTGAACCGAGACCACGCCGGGGTCGGTTTCGGCCGTGAACGGGCCCTCTCCCGCCTTGACGTGCCAGTCGAGGATGCGGCCGACGAAAGGCGAGATCAGGAACGCGCCCGCATCCGCCGCCGCCACCGCCTGGACGATGGAGAACAAGAGGGTGAGGTTGCAGTCGATGCCTTCCTTCTGCAGCGCCTCAGCGGCGCGCAGCCCCTCCCAGGTGGAGGCGATCTTGATCAGGATGCGCTCACGCCCGACGCCCCGCGCCTCGTAGGCCTTGATGAAGGCGTGCGCCTTGGCAATCGTCGCCTGGGTATCGAAGGACAGGTCGGCATCGACCTCGGTCGAGACCCGGCCGGGAACGATGGAGGCGAGTTCGGCGCCGAAATTCAACGCCAGCCGGTCGCAGGTTGCCATCACCGCGCTCTCGCGCGAGCCACCCTGGCGCTTACCCCAGTCGATCGCTTCGTCGACAAGGTGGGCGTAGGCCGGCATCCCGGCCGCCTTGAGCAGCAGGGTGGGATTGGTAGTGCAATCCTGGGGCTTGAGGCGCCGCACCGTCTCGATGTCGCCGGTGTCCGAGACGACGACGGTCATGGCACGCAGTTGGTCGAGCTTTGAGGACATGGTTGTTTCTCTCTCTTGCGGAGCCCGATCGCCTCTCCCGCAGGCACCCGGACGGACCCCTTCTTGGACCACAGAACCGGGCCGCGCATCAAGGGCGCAGCATGGCATGACACCTCAGTGACAGGGCTCTTGTGACGGAAAGGGACTAGGCGTAAACCCGAAAATGGCGTGCCGCATGCACGTCCCCTCCGAGGTCGGCGATGGACGACATTCACTACCGCGAGTACAAGATATTGCTCCGCCCGGAGCGGTTCTTCGATCCCCATCAGTTCGAGGTCTACTGGCACAAGCTGTGCCTGATCGCGCCCGAATTCAAGGTCGGCGTCACCACGCACAAGGACGGCTTCAAGCGCCATGTCCGCGAGGTGCTGTTCTACGACACGCCCGAATACGACCTTTACCGAAACGCGTTCATCCTGCGCAAGCGCACCTTCTACACCGATGGCTGGCCCGACCCGGACCACGAGCTGACGCTGAAATTCCGCCACCCGGAACTCGAAACCGCGGCGGCGGTTGACGTGACCCCGCACATCCAGGGCTCAGCCAACATCAAGTTCAAGGAAGAGCTGCTGCCGCTGAAAGAAAAAGTGGGCGGCATGCGCTCGCTGTTCTCCCACAACTGCGTGCTGATGACGCCCGGCCTCGTGCTGAACGAAGGGCTGGAGCGCATCGCCCAGGTGTTCCCCGCGCTCAACGGTCACTGTCCGGCGGGGAAGACCGCGCAGATCTCGCTGGTGAACAAGCTGCCGGTGGTCGAGGTTCAGGTGAATGTCGGCGAGTTCGACTTTGGCCACGGGCTCGTCGCCAAGGCGACGATCGCCGTCTGGCGCGAGCGGGTCAGCGAAACATCCATCGTGGGCGAATTCGCCTTCCAGGCAAAGTTCGACCGCTACGATACGCTTCACGACAAGGCCCGCACCCGCTCGGAGGAATTTTTCAAGGCCATTCAGGAGCACGCGCCCGAATGGGTACAGCTTGGCACCACCAAGACATCGCTGGTCTACAATTTCGGCAAGCAGGTCGTGGCGAGCCAGGAAGGGTGAGCGCGCCGCGATGAGCAATCCACCGAAGGCCGACCCCATTGCCGGCACGCCAGCCGCCGCCCCGGCCGCTGCGTTCGCCATCCCGCGCGACGTCACGCTGTGGGAGATCTTTGTCACCTTTCTGTTCATCGGCGCGGTGAGCTTCGGCGGCGGCGTGGTCGCCTATTTGCGCGCGAGCCTGGTGCTGCAGAAGAAATGGCTGGACGAGGAGCGCTTTCTCTCGGCGCTTGAAATCGCGCAGGCGCTGCCGGGCCTCAATGCCACCAATATGAGCATCATCGTCGGTGACCGGCTGCGCGGCATTCCCGGCTCTGTCGTTGCCTTTCTCGGCATCACCCTGCCGGGCGCGACACTGGTGATGATCCTGGGCGTGCTCTACGCCTCGAACGCCAAGAACCCCTATGTCAACGCCACGCTGGTCGGCGTCGGCGCGGCGGCCGTCGGCATGCTGAGCGCGGTGACGCTGCAGATCGGGCGCAAGCAGTTCGGCAACCTGATCGACGTCGCCATCATCGCGGTGACGCTGATCATGGTCAGCGTGCTGCACATCTCACTGATCTGGGTGCTTCTCACCGTCGGACCGGCGGCAATCATCATCTACCGGCCGCGCAAGGCGTCCGGCTCCGGCCCGAGCGAACCTCCGGAATCCGTGGCATGAGCGAGAATCTTTCCGTCCTCGGCGTCTTCTCGCTGCTCTCGGTTCTCGCCGTGGGCGGGGGCGCAGCGGTGCTTCCTGAAACCAAGGAACTGGTGGTGGGCACCCATCACTGGCTCACAAACGACCAGTTCCGCGACATTTACGGCCTCGGGCAGGTGGTCCCCGGTCCGAACATGTTGATGGTGCTGGTCATCGGCTATCACGTCACCGGCTATCTCGGCGCGCTTCTGGCCTTTCTCGGCTTCTTTGTGCCGGCCGGGGCGATTTCCTGGGGTGCCTCGCGGGTCTGGGACCACTTCGAGGGCTCGCCCTGGCGTGAGGCGCTGCAGCGCGGCCTTGCTCCGCTGGTGGTCGGCCTCATGGCGGCAGGCACGGTGTCGATCGCGCGCACCGCGATCGAGGGCGCGACCACGATCGCCATCGCCATCGTGGTCTTCGGCGGGGTCTATTTCGTCAAACGGGTCAATCCCGCCCTCTTCGTCCTGGGCGGCGGCGTCGTGGGACTGATCCTGCTCAGCGGAACAGGCGCCGGTCAGCCCTGACGGCTGGGCAGATAATGGCTGAGCGCGTGGGCGAGGCCCGGCGCGGTCAGCGTCTGCAGCCACACCTTGCCCGGCCCCGAGAGTTTCGCCAGAAACAGCCCGTCCCCGCCGAACAGCGCGTTCTTGACGCCGCGCATGGTGGTGAGCTCAAAAGCCACGCTCGCCTCGAACAGGCCGACATGGCCGGGATGCACCAGCAGGACCTGGCCGGGCTGAAGTTCATAGGTCACGATCTCGCCGCCGAGTTCGATCCAGGCGGTGCCGGAGCCCGATAGCTTCTGCAGCACGAACCCTTCCCCGCCGAACACCGCGCCTCCCAGCGTCTGCTGGAATGCGCTGGCCACCTCGATGCCCGGCGTGCCGCAGATGAAGCCGTGGCGATGGACGAGATAACCTGCCCCGCCGACCTCGGTCGCCATGATGTTGCCGGGCAGCTTGGCGGCGAACGCCACATTGCCCGGGCCACGCTCGGCGTGGAATTCCGTCATGAAAAGCCCGCCACCGGAAACCGCGCGGCTCATGATGCCGAACAGCCCGCTGCTTCCGCCGCCGGCCATGGTGGTGGTCAGGCTGATATCGCCGGACATCCAGGAAAGCTGATCGGGAACGCCGATGACCTTTTCGCCGGCCTCAAGGCCGATTTCCAGAACCGGCATTGTGGTGCCAATGATCTTGTGACGCATGGATGCCTCTTGGGGAAACGGGACCATTCACGGGACGGCGCGCCGCACCTTCGCGGCGAAATCACCGAAGCTTGGCGATGAAACCGCAAATATTCTGTTATTGCACGCGCTCATGAGGGCTCCGCCGTGGCGGCACGCAGGCACGGTGTTATGCTGCCACGGTCGACCTCCTCGGCACGGGCCCCCAGTGGCGGCTCACGAGGCGCCCGATAGTCCCTCGTCCCGCGCGGGTTCCGGGCCGACCCCTATTATCCCGCCGCTGCCATTCCGGATCGATGCGCCCCTCCCTTCGCCGCTTCACCTTCGCCACCTTCGCCACGCTTATCGCCGGTTTCGTCGACGCGGTCGGCTATGCCCATCTCGGCGGGCTGTTCCTGTCCTTCATGAGCGGCAACAGCACGCGGCTCGGCATCCAACTCGCGGATGCCGACTGGGCGCATGTCGGGTTTACCGCTGGCGTGATCGGCAGCTTCGTCGGCGGCGCGTTCCTCGGAACCACGCTTTCCGACGCGGTGGGCGAGATGAAACTGATCCTTATCCTGTGCTGCGAGGTGGTGATGTTCGCCATCGCCTGGGCGCTGGTTTTCGCCGGGATCGGCTATGGCGCCCTGCTGCCGGTGGCTCTGGCCATGGGCATGCAGAACAGCGTCCATCAGGTGATCGCCGGCGCGGATGTCGGCAAGAGCTTCGTCACCGGCGCGCTGTTCGGTCTCGGCCAATCGCTGTCCCGCTTCGCGACCAGGCGTGAAACGCCGCAGGAAGCCGCGTCCTACGCCGCGTCATGGGCGTCTTTCGTCACAGGAGCCGCGATCGGGGCCCTGGTGCTGGCCTGGTCCAGCCTGTCGGTCGCCATGGGAGGCGCCTGCCTGCTTCTGGCGGGGCTGGCCGCACTCGCCTATGCCTTCCATGGCCATCTTCCCCACGCCGTCGGCCAGGTCGGAGGCGACTGAACGCGGAAGCGAGGGCGCGCGCCCGTCGAGTGCTATTTCAGACCGATGGCCTCGCGCGCCGCGGCCACTTCCTTTTGGCAGGCGTCCTCATTGCCGGCCGCGGCCGCCGCGCGGGCACGATCGAGTGCCTTCTGCGCGACTTCCGGCTGGGTCCCGTCTCCCAGCTCGGCTTCGGTCTGCGCTATCGAATTGGGGGTTGGCTCCTCGCTCAGGAGCGCATCGTCGCCTTCCGGCGCGCTCGGACCGTTCGCCGCAAGATCGGCCAGGACCCTGTCGAGCGCGGACTGAGCGTCCGCCGCAGCCTGGGCGCAATCATCCGCAAAGGCGGGCGCCGATCCGAGCAGAAGCAGCGTGGCGAGGGTGGCAAGGATCGGCTTCATAGAGATTTCTCCGCGACAGGCGAACGCGTCAGGCCCGCCACTCTAGCCACAAGACCCGCCTCATTTCGAGTACCATGGTGTGGCTATTCTCAGTCGGCGAGCGCGCCCTTGCCACCGACTGACAGGGCCGGCACGGCCAGCGGGCGACCGGCCGCACGGCGGCGGAACACGCTCGGGCGCCGGTCCTTCAAGGCGCCGCGGCGGCGGCGGCGCGCGAGAACGCCGGCCACGGTCAGGCGCCCGATCATGGGATAGGCGGGAGAACGCGAGCCATCGGCCTCGCTCACCAGCATGGGACGACCCAGCTCCGCGCTCCAGCGGCGCCACTCGGCGACGACGTCGTTGGCGTGAGGGGCGCTGTAGAGCGTCACCGACAGCGAGGGATCGGCATGAAGCAGCACCACGGCGACGCCCTCGCCATCCCCCTCGGGATCGAGGAGCGCCACGGCCAGCCCTTCATAGGCGGCCAGATCGAGGCGCACCTTCATCGGGATGCCGGCCATGCGTCGCCGAAGCACCAGATGGTCACGGTGCAGTTCGACACGCCGGGTGCCGCCATCCGCGGACGGGTCGATCGAGGAGAAGACGACCGGCCAGCTCTCGGGATCGGCGGGCATGTCGAGCGTCACAAAGCGATAGTCGGTCATGGGAGGCATCACCTCCCTCTCAAGCTGGCAACTCATCGTGCACCCCGCCGTCTGTTCGGGCTCTGGTGGCCCGGTGTTGCAGCAGAATTAGACCGGCGGACGTCGCGGACCGCTTAATCGACATGGTTGACTGTTTCTTGGCAGAGGGTTTCCCTGCTGCATGCTTGATGAAACCTTGTCGCAAAACGTCGCTTCCGGCGGATTTCATTACGACATACGACTTGCCACGGCGGTGGGTACCGCCTAATCCCCGATGATGAACACGCCCCCGACCGATGCGCCGGGCGGAAAGCCCGAGGGCCCGCTCCCGACGCCCCACGACCCGCTCGCCGATCCCGTCATCGCCGCCCGCCATCTCGCCGACGCCGTCGTCGCGGCGGGAGCGGTCGCGGTTGAGATGTTTCGCACCGGCGTCAAATCCTGGTCGAAGCACAACGACTCCCCCGTCACCGAGGCCGATCTCGCCGTCGATGTGATGCTGCGTGAGCGCCTCAGCCTCGTCGGGCCCGGCTATGGCTGGCTGTCGGAGGAGACGGTGGACGAGCCCTCGCGGCTGTCCCGGCGCCGGGTCTGGATCGTCGACCCGATCGACGGCACACGCTCCTACATGTCGGGCGGCATGGACTGGTGCGTGGAGGCCGCTCTGGTGGAGGACGGGCGGCCGATCGCCGGTGCGCTGTTCGCCCCTGTCACCGAAGAGCTGTTCGTTGCCGTGCGCGGTGGCGGCGCCACCCGCAACGGCCAGCCGATACGCGTCTCGGGGCGCCCCGGCGTCATCGGCGCGAAGGTCGACGGGCCCACGCAGTGGCTCGGCCATATAGCGGGGCACGACACCTTCGAGCGTGTAACGCGCATCCGCTCACTGGCCCTGCGCATTGCTCGCGTGGCCACCGGCGAGCTCGATGCGGCATTTGCGTCGCCCAACGGCAATGACTGGGACCTTGCCGCCGCCGACCTTTTGGTGCACGAAGCAGGAGGACGCCTGACAACGCTCGACGGCCACGCCCTCGCCTATAACGCGCCCGTGCCGCGGCACGGAGCGCTCGTTTCGGCCGGTTTGCGGCTGCACCCGTCTCTCACGGACGTGGCGCGCTGAGGCGGGTCGGCAGGATCGGTATGCAACGGGAATCGACTGGGAACATGAACAGCCCTCAGCTTCTCCATCTCGTCTTTGGCGGCGAACTCGAAGATATTGACGGCGTGACCTTCAAGGATCTCGACACGCTCGACATCGTGGGCATCTTCCCGAACTACGCCACGGCCCACGTGGCCTGGAAGGCCAAGGCGCAGCAGACCGTCGACAACGCGCAGATGCGCTACTTCATCGTTCACCTTCACCGTCTGCTGGATCCCGATACCAGCACCACGACCCGCTGAGCCCGGCACGGCTTCATGTGGCGTAAGTTGCGTACGTCGCAGACGGTCCGCACCGTGCTTGGGCGCGGTATGGCATCGTATCTGCGTTTCGTCTGGCGGACCCAGCGCGTGGTGATGGAACCGGCGGATCTGTATGATCTGGCCGAAGTGCAGCTGCCGATGATCCTGACCTTCTGGCATGGGCAGCACTTCCTCACCCCATTTCTGGTGAAGCCGCACCACAAGGCACGGGTGATGATCTCGCGCAGCGCCGACGCCGATGTGAACGCCATCGCGGCCGAAGCGCTGGGCATCGGCGCCGTGCGCGGCTCCGGCGCTCAGGGACGCGACTTCCGCACCAAGGGCGGGTTCAACGCCACGCTGGAAATGATCCGCCATCTATCTGAGGGCACCAACGTGGCCATGACCGCCGACGTGCCGAAGATCGCGCGCCAGGCCGGACTTGGGGTCGTGACCATTGCCAAGCATTCCGGGCGGCCGATCTACCCGGTCGCCATCGCCACCTCGAACCGCATTCTCGCCCGCAGCTGGGATCGCGCGGCGATCCACCTGCCGTTCGGCCGGGCGGCGGTCGTCGCCGGCGACGGCGTGCGCGTGTCGCCCGACGCCAATGCCGAGGAAATGGAAGCGGCCCGCAACGAGGTTCAGCGCCAGCTCAACGTCGCGACCGCGCGCGCCGAGGAACTGGTGGGCCGGCGTGAACCCGTCGAGCCTGCCGGCGACGCGCATGGCTAGACCCGCATATGGCTAGGCCGCGCTCCACTCTCCTCATCCGCCTCTACCGGATCGCCACCTGGGCGGCCACGCCGTTCGTACGCGTCCTGCTGTCGCGTCGTCTCAAGCGCGGCAAGGAAGACCCGGCGCGGCTGCGCGAGCGCTATGGCCATGCCAGCGCGCCACGCCCCAAGGGGCCGCTGGTGTGGCTGCATGGGGCGAGCGTGGGCGAGATGCTCGCGGTTCTGCCGCTGATGGACCGACTGCGCGCGCGCGGCTTCAAGGTTCTTCTCACCTCCGGCACGCTGACCTCGGCCAAGCTGGCCGCCAGCCGTCTGCCACCGGACATCGTCCACCAGTTCGTGCCGCTCGATTCACCGCTGTTCCTGCGCCGCTTTCTCAAGCACTGGCGTCCGGACCTGGTGCTGCTGGTCGAATCCGAGCTCTGGCCCAACATCCTGATCGAGGTGAATGCCCGCCGCATCCCGCTCATGCTGGTCAATGCGCGCATGTCGCCGCGGTCCTTCGCCAGCTGGCAGCGCATTTTCGGCAGCGTCGCGGCGCTGCTCGGCCGGGTGGATCTGTGCCTTGCCCAGGCGCCCGACGATGGCGAGCGGCTGACCAAGCTCGGCGCCCCGCGCGTGATTGTGACCGGCAATCTGAAATTCGATTCCCCCCCGCCGCCGGTCGACCTTGCCGCCTTCGACGTGCTGCGCGGCGCCTCGCAGGGGCGCGAAGTACTCATCGCCGCCTCGACCCATCCGGGCGAGGAAGAGATTGTCATCGAGGCGCATCAGCGGCTGGTCAAGGAACGGCCGAACCTGCTCACCATCATCGCCCCGCGCCATCCCGAGCGCGGACACGCGATCATCCAGCTGGCCAATGAGGCCGGGTGTCCTGCCGTGCTGCGCTCGGACGGCTACCTGCCCGATCGTGGCACGGCGATCTATGTCGCCGACACGATCGGCGAGCTCGGGCTGTTCTACCGGCTGGGATCGGTCGCCCTGCTCGGCGGTTCGCTGGTGCGCAAGGGCGGACAGAACCCGATCGAGCCCATCAAGCTCGACACCGCCATCCTTCATGGTCCCCATGTCACCAATTTCAGCGACCTCTATGGTGCCCTGGATGCCAGCCGGGGCGCCGCGCCGGTGACGGACGCGCGCTCGCTGGCCGCCACCGCCTTCACGCTTCTGGCGGAACGTGGCGTGCGTCAGCGTATGATCGAGGCCGGACAGACGACGATTTCGAGCTTCGGCGGCGCTCTGGAACGCACGCTCGTCGCCGTGGACCCCTATCTGGTACAGATACGGCTGGAGAGGCACTAGCGACCATGCAGGCGCCCGATTTCTGGTGGCGACGTGAGCGCAGCACGACGGCGAAGCTGCTCTCCCCGCTTGGCACCATGGTCGGGGCGCTCACGCTGGCGCGCATGCGCGGAACCGGCACCGCCGTAGGTCTTCCGGTGATCTGCATCGGCAACCCGACGGTCGGCGGCGCCGGCAAGACCCCCACCGTGATCCATCTTGCCCGGCGGCTCGCCCAGCAGGGGCGCCGCCCGGCGATCCTGACCCGCGGCTATGGCGGAAGCGAACGCGGCCCCGTGCAGGTCGATCCGGCCCGCCACCACGCCGGCGATGTCGGCGACGAGCCGCTGCTGCTGGCGCGCGCGGCCCCGACCTATGTGGCCCGCGACCGGCTGGCCGGCGCACTGACCGCCGCACAGGACACGGCGGACATCCTGCTCATGGACGACGGGTTCCAGAACCCGGCGCTGGCCAAGGAGCTCTCGATCCTGGTGGTGGATGCCGGCGTTGGGGTGGGGAACGGATTGTGCCTGCCGGCCGGACCGCTACGCGCGCCGCTCGCGCCGCAGTTCGCGCACGCCCAGGCCCTGCTCGTGCTCGGCGAGGGCGCGCCGGGCGAACGCGTCGCGCGCGACGGCTATGCCGCCGGCCTCGTGGTGCTGCGTGGCCGGCTGGCACCCGAAGCGCAGGCCGTCGCCCGGCTGTTCGGCCGGCGGGTGCTGGCCTATGCCGGCATCGGACGCCCCGCGAAGTTCTTCGAAACGCTGCGCAGCCTCGGCGTGCTGCCCGTCGTCACCCGCGACTTCCCCGATCATCATGTCTTCACGGCCGCCGAGATCGCTGAGCTTCGCCGGCAGGCGGACGCGGAGGACCTTCTCCTCGTCACCACGGAAAAGGACGCCGTGCGCCTTGCCGGCAGCCAGATGGGGCGGGAACTTCTCGCGGCGTCCGACGTGCTCCCGGTCCGCCTGTCGCTGGAGCCGCACAGCGCCAAGGCGCTCGACCGGATGCTCGCCGGCGTCACGCTCTAGAGCCGCCAGGGTATGGCAGGCCCTCAGAGCGCCTTGGCGCGCTCGGGATAGAGCCGCGCCAGCACGGCCTCGGGGGTCGCATAGGCTTCCTGGAGATCGACACTCCAGTAGCGCAGCTCATCGAGAGGAATGGACTGGCCGGTGACCGCGCACCGCACGAACGTGCCGGGACGCACGACACGGAAGTCGCCATCGAGATAGCGGACCTCGGCCTCGCCGGAAGCGGAAAATCGTTCGAAACGGTTCATCTTGTGTCGCGGAGCATGGCGCCGCCCTCCTGTGGCCGGCGATCACACCATAATGAAAGGCCCTGCCTCGCGGCAAGCCGCCCTATGGCGAATAGCGTCCGGTCGATGACATCGGACATTTCAGGTCTCGAACAAGGTGGGTTGCGCCGGCTCCTTCGGCAAGGTCCGGGAGGACTTGCGCGGCGCCCGCGCCGGTGGTGCGGGGGGCGGGGCGGCCCCTTCGCCCGCAGCCGTCGCGGAAACCCTGCCGTCGCCGAACTCGATTTCCAGCGCCTGCCCGGCCGCGACCTCGCGCGCGGCACGCACCGGCGCGCCGGAGGCATCGCGCACCAGCGCGAACCCCCGCGCCAGCACGCCCTTGTAGGACAGCGCCTGCATCAACTGCTCGAGCGCTCTGAGACGACGCGCGCGTTCTTCATGGCCACGCCGCAGCGTCGGTGCGAGACGGGCGTGAAGACCCTCCAGACGCTCGCGCCCCCGCGCCAGCGTCTGGCGATGGGCACTCGCGCTTGCCCTGAGCGCGCTGGCCAGCCGGCCCGCGACCAGATCGAAGCGTTCGCGGCGGCGTTCCACCAGCACGGCGAGGCGCTGCGGCGCCAGTCCGCCCTCGGCGCGGGTCAGCCGCAAGCGATGCGCGCCGGCATTGGCCTTGAGCGCGCGCGGCAAGCGCTGGCCGGCGACATCAAGGCGCTGGCGCGGCACGGCGAGCAGCGTGTCCGCGCTGGGCAGCAGGCGACCAAGCGCGCGCAGATCCGAGCGCCGGCGCTCCGCCCCGCGCGTGAGCCCGCCGACGAGCCGGGCATGCAGGCTTTCCACCTCGGCGATCAACTCCCCGCGCACCGGCACCGCCATTTCGGCGGCGGCGGTGGGGGTGGGGGCGCGCACATCGGCGGCGAAGTCGATCAGCGTCACGTCGGTCTCGTGGCCGACCGCCGAGATCAGGGGAATGTCGCTCTCCGCCGCCGCGCGCACCACCGCCTCGTCCGAGAAGCCGAGCAGGTCCTCCAGCGAACCCCCGCCCCGCGCGACGATCAGCACGTCCGGGCGCGGAATGGGTCCCCCCACAGGCAACGCGTTGAAGCCGCGAATCGCGGCGGCCACTTCCGGGCCGCAGGTGTCGCCCTGCACGCGCACGGGCCAGACCAGCACATGGCGCGGAAAGCGGTCGGCCAGGCGATGCAGGATATCGCGGATCACCGCCCCGGTCGGCGAGGTGACGACGCCGACAACGCGCGGCAGGAAGGGTGGCCGGCGCTTGCGCTCCGGGGCGAACAGCCCCTCAGCGGCCAGCCGCCGCTTGCGCTCTTCCAGCATCGCCATGATCGCGCCGGCCCCGGCGAATTCGAGCTGCTCGATGACGATCTGGTAGGAGGACTTGCCGGGAAAGGTGGTGATGCGGCCGATGGCGACGACTTCCAGCCCTTCCTCGGGCTTGAGCCGAAGCCTCCCGAAAACGCCTTTCCACACCACGGCATCGATCCGGGCATTGGTGTCCTTCAGGCTGAAGTAAGCGTGGCCGGAGGAGTGCGGCCCGCGATAGCCGGAAATCTCGCCCCGCACCCGCACATGGCCGAAGGCATCCTCCACGGTGCGCTTCAGCGCGCCGGAAAGCTCGGAGACGGTCCAGTCGGGCTGGTTGGAAGTCGGCGTCGCGCCGGGCAAATCGTCCATGCGCGATAATTAGTCGGATTTGGCCGGGACGGAAACCGAGAGAGCGGCGAAGTCACGCAATCGGAAGTCACGCAATCGGCTGTCGCGCTTGATCGGGCGCCGTGCCCGGCCTAGTTTGCGCGCCTTTCCAGCCAACCGCCGGCCTCATCCCATGATCGATCCCAGCCTGCCGCCGCATATGCGCCCCGACAAATCGTTCCAGGGTCTCATTCTCGCCCTGCACGCCTTCTGGGCGGACAAGGGCTGCGTCGTGCTGCAGCCCTACGACATGGAAGTCGGCGCCGGCACCTTTCATCCCGCCACCACCCTGCGTTCGCTGGGACCGCTGCCGTGGAAGGCCGCCTATGTGCAGCCCTCGCGCCGGCCGAAGGATGGGCGCTACGGCGAGAACCCCAACCGGCTTCAGCATTATTACCAGTATCAGGTGATCCTGAAGCCCTCGCCTTCCAACCTTCAGGACCTTTATCTCGGGTCGCTGGAAGCCATCGGCATCGACCTCAATCTCCACGACGTGCGCTTCGTCGAGGATGACTGGGAGAGTCCGACGCTCGGCGCCTCGGGGCTTGGCTGGGAGTGCTGGTGCGACGGCATGGAAGTCTCGCAGTTCACCTATTTCCAGTACGTGGCCGGCTTCGAGTGCTCGCCGGTCTCGGGCGAGCTGACCTACGGGCTGGAGCGCCTCGCCATGTATGTGCAGGGCGTGGAGAACGTTTACGATCTGAATTTCAACGGCCGCGAAGGTGACGAGAAGGTCACCTATGGCGACGTTTTCCTTCAGGCCGAGCAGGAATATTCCCGGCACAATTTCGAGCATGCCGACACCGACATGCTGTTCGAGCAGTTCAAGATGGCCGAGAGCGCGGCGGCGAAGTACCTCGAGGCCGGCTGGAGCGAGGACCGTACCCGCCACCTCATGGCCCAACCCGCCTATGACCAGTGCATCAAGGCCAGCCATGTCTTCAACCTGCTCGACGCGCGCGGCGTCATTTCCGTGACCGAGCGGCAAAGCTATATCCTGCGCGTGCGTGAGCTCGCCAAGGCGTGCGGCGCCGCCTGGCTGGCGACGAAAGCGGGCGGCACGCCGCCGGCGCCCTGAACCTCTCGCGGGTGGGCGGGGCTTGCCCTCACCCTCCCTTCGCGTGGCGCCGCATGCTAGAGCGGCCCGCATCCCTGACCCGAACGCCCGTGCCCCATGCCCGATCTCCTGCTCGAACTGTTCTGCGAAGAAATCCCCGCCCGCATGCAGGCGGGTGCTGCGGATTCCCTCAGGAAGCTCGTCACCGACGCGCTGGTGGAACGCGGCCTCATCTATGAGGGCGCCAAGGCGTTCGTCACACCGCGCCGCCTCGCGCTGGCCGTGCATGGCCTGCCCGCCAGCCAGCCCGACACCCACGAGGAGCGCAAGGGCCCGCGCGTGGGCGCCCCCGATGGCGCGATCCAGGGCTTCCTGAAGGCGGCCGGGCTGTCCTCCATTGAGCAGGCCACCATTGAGACCGATCCCAAGAAGGGCGATTTCTACATCGCGCGCATCCACAAGCACGGCCGTCCGACGCCGGAGGTGATCGCCGAGATCGTGCCCGCGATCATCCGCGCCTTCCCGTGGCCGAAATCGATGCGCTGGGGCGCGGATTCCGTGCGCCCCGGCACACTGCGCTGGGTGCGTCCGCTGCAGTCGATCCTGTGCACCTTCGGTCCGGAGACCGAGGAGCCGGAGGTGGTGCATTTCGAGGTCGACCAGCTGGTCTCGGGCAACACCACGCGCGGCCACCGCTTCCTTGCCCCGGGCGCGATCCGCGTCCGCCGGTTGGAAGACTGGATGGCCAAGCTGGAGACCGCCTTCGTCGTCGTCGACCGCGAACGGCGCAAGGACATCATCCTCGCCGACGCCAAGGACCTTGCGCTGGCGCAGGGACTCGAACTGGTCGAGGACGCCGGCCTGCTGGACGAGATCTGCGGGCTGGTGGAATGGCCGGTGGTGCTGATGGGCAGCTTCGACGAGAGCTTCCTCGATGTGCCCGACGAGGTGATCCGCGCCACCATCCGCGCCAACCAGAAGTGCTTCGTCCTCACCGATCCGGCCACCGGGCGCCTCGCCAACCGCTTCATTCTGGTGTCGAACCTCGAGGCCAGCGACGGCGGCGCGGCGATCATCTCCGGCAATGAGCGCGTCATCCGCGCCCGCCTGTCCGACGCCAAGTTCTTCTGGGACACCGACCGCAAGACCAACGCCACCGTGCCGCTGGAAGAGCGGCTGGCGAAGTTCGGCAACGTCACCTTCCACGAGAAGCTCGGCTCGCAGCTGGAGCGCATCCACCGCATCGCCGCGCTGGCCAGGACGCTGGCGCCCATGGTCGGCGCCGATCCGGAACTCACGGAGCGCGCCGCGCTCTATGCGAAGTCCGATCTGCGCTCCGAGGTGGTCGGCGAATTCCCCGAGGTGCAGGGCCTGATGGGCAAATACTACGCCCGGCTGGAGGGCCTGCCCGAGGAGATCGCCCTCGCGGCGGAAGAGCACTACAAGCCGCAGGGCCCCTCCGACCGCGTGCCCACCGCCCCGGTCTCGGTCGCCGTGGCGCTGGCCGACAAGCTCGACACGCTGGTCGGCTTCTGGGCCATCGACGAGAAGCCGACGGGTTCAAAGGATCCGTATGCACTCAGGCGCGCGGCGCTGGGCGTGGTGCGGCTGGTGCTGGAAAACGGGCTGCGGCTGCGGCTTGGGGAAATCGTCGAGCCGGATCTCCTCGCCTTCTTCGCCGACCGCCTGAAGGTCCATCTGCGCGATCAGGGGGCGCGGCACGATCTCGTCGACGCCGTCTTCGCGCTTCCCGGGCAGGTCGATCTCCTGCTCGTGGTGAAGCGGGTCGAGGCGCTCGGGCGCTTCCTGGCCACCGAGGACGGACGGACGCTGCTCGCCGGCTACAAGCGGGCGGCGAACATCCTGCGCATCGAGGAAAAGAAGGACGGCGTCTCCTATGAGGGCGGCGTCGATGTGGTGCTGCTGCACGAGCCGGAGGAGCGGGCGCTGGCCGAGACCATCGCCGCCCTCGGCCCCCGGATCGAGACCGCGCTGGAGGCCGAGGATTTCGAGGCCGCCATGGGTCTGATGGCCCAGCTTCGCGCCCCGGTCGACGCCTTCTTCGACAAGGTGACGGTGAACGCCGAAGACGCAGCCCTGCGCGCCAACCGCCTGCGCCTGCTCGCCGACATTCGCGGCGTCACGCGCAACATCGCCGATTTCGACCGCATCGAGGGCTGAGGGGGCGCCGGCGCGGCGCCTGTGACCCGGCTCGACTGACGCGCGATGAAACCCATGTGGCGCCGGGGGGAACCTTCTCCCGGCCCCGGCTCTTATGTGAGTACCACCACGCGGAGCGTCACATGGAAATCAACATCATCACCCTTCAGCCGATCATCGCTCTGATTGCGGGCGTCCTCATCCTGGTCATGCCACGCCTGCTCAACTTCATCGTGGCGATCTATCTCATCTTCATCGGCATCATCGGGCTTCTCGGCCATGGCGGTCTGGAACGCTTCACGTCGTGAAGGCGGATCGCCGTAGGCTGCGGCCATAAAAAATGCCCGGGCTCACACCCGGGCACATCGTCGTTTGCTCCCTCGGTGGCGAGGGGCTCAGGCCTTGTAGGCGCCGCGCACCTTGTCGACGCTCCACGGGCCGGGGCCGGCGAACACCAGATAGAAGAACACGAAGCAGTAGAGCGCCGCGAGTTCGCCCCCGTTCACGATCGGGAAGAAATCCTTCGGCGCATGCACCAGAAAATAGGCCACCGCCGTCATGCCCGAGAGGATGAACGCGGTCTCGCGGGTGAACAGCCCGATCACCAGCAACGCGCCCCCCACCAGCTCGATGATGCCGGCGATGCCCGGCATTGAGACAAGGCTGACCCCGCTCATCTGCGTGGTGGGAAAGCCAAGTATCTTGCTCGTCCCGTGCTGCATCACGAGCAGTCCGGACATGAGGCGCAGCAAGCTGAGTACATGCGGCGCGAGTCGGTTGAGAGTCGAAATCATTGTGAAGCCCCTTAGCGGCAATCGGTTCCCGGCGGAATGAAACTGCCCGAGCTTGTGCCGTGCGGCAATCATTGCCTGCTCACATTCCGGTGCGGGGCAACAATCAATGATGCGCTGCGAATGATGGATTGAATGAAAACCCTCAAACGGCTAGACCCTATTTGGGAAAGCGGTCCACGGATCGCCTCCAGTATACTCGAACCTATTGTCGGTGCTTGATATTTGCTCCCGTCGAAATTTCCATCAAATTGACGGGGCCCCAGCGCCTCACACCAACAGGGCTTCCGAAATGACGAAATGGGTCTACACCTTCGGCGACGGGACGGCGGAAGGTGCGGCGGAAATGCGCAACCTGCTCGGCGGCAAGGGCGCTAACCTCGCGGAAATGTCGAACCTTGGCCTGCCGGTACCTCCCGGCTTCACCATCTCGACCGAAGTCTGCACCTATTATTACGCCCACGGAAAGTCGTACCCCGACACGCTCAAGGCGGATGTCGAGGCGGCGCTCGCCCATGTCGGTGCGCTGAGCGGGCGCGTCTTCGGAGACCCGGTGAACCCTCTGCTGGTCTCGGTGCGCTCGGGCGCGCGCGCGTCCATGCCCGGCATGATGGACACGGTGCTGAACCTCGGCCTGAACGACGACACCGTCGAGGCCGTGGCGGCCTCTTCGGGCGATGCCCGTTTCGCCTATGACAGCTACCGCCGCTTCATCCAGATGTACTCGAACGTGGTGCTCGACTTCCCGCACCATCATTTCGAGGAGGTGCTGGACACCTTCAAGACCGACAACGGCTACATGCTCGACACCGACCTCTCCGCCGATGACTGGAAGGAGATCGTGGTCCGCTACAAGGCATTGGTGGCCCACGAGTTCGGCCGGCCGTTCCCGCAGGACCCCGCCGACCAGCTGTGGGGCGCCATCGGTGCCGTGTTCAGCTCCTGGATGAACCAGCGCGCCATCGTCTATCGCCGCCTCAACGCCATCCCCGAGAGCTGGGGTACGGCTGTGAACGTGCAGGCCATGGTGTTCGGCAATATGGGCGACACCTCGGCCACCGGCGTCGCCTTCACCCGCAACCCCTCCACCGGCGAGAACGCGCTCTATGGCGAGTTCCTGATCAACGCCCAGGGCGAAGACGTGGTGGCGGGCATCCGCACCCCGCAGAACATCACTGAGGCCGCGCGGATCGAGGCGGGTTCCGACAAGCCCTCGATGGAGACGGCGCTACCGGAGGTGTTCGCCGAGTTCAAGCGCACCGCGAGCGTGCTGGAATCGCACTATCGCGATATGCAGGACCTGGAATTCACCGTGGAGCGCGGCAAGCTTTGGATGCTGCAGACCCGTTCGGGCAAGCGCACCGCCAAGGCCTCGCTGCGCATCGCGGTGGAGCTTGCCAATGATGGCGTCATCACCCGCGAGGAAGCCATCGCCCGCGTCGATCCCACCGCGCTCGACCAGCTGCTGCACCCCATGCTCGACCCCAAGGCCGACAAGACCGTCATCGGCACCGGCCTCCCGGCCTCTCCGGGTGCCGCCTCGGGCGAGATCGTGTTCTCGGCCGACGATGCCGAGCTGCTGAAGAGCCAGGGCCGCAAGGTCATTCTGGTGCGGATCGAGACCTCGCCGGAAGACATTCACGGCATGCACGCGGCGCAGGGTATCCTCACCACGCGCGGCGGCATGACCTCGCACGCCGCCGTGGTGGCGCGCGGCATGGGCAAGCCCTGCGTCTGCGGAGCGGGCACCATCCGCGTCGATTACGCGGCCGGCACGCTCACTTCGGGCGGCGTCACGCTGAAGAAGGGCGACATCCTCACCATCGACGGGGCCACCGGCCAGGTGATCGCCGGCGCGGTGCCCACGCTTCAGCCCGAGCTGTCCGGCGAGTTCGGCACGCTGATGGGCTGGGCCGACGGCGTGCGCCGCATGAAGGTCCGCGCCAATGCGGAAACCCCGCTCGACGCCCGCACCGCGAAGAATTTCGGCGCCGAGGGCATCGGCCTGTCGCGCACCGAACACATGTTCTTCGAGGGTGACCGCATCCGCGCGGTGCGCGAGATGATCCTGGCCGACGACGAGAAGGGTCGGCGCGTCGCGCTCGCCAAGCTGCTCGCCGCCCAGCGCTCCGACTTCCAGGAGCTGTTCGAGATCATGGACGGCCTGCCGGTTACGATCCGCCTGCTCGATCCCCCGCTGCACGAGTTCCTCCCCCACACCGACGCGGAAATCGCCGAGGTGGCTGAGGGGCTCGGCGTGAGCGCGGCCAAGCTCGCCGCCCGCAAGCGCGAGTTCGACGAGTTCAACCCGATGCTCGGCTTCCGTGGCTGCCGCCTCGCGATCGCCTTCCCGGAGATCGCGGAAATGCAGGCCCGTGCCATCTTCGAGGCGGCCGTGGCGGCGGAGCGGACCACCGGAAAGCCGGTGGTGCCGGAAATCATGGTGCCGCTCATCACCGGTAAGAAGGAATTCGATCTCGTGAAGAACGACATCGATTCCATCGCCCGCGTGGTCGAGGCGGAAACCGGCGAGAAGCTGAACTACCAGGTCGGCACCATGATCGAGCTGCCGCGCGCCGCGCTGAAGGCCGGCGAGATCGCGGAGACGGCGGAGTTCTTCTCCTACGGCACCAACGACCTGACCCAGACCACCTACGGCATCTCGCGCGACGACGCGGGCACGTTCCTTGGCACCTACATCGCCAAGGGCATCTTCGAGGTCGATCCCTTCGTCTCCATCGACACCGACGGTGTGGGCGAACTGGTGCGGATCGCGACCGATCGCGGCCGGGCGGTGCGCCCCAAGCTCAAGCTCGGCATCTGCGGCGAGCATGGCGGCGACCCCGCCTCGATCGCCTTCTGCGAGGATGTGGGGCTCGACTACGTCTCCTGCTCGCCCTTCCGCGTCCCCATCGCCCGCCTCGCGGCGGCGCAGGCGGCACTGAAGGTCCAGGCCGCCAGCCAGGCGTGAGCGACACGTTCGGCGTGACATCAGAACGGCCGGGCTTTGTCCCGGCCGTTTTGCGTCTAGTGTCTCATCGGACGGGAGGTACGGCGCCATGCGGGACAATCCGGCACTGATCATCATCGATGTGCAGAAGGCCATCGACCACCCGAAATGGGCGATCCACGGCCCCCGCAACAATCCGGAGGCCGAGCAGGTCATCGCCCGCCTGCTGGACGCCTGGCGCCGCGCCGGGCGGGCCGTCTTTCACGTCCGCCACGAATCGGAAAATCCGGATTCGAGCTACCATGCCCTGGGCTCCGGCGCCCCGTTCAAGCCAGAGGCGATGCCGCGTGCGGGTGAGCCGGTGATCGTCAAGCGGGTTCACAGCGCCTTCATCGGCACCGACCTTGAGCAGCAGCTCCGCGCCGCCGGCATTTCCAGCCTCGTTGTCGCGGGCGTCATTACCAACAATTCGGTCGAGACAACGGTGCGGATGGCCGGCAATCTGGGCTTCGATGTCCGCCTCGTCGAAGATGGCTGCTTCACCTATCCCCGACTCGACTACGCCGGAAGGCTGCGCAGCGCCGAGGATGTGCACGCGCTGTCGCTCGCCAATATGAACGGGGAATATTGCACCGTCGTGCGGTCGGCGGACCTGCTTTAGGTAGAGGCGCCCGCCACTAGCCCCGCGCTGCCGCCTTCAGCCTGTACAGCGCCTCCAGCGCCTCGCGCGGGGTCATCTCGTCGGGGTCGATGCCCTCCAGCGCCGTCTTCACCGCCTGTGCCGCCGGATCGGCCTTTGCCGCGGGGGCCGCGTCCGCCGCCGGCGCACGGTTCAGCGCCGCGAAGAGCGGCAGGTCGTCGAGAATGCGCTGCGTGGGCGCCGCGCGATCGGCGTTCTCCAGCTCGGTCAGCACCGCCCGTGCCCGCGCCACCACGGCGGGCGGCAGGCCGGCGAGCTTGGCGACCTGGATGCCGTAGGAGCGGTCGGCCGCGCCCGGCACCACCTCGTGCAGGAAGATCACGTCGCCCTCCCACTCCTTCACCTTCACCGTCGCGTTGACGAGACGGGTGAGGCGCTGGGAAAGCGCGGTCAGCTCATGGAAATGGGTGGCGAACAGGCCCCGGCAACGGTTCACCTCGTGCAGGTTCTCAAGGCTCGCCCAGGCGATGGACAGGCCGTCGAACGTCGCCGTGCCGCGCCCGATCTCGTCGAGAATGACCAGCGAGCGTTCCGTCGCCTGGTTGAGAATGGCCGCGGTCTCGACCATCTCGACCATGAAGGTGGAGCGCCCGCGCGCCAGGTCGTCCGCCGCGCCGACACGCGAGAACAGCCGGTCCACCACGCCGATCCGGGCCGCCCGCGCCGGCACGAAGGCGCCGGCCTGGGCGAGAATCGCGATCAGCGCGTTCTGGCGCAGAAAGGTCGACTTACCCGCCATATTGGGGCCGGTGACCAGCCAGATGCGGCCCGACCGGGCGTTGTCGGGCGGGGAAAGCTCGCAGTCATTGGCGACGAAGGGGCCGCCATCGCGCCGCAGCGCCTGCTCGACCACGGGATGGCGCCCACCTGTGATCGAGAAGTCCAGCCCGCCATCCACCTCCGGGCGCACATGGCCCTCATCCACCGCCAGCCGGGCGAAGCCGGCGGCGACATCGATCACGGCCAGCGCCTCGGCGCAGGCGCGGATCGCATCGGCTTCAACCAGCACCGCGGCGGCCAGCGTGTCGAAGATGCCCTGCTCCAGCGCCAGAGCCCGCTCGCCGGCACTGGCGATCTTCGCCTCCAGCTCGGCCAGCTCGGTGGAGGTGAACCGCATCGCCCCGGCCATGGTCTGGCGGTGCACGAAAATCGCGTCGAAGGGCGGCTCGCGCAGCTTGTCGGCATTCTGCTGGCTGACCTCGACAAAATAGCCGAGCACCGCATTATGCCGGATCTTCAGCGATTTGACGCCGGTCTCCTCGGCGTAGCGGCGCTCCAGAGCGGCCACCACGCGCCGGCTTTCGTCGCGCATCGCCCGTGTGGCGTCCAGCTCCGCCGAATAGCCAGCACGGGTAAAGCCGCCGTCGCGGCGGTTGAGCGGAAGCTCATCGGCGAGCGCGGCGCCCAGCGTCAACGCCAGCGCCGGATCGACACCCACCAGGGCGCGCGCGGCGTTCGCCAGCTCGGCGGGGGCGGGCGAGGCACCGATCAGCTCGGCGATCGCCCCGCCTTCCGACAGACCGCGCCCGATGGCAGCGAGGTCGCGCGGGCCGGAACGGGCCAGCGCGACGCGCGACAACGCACGGGCGAGATCGGGCACGCCGGCGAGGCGTTCGCGCAGGCCGGTGCGCAACCCGCTCTCCTCGACCAGATGCTCCACCCCATCGAGCCGGGCGGCGATCCGGACCGGATCGGTCAGCGGCTCGGCAAGGCGGCGGGCAAGGAGCCGGGCGCCGGCGGCAGTCACCGTGCGATCCACCGCCGCGCACAGTGTCCCGGTCCGCTCGCCCGTGGTGGTGCGCAGGATTTCGAGATTGGTCCGGGTCGCGGGATCGATCACCATCGCGTCGGCGGCGGATTCGCGCTGGGGACGCCCCAAGGGGGGGCGGGCACCGAGCTGGGTGCGCTCGATATAGGCGACAATGGCGGCGGCGGCGGCGAGTTCGGCGCGGGTGAAGCTGCCAAAGGCATCCACCGTCGCCACCTGGAAGAAGCCGGCCAGCCGGCGCTCGGCACTGGCGCCGTCGAAGCTCTCCTTCGGCAGCGGCGTCACGGCCGGCAGGGTGCGCCAGATCGGGCGCAGCAGCGGTTCCTCGTACACGGCGTCGGCCAGCAGCAGCTCCGCCGGCTCGATGCGCGCAAGATCGGCGGCGAGGCGCACGGCATCGGTTTCCGCGACGCGGAACCCGCCGGTCGAAATGTCCGCCCAGGCCAGCGCATAGAGATAGCCGTCCTCGCCCTCGCTGCCGCGCACGCGGGCCACGGCGGCCAGCGCATTGTCGCGCCGGGCGTCGAGCAGCGCGTCCTCGGTCAGCGTTCCCGGCGTGACGAGGCGAACCACGTCGCGACGCACCACGCTCTTGGGACCGCGCTTCTTCGCCTCGGCCGGGTTCTCGGTCTGCTCGCACACCGAGACGCGGTGGCCGCAGGCGATCAGCTTGTTGAGATATTCCTCGGCGCGCTCCACCGGCACCCCGCACATCGGGATGTCCTCGCCCAGATGCTTGCCACGCTTGGTGAGCACGATGCCCAGCGCGCGCGAGGCGATCTCGGCGTCCTCGAAGAACAGCTCGTAGAAATCGCCCATGCGGTAGAACAGCAGGCTGCCCGGATTGGCGGTCTTGATCTCGATGAACTGCGCCATCATCGGCGTGACGCGCTCGGCCGCACCGTCCGTGCGGGGCGCAAGGCCGGCGGCAGCGTCGGTCGAGGCGGCCGGCGCCGCCGGGTCGGATCGGGTCTCTTTCACGCGCGCATCCATGAAACGACGCTGGCAGAGGCGCCCGCTGCGATGCAAGCGCGCGCGTCGGTTATCCCCGTCTAGAGTTCGATCCCGCGCATCCCGTCCGGGTCCATCAGCCCCATCAACCGGCCGGCGGCGGTACGGGCAAGGCGCAGCGTCACCGCGCGCCGGGTCGCGCCGGGCATGGGATGGTGCGGCGCCTCGCGCACCACGCCCGCCCCGAACTGATCGGCAATCATCACGCCCGCATCGGGGGGAAGGATATCAACCGGGAAATCCGGCCCGACGGCAAAGAACAGCCGGTCACAGTGCATCCGGTAGTCGGTCCATTTCCGGTCGGTGCGGAAGTCCACGACGGAGGACTTGATTTCGACCACCCACACCTCGCCCCGCCCGTCGAGCGCAGCGATGTCCGCGCGGCGCCCGGAGGCGAGCACGAATTCCGGCACGCCGACCAGCCCGCGCGCCGCGAGATAGCGCAGCGCGCCGCGCTGAATGGCGCGCGCGGTCTCGGACTGGCGCCCGTCCGGCGGCATGACGAAAGAGAGAGGGGAAAGACCCGTCTGATCCATCCGCGTACCCTATCCGTTCTCCCCAGCCGGTGGAAGTCGCACCGGTGCGCGCGCCGCAATCGAAAGTGAATGCGGATTGGCTTTAACAGCGGCGGGCAACTGGTCTATAGGCTCGGCCACCCCTCCCGTGATCGTCTCCATGATCGATTCTTCCCCTTCCGATGCGCCGCTCAGCCCTCCGCCCGGGCTGGCGCAGCTATTCGTCGGCTTCCTGTCGGTGACGGTGATCGCCTTCGGCGGCGTTCTGCCCATTGCCCGCCGCGCGCTGGTGGATCGCTATCGCTGGATCTCGCCGGACGAATTCACCGAGCTGATCGGGCTGGCGCAGTTTCTGCCCGGCCCGAACATCGTCAATCTGGCGATCGTCGTCGGGGGACGCTTCCGCGGACCCGCCGGCGCGGTGGCGGCCTTTCTGGGGCTGGTGCTGGCCCCGGCCGTGGGCGTGGTGCTGGCAAGCATCGCCTTCAGCCATTATGCCGACGTGCGGGCGATATCGGACATGCTGGCCGGGCTCGCCGCCGCCGCCGCCGGGCTCGTCATCGCCATGGGCCTGCGCATGGGCGAGCCGATGCTGCGCCGCCCCCGCGTGCACTCCATCGTGGTCGCGCTCGCCGCCTTCATCGCCATCGCCGTTCTCGGCCTGTCGCTGCCCGTGGTGATGCTCACGCTGGGGCCGGTCTCGGTCGGCCTCTCCTGGTGGGCCGAAAGGCGGGCGGGATGAACGATTCCAATCCGCTGTTCGCGCTCGCGATCCAGTTTCTCGCCATCTCGATCTTTGCCGTGGGCGGGGCGAATGTGGTGCTACCGGAAATCCACCGGCAGGTGGTGGATGTGGCGGGCTGGATGAACGACGTCCAGTTCGCCCAGACCTTCGCCATCGCGCAGGCCGCCCCCGGTCCAAACATGCTGGTGGTGACGCTGATCGGCTGGCACGTCGCCGGGATCTGGGGCGCGATCGTGGCGACGCTCGCCATGACCGGACCGACCTGCGTCATCGCCTATGTGGTCGGCGGCATCTGGCATCGCTTCCGCGCCGCGCGCTGGCGCCGCGTGGTTCAGGGTGCGCTGGTGCCGCTCACCATCGGGCTCATCCTGGCCAGCGGCCTGATCCTGGCCGAGGGCGCGGCGCGCAGCTATCCCACCGCCGCCTATACCCTCCTCACCGTAGCGGTGCTGCTCTTTACCCGCCTGAGCCCGCTCTGGATGCTCGCGGGCGGCGCCGTGCTCGGGGCGGCCGGGCTCATCTGACGCCTATCGAATGCCTTCCTGCTCGATCGCGCTGGCGCCCTCGCCGCGCGAGAAGGGCGGCAGTTCGGCGCCCACGAGCGGCGTGCCGCGTTCGGGTGGCCGGGCCTGGCGCTCCAGCCGGGCCACCAGTGAGAAGGCGAAGAAGAGCGCCGCGACGCCAAAGGCCACGGACCCCAGCGCCTGGCCACCGATCACCCCTTCCGCCCCGAACCAGTGCCCGCCGAGCCAGACCAGGGGAATCGTGCCGATGGTCGCGCGCGCCCAGTTGAACCCGGTCGACATCAGCGGCGCGCCAAGATTGTTGAAAGCGGCATTGGCCGTGAACAGCGCACCCTGGAACACGAAACTGCCGGCAGCGTAGAGACAGAAGAACACCACCAGCTCCTCGCCCTCCGGCGACAGCCCGAACAGGCCGGCCAGCAGGGTGCGGCCAAGCGCGAGCGCGAGCCAGATCAGCGCGACATAGCCCAGGATCAGCTTCAGGCTGTCACGAATCGACTGCCGCACCCGGTCATAGCGAAGCGCGCCGACATTCTGGCCAATCACCGGGCCGATGGCCCCGGTGAGCGCGAACAGCGGGCCGAAGGCGACGGGGATGATGCGTCCGATCACCGCCCACGCCGCCACCGCCGCGTCGCCATGGGGCGCCAGGGCGTAGGTGACGTAGGCATTGCCGACCGGGGTCGCGACATTGGTCAGGATCGCGGGCACAGCGATCGACGACAACGGGCCGACATCGGTCAAGAAATCGGACAGGCGCGGACGCTCGGCCAGCCTGTGGATCCGGATCACGGCGTAGAGGCCGTAGGCCGCCATCACGAGGCGCGAGATCACCGAGACGATCGCCGCGCCCTCGACGCCAAGCCCCAGGGCCAGAATGAGCAAAGGATCGAGCACCGCGGTGACAATCCCGCCGGACAGTGTCACCCACATGGCCCGCCGCGCATCCCCCACGCCGCGCAGAACACCGGACGTCGCCATTCCGAGGCCGAGCAGCGGCGTGGAGGGCAGCACGATCAGCAGGAACTGGCGCGCCAGATCCAGCGTGCGCCCGGAGGCGCCGAGCAGCGTCAGCATGGGTCCGAGACAGGGCAGCATGAGCGCCGCCAGCAGCACCGTGACCAGCGTCATGTAGATCATCGAGGAGGTGGAGAGCCGCCGCCCGTCCTGCGGCCGCCCGCTGCCCACCGCCCGCGCCACCAGTGCCGAGCCCGCGATCATCACCCCGATCGCGACCGAGGTGGTGAAGAACATCACCGTACCGGCATAGCCAATGGCCGCGGCAAGCTCCACCTCGCCCAATAGCGAGATGTAGAACAGGTTCAGCAGATCGACCACGAACACCGCGACCAGGCCGATGGACCCGGTGGCCGTCATCACGGCGACATGGCGCAGGGTCGAGCCCTCGACGAAACGTGGCTGCAAGACGGCGTGGGGCCGGGGGGATTTGGTGGCGGGAGCCTTCATGGTTGCGCATATGGCATCGAAACATGCCGTGTGACAGGCCGGGAGGCGCAATCACCCACTTGCGCGCGCGCCGGGGGCCGCCTCCGGCACCGAACCCGGTTCGGCATATTATTGAGAAGCGTCATCGAAATCGGCTAGAAGGGCACGCTCTCAACCGGTCGCCCCCAATCTGGGGACGGCCGCCGTCATTCCCAGCCCAGCGCCCACCCGCGAGACGGATCCGCCATGACCGCTGTCACGACCGCCGACGCCCCCGCTGACATCATCGACGACCACGCCAAGGCCCGCGTCCTCGTGCAGGCCCTGCCGCACATGCAGCGCTATGACGACGCCACCATCGTGGTGAAATATGGCGGCCACGCCATGGGCGACGAGCAGGTCGCGCGGGACTTCGCGCAGGACATCGTGCTGCTCGAACAGTCCGGCGTGAACCCGGTGGTGGTGCATGGCGGCGGTCCGCAGATCGGCGCCATGTTGGCCAAGCTCAACATCAAGTCGGAATTCGCCGCCGGCCTGCGCATCACCGACAAGGCCACCGTCGAGATCGTCGAGATGGTGCTCGCCGGCTCGATCAACAAATCCCTCGTCGGCTTCATCAACGAGGCCGGCGGCACGGCGCTGGGACTGTCCGGCAAGGACGGCAACATGGTCGTCGCCACCAAGGTGACGCGCAGCGTGCGCGATCCCGATTCCAACATCGAGAAGGTGGTCGACCTCGGCTTCGTCGGCGAGCCTGCGCATGTTGATACCACGGTGCTGGACCAGATCCTCGGTCGCGACCTCATCCCGGTGCTGGCACCCGTTGCCACCGGCAAGGATGGCGGCACCTTCAATGTCAACGCCGACACTTTCGCCGGCGCCATTGCCGGGGCACTGAACGCCAAGCGCCTGCTGCTGCTCACCGATGTGCCCGGCGTGCTCGATGCCGACAAGAACCTGATCAAGGAGCTCACCATCTCCCAGGCCCGCGCGCTGATCGCCGACGGCACGATCTCGGGCGGCATGATCCCGAAGGTCGAGACCTGCATCTACGCGCTGGAACAGGGCGTCGAGGGCGTGGTCATTCTCGACGGCAAGGTGCCCCACGCCGTGCTTCTGGAACTGCTGACCGACCACGGCGCCGGCACGCTGATCACACGCTGAGGCGGACCCCTTCATGACGATCACCGCCACGAGCCGCGCGGTCGACTTCACCCATGTCGAGACCTGGGTGTTCGACCTCGACAACACGCTCTATCCGCCGGGCCTCGACCTGTGGCGGCAGATCGACATGAAGATGCGCGCCTATATCGCCGACTTCCTCGGTCTGTCGCTGGAGGAGGCCTTCGCGCTGCAGAAGAGCTACTACCGGCGCTACGGCACCTCGCTGCGCGGGCTGATGATCGAGCATGCCATGGACCCCGACGCCTTCCTCGCCGAGGTCCACGCCATCGATCTCTCCGGCCTCGACGCCGCTCCCCTGCTGGGCGACGCCATCGGCGCGCTGCCGGGCCGCAAGCTGGTCTACACCAACGGCTCGCGCGGCCATGCCGAGGCGGTGCTCGCCAAGCTCGGCATCTCCGGGCATTTCGCCGATGTGCACGACATCGTCTCGGCCGAATTCCACCCCAAACCGCAGGAGGCCGCCTATCGCGGCTTCCTCAAGCGCTTCGACGTCGATCCCGCGCGGGCGGCGATGTTCGAGGATCTGGCGCGCAATCTCGAAGTGCCGGCGGATCTGGGCATGCGCACCGTGCTGGTCGTACCGCCCGGCCTCGCCGTCAACCCGGCCGATCGCGAGGCATGGGAGCATGAAGGCCGCGACGGCGCTCATATCGACGTCGTCACCGACGATCTGACCGGCTTTCTCAGGTCGCTCCCCGTGTCCTGAGGGGCGCGCGCCCGGCGCCCCCTCGCCTGACCCGTTGACAGAACCCGTCCGCGCCCGGACAAGACGCGCCGAACACAAGGAGAAGGCCCGGATGTCGAGCGAACTTAAGAGCATCATCGAGGACGCGTTCGAGAAGCGCGCCGAGGTCAATTTCGAGACCGGCGGCGCCGTGCGCCACGCCGTGAACGAGGCGCTCGCCCTGCTCGACGCCGGCAAGGCGCGCGTCGCCGAGCAGGGCCCGGACGGCAACTGGACCGTCAACCAGTGGCTCAAGAAGGCGGTGCTGCTGTCGTTCCGCCTCAACGACATGAGCCCCATTCCCGGCGCGCCGGGCGGGGCGCACTGGTGGGACAAGGTGCCTTCCAAGTTCGAGGGCTGGGGCGAGAGCGAGTTCCGCGCGGCCGGCTTCCGCGCCGTGCCCGGCGCCATCGTGCGCCGCTCGGCCTATATCGCGCCGAACGTCGTGCTGATGCCCTCCTTCGTCAATCTCGGCGCCCATGTCGGCGAGACCACGATGGTCGACACCTGGGCGACGGTGGGCAGCTGCGCCCAGATCGGGCGCAACGTCCACCTGTCCGGCGGTGTCGGCATTGGCGGCGTGCTGGAGCCGCTTCAGGCCGGCCCGGTGATCATTGAGGACGACTGCTTCATCGGTGCCCGTTCCGAGGTCGTCGAGGGCGTCATCGTGCGCAAGGGCTCGGTCCTCTCGATGGGCGTGTTCATTTCCGCGACCACCAAGATCGTCGACCGCGCCACCGGCGAGATCTTCGTCGGCGAGGTTCCCGCCTATTCCGTGGTGGTGCCCGGCGCGCTGCCCGGCAAGCCGCTGCCCGACGGCACGCCCGGTCCCTCTCTCTACTGCGCGGTGATCGTGAAGCGCGTCGATGCGCAGACCCGTTCCAAGACCTCGATCAACGACCTGCTGCGCGATTGACCCTCTCGCCCGCGCCCGCCCGCCGTCCTAAGCTGGGCCGCGGGCGGGCGCGTGGCGCGAGAGCAGGCGTGCAAGGGCCGGCACGGCCCGATGGCGCATGGAGTTGTCACATGGCCGACCTGAACCCTGTCCTCACCGGCCGCCAGCCGGCCAGCGCCGACCCCGTTGACATCGCGAGGGCGCTGATCCGCTGCCCCTCGGTGACGCCGGAAGAGGGCGGCGCGCTCGCCTATCTTGAGCCGCTGTTGCGCGCGGCCGGCTTCGTCGTCCACCGCGTCACGCTCACCAGCCCTGACACGCCGGACGTCGAGAACCTCTATGCCCGCTTCGGCACCAAGGGGCCGAATCTGTGCTTTGCCGGCCATACCGACGTGGTGCCGCCGGGCGACGCCGCGCGCTGGCGCTTCCCGCCCTTCGAGGGCGTGATCCATGGCGGGCTGCTCTACGGGCGCGGCGCCGTCGACATGAAGGGCGGGGTCGGCGCCTTCATCGCCGCGGGGCTCGACTTCGCCATGCGCCATGGCGGGCCGGATGGCGAGGGCGCGCAGGCGCCCGGCTCGATATCCTTCCTCATCACCGGCGACGAGGAAGGCGTTGCCATCAACGGCACCGAAAAGCTGCTGCGCTGGCTCGCCGATCGCGACGAGCGCATCGAACATTGCGTGCTCGGCGAGCCGTCCAGCCGCGCGGTGCTGGGAGACATGGTGAAGATCGGGCGCCGTGGTTCGCTCTCCGGCACGCTCACCGTGCACGGCAAGCAGGGCCATGTCGGCTACCCCCATCTCGCCGAAAACCCCATTCCCGGCCTGGTGAGGCTGCTCGCGGGGCTGCAGGCCGATGTGCTGGACCGCGGCAACGACCACTTCCAGGCGTCGAACCTCGAAGTGGTCTCGGTCGACGTCGCCAATCCCGCCTTCAACGTCATCCCGGCCGAGGCGACCGCGCGGTTCAACATCCGCTTCAACGATCTGTGGACGCCAGAGACCCTGGCGGCGGAGATCGAGCAGCGACTGCGGACCGCCGCCGGCAACGAGGTGCGCTGGAGCGTCGCCTTTGAAGCCCGCTCGTCCGACAGCTTCCTCACCGCGCCGGGCCCCTTCGTGGAACTGGTGGTCGATGCCATCGCCGACTCCACCGGCCAGCGTCCGGAGCTCTCGACGACTGGCGGCACCTCGGATGCACGCTTCATCAAGGATTACTGCCCGGTCATCGAGTTCGGGCTGGTGGGCTCCTCGATGCACGCGGTGGACGAATCGACCCCGGTCGACGAAATCCAGGCACTCACTCGCGTCTATGCCGGCATCATCGCGCGTTATTTCGCCACCTTCGGCCGCTGAGGCAGAACCATGAGCACCCTGCGCCCCGTCCTCGCCACCAGCGCCGCCGTGTTCCGCGACGGCCGCGTGCTCCTGGCGCGGCGCGGTCAGCGCCCCTCGCTCGGCCTGTGGACGCTGCCGGGCGGGAGGGTGGAGCCCGGCGAGACGCTGGCGGTCGCCGCCGCGCGCGAGGTGATGGAGGAGGTCGGCGTGAGCTGCGCCATACTCGGCGTCGCCGGCGCGGTCGATGTCATCCAGCGCGCCGAGGACGGCACGCTGGGCGCGCATTTCGTCGTGGTGAGCCATGCCGCGCGCTGGGTCGGCGGGGAGCCTCAGACCGGGCCGGAGGCGGCCGAAATCGGCTGGTTCGCACCCGGTGCCCTCCCCCCAGACACCACGCCCGGCCTCGGTTCCATCGTTGCCGCCGCCCATCTTCTCGCCATCGCCGACCGCACGCCCGAGGCCGACAGCTGACATCGGGCGTGCGCACGGTCTTGACGGGCACCGCACAGGGGACCACCAATCGGCCATGACTGTCCGCCCGAGACCGACCGCCTCCCCTAGATCGCCCGCCCGCTCCAGCCTCCCTTTCGGGGGCGGCAAGGCGCCGATGCGCGCGCCGGTGCTCGCCCTCATCGCCCTTGGCCTGCTCGCCGGCCCCGCGCACGCCCAGACAACGGAAGGCGGCGCCCCGCCCTATGAGGCCGATCTGCTGCGGCTGTCGGAGATACTCGGCGCGCTGCACTATATCCGGCCGCTCTGCGGCGCGGTCGAGCCGACACGCTGGCGCGACGAAATGGCGGGCCTGCTTTCCGCCGAGCAGCCCACCGATGCGCGCAGCGGCCAACTCATTGCGGCCTTCAACCGTGGCTATGAGAGCTACAAGCAGGTATACCGGACCTGCACGCCCTCAGCCGAACTTGCCAGCCAGCGTTATCTGGAGGCCGGCGCCAAGCTCTCCCGCGACATTGCGGCACGCTACGGCAGTAATTGAGGGCGTTAGGATGCGACGCAGTAGCACGTGTCGCATTTTCGCCGTCCCATATTAACCGTCCTTCAATTCTCGGGCGGACCGACCGATACGGCATGCTAAGGTTGAATCAGGTCGAGTCACCGTCGCGTGGAGGAAACATTTTGTCTCAGCTTCCAGAAACGCACGACATCGATGACAGGGCCGATCAGGCCCATGAGGATGAGCGTCACGCCGCGCTCGCCTATCTCGATGAAGCATGGAACGAGGCGGTCTATGACGGCCTCGACGAAGATTGCCTGGCCCAGGCCGCACTGTTCACGGCGATCCGTTCGCTGGTCGCCACCTATGGCGAGGACGCTGCCGCCGAATTTGCCGAGCGTCTCGCCGGCCGCATCCGCGCGGGCGAATACACCGTGCCGTTCAATCGGCAGTAAGAACTGACGGGCTGTCCATAGCGAAAACGTTCAGCCCCTCGACGTCTTCCTCGATCAAGCTCCATCCACGTTTCGCATAATAGGGCGTGTTTGCCGCGGTCGCGCACAGATGAACCCGCACGTGACCCGCCTTGAAGGCGGCGCGGGCGGCGTGCACGGCCAGCGCGGCGCCCACCCCCATGCGACGCTGCGCGGGCTCTACCCAGAGCGCCGCGACCCAGGGGCGGAGCGCGGGACGCGCGGCCAGATCGTTCTCGATCAGCACCACGGAGCCGAGATAGCGCGCGCCCTGATGCGCCACAAAGGTCGACGGGATCGCTTCGGCCCCAAGGCTCTCGTCAAACCGGGCGCGCAGTGCTTCACGCGCCACCCCCTGCTCCCGCCACCAGGCCCGCCAGACACGCTCCGTGACGGTCTCGACGAAAGAGCGCGCCTTGCGCAGGTCGGAGATGGTGATGGCGGCCCTCACAGGGTGGGTTCGCCAACGACAAAAGGCGCGGCGACACTCGTCACCACGCCTTGTGTGTTCATCAATGAGACAAGCCCCGACAAGCCGCCGGGACCTGACACCCTCAGCGAGCGCCGGGGCCGACGGGCCTGGGCTTCGAGGGCAGCAGGCCTTCGCGCTGCAGGCGCTTGCGAGCCAGCTTGCGGGCGCGGCGAACAGCCTCGGCGTCTTCGCGGGCGCGCTTCTCGGACGGCTTCTCGTAGTGGCCGCGCAGCTTCATCTCGCGGAAAATGCCCTCGCGCTGCATCTTCTTCTTCAGCGCCTTGAGCGCCTGATCGACATTGTTGTCCCGAACGAGAACCTGCACGGTGCTTCCTCTTCGTGCCTTCGCTTGCGCGTATGCGTTGATAATTCCGAGATCAAGGCGGGCGTCACACACGCTGGGCGTAGAGCCGCGGGCCACCGATCAAGGAAAGCGCACTTAGCAGACCGCGCCAGGCTTGTCCACAACAAGTCCCGGCGCACCCCGCATGGGCGGCGATTCAGCCCTGAATCACCCGCCGAAACGCACGTTCAGGCGCCCCGGATGGCGATCGCCTCGGCCACCGCCGCCCTGGCGCGGAAGCCGAAGGCCTCCTGATATTCGGGCGAGCGGTAGCAGGCCAGCGCGGTCTCGTAGTCCTTGAAGGCCAGCAGCACATTGCGCGAGCGGGCCTCGCCGTGCACCGCCTCGTGGCGCCCGCCGCGCACCAGGAACCAGCCGCGATAGGCCTCGATGGCGACCGCATCGGCCGCGATATAGGATTTGTAGGTCTCGGGGTCGTGCACGTCGATGCGCATCACCCAATAGGCCACGCCCGCCCCTTCGGCCGGTCCCTCGATCACGCCCGCCGCCGGCTGCGCGCCCTCATACCCCTCGATGATGAGGTGCTCGCCCTGCGAGGACGCCACGCGATGGACGTAGGCGGCCTGATAGGCTGGCGAATGGAAGCAGGCCAGCGCGGTGTCGTAGTCCTTGAACTCGACCACCACATTGCGCGCACGCGACGTGCCCTCCAGCGTCTCGAAGGCACCGCCGCGCACGAGGAATCGTCCGCCGAAGGCGGCGACCGCCGGCTCGGCAGCATCGATATAGGGCTTGTAGCCCTCGGCATCGGTGACATCGAGCCGGCTGATCCAGTAGCCCTTGGCCATGGCGGTACCTCGTATGTGACGTCAGGAAGCGGCAAGTGCCGAAGCGATTTCCACCTGAACGGCGCGCGCGGCGGCGGCGGGATCGCGCGCGGTGACGATCGGGCGGCCGACAACCAGGTGATCGGCGCCGGAGCGGATCGCCTCGAATGGGGTGGCCACGCGCTTCTGGTCGCCGGCGGAAGCGCCCTGCGGGCGCACGCCCGGCGTCACGATGGCCCGCTTCGGGCCCAGCGCGGCGCGCACCGCGGCGGCGTCGGTCGGCGCGCAGACGATGCCATCAATGCCGATCTCGCGGGCCTGCCGCACGCGCGCCGCCACCGTCGCGTCGACGCCCTGGGCATAGCCGGCCTCGTTGAGGTCGGCCTCGTCATAGGAGGTCAGCACAGTCACGGCGAGAATGCGCAGCGGGCTCGCGCCCTTGCCCTCCATCGCCGCCCGCATGGTCTGGGGATAGGCATGCACGGTGGCGAAGCTGGCGCCGAGCGCGGCAAGGCTGGCCACGCCGCGCGCAACCGTGTTGCCGATGTCGTGCAGCTTGAAGTCGATGAACACCTTCTTGCCGTCCGCGATCAGCTCGCGGGCAAAACCAAGGCCGCCCGCGAAGCCGAGCTCATAGCCGATCTTGTAGAAGGTGGCGGCGTCGCCGATACGCGCGACAACGCTCTCAGCCGCGCCGACCGAGGGCAGATCGAGCGCGACGATCAGCCGGTCTCGGGGATCGGAGGAAGCTGCGCTCATCGCTCAATGCCCATCGCTTGCGGTCACCGCTCAGGCGCGCAGACCCGCCCTGAGCGCCGCCTGCTCGATAAGCGTCCTCAGCGTGGCGCGCAACCTCTCTTGCGCGCGCTCATCCTTCAGGTCGCCATTCTCGGCGAACGCCTGCGCCGCTCCTGCAACCATCACCTGCTCGGCCAGCACCAGCGCGCCGAGCCCGAGCGCCAGCACCTGGCGCAGCATCATCGAGGCGCGGTAGCCGCCAAGGCCCCCCGGCGAGGTCGAGCCGATGCAGAACACCGGCTTGCGGAAGGCATCACCCTCGCCCTTGACGCGGCTGGCCCAGTCGATCGCGTTCTTCAGCAGCGGGGGCACGGCGGCGTTGTACTCGGGGGTGGAAATGAACACGCCATCGGCGTTGATCATCTGGTCGCGCAGCTTCTTGGCCGCCTCGGGCGGGCCCTGCTCGGCTTCCAGATCGCCGTCATAGATCGGCATCGGGTAATCGGCGAGCGAGATCAGCACCGGCTCGCATTCGAGCAGGGACAGCTCCTTGGCCGCCAGCGCGGCAAGGCTCGCGGAGTAGGATCCGGTGCGGATGGATCCGGCGAAGGTCAGGATTTTCGGTGCACGCATACGCATCCCCATGGCTGGCCGGCGGGCGCGGGGCCAGCATGTCCCTCGCGCACGATCCTTCTCTCAGAAGCAATCTAGGGCCCTGCGGGCGGGCTCGCCAGCCACGCCATCGCAACGAATGACAGGGCGTTCAGGCGGCGACCGCCTCGGCCTGCTTCGAACGGTACACCCACACCCGCGCCGGGGGCAGGTTGGCCCAGATGCGCGGGCTGCGGTGAGCGTCGAGAGTGCCGGTTTCCAGCGGCACCGGGGACACCACGGCATAGGTGAACTGGATGAAGGGCGCCCGCGAGCAGCACAGGCCGAATGCCTGCCGAAGCAGGCCGTGCCGCTGCTGCGCCGGGCGGGTGAACAGCGGAAGGCTGGACACCACGGCGGCCGCGGGAGCGTCCAGCCGACCCTCAAGCGTGCCCTTCATGTCGTAGGCGTCGCCCTGGATCACGGTCGCCTGCGGAAAACGCGCCTTCAGCAGGTCGCAGAATTGCGGGTTGTACTCGATCAGCACCAGCCGCTCCTGCGCCACGCCCCGTGCCAGCAGCGCGGCGGTCACCGGGCCGGTGCCCGGACCCAGCTCGATCACCGGGCCATCGGACTTGGGATCGACATAGCTCGCCATGGTTCGGGCCAGCGCCCGCCCGGAGGGAGATACCGCACCGGTGCGAAGCGGATTCTGCAGCCAGGACTGGAGAAAGCGGACTTCGTCGGGACGCGACTTCGGGCCATCAGGGGCGGGACGATGCAACATGCCACTTGGATTCCAATGAGCCGGATGGACGCGTGTCGAGCCGGAAGACCTATCGAGATGCTGAGCGACACTAAAGACCTTAGCTCGCGATGTTAAGTCCCTGTCGTGACGAGCCGATTACGATACGACAACATCAAGATCACACAGCCGTTTGGAAATGATTACCCGAAACGGCCGGCGCGGCATTTCTACTCCGCATCGCCGGCGAAGAAATCCTTCACCTTGGCAAAGAAACCGGCCGCCTCGGGATGGTTGTCCTTCGAACATTCGGCATCGAACTCGGCCAGCAACTCGCGCTGGCGGCGGGTGAGGTTCTGCGGCGTTTCGACCACGACCTGCACATACATGTCGCCGCGATTGCGCGTGCGCAGCACCGGCATGCCACGGCCGGAAAGCCGGAACCGGCGGCTGGACTGGGTGCCCTCGGGCACCTTCACCTTGGTGGTGTCGCCCTCGATGGTCGGCACCTCGGTGGAACCGCCAAGCGCCGCCGTCACCATGGAGATCGGCACCCGGCAGAACAGGTCGGCGCCGTCGCGCTGAAAGAACTCGTGCGGGGCAATCGACAGGAAGATGTAGAGGTCGCCCGGCGGCCCGCCGCGCATCCCCGCCTCGCCCTCATTGCCGAGCCGGATGCGGGTGCCGTCCTCGACACCCGGCGGGATCGCGACCTGGAGCGTGCGCTCACGGGTGGTGCGGCCCGCGCCGGCGCAGCTCGGGCATGGATCCTCGATCACCTGGCCACGGCCCTGGCAGGCCGGGCAGGTGCGTTCCAGCGTGAAGAAGCCCTGCGCTTGGCGGATGCGGCCCGAGCCCGAGCAGGTGCGGCAGGCGCTGGGCTGGGTGCCCGGCTTGGCGCCGGAGCCCGAGCAGGTCTCGCACACCACGCTGGTGGGCAGGTGGATGGTCGCGTCCTTGCCGTTGAACGCTTCCTCCAGCGTGATCTCCATATTGTAGCGCAGGTCTGCCCCGCGCTCGCGCCCGCGTGCACCGCCGCCGCCACCGCCGCGCCGGCCGCCCATGCCGAAGAGATCGTCGAAAATGTCGGAGAAGGTCGAGGCGAAATCGGAGCCGAAGCCGGGGCCCGCGCCGCCACCGCCCATGCCGCCGTCAAAGGCCGCGTGGCCGAAGCGGTCATAGGCCGCCCGCCGCTGCGGGTCCTTGAGAATGTCGTAGGCCTGGCTGATTTCCTTGAAACGCGCCTCCGCCTCCCCGTTTCCGGGATTCTTGTCGGGGTGCCATTTCATCGCCAGCTTGCGGTAGGAGCTCTTCAGCTCGCCGTCATTGCAGGTCTTGCTGACCTCGAGGATCTCGTAAAAGTCGCGCTTCGACATGAGTCGTTCGGCCGCCCAGCGTTCGGACCGCCTTGCGCCCGGCGCGGAATGCACGGGCACGCGGTCAGGGTAGGCAGATCATGCAGGAATCTTGCCGCCCAAGCCGCGGCGGTCCACGCATCGATCCGAAATGCCAAAAAAGATTCCGCCCCCGGAACAGGTTCCGGGGGCGGGGTTAACGCGAAGCCGGTCAGGCCGACTTCTTCTTGTCGTCGTCGACCTCGGTGAACTCGGCGTCCACCACGTCGTCCTTCGGCGCCTCGCCGGCATCGCCGCCCTCGCCCTGCTGCGAGGCATACATCGCCTCGCCGAGCTTGAGCGAGGCCTGCGCCAGCGTGTTGGTCTTGGCGGCGATGGCTTCGCCATCTTCGCCTTCCAGCGCCGCTTTCAGCTCGGTGAGCGCGGTCTCGATGGCTTCCTTCTCGGGCGCGCCGACCTTGTCGCCGTGCTCGGAAAGCGCCTTCTCGGTCGAGTGGACCAGCGCCTCACCATGGTTCTTGGCTTCCACCAGGGCACGACGCTTCTTGTCGTCCTCGGCGTGGGCCTCGGCGTCCTTCACCATCTTCTCGATGTCGGAATCCGAGAGGCCGCCGGAGGCCTGGATGCGGATCTGCTGTTCCTTGCCGGTGCCCTTGTCCTTGGCGGACACGTTGACGAGGCCGTTGGCGTCGATGTCGAAGGCGACCTCGATCTGCGGCACGCCACGCGGCGCCGGGGGAATGCCGACGAGATCGAACTGGCCCAGGATCTTGTTGTCCTGCGCCATCTCGCGCTCGCCCTGGAACACGCGGATCGTCACCGCGGTCTGCCCGTCCTCGGCCGTGGAGAACACCTGGCTCTTCTTGGTCGGGATGGTGGTGTTGCGGTCGATCAGGCGGGTAAACACGCCGCCCAGCGTCTCGATGCCGAGCGAAAGCGGGGTCACGTCGAGCAGCAGCACGTCCTTCACGTCGCCCGCCAGCACGCCGGCCTGGATGGCGGCGCCGATCGCGACCACTTCATCCGGGTTGACGCCCTTGTGGGGCTCCTTGCCGAAGAACTGCTTCACGACTTCCTGCACCTTCGGCATGCGGGTCATGCCGCCGACCAGCACGACTTCGTCGATCTGACCGGCCGAAAGGCCCGCATCCTTGAGCGCCTTCTTGCAGGGCTCGACTGTGCGCTGGATCAGGTCGTCGACCAGCGCCTCGAACTTGGCGCGGGTGAGCTTCATCGTCAGATGCTTCGGACCCGAGGCATCGGCGGTGATGAAGGGCAGGTTGATCTCGGTCTGGGTCGCGGAGGAAAGCTCGATCTTGGCCTTCTCGGCCGCTTCCTTGAGGCGCTGAAGGGCGAGCTTGTCGCTGCGCAGGTCGATGCCCTGCTCCTTCTTGAACTCGTCGGCAAGATAGTTGACGAGCCGCATGTCGAAGTCTTCGCCGCCCAGGAACGTGTCGCCGTTCGTGGACTTCACCTCGAACACGCCGTCGCCGATCTCGAGGATCGAGACGTCGAAGGTGCCGCCGCCGAGGTCATAAACCGCGATAGTGCCGGCCGACTTCTTGTCGAGGCCATAGGCGAGCGCGGCAGCCGTCGGCTCGTTGATGATGCGCAGCACCTCGAGACCGGCAATCTTGCCGGCGTCCTTGGTGGCCTGACGCTGGGCGTCGTTGAAATAGGCCGGGACGGTGATGACCGCCTTGTCGACCTTGGCGCCGAGATAGGCCTCCGCGGTCTCCTTCATCTTCTGCAGAGTGAAGGCGGAGATCTGCGAGGGCGAATATTTCTTGCCGTCCGACTCGAGCCAGGCGTCGCCATTGTCACCCTTTGCGATGGCGTAGGGGACGAGCTTCTTGTCCTTCTCGATAATCGGGTCTTCGTAGCGACGGCCGATGAGCCGCTTCACCGCGAAGAAGGTACGCTCGGGGTTGGTGACCGCCTGGCGTTTGGCCGGCTGGCCGACAAGGCGCTCGCCATCCTCGGTAAACGCGACGATGGACGGCGTCGTGCGTGCGCCCTCCGCGTTCTCGATCACCTTCGGCGTGGTGCCTTCCATGACGGCCACGCACGAGTTCGTCGTACCGAGGTCGATGCCGATAACTTTAGACATATTGTTTCTCCTTCCGGCAGGCCGGCCGGACCTTCTTGAAGCACCCGGAGAGGAACGATTTGGCCGCAGCCACCCCGTCCCCCCGGACCGGCCCCCAAACAATAGGGCACGGCGCTATCCGCACCGTTCGTGGCCGATATAGGGGGCGCCCGTTTCCGCCGCAAGAAGGAGGCGACGGTTAAAAGCGGGAGGCAGGGGCTGGTTTTCGCCCATCCCCCGGATTCACCCGGTTTTCGCCGGTCCTGCGCGCGTCCGCACCCTCCCCGCCCGGCTCAGTGGCCGGTGAACACCAGGGTCTGGATCGGCAGGATCACCGCCTGCAACCGCAGCAGCAGCGCGTGGACCACCGCGACCGTGTCCACGACGTGAAGGTAGACCGCCTGCAAGCCCCCGACCTCTCCCGACTCCAGCCGTTCATGATTGCTGGAATAGGCGTTGGCGATGCAGCTTGAGCCCGGCGGCACGCCGGCAAGCCCGCCTTCATAAAGCGGTTCGAGGAAGACGGTGATGGTGCCCGGCTGGCCCACCTGCTGGGTGTCCTGAAGCTGGTCGAGGGCGCGCAGCTGGCCGGCGGCAATGAAATCCTGCACGCCGGTCACCACCATCGGAATCACGGTGAGCGGCTTGGAGATGCACACCGCCTCGGCGACCATTCCCACCTTCATCACCTGCGCTTCGATCTGGCCGAAGCCGGCGACCAGACGCTCGCGCCCCGCCCCGTCGGGAATGAGAACGCCGGCCGGCCGCAGCATGGGGTTGACCACGTCGCCGGGGCGCAGCGTGAACTGCTCGACCCGTCCGTCCGTGCCAGCGCGGATGGTGGTCTTGTCGAGAACGACCTGGGCCTGCGCCAGCGCGGCCTCGGCACTCGCCTTCTGCGCCGGCAGCAGCACATCGGCGCGGGCCTCGACCGACTGCTTGGTGGCGAGCGCCGCATCCACGCCGCCCTGGCGGCCGTCGACCACGACCTGCAGCCGCTCGATCTCGCGCGCCGACACGACGCCGGCATTGCGCCGCTGCAGTTCAAGCTTGGTCTCCAGCTCGTCCCGCGCCTGCTGCAGCGCCTGCTCGGCCTGCCGGACCTGACCGGCGCTCACCGCGATATCCGCCTGTGCCGACACCATGGCGGCGTCGATCTCGGTGATGCGCGCCCGCGCGGTCTCCACTTCGGCCTGCTGGGCGGCGCTGTCGAGCCGGAAGATCGGCTCACCCGCGCTCACATGGTCGCTGGTGCTCACAAACACCTCGGCGACCCGCCCGCCGGTTTCCGGGGCGATCGGCACGGCGCGGAAATAGGCCGTCACGTTGTTGGTCGAGGGGTGATTGTAGAAAATCACCGTGATCAGGCCGATGGTCAGCATCAGGCAGGTGGTGATGCCCCAGCGCAGCTCGAACCACACCGAATAGAGCGTGATCTCCCGCCCGAACCGCTTGTTCTGGACATAGCGGCGGTAGAGGTAATCGGGGAACACCGTGACCAGCGAGCACAGCAGCAGCTCAAGCATGGCTCAGCCCTCCCGATCCGGCACCGGCCCGTGAGCCGCGCGCGGCCCCGCCTCCGGCCGCTCGCGCTCCCCGTCTCCCGGCGCCATCCGTTCGGCGGCGCGGGCGATGCGGTTCAGCGGGCTGGCGAAATCGGGAAGGTCGATGAAGGCGAGCAGCAGTGCCGCCACCCAGAACATGTGAATGTGGGTGAACAGCGCGAGCAGGCAGAGCACCGCGACGACTTCCATCTGCAGCTTCTGCGACTTGTGAGCGATGCGCTCGGGCAGCGAGTGCAGAGCGAGGAACAGCACGCCAGCCAGCAGCACGGCGGCGAGCAGCGTGATGATCGCGACCCACAGCAGCACGTCGGTGTCACCCGGCGCGGTGATGAAGAACGGCAGATTCTTCACGGCGACGGCATGCTCGGACGGTGCCACGCGTTCCCCCCGGACACAGCGACCCGGGACGCGACGCTTGCGCGCCCCATCCCAAAGCTATGACACCGGAGCCGGCGCGCTGTCAAAGCCGCTGCGAGCACGCCTTGCCACGGCGCGCAGCCGGCGGGACGAACGGCCTCCGGCCGCCCCTCAGACCGGCGTGCCGGCAGGCTGGAAACGGGCGGCAAGCCGCTTGAGCACCCCGACCTGATCCTCGAGCTCGCGCCAGTGCCGCCCGTCCAGCTCCATGATGGCGAGCGCGCCGGGCGCGGGCCGCACGGCCTCCACCACCGCGTCCCAGTCGATCCCGCCCCAGCCGATCGGCAGGTGCAGGTCGCCCTCGCCGAACGCCACCGCCTCGGCGGAATGGTAGGTCCACAGCGTATCGGGCCGGCCGAAGGAATCGTGCAGGTGGAAATGAGCGACATAAGGCGCGAGCGCCGCGATCTCGGCGATCGGGTCGATCCGCGCGTCGGTGCAGCGAATATAGGCGTGGCTGACGTCGAGCGTCGCCTTCACCGCGTCATGCTCGATCGCGGCCAGCTCGCCGGCGAGCTTGGAAGGCGTCGCGGTCTCGCGGGCGCCGCTGAAGCGGAAGATGTTCTCCACGCACAGCCGCACACCCAGAGCGGCGGCCTTGTCGCCGGCCCGGGCAAGGGCGTCGCGCTGGCGCGAATAGGCCACCTCGACATCGTCGGCAGGGTCGGAGACGAAGCCGGTATGCATGATCAGGTGCTCGGCCCCGACCGCGGCGGCGATCTCGATATTGGCTTCCAGCACCTTCTCATGGCGCGGCAGGCGCTCGGCGATGTCCATCAGATTGATGGCAAGCGTGCCATGGACCGAATAGGCCAGGCGGCGGCCGGAAACGGCGCGCGCCAGATCCGCGACGCGGTTGTTCAGGACCCGGCCATCGACAATGAGGTGCCACGCATAGGCCGGCAGCTCCACCAGATCGACCCCGAGAGCTTCCGCTTCATCCAGGCCGGCGCCGATATCGTCGAATTCGGGGCTGCCTTCGCGAAGTGCGTAGCCGCTGGCGCGAATGGCGGTGACCGGAATGTGCATCTGCATCGATTGGCTTTTCCTGAACGTCGAAAAGAGTGGGAAGCCGGTGCCGCGACTCAGCGGCCCCGCCTTATGCGCGCATTTTATGGCACGCCGATTACAATTCGGCCGAATCCCATGCCACGCCAAGCGCTTAAGGCGCTTCCGGCACCGGCGGAGCCTGCCTTCCCATAGGTCACATATGCGGCGAGATCCATCCCGAAACCGCCCCTTCCGTATCGGCGACCACCGCGATCCGGCCGACGCCCGGCACCTCGAAGGCCGGCCGCAGCACCTCGCCGCCGGCCGCGACCGCCTTTTCCAGCCGGGCATCGAGATCGTCGACCGCGATATAGGAGAACCAGTGCGCGGGCAGCGCCTCGAACGACGGCCCGGCCAGCGGAAACAGGCCGGCGATCCGGGTCTGCCCGAGCCAGGCGACGAAATAGGCGCTGCCGTCCTCCATCGGCATGGGCTCGAAACGCCAGCCCAGCGTCGCGGCGTAGAACGCCATGGCCTTTTCGGGCTCGCGCGAGTTCAGTTCATTCCAGACAAAGATACCGTGCGCAGGATTTGTCGTCATGACAGGCGCCTCGAAGGTCACATGCTCAACCGAGCCGTGGGGTTGATCTTCGCCATCTTAACGATCAGGAAAGCATAGTGCGCGAATTCTGCCGCGTGGCGCCGCCATGGCAAAATCCCGGCGCCTTGATGCCGCCCCGATGGCTTGCGATGTCGCCTCAACCCTTCTAGACCCATGCATCAGGCCGCCCGGCGACGGCCACGGTAACCCCCCCGGAAAATGCAGCTTTATCATCACCCCTTCTGTGCCCATTCCCGGCTTGTGCGCCTCGCTTTCGGCGAGATGGGCATCGATCACCTGCTGATCGAGGAACGAGTCTGGGAACGTCGGCCTGAATTCCTGACGCTGAATCCCGCCGGCACGACGCCGGTTCTGGTGGAAGGCAACGGGCTCGTGGTGCCCGGCGTCGACGTCATTACCGAATATCTCGACGAGACGCGTGGCGCGGTGCTGGGTGATCGCCGCCTGCTGCCGCCCGACAGCCTGGCCCGCATCGAGGTGCGCCGGCTCGCGGGCTGGTTCAACCACAAGTTCTTCACCGAAGTATCCGAGCCGCTGATCCGCGAGAAGGTCTACAAGCGTTACATGCCCCGCGAGCTGGGCGGCGGGCCGCCGGACATGGCGGTCATCCGCGCGGCGCGTTCCAACATCCGCTATCATCTGCACTATATCGGGTGGCTGCTGAAGGCGAGGAACTGGCTTGCGGGCGAACGCATGAGCTATGCCGACCTTGCCGCCGCCGCGCATATTTCCTGCGTCGACTATCTGGGCGACGTGCCCTGGGATGAGGATGAGGGAGCGAAGATCTGGTACGCGCGCATCAAGTCGCGTCCCGCGTTCCGGCCCCTGCTGGCGCTGACCATGGCGGGGATGCCGCCGGCGCCGTGCTACGCGGACCTCGACTTCTAGACCCCGCCGCCGCCAAGGCCCTGCTGCTCGCCCTCGCGCGCGAGGAGGGTTTCGACGCCATGGGCGTCGCCGCGCCCGACGCCATCTCCCATGCCGGCCCGCGGCTGATGGAGTGGATCGCCCTGGGCGCGCATGGCGACATGGACTGGATGCCCCAGACCGCCGATCGCCGCGCCGCACCGGGTAATCTGTGGCCCGACATCCGCTCGGTCGTGATGCTCGGCCTCAATTACGGGCCCGACGAGGACCCGCGCGCGGCCCTGGCGCAGACATCGGGCGGGACCATTTCGGTCTATGCCCGGGGCGATGACTATCACGAGCTGATCAAGGGCAAGCTGAAGCGCATCTGCTCGCGCTTCGTGCCCCGTGCCGGCGGCGCGGTGAAAGTGTTCGTCGATACCGCCCCCCTGATGGAAAAGCCGCTCGCGGAGGCCGCCGGGCTCGGCTGGCAGGGCAAGCACACCAATCTTGTGTCCCGCACGCGCGGATCCTGGCTGCTGCTCGGGGCCATCGCCACCGATCTCGCGCTGCCCCCCGATCCGCGCGTCGAGGACCATTGCGGTTCCTGCCGCGCCTGCCTCGACGCCTGCCCGACCAACGCCTTTCCCGCGCCCTACCGCATCGACGCGCGGCGCTGCGTCTCCTATCTCACCATCGAGCATCGCGGGCCGATACCCCATGAGCTGCGCCCGCTCATGGGCAACCGCATCTATGGCTGCGACGACTGTCTGGCCGCCTGCCCGTGGAACAAGTTCGCCGTGCTCGGGCATGAGGCGCGCCTTGCCGCGCGGGAGGAAAACCGCGCCCCGGCGCTGGCCGAACTTGCCCGGCTCGACGATGCCCGGTTCCGCGCCCGCTTCACCAAGAGCCCGATCAAGCGCACCGGGCGCACGCGCTTCCTGCGCAACGTGCTCATCGCCATCGGCAATTCGGGAGAGCCCGCCCTCGCCGCCGAGGCCGAGAGGCTGCTGGGCGATGATGCCCCACTGGTGCGCGGGGCGGCGGTGTGGGCGCTCTCGCGCCTGCTCTCGGCGCCCGATCTCGCCCGGCTCAAGGCGTATCATGACGGGGAGCGGGATGGGCAGGTGCGCGAGGAGTGGCAGCGCGCCACCGCCCCAGCGCCCGCCGCCCCAGCGCCTACCGAACCGCCGTCCTGATGCCGCCCCGTTTTCCTCCCCGCGCCTCCCTTCCCGCGACGCGGCCGCGCGGTGAAATCGGCGACATGACATCGCGACGATGACGTCTCTTTCGGCGCGCGAAGCTGCGGCCGGGATTTTCCTTTAGAATGGAGGCGCGAACGTCCCGCGCCACATCCCGCGCGGCCCGAGAACAAGAGGTTCCCGACCCTGCCCATGACCACCACCGCCCCCACGCTTCTGTGCCTCGGTCTCGGCTATTGCGCCCGCCATTTCATCGCCCGCCATGGCGAGGGTTTCGCGCGCATTGTCGGCACCAACCGCACCGGCGCGCCCCATCCCGGCGCCGAAATCGTCGGCTTCAACGGCCGATCAGGCGAGGAGGGCGCGCTCGCGGCGCTGACGGCGGCGGCGGCGAGTGCGGACGCGGTGCTGATCTCGGCCGCGCCCGGCGAGGAGGGCGATCCCTTCCTCTCCCCGCTCGGCACCGCGCTCATCGCCGCGGGCCGGCGCGGCGCGCTGGTCTACCTCTCCACCATCGGGGTCTATGGCGACAGCGGCGGCGCGTGGATCGACGAGAGCGCTATTCCCCGCGCCTCGGCCCCGCGCGGCCTGCGCCGCCTCGAGGCGGAGGCCGGCTGGCGCACATTGGGCGAGCTGGCCGGGCGTCCTGTGGCGGTGCTTCGGCTCGGCGGCCTCTACGGGCCCGGCCGCAATGCACTCGCGGACGTCGCCGCCGGCACCGCGCGCTGCATCGAGCGCGACGGCCAGATGTTCAACCGCATCCATGTCGACGACATTGCCGACGCCATCGCGGCCGCCATCGCCAGCGGGCATGACGGCACGGTGAACGTGGTGGATGATGAACCCTCGCCCTCCTGCGCCCCGGTGCGCTTCGCGGCCGAACTTCTGGGCCGGCCTGCGCCGCGCGCGGTGCCCTTCGAGGAGGCCGCGCAGACCATGTCGCCCATGGCGCTCTCGTTCTGGGCGGAGAACCGGCGCGTGCGCAATGCCCGGCTCCACGCCCTGCTCGGGCGCGGCCTGACCCACCCGACCTATCGCGAAGGCCTCACCGCCCTGCTCACCGAAAGCAACGACGACGCCTAGACGCGGCCTCGCTCGCGGCCGTCAGCTCCGGGGCGCGAAGGTGCGCAGGAAGGTCGTGACGGTGTGGCTGACCACGCGTTCGATGCGTTCGGGCGCCGGCTCCGGCGCGCCGCCAAACAGCATCGGCATCACCACCAGCGCGTGACAGCCGATGATGAACTGCCAGGCGGCCAGTTCGACATCGTCGATCGCCAGCTCGCCACGATCGATCTTGGCATTGAGCCAGGCCGACAGCCGTTCAACCGCCGTCTCCTGCCCCGCCGCGAGATAGGCGCGGCCGATTTCCGGCAGCTTCTCGGCGATGCCGAGCACCATGCGCACCGTCGCGATGTGCTCGGACCGGACCATGGCCGCAACGTAGCGATAGCCGACACCGGTGAGCACCTCCCCTACATCGGCCTCGGGGTCGAGCACGAAGCAGCGCTCGGCAACGTCTTCGCTGGCCAACCGGACAAAGGCGCTGAACAGCGCTTCCTTGGATGGGAAGTAGAGGTAGAGCGTACCCTTGGAGACCTCGGCCGCGCGCGCGATCTCGCCCATGCTGGCGCCGTCGAATCCCTTTGCGAGAAAAACCTCGCGTGCCCCGTTCAGGATCTGCCGCCGCTTCTCGGGGCTGGATCCCGGCTGCGTCTCGTCGGCGGCGGGATCGGGCGGGACGGGCAGGGTGCACCCGGTTCCACCGGATGCAGCGCCCGAACAGCGGCTGCCAGGGTGAGCGGGGTTTTCGGAAGCGGTCATCAGGTGGAGATCATTCGAGCACGGCGACGGGTGGATGGATGAACGCGGATCGCGCGTCCGCAAGGCGGTCGGCTCAGGGCATGGGCACTAACAATGACATGAGCTCCGGTGTTCCCCAAGAGCGTTCCCCAAGAGCGCTCGCCGGTCGACCAAGAAAAATGACCAAACCGTTCGGTTTTTATTGCCTCGCGTTGCGCGTGGGCTTATATCCTCCCTACCTGCGGTCGCGCTCCAGAGGTTCCCGCAAACCTCCGGTCGGCTGCGCCGATAGGCGAGGGAGGAGGGTTATCCGCCCCCCAACTCTCCTCCCTCATCTCATTCTGCGCGTGCGCGCGGCGGTTCCGGTGCGTTTCTGCGCAGGGCGCCGCCGCACGGCAGCCCTCAAGCGTCACTCTTCAACCCGTCCTTCAGCCGCCCCGCGCGTGCGTTGGCGAAGGCTCCTTGCCCAAAGGCCCTGCCACGGCGCGGCCCGGAGAGAGGGAGCGGTGCAAAGGCCTTGGCGCGGGCACCCCGGCAGAGTATTGCTTGACCTCCTCTGTTCATGCGCGTGCGCTCCCGGCTCCCATGCCCCGATTTCCCCTGCCCCGATCAGGTCCCAGCCCCCGGCGGGGCAACGTAAGCCCGGCCGCCTCCGCGGTGCGGAACCGGGTCTGACATGGCGGCAGGAAAACCTTCCCGCACCCTGCCCTTCGCGGCGGAAACCGCTGCCCTTGGGGTGGTGTTCGGTGACATTGGCACCAGCCCGCTTTACGCCTTCAAGCAGGGCATGCTGGCCGCGAGCAGCACCGGCGATATCGACGCCAACGTGTTCGGCCTTCTGTCGCTGATCACCTGGGCCATCATTCTGTCGGTCACCATCAAATACGTCATGCTGGTGCTGCGTGCCGACAATGACGGCGAGGGTGGCATTCTCGCCCTGGTGACCTTGCTCGACCTGCAGCGCGGCGCCACCGGCAAGCGCCTGTTCCTTCTGGCCGCGGGGCTGATCGGCGGAGCGATGCTGATCGGCGACGGCGTGCTGACGCCGGCGATCTCCGTCCTCTCCGCGATCGAGGGTCTGGAAGTCATCGCACCCGCGCTCGACCACTGGATCGTGGCGGCCACGGTACTGGTCATCCTCGTCGTGTTCATCTCGCAGCGGGCGGGCACCGACCGCATCGGCGCGTTCTACGGGCCGGTCATGCTGGTGTGGTTCACCACGCTGGGCGGAATCGGCATCTACGGCATCATCCAGGCGCCCGAGGTCCTGCTGGCCTTCGATCCGCGTCACGGGCTGGCGCTGCTGATCGACCATCCGGGGCTGGCGGGCGTGGTGCTCGGGGCAACCTTCCTCGCCATCACCGGCGGCGAGGCACTCTATGCCGATCTCGGCCATTTCGGCCGGCCGGTCATCACAAGGGCCTGGCTGTTCGTCGCCATGCCGGCGCTGCTGCTGAACTATTACGGCCAGGGCGCGCATGTGCTGATCAACCGCGAGGCGGTCCGCAACCCGTTCTACGACCTCTCGCCGGACGTGATCGACGTGCCGCTGCTGGTGCTCGCCACCGCCGCGACCGTCATCGCCTCGCAGGCGATCATCACCGGCGTGTTCTCGCTGGCCAAGCAGGCGATCGAGCTTGGCTACCTGCCGCCGATGCGCATCCGCTACACCAGCGAGCACAATGACCAGCACATCTATATCGGCCGGCTGAACTGGATCATGATGGTGGCCTGCGCCGCGATCGTGGTGTCGTTCGGCTCCTCCGACCGGCTGGCCTCGGCCTATGGCATCGCGGTGGCGATGGCGATGGTGGCGACCACCATCCTCTTCGTCGCCTATGTGCGCCGGGCCTGGAAATGGCCGCTGCCGCTCCTCATCGGGCTGGCGGGCGGGCTGTCGGTGATCGACCTGTCCTTCGCCGCCGCCAACCTCACCAAGCTGCAGGATGGCGGCTGGCTGCCAGTGGCCATCGCCGGCGTGGTGCTGGTGGTGATGGTGTCGTGGCGGCGGGGCCTGGAAGGGCTCGGCATCCAGCAGCGCCGGTTCACCGAACCGCTGGAGGATTTCGTCGCCCGCGGCCGCCCGTCGGCCTGCGCGGTCAGCCCGCGCACCGCGATCTTCCTGTCGCGCGGGGCGGCGGTGACGCCGGTGGCGCTGGGGCGGCTGTCGGACCTTCTCAACATCCAGTTCAGCCGCTCGGTGATCGTCTCGGTGTGGATCGCCTCCCGCCCGCGGGTGCCGGTGGACGAGCGGGTGCGCGTCACCACGATCGATCCGGTCCATGTGCGGGTCGACGTGCGCTTCGGCTACATGCAGCAGATCGACGTCCCCTCGGTGCTGGGCCCCGCGCTCTACGCGCAGGGCATCGACCCGGACGAGGCGGTCTATGTGATCGGCCATGAGCGGATCATCCCGCCCGACGGCATAGGCGGGGTCCGGGACGCGCTCGCGCACATCTTCGCGTTCCTCGCGCGCAATGCCGAACGCTCGGTCGACCGCTTCGGCCTGCCGCGCCCGCGCACCATCGAAATCGGCTATCCGGTACGCCTGTGAACCGAAAACGTGATCGTCCCGAGCGATCACGCCCTTGCGAGCGTCGCGTCAACGTCACGCCTGCGCCTCTATCACCGTCGAGAAGCCCCGGCATGAATCGGCGGCGGCCGATTTTTACCGGCAAAACCGCAGCTGCGGTTTTGCGGCGCGCCTGCCCGATATGCGGTTCCGAAAGGTGCCGAGGTCTGCTAGGCGTCGCTTCGCATGGCCGGAGGGTAGTGGCAGGTATGACGGTGAAGGCGCGATGAAGGGCTTGAGGGCGATCTGGGGCTGGCTACGTGCGCATGTCGGCTGGCACACGCTCGGCCTGGTCGTGAGCCTCGTCATCATCGGCTTCGCGGTGACCGTGCTCTACGAGATGCTGCGCAACATCCACCCCGGCCAGGTGCTTGACGCGCTGACCGGGACCGCCCCTTGGCGGGTGGCGCTGGCCGCGCTGTTCGTCGCCGCGGCCTATTTCACCCTCACCTTCTATGACTGGTTCGCGCTGAAGACGATCGAGAAGCCGGACGTGCCCTACCGGGTGGCGGCGCTGGCGTCCTTCACTTCCTATTCCATCGGCCACAATGTCGGCTTCTCCGCCTTCACCGGCGGCACGGTGCGCTACCGCATCTATTCCGCGCATGGGCTCGGGGCGATCGACGTCGCCAAGCTGTGCTTCATCACCGGCCTCACCTTCTGGCTGGGCAACATCGCGATCCTCGGCCTGGGCATCACCATCGAGCCGTGGGCGGCGAGCGCGGTCGACCAGCTCCCGCCCTGGATCAACCGGCTGGTCGGCATCGCCCTGCTCGCCGGCCTTGCCGGTTACGTGCTCTGGGTCGGCCTGAAACCCCGCCGGATCGGCGTCGGCGAGGGCCACTGGACCGTGACCCTGCCGGGCTCGAAGCTGACGCTGATGCAGATCTGCGTCGGCATCATCGACCTCGCCTGCTGCGCGGCGGCCATGTATGTGCTGATGCCGCAGACGCCGTTCATCGATCCGATCGCACTCGGCGTGGTGTTCATTTCCGCCACACTGCTTGGCTTCGCCAGCCATGCGCCGGGCGGGCTCGGCGTGTTTGATGCCGCGATGCTGGTGGCCCTGCCGCAGTTCGAGAAGGAAGCGCTGCTCGGCTCGCTGCTGCTGCTGCGCCTCCTCTATTACATTACGCCTTTCGCGCTGGCCCTCGTCATCATGGGCGTGCGTGAGTTCCTGATCAGCCGCACCCGCCGCCGTGCCACCCTTGCCAGCGCACTGGAAGCCGCCGCGCGGGAAGAAGCCGCGCCCGGTCAGCCCGTCGACGCGGCGGCCAGCACGGAACGTCCGCGCCGCCGCGCCATCGGCTGAGTGACCGCGCCGCGAAACCGGGCGCCACGTCGCGGCGCCCGGTACCGGAAGCAAAGCCCCGTCAGGGCGCGAAGCCGCCTGGCACCATGTTCTGCAGGCTGCGCGGAATGCGCCGCACCTTCGTTCCCGCCGGCAGCTCAAAAGCGGCGGGATCCTGCGGCGCCCGCTCCAGCATCGTCGCCTCGAAGGACACGTCCACGCCGCCACGCGCGGTGGCACGGACGCGCAGCGGAATGCCATCCAGCGTGATGCAGCTCTCCACCGGCGTCGAGGTTTCGGCGTCGATGCCGCGCCAGACCTCGCAGGGCTCGGTGCCGACCGAGTCGAGCCCCACGCGGTGACTGCCGGCGGGCATGGCCGCGAAGCCGAACTCGGGCGGCAGGTCCATCTCGATCGCCAGCCCCTCCATGCCCGTCAGGTTCGGCAGCACCACGAGCTTGCGCGTCTTGGGGTCGATGAGCCCGACCATCACCGTGTTCGGCCCGTCGAAGATCTCCACGCGCATCCGCCCATCGCGATAGGAGAACGCCGCCTCGCCCTCCGGGCGCACCGTGCCGCGCACCGCGAAGTCGGCCATCGGCGTCGGCGGCCGATCGTCCGCGTGCGGTTCGGCCGGCGCGGTCGGCGACACGGGGGAGGCGGACGGGACCGCATTCTGCGGCGCGCTCTCCCGGGGCGCCGCCTGCGGCGCTGCCGCCGGCTGGGCCGGCGCGGCGAGCGGGGCCGCGACGCACAGCGCGAGCCCCATCGTGACCCCGGCCGCACCCCGGGCGAGAGCGCGGGATAGATCGGCGTGTATCATCATGGTCTATCTATTGACCCGCACCGTCATCCACGCTTGCCGTTCGCGCGAACTGATCCAGAAATGTGTGCCCGTCCAGTATGATGGCGGGATCGGGAACCCCGATGATCTTGTCGTCGCGCCGCTCATAGGGCAGATGCGCCAGCACCTGACGGATGGCCCCCAGCCGCGCGCGCATCTTGTCGTTGGCGAGGACGACCGTCCAAGGCGCGCTGGTGGTGTGGCTGGCCTCGATCATCACGTTGCGGGCGGTGGAGATGGCCTCCCAGCGCGCCGGCGCGGAGAGGTCGACGGGCGAGAGCTTCCAGCGTTTCAGCGGGTCCTGGTGGCGCGCATGCAGCCGCTTGAGCTGCATCTCGCGACCAATGTCGAGCCACACCTTGAACAGGCGGATGCCGTCTTCGACCAACATCTTCTCGAACACCGGCACCTGGTCGAGGAACTGCGTGGTCTGCTGCGGGGTACAGAACCCCATCACCGGCTCGACCACGGCGCGGTTGTACCAGGAGCGATCGAAGATCACGATCTCGCCGCGATAGGGCAGATGCGCGACATAGCGCTGGAAATACCATTGCGCGGTTTCGACGTCGGTCGGCTTGTCGAGCGCGACGACGCGTACGAAGCGCGGGTTGAGATGCTGGACGAAGCGATGGATGGTGCCGCCCTTGCCGGCGGCGTCGCGTCCCTCGAAGACGATGACGATGCGCTCGCCCGAACGCCTTGCCCAATCCTGGACCTTGAGCAGCTCGATCTGGAGATCGCGCAGATGGCTCTTGTAGGTCTTGCGCTTGGGCCGGTCGACATAGGGATAGTGGCCGCTGCCATAGGCACGGCTGGCGATGGCCGGCGCCAGCGGCTCGTCGACCGAGAACGCCGCGAGCGCCTTGGCGAGCTCGCGGTCCCCATCCGTCCCCTCGCCCTTCGATACGGGCGGCGTCGACGCCGCGGCGGCTCCGGCCTTTTTTGCTGAGGATGTCTTCGACGAGGCGTTTTTCCCCGACGATTTCTTTACCGACGACTTGCTCGGCTTCTTCGTCATATGGAAGCCTCTCATACGGAACATAAGGGAGAGAAGGTGCGTGCCCTGCCTCTTCCCTGAACGCGCATCCTCACGGTGTCGCCGGTGGCGGATGCCCCGACAATCCCGATTGGCGCAGGGCAAAGCATATCGAATAACGTGCGTAATGGAACGCTGGCGTGCAACGTTCGGCAACTGACACTCGCAGGAAGCGGTCCTCAATGGCCCCGGTGGAAACGACCTACCCGAACAAGGAGACGCTGGGGCAACGGCTTGCCGGCGCGCGGTGGATCCTCGCCATGGCCGTGGGCGGGCTCGCCGGGGCGGTGCTGGCCGAGGAGCTGGCGCCGGTTCCGGCGGTCATCATCGGACTGGCGATTCTGATCGGCGCCACGCTTCCCGTGCCTCGCCGTCCGATGGTGGTGCGCCAGAACGCGCGCGGCGGCGAGCCCAGCCCGGTGCGCCTGGGCGTGGAAGAGCGCCTCACCGCGCTGGTGCGTGCCCTGCCGGAGGCCGCGCTGCTGCTCGACCCGCGCGGCACCGTGCTGGTGGCCAATGCGCGCGCCACCGGCATCGCCGCCAGCGTGCGCGTCGGCGATCCGGCGTCATTCGCGGTGCGTGTTCCCGAAGTGCTGGAGGCGATCCGCGCTTCGACGAGCGATGGCATGCCGCGCCGGATCGAGTTCGCCGAACGGGTGCCGATCGACCGCTGGCTGCGCGCCGACATCGTCCCCATCCGCTCCGGCGACGGGCGCGAGGGCAAGGCGACCGAGGCGGTGCTGGTGAGTTTCGTCGACCTCACCCAGCAGCGCCGCGTCGAGCAGATGCGGGTCGACTTCATCGCCAATGCCAGCCACGAGCTGCGCACGCCGCTGGCCTCGCTGTCCGGCTTCATCGAGACCCTGCAGGGGCCGGCGAAGAACGACGTCGCCGCGCGCGAGCGCTTCCTCAAGATCATGGGCGAGCAGGCGCGGCGTATGTCGCGGCTCATCGACGACCTGCTCTCGCTGTCGCGGATCGAGCTGAACGCACATCTCATGCCCGAGGCCGAGGTCGACCTCGGTGCGGTGGTGGGCCATGTCAGCGACACGCTGAGCCCGCTCGGGCGCGAGCGCGGCGTAGAGATCGCGGTCCTCAACCAGGCCGGACGGGTGAGCGTGCGCGGTGACCGCGACGAGCTGATCCGCCTGTTCGAGAACCTGGTGGAGAACGCCATGAAGTATGGCGGCTCCGGCGGGCGGGTGGAAATCTCCATCACCCGCGAGGGGGGCGACGTGCTGGTGGGCGTGCGCGACTTCGGCCCCGGCATCGCGCCCGAGCACGTGCCCCGGCTGACGGAACGCTTCTACCGCGTCGACACCGCGCATTCGCGCGAACAGGGCGGCACCGGGCTCGGACTCGCCATCGTCAAACACATCGTGGCCCGCCATCGCGGCCGGCTTGGCATCGACAGCACGCCGGGCGAGGGCGCGACATTCTCCGTGCGGCTCGCGGGCGAGTTTCATACGGATGAAAAAAGCGACATGGGAACAGCGGCTTAAGGTGTCATCAAGACGTCATTCCGACGTCATAGAACCTTGGTGCCGGGGGGATAGAACTCCCGCGTACGCTTTTTCCGCCGCCCCTCCGGCCAACTGCGCGCCCCGCTTTCCGTATGTGGGCGCGGCCGGTCTCCCGATCCAAGGAGAAGACCTTTGAAACTTACCCACCTGCTCAGCGCTGCCGCGCTGTCGTTTGCCTTCACCGGCTCGGCTTTCGCCACCGACATCAACGGCGCCGGCGCCTCCTTCCCCGCCCCGGTCTATCAGGCCTGGGCCGCGGCCTATAAGGAGAAGACCGGCAGCGCCATGAACTACCAGTCCATCGGCTCGGGCGGCGGTCAGAACCAGATCATCAACCGCACCGTCGATTTCGGCGCCTCCGACGCGCCGATGAAGGACGACAAGCTCGAATCCAACAACCTGCTGCAGTTCCCGACCGTGATCGGCTCGGTGGTCCCCACCGTGAACATCGACGGCATCGCCGATGGCCAGCTCACGCTCTCCGGCTCGATCATTGCCGACATCTACCAGGGCAAGATCACCAAGTGGAACGACGCCAAGATCGTCGCGCTCAACAAGGACGTGAAGCTGCCTGACGCCGCGATTGTTCCGATCTACCGTTCGGACAGCTCGGGCACGTCCTTCGTGTTCACTTCCTACCTCTCGTCGGCCAGCGCCGACTGGAGCTCCAATGTCGGCGCCGCCACCTCGGTGCAGTGGCCGGCTGGCGCGGGCGCCAAGGGCAATGAAGGCGTTGCCGGCATGGTGAAGAACACCAAGGGCGCCATCGGCTATGTCGAGTTCGTCTATGCGGCCGCCAACAAGCTGCCCACCACGAACCTCGTCAACAAGGCCGGCAAGGTCGTGAAGCCGACCATCCCGGCCTTCATGGACGCCGCTGCTGCCGCTGACTGGAAGGGCGCCAAGAACTTCGCCGCCTCGATGATCGACACCGCCGGCGAGAAGGCCTGGCCGATCACCTCGGCGACCTACATCCTGCTGCCGAAGAACCCCGCCAGCGCCGAGCAGTCGGCCGCTGTCATCAAGTTCTTCGACTGGGCCTACACCGCCGATGGCGACGCCATCGCCGAGAAGCTGCACTACATCCCGCTGCCGGACTCGGTCGTCGGTGAGATCAAGAAGGCCTGGTCGAGCGACGTCAAGGTCGACGGCAAGGCCGTTTGGACCAACTGATCGACCCCTCCCTTCGGGAGCCCTGCACGATCCGGGGGCGGCCGTTACGGCGGCCGCCCCTTCTCGTCCCCGGTCGCTGACTGTAGCCTGACGCAGAGCGGACGCCTCCAGAAGCCCCGAACGCCTGATCTTGAACGCCGAGCCCTGAACGCCACGCCCTGAAACGCCGACCCCCGCGCCCCGCGCCATGGGGAAGACGGGTCCGAGGATCACACGACATGGACGCCACTCTCAGCGGAACGCAGGCCGACGCCGTCCTGAAAACCGCGCACAAGCCGACCGGACGCATCAGCGATCCCATCTTCGTCGGTATCCTCTGGAGCTGCGGCATATTCGTTCTGCTGCTGCTCGGCCTGATCATCGCCATGCTGTTCGAGGGCGGCTTCCCGGCGCTGCGCGAATTCGGCATTTCCTTCCTGTGGTCGACGGACTGGAACCCGGTCACCGAGAAGTTCGGCGCCGGCGTCATGGTGTTCGGCACGCTGTTCAGCGCCGTGATCGCGGTCATCGTCGCGCTGCCGCTGTCCTTCGGCATTGCCTTCTTCCTCACCGAGATCGCCGCCGGCCCGCTGCGCCGCCCGATCGGTGTGGCCATTCAGCTCCTGGCCGCGATCCCCTCGATCATCTACGGCATGTGGGGCTTCTTCGTCGTCGTGCCGCTGATCGCCGCCTATGTCCAGCCTCCGCTCATCGAATGGCTCGGCCCGATCCCGCTGATCGGCGCTCTGTTCCAGGGCCCCCCGCTCGGCGCGGGCATGCTGACCGCCGGCGTGATCCTGGCGATCATGATCCTGCCCTTCATCACCGCCATGTTCGTCGAGGTGCTGGAATCGGTGCCGCCGATGCTCAAGGAATCGGCCTATGGCGTCGGCGCCACGACCTATGAGGTCTACCGCAACGTCTCGGTGCCCTACGGCCGCACGGCCATGGTCGGCGCGGTCATGCTGGGGCTGGGCCGCGCGCTCGGTGAGACCATGGCGGTCACCTTCGTCATCGGCAACGCGACGCGCATGTCGGCCTCGCTGTTCGCCCCCGGCTCGACCATCGCCTCGACCATCGCCAACGAATTCCCCGAAGCCTCCATCGGCTCGCTCAAGCTGCAGTCGCTGATGCAGCTCGGCTTCATTCTTTTCGTCATCTCCTTCATTGTGCTTGCGCTCTCGCGCATGCTGGTCCGGTCGAAGCTCAAGGGCTGAGCGGAGGAACATCGGTCATGTCATCGCTCGCCCGTCGCCGCGCCACCGACTACACGGTCAAGGTCATCTCGACCGGCTTTGCCGCGCTCTCGCTGGTCCTGCTCGCCTGGATCCTGTGGACCCTGATCTCGCGCGGCCTTCCCGCGCTCGGCCCGCACGTCTTCACCCGCATCACCCTGCCCCCGGGCGCGGGCGGCGGTCTGCTCAACGCCATTGTCGGCTCGTTGATCCAGATCGGCGTCGCGCTGGTCATCGGTACCCCGATCGGGCTGATGTGCGGCACCTTCCTGTCCGAGAACGGGCGCAACACCCAGGTCGGCAACGCGGTGCGCTTCGTCAACGACGTGCTGCTGTCCGCCCCCTCGATCCTGATCGGCCTGTTCGTCTACCAGCTCCTGGTCGTGCCCTTCGGCGGCTTCTCCGGCTGGGCCGGCTCTCTGGCGCTGGCGATCCTGATCATCCCGGTGGTGGTGCGCACCACCGAGGACATGCTGAACCTGGTGCCGATCGGCCTGCGCGAGGCGGCCTTCGCGCTTGGCGCGCCGCAGTGGAAGGTGGTGATCATGATCACCTGGCGCGCGGCGCGCGCGGGCATCGTGACCGGCATCCTGCTTTCCCTGGCCCGCGCCGCGGGCGAGACCGCGCCGCTGCTGTTCACCTCGCTCGGAAATAATGGCTGGTCGATCAGCATGGACCAGCCGATGGCGTCGCTGCCGATCGCCATCTACCAGTACGCCGCCTCGCCCTTCGAGGACTGGGTTGCCCTGGCCTGGGCCGGCGCGCTGCTGATCACCGCCGGGGTTCTCGCCCTGAACATCGTTTCCCGCCTTGTCCTGGCGCAGATGAAGTGAGACGGACCATGAATTTCGCACCTGAAACGTCGATCGACATCGCCTCGGCCGTGAACCGGGCCACCGCCCCCTCGGCCGAGCCCAAGCTCAAGGTGGACAAGCTCAATTTCTACTACGGCGACAACCACGCGCTGAAGAACGTCAATTTCGAGATCCCCGAGAAGCGCGTCACCGCGATGATCGGGCCCTCGGGCTGCGGCAAGTCCACCCTGCTGCGCATCTTCAACCGCATGTACCAGCTCTATCCGGGCCAGCGCGCGGAAGGCAACATCTGGCTCGACGGCGTGGACCTGCTCGGCAAGGGCCTGGACTCGACCGTCGTGCGCTCGCGCATCGGCATGGTGTTCCAGAAGCCGACCCCGTTCCCGATGTCGATCTACGACAACATCGCGTTCGGCGTGAAGCTGCACGAGCGGCTCAACAAGGCGCAGATGGACGAGCGGGTGGAATGGTGCCTGCGCAAAGCCGCGATCTGGGACGAGACCAAGGACCGCCTGCACACCTCCGCGCTCGGCATGTCGGGCGGCCAGCAGCAGCGCTTGTGCATCGCCCGCACCATCGCGGTGCGCCCGGAAGTGATCCTGCTCGACGAGCCGACCTCGGCGCTCGACCCGATCTCGACCTCGAAGATCGAGGACCTGATCGACGAGCTGAAGCAGGAATTCACCATCGTCATCGTCACGCACAACATGCAGCAGGCGGCGCGCTGCGCCGACATCACCTCCTTCTTCTACCTCGGCGAACTCATCGAGGTCGCCGCGTCGAACGAGATCTTCACCAACCCGCGTGAAGCGCGCACCCGCGATTACATCACCGGCCGCTTCGGCTGAACCGGCGGCAGAGGATCATCCCATGCCCGAACATATCGTCTCCTCCTTCGACAGCGACCTGAAGGAACTCTCCCGGCGCGTCGTCGAGATGGGCGGACAGGCCGAGCGCCTGGTCGCCGATTCGGTCGTGGCGCTGGTGAAGCGCGACACCGAACTCGCCCAGAAGGTCATCGTGCTCGACGGGCCGATCGACCTGCTTCAGCGCGAGATCGAGGAAAAGGCCATCCTCACCATCGCCCGGCGCCAGCCGCTGGCGATCGACCTGCGCGAGATCGTGGCCGCGATGCGTATCGCCAACGACATCGAGCGCATCGGCGACCTCGCCAAGAACACCGCCAAGCGCGTTCTCGCGCTCACCGGCGAGTTCCACCCGCAGAAGCTGGTGCGCGGCGTGGAGCACATGTCGGGCATGGTGCTCGAGCAGCTCAAGTCGGTGCTGGATTCCTACGCCAGCCGCGACGACGAGCGGGCCATCGAGGTGTGGAAGCGCGACGGCGAGGTGGACGTTCTCTACACCTCCCTGTTCCGCGAGCTTCTCACCTACATGATGGAAGACCCGCGCAACATCTCGCTGTGCACCCACCTGCTGTTCTGCGCCAAGAACATCGAGCGTATCGGCGACCACGCGACCAACATCGCCGAGACGGTGCACTACCTGTCCACCGGTCAGCTGTTTGCCGACGAGCGCCCCAAGCAGGACACCAGCAGCCTGACCACGGTGCCGTTCCCGGCCTGAGGCCGGGCAGCGTCCGGGTCTGATCGAGGCAAGAAATGCCGACCAATATTCTGATCGTCGAGGACGAGGAGCCACTGACACTGCTCCTTCGTTACAATCTCGAGTCCGAAGGCTATGCCGTGGAGAGCGTCGCGCGCGGCGACGAGGCGGAGACGAGGTTGCGCGAGAGCGTGCCCGACCTCGTCATTCTCGACTGGATGCTGCCGGGGCTTTCCGGCATCGAGCTGTGCCGGCGCCTGCGCGCCCGGCCGGAAACCGAGCGCATGCCGGTATTGATGCTGACCGCGCGCGGGGAAGAGACCGAGCGCGTGCGCGGCCTCGCCACCGGCGCGGACGACTATGTGGTCAAGCCGTTCTCGGTTCCGGAGCTGGTGGCGCGCGTGCGCGCGCTGCTGCGCCGAGCCAAGCCGGACCATATCTCCACCTTGTTGCGGGCCGGTGACATCGAGTTGGACCGCGAGACCAAGCGCGTGCATCGCAACGGCCGGGAGCTGCATCTGGGCCCGACCGAGTTCCGCCTGCTCGAATTCCTCATGCAGTCGCCCGGCCGGGTCTATTCGCGCGAGCAGCTGCTCGATGGCGTGTGGGGCCAGGACGTCTACATCGACGAGCGCACGGTCGACGTGCATGTGGGCCGGCTGCGCAAGGCGCTCAACCGCCCGCGCCAGCCCGACCCCATCCGCACCGTGCGCGGCTCGGGTTACTCGTTCAACGAGATGTTCGCCCGCGCCCATTGAGGGCGCGGGACGCCAGCGTCGCCTCTCAGCTGCGGGTGATCGACAGCCCGCCATCGACCAGATGCGCGGTGCCGGACACGAAGGACGAATCGTCCGAGGCGAGATAGAGCACCGAATGCGCCAGTTCCTCCGCCCGGGCGATGCGCTTGAGCGCATGCAGCCCGGTGATGAAGGCCTGCGTTTCCGGCGTGTCGTTGGCCTCGCGGTACATCTCCGTCTCCACCGCGCCGGGGAGCACGGCGTTGACCCGCACGCCCTGCGGCCCGAATTCGGCGGCCAGGGCCTGGGTGAGGCCGATCAGCCCTGATTTCGACGCCGCATAGGCGGCGAGGCCCGGAAACGCCGTGGTGTGGCCGACAAAGGTCGAGGTGAAGATCACCGACCCGCCCCCGTTCTTCAGCATCTGCGCGATCTGGTGCTTGGCGCCGAAGAAGGAGCCGGTCAGGTTGATCGCCAGCGCGTCGTTCCAGCCCGCCGCCGAGATGCCGGTGCTGGGGCCCTTCTCGCCGAGCGTGCCGGCATTGTTGAAGGCGATGTCGAGCCGCCCGTAGCGCTCGCTCGCCAGTGCCACCAGCGCCTGCGCATAGTCTTCCGAGCGCACGTCGCCGGCCAGCGCCACCGCGTCGCCACCGGCGGCGGCGATCTCGGACACCAGCGCGTCCAGCTCGTCCTTGCGGCGGGCCCCGACCACCACCTTCGCGCCCTCGGCCGCGAACAGCTTCGCGGTGGCGTGGCCGATGCCGGAGCTGGCGCCGACGACCAGCGCGACCTTGTCCTTGATGCGTGGCATGGAAATTCTCCTCGATGAACGATTGGCCGCCGGGGAAACCGGGGCCTGTGTTGCGGGAGAGTATGGCGCTGCCGCTGCGTTCGGATTAGCCTCCCGCAAGTGGAATTCATGTCCGGAAATACCGAACAATGAAGCTTGATGGCATCAGCGCCTTCGTCGCCATCGCCGAGGCCGGCTCGATCAGCGAGGCCGCCCGCCGGCTGCGGCTGTCGAAGTCCGTGGTCAGCGACCGGCTGGCCCAGCTCGAACGCCGCCTCGGGGCCAGCCTCGTGCATCGCTCGACCCGCAAGCTGTCGCTCACCGAGGACGGGCTGGCCTTCCTGGAACTGGCGTCGGAATCGCTGCGCCGCCTCGACACCGCCGTCGCCGCGCTGGCCGAGCGGCGCGGGACGCTGGCCGGTCCCCTGCGGATCTCGGCCCCGGTGAGCTTGACCAACCTGCATATCGGGCCCGCGCTCTACCCGTTCCTGCTTCGCCATCCCGAGATCGAACTGACGCTTGAGCTCGACGACCGCCGCATCGACGCGCAGGCGGAGGGCTTTGACGGCGTGGTGCGCCATGGGCCGATGCATGATAGCCGGCTAATGGCTTGGCGCCTCGCCCGCAGCCGGCGGGTGCTGGTCGCCTCGCAGGACTATCTGGAGCGCCACGGCACGCCCCGCACCCTGAACGAGCTCGACGGCCATCGGGGCATTTTCTACACCCATCGCGGCATTGGCGACTGGCGGTTCGTGACGGCGCAAAAGGTGGTTCAGGTGCGCGGCAAGGTCGCGCTGCGCGTCAACAACGGCATGGTGATGCGCGACGCCGCGAGCGCCGGGCTCGGCATCACGCTGCTGCCGCTGTTCCTCGCCGGTCCCGACATCCGGGCCGGCACGCTTCGGGTGGTCGAGGTCGGGGCAGCCCCCGAGCCGGAATTCATCTATGTCGCCCATCCCGAGGGGCGGCACCCCTCGGCCAAGCTGCGCGCGCTGGCGGACTGCCTGCGCGCGGCGTTCGGCGACCCGCCCTACTGGGAGGCCGGTCTGTAACGCCTACGCCTTGGGGGCGGCGGCTTTCGGCTTTTCGGGCTCCATCGCGGCCTTGGCCGCGTTGTCCCCCTTGCGCGGCCAGTTGTGGCTGAGCACGAAGTCGGAGATGCGCGGGGCGATCTCGGCGCGGAACCGCGAGCCGTTGAATACGCCGTAATGGCCGACGGTGGGCTGAAGATAATGCGCGCGCATGTCGTCGGGCAGGCTGGAGCACAGCGTCTGCGCCGCCCGCGTCTGGCCCACACCCGAAATGTCGTCATTCTCGCCCTCGACGGTGAGCAGGGCGACGTTGCGGATCTTGGACGGGTCGACCTTTTCGCCGCGATGGGTCATCTCGCCCTTCGGCAGGGCGTGGTCGATGAACACGGTCTGCAGCGTCTGCAGGTAATATTCCGCCGGCAGGTCCATGACCGAGAGATACTCGTCATAGAACTCGCGGTGCTTGGCGGCGGAATCACCGTCCCCCTTCACCAGATGGCCGAACATGTCGGCGTGGGCCTGAAGGTGCCGTTCCAGATTCATCGCCATGAAGCCGTGAAGCTGCAGGAAGCCGGGATAGACCTGCCGCATCAGGCCGGCATTGGGCCACGGCACGGTAGTGATGACGTTGCGGCGGAACCAGTCCAGCCCGCGTTCCTGGGCGAAGTCGTTCACCGCGGTCGGGTTCTGGCGGGTATCGATCGGCCCGCCCATCAGCACCATGGACGCGGGCACGTCCGGATCGCCCATCGCTTCCATGCGCGCCACCGCGGCGAGCACCGGCACCGCCGGCTGGCAGACGGCAAGCACGTGCACGCCCCCGCCCAGATGTCGGAACATCTCGATCACATAGTCGATGTAGTCGTCGAGATCGAAGCGCCCCTCGCTCAGCGGCACGTTGCGCGCATCGGTCCAGTCGGTGATGTAGATGTCGTGATTGGGCAGCAGCGTCTGCACCGTGCCGCGCAGCAGCGTGGCGTAATGGCCCGACAGCGGCGCCACGATCAGCATGCGCGGCTGCGGCCGGCGCGGCGGGGTGGGGAACTCGCGCACGAAATGCAGCAGGCGGCAGAACGGGCGTTCCCATTCCACCTCGATGCGCACCGGCACGCGGGTGGCCCCGACCACGGTGTCCTCAATGCCCCAGTCCGGCTTGCCGTAGCGCCGCGTGGTGCGCTCGAACATCTCGCACGCCGCCGACATCGACTTGCCGAAGCTGGTATGGGCCAACGGGTTGGCGGGGTTCCGGTAATAGAGCCGGTTGGCGTCGGCCATCACCCGCAGGGGGTCGAGCGCCGCATGGCCCATCTCGAACATCCAGTACAGCGGCTTGGAGAAGGCGGACACGGCCTCAACCGCGATCTCCGGCGCTTCACTCACCTCTTCCGCGTCGGGCAATTCGCCGAAAACACCGATCGCCATGAAAGTCTCCCTGGTTGCGCGCCGTGCGTCACTCCCGCCGCCTGATCGGCTGCGGGCGCCGCCTGCGGGGCGCCTTGGGCACGCATCCGTTCACGCATGCCTTCCGGTACGTCATTCTCCGCGTACCGACCTCCGCACGTCTTGTGCGCTGCAACATAAATAAACCTTCGCGCGGCTTCGTCAATGAAGCCGGCCTCTCGCCCTTTCGTCGCATCTGCGGCTATAGAGGAAGTGCAGCACGGAATGACCATGACGCCCTCGCTCGACCGCCCCATCGGCGAACGCTATTTCGGCCTTCGGCTCGACACGCTGATCCGCCTGCGCTGGCTCGCGATTTCGGGCCAGACGCTGGCCATCGTGGTGGTGCACTGGGTGCTCGGCTTCACCCTGCCGATCGGGGCCTGCCTGTCCGTGGTCGCACTCTCGGGCTGGCTCAATCTCGCGCTGCGGCTGCGCAATCCCGGCGCGCGGCGGCTCTCCGATGTCGAGGCGGCGTGGCTGCTGGCCTATGACATCCTCCAGCTTGCCGCGCTTCTGTTCCTCACCGGCGGGCTGTCCAATCCGTTCGCCTTCCTCTTCCTCGCCCCGGTGCTGATCTCGGCGACGGCGCTGTCGCCGCGCACCACCATCCTGCTCGGCGTGCTGGCCGCGACCTGCGCGGCGCTGGTGGGGCTGTGGCAGATGCCGCTGCCCTGGGTCGATGGCGGGGCGCTGGGCGGGGCGCCGCTGCTGCCGCCGGTGTACCTCTCCGCCATCTGGTGCGCGCTCGCCATCGCCATCGCCTTTATCGGCGTCCATGCGTGGCGGGTGGCCGAAGAGACGCGCGAACTTTCCGAGGCGCTGGCCGCGACCGAGCTGGTGCTGGCGCGCGAGCAGCACCTCTCCGCGCTGGACGGGCTGGCCGCCGCCGCCGCCCATGAGCTGGGGACGCCGCTCGGCACCATCACCGTGGTCGCCAAGGAACTGGCGCGCTCGCTTCCTCCCGACAGCCCGATGAGCGACGACATCAGCCTGCTGGGCGAACAGGCCGAGCGCTGCCGCGCGATCCTGCGCACGCTCACCTCGCTCGGCGGCGGCGACGCGCCCTTCGACCGCATGCCGGTCTCCCACATCCTGGAGGACGTGGTCGCCCCGCACCGCAATTTCGGCATCGCCATCGAGGTCACCATGCCGGCCCGGGGCGGCGCCGAGCCGATCATCGCCCGCAATCCGGGGCTGCTCTACGGGCTGGGCAACATCGTGGAGAACGCGGTCGACTTCGCCAATGGGCGGGTCGACATCGTCGCCAACTGGACCGAGTCGGACATGACCGTCACCGTCACGGATGACGGGCCCGGCTTTCCTCCCGAGCTCATCGACAGCATCGGCGCGCCCTATGTCACCAGTCGCGGCCGCCATCGCTGGCGCCGGGAGGCGGAGGAGGAGGGCGAGGAAAACAGCGAGGGCCGGCGCGAGGGGCTGGGGCTCGGCGTGTTCATCGCCAAGACGCTGCTGGAGCGCTCCGGCGCCGAGCTCAGCTTCCTCAACCGCGCGTCTCCCGCCCATGGCGCCTCGGTCTCGGTGCGCTGGCCGCGCCGGGCGATCGACATCTCCGGCGAGGGCCCGGCCGGCGGGCGCGGAGAGGGTTGACCGGGGGCGGCAAAGCCTTCATCGGAAGCTGCTTTTTGCGCTCCCGCACACGGGCGTGTAATCTGTTCGCAAAACAGAACGAATTGGACGCCGGCCTCGGCGCTCGGGAAGACGCCACATGCTTGATACGACGTCGGAAATGATCGACCGCACGCTGCTCATCGTGGACGATGACCGCCCGTTCCTGCAGCGACTTGCCCGGGCCATGGAATCACGCGGCTTCACCGTGACCACGGCGGAGACGGTGGCCGACGGCCTCGCCAGCGTCGAGGGCAGCGCGCCCGCCTACGCGGTCGTCGACATGCGGCTGGGTGATGGAAACGGGCTCGACGTCATCTCCGCGCTGAAGCGCCGCCGCCCGGAAGCGCGCGGCATCATCCTCACCGGTTATGGCAACATCGCCACCGCCGTGAACGCGGTGAAGATGGGCGCGGTCGACTACCTCGCCAAGCCCGCCGATGCCGACGACATCTTCGCCGCGCTGAGCGCGCAGGGCGACTACAAGCCCCAGCTCCCCGAGAACCCGATGTCCGCCGACCGGGTGCGCTGGGAGCATATCCAGCGCGTCTACGAATTGTGCGGGCGCAACGTGTCGGAAACCGCGCGCCGCCTCTCCATGCACCGCCGCACGCTGCAACGCATCCTGGCCAAGCGCGCCCCGCGCTGAGCCGGGCGCCTGCGGGCGGGGCCGCCGCGCCTAGCGGCAGCCGCGCCGGGCTCTCGCCGACCTCCGCCTCACACCCGCAGACCGTTCTCCGCCGCCAGCGCCTTCAGCCCCTTCTCGGGGCGGGCGCCGATATGGCTGATGATCTCGGCGGCGCACAGGGCGCCGAGCTTCAGCGATTCCTCCGGGCTGAAGCCGCGCGCGAAGCCGTGGAGATAGCCGGCCGCGAACAGGTCGCCCGCGCCCGTGGTGTCCACCACCTTCGCCACCGGGAACGCGTCGACCGAGGCCATCTCGTCGCCGGCGACCGAGAGCGCGCCCTTTTCCGAGCGCGTCACCACGGCGCGGCGGGCCTCACGGCGCAGCGTGCCCAGCGCGGTGTCGAAATCGGTCTCGTAGAGCGACATCAGCTCCGCCTCATTGGCGAACACCAGGTCGACCACGCCCTCGCGGATCAGCTTCAGGAACTCGTCGCGGTAGCGTCCGACACAGAACGCGTCGGAAAGCGTCAGCGCCACGGTGCGCCCGGCCTTGTGGGCGATGTCGGCAGCCTTGAGGAAAGCCTCCTTCGCCGGCGGCGGATCCCACAGATAGCCTTCGAGATAGGTCACGGTGGCGCTCGCCACCATCCCGGCGTCCACATCGACGGGGGAAAGGTCCTGCGCCGCGCCGAGGAAGGTGTTCATGGTGCGCTCGCCGTCCGGCGTCACCAGAATGAGGCAGCGCGCCGTGGTCGGCCCGGCGGCGGCGGCGGGTGTGCCGAAGGCGACGCCGGCGGCGCGGATGTCATGGGCGAAGATGCCGCCCAGCTCGTCATCGCGCACCTTGCCGATGAAGCCGGCGCGCCCGCCGAGCGCGGCGATGCCGACCATGGTGTTGGCGGCCGAGCCGCCGGAGATCTCCACGCCCGGCCCCATCGCGCCGTAAACGGCCTCGGCGCGCGGCTCGTCGATCAGCGTCATGCCGCCCTTGCGCATGTCATGCGTGAGGAGGAACGCCTCCTCGGCGCGGGAGATCACGTCGACAATGGCATTGCCGAAGCCGATCACATCAAGCTGCTGGGCGGTCACAGGGCGGCCTTTCGCTGGAGAAAACGCACCCTTTGCCGGTAGCAGAGCGGGGCGCCTCCCGCAACGTCGACGGGCGGGGAAAACCTGAAGAGACGCCCCCCGGATGGCGGATGCGCGCGCTTTGCGGCGGCCGGGCAAGCGTCTATTGCTAGCCCATGGCCCTCCTGCGCCGCGCCTCGACCGTCGCTCTCATCACCCTCGGCTCGCGCGGGCTCGGCTTCGTGCGCGACGCGATGGTCGCGGCGCTGTTCGGCACCGGGATGGTCGCGGATGCCTCGGTGGCCGGGCTCGCCCTGCCCCAGCTCGCGCGTCGCCTGCTCGGGGAAGGCGCGCTCAATGCCGCCATCCTTCCGGCACTGGCGCGCGAGGAGGAGGACGGGCGCGCGCGGCTGGCCGGCGCGGCGCTGCTGCTGTTCGCGCTGGCCGCGCTGGCCGTCAGCGCGGCGCTGTTCGTGTTCATGACCCCGGTGGTCGGCGTGCTGGCGCCGGGCTTCGATATGGAAGGCCCGCGAGGGACCGGCGCGGTAATGGTGGCCCGGTTCGCCATCGCCTGCGTCCCGCTGGCGCTGGTGGCCGGGGTGCTGGGCGCCGTCACCAATGCCGGCGGGCGCTACGCCGCCCCCGCCTTCGGCCCGGTGGCGGGAAACCTCGCCGTCATCGCGCTGATCATCGCGCTCATGATGGCGGGCGGGCGCGGCATGGCGATGGACACCGCCCTGTTGTGGCTCGCCGGGGCGGCGCTCGCGGGGGCGCTGACGCAGTTCGCCCTGGTCGCCCTCGCCGTGCCGGCCGGCGCGCTGGCGGTGCCGCGCAGCGATGACCTGGCCCGGGCGTTGCCAATGCTGGGCGCGGCGCTGCCGAGTCTGTTCGCCAGCGCGCTGCCGCAGCTGCGCTTCCTCGTCGCCGCCGCGGCGGCCTCCGCCCTTACAGGGGGCGTGGCGGCCCTGTTCTACGCCACGCGGCTGGTCGAATTGCCGCTCGGCCTCGTCGGCGCCAGCGCCGGAGCGGTGCTGCTGCCCGCGCTGGCGCAAAACCCCGCCGGAAAGGGGGCGCGCGGCGGCACGCAGGTCGGCGCCCACGGCGTCGAGGCCGCGCTGGCGCTCTCGCTGCCGGCCGCGCTCGGGCTCGCCGTGCTGGCCGAACCCATCGTCGCCGTCCTGTTCCAGCGCGGCGCCTTCGATGCCGAGGCGACGCGCCTCACCGCTACCGCCATGGCGCTGATCGCCCTCACCCTGCCGCTACAGGCGTCCGAGAAGGTGCTGGCGGCCATCGCCTTCACCCAGGGGCTGTCGCGGCTGGTGACGCGGTTCGGCCTCCTCGCGCTGGGCATCGGCGCGGTGGTCGGCTTCAGTGCGACCCCGATGCTGGGCATTGCCGGCCCGGCGCTGGGCGTGCTCGCTTCCAGCCTCGCCAGCCTGTGCGGGCTGGCACTCGCGCTCGGCCGGCGCCGCCTCATCGTGCTCGACCGGCCGGCCTGGCGCCGGCTGCGCGGGCTCGGCGGCGCCGCTCTCGCCATGGCGGGGGCGATCGCGCTGGCACGGCTGGCGCTCGCGGGTCCGCTGGCTGGCGGCGGCGTGAGGGGCGCGGGCGCGCTGGCGGTGCTGGTCGCCGGCGGGGTGGTGGTCTACGGCGTCGCGGCCAGGCTGTTCGGCGGCATCGCCTTCGCGACCCTGCGCGCGGCCTTCGCCCGGCGGTGACGGCGCGGGCGCGGCCCCGGCCCGGCTTGCTCCCATCGGGCATGCATGCCATAGCCCCGCGCACGCGCGGTTTGGCGCACGGCGCCTTCGGGGCGCAGGGCTATCGGGACGTTACGACATGGGCTTCAAGGAACGGGTGTTTTCCGGCGTCCAGCCGACCGGAAATCTGCATCTCGGCAATTATCTCGGCGCCATCAAGCGCTTCGCCGAACTGCAGGAGAGCTATGAGTGCATCTACTGCGTGGTGGATATGCACGCCATCACCCAGGACATGCGCGTGTGGGGCGGGCCGGAAGAGCTGAAACGCTGCATCCGCGAGGTCACCTCCGCCTATCTCGCCGCCGGCATCGATCCCGCGAAGAACATCGTGTTCAACCAGAGCCAGGTCTCCGGCCATGCCGAGCTGGCCTGGGTGTTCAACTGCGTCGCCCGGCTGGGCTGGCTCAACCGCATGACCCAGTTCAAGGAAAAGGCCGGCAAGGACCGCGAGAACGCCTCGGTCGGCCTTTACGCCTATCCGACCCTGATGGCGGCCGACATTCTGCTGTACCGCGCCACCCATGTGCCGGTGGGCGAGGACCAGAAGCAGCACATCGAGCTGACCCGCGACATCGCGCAGAAGTTCAACAATGACTTCGCCGCCTCCATCACCCGTCTCGGGCTTGGCGACGCCGCGCTCGAAGGCGGGTACTTCCCGCTCACCGAGCCGCTGATCGGCGGGCCGGCGGCGCGGGTGATGAGCCTGCGCGACGGCTCGAAGAAGATGTCGAAGTCCGATCCGTCGGATCTGTCGCGCATCAACCTCACCGACGACGCCGACGCCGTGGCCTCGAAGATCCGCAAGGCCAAGACCGACCCCGAGCCGCTGCCCTCCGAGGCCGACGGGCTGAAGGGGCGGCCGGAGGCGGAGAACCTCGTCGGCATCTATGCCGCGCTGTCGGGCGAATCGCGCGAGAGCATTCTGGCCACCTTCGGGGGCGGGCAGTTCTCCACCTTTAAGGCGGCGCTGGTCGACCTCGCCGTCACCCGGCTGGGGCCGATCGGTGGCGAGATGAAGCGCCTCGTCGCCGACCCCGGCCATATCGACGCCATCCTGCGCAATGGCGCGGAACGCGCCCGGGTCATCGCCGACGAGACCATGGGCCAGGTGAAGGACATTCTCGGCTTCGTGCGCTGAACCGGGCGCCGGCCGGCGCGGGACCCACGTCCCGGCCGGGCGGAACGATCCGGGCGGGCACGAACGACGCTTGACCTGACCGCCCGGCACTGTCCTGTGCTATGAGGCGAAGGGGCCACGGCCCCGCCCGCCACCCAACGGGAAGCTGCCATGCCGCGCAGGCGCCAGAGTCACGAGCCCGGCCATCGCCGCAAGTTCATCGTGGTGATCGACGACACCGTCGAATGCGACCGCGCGGTGCATTACGCCGCGCGCCGCGCCGCGCGCACCGGTGGCGCCGTGGTGATGCTCAGCGTGCTCGAACTGGCGGACGTGCAGAGCCAGTGGCTCGGCGTCGCCGACCTGATGCGCGCCGAGGCCACCGACAAGGCCGAGCAGCGCCAGGAGCATTTCGCCGCCCGGGCGCGCGCCCTTGCCGGCGTCGAATGCGAGCGGGTGATCGCCGAGGGCAAGATCGACGAAGAGATCATGAAGCAGATCGAGGCGGACGAGGACATCGCGATCCTCGTGCTTGCCACGGGCACCGGCAATGAGGGACCCGGCCCGCTGGTCACCGCCCTTGCCTCCGGGAGCTGGGCCGGCCTTGCCGTGCCGATCACCATCGTGCCCGGCGGCCTCACGGACAGCGAGATCGACGCACTGGCGTAAGCGAGGTGAGGCCGCGCGGGCGTTTTCGGGCGCGGGCGCAATGTCGCGCATGCAGCAACGCTGGCAGCGCAAGGGCGAAGCCCAAGCTAGGTAAGGGTTGAGGCCGGACAAGGGCGGAGCCGGACGGGGGCGCCGACGCCTCAAGCCCCGAGGAAGAGCCATGCTTGTTGATGGAAAATGGGTCGAGAACTGGCAGCCGGTGCAGGGTACCGATGCCAAGGGCGGCTTCGTGCGGCAGACCTCGAGTTTCCGCCACTGGGTCACGCCCGACGGCGCGCCCGGCCCCACGGGCGAGGGCGGCTTTGCCGCGGAGGCCGGCCGCTATCATCTCTATGTCGCGCTGATCTGCCCCTGGGCCTCGCGCACGCTGATGGCGCGCAAGCTGAAGGGGCTGGAGCACGCGGTCGCGATCACGGTGGTGGAACCGGCGCTGACCGATCAGGGCTGGCGCTTCGGCACCTATCCCGGCGCGGATGAGGACAGGCTCAACGGTGCCACCTACATGCACCAGCTCTATACACGCGCCGACCCCCATTTCACCGGGCGCGCCACCGTGCCGGTGCTGTGGGACACAAGGCGCGGCACCATCGTCAACAATGAATCCGCCGATATCGTGCGGATGTTCAACACCGGGTTCGGCGCGCTGGCGCGTGCCGATGTCGACCTTTATCCCGCGGCCCTGCGCGCGCAGATCGATGCGCTGAACGCGGACATCTATCCGCACCTGAACAACGGGGTGTACCGCGCCGGCTTCGCCACCACGCAGCACGCCTATGAGGAGGCCTTCGCCGAGGTCTTTGCCATGCTGGACACGTTGGAGCAGCGGCTTGCCGGCGGCGGGCCGTTCCTGCTCGGGCCGGCCCTGACCGAGGCCGACATCCGGCTGTTCGTCACGCTGGTGCGCTTCGATGCCGCCTATCACGGCATCTTCAAGTGCAATCTGCGCCGCATCGCCGATTACGCCGCGCTCTCCGCCTATCTGGACCGCGTCCTCGCCGTGCCCGGCCTGCGCGAGACCGTGAACCTCGACCACATCAAGCGCGGCTATTACTCGATCAAGGCCCTGAACCCGACCGGCATCGTGCCGGTGGGCCCGGCACTGGCGTGGGCGTGAGGTTGGGGCGTGAGGCTGGGGCCCACTTCCCCTTCCCGCTCCGAGGGCTTATCTACATCCTAAACCCCTCTCGTCGTCGGGGCCTTGAACCCCGGTAGGCAAGGAGCAGCTCATGTTCATCCAGACCGAAGCGACCCCCAATCCTTCCACGCTCAAATTCCTGCCCGGCCGCAGCGTGCTCGGCGACGGCACGTTCGAGGCCCGCAGCGCCGAGGAGGCCGCCCGCTCGCCGCTGGCCGCCCGGCTGTTCGACATTCCCGGCGTGTCCGGCGTGTTCTTCGGCTCGGACTTCGTCAGCGTGACCAAGGACCAGACCGAGTGGGCGCATCTGAAGCCCGCCATTCTCGGCGCCATCATGGAGCAGTTCGTTTCCGGCCAGCCGCTGCTGCCCGAGGACCACGAGCACACGGCGGACGACGCCTTCTTCGAGGCCAAGGATGCCGGGCTGGTGGACACGATCCGCGAGTTGATCGACACGCGCGTGCGCCCGGCAGTGGCCAATGACGGCGGCGACATCACGTTCCGGGGCTACAAGGACGGCGTCGTCTTCCTCGCCATGAAGGGGTCCTGCTCGGGCTGCCCCTCCTCCACCGCGACGCTGAAGAACGGGATCGAGAATCTCCTGCGCCATTTCGTTCCGGACGTGGTCGAGGTCCGCCCGGTCTGAGACCGGCGGCAACGACCCGCGCCTCATCGCACTGACCGGCCCCACCGGTCTCATCGTCCGCCTCACCGCACCGATCGACCGATGACTTTTCTTATGCCGCCGGTCATGTGAAAGGTGAGGCGACGACAGGACGCCGCATGCTGATTCTCGCCATCGATACCGCACTCGAGGCCTGTGCGGTGGCCGTCCACGATATGGACATCGACAGCACGCTGGCGATCGCCCGCGTGGTCATGGCGCGGGGCCATGCCGAAGCGCTGGTGCCCCTCGTCGACGAGGTGATGACCGAGAGCGGCCGTCGTTTTTCCGACATCGATGCCTTTGCGGTGACCGTGGGGCCGGGCAGTTTTACCGGACTTCGCGTCGGGCTTTCTGCCGCACGCGGATTCGGGCTGGCGACCGGAAAGCCGGTCATCGGCATCTCGACCCTCGCCGCGCTGGCCGCGCCCTTGCTGGCGGAGGACGACGACATCCCGGTCGCCGCCGCGGTCGATGCCCGGCACGGCAATATCTATCTGCAGATGATCGGCCCCGGCGGGCGGGTGCTGGTGGGTGCGCGCGCCATGGCGCTCAAGGATGCCGCCCGCGCGGTGGCCATCGGCCCGGTGCGCCTGGCCGGGTCCGGGGCGGCGCTGCTGGCGGCGGCCTGGCCCTCGGGCGAGCGCCCCCCGCTCCGGGTGGATGCCGAGGCGACGCCGGACCCGGTATGGGTGGCGCGGCTCGCCAGCGTGTCCGATCCCGCCAAGGCGCCGCCACGCCCGCTCTATCTGCGCGAGGCCGACGCCAAACCGCAGACCGCCGGGCGGATCGCCCGCCGATGAATGCACGGCCGTGAGGGGCCGGTTTTGAGGATCACGCCGTGAGGCGTCCTGCCATGAAGGTCCTGCCATGAGCAACCTGTTCGGGCGTCTGGGTTTCGGGCACAGGGACGTCGCCCTTCGGCCGGCGCGCACGGGTGATGCCGAGGCGCTCGCCCGGCTTCATGCCGCCGCGTTCCGCGTCGGCTGGGACAGCGCCGAATTCGAACGCCTCATTGCCAACCGGCTGACACGCACCCAGGTCGCGACCGATGGTCCGGGGGGCAAGATGCTCGGCTTCATCCTGCTCAGCGGGGTATCTCCGGAGATCGAGATCCTGTCGATCGCCGTCGATCGCACGGCGCGCGGTCGCGGCATTGGCCTGCGGCTGGTGGAGACCGCCTTCGGCATGCTGGCGGCGGAGGGCTTCACGACGGTCTTTCTCGAAGTGGAGGAAGGCAACGCGCCCGCCGTGAAACTCTATGCGCGCACCGGCTTCCGGGAGATCGGCCGGCGTCAGGGCTATTACCGCAGCGAAACCGGCACGACCGTTGGCGCAATCACCATGCGCCGGGATATCGCGTGAGGATCGTCGCTGGACCGGGGATGAGCAGGGACGAATCGATTGCCCTCACGCCCTCCCATGGGCGATAAGGCAAAACGAGACGGAGACGGCCGCGGATGAGCGAAAAGCCTACTGCCATCGAGGAAGCGTGCATGACGCTGGGCCTCAGGATGACTGACCAGCGCCGCGTCATCGCTCGCATCATCGCCGATGCGCAGGACCACCCCGATGTCGAGGAGCTTCATCGGCGTGCGGCCTCGGTGGACGACCGCATCTCGATTTCAACGGTCTACCGGACGGTGAAGCTGTTCGAGGATGCCGGAATCATCGAGCGCCACGACTTCCGCGACGGCCGCTCGCGCTATGAGCCGGTACCCGACGAGCACCACGATCACCTGATCGACCTGCGCTCGGGCCACGTCGTCGAGTTTCGTTCCGAGGAAATCGAGCATCTCCAGGAAGAGATCGCGCGCAAGCTCGGCTACCGGCTGGTCGGTCACCGGCTGGAACTTTATGGTGTGCCCCTCGACAAGCCCAGGGCCGCCGAGAAGCCCAAGGCGCTCGACAAGACCAAGAGCTGAGCCGTGCGCGCCTGGCTGGTCCTGCTGCCGGTCGTGGCCATCACGCTCATCGGCATTCCGCTGCAGTGGCTTTCCGTGGCCCTGCAGCTGCCGACCCGTCGGACAATCCCCGTTCTCTATCACCGCATCCTCCTCGCCCTGATTGGCGTGCGGGTCACCGTGGTGGGCGCCCCCGCCGAGGTGCGTCCCCTCATGATCCTCTCCAACCACGTGTCCTGGCTCGACATTCCCGTGCTCGGCTCCCGCTTGCCGCTGTGCTTTGTCGCCAAGAGCGAGGTGTCGCGCTGGCCGGGAATCGGATTGCTGGCGAAGCTCCAGCGCACCATTTTCGTTGATCGCGCGTCCCGCACCGCCACAGGCAAGGTAGCGGGCGAGATGGCGGCACGGATGAATGGCGGCGACGCCGTGGTGCTGTTTGCCGAAGGCACGTCGAGCGACGGCAACCGTGTCCTGCCCTTCCGCTCGGCCCTGGTTGGCGCGGCGCGACAGGCGGTCGGCAGCGAGGCGGGGGCCGCGATCCAGCCGCTCGCCATCGCCTATGTCGGCCAGGGTGGCATTTCGCTCGGCCGCGCGCGGCGACCTCTCGTCGCCTGGTATGGAGATATGGATCTGGCCCCGCATCTGATGACCGTGCTGCGACGTGGCGCCATTGATGTCGAGCTGCATTTCGGTTCGGTGGTGGAGCCGGGCGAGCGCAAGAAGGCGACGCAGGCCGCCGCGCAGAGCGTCCGCTTGATGCTGGCGACGGCGCTCACCGGCCGTCCGCGTTGACGATACATATTCGCAGGCACGGGACGCCTCAGGCCGCATTCCCTTTTGAGGGGAATCCGGCTACACAGGATCAACAGGTGTCATCAGTGGAGACGTAGACGATCTCGACCTCGGCGATCTCGAGTTGGGAACGAACCGCGAATTGCGACGGCGCCTCGAAACGGGTGCGCCGGGTGCGCGCCGGGGTTCTAACGGGATGCGCCGTCGGTTGCCTTATCGAGGCAATGTCCTTGGTGGAATGGCGGCTGAGGTTGATCGACACGCAATGAGCGAGCCCCGCAAACTTTACGTCCGCTCCTTCGGCTGCCAGATGAACGTCTATGACGCCCAGCGCATGACGGATACACTGGCGCGGGAAGGCTTTGTCGAAGCCGAGACGGCCGAGGACGCTGATCTCGTCATACTCAACACCTGCCATATTCGCGAAAAGGCGGCGGAAAAGGTCTATTCCGAGCTTGGTCGCCTGCGCGTGGCGCAGGAAGAGGCCGGGCGGCGGCAGATGATCGCGGTCGCGGGCTGCGTCGCCCAGGCCGAAGGCGGAGAAATTCTCAAGCGCGCCCGCGGCGTTGACCTCGTGGTCGGCCCGCAGAGCTACCACAAGCTGCCCGAACTAATCGCCGATGCGGAGCGACGCGGCGGCAACCGCCGGGCGGGCATCGTCGAAACCGAGTTTCCGGTCGAGGACAAGTTCGACTTCCTCGCCCCGCCCACCCGTGCAGCCATCGCCAAGCGTGGCCCCACCGCTTTCGTCACGGTGCAGGAAGGTTGCGACAAGTTCTGCACCTTCTGCGTGGTGCCCTATACGCGCGGCACCGAGGTCTCGCGCCCCGTGGCCAAGATCCTCGACGAGGTCATGCGACTTGCCGATGGCGGGGTGCGCGAAGTCACTCTCATCGGCCAGAACGTCAATGCCTATCACGGCGCCGATGCGGGCGGGCGACCGTCCGGACTTGCTGAACTGGTGAGGCGCGTTGCCGAAGTGCCCGGCATTGCGCGCGTGCGCTACACGACGAGCCATCCGCGTGACATGGACGACGATCTGATCGCGGCTCATCGCGATCTCCCCGCGCTGATGCCCTATCTGCATCTTCCGGTTCAATCCGGCTCGAACCGCATTCTCGCGGCAATGAACCGCAAGCATGACCGCGAGCTGTTCTTCGAGACCGTGGAGAAGGTGCGCGCGGCGCGCCCCGACATCGCTTTTTCGTCGGATTTTATCGTCGGCTTTCCCGGCGAAACAGACGAGGACTTCGCGGATACGATGGACCTCGTGGAGAAGGTCGGCTTTGCCGGCGCTTTCTCCTTCAAGTATTCCTCGCGTCCCGGCACGCCTGCGGCGACCATGGACGCGCAGCTTTCCGAGGACGTGAAATCCCAACGGATCTACGCGCTTCAAGCCCTGCTGGACCGGCAGAAGGCTGCCTTCGACGCGGCCTGCCACGGGCGGCGCTTCGAAATCCTGCTGGAGAAGCCCGGTCGTTTTCCGGGCCAGCTCATCGGACGATCGCCCTATCTTCAGTCCGTCGTGGTCGAAGCGCCGCGCGAGGCGATCGGCACCCTTGCCATGGTAGAAGTGCGCGGGGTCAGTACGAAGAGTCTTTCCGGCGACATCATCGGTGGCGAATTCTATGCCGATGGTGCCGTCGGGCATACGCATTTCCCTGGGCAAAGCGAGACGGTGGAGGCGTGAGCGTGCGTCGACCTGGTTCCTCTGAGAACGAACGTGCCTTGCACTCCCCCCGCTCCGGAGGATCCGGCGGATCGACCCAAACCGCGCCGCGACCGGCAGCGCCGTCTCGGCCGACGGTGAACTGGGCGGATACTCCCGAGGACAGCCCAAGCCAGGTCGTGCTCGCCTTCGACGACAACCGCTTGGCGAGCCTGCTTTTCGGCCACTATGGTCAGAACCTCGCCCTGATTGAACGCCGGCTTGAGATCGTCGCCGAGCAGCGCGGAAACCATGTCACGCTCGAAGGCACGCGCGACGCCTGCGAGCAGGCCCGCCACGTGCTGGAAACGCTTTATGCCCGGCTGAAGAAGGGTGGCGAACTGGTGCCGGGCGACGTCGAGGGCGTGATTCGCGAGGCGGCCTCGCAGGGCTTCCTGTTCGATTTCGACCCAGCGACGCAGAAGCAGAGCTTCGACGAAATTCAGCTTCGCCGCCGTCCGGTGCGGGCGCGCACCGCCGCACAGGACGCCTATATCCGCGCCCTGAAGCGCCACACGCTGGTGTTTGGCGTCGGACCCGCCGGCACCGGCAAGACCTGGCTGGCGGTGGCCTATGCGGTCCACCTTCTGGAACGACGCGTCGTCGACCGGCTTATCCTGTCGCGCCCGGCCGTGGAGGCGGGCGAACGGCTCGGCTTCCTGCCCGGCGACATGAAGGAGAAGGTCGATCCGTATCTGCGTCCCATCTACGACGCCCTGCACGACCTGATGGATCGCGCTTTCGTCGAGCGCGCCCTCACCTCCGGTGAGATCGAGATCGCCCCGCTTGCCTTTATGCGCGGGCGAACACTGGCGAATGCCTGCGTGATCCTCGACGAGGCGCAGAACACCACATCTATGCAGATGAAAATGTTCCTGACGCGCCTCGGCGAGAACTCCCACATGATCATCACCGGCGACCCGACCCAGATCGATCTCCCGCCGGGACAAACCTCCGGCCTTGCCGAAGCCGTCGATCTGCTGGGCAATATCGAGGACGTCGAGGTCTGCCATTTCACTGCCGCGGATGTGGTTCGCCACGAGCTCGTCGGCCGTATTGTGGCGGCCTATGACAGCAAGGGCAGCGCTGGAAGGGCCAATGCCCCGCCAAAGGCTCCCGCTCGATGAATGATGGCAGTGGGATAGAGGTCGACGTTCTTGTGGAGGCTGGCGCGTGGTCAACCATCCCGGAGGCGACGAACATTATCGGTAGGGCCGTGATCGCGGCCTGTCTTGGGGCCGCCGAGGAGTTCGAGATCGACCTCGAAGGCGCCGAGATCGCGGTCAAGCTCACCGACGATGCGGCGATCCGCATGTTGAACCGCGACTGGCGAGGCAAGGATACCGCAACCAACGTGCTGTCTTTTCCCACGTCGGAGGTGGCGCGCACGGCCGGCACGCCCCATTTCGGCGATATCGCGATCGCCTATGAGACACTGGAGCGTGAAGCGGCGGGTGAGGGCAAGCCCCTCGCGGATCATCTGATGCACCTGGCCGTGCATGGCACGCTTCACCTGCTCGGCTACGACCATGAGGTCGCAGAGGAAGCCGAAGAAATGGAAGCGATGGAACGCCACGTACTCGCGGCACTCGGCGTGCCAGACCCCTATTCCGAAACCGAACCCGTTCACGAAGAACACTGAAGACAATGTCCGACCCTGTTTCCCATGCGCCCTCCACCTCTTTGAGCAGTGAGGGCCCAAGTAGTACCACCGGCGGCTCGAGTAGGTCCGCCGGGCCCAATGACCCGGCCGACACCCGTTCCGCCGCACCCGAACCTCGGCCGACCGGCATTTTCGATCGGCTGCGCCAGCTCATGAGCGGCTGGCGATCCTCTGGCTCGCTGCGCACCGACCTCTCCGAGGCCCTGTCCGCGCCCCATACAGACATCAGCACCGATCTTTCCGCGACAGAACGCACGATGCTGAAGAGCGTCCTCGGTCTGCGCGAATTGCGCATCGGCGATCTCATGATCCCGCGTGCCGACATCGTGGCAGTGCAAAAGGACATTTCGCTGGGTGAGCTGCTGACCGTTTTCGCCAATGCCGGACATTCACGTCTGGTCGTCTATGACGACACGCTCGACGACCCTGTTGGCATGGTGCACATCCGCGATCTCGTCGCCCATCTGACGCAGCGCGCCATGACCGCGCGAACGGCCAAAAACCGCGATACCGGGGTGCGCGTGGCGCGCCCCGAAGCCGAGACGGAAGAGGGCCGGGAAACCGTCCGGTCGACGAGCAAGGCCGTACCCGCCTTCAACCTCAAGGCGATCGACCTGAACACCACGCTGAGCGCGGCAAAACTGATCCGTCGGCTGCTCTTCGTCCCGCCTTCGATGCCTTCCATCGAGCTTCTGGCAAGCATGCAGGCCAGCCGCATTCATCTCGCACTGGTCATTGACGAGTATGGCGGCACTGACGGCATCGTCTCCATGGAAGACCTGGTCGAAGAGATCGTCGGCGACATCGAGGATGAACACGACGATGACGAGATGCCGATGATCGCCTTGCAGCCCGACGGCTCATATATTGCCGATGCCCGTGCCGGCCTGGAAGAGGTTGCGGAGACCGTCGATCCGGCCTTCGCGCTGGGCGAAGAAGCCGAGGAAGTCGATACGCTCGGCGGGCTGCTCGTGACGCTGGCCGGCCGCGTGCCGGTGCGCGGCGAGATCGTCTCAGGCCCGGACAATTTCGAGATCGAGGTGCTCGACGCCGACCCTCGCCGTGTCAAGCGCCTGCGAATCACCACTGCCCGCGATCCCAAAGCGGGTGACGCTTCGGGTCGCGATTCCGGCGAAGCACCTGCCCTTATGGGCGCAAGACGTGAGCGCCGCCGCGACGAACGGCCAGCCTCAGCCAGCCTTCCCCCGCCCGCAGAACAGAAGAACGGCTATGGCGGCCGGGCTGCACGCGATCCTGATGCGGCCGCCTGAACGACCGCGATTGAGATCATGACCCTTCCTGATCGCCTGCTGCGGCAGGCGCCACCTTCGCTACGCGCCTTTGCGGCACTTCTGGCCGGCGCTCTTTCCGCGCTCGCCATGCCGCCGGTTGGCGCGTGGCCGGTGCTGGCACTAACCCTGCCGGCTCTGGTCATGCTGCTTGATCGGGCGATCGAGGACGCCGGGACAGTCGGGCGGTGGCGGCGGATGCGCGCCGCCTTCGGCGCCGGATGGCTGTTCGGCATGGGGTACTTCCTTGCCGGTCTGTGGTGGATTGGCGCCGCCTTTCTGGTGCAGGCGGAGACCTTTGCCTGGCTGATACCCTTCGCCGTGCTGCTGCTGCCTGCAGGGCTGGCGCTGTATCTCGGCCTCGCATGCGCGTGCGCATCGCTGCTCTGGAGCCGGGGTTGGGAGCGTATTCTGGTCCTCGCAGTGGCGATAACGCTCAGCGAATGGCTGCGCGGCATCCTCTTCACCGGCTTCCCGTGGAACAATTTCGGGTACGCGCTGGCGAACGATCTCGCCTTCGCGCAATCGAGCGCCGTTGTTGGAATCATCGGGCTTTGCTTCGTGACGCTCGTCGCCTTCGCAATGCCGGCGGTGCTGTTCGACCCTCCCGGGCGCGCACGCTCCTGGCCGGTCATCTTCTGCGCGTTGACGTTGGCAGGGATGTGGGGCGCGGGAACCTGGCGCCTCACCACAACGGAAGTGGGAGACGTTCCCGGTGTGAAGCTGCGCATTCTTCAACCGGACCTGCCGCAGGACCAGAAGTTCCGTTACGACGCCCGCGACAGCGTCATGGACCTTTACACCTCGCTCAGCGAGGGAGACGACGGGCTTGAGGGGATCACCCACCTTTTCTGGCCCGAGGCCGCTTTCCCCTTCTTTCTGGAACGAGAGCCGAGCGCCATCTCGCGAATCGCCTCGATGCTGCCACCCGGCGCAACCTTGGTAACCGGCGCGGTGCGCCTCGAACCTCAGCCAGGCAAAGCACGGCCCAAGGCCTATAACAGCATCCGCGCGATCAGCAGCGAAGGCGCCTTCCTCGCCGTCGCGGACAAGGTTCACCTCGTTCCTTTTGGCGAATATCTGCCGTTCCAGGAAACGCTGGAGAGTCTGGGCGTCCAGCAGCTTACCCAATATCGCGGCGGCTTCAGCGCAGCACAAAAGCGTACGCTGATGCGCATTCCCGGGCTGCCCGCGGCTGTGCCATTAATCTGCTACGAGGCCATATTTCCCGCCGAAGTCATGCCCGATGACCTCCGTCCGGGCGAACGTCCGGGGGTTCTGCTCAATCTGTCCAACGACATCTGGTTCGGCCTGACCCCTGGTCCCTACCAACATTTCGAGCAGGCGCGCCTACGTGCGGTGGAACAGGGCCTGCCGCTGATTCGCGGCACGAACAACGGGATCTCGGCTATTGTGGACCCGCTCGGCCGCATCGAGGAAATGCTACCATTAGGTGTGCGTGGAACCCTCGATGGGCGCCTTCCAAGGGCGCTTCCCCCGACCTTTTATGCCAATTTCGGCAATTTAATACCGCTAGCTCTACTTCTAGCTGCAATATCCGTCGCGATCATGCTGCGCTGCCGAACAATACACGCCTAGATTGATCGACGATATCGCGACCTTTGCCTAGACTGCTACGCAGCCTAGGTATCGCTTCCCTCCATCTGGACGATGGGCGGGGAGTATGTTGTTCCGAGTTGGGGCCGATGATGACGAAGAAATCTCCCAATCCCATCGACAAGCATGTCGGTAGCCGCGTCCGTATGCGCCGGATGATGGTGGGTATGAGCCAGGAGAAACTGGGAGAGAATCTCGGCATCACCTTTCAGCAGATTCAGAAATACGAGAAGGGCACGAACCGCATCGGGGCCAGCCGCCTGCAGAATATTTCGAACGTCCTTGGCGTGCCGATATCGTTCTTCTTCGATGGCGCACCCAATGGTGGTACCAGCTTGGCTGGCTTCGCCGAGGATGCCTCGCCCGCGTTCGTCTCGGATTTTCTGGCGACGTCCGAAGGCATTGCACTCACGCGCGCATTTCTGAAGATCCCCGACGCCAAGGTCCGCCGGCGTATCGTCGATCTCGTAGAGGCGCTCGCCGGCACGCCGGAATCCAACTGAGCCTGTCGGGACACGGCGTTCTTTTTTCCGAACGAATTTGCTCAACATTCTTGACCCGTCGCCGCCATCTCGCCAAAAATGCGCGCGCTGAGTGCTGTTTGACGCGCTGGGCAATAATCGAGGAGCCGAAGCGTGTCGCGCCAAGCCTATCTTTTTACGAGTGAATCCGTTTCCGAAGGCCATCCGGACAAGGTCTGCGATCGCATTTCCGATGAAGTTGTGGACGCGTTCTTCAAGGCCGGCCCGGAATATGGCTGGGATCCCAGCCAGCTCCGCGTGGCCTGCGAGACTCTGGCGACCACGAATCGGGTGGTGATCGCGGGCGAGACGCGCGGCCCCGCGCAGATCACCAAGGATTTCATCTCCCATATCGCCCGCCTCGCGATCAAGGATATCGGTTACGAGCAGGAAGGCTTCCATTGGGAGACGGCCAAGATCGATGTCCACCTGCATGCCCAATCCGTGGACATCGCGCAGGGCGTTGATTCAGCCGATAACAAGGATGAAGGCGCCGGCGATCAGGGCATCATGTTCGGCTATGCCTGCCGTGAGACCCCGGAACTCATGCCTGCGCCGATCTTCTATTCGCACAAGATCCTGAAGCGGCTCGCCGAGGCTCGCCATTCCGGCGAAAGCACCGTGCTTGGTCCGGATGCGAAGAGCCAGGTCACGGTTCGCTATGAGGGCGGCAAGCCCGTCGAGGTCACGCAGATCGTGCTCTCGACCCAGCATCTCGACGCAGACCTTTCCTCGCACGACGTTCAGTCCATCGTCGAACCCTATATCCGCGAGACCCTGCCGCAAGGCTGGATCACCGAAGGTACGATCTGGCACGTCAACCCCACCGGCAAGTTCGTCATTGGCGGGCCGGACGGCGACTGCGGCCTTACCGGCCGCAAGATCATCGTCGATACCTACGGCGGTGCGGCTCCTCATGGTGGCGGTGCGTTCTCCGGCAAGGACCCGACGAAGGTTGATCGTTCGGCGGCCTATGCCGCGCGTTACCTCGCCAAGAATGTCGTGGCCGCGAATCTTGCCGAGCGCTGCACGATTCAGCTCGCCTACGCCATCGGCGTGTCCGACCCGCTCGCGGTCTATGTTGATCTGCACGGCACCGGACAGGTCGAAGAAGCCAAGCTTGAATCCGTTCTGCGGGAGGTGATGAACCTGCGCCCCCGCGGCATTCGCGAGCATCTTGGTCTCAACAAGCCGATCTACGCCCGCACCTCGGCCTACGGTCATTTCGGTCGTCGTCCGGAGGAGGATGGCGGCTTCTCCTGGGAGCGCACCGATCTCGCCGACGCGATCAAGGCAGCGGTCACCTGATCAAGCGCCATTGCGGCGGACCATTCTGTCGGAGATAAGGGGCGGACGGCGACGTTCGCCCCCTTTTGTTTATGCACCCGATGACCAATTCCGCCGACAATAACGACGCACAGTCGCAAACCAATCGCCATTCACCGCGCGAGGCGGCCTTTTACGGCCGGCGCAAGGGCAAACCGCTCCGGGCGGCGCAGGCCGGCCATCTTGCCGAGAGCCTGCCGCGCCTTTCCCTCGACCCTGCCTCCCTTGATCCGGCCGCCCTTGCCGATGGCTCGCTGGCCGCGCTGTTCGCTCACCCTGTCCGGGCAGTGCGGCTTGAAATCGGATTTGGCGGCGGCGAACATCTTTTCTCCGAGGCGCAACGTCACCCTGACATCGGCTATATCGGCGCCGAGGCTTTTCTAAACGGACTTGCCAAGCTGACCACCGCCCTCGCCGAAGCCGGGCTTGGCAATGTGCGGGTCCATGGCGACGACGTCGTGCCGTTGCTCGATCGCATGCCCGACCACTCGCTGGATCGAATAGACCTGCTGTATCCCGATCCTTGGCCCAAACGCCGGCACTGGAAGCGCCGCTTTGTCCAGCCGGACAACATCGACCGCATCGCGCGGTTGCTTATGCCCGGCGGACGGTTCCGCTTCGCGACGGACATCGAACACTACGCAGCCTGGACGTTGCGCCATATGCTCTCGGACGAGCGGTTCGAATGGACCGCGCAGCGAGCGGACGACTGGCGCCGGCCCTGGCAGGGCTGGCCGGGGACGCGATATGAGGCCAAAGCACTGCGGGCCGGTCGTGTACCGGGCTACTACGAGTTCCTACGCATCTGACTACCGCATATATTGGGAACCGAGGCGGTAGCCCGGACGTTGTCGGGATACCCTATCCGGCGGCACCGCCAGCACTTTGCACAGGAGACCGATCCATGGCCGACCCGACTCCCCAGGAAGATTTCGCCAAGCTGTCCGCTGATCTCGCTGTGCTGCGCGCCGATGTCGCGCGTCTGGCTGAAACGCTTACCTCTTTCGCCAAGGCAGAAGGCGAAGCTGCGGCGGAGGCGGTATCGGGACGCCTGCGCGAAGGTAAGGCACGGGCCGAGGCAACGGCTTCAGGCCTTATGGACGAAGGCGCTGCCGCGCTCGAGGAGGCCAAGCTTCGTGCCCAGGCGGCCGGCAACGACATTGGTGCAGCCATCGAACGCAATCCCCTGAGTGCGGTCGCTGCGGCTCTGGGTGTTGGCTTCGTTCTCGGCCTCCTGACGCGGGGCCGTTGATGTTCCGCTTCCTGATGGGCATCGCCGGGATCGAGCTTCGCCACGTCGCCCAGCGGGCGGCGATGACCGCGTTCCTGCTGATCTTCGCCGGCCTGTTCCTGGCAGGAGCGGTCCTGGCCTTGTTAGTCGCGGGCTTCGTCGTGCTGGCGGAGATCTACGGTCCGGCGGGCGCGGCGTTGATCATCGCCGGAATCTGCCTGTTCCTCGCCTTGATTTTTTTGCTGATCGTCTATGTCCGCACCCGTCGCCGTTCCAGACCAGTAGGCTATGGAGCTCTGGGATCCCTCGCCCCTCCGCCACCTCCGCCCAACGTTTTTGGGCAGGGAGCGGCTGGGCAAGCGCCGCAAACGCCGGCAGCCCCGGCAAGCCCCAGCAGTTCGACGGTGCTCGCCGTCGCGGCAGGCGCGGCGCTACTCGGCCTTATTCTTGGCCGACGTCTATGAAAAGGTGCGGCTTCGTCCCTTGGGAAGATTAGGTCCGCTGGAGCCCTGATTGTTGCGGGGTCGGCCAAAAAGGACCAATCTGACGCGAGGTGCGAAGCTGCGAGCCACAAGGCCGTGGTTCGTCCGGTTGCCGCTGGAGGTTTCCAACTTGACGTTTCGACGTGTGTCGCTGCGGCCCGGAGCGGCCGTTCTCGCCATGCTTGCCGCACTGGGAAGTGCGCCTGCGGCCTTTGCGGATGCCCCGCCCCCGGACGAAATTTCCCGCTCCTCTCCGGCCGGAAACTATCTCGCTGCACGCTTGGCGACCGCCGAACGCGACACGCCGGCTGCCGCCGCCTATTACCGCGCCCTGGTGCGCGTATTTCCGCGAAATGGTGAAGTGCTTGAGCGTGCCTTCCTGGCGCTGCTCGCCGAAGGTTCGATGGACGAAGCCACCGACATGGCACGTCGCATCGTGCGCATCGACGCCGAGCATGGCCTCGCCCGCCTCGTGCTTGGTATCCGCGCGATCAAGGACAAGAAATACGTCACCGCGCGGAGCAATCTGCGTCGGGCGGGGCAGGGTGCCATCGCTGAACTCAATGCCACGCTGATCAGCGCCTGGACTCAGTTCGGCTCCGGCAACCCGCGCGCGGGGGTCGCCGCCATCGACGCGCTGAAGGGACCGGAATGGTACGAGGGCTTCCAGGATTTTCACGCAGGCTTGATACTCGAAGCTGCGGGCGCCAAGCGCGATGCTGGCAAGCGGCTTGAGAGCGCGCTGGCTCTTGATCCGCGCACGCTGCGCGTTGTCGACGCCTATGGCCGGTGGGCCTCGAGGTCCGGCAAGAAGGATCTCGCGATCGAGACCTACGAGGCCTTCGACAAGCTGCTGCCGAACGATCCGCTGGTCGCGGAAGAACTCGACCTTCTCGAAAGCGGCAAGATCTTGCCTGCGCTCGTGACCACCCCGGCAGCCGGCGCGGCCGAGGTGCTGTATGGACTTGGCGCGGCGCTCGGCCGGCAGGGGGGCGAGGACCTGGCGCTGATCTATCTCCAGCTTGGCCACTGGCTCGACCCCTCGCATCCTCTTATCGAGATCACGCTCGCCGACCTGTTCGAGTCGATGAAGCGACACGATGAGGCCATCGCGCTCTATCGCAGCGTCCCGGCCGATTCACCCTTCCGGACCAGCGCGCAGATTCAGCTCGGGCTCAATCTCGACGCCGAGGGCGACTACAAGGACGCCCGTAAGACGCTGGAAGCCGTCGTCGCGAAAAATCCGAAGGAACAGCGCGCCCTGATGGCGCTGGGCGACGTGCTGCGCGCCAACGAGGAATATGCTGAGGCCGCCGCCGTCTATACCAAGGCGATCGATCAGTTGCAGGCACCGACCGGCAATAACTGGATGCTCTTTTATTTCCGCGGCACTTGTTATGAGCGCACCAAGCAGTGGGACAAGTCCGAAGCGGACCTGAAGAGGGCGCTGGAGCTGAAGCCCGAGCAGCCGCATGTGCTGAACTATCTGGGCTATAGCTGGGTCGATCAGGGCGTCCATCTCGATCAGGGAATGGAGATGATCCGCAAGGCGGTATCCTTGCGACCTGACGACGGCTTCTTCATCGACAGCCTCGGATGGGCCTATTATCGGCTTGGACGCTACGAGGACGCGGTACGCGAACTGGAGCGCGCGGTTGAGTTGAAGCCGAGCGAATCGGTGATCAACGATCACCTTGGCGATGCGTACTGGAAAGTCGGACGCAAGCTTGAGGCGCGGTTCAAGTGGAACCATGCCCGCGACCTGAAGCCTGATCCCGATGAACTTCAGCAGATCGATCGCAAGATCGCGCTTGGGCTCGATGGTGCGGAAAAGGCAAAGGACGCGCCTGCCGAGGTGCACAAGACCGAGATAAACACACCCCCGGCGCCCGCCCAGAAGGCAGCGGCGGAACCCGCTCTGCCTGAAACTGGCAAGACAGGTGGGGGCGGCTGAGCCGCCGCCCCTCACTTCTTCACGCGTTTACCGGCCGGCCGATGAAGAACAGCGGGCGCGAGCGCAGCGCGAACGCGCCATCGCCAATCAGCCAAAGCGCGAACGACGTAGCGATCAGGAATGCCGGATATTCCCAGCCGCCATTGGCTGCGGAAAACACCCAGCCATTGGGAATGTGCACACTCATGGCACCGGCCATCACCGGGATCAGCAGCAGCGCAACGTGGCGAGCATAAACGCCGGTGACGATCAGTATTCCACCGATCAGTTCGGCAAGGAAAATTGGCCAGGCGAGAGCGACAGGAAAGCCAAGGCTCCCCAGATACCCGGCAAATCCGGGAATGGTGAAGACAACGAACTTCAGCAGCGCATGCGAAATCCACATTGCGCCAAGCGACACGCGAAGCAGGAAGACGCCATAAGGCGCGGAATTCTGGTCGATCATGATAGCCTCCTGGGGTTGAGGGCGACACCGCCGTTCCCCGGAGTAAGGCTCAGTCAACTAAGCAATTCCATAGCCGCGATTGACGGCCAACAATTGCATTTATGCAATTCATCATATGGTTGATGCCGCCGGCTTGCCCTCGGGCGTCCTGGCGCGCTCACATCACAACACATGTGTGCCGATGATTCTCGCAGGCAGGCGCGCGATATCCGCGCTCTTGGGGAATGCGTCCGGAAGCGTCAGCGCGGATCGGAGGGGGCTTCGGCCTGCGCGGTCTTCGTGGACTTTACGTCCGCTCCGCGTTCAGCGAGCCGTGTACGACCGCTACCGCCACGCTTGAATTCGCACCACAGTCGGTTGGCTCCGGCCAGATTGCCGCGGAAGCTGTTCTTGCCGGTCTTTTCAAGATCGAAGCAGGGCTGAAAGGCGAGCCCCTTTAGCTTCGCGCAGACGGCCTCACCCTTTACCAAGATGGTCCCGGCCGGCAGCGTGACATAGCGTGCGCTGCCCCTGCCGCGCATCTGTATCGTACCTGCAACCGAGCCATCTTCGAGGATACGCCCGGAGCCCGCCGTTCCTTCGTAGCACGAGTAGGAAAAGGTCCTCCCCATGACGAAACGCTGAGCGGCGTCCGCCGAAAGCGGCTCGGCAGAAGCTGGTGACGCCAGCGCGACACCTGTGCTGAACAGGCACGCAGCGGCCAGATGAGTGGACGGAAGACGCATGCGGGTGTCCATCGATCAGGAGATGACGCTACGATGCGCTGCGACGACCGGGCCTTGTCAAGGCTGGCGCCACCGGGACGCGGCTCAACGGACCAAAGCGTTTCAGCCCTGTGGCACCAGCGCAACGCCTCTGGCACCACGACACCTATGGTGAATGATGAGAGTTAACGCCGCGCAAATGCCGGTGAGCGTCACGCCGGCTGAAGCCCACGTTGCACGGGTCGCTCGACGATCGGCAGGTTGATCGCCGCCGACGCAAAACTCAGCGCGACAGAAAGCCACCAGACGAGATCGTAGGAGCCGAGCTGCTCGTAGAGCAACCCACCCAGCCAGACACCGAGGAATCCGCCGACCTGGTGGCTGAAAAAGGCGAATCCGTAGAGCATCGCCAGATAGCGCGTGCCAAACATCAGCATGACCAGACCGGATGTCGGCGGCACGGTGGACAGCCACAATAGTCCCAACACAACGCCGAAGATGATCGACGTCACGGGCGATGCAGGCAACAGCACGAAGACGGCGATGGCGAGCCCACGAGCGAAATAGATGGCTGCAAGAAGATAGCGCCGCGGCATGCGCGACGACAGCCAGCCGGACCCGAGCGAACCGACCATATTGGCAAGCCCGATCACCGCCAGCGTCCAGCCACCCACGCTTATGGAGAGCCCACGATCAATGAGATAGGCCGGCAGATGGGTCGTCACGAAAGCGAGCTGGAAGCCGCAGGTGAAAAATCCGAGGACCAGCAGTACATAGGAACGGTGGCCGAACGCTTCCCCCAGCGCCGCAGCAATCGATTGCTGCGGCAGGTCGCCAGCCTTGGTCTCGACGCGCTCCCCTGCCAGGGCCAGCGAGAACGGCATCACCAGCAGCATGACGAAACCGAACACGATCAGTGTTTCATGCCACCCGATAGCCGCATTGAGTCCAGCCGCGAGAGGCGGAAACAGGAACTGGCCGAACGATCCTGCCGCCGTTCCGGCGCCAAAGGCCAGCGGCCGCCAGCGCTCCGGCAGCATCTTGCCGAAAGCCGCGAGCACGATGTTGAAGGAGCAACCCGACAAGCCGAAGCCGATGAGCGCGCCGGCGGAGAGCTGAAGCATCAGCGGCGTCGAGGAATACGCCATGAGAACCAGGCCGACCGCATAGACCACTGCCCCGACGCACAGCACCCGCACCACGCCGAACCGGTCGGCAACGGCACCGGCAAAGGGTGTACCGATCCCCCAGACGAGGTTCTGGATGGCGATGGCAAGGCCGAACGTGTCGCGCCCCCATCCATAGTCGCCTGTCATCGGCAGCATGAAAATGCCGGAAGAGGCGCGCGGTCCGAAGGTGACCATCGCGATCATGCAGCCGCACAGGACCACCAGAAGCGGCGCGCGGGTGGCGAGGGACGGACGGGCGGCAGCACTCATGTCAGACTCCCGATCGCCTCGCGGCGCGCTTTTCGGCGGAGCAGTCGACCGCCACGTGCCCTAGCAATAGGGCGGCTGAGGTTCTGCAGAAAACAAATTGTTCTACGAGTAAACATCAGAACTTTTGATGGAAAGTCTCGCCCGGCTCCCGCTGCCATCCCCGCCACGAGGAAGGCGACGCCGCGATGGAGGGGTCATTGACGTCCATTCCGGCCACCGCCTGCAGCGCCGACACCGCGAAATCGGTGAAGGCGCGTACGGCTGGCCGCATGTAGCGGATCGAGGGATAGGTCATGAACGCCTCAGCCGGCCGGGCATGATAGGCCGGCAGCACACGAACGAGCCGTCCGGCGGCAATGTCGTCGGACACAAGCAGTTCCTGCACCGCGCCCATGGCATGGCCGGATCGAAGAGTCTGGAGCAGCACCTGCGCGTCATTGGTGCGCAGCACGGGTCGTACCACCGGCTCGACGCTCTCAGCCCCATTGCTGAGAACGAGCCGGTCGCGCGGAGACAGAATGGACGGCGTCGTAACGAAAGGCAGGTCCGTCACCTGCGTCGGCGAATCGACCGGCCCGGTCCGGGCCAGCAGGTCGGGAGACGCGACGAGAATGCGCCGTACCGAACCGATCCGGCGGATAACCAGATCCTGCCCCTCCGGTCGCCCGTAACGGATGGCCAGATCAAAATTCTCGTAGACCAGATCAACGACCCGCCCCTCCAGAACCAGGTCGAAGGTCACGCCTGGATGACGTTCCTGGAACGTCATCATGATGGGATGGAGATGGCGGGCCCCGATGCAGCAGGGTGAATGCACGCGCAAAGGGCCCTCGATGGCCTGCATGTCGCGCCGCACGCCCTCGACGGCTTCATCAATGCTCACCAGTGCCGTGCGGCTGGCCTCGAACAGCGCCTGCCCATGCCATGTCGGCCGCACGAGCCGCGCCGAGCGCTCCAAAAGCCGGGCGCCGACATGACGCTCGAGATTTCTAAGATGTTTGGTAACGGCCGGCTGCGATATTCCGAGATCGCGCGCCGCAGCCGTCATCGACCCACGCTCGACTGTTCGGATGAAGGCCCGCAAGGCGACGGCGAGGTCCATTCATATCTCTTAGTTATGATCGAGATGCGTCCATAACATATAGACACATGGCAAGCCATGCACCTCAATGGCGCTTCGCCGAACACTCACACCTTGAGTCATCGAAATCAGGATTCGCATGTTGCTGGACCGCCGCCTATTTCTCCTCGCGACCCCCCTTGCCCTCGCGGGCTGCGCGACGAACGATTCCCCGCGCATGAGTGCGCTGCCACCCATGCTCGATCCGCAATATGTGAGGATGTACGCGGCGATCACCGACGAGCCCTTCCCCGTGCCCGCAGTCGACATCTCGCAGATCGACCCCCGTTTCCTCCGCCAGGAAGTGGCCTACAGCACGCGCGAGCAGCCTGGCACCATCGTGGTCGACCCCAATGAACGCTTCGCCTATCTGGTGATGTCCGGGGGCCGGGCGCTACGCTACGGCGTGGGCGTGGGCAAGCAGGAGGGTTTCAATTTCCGTGGGGAGGGAACCATCGCCCGCAAGGCGCAGTGGCCGCGCTGGACTCCGACGCCGGACATGATCAAACGCGAGCCGGAGCGCTATGGTCCCTATGCGGGTGGCCTCGCCGGCGGCGTCGACAATCCGCTGGGGCCGCGCGCGCTCTATCTCTACAAGGACGGGCGCGACACGCTCTACCGGCTGCACGGCACCGTGGAGCCGTGGACGATCGGAACGATGGTCTCCTCGGGCTGCATTCGCTTCATCAACCAGGACATCATCGACCTGTACCGGCGGGTGCCGGTTGGAACCAAGGTCGTCGTGCTGCCCGCCACCGGGGCTCCCGTCAGCTGAGGTCGCATGCCCGATGGGTTCGCGGGCACAGTCAACGATCGGTCAATCGACCGCCAGCTCGAAGGGCAGGTTTTCCATCGCCTCTTCGCCACGTCCGATCGCGGCGATTGCCGCGATCATGCGTCCTTCGCGCCCGAGCGCCGCGTCCGCATGCGCCACCAGAAGTGCGTTGGGTGTCGCGATTGGCGAAGCGGCACGCAGCGCACGGGCGATCACCGCCTCGTCGCGTCCCGGATTCAGCGCGCAGGCGGCGATATAGGCCGAGGCCGTGGAACGGCTGATGCCGGCGAAACAGTGCACCACGAGTGGGGCTTCGCGCGGCCAGCGGCGGGCGAAGCCGAGAATCGCCTCCACATGCTCGGCGTTGGGGTGAACCAGCCCCTCCTGCGGCGCCGTGATGTCGTTGAAGCCGACGAACAGATGGTTCTCCCGGGCTACGCTCGCGGGAAGGGCCACCGGCGTGGCGATATTGATGACGCTCAGAACATGGGCGGCGCCAGTGCGGGCTACCGTCTCTTCAAGCCGCGACAGCGGGCAGACATGGATCATCATTCACTCCGGGTCTTCACGCGCCGCTGGCGATCGCACGAGGCGCGGCCGCGCCAGCCGGGCCTTCCCCGATCAACTCCGTGAAGCGAGAGAGGAATCGGGAAGCGGCCTCGTCCGCGCTCCACGGCGCCAGATAAGCCTGCTCTTCCCCGGCGTCGAGGGGAAAAGGCCGACCGAAGAAGCTCTTTGCCTCGGCAAGCTCGAAACCTGCGAGACGCGTCGCCTCCAGGAACGCACTCGCTCGATCGGCTGACTTGACCAGCTTCGCCAGGGTCGCAGGCCAGTGCGCGGGAAGCCCAAAGCGCAGGCTGATGGCAGAAAGAAGCCGCTCCTCGACCTCACGATAATTGCCACCGAGGACCGCCTTGAAGGGGCTGATCATGTCGCCCACCACATATTCGGGCGCATCGTGCAGCAACATGGCCAGCTTCCACCGCCGGTCCAGCTCCACGCCCCGCGCGCCCGCCTGACGACGCCCGATGAGTTCGACCAGCACCGAATGCTGGGCAACCGAATAGATGTGCGGCCCTCGGGTCTGCCCGTTCCAGCGCGCGACGCGGGCGAGGCCATGGGCGATGTCCTCGATCTCGATGTCGAGCGGGGATGGGTCGAGGAGGTCGAGCCGACGCCCGGATAGCATCCGTTGCCAGACACGGGCGGGTTTCGTGCGGAACGTCATCGGCGGCGCTCTCCCGCCTTGTTACGTGCGCTTGCCGTGCCGGTGGCACGTCACGACATGGTCGTCCACCATTCCGACCGCCTGCATGAAGGCGTAGACGATGGTGGGTCCGACGAAGTTGAAGCCGCGCATCTTCAGCTCCTTCGACATGGTCATGGCGACGGGCGACGTGACGATTGGCGGATCGCCCGGCAGGCGATGATTGTCGAGGATGGGTCCGTTGATGTCCCAAAGCAGCCTTGAGAAGCCGGGACCACTTTCCATGATGTCGAGCCAAACCTGTGCTGAACGCACGGTCGAGACGATCTTGGAGCGGTTACGCACGATGCCGGTATCCGCCATCAGCGCATCGATTCTTTCGGTACCGTAACGAGCGATGATCTCGGGCTGGAAATTATCGAAAGCGGCGCGGAAGCCCTCACGCTTGCGCAAGATCGTGATCCAGGCGAGGCCGGCCTGGAAGCCGTCGAGAATCAGCTTCTCGAACAGCGCGCGGTCGTCATATTCGGGCACGCCCCATTCGCTGTCATGATAGTCGACATAGAGCGGATCCGTGCCGCACCAGGCGCAGCGGGCGAGGACATCGGGATGCTGGTGCTCACTCACGCCGCGCGCTCCGTTCCCGGAACCGCGAAGCGCACCCAGTCGGGTCGTTCGGCGACCAGGGCCAGCCCATCGGCCTCCACCACATGCCCGCCAGCCCGGGCCTCCTCCAGCCGATCGAGACGGACAAGACCCAGCGTGCGCCCGTCCACGCCCGAGCCCACCCGGCCGATGGTCTTGCCGCCGGCAAGGATGGGCGTGCCTTCCGCGGGAGGAGGGCCGCACACGGCGAAGGGAATGACGCGGGTGCGCGCCGTGCCCCGGTGCTGCATGCGGCTCACGATCTCCTGACCAACATAACAACCCTTGTCGAAATCGATGCCGCCGAGCTGGTCCATGTCCGCCTCATGGGGGAATGCATCGCCGTAAAGAAAGTCCGCCCCCCCTTCCGGCACACCAAGCGCGATACGATGTGCCTGCCAGACCTCTTCCGGCACCGCTGCGATCTGGGCAGCCTCGGCCACCGGCAGGAGGAAGCGGCGGCCGAGCCCCGCCAGTCTCGGATCATCATAGGCGAAGGCGTCGACCAGGGGGCTCGACTCTCCCCAGGCGACCGCGATGGCGAGGTCGTCGAGCGCGCCGATCTCCACTTTGGCGCGCAAACGGTAAAGCTGGAGCCGCTTGAGAAGGTCCGGCAGCGCGATCCGCGGCACATCGAGGCGGAAACCGGCCTCAGTTGCCACGATGAACATGTCGACGACGATTTTTCCCTGAGGTGTCAGCAACGCGCCATAACGCGCCTCGCCAGGCTGGGTCGGCGTGCGAGCAGTGAGAAGATTGTCGAGGAAATGAGCGGCATCGGCTCCCGCAACACGGGCAACCGCGCGCTCCTTCAGGACCGCGACTGGCATGGGTCAGCTTCCATGAACGCTATCGTCGGACAGGTGAAGGTGCCCGAAAGGGATACGTGATCGCGCTCAGAAGTAAGCCCTACGGCACAAGCGGGCAAGGGAAAACGAAACAAAAAGTGAACATAAACCGACCCCGTGCCGTAATTCCTTCGAATTGGCAAAATCTATCGTGCAAGATATTGTTCGATCCAGCTGTCGTACCATCTTCGTAGGCGACCTTCAGGTTCAAGGTCCCAATATCAGGAGACAGCCCATGTCCACCGTCCTCTTCACCGGCACCGCCACCTGCGTCGGCGGCCGTAATGGCCACTCCCAGACCAGCGACGGCTCGGTTTCCGTCGATCTTGGAATGCCGAAGAACGGCGTCCTCGATGCCGGCAAGACCACGCCTGAACATCTGTTCGCCACCGGCTACGCTGCCTGCTTCGGCTCCGCGGTCGAACTCGTCGGCCACCAGAAGAAGCTCGATGTCACCGGCGCCGCCGTGACCGTCGCGGCATCGCTGGTGAAGGGTGACGACGGCTTCAGCCTCGCAATCAAACTGTCGCTGAAGGCTCCCGCCCTCTCAGCCGAACAGACCAAGGAAGTGCTCGAGGCCGCCCACCAGGTATGCCCCTATTCCAAGGCCACGCGCGGCAACATTCCGGTCGAGCTCGCGTCGAGCTGAGACCTGCTGCCCTCTGGAGGGACGGATGGCCGACGCTGATCGGCCATCCCGGCGCCTGCATTGCGGCGTCAGTGCGCCTCGTCCCAGTTCAGCGCGGCGCGGGCGTCGACCTTCAGCGGCACTTTCAGCGCGACGGCGGGTATGGGCGCATGTTCCATCACCTGCTTCACCACCGGGATCGTCGCCTCGATCTCCTCGTCCCGCACTTCGAAGATGAGCTCGTCATGGACCTGCAGCAGCATGCGCGCTGACAGGCCGGCCTTGGTGAGCGCGGGCTCCATTCGCACCATGGCACGGCGGATGATGTCGGCGGCCGAACCCTGAAGACGGGCGTTGATCGCCGCGCGCTCGTTGAAGGCGCGGATCGAGGGGTTCTTGGCGGCAATGTCCGGATAGTGGCAGCGTCGGCCGAACAGCGTCTCGACATAGCCGTGCTCGCGCGCGAAGGCGCGGGTCTCGTCCATATAGGCGCGGATGCCGGGGAAGCGTTCGAAGTAGCGCTTGATATAGGCCCCTGCCTCTTCCCGCGGAATGGACAGCTGGTTGGCGAGTCCGAAGGCCGAGATGCCGTAGATGATGCCGAAATTGATCGCCTTGGCACGCCGGCGCACCTCGCTCGGCATGCCGGCAATCGGCACCCCGAACATCTCGGACGCGGTCATGGCGTGAATGTCGAGGCCGTCCTGAAACGCCTGGCGCAGCGAGGGCGTGTCCGCGATCTCGGCCAGAAGGCGAAGCTCGATCTGCGAATAATCGGCGGAGATCAGCTTGTGGCCGCGCTCGGCGATGAAGGCCTTGCGGATCTTGCGACCCTCTTCCGTGCGCACCGGAATGTTCTGAAGGTTCGGTTCCGAGGAAGACAGCCGGCCTGTCGTGGTCGCGGCCAGCGCGAACGAGGTGTGCACGCGCCCGGTTTCCGGGTTCACATAGGTCGGAAGCGCGTCGGCGTAGGTTGATTTCAGCTTCTGGAGCTGGCGCCAGTCCAGGATGCGCCGCGGCAATTCGTGCCCCTGCTCGGCGAGTTCCTCCAGCACATCAGCACCGGTGGACCAGGCCCCGGTCGGGGTCTTGCGCCCGCCGGGGATCTGCATCTTGCCGAACAGGATATCGCCGAGCTGTTTGGGTGAGCCGGGATTGAAGCTCTCGCCCGCCATGTCGGAGATTTCGGCCTCCAGCCGGCCCATGCCCTGTGCGAACTCACCCGAGAGACGTGAGAGCATTTGCCGGTCGATCATGATGCCCCGCTCTTCCATCCGCGCGAGCACAGTGACAAGCGGGCGTTCCAGGGTCTCGTAGACGGCCGTCTTGCCCTCGGCGACGAGGCGCGGCTTGAGCACCCGCCACAGCCGGAGCGTGACGTCGGCATCCTCGGCGGCATATTCGCTCGCCTTGTCGATAGCGACACGGTCGAAGCTGACGGCGCTCTTTCCCTTGCCCGCAACCGCCTCGTACTTGATCGGCGTATGGCCGAGCCAGCGGACGGAGAGCGCATCCATGCCGTGGGAGCCGACGCCCGCGTCCAGCACATAGGAGATCAGCATCGTGTCGTCGCACGGGGCCAGCTCGATGCCGAGACGCTTGAAGATCAGCCAGTCATATTTCAGGTTCTGACCGATCTTGAGCACGGCAGGGTCTTCGAGAAGCGGCTTCAGGGCCTCGGCCGCGTCCCGTACCGACACCTGATCGGGCAGGAGCCCCTCGCTGAACAGACCCTCATCGCCACCTTTGTGGGTCAACGGCACATAGCAGGCCTCGTTCGGCGCCGTGGCGAGCGAGAAGCCGACGATGTCGGCCTGCATCGGATCGAGCCCCGTGGTCTCGGTATCCACGGCGACGAATCCGATCTCATAGGCACGTTCGACCCATTGCCGCAGGCGATCCAGCGTTCTGACCGTCTCATAGGACGCCCGGTCGACCGGCGTCGCGGTCCCTTCCGAAATGCGTGCCACTGAAAGTGCCGCGGGGGTCAGCCCCGCTTCGACGGCGGCGTCGCCCGCTGCCGCAGTGGGGTCCACGCCCTCCGGGTCGAGACCTTCACCGAGCGCGTCGCTCCGCGCGCCGCCGGCCTTCAGCCCGGGGTCCGGATCGATGGCCGCGGCATCGATCTCATACGCCTCGGCCACGCGCCGCGTGAGAGTGGTAAACTCCATCGCCTTGAGAAAGGCGATCAGCTTCTTTCCCTCGGGTTCCACCACGGCGATGTCGTCGAGCGACACGTCGAGTTGCACATCGCGCTTGAGCGTGACCAGCTCACGTGAAAGGCGCGCCTGATCGGCGAACTCGATCAGATTCTCGCGGCGCTTGGTCTGTTTGATCTCGCCGGCACGGGCCAGCAGCGTGTCGAGATCGCCATATTCGTCCAGCAATTGGGCGGCGGTCTTAATGCCGATGCCAGGAACGCCGGGTACGTTGTCGACCGAATCGCCCGCAAGCGACTGCACGTCGACCACTTTCTCCGGGGCGACACCGAATTTCTCGAACACCTCGTCGACCCCGATCGAACGGTCCTTCATCGGATCGTACATGCGCACCTTGGCATCGACGAGCTGCATCAGATCCTTGTCGGAGGAAATGATGGTGACGAGCGCCCCCTTGGCCTTGGCCTGTTCGGCGTAGGTCGCCATCAGGTCATCAGCCTCGAACCCGGACTGCTCGACGCAGGCGAGGTCGAACGCGCGCGTCGCCTCCCGGATCAGCGGAAACTGCGGAGCCAGATCCTCCGGCAGGTCGGGGCGCTGCGCCTTGTAGAGCGGGTAGATCTCCTTGCGGAAGGTAATCTCGCTCTTGTCGAACACCACGGCGAGGTGGGTCGGCGCCGGCGAGAAGCCCTGGGCCCGCACCAGCTTCCACAGCATGTTGCAGAAGCCGGCCACCGCGCCCACCGGCAGCTTGTCGGATGAACGGGTAAGTGGGGGAAGGGCGTGATAGGCGCGGAAGATATAGGCGGATCCGTCGATCAGGACGACGTGATCGCCGGCTTCCAGAGGGTCGTGCTCGGGCATCTCAAGCTCCGGTTCGGCCGCGCACGATGCCCGAACCGCTCCCGCGCGGCAACCATCGCTCACGCACCGCCCACCTCTTACGCGGCCCTGGCGCCGACATGAACCTCCCACATTTGCCCATGAAAGATGACGTGCGCTGCGCGGAGCGCTAGAGAGCGCCATGCCCCGCTACAAACTCACCATCGAATATGACGGCACGCCCTTTATCGGCTGGCAGATCCAGGCCAAGGGGCTGAGTGTTCAGGGCCTGCTGGCGCAGGCCGCCGGCCGTTTCGCCAGCGAAACTGTCGCGGTACATGGCGCCGGGCGCACCGACGCTGGCGTGCATGCCAGCGGGCAGGTCGCCCACATCGAATTGTCGCGCGACTGGCGGCCGGACACCGTGCGCGACGCCATGAACGCGCATCTGCGCCCCCACCCGATCGCGGTCCTGTCGGCCGAGCCCGCAGCGGATGATTTCCACGCACGCTTTTCGGCGCGGGGGCGGCGTTACCTCTATCGCATCATCGCCCGCCGGCCCGACCTGGCGCTGGAACGCAACAGGGCCTGGCGGGTGCTGCGCGACCTCGACACAGGGGCAATGGCAATTGCGGCCCAACGACTGGTCGGCCGGCACGATTTCACGACCTTTCGGGCCATCGGCTGCCAGGCCGCCTCGCCGGTGAAGACCCTCGACCGGCTAGACGTCGAACGCGTGGCGGTCGAGGGGCCGGGTGTGGAAATCCGTGTGCACGCGGCGGCACGCTCCTTCCTGCACCATCAGGTCCGTTCCATGGTCGGCACGCTGGTGAAGGTCGGCGACGGCGGCTGGTCGCCGGACGATGTCAGCGCGGCACTGGAGGCGCGCGATCGCACCCGCTGCGGACCCATGGCGCCGGCAGCGGGACTTTACCTTGCAGAGGTCACGTATTGAGGCCTCGCTCTCGGCAAGCCGTCAGAGCGACGTGCCTTGAAGAGCCTCCAGGAAACGCACCGGTGCCCCCTTTGACGGACCGGTCAGCTCGCCTTCCCACATCACCCGGTTGCCGCGAACAAATGTGCCAACCGGCCAGCCCGTGACGTCGACGCCGTCATAGGGCGTCCAGCCCGGCTTGGAGGCGATCCAGCTGTTGCGGATGGTCTGGTGACGCTTGAGATCGACAATGGTGAAGTCGGCGTCATAGCCGACCGCGATCCGACCCTTGGTCGCGATGTTGAAGATGCGGGCCGGCCCGGCGCTCGAAAGGTCGACAAAGCGCTCAAGAGTGAGCCGCCCGGCATTCACATGGTCGAGCATCATCGGCACCAGCGTCTGCACGCCGGTCATTCCCGACGGGCTATCGGGATAGGGTTTGGCCTTCTCTTCCAATGTATGCGGGGCGTGGTCGGAACCGAGCACGTCGACGACACCCTCGGCGAGCGCCTGCCACAGCGCCGGCCTGTGACGCGCCTCGCGCACCGGCGGGTTCATCTGCACAAGCGAACCGAGCTTGTCGTACCAACTCGCATCCATGGTGAGGTGATGGGGCGTCACCTCGACAGTGGCAACGTCCTTGTGGTGACGCAGATAAGCCATCTCCTCGGCGGAGGTGACATGCAGCACATGCACGCGCTTGCCCTCCTCGCGCGCGAGGTTGACGAGGCGGGTGGTGGCGGTCAGCGCGGCGATCTCGTCGCGCCACACCGGGTGCGAGGCGGCATTGCCCGGCACGCGAAGATGGCGCCGTTCGGCAAGGCGCGGCTCGTCCTCGCAGTGGAAGGCGGCACGGCGACGGATCACCTTAAGGATGGCGCGCACGCCGGGATCGTCAGCCACCAGCAGCGAGCCGGTCGAGGAGCCGATGAACACCTTGATGCCCGCGGCTCCCGGCAGCATTTCCAGCTCCGGCAGGTCCTTCACATTCTCATGGGTACCGCCCACGAAGAACGCAAAGTCGCAATGCATGCGTGCCGTCGCACGGCCGATCTTGTCCTCAAGAGCGCTTGCGGAAGTGGTCAGCGGATTGGTGTTGGGCATCTCGAAAACCGCCGTGACACCGCCCATCACCGCGGCACGCGAGCCCGATTCGAGGTCTTCCTTGTGCTCCATCCCCGGCTCGCGGAAATGGACCTGGGTGTCGATGACGCCCGGCAGAATGTGCAGGCCGGTACAGTCGACGGTCTCACCTGCCTGAGAGCGATCGAACGAACCGATGCCAGCGATCCGTCCGTCCTTCACGCCGACATCGCGGGCCCCGACGCCATCTTGATTGGCGACAATGCCACCCTTGAGCAGAAGATCGAAGGTCTGGGTCATGGGCTCCTCGGGGCATGGTCTCGGAACGGCGTTCGTCGCCTTCTAGCAGACCTGCCCCAGCCTATTCGACCACGAATTCGATGTGAGCCGCTGTCCCGCTCCCATGATCCAGCCGGAGCGTGCCGCCAAGCTGGACCACGAGCCCCTGGATAATGCGGAAGCCGAGGCTTGAGCTGGTGGAAGGGTCAAAGTCCTTCGGCACGCCGCGCCCGTTGTCGGAAATGACCATTTCGTGCCTTCCCGCATTGCGCGAAGAAAGGGCGATCCCGATCTTGCCCGGCTCGCCCGGATCAAAGGCGTGCTTGAGCGAGTTGGTTACAATCTCCGCGACCAGCATCGACAAGGTCGTAAGCTGGGTGACGCTCAGGTGCAGGTCCGGGGCATCCACTGTGCAGGTGACATTCTGCGCCCCCGCCGCGTTGATGAGATCGCAGCACAGTTCGCGCAGGTACTGTCCGGTCGGCATGTCGAGCCGCTCGGGAGCATGAAGCCGGCGATGGATCCGCGCGATGGTATCGAGCCGGGCGCGAGCCTCGTCGAGCGCGATGAGCGCGAGAGCCGGATCGTTGGCCGCCTTGCGCTTGTGAAGCGTCAGCAGCGCCGCGACGAACTGAATATTGTTCGCCACCCGGTGCTGAAGCTCCTGAAACATGGTGCGCAGGCTCTCATACAGTCGCGCTGTGGTCTCCCGTTCCTCGCGCAGCCTTTCCGCCGCGGTGAAGGTGAAGTGAATTAGCGTAATGTCGATCGCCGCGATGCCGATGAAAAAGGCCAGCGCCAGCAGCGCTTGCCAGTTGGCGATGCTCATGCCGACCGATGGACCGATGAAGAAGTGCCAGGCCGCCAAGGTGGACAACGTGGCGCAGGTAATGCCCGGTCTCAGCCCGCAGAAGAAAGTCGTGAGGATCACCACCGGGAAAAACGTGAGGAACGGAAAGCCGGGCGGCAGGATGTCGTCAACGGCGAACCGCACCACGACAGCGACCAGGAACATCCCGACGCCGAATGCGTCGCCGAGCCAGGGATGTTCCCGGAGCGGGCGAGCCGACTGAACCAGCCTCCAGAACGGGGAGTTCATCGCGGCATCATGGCCATTCTCAGCCATGACTGAAGACCATTGAGAACCGGCAGCCAGACGCCTCTCTACCGGCAATCGGCGTCACAGGCATTTCCAACCCTGCGATCTCCCGCAGCGTTCCGACTCCGCCCCAACCGACGATCGCCACCGGCGCCCTCATGCACTGTAATGAGATAATCCATCCCGTTTCTAAACTTCTGGCAACGCAAATTCCGCTCACAAGTGAACATTTCCTCGCGCTTGGCGTTGAAGCTCCATCGAGAGGCGGGAGGGGTGTGCGATGCGCAGGTCAGATGCGGGAACTGGTGAGCGGCTTGTGCAGGACGATGAAGCTTCGTCAGGCGGAAACAACCTGCTCGGCGCCTTGCGGCGGTCTGATTTCGAGCTTCTGAAGCCCCATCTGCGCCGCATCGACCGGCCAGCCCGCGCCGTGCTCTACGAGCCCGGCGACGATGTGCGAAACGTCTATTTTCCCTGTGGCCAGACGCTCATCTCATTCATGGTCGTGCTCGACGACGGCCGGCCAGTCGAGATCACGCCGGTCGGGCGCGAGGGAGCCGTGGGTGGCATCGTCAGCCATGGTCGGCTGCCGGCGTTTGCCCGCGCCGTCGTGCAGATCGGAGGACCCGTGCTGCGTATCGAGACGGCGGAGCTCGAACGGGCCAAGGAAACCTCGCCCACGCTGCACAACCTGTTTGCCCGCTACGCAGACTGCCTGCTGGCGCAGGTTTTCCAATCCGTGGCGTGCAACGCCGCCCATTCCATTGAACAACGCACCGCCAAATGGATCGTTGGAGCGCTCGACCGCACCGGTGGGGACGATATCAAGCTTACTCAGGAACAACTTGCCGCAATGCTGGCGGTAGGGCGCTCCTATATCGGTCGGGTCATTCAGCAATTGCGCGAAAGTGGCGCCGTCGAACCACGCCGTGGGCGCCTCGTGATTCGCGACCTTCCCAAACTGCGGGCGATGAGTTGCGGCTGCGACAAGACAGTTCGCCGGCATTTCGGCGAGGTCCTGAACGGGGTCTATCCGACCGGCAACGAAGTCGCAGGGCACGGCATGGTCGTCACCAACGGCCCGCTCTTCCGCCCTTAGCAAGGCGCGGAAGAGCCACGCAACCGTCAGCGCGCATGGCCCGCCCGCGCCGGTTACGGCTTGTGCGCGGCCGTCAGGCGTGGCAATGCCCGCTCATGCAATCCGATACTGATCCTGCCCCGCGCGCCAATGGCGCCCCCCCGATCATCGCCTCCTTCGCCAGTATCGCGACGGGCTATGACGTGGTTCTGTGCGACATTTGGGGCGTGCTTCACAATGGGGCGGCGGCCTTCGCGCCGGCCTATCAGGCGCTTGAACAGGCGCGGGCCGCTGGCATGAGCGTCGTCCTGGTGTCGAATGCGCCGCGTCCGCGCGAAGGCGTGGCCCGCATACTCGACGGCCTGGGCGTCCCACGCAGCGCCTACGACACCATCGTCACCTCCGGCATGGTGACGCACGCGCTGCTGGCGGAGCGGCCGGGCGTGAAGGCCTGGCATCTCGGCCCGGAGAGGGATCTGGGCCTGTATGAAGGGTTGGACCTCACTCTCACCGGTTTCGAGGAGGCCGAGCTGATCGTGTGCACCGGGCTGTTCGATGACACCGTCGAGACTCCGGGCGACTACACAGAGACGCTGAAGGCGGCAAAGGCGCGCGATCTGCCCTTTATCTGCGCCAACCCGGACATCGTGGTGGAGCGGGGCGGCGATCTCATCTGGTGCGCGGGCGCCATCGCGGAGGCTTATCAGGCGCTTGGCGGCGACACGGTATTCTGCGGCAAGCCGCACAAGCCGATCTACGACACCGCGCTCGACACGGCGCGAAGCCTGCGCGGAGCCGAGGTTCCACGTGAGCGCATCATCGCCATCGGGGATGCGCTGCGCACGGATCTTGCCGGCGCGCTTGGCGCGGGAATCGACTGCCTCTTCGTCGCCGCCGGAATCCATGCCGGTGAGCTCGGGCTGGAACACGGCGCGGAGGTTGATTCCCGGTCGCTTGAGCGCCTTCTGGCCGACGGCCCCGGTCTGCCGGCCGCCGTCACCACCCGTCTCACATGGTAGAGACCGGTGAGGGCCGCGGCGACGGTTAAGGGACCGGCCGGATTGACGTCGGCACGCCATCGCGCCACCTATGCGGGATCAGGCGGGGTGGTGCTGACAGCAGTCGATCTCGCCTTCATTGCCGGAGTACCCTGCGTGCCCCGCCCGTCGGCCGTGCCAGTGCAGACATGATGCAGCCCGTTCTCCGCTCCCATCCCTTCCGCGTCCTGCGTGACCAGGCCCCGTTGCCACCGGAGCTCGCCCGCCCGGTCGTCGCCATCGGCAATTTCGACGGTGTGCACCGCGGCCATCGGGCGGTCATCAGCACGGCGCTCGAACAGGCTCGTTCGCTGGGACGGGCGGCGCTGGCCGTGACATTCGAGCCGCATCCCCGCTCCTTCTTCCGGCCTGCGGAACCGGTGTTCCGCCTCACGCCGGAGCCGATGAAGCTGGCCCGGCTGTCGCAGACCGGGCTCGACGGTGCCGTGGTGCTTGGCTTCGACGCCGATCTCGCCGCCAAAGATGCCGAGAGCTTCGTCGCCGACGTCCTGGTCGGCTGGCTCAATGTGGCGATGGTTGTCGCCGGCTACGATTTCCATTTCGGCAACGGACGCGGCGGATCGCCCATCTTCCTTCGCGAGGCCGGCAAGCGCCACGGCTTCCCGGTCGAGATCGTCCCGCCATTGCTCGATGAAGGCGCGCAGATTTCCTCCAGCGTGATTCGCGCGGCTCTGGCGCAGGGCCGCGTCGAGCAGGCCGCCGACATGCTCGGCGCACCGTGGATGATCGAGGCCGAGGTGATTCATGGCGACAAGCGCGGGCGCGAATTGGGTTACCCCACCGCGAATATGCGGCTCGATCCGGCGGTGACACTCGCCCACGGCATCTATGCGGTGAGCGTGGAGATCGACGGCGCCGTTCACAAGGGCGTGGCGAGCTTCGGCCGCCGCCCCACTTTCGACGACGGCGCACCCCGGCTCGAAACCTTCATCTTTGACTATTCCGGCGACCTGTATGGCCAAGTCCTGCGCGTGGCCTTTCATGCCTTTCTGCGCCCCGAGCTGAAATTCGACAGCATCGAGGCCCTGATCGCCCAGATGAACGAAGACAGCGCGCAGGCCCGAGCCGCGCTCGGCTGAGGGAGACGGCGCTCTGCCCGGCACGGAAAGCAGCCGCGATCGAGCTGCCTTGAGCCTCACGCGCCCTTGCACCGCCTTGCGGCTGCGCTTAAACCGTGCGGCGAGTGAAGGAGCGCGCGATGACGAGCCGCAACAGCAACGGTCGCACTGAAAAAGAGCCCAACGGCGAAGCCGCGGCGCATGATTATTCGTCGACCCTGTTCCTGCCGCAGACGGACTTCCCGATGCGGGCCGGTCTGCCGCAGCGCGAGCCGGAGATGCTGGCCCGCTGGGAGCGGATCGATCTTTACGGCAAGCAGCGCAAGGCCGGTGCCGGGCGACCGCGTTTCGTGCTCCATGACGGCCCGCCCTACGCCAATGGCAACATCCATATCGGCCACGCGCTCAACAAGATCCTGAAGGATGTGGTGGTGCGCTCTCAAGGCGCGCTCGGCTACGACTCGAACTATGTTCCCGGCTGGGACTGCCATGGCCTGCCGATCGAATGGAAGATCGAGGAAGAAAACTACCGCAAGAAGGGAAAGGTGAAGCCCGACTTCTCCGACCCGCAGGCGATGGTGGCCTTCCGCCAGGAATGCCGCTCCTATGCCGAGCATTGGCTCGACGTGCAGCGCGAGGAGTTCAAGCGGCTCGGCGTCGAGGGCGACTGGGCGCACCCCTATGCCACGATGGCCTATGCCTCCGAGGCGCAGATCGCCCGCGAGATCATGAAATTCGCCGGCAATGGCCTGCTCTATCGCGGCTCCAAGCCGGTGATGTGGTCCGTGGTCGAAAAGACCGCGCTGGCCGAGGCCGAGGTGGAGTATCACGACCACCAGTCGACCACGATTTATGTGAAGTTCCCGGTCAAGGGCTATCGTAAGAGCGCGGCGACGGCGGGCGGGCTTCCCAAGGGGCTGGAGCCGGCGGACAAGGCTGCCGACATCCACCTGTTTCCCTCCTTTGAGGGCGCGTCGATCGTCATCTGGACGACAACCCCCTGGACCATCCCCGGCAACCGCGCGATCGCCTTCTCGCCTGACGTGACCTATGCGGTCTACGAGGTGACCGAGGCTGCCGACGACAACTGGGCGAAGGTGGGGGAGCACTTCATCCTCGCCGACAATTTGGCGGCGGACGTGTTCAAAGCCGCGCGCGTGACCGGCTATGAACGCCACACCCAGCTCGACCCGACGCACCTCGTCTGTGCCCATCCGCTGCGCGGCGTCGAGGGATCGAAGGGCTATTACGACTTCCCGGTGCCCGTCGTCCCCGGCGACTTCGTGACCGACGATACCGGCACCGGCTTCGTACATCTGGCGCCCGGCCATGGCGCGGACGATTTCAATCTCTATATCTCCCGTCATCTTGGCGAGGTGCCCCACACGGTCGGGCCGGACGGCTATTATTACGACCACGTCCCGCTGTTTGCCGGCCATCGGGTGATGGACGACAAGGGCAAGGAGGGCGACGCCAATGATGTGGTCATCAAGGCCCTGCTGGCGGCGGACAAGATCATCGCGCGCGGGCGGCTGAAGCATCAGTATCCGCATTCCTGGCGCTCGAAGGCACCGGTGATCTTCCGCAACACGCCGCAATGGTTCATCGCGATGGACAAGGACATCGCGGCGACGGACGGCTCCTCGACAGTGGGCGACACGCTCCGCGCCCGTGCGCTTGGCGGCATCGCCGGTGTGCAGTGGGTGCCGGAAACCGGACGCAACCGTATCAACGGCATGATCGAGAACCGCCCGGACTGGGTGGTCTCGCGCCAGCGCGCCTGGGGCGTGCCGATCGCTGTCTTCGTGCGCGACATGGGCGACGGCAATGTCGAGATCCTGCGCGACGAGAAGGTGAACGAGCGCATCGCGAATGCCTTCGCCGCAGAGGGCGCCGACGCCTGGTATCAGCACGGCGCCGCCCAGCGCTTCCTCGGAAACGACTACAGCCCCGACGAATGGCACAAGGTCGACGACATTCTCGACGTCTGGTTCGATTCCGGCTCCACCCACGCCTTCACCCTTGAAGTGCGCGAGGACCTGAAGGTCGACCGCGCCTTCAATGGCGGGCCGGACCGGGTGATGTATCTGGAAGGTTCGGACCAGCATCGCGGCTGGTTCCACTCCTCCCTGCTGGAGAGCTGCGGCACAAGGGGGCGCCCGCCCTATGACGTGGTGCTGACCCACGGCTTCGTGCTCGATGAGCAGGGCCGCAAGATGTCGAAGTCGGTCGGCAACGTCGTGGCCCCGCAGGAAGTCATCAAGGCATCCGGCGCCGATATCCTGCGCCTGTGGGTCTGCGCGTCCGACTATTCGGATGACCTGCGCATCGGGCCGGAGATCCTGAAAACCACGGTTGAGACCTACCGCAAGCTGCGCAACACGCTGCGCTGGCTTCTCGGCTCGCTGAATCACTACCGCGAGGCCGAACGGGTCGCCTATGTCGACATGCCGCCGCTGGAACGCATGGTCCTGCACCGGCTGGTCGAGCTCGACGGGGTGGTGCGCGACGCCTATGCCGCCTTCGATTTCAAGCGGGTCAACGCGGCCCTGACCGCCTTCATGACCACCGAGCTTTCGGCCTTCTATTTCGACGTGCGTAAGGACGCACTTTACTGCGACCCGATTTCCTCGGTGACGCGCCACGCCTGCCTGACCGTGCTCGACGAGGTGTTCCACCGACTGGTGATCTGGCTCGCCCCTATCCTGCCCTTCACCGCGGAAGAGACCTGGCTCGCCCGCTTCCCTTCCGAAGACGGATCGGTACATCTCCAGACCTTCCCGGAGACTCCGGAGAAGTGGCGCAATGACAAGCTCGCCGATGAGTGGCGCAAGATCCGCCAGGTTCGCCGCGTCGTGCTCGGCGCGCTTGAGATGGAGCGCGCCGCCAAGCGCATCGGCTCCAGCCTGGAAGCGGCGCCGGTCATCCATGTGAGCGATCCGGCGCTGTTCGCCGCCGTCAGCGCGGTCGACCTTGCCGAGGTGTGCATCACCTCCGACGCCCATCTGATGCCGGATGAAGGCCCCAAGGACGCCTTCCGCCTTGATGAGGTTCCAGGCGTCAGTGTCGTGCCGGCCAAGGCGCAGGGTCACAAATGCGCGCGGTCCTGGAAGATATCGCCGCTGGTGGGGACCGATCCGGACTACCCGGATGTGACTCCGCGCGACGCACTCGCCCTGCGCGAGCTCGCAATCGCGCGCCGCGCGGCCGAGTGAGGGCAACCTCTGTGGTCATTTCTGCGCGATCCCGGCACGGGCGCCGTGCCGGGATCGACCGTCCTCACGGAACATTGAAAAAGCTGCGCCCATGAGGTTCCCTCTCACCGGCCCCATGACGCTTTATGGCGCGGGCTTCGCGCTTGCCGCCCTGGTGGTCGACCAGGCCTCGAAGCTCGCCGTGTTGCATGGCGTGGACTTCGGCGACAGCGGCATCATTACCATCGCCCCCTTCCTCGACTTCGTGCGCGCATGGAACACGGGGATCAGCTACGGCCTGTTCGCGCAGGGAGCTCATGGCTGGTGGCTGCTTGGCGGGCTGAAGGTGGTCGCGGCCATTCTGTTCTGGCTCTGGCTGGCGCGCTCCACACGCCGTATCGAGGCCGCCGCACTCGGGCTCCTCATCGGCGGGGCGCTCGGCAACGCCATCGACCGCGCCGCCTATGGCGCGGTGTTCGATTTCGTGTCGCTGCACGCATTTGGCTTCTACTGGTACGTCTTCAACCTCTCCGACGTGGCGATTGTTGCCGGCGTCGGCCTGCTTCTGTATGACTCCTTCCGTGGCGGCGCCGCAAATTAGCCGTCCTGCCCTGATAGCTGCCTTTCGTCCGGGCGTGAGTGCGTCCTCGGCCGTTTCGGCGTGCCCGTCCGGGAAGCTCGGTTATCAACCGCGCCCTCAGGAGACGATCGGATGATGAAACGACCCCTTTCGACGCGCGCCACCCTGCTCGGCGCCGCCATTGGTGCGGCCGTTCTGATGGCCGGTGCACCGGCTTCCGCACAAGAAGATAACTTGACCGAGCAGATCTTCACCGGCCTCGGCCTGGTGCCCTCGGCTCCGCCGGACATCAATTATCGCGAGCGCGCCCCGCTGGTGGTGCCTCCCACCGGCGACGTGCTGCCGCCGCCCCGCAATGCCAATGCGCTGGCCGAGAATCCGGCCTGGCCGAAGGATGACGACGTGCAGCGTCGCAAGGCCGAGGCAGAGCAAGCGCGCACGCCCGAGAGTTTCAGTGATCGCCAGGCCGGCCGCGCCCTTACTCCGGCCGAAGTCGCGCGGGGTATCAACCCGAACAAGGTTTATGCCGGTGGTGAACCGGTCAAGAACAATGCCAGCCGTCCGGACTGGCTGAATCCGACCACGGGCCTCGGCTTCACGGGGTGGGGCAACAAGAAGCCGGAAGAGAAGATGGTGTTCCAGGGAGAGCCCGAGCGGACGTCCCTGACCGAACCCCCGTCCGGCTTCATGACCCCTGCCGATGGCGCCGCCTATGGTGTGGTTGCCGAGCGTCCGGAAGAGAAAGGCTGGAGCCTGCCGAACTGGTTCGACCGCACCCAGAAGAACAACGACCGGAACTGACAGGGCCGCCGGTTCATCGAGAGTGGGGCTCCCGTCGGCAGCCCCACGGTCGCTCACAGGGGATTGATCCGGCGTCGCGCCGGACCGTCACGATCTGTGGCAGAGTGTTTCGCCCGCTTCCATGCCGCTCTTGGTTGCGTTTCTCGGACGCACGGTCTTGCCTGACCTGAAGGCGATAGAAATGTCGACTGGGAATGCCCGCACGGGAAGCAGGCATGGCTGAAGCCGACATGCCTGCCTATATCATGGCGTCAATACGGATATTGTAACTGGAATGCCGTCTCGAACCCTGTCGACTGGAAAGCTGATGTCTGCCGTGATGCTGATCGCCGCGTCCCTCGCCTCGAACCGCGCCAGCGGCGCCGAGGTCGCAGAGTTCACCCTCGACAATGGACTTCAGGTCGTGGTGGTCCCCGATCATCGCGCTCCGGTCGTCACCCATATGGTGTGGTATCGCGTCGGTTCGGCCGACGAGCAGCCCGGCAAGTCCGGCATTGCCCATTTTCTCGAACACCTGATGTTCAAGGGCACGGAAAGCCACCCCGCCGGCGAGTTCTCGCAGGTGGTGGGCAAGCTCGGCGGGCAGGAGAATGCGTTCACCTCGCAGGATTACACCGCCTATTTCCAGCGCGTGGCCAAGGAGAACCTCGGCACGGTGATGGATTTCGAGGCCGACCGCATGACCGGGCTCGTGCTCACCGATGAGGTGGTGCTGCCCGAGCGCGACGTGGTTCTCGAAGAGCGCCGCATGCGCACCGACAATGATCCCTCCTCCCAGCTCTCCGAAGCCGCGCAGGCGGCGATGTACGTCAACCATCCCTATGCCCACCCGATCATCGGCTGGGAAGACGAGATCAAGAAGCTGAACCGCGAGGACGCGCTCGCCTTCTACCGCCGCTTCTACACCCCCAACAACGCGATCCTCGTGGTCGCCGGCGATGTCCAGCCGGACGAGGTGAAGAAGCTCGCCGAGGGCACTTATGGCAAGGTGAAGCCCCGCGCCGAAACGGCGGAGCGGATCCGTCCGCAGGAGCCGCCCCCGCGTGCGTCCCGCCGGCTTGTCCTCGCGGATGCCCGTGTCGGCCAGCCCAATCTCGCCCGCGCCTATCTCGTGCCCTCCTATCGGAACGACAAGAAGGAAAGCGTCGCGCTCGACGTGCTGTCGCAGATCCTGGGCGGCGGCTCCACCGGCCGGCTCTACCGGACGCTGGTCGCCGAAAAGGGCCTCGCTGCCGGCGCCGGTTCCTGGTATCAAAGCACCGCTCTCGACGAGACCCGCTTTGCCATCTCCGCCTCTCCTCGCCCGGAAGTGACAATGGAGACGCTGGAACAGGCCCTTGACCAAGTGATCGGCGATCTCGCGAAGAACGGGCCGGATGCGGGCGAGCTTGAACGGGCCAAGACCCGCCTTGTCGCCGAAGCGATCTACGCCCAGGACAACCAGGCCACGCTGGCGCGCATCTATGGTGCCGCCCTCGCCACCGGCTCGACCATCGAGGACGTGAAGATCTGGCCGGATATGGTCAAGGAGGTCTCAGCCGACGAAGTGCGCGACGTGGCGCGGCGTTATCTCGTACCCGCGCGGTCGGTAACGACCGAGCTCCTCCCGGCCAAGCCCCATCCTGCCGCGCCCATCGGTTCGGACGCACCGGAGAAGCGTTCATGAGGCTGGCCCATCGCAGCGGCGCGCTCCCCGGCTTCCTTCGTTCCGTGCTTTTCCGTCCTTTCCTCCAGCTCGCTGCCGCCAGTCTGATCATGAACATTGCCCTCCTCCCCGTCGCCCCCGCCCAGTCCGAAACCACGCGCATCCAGCGTGTGATAAGCCCGGGCGGCATCGAGGCCTGGCTGGTGCACGACACCACGCTTCCGCTGGTCGCGATGGAGATCGCGTTCATGGGAGGCGCGTCGCAGGATCCCGGCGACAAGCCGGGAGTGGCCAATCTCGCCGCCTCGCTGCTCGACGAAGGCGCGGGTGACCTTGATTCGCAGGCCTTTCAGGACCGCATGGCCGGTAAGGCGATCGAGCTGCGTTTCGACGCCTCGCGCGACCAGATGTCCGGCTCGCTGCGCACCTTGTCGGAGAATGCCGACGAGGCCTTCGAGCTGATGCGGCTCGCCGTGACGCAGCCGCGCTTCGACACCGAGGCGGTTGAGCGCATCCGGCAGGGGCAGCTCGCCTCCCTGCGCCGCCGCCTCAATGACCCCTCGACGCTGGCAAGTCTGGGCTGGTCGAGCACCGCCTTCCCCAACCATCCCTATGGCCGCCCGGTCATGGGCACGCTGGAAAGCGTGCCGACGATCTCCCGCGAGGACCTCACCGGCTTCGTGGCGCGCAACCTTGCGCGTGACAACCTCAAGATCGCGGTGGTCGGCGACATCACGCCGGAAGCCCTCGCCCCCGCACTCGACAAGATGTTCGGCGCATTGCCCGCCAGGGCCGGGCTCACACCTGTGCCGGATGTCACCCCGCAGGGGCTTGGCACCGTCGTGGTGAAGGAACTGGACGTACCGCAGACGTCGATGGTGTTTGGCGGCATTGGCCTGAAGCGCAATGATCCCGATTTCATCCCGGCCTTCGTGTTGAACCACATGCTGGGTGGCTCGGCCTTCTCCTCGCGCCTGTTCAAGGAAGTGCGCGAGAAACGTGGCCTCGCCTACTCGGTGTATAGCCACCTTGCCCCGCTCGACCACGCGGCGCTGATCCTTGGCGGCACGGCGACGAAGAACGACCGCGCTGGCGAAACGATCGACATCATCAAGGCGGAGTGGCTCAAGCTGCTGACCGACGGGCCAAGCGAGGACGAGCTGGCGGACGCCAAGAGCTATCTCATTGGCTCCTTTGCGCTGCGCTTCGATTCATCGGCCAAGGTCGCCTCGCAGCTGCTGCAGATCCAGATCGACGAACTCGGCATCGACTACATCGACATTCGCAATCAGCTGGTCGGCGCGGTCACGCTGGACGACATCAAGCGCGTGGCCGCCCGGTTCCGCGACGATCCGGCGTGGCTGTTCAGCATTGTTGGCAAGCCTTCCGGCCTTGCGTCGTCCGACGGCGGCTGAGCCGGCCTCTGCCTGTCGGTGTCGCAGTCGGTTTGCCGGAACATGTTCCCAGTCCGCAATCGCCTGCTATAAGAGCGTCCGCATGAAAGCGGAGCCCGATAGGGCCGATGGAGAATGCGTGCGGGAAAGGCCGTGCGCCGGTCAGGCGGGGAGTATGCGTATGAGTGTTGTTGACGTGCGGAGCCGAGCCATCTCGACGACAGCCAAACGGCCCCTGAGCCGCCTTGCGGTTACCCTTCCGGCACTGGCGCTGCTGCTTGCCGGGTGTGCTGGAGGTGTCGGCGGCGGCGATGGCGACGTGGGTCCCGCGGGTGTTGGAAATGCCGACGACCAGGGTCTCTTCGGCTCCAGCATGCAGACGACGACGGTACGCCCGACCGGGGACGCGGCCAGCGCGACGACGACGGCCGCCGCCAGCTCCGACACGTCGGAATTCAGCTGCCCCCGCGTCGAGGTGCGTGGCGGCGCTGCCGCGTGGCAGGTGACCGATCCCTCCGATGGCGGGCTGCGCTATCAGGCGACACTTGGCCAGTTCGCGCGCGAATGCCGCTACACGACACCCGACATGAACATGCGCATCGGCATCCAGGGCAGGGTGCTGCTCGGGGCCAAGGGGGGCCCTGGCAAGATCAACGTGCCGATCCGTCTCGCCGTGGTCGAGGAGGGTCCGGTCCCGAAGTCGGTATGGACCAAGTTCTACTCGGTGCCGGTCGAAATCGGGCCCAGCGTGATGCAGGTCGATTTCAGCCTCGTCGCCGACGACGTCAATTTTCCGCGTCCCGATGCGGCGACGCTTGATCGCTATGTGGTCTATATCGGCTTCGATCCGCAGGGCGCCAACGAGCCCAAGCCGGCCCGGCCGCGCCAGCAGCAGGCCCGCCCGAAGCCGGCGCAGCCCAAGCCGGTGCAGCAGGCGGCGCCCGTGGCGACCACTCCGGCGCCGGCCGCCGCCCGCACAGCGCCCGCAGCGCCGAGCCCGGTGGTAACCGCTCCAGCGCCGATCACCGCACCGGCATCTTCAGCACCGGCCGCATCGGCGCCCAACAATAGCGACACTCAATGGATCGGGGCTCCCGCGCCCTCCACCGGCGGCTTCTCTCAGTAGCGCGCCAGCAAACGTTGAAATCCAGCGGCAAGCCGGGCCATCGACAGCGCCTTTCAGGCCTCGTCGATGTGCCCACGGCGGATCCGGCGCACCACGCTCCAGATCACAAACGCCACTACCGGCACTGAAAGCGCGGTGGCGAGACCGACATCGAAGTTCATTCCCACATGCTCGAGCGTGGGATGCACGCCCTCAAACACATAGTGCACAAGGCTGACGACATAGTAGGAGATGGCCGCGACGGACAGGCCCTCCACCGTCTGCTGCAGGCGCAGCTGCATACGCGCACGCTTGTTCATCGAGCTGAGCAGGTCCCGGTTCTGCTGTTCAAGCTCCACGTCGACCCGTGTGCGCAGCAGGTTCGCCGCGCTGGTGAGCTTCACCGACAGATTGGCCTGGCGCTGTTCCACGGACTGGCAGGTCCGCATCGCCGGCTGCAGTCGGCGCAGCAGAAACTGCTGCCATGTCGGATAGCCCGAGATCTGGCGCTCGCCGATCACCTGAAGCCGCTGGGTGACGATCTCCTCATAGGCGCGCGTCGCACCGAAGCGGAACAGCGACGCCGCCGCATCCGCCTCGAGCTCCGCGGCCAGCGAGGTCAGCGCGCCCAGCAGGCGGTTATTGGCAATAAGCCCCTCGCTTTCGCGCATCTCGCGGGTAATCGTACTGAGCTGGTTCTCGATCTTGGCGACGGTGGGCACGAGGCCCTGCGCCTCCGGCAGGCCCAGAAGGGCCAGCGTGCGATACGTCTCGATTTCCAGCACCCGCTGAACCAGGGCGCCGGAGGCGTCGCGTGTCATGCCCCGGTCGCGGACCAGGATGCGCACGAAACCGGAAGGGTCCGGCTGAAAGTCGGTGGCGATCTCCGCGAACCCGTCCTCGACATCCGAACGCGCGAGGCTGGAACGGTCGAACAGCCGGTCAAGCGCGAGGGAATCGGCGGTGTCGGTCACCAGCTGGAGATCGACCGCAACGAGCAGCGGGCCGGGTTGGGGAAGCTGCGCCAGCGTGGCGACCAATGCGCCCGACGCCGGATGGAAGGGCAGCCCGCCATCGATCAGATCCTCGCTCGGCAGCTCCCAGGTATAGGTGGTGAACTCGGCATGGCGTTCCCAGCGCAGCACGGCGCCACCGAATGCCACCCGGTGCTGCTTGGCCTCGCGTGCCGGCCCCGGCTGGCCACGCGCCGCGCACAAGCCGGCGAAGGCGGCCCGGTCCGCCGCCGCCTGTTCGCGATCAACAAGAAAGGCGACGTGCAGGACACGGGCGGGCGTGGCGACCGGCATGAAGGGGCGCGCATGGAGTTCGGCCAGCACGGGCGCGCGCAGCGGATGGTCCTGAAAGACCGCGCCGATGGCGGGGCTGCTTTCGGTCCTGGGCAGCTTTGCTTCACTCACGTTTCCCGCTCCTCTCCCCGGCACGCTGGACGGTTTCCGCCATGATCGGGCCGCGCCTTGGTCCGAATGGAACCTCTCGCGCCCCAGTCGGTTGCATGACAACCAGGGGCTGGCAAGGGGCGAGGGAACCAGACCATGAAACCCGGCAAAGGCTTCCCTATAGACAGTTTTCTTCTGTCTGTTGCGTATTCGCATCATCGCGGAGTGCGAAACTGGAGCGAGTCAAAATTCGTTTGCCTTGGCGGTTATGGCGGATGCATGAAGGTCGTTGGTCTTTTTCGGGATTCGTGACATGAAGCGTGCGCGGTTTTGGATTTTGTGCCTCATAGCGGCGTTTTCCACCGCAATCGCCGCTCCGGCCTTTGCGAAGAGCAACGCGAATGCACCGCGGGTTTATCTGCTGCGTGGACTGGCGAACATCTTCTCTCTCGGCATGGATGACTTGACCGAGAAGCTGAAGGCCCGTGGCATCAACGCCAGCGTTCATTCTTATGTCGACTGGAAGACTCTTGCCGACCAGGCGATCGAGGAGGCCAAAGCCGGCAAGCGCCGTCCGTCGCCGGTGATTATCATCGGCCATTCGCTTGGCGCCGATGCGGCCGTCTATATGGGCAACAAGGTAAGCGCGGCCGGCGTGCCGGTGCCGCTGGTGGTGACCTTCGATCCCGTCACACCCACCGTCGCCTCGGACAAGATTCGCAAGGTGGTGAATTACTACCAGGCCGGCGGCTCCGGAAAGCCGGTGTCGGGTCCGCGCGTCGAGAATATTGACCTCACGGGCGCGGGCTCGCTCAGCCACTTCACCATCGATAAGGCCGCGGACCTGCACGCCAAGGTCATTGCGATGATCCAGAAGCCCTCGCGCCCAGTCGCGCGCCGCAAGCCCAAGCCGGTCAGCGCGCCGGCGGTGGAGACCGCCGCTACCCCGGCAAGTGCCACGGCGACCGCGTCGGCACCGCCGGTGCCCTCCGCCATCGTACCGGCCGTGCAGCGCAGTTCGAACTGAGCAGGCGACAGCCTCAACGCCTGATTGTCGCTAAAGCCATCAGGCGGCGGGCTGCACCGTGAACACAACGAAAGTATGCATCACTCCGTCCTCGTCACGCAGCGAGACATACTCGCCCGGCACGAAGGCGTGATCGCCGAAGCGATAGCCCGTTTCATCGTCGTCGCTCTGACCTTCCTCATAGTCGAAGACCCAGCTGGCTCCGTCGGCACCGCCCGCGCGGTGTAGGAGGCGGCCCTGCTCGGGCACGTCGCTGCCCCAGAAACGGGTCACCGTGCAGCGCTCGCGCAGGTCCTTCCAGGCCTCGACCGCGATATGGCCGGTGGCGTCGAGCGGGGCGACGAACTCATAACCATGGCGGGCGCTCCCGTCGGGAAAGTCCTTCGAGCGGGCGAGATGAAGCCGAATGCGCTGCAGCATGTCGGTGGTTGCGTCGGTCATGGGTCGTCTCCTTTTGATGGAGCCCCTGCCGGTGGGCCCTCTCGTTGGCGGGCAATCACCAGCCGTTGAGCAAGCTTTAGCCCTTCACGTGCGAACGGCCTTGATCCGGCGCAAGGCCCTGGGATTTCAGCCACGTCCGCGCGGCGAGCCGGCATTCGTCCCAGAAGACGTCGTGGGCAAGAAGGGGTCCAAAACCAGCCAGGCGTGTGATGACGATTTTCTTGGTATATTTTTTTTACCATAGGAAGTCGGCACGGTTTTCCCTAGAATGGCTCGAAAGCAATCAGGGAATGCGCCGGAGGAAACGCCATGTCCGGGCTCGTCATGCCGGAGCCGAGGGCTGATCTCATTTCACGCCGCGCCGAGATCGTGGCCGCGCTGCGGACGATCGTGCCCGGCGAGGGCGTCATCGATACCGAAACCGAGATGCGCCCTTTCGAGAGCGATGGCGTAACCGCCTATCGCCAGCTCCCCCTGGCGGTCGTACTGCCGTCCACCACGCAGCAGGTCTCCGAGGTGCTGGCTTATTGCAACGCCAACGGCATCCCGGTTGTGCCGCGTGGGGCCGGAACCTCGCTTTCGGGCGGCGCGCTGCCGCTGGCGGACGGGGTGCTGCTCGGGATGGGCAAATTCAACCGCATCCTCGACATCGACTTCGAGAACCGCGCCCTGGTCGCCCAGCCTGGCGTCACCAATCTGGGCATCACCACCGCGGTCGCCCATGAGGGCTTCTATTACGCGCCCGATCCCTCCTCGCAGATCGCCTGCACCATCGGCGGTAATGTCGGCGAGAATTCAGGCGGCGTGCATTGCCTGAAATATGGCCTGACCACCAACAACGTGCTCGGCGTCGAGATGGTGCTGATCACTGGCGAAATTGTCCAGGTCGGCGGCAAGCATCTCGATTCCGGCGGGCTCGACCTGCTCGGCATCATCGTGGGCTCGGAAGGCCTGCTCGGCGTCGTCACCGAAGTCACCGTGCGCATCCTTAAGAAGCCGGAGACCGCGCGCGCCGTGCTGATCGGCTTTCCCTCGTCGGAAGCCGCCGGGGCCTGCGTCGCGGCCATCATAGCCGCGGGCATCATCCCCGGCGGCATGGAGATGATGGACCGCATGATGATCCATGCCGCCGAGGCCTTCGTGAATGTGGGCTATCCACTGGATGTCGAGGCGCTGCTGATCGTCGAGCTGGACGGGCCCGAGGCGGAGGTGAACCACCTCATCGAGCGCGTGGCCGATATTGCCGGCGGGCTCGGCTGCCTCACTCTGCGGGCCTCGACCAGCGAGGAGGAGCGGGTCGCCTTCTGGGCCGGGCGCAAGGCCGCTTTCCCCGCCGTGGGACGGATCTCGCCGGATTATCTGTGCATGGACGGCACCATTCCGCGTAAGGCGCTGCCTCATGTGCTCACGCGCATGGAGGAGATGTCGGAGAAGTACGGCCTCAGATGCGGCAACGTCTTCCACGCGGGCGACGGCAATCTCCATCCGCTGATCTGCTACGACGCCAACAAACCGGGCGAGTTGGAGCGGGCGGAGGCCTTCGGCGCCGACATCCTTCTGCTCTGCGTCGAGGTCGGGGGTGTCCTTACTGGCGAGCACGGCGTCGGCGTGGAGAAGCGCGACCTCATGCCTTCCATGTTCAACGAGATCGACCTCGCCCATCAGCAGCGCCTCAAATGCGCCTTCGATCCGGACGCGCTCCTGAATCCGGGCAAGGTTTTCCCGGTGCTGCACCGCTGTGCCGAACTCGGGCGCATGCATGTAAGCGGCGGCAAGCTCGCCTTCCCTGACATCCCGCGTTTCTGAACCCGCACCCATGGCCACCCTGCTCGTCAAGAACGCCACCGTGCTTGTCACCATGGACGGCTCCCGCCGGGAGATCTCCGGCGGTGGCCTGTTCGCGCGCGACGGGTTCATCGAACAGGTTGGCCCGAGCGAGATGCTGCCGGCCACCGCCGACGAGGTGATGGACCTATCCGGCCATGTCGTGCTGCCCGGCCTCGTCAACTGCCATCACCATCTCGATCAGGTACTGACGCGCAACCTGCCGGCCGCCCAGAATGTGAACCTGTTCCGCTGGCTCAAGGCGCATTACCGGCTCTGGGCCGCGCGCACGCCGGAAGCTTCCCGCACTGCGACGCTGGTCGGCCTGTCCGAACTCGCGCTCTCCGGCTGCACCACGGCCTTCGACCACGCCTATGTGTTCCGCAATGGCTGCAAGGTCGACGACCAGATCGGCGCCGCCCGCGAGATCGGCATGCGCTTCATGGTCTCGCGCGGGTCGATGTCGCTTGGTGAAAGCAAGGGGGGGCTGCCCCCCGACGACTGCGTGGAGGAGGAAGAGGCTATCCTCGCCGACTCGGAACGGGTGATCGGTGCCTATCACGATCCTGCCCCCGGCTCGCTGCTGCAGATCGCCCTCGCCCCCTGCTCACCCTTCTCGGTGACGCCCGAGTTGATGCGCGATTCGGCCGCCCTGGCGCGGGCCAAGGGCGTGCGCCTCCACACCCATCTGGCCGAGACCATCGACGAGGAGCGCTACACGCTTGAGCGTTTCGGCAAGCGCCCCGTCGCCTACATGGAAGAGCTGGGCTGGCTGCGCGACGACGTCTGGTTCGCCCATGCGGTGCACGTGAACGACCATGAGATCGGCTGCTTCAATGGAGCGGGCGTGGGCGTATGTCATTGCCCCAGCTCCAATATGCGCCTCGCCTCCGGCATTGCCCCGGTGATGGCCTATCGGCGCGCCGGCGTGAAGGTGGGCATCGGGGTTGACGGCTCGGCCTCAAATGACGGCAACCACATGCTCGGCGAGGTACGCCAAGCGATGCTGATGGCCCGGCTTCAGATCGCGCTGTGCCCGCCCGAAGGGCCACACACCACGCTGTCCACCTCCGATCCCTCGCGCGATGGCGAATGGATGACCGCCCGACAAGCACTGGAGATCGCGACCCTTGGTGGTGCCGAGGTGCTCGGCCGCAGCGACATCGGCTCGCTGGAGCCCGGCAAATGCGCGGATTTCTTCGCCCTGCGGCTCGACGATGTCGCCTTTGCCGGGGGGCTGTCGGACCCCGTGGCGGCCGCGCTGTTCTGCACCCCGCGAGGGGCAGCCTGGACCGTCGTCCACGGGCGTCCGATCGTCGCCAATGGCACGATCGTGACCATCGACCTGCCGGCCATCGTTGCCGAGCACAACCGGCACGCCGTCCGGCTCGCCGCGCTTTCGGAGTCCTGAGCCATGACCGACCACCTGTGCCCACGCGACGAGGCCGATGTCGTCGAGGCCGTGCGTTGGGCCGCCGCCGAGCACCGGACGCTGGACATCGCCGGCTCCGGCTCCAAGCTGGCGCTGGGGCGCCATATCCAGACCGACCTGACGCTCGAACTCAAGGGGCTGTCCGGCATCACGCTCTATGAACCGGAAGAACTGGTTCTGAGCGCGAAGGCCGGCACACCGATCGCCGAGATCGAGACCGCCATCGCCGCTTCCAGCCAGATGATGGCCTTCGAGCCGATGGATTACGGGCCGCTTCTCGGCCAGCCTTCGGGCGCGGGTACGCTCGGTGGGCTGATGTCCTGCAATCTCGCCGGTCCCCGGCGTCCTAGCGCCGGCGCGGCGCGCGACCATGCGCTGGGCTTGCGCGCTGTCTCCGGGCGCGGGGAAGCCTTCAAGGCCGGCGGACGGGTGGTGAAGAACGTCACCGGGTACGACCTGCCCCGGGGCCTGGCCGGCTCGCACGGCACGCTCGCGGCCTTCACTGAGCTGACCATCAAGGTGCTTCCCCGGCCCGAATCGGTGGAAACGCTGCTCGTACTCGGCCTCGACGAGGCCGCCGCCGCCAGCGTCATGAGCGCGGCGACCGGCTCCTATTACGACGTATCCGGCGCCGCGCATGTGCCGGCCGAGACCGTCGCGCGCCTTGCCGCCATCCTCCCCTCCGGAGCCGAGCGCCCGGTGACGGCGCTGCGGCTGGAGGGGGTGACGCCCTCCATTCTGCATCGGCGCGGCAAGCTGGAAGAGATGCTGCGTCCGCGCGGCGAACTTGCCCATCTCGAAGCGGCGGCTTCGCTCGCCTTCTGGCAGGCAATCCGCGACGTCACGCCCTTCGCGCTACCGCCGGGCGGCGATCTCGATGCCGCGAAGGCGATCTGGCGGATCTCGGTCGCGCCCATGGCGGGCGCCGGCATCGGCGCGGTCCTGCGGGAAGCCGGGGCGAGCTGCCTCTATGACTGGGCGGGCGGACTGGTGTGGATCGAGATGCCGGATGCCGCGCCACGCGCCGAGATTGTCCGCGCCGCGCTCGCCGCGCTGGGCGGCGACCAATCGGGCGGCCACGCTACGCTCATCCGCGCCTCACGAGCCGCCCGCGCGGCCGAGGATGTGTTCCAGCCGCTCGATTCTGTCACGGCCATGCTGGTGAAGAAGATGAAGGACGGTTTCGACCCGAGCCGGGTGCTCAGCCCCGGCCGGATGTATGCGGGAATTTGAGCCATGCAGACGAACTTCTCCCTCGCCCAGCTGGCCGACCCGCAGACGGCATGTTCCGAGCAGATCCTGCGCTCCTGCGTGCATTGCGGGTTCTGCACCGCCACTTGCCCGACCTATGTCCTGCTGGGCGATGAACTCGACAGTCCACGCGGGCGCATCTACCTGATCAAGGACATGCTGGAGAACGACCGCCCGGCAACCGTTGAGGTCGCTCGCCACGTCGATCGCTGCCTGTCCTGCCTGTCCTGCATGTCGACCTGCCCCTCGGGCGTGCACTACATGCACCTCGTCGACCACGCCCGCGATCACATTGAGAAGACCTATAGGCGCCCACTGCTCGACCGGCTGACACGGGCGCTGCTCGCGCGTGTGCTGCCCAGTCGCCGCCTGTTTCGCCTCTCGCTCGCGGGCGCCATGCTCGCCCGCCCCTTCGCCGGGCTCATCGGCGCGGTGCCGGGCTTGAGGCCCATCGGCGCCATGCTGAAGCTCGCGCCCGCGCGCCCCGCCACCCGCTCGGCAACGGAAGGCGAGCGGCGATTCGAAGCCATCGGTCCGCGTCGGGCCCGCGTCGCGCTGCTCGATGGCTGCGCCCAGCCCGTGCTGCGACCGGAGATCGACGAGGCCGCGATCCGCCTCATGACCCGCATGGGCGTGGAAATCGTGCGCCCCGTTGGGGGCGGCTGCTGCGGCTCCCTGACCCATCACATGGGAAAGGAAGACCTCGCGCTGGCCAATGCCCGCGCCAATGTCGATGCCTGGAGCCGCGAGATCGAGGGCGAGGGGCTCGACGCCATCATCGTCACCACTTCGGGATGCGGCACGACGATCAAGGACTACGGCCACATGCTGCGTACCGACCCCGCCTATGCCGACAAGGCGGCCAGGGTGTCGGCACTGGCGAAGGACGTCAGCGAGTTCCTCACCGACCGGGACCTGCCGGTGCCGGTCATCGATGCCGGCCTGCGCGTCGCCTATCACTCGGCCTGCTCGCTGCAGCACGGGCAGAAGGTGCGTACCGCGCCGAAGACCTTGCTGGCCAAAGCCGGCTTCACCGTGCTGGAGCCGGCGGAAGGGCACCTGTGCTGCGGCTCGGCCGGCACCTACAATATTCTCCAGCCCGAGATCGCGGAGCGTCTGCGCACGCGCAAGGTCGCCAATATCGAGCGCACCCGGCCGGACATCATCGCCGCCGGAAATATCGGCTGCATGACCCAGATCGGCGGCGGCACGCCGATCCCCGTCGTGCATACGGTGGAACTGCTCGACTGGGCGACGGGCGGGCCGAAACCGCTAGGGCTTGACGCCATCCCTTCCGCAGCCTGACAGACGGCGCCTGGAGCGGCTAGGATAGCGCTCTCCTTTCAGCAGGTATCCAATGACACGCCCGCGTCTTCTCGTTCTGTCGCTTGGTGGCACCATTACCATGACCGCGGGCACCGGTGCCGGCATTGCGCCGACCCTTGGTGCCGCCGATCTTGTCGCCGCGGTCCCCGGACTTGGCGCATTGGCCGAGATCGAGGCCCGCTCGCCGCTGAGGCTGCCAAGCCCCTCGCTCACGCTCGAGAACGTCTGCGCGGTGGCCGGTGAGATCCGCTCAGGCTTCGACGGCGGCTTCGACGGCGCGATCGTGATCCAGGGCACCGACACGCTGGAGGAGACCGCCTTCGCGCTCGACCTGCTGATACGCGACGAGCGGCCGGTCGTGGTGATCGGCGCCATGCGCGGGGCGCAGGCGGCGGGTGCGGATGGGCCCGCCAATCTCCTTGCGGCGGCGGTGGTCGCCACCAGCCCGGCCGCGCGCGGCCTGGGCACGCTGGTGGTGCTGAACGACAGCATTCACGCCGCACGCTTCGTGCGGAAGGCGCACACCGCGCTGACCTCGGCCTTCGTCTCCGAGAATGGCGGGCCCCTGGGGCTGGTGGCGGAGGCACGTGCGCACCTGTTCTCCCGCGTGGTCCAGCTGGATCTGCCCGCGCTGGCGCCGGCCGGCGCGCTGCCACCGATCGCGCTGGTGAAGATGGCGATGGGCGATGATGGACGGCTCGTGCGCGCCGTCCCCGGCCTTGGCTATGCCGGGCTGGTCATTGAGGCCATGGGAGCCGGGCATGTGCCCGGCGATCTTGCGGAGAGTGTCGGCGCGATCGCCGCTTCCATCCCCGTGGTGCTGGCGAGCCGCACCCTCGCCGGGCCGGTCTTCGAGCGCACCTATGGCTATCCCGGCTCGGAAATCGACCTCGTCGCGCGCGGCCTCATCCCCTCGGGCCTGCTCACCGGTCCGAAGGCGCGGATACTGCTGACACTGGGACTGGCGTGCGGTCTCGACGGCCCGGCGATCCGGGCCGCCTTCTCTGCTTTTGGATAGCAGATCTCAGGCGGAGCGCCGCAACTCCGCCGCCTCTTCTTGCCCCATCAGCTCGACCAGGCTCGGCATGTCGACGACATCGCCGGTCGGGCTGACCAGTCCGCGAGCACCGGCCAGCGCGCCGGGGCGCAGCTCCAGCCCGAGAAACCGCGAACGGTCAAACGAACCCGGTAGCCACAGGCCTTCGGTCAGCGCCGGGTCAAAGCCGAAACGCGCATAGTAGGGTGCGTCGCCGACCAGCATGATGGCGCCATGGCCGAGGCGCGTGGCCTCGCTGATCGCCACGCTCATCAGCGCGCGGCCAAGGCCCCGGTCGCGAAACCAATGGTGAACGGCGAGCGGGCCGAGCAGCAGCGCCGCGCGGTCCGGACCGGCGCTGACATGCCAAAGGCGCAGCGTGCCGACAACGCGCCCATCCGGGCCATGGGCCGCGAAAGCCAACCCATCGGCGGGCTTGCGGCCCTCACGCAGGCGTTCGCTGGTCTTGGCCAGACGCGCAGCGCGACCGAAGGCAAGGTCGAGCAGCGCCTCGCGCTGAGCGATATCGGCCTCGGTCTCGATCGAGATGACGGGAGTGGTGGTGGCGAGCATGGTAGCCTCCAAAACCCGGGATCGCCGGGAAAAAGAGGGAGGGGGAATTGTGAACGTCCGGTACGGCGGCCCAATCGTCGCCTGTCACCCTTGCCGGGACGAGGCCCGGGAGACTTTCGCCCGCCAACCGGCCGGCGAGAGGCTCAGATCACATAAGATCTCAGCGGGTCGAAGCCGTTGAACGCCACCGCCGAATAGGTGGTGGTATACGCGCCGGTGGCCTCGATCAGCACCTTGTCGCCGATCGCGAGCGACACCGGCAGCATCACCGGGGTCTTCTCGTAGAGCACGTCGGCCGAATCGCAGGTCGGGCCGGCCAGCACGCAGGGCTCCATCGCGTCCCCGTCACGCGAGGTGACGATGGGGTAACGGATCGCCTCGTCCATCGTCTCGGCGAGACCGCCGAACTTGCCGATGTCGAGATAGACCCAGCGCACCTCGTCGTCCGCCGCCTTCTTCGAGATCAACACCACCTCGGCCTCGATCAGCCCGGCCGCGCCAACCATGCCGCGGCCCGGCTCGATGATGGTCTGGGGAATGGCGTTTCCGAAATGCCGCGAGAGCGCGCGGAAGATGGCTTCGCCGTAAGCCTCGGCCGCCGGCACGTCCTGAAGATACTTGGCCGGAAAGCCGCCGCCGAGATTGACCAGCGACAGGTGGATGCCGCGCTCGGCGCAGGCGCGGAAGATCGCCGAAGCCGACGCCAGGGCGGAATCCCACGCCTCGACGTTCTTCTGCTGCGAGCCGACATGGAAGGAGACGCCATAGGCGCGCAGACCCTGACGATGCGCGTGCTCCAGCACGTCGACCGCCATCTCGGGCACGCAGCCGAACTTGCGCGAGAGCGGCCATTCGGCGCCGGCACCGTCGCACAGGATGCGACAGAACACCTTGGCGCCGGCGGCCACGCGGGCAACCTTCTCGACCTCTTCGGTGCAGTCGACCGCGAACAGCCGCACCCCAAGCTCGTGAGCGCGCGCAATGTCGCGCTCCTTCTTGATGGTGTTGCCGAAGGAGATGCGGTCGGGCGTTGCGCCAGCGGCCAGCACCATCTGGATCTCGGCGACCGAGGCGCAGTCGAAGCACGAACCCAGCTCGGCGAGCAGGCTCAGCACTTCAGGCGCCGGGTTGGCCTTGACCGCGTAGAACACGCGCGTATCCGGCAGCGCCCGGGAGAAAGCGTTATAGTTGGAACGCACAACATCGAGGTCGACGACAACGCAAGGGCCGTCCTCACGTCGGTTGCGCAGGAATTCGCGGATACGATCGGTCATGGCGCTCTCCATCGACCCGAAGCTTCGACCCAAGGATGCGAACACGCCCCCGCGGCGCCAATGGGCCGCGTTGATGGCGAAAATCCGCATCCGTTCGCCGGCCGCGCGGCGTGTGCCGCAAGGCCGGATGAAAGGAGCCGTGGCACCGTTACGACCGGGGGCGCATGTGGAGAGCGCTCACGTTCGACCGATGCCTACGCTTGGTTCGGGAGACCCTAACCGCACGCCCGGCAAGAAGTAGTGCCTCTTTAGTGTCGCCGACCTTTGGAGGGCCGACCGAGACCAAAAAAGCCCGCTACGTCGTTGCTTCAAGTCACGTTCCCCGCTGAGAGCGAGGTGCGCCGGTTTCGCCTCCGGCTACCGATCTTCCTGGCGACTTTCCGGCCTCTTGTCCGGACTTCCGCCGATCGGCACGCGACCACAGGCACGTGCGAATGTTGGGCAGGACGCGATGTAGGGACATTCGCTGTCACATGCAAGAAGGTTCAGCGATTTTTTGTCGAACACGCCCGAATTCCGCGGCACGCGGCGTCCGCGTCGGCGTGTCAGCCCGCAAGACAATGCAGCGCTGCTCGGCGGGCACCTTCACCGACGCCGATCAGGCCAGTTTTGATCAGGAGGAATAGAGTGCCCGCAGAGGGCCGGCCTCACCCTTCGACGAAGGGCTCGATGCTCTTGGCCTTCATCACGAAGCGATAGATGCCGTAGAGCGCGAGCAGGCCGAAGACGGCCTCGAACCCGACCTCCCACTCCCAGCTCGCCTCGAACAGCGCCGCAACGGCCCAGCCGGCAGCGAGGCCCGCGCCAATGAGTTCGGCGCCAAGCAGAATCGCGGCACTCACAACGGTGCTCAGATGGTCCCAGCGAATGCGTCGGCCCGTGCTCATTCTTTCAATCCGTCTTATTCGGCGCGGCGCAACCTGCTATGTCGCGCCGCGCGGGTCAAGCCGCGTGGTTCGCACGGGGGCAGACGACGCTCCTTGGGGGGTAACATGGCCGATCACGTTCACGAAAGCGTCCGTGCGGGACGGGGCATCGTTGCCGCGCCGCATCATCTGGCTGTGGAAGCCGGGCGCGCGGTGCTGGAGGAGGGTGGCAATGCCATAGAAGCGGCGCTGGCCGCGGCCGCCGCGATCGCCGTTGTCTACCCGCACATGAACCATATTGGGGGAGACGGCTTCTGGCTGATCCGTGATCCCAAAGGCCGTGTCAGCTATATCGAAGCCGCCGGCTATGCCGGAGCGAAGGCGACACAGGCCTTCTATACCGAGCGCGGCTATGACGCGATTCCACCGCGCGGCCCGCTGGCCGCCCTTACCGTGCCCGGCCAGATTGGCGGCTGGCAGGTCGCCCATGAACATGCGGCGCTAGTGGGTGGGCGCATGCCGGTGCGCCGGCTGCTGGAATCTGCCATCGAACACGCGCGCACGGGCAATCCTGTCTCCGCTTCGCAGCATCGCCTGACGCAGGAAAAGCGCGCTGAACTCGACCCCGTACCGGGCTTCCGCGAGACTTTCCTTGCCGCCGACGGCGCCACGCCGGCCATCGGGGCCACCCAACGCTTCGAACGGCTCGCCGACACGCTGGAACATCTCGGGCGTGCCGGGCTCGAGGACTACTATCGCGGCGATGTCGGCCGCGAGATCGCCGGTGATCTCGAACGCGCCGGCAGCCCGGTGACACGGGAGGATATCAGGGCCTACCGCGCGATCCGACGCGCACCGCTGACGGTGAAGCTCGCCAATATGGAGCTGTGGGCCTCACCCCCGCCCACGCAGGGACTTGCCACCCTCATCATCCTTGGCGTGTTCGAGCGCCTCGGTGTCGCCGCGCCCGAGGGCTTCGCCCATGTTCACGGGCTGATCGAGGCGACCAAGCGGGCCTTTCTGATCCGCGACCGGGTGGTGACGGACTACGACCACCTCCTCCAGGACCCCGATGACTTCCTCACCCCCACCGCGCTGGCACGGGAGGCGGCGGCCATCGATCCACGTCGCGCCGCGCCCTGGCCGCAGCCGGCCAAGCCTGGCGACACGATCTGGCTCGGCGCGGCGGATGCGAGCGGAAATGTGGTCTCCTACATCCAGTCGATCTACTGGGAGTTCGGTTCCGGGCTGGTGCTGCCGGGCACCGGCGTCCTGATGCAGAATCGCGGCACCAGCTTTTCGCTCGATCCGCGCGCCCGCAATCCGCTGCTTCCGGGTCGCAGGCCGTTCCATACGCTGAACCCGGGCATGGCACGGCTCGCGGACGGGCGTACCGTCGCCTATGGCTGCATGGGCGGCGAGGGTCAGCCGCAGACAAACGCGGCGGTGATGAGCCGCTATGCCATGTTCGGCGTGCCACTCGGCGAAGCGGTCGCCCGGCCGCGCTGGGTGCTGGGCCGCACCTGGGGCTCCGACCTCGTCAATCTGCGAATCGAAGGCGCACTGGACGGCGCCGTGGCCGAGCAGCTGGAGCGCGCCGGACACGATGTCGAGAGGCTGGCGGAGCCTTATTCGGACATGATGGGCCATGCGGGCGCCGTGGTGCTGCATCCCAACAAGGCCGGCGTTGAAGGAACTCACGATCCGCGCGCCGATGGCGGGGCGGCGGGAGTGTAGGCGGCTTCACGGAACGGTCACATCAACATGCGACAGGCGCGGCGATGGAAACGATTCTGACCAATGCTCGCCTTGTCCTGAAAGACCGCGTCGTCAACGGAACGCTGGTGCATGAGGCCGGCCTGATTCGCGCGGTCGAGGAGGGTCGCTCGCGGCTGTCCGGGGCCCGTGATTGCGAGGGCGCCTTTCTCGCTCCCGGCCTGATCGACCTGCACACCGACGCGCTGGAAGGCCATTTCGTCCCGCGCCCGAAAGTGATCTGGCCGGACGCGCGCGCGGCGGCACTCGCCCATGACGCGCAGATGGCCGGGTCGGGCGTCACCACCGTCTTTGACGCGATCTGCGCGGGCGGGTTCGACCAGGCCAAGGCCGACCGCCGCGTGCTCTATGACGTGATGCTGGACACCATCCAGCAAGGCGTGGCGCGCGGTATGTTCCGGGTGGAGCATCGCGTGCATCTGCGCTGCGAACTCACCGACCCGACCCTGCCCGATCTCGTCGAGCTCGCCCATTCCCGCGCCGCCGTGCACCTGGCTTCGCTCATGGACCACACGCCCGGCACGCGGCAGTGGCGCAATGTCGAGCACCTGAAGGTCTACCTGTCCGGTATCGGCAAGGGCGGCGACGACGTGGACCGCGAGGTGAATGAGCGCATCGAACGCGCCCGGGACGCGGTCGCGGACAATTATGCCCGCATGGTCGCGGCCTTTGCCGGCTCCGGCATTGTGCTGGCCAGCCATGACGACACCACCCCCGACCATGTCGACGAGGCGGTGGCGGCGGGCTGCACGATTTCCGAATTCCCGACCACGATGGAAGCCGCCAAAGCGGCGCGGCGGGCCGGCCTCGCCACCATAGGAGGCGCACCGAATGTCGTGCGCGGCGGTTCGCACTCGGGCGGCGTCTCGATGCGCGAACTGGCCGGCGCGGGACTGCTCGACGCCCTCGCCTCCGACTATGTGCCCGCCAGCCTGCTGCAGGCGGCGCTGGCGCTGACCCGTGCCTCAGGGCTTTCGCTGCCAGACGCCGTCGCGCTGGTGAGCGAAGCCCCGGCACGTCTCGCCGGCCTCGATGATCGGGGACGTCTGGAAACGGGCCTGCGTGCCGACCTCGTCGCGTTCCGGCTGATCGACGACACCCCCGTCGTCGGCGAAGTCACACGCGGCGGAGAGAGGGTGTTCTGATTTCATGAGTGAACCCCGTTACGCGATCTACTACGCCCCGCCCGCCCAAAGTCCGCTCTGGCGCTTCGGCTCCTCCGTGATCGGCTACGACGCCGAGACGGGGGAAGACTGTACTCTACCGGAGCTGCGACGCTTCGATGCCGAACGTTGGCGCGAGATGACGAGCGAGCCGCGCCGCTATGGCTTTCACGGTACGCTGAAGGCACCGTTCCGCCTCGCCGCCGGCCGCTCCGAGGCGGAACTGCGCGCGGTCTGCACCCGGTTCGCCTCCGTTCGCGCGCCCTTCGTCTGCACCGGCGTCGCCCTCGCCGTGCTCGGCCGCTTCCTGGCGCTGAAGACCGTGACGCCCTGCGCCGCGCTCGACCGGCTCGCCGCCGGCGCTGTCGCCGCGTTCGACGAGTTCCGCGCCCCGATGAGCGAAGCCGAACAAGAGAAACGGCTGCGCGCGCCGCTGACGGCCCGCCAGAAGGAATATCTTATGCGCTGGGGCTACCCCTATGTGCTGGACGATTTCCGCTTCCATATGACGTTGACCGGCTCGCTCGACGAAGCGGAGCGCGGGCTCGCCGAAGCGGAACTTGCCGCCCATCTCGCCAGTAGCGGCGCAGACGGACCCTTGATCGTGAGCGAGATCGCGCTCTACCGCCAGGAGAACGGCCCGTTCCGCCTGGTGGGGCGTTTTCCTTTCGGGAGCTGAGCGTGGACGTACCGAATGCGCCGCCCACGTCGCCGAAGAAGCTCGGCCTCGCGCCCCTGATCGATCCGACGGCCGAGGTGCTCCGCTCCGCATTCGGCCGCTACACCGAGGTCGGCGCGCGCACCAGGCTGCTGGAGGTCGCGCTCGGCGACTATTCCTACGTGGTCAACGATTCCGACATTGCCTATGCCTCCATCGGCCGGTTCGCCTCCATCGCCGCCATGGTTCGGATCAACCCCGGCAACCATCCGATGGAGCGGGCGAGCCAGGCTCATTTCACCTATCGCGCCTCGGCCTATTTCGACGATGTCGAGGACGAGGCCGCCCTGTTTGACCGGCGCCGCTCCCAGGGCGTCGTCATCGGCCATGACGTGTGGATCGGTCATGGGGCGATCGTCCTGCCGGGGCGGTGCGTTGGTGACGGGGCGGTTGTGGCGGCGGGCGCCGTGGTCACCAAGGACGTCGCTCCCTACACCATCGTCGCCGGCGTGCCCGCACGCCCGGTTCGCGATCGCTTCCCGCGCGCCATTGCCGCCCGCCTTCAGGCTCTGGGCTGGTGGGAGTGGGACCACGCACGGCTCCGCCGCGCACTGGACGACTTTCGCAGCCTGACAATCGAGGCGTTCCTCGAAAAGCACGGCGGCTGAACGCGTCGCACCTACGTCCCTTCCCGCACTTGCGCCGGCCGTCCCCGCTCGCTACCCCTTGGGCGTGTTGCCGAGGAGGGCCGGATGGCCGTAACCGCGATCGAAGTGGACGAGCTGCTGGCCCGCCGACGGCTGCGCCGCAAGCTGATCTTCTGGCGGGTCCTGGCTTTGCTCGTTCTGGTGGCGGGTGGCGTTGGCCTGTTCGCCTGGCTGAACGATGGCGTGTTCCTGCCGCGTTCATCCGCCCATGTGGCGCGGGTAAAGATCGGCGGCCTGATCCGCACCGAACGAGAGCGCGCCGAGCTGTTCGAGGCGATCGGCCGCTCGGGAGCCAAGGCGGTCATTCTCGCCATCGACAGTCCGGGCGGCACCGTCGTCGGCTCCGCCGCGCTCTATGACGAGTTGCGCCGGCTGGCCACGAAGAAGCCTATCGTCGCCGTGGTCGATGGCATGGCGGCCTCAGGTGCCTACATCGCCGCAATGGGCGCCGATCACATCATCGCCCCACGCAATGCCCTGGTCGGATCGATCGGCGTTATCTTCCAGTTCCCGAACTTCGCCGAACTGATGAAGACGGTCGGCATCTCCTATGAGGAGATCAAGTCGACGCCGTTGAAGGCGGCGCCCAACATGTTCGATCCCCCCACAGAAGACGCCCGCGCGGCCATACGCTCTCTGGTGGAAGACAGCTATGTCTGGTTCAAGGAGCTGGTGTCGGAGCGACGCCTGCTCAGCGGCGACAAGCTGGACATCGCCGCCGACGGACGCGTGTTCACCGGTCACCAAGCGCTGCCTCTGAGGCTGATTGACGAGATCGGCGACGAACGCACCGCGCGTGACTGGCTGGAGCGCGAACGGGGCATTGCGAAGAATCTTCCGGTGCGCGACTGGCACACCCAGCGCGCCGTCGACGAGTTCGGCTGGCTCGCGGGTATTGCTATCCGTCTCATGTCCCTGATCGGGCTTGAGGACTTCGGGCGCGCCATAATCGATCCGGCAAGCGGCGTCGCAATGCAGGCGCGCCTTGACGGTCTGTTGGCCCTCTGGCACCCTCGCTGAGACGGACAGGGGCCAAAGGCTTCCAAAATATGACGTTTTCTGGTTTTCTGACGAGCCGGACATAAAAAGAGGGGCGGGGCGTAGAATGATCAAGTCCGAGCTTGTTCAACGCATTGCGGAAGCCAATCCGCATCTATACCAGCGCGATGTCGAGAACATCGTGAATGCGATACTCGACGAGGTCGTCTCGGCGCTCGCGCGCGGCGACAGGGTGGAGCTACGCGGTTTCGGCGCCTTCTCCGTGAAGTCACGTCCGGCCCGCACGGGCCGCAATCCGCGCACCGGCGCACATGTGGCTGTCGACGGCAAAGCCGTGCCCTATTTCAAGACGGGCAAGGAGATGCGCGAGCGCCTGAACGGCGGCGTCGACCTCGAATGAGGCGGCGGGCGGTGCGCCGCGCGACCCCATCGAACTGACGATACCGAGGAGCCCATCGTGCTGCGTCGTATTGTGTTGATCCTGATCCTGCTGCCGATCTCGGTCGCGGTCATTCTTCTCGCGGTGGCAAACCGGCATTCGGTGTCGCTGCTGCTGGACCCGTTCGCCGGTGAATCCGGGATAAGCGTTCAGATTCCGCTGTTTCTGGTGGTGTTCGGCGCGCTCATTCTGGGCGTCGTGCTGGGCGGGGTCAGCGTGTGGCTCAATCAGGGGCGTTATCGCCGTACGGCCCGACGATCGCAGCGCGAGGCGCGTCGTGCCGCCGGAGAGGTGGAGCAGTTGCGCGCGGTTGCCGCCCGCACCGCACCGGCCTCGAAGCCCGCGGGTCTCTCGCTCGCATCAAGCCCGGCCACACCGGCACTCACGGATCGCCGCACCGCCGCCTGAGCCGGGTATCAGCGATCCGCGATTCGTCCCTGCCGATGAGATTTCAGACTTCCTTACCTCCCCCGCACTGATCGACGCGCTGGATCTCGCCTTCTAGCGCCGCATCGCCACGCCATCGAGCGGCCGGAGGGTGAGGCCACCTTGCTCCTGATGCCCGCCTGGACCGCCGAGGGAACCGAGGACGACGTGCTCGGTACCAAGCTCGTCAGGTCTTTCCCGGCAACGCCGCCCGCGGACTGGACAGTGTGGCCGGCTTGTACATCCTGAACTCGGTGGCCGACGCTCTGAAAGCGGAAGGCTTCGACGCTCATGCCGAAGCGGACCTCGGCGCGGCGATCGGCGGTGCGGATATCGTGACCTCCGCGACGCTGTCGCCGCGGCCGCTGGTCGAGGGTCGTTATCTGAAGCCCGGACAGCATGTCGATCTAGTCGGCGGCTTCACGCCGACAATGCGCGAAGCCGAAGACGAGGCGATCTATTCGACCTCGCCGCGGCCGAGCTGGTCTGGACGGTGCTGAAACGCTGAGATCCGGCACGTCCTCGTCCCGAGGAAGGAGCCGGAAAGCAGCCCTCAGTGTCCCGCCCTGCCCGCTACCTTCTCACGCGCGGCGTCGAGCTTCTCGATGATCGCCTTGGCGATCAGCGTCACCAGCGCAACGGCGGTGAGGATGGTCGCCACCGCGAAGGCGGCGATGGCATTGTTGTCCTGGTAAAGCAGCTCGATCTGCAATGGCAATGTGTTGGTCTGGCCGCGAATATTGCCGGAGACCACCGACACCGCACCGAACTCGCCCATGACACGCGCATTGCACAGCGCCGCGCCATAGAGCAGCGCGAAGCGCACATTGGGCAGCGTCACCAGCCGCAGGATCCGCCACCCCCCGGCCCCCAGCGTTACCGCCGCTTCCTCTTCCTCGGACCCCTGGGCGATCATCAGGGGGATCAGCTCGCGGGCGACGAAGGGTGCTGTAACGAAAAGACTGGCGAGGATGATGCCCGGCACGGCGAACATGATCTTGATGTCATGTTCCTGCAGCCACGGCCCCAGCAGCCCCTGCCCGCCATAGACGAAGAGATACGCGACGCCGGCGATGATCGGGGAGATCGAGAACGGCAGTTCCACGAGCGCCACGAGAAGATTGCGGCCGGGGAAGCTGAATTTGGCGATGCACCAGGCGGCCGCGATGCCGAAGCCGACATTGATCGGCACCACGACCAGCGCGGTGAAGACGGTCAGCCCGATCGCATATTGCGTGTCGGATGAAGCGAAGGAGGCGACGTAGGCCGCCGCGCCCTGGCGGAACGCCTCCGCGAAGATAACCGCGAGTGGTGCGATCAGCGCCAGGAGCGTCAATACCAGAACGGTCGCGATCAGCACGACGCGCGTGCGCGGCCCGTCGCCAACGCGGATGCGCCGCGGACTGTGGGACGCTTCGGGAGCGAGAGGTTCAGAGGCCATGGTCAGTCTCCCGCCCCGACCCGGCGCTGCTGCCAGAGCTGGATCATGTTGACGACGAACAGCATCACGAAGGCCATGCCGAGCAGCGTGGCGGCTATGGCAGCGGCGGCGGGATAGTCATATTCCTCGATGCGGATGAAGGTGAGCAGCGACACCACCTCGGTCGTCATCGGCCGGTTGCCGGCGATGAAGATGATGGCCCCGAACTCGCCCAGCGAGCGCGCAAAGCCCAGTGAAGCGCCGGTCAGGAAGGCGGGAAAGATCGCCGGAAAAATCACCTTGGCGAAAATTCTCAGATCCGAGGCGCCAAGCGTCGCGGCGGCCTCCTCGACATCGGCCGCGACATCCTCGAGGACCGGCTGTACCGTCCGAACGATGAAGGGGATGGAGGTGAAGGCCATCGCCACCGCGATGCCGATCGGGGTATAGGCGACCTCGATGCCGATATCGGCCAAGGTGCCGCCGAACCACCCGTTCTTCGCGAACAGCGCCGAGAGCGCGATGCCCGCCACGGCGGTCGGCAGGGCGAACGGCACATCGACCAGTGCGTCGAGCAGTCGCCGGCCGGGAAACTCGTAACGCACCAGCACCCAGGCCAGTGCCAAGCCATAGATCGCGTTGAAAAGCGTGGCGAGGGCCGCGGTCGACAGCGTCACCTGGAACGCCGCGAGCGTGCGCGCACCGGTCATGATCGAGATGTAACGCGCCCAGCCGACATCCATGGCCTGCCACACCAGCGCCCCGAGCGGCAGCAGCACGATCAGGCTGAGATAGAACAGGGTGATGCCGAGCGAGAGCCCAAAGCCCGGGACGACGCGGTTCAACGGCAAGGCTCCCTCTCAATGCCCGCGGTGCCGGAGACGCTTCCCGGCCGGGACAGGACCGGCCATGAAGCAAACCGAACGACATGTCCAGACGGGACGGGGCTGCGGTCCCTCGTCAGGCGATTTTCGCCGGGGACCAGCCCCGGCGATTCATCTTTATCGGCAGCGGGTCACTGCCCGACGAACAGCTCGTCCAGCTTGGCGCCGGAAACGAAGTGATCCTGCTGGACCTTCTTCCAGCCGCCGAACACGTCCTCCACCTTGACGAGGCGGACGGGGGCGAACTTGGCCTTGAACTCCTCGGCGACGGTGGGGTCAACGACGCGGTTGTTGGCCTCGGCCGCGATCCTCTGGCCTTCGGGCGAGTAGAGCCAGGTGAGATAGTCGGTGGCGATCTTCCGCGAGCCGCGCTTGTCGACCACCTTGTCCACCACGGCGACCGGGAACTCGGCGAGCAGGCTCACCGGCGGCACCACGACCTGGAAATTCTTGTCCTTGTAGGCGTCCTTCACGCTGATAACCTCGGCCTCGAAGGTGATCAGCACGTCGCCCTGCTCACGCTCCACGAACGAGGTGGTGGCCCCGCGTCCACCGGTATCGAACACCACGACATTGGCCAGCAGCTTCTTCACGAACGCGTCGGCCTGGGCGGTGTCGCCGTTGAACTTCTCAAGCGCGTAGGCATAGGCGGCGAGATAAGTGTAGCGCGCATTGCCCGAAGTCTTCGGATTGGGGAAGACGAGTTTCACGTCGTCACGCACCAGATCGTCCCAGTTCTTCACGCCCTTCGGGTTGCCCTCGCGCACCAGGAAGGCGGGGAAGGAGTACCAGGGCGAGGAGGCGTTCGGCAGGCGGGTCTGCCAGTCCTTGGCGACGAAACCCTTGTCGACCAGGAACTGGATGTCGGTCACCTGGTTGAAGGTCACGACGTCGGCGGCCAGACCCTCGACAATCGACCGCGCCTGCTTGGACGTGCCGGCGTGGCTCTGGTCGACCTTGATCTCCTTGCCGGTCTCGGCCTTGTACGCCGGCTCGAATTTCTTGTTGATCGCGTCGAAAAGCTCGCGGGCGATGTCGTAGGACGCGTTGAGGATCGTGCTCGGCTCGTCGGCGCGGGCCGCGGGCACAGCGGCGGAGAGCACGAACGGCGCCAGGGCGGCGGCAAGGATCAGGCGGCGCGAGAGGCGCATGGCAATTCTCCACTGGTCGCAACATGGTGCGGCAAGGGAGCGGATCGGGCCCCTGGCCGGCAAACCATATGCATATAATTTATGTGAAATAATTTAATTCACATTGCTTTTGGTGTAGCATGCGTAATACCGCGGCGGAAGGGGGTATTTGCGTTCTCCGGCAGGGTTCACCATCCGCGCGGGCGGGTCATCGCAATGACATCAAGACCTCGCCTCGCGCGACCGATCCGTGCTAATTGGCTTGCTTTCAAGGAGACCGCCTTGTCGCTTGAGATAAAGATCTGCGGGATAAACACCCCCGACGCGCTCGACGCCGCCCTTGAAGCCGGGGCGGACATGATCGGGATGGTGTTCTTCGCGCCGAGCCCGCGCCACGTTGAGCACGCGACCGCGCATGCGCTGGCCGAGCGCGCCCGCGGGCGCGCGCGCGTGGTCGCGCTGACGGTCGATGCGGATGACAGCGCTCTCGCGGAAATCGTCGCGCGCGTGCGCCCCGACATTCTCCAGCTCCACGGCAAGGAAACGCCCGCCCGCGTCGCCGCCATCCGCGCCCGCTTCGAACTGCCGGTCATAAAGGCGATCGGCATTGCCACACAGGCTGACATAGATGGTCTGAAGGCCTATGAGGGCAGTGCCGACTGGCTGCTGCTGGACGCAAAAGCGCCCAAGGGCGCCGCGCTGCCGGGAGGTAATGGAGTTACTTTCGACTGGACCCTGCTTGCCGGGCTGAGCCTCGCCACACCCTTCATGCTGTCGGGCGGCCTTGACCCTTCCAATGTCGGCGACGCGCTGAGCCTGATCCGTCCGGCCGGCGTCGACGTATCTTCGGGTGTGGAACGCGCGCCCGGCGTGAAGGATCCCGACCGCATCGCTGCCTTCGTGCGTGCCGCCCGCGCCGCCGATATCGAACCCGTTGACGCCATCCGAAACCCGGCCCGCGCCTGCGCGGCGTCCGCCCCCTATGCCAACCAGACGAGCCCCGCGTCGTGAATGTTCTGAACTCCTTCCGTACCGGCCCCGACGAGAACGGGCACTTCGGCATATTCGGCGGACGTTTCGTTGCCGAAACGCTCATGCCGCTGATCCTCCAGCTGCAGGAGGCCTATGAGGACGCCAAGGCGGATCCTGCCTACAAGGCGGAGATGGACGCCGGGCTGAAGCACTATGTCGGCCGGCCCAGCCCGCTTTATTTCGCAGAGCGGCTCACCGAGCACCTCGGTGGCGCCAAGATCTATTTCAAGCGCGAAGAACTGAACCACACGGGTTCGCACAAGGTGAACAACGTGCTGGGCCAGATCCTGCTCGCCCGCCGCATGGGCAAGGAGCGCATCATCGCCGAGACCGGCGCGGGCCAGCACGGCGTCGCCACCGCCACGCTGTGCGCGCGCTACGGGCTGAAATGTATCGTCTATATGGGCGCACTCGACGTCGCCCGTCAGGCGCCGAACGTGTTCCGCATGAAAATGCTGGGCGCCGAAGTGGTGCAGGTGGAATCCGGTGCCAAGACGCTCAAGGACGCGATGAACGAGGCGCTGCGCGACTGGGTGACCAACGTGCACGACACCTTCTACTGCATCGGCACGGTCGCCGGGCCGCATCCCTACCCGGCGATGGTGCGCGATTTCCAGTCCATCATCGGCCAGGAAACCCGCGAGCAGATGATGGAGCAGGAAGGCCGTCTGCCGGACAGCCTCATCGCCTGCATCGGTGGCGGCTCCAACGCCATGGGCCTGTTCCATCCCTTCCTGGATGATCCTGACGTCAAGATCTGGGGCGTCGAGGCCGCCGGCCACGGCATTCCCACAGGCCAGCACGCCGCCTCGCTGACCGGCGGGCGCCCGGGCGTGCTGCATGGCAACCGCACCTATCTGCTCATGGACGACGACGGCCAGATCGCCGAGGCGCATTCCATCTCGGCGGGGCTGGACTATCCCGGCATCGGGCCGGAGCATTCCTGGCTGCACGAGACCGGCCGGGCCACCTACATCTCCGCGACGGACCAGGAAGCGCTTGAGGCCTTCCAGCTGGTTTCGCGGCTTGAGGGCATCATCCCCGCGCTGGAGCCAGCGCATGCGCTGGCGAAGGTGATGGAACTCGCCCCGACGCTGCCGAAGGATCACCTGATGGTGGTCAACCTCTCCGGCCGCGGCGACAAGGACATTCCGCAGGTGGCGGAAATTCTGGGAACCAAGATATGAGTACGCGTCTCGCCACCCGCTTCAAGGCCTGTGCCGCTCAAGGCCGCGCCGCGCTGGTCACCTTCGTCACCGCTGGCGATCCCGACTACGACACCTCATTGGCGCTGCTCAAAGCCCTGCCGGGCGCCGGCTCGGACATTATCGAGCTCGGGGTTCCCTTCACCGACCCGATGGCCGACGGGCCGGCGATTCAGGCGGCGGGCCTGCGCGCGCTGCACGCCGGACAGACCCTGGCCAAGACCATCGCCATGGTCCACGCCTTCCGCGAGAGCGACGCCGACACCCCGATCGTGCTGATGGGCTACTACAACCCGGTCTATATCTACGGCGTGGACCGCTTCCTGGCGGACGCCAAGGCCGCCGGCGTTGATGGCCTCGTCGTGGTCGACCTTCCGCCGGAGGAGGACAACGAGCTGTGCCTGCCCGCGCTCAAGGCCGGGCTCGATTTCATCCGGCTCGCCACCCCCACCACGGACGACAGGCGCCTGCCGAAGGTGCTCGCGAACACGGCGGGCTTCGTCTACTATGTCTCCATCACCGGCATCACCGGCGCGGCAACACCCGACGCGGATGTGGTGGGGCAGGCCGTGGCGCGGATCAAGCGTCACACCAGCCTGCCGGTCGCCGTCGGCTTCGGCGTGCGCACCCCTGAACAGGCTGCGGCGATCGCGGCCGGCGCCGATGGCGTCGTGGTCGGGTCGGCGCTGGTCGACGCGCTGCGCGCCTCGCTGGATGCCGACAGCCACGCCACACCTGCGACCGTGCCCGCCGTTACCGAGCTCGTCGGCGCGTTGGCGCAGGCCGTGCGCGGCGCCGCCCGGGTCGCCGCCGAATAGGCGCGGCCTTTTCATCGCCCCTCTTGAGGCTTAGATGGTGGTCGGCGGGCCTCGCCGGCCCTTTCGCTTTCTTCCGGAGCCACGCCGTTGAACTGGATCTCGAACGTCGTCCGCCCGAAGCTGAACAGCTTCCTCAATCGCCGGGACGTGCCGGAAAATCTCTGGGTGAAATGCCCCGAGACCGGACAGATGGTGTTCCACAAGGACCTCGAGGCCAATCTCTTCGTGGTGCCGAGCTCCGGCTATCACATGCGCATGGATCCGACCGCGCGGCTGCGCTCCATGTTTGACGGCGGCAAATGGTACGATGTCGCCCTGCCGTCCGTAACGGCGGACCCGCTGAAGTTCCGCGACGAGAAGCGCTATGTCGACCGCCTGAAGGACGCCCGGACCAAGACCGGGGCGCAGGACGCGCTGAAGGTCGGCTATGGCAAGCTGGACGGTCTGCCGGTCACCATCGCGGTTCAGGACTTCAGCTTCATGGGCGGCTCGCTCGGCATGGCGGCCGGCGAGGCCGTCGTCACCGGCTTTGAGACCGCCGCCTCGCGCGGCACGCCCTTCATCATGTTTGCGTGCGGCGGCGGCATGCGCATGCAGGAGGGCATCCTCTCGCTGATGCAGATGCCGCGCACGACCTGTGCCATCCAGGAACTGCGTGAGGAGAAGCTCCCTTACATTGTCGTTCTCACCAATCCGACGACGGGCGGCATCACGGCCTCCTATGCCATGCTGGGCGACATCCAGATTGCGGAGCCCGGCGCGTTGATCGGCTTCGCGGGCCCGCGCGTGATCGAACAGACCATCCGGGAGAAGCTTCCCGAAGGCTTCCAGCGCGCGGAATATCTGCGCGACCACGGCATGGTCGATCTCGTCGTGCACCGCCACGAGATGCGCGACACCCTCGCCCGGCTCTGCCGCCTCATGATGCGCGCGCCCGCGCCCGGCGCCGTCGAAGTGGCTCCCCTACCCGTCCCGGCCGCCGAGGGTGAGACCAAGCCCACGGCACCGGCCGACGCCTGATCTGGAGTCCTATCCATGGCCGCCGTGCCCGCCACCGGCGCTTCCGTTCCCGGAAGGCCTCCGGTCGAGGACATATTCGACCGTCTGCTGGCGCTCCATCCCAAGCTGATCGACCTGTCGCTTGACCGGATGTGGCGGCTGCTGGAGCGGCTCGGCCACCCCGAACGCCGGCTGCCGCCGGTGATCCACGTCGCCGGCACCAACGGCAAGGGCTCAACCGTCGCGTTCATGCGTGCGGTGCTGGAAGCCTCGGGCCAGCGGGTGCATGTCTATACCTCGCCGCATCTGGTGCGCTTCAACGAGCGTATCCGCCTTGCCGGACGCCTCGTCGACGACGACGCGCTGAGCGAGGCGCTGGCCCGCGCCGAAGAGGCGAATGAAGGCGCGCCGATCACCTTCTTCGAGATCACCACCGCCGCCGCGCTTCTGCTCTTCGCCGAGGTGCCGGCCGATGTGCTGCTGCTGGAGGTCGGCCTCGGCGGGCGGCTCGACGCGACGAATGTCATCGACAAGCCCCTCGTCAGCGTCATCACGCCGGTCTCCATCGACCATGTCGATTTCCTGGGCGAGACCGTCGCCGCGATCGCGGGAGAGAAGGCAGGCATTCTCAAACGCGGCGTTCCCGCCGTGCTGGGGCGCCAGCCCGCCGAGGCGCTGAAGGTTATCGAGCGCCAGGCCGCGCGGCTGGGCGTCCCGCTGACCATCCAGGGCGAGCAGTTCCAGGCCTATGAGGAGAATGGACGCCTGATCGTGATGGACGAGGACGGTCTCGTCGATCTGCCGCGCCCGCGTCTCATCGGGGCGCATCAGATCGACAATGCCGGCCTCGCGGTGGAAGCGCTGCGGGTTGCCGGGCTCAAGCTCGCGCCCGACGCCCTCGAACAGGGGATGAAATCGGCCGAATGGCCGGCCCGGCTTCAGCGCCTCGGCCCCGGCCCGCTGAGCCAGCACGCGCCCGAGGGCGTCGATATCTGGCTCGATGGCGGCCACAACGCGGCGGGCGGCCAAGCGATCGCCGCCGCGCTCGCCGATATCGAGGACCGCGTGTCGCGTCCTCTGGTGCTCATCGTGGGCATGCTGGGAAGCAAGGATTCTGGCACGTTCCTGGCCCCGTTCGCGGGGCTGGCGCGGGAGCTGATCGCGGTTCCGGTGCCTGGCGATCACAAGGCGCAGCCGCCGGAAGAGGTCGCCGCCGCCGCCGCCGCACATGGCATCGCCGCGTCGACAGCCGCGAGCGTGGCCGCGGCCCTCGACGGGCTGAGGGACTATCCCGTCGGCCCGCCCCCGCGCGTGCTGATCGCCGGATCGCTCTATCTTGCCGGGGCTGTGCTGGGCGAGAATGGCAGTCTGCCGGACTAGCGGGCGCCGGCTCTCCCGAAACGGCCGGCCGCCCCACCATGGCGACCGACGCCGTGGGGATTGATCGCCGCAAAGGGGGCGTCACAAACGAAAACGCCTCCCTGCTGGACCGGAGGGAGGCGCCTCAAAGCTGTTGAAGGGCCGGCTCAGCGGGGAGCCAGCACCATAATCATCTGGCGGCCTTCAAGCGAAGGCTCCGCCTCGACCTTGGCCAATGTCGCCAGCTCTTCCTTGACCTTGTTGAGCAGCTTGTAACCAAGTTCCTGGTGCGCCATCTCTCGCCCGCGGAAACGCAGGGTGATTTTCACCTTGTCGCCTTCCTCGAAGAAGCGGTGGATCGCCTTCATCTTCACCTCATAGTCATGGGTGTCGATGCCGGGGCGCAGCTTGATTTCCTTGATTTCGACGACATGCTGCTTCTTGCGCGCCTCGTTGGCCTTCTTCTGGTTCTGGTATTTGAACCGGCCATAATCGAGGATCTTGCAGACAGGCGGAACTGAGTTGGGGGCGATCTCAACAAGATCGAGGCCCGCCTCCTGCGCCATCGTCAGCGCCTCGCGAGTCGGCACAACGCCACGGTTCAGCCCTTCAAGGTCGATGAGCTGCACTTCGCGGATGCGGATGTCTTCGTTGACGCGCGGGCCTTCCTTTTCCGGCGCGACGGGTCTCATGGGGCGACGAATGGTGGTCTTCTCCTCTTCCGTTGCGGGAGCATCTTCAAAATCGACGTTTCACCGCGCTTCGAGGGTGCCGGCCGGCTCAGTCTGCCGCGCGCATAAAACGGTCGCAGAACATCGTAACAAACCCGGCAGAAGTCAACGGCCGGACGCGTTCGAGTTCGCACCAACTCGCCCGGAGCCCGCCCTTCTGCCGGCAAAGGTGCCAGCGAACGTTGTTCGCGCCACACCATTGCCTGTAGTTGAAGATGGCGCGTCGCCGGCGAATCGCAACCCTTCCGCCCCAGCCGCCGCCCGCCACGCCCGCGAACCACAGGACGCCCCCATGACCGATGCCGCGCCAGCCGCCGACGATATGACCCCGCCGCGCTTCATTTCCGTCGGCTCGGACGCGCGCCGCATCGCGGTTCGGACCACGCCGGCAAGCGGCCATGCGGACGATAGCGCCGGGCCGGGCGTCCTATGGTGCGGCGGCTATCTGTCGGATATGCGCGGCACCAAGGCGGAGGCGCTGGCGCAATGGGGCGAGCAGCAGGGCCGCAGCGTCGTTCGCTTCGACTATTCCGGCCATGGCGAGTCCGAAGGCGCGTTCATCGACGGCACCATCTCGCGCTGGGCGGAGGACGCGCTCGCCGTATTCGACCGCGAAACGAAGGGCCCGCAGATCGTGGTCGGCTCGTCCATGGGCGGCTGGGTGGCGCTTCTGCTGGCACGCGCCCTGGCGGCACGCGGCGAGGCCGGACGCCTTGCGGGACTGGTCCTGATCGCACCGGCCCCTGATTTCACCGAAGCACTGATGTGGGAGGCTATGACGCCGGACATCCGCGCCGAGATCATGGACAGCGGCGTGTGGTACCGGCCTTCGGACTATGGCGCGCCACAGCCGGTCACCCGCGCCCTGATCGAGGATGGCCGCACCAATCTCGTGCTCGGCGCGCCTTTCGCCGTGGGCTGCGCGGTGCGCATCCTGCAGGGCGTCGCCGACGATGTCGTGCCGTGGCAGCACGCGATGAAACTGGTCACCTGTCTTGCCGAGGACGATGTGGTGCTGAGCCTGATCAAGGACGGTGATCACCGGCTATCACGCCCCGAGGACCTGGAGCGGATTCTCGATGCGATCGAAACCATCGCCTGAGCGCGATCACGCCGCGCCCGGCGCTCTCAGGAAGATGAGCTCGGTCTCGACATAACGCCGACGCTCCAGTTCCTCGAAACCCTCGGGCGCCACAAAGCCGGGCTCCGACGCTTCCTCGACCACCACCAGCGCGCCCGGCGCCAGCCAGCCGCCCTCGCGCGCGCTCAGGAGCGACTTTTCGGCGAGGCCGCGTCCATAGGGTGGGTCGCAGAACACCAGGTCGAACGCGTCATTCGCCAGCGCCACCCCCAACCGGGTCGCGTCGCGGCGAAAGATCCGGGTAATGCCGCCCAGCCCCAAGGCCTCGACATTGGCGCGGATCAGCCCACGGGGCTCGGAGTCCTCCTCGACGAAGACCGCGAACCTCGCCCCGCGCGAGAGCGCCTCCAGGGCCAGCGCGCCGGTACCGGCGAACAGGTCGAGCACCCGCGCGCCCTCCGCCGGGTCGCCATAGGCATGGGCAAGGACATTGAACAGTGCCTCGCGCAGCCGATCCGAGGTCGGCCGTGTCGCGGAAGAGGTGGGGCCGCGCAAACTTCGCCCCCGGAACCGGCCGCCGACAATACGCATGCTTCAGCGCACCTCAGCCGCGCGGCGGCCGGCCGGGACGCCCGCCACCTCCGGGACCCTTGCCGCCGGGACCTTTGCCACCCGGCCCCTTGCCGCCTGCTCCACGGCCGCCGCCAGGGCCCTTGCCGAAAGGTCTGCCGCCGCCCGGCTTGCCGCCCCGCGCGCCGCCCGGCCTTCCCTGCGGACGCTCCGCGCGATCGGGCCTGTCGCCAAAGCCACGCTTTTCACCGGCACCCCCTTCGGGGCGTTCACGACGCGGAGGCCGATCCGGGCGCTCACCGCGCTCGCGGAACGGACGATCCCCCTCGGGACGGGGGCGGAAGGAACGGCCCTCGCCCTCTGCCCGGCCCTCGGGACGGGGACCGCGCTCGCGGAACGGCGGGCGAGCCGGCCGCTCACCACGAGGCGCGCCGCCTTCTTCCGAGCGCTGGGGGCGGGCACGGTGCTGTTCAGATTTCACGCGGCCCGAGAACGGGCGGTCGCTGCTGGCGCCGCGATAGGGGCGCGCACCATCGGGCCGATCCGGGCGCGAAGGACGGTCCTGTCGGGGTGCCCGCTCAGTGCGCTCTCCGCGCTCGCGGAACGGACGATCCCCCTCGGGGCGGGGGCGGAAGGAACGGCCCTCGCCCTCAGCCCGTCCTTCGGGACGCGGGCCACGCTCGCGGAAGGGCGGCCGTTCCGCACGCTCGCCGCGCGCAAAGCGATCCCCATGCGGGCGCTCTCCTTGCGGGCGCTCGCGCTGCGGACGGTCGCTCTTGAAACGGTCACCCTTGGGACGGTCCTCGAGACGACGGTCACTCGAACGGCTGTCCTGCGCGCCGCGCTCCGTGCGTGGCCGCGCGGCGGGCGGACCCGCAGGCCGGTCATTACGGGGACGGAACGTCTTTTCCTCGGACGCACCACGCTCATCATCCGAACGCTCGAAGCGCGGGCGCGACGGGCGCGGTCCGGCCGCGGCACGGTCCCGGCTGGGCTTGCGCTCGCGGCTCGGCTTGCGGTCGGAAATGGGCCGCTCCTCGCCGGCCTCGAAAGGCGCCTCTGCCAGGTCAGGACGCTTGCGGAAGGTGCGCTCGCCGCCGCGTTCGCGTCCACGATCCTGCGGGGGGCGAGACGTGGGGCGCGAGGCGGTGCGCTCGGCCGTGCCGCGCGCGGGACGCACGGGGCGCTCCTCCTCGACCTCAGCCTCGTTGGAGCGCACGCGCTGCACCAGAACCTTGCGGCCCTTGCGGTCGGCGACCATTCCCGAGGTGACGCTGCGATCGGAACTCTCTTCGGTATCGATCGGACGGCGGCGATGACGGTCCTCGCTGCCCTCGGTCTTGGCATAGCGGGCGTTCTTGCCGCCCTTCAGGCCACCGCCCTTGACGGCACCACGGCCAGGCGCCTCTTCAGCCTCGGCATGGTCGAACAGCGGCCCCTCAAAATCCGCGCCGGCGGCAGCGGCAAGCGTCTCGCCGAGCTGGTCGGCGAGCACACGGGTGCGCACTTCCTCAATCGCGCCCTGAGCGATCTCACCCAGCTGGAACGGGCCGTAGGAGAGGCGGATCAGGCGGTTCACATCGAGGCCGAGGGCGCCGAGAACGTTGCGCACCTCGCGGTTCTTGCCCTCGCGCAGCGCCAGCGTCAGCCAGGAATTGGCACCCTGCACCCGGTCGAGCTTGGCTTCGATCGGTCCGTAATGCACGCCCTCGATGGTGACGCCATCGATCAGCGCGTCAAGCTTGTCCTGCGTGATCATACCCTTGGCCCGCACGCGGTAGCGCCGCAGCCAGCCGGTGTCCGGCAGCTCCAGCACGCGCGAGAGGCCACCGTCATTGGTAAGCAGGATCAGCCCCTCGGTGTTGAGGTCGAGCCGGCCGACCGAAACCAGGCGAGGCAGGCCCTGGGGCAGGATCTCGAACAGCGTCGCGCGCCCTTCGGGGTCGTAATTGGTCGTCACCACGCCGCGGGGCTTGTGATAGAGGAACAGCCGCGTGCGCTCCTTGGCGGGCAATGGCGTGCCATCGACGGTGATCGCATCCTCGGGGGTGACGACACGCGCCGGACTTTCCAGCACCTCGCCGTTCACCGCCACGCGCCCGGCCAGAATCCATTCCTCGATTTCGCGGCGCGAGCCGAGGCCGTGGCGCGCAATTACCTTGGCGACGCGCTCGCCCTCGCGCGGTTCCGCGGGTGCCGCCTCTCGCTGGGGGCGCGGCACGCGGTTCTGTTCCTTGCGGGGCGGCGTATTCTTGGGCATGTCATTCATCCGGTCTGCGGGCGGCGGGTGCTAGCATGTCCTGCGCCGCGAGGCGAGCATTCGACACGGCGAGCAATGGGCAAGGCACGTTTGAAGGTGACGCACAGGGCGCGAATGGGCGAAATCGAAGACGGCGAGCCGGCTGAAGCGATGCGGCTGGAAGGCACACAGATGGAAGGCACGTCTGCCGGCACGAAGGGTCGAGGCGACTTCATGGCGCTCGCTCTCGAACACGCCGCCAAGGCCGCCGCGCGCGGCGAAGTGCCGGTCGGCGCGGTAATCGTCCACCGGGGCGAGGTTCTCGCCGCCGAAGGCAACCGCACGCGCCAGCTTTCCGACCCGTCCGCCCATGCCGAGATGCTGGCGATCCGCGCCGCCTGCACGAAACTGGACAGTGACAGGCTTCCCGACTGCGATCTCTATGTCACGCTGGAGCCGTGCACAATGTGCGCGGGCGCCATCGCCTGGGCACGGCTGCGGCGGCTCTATTACGGGGCAGCCGACCCGAAGGGCGGTGCGGTGGAGAGCGGCGTGCGCTTCTTCAGCGCGCCCACCTGCCACCATGTGCCGGACATTTACGACGGCCTCGCGGCCACCGAGGCGGCCGCGCTGCTCAGGGCCTTCTTCGCCGCGCGGCGCTGAGACGCACGACATACGGACCCGCTCACCCCAGCACAGCTTCCAGCCGGCGCTTCACCTCATCCTTCACCGGTTCCGAGGCCTTCAGGATAGCGGTGGCGCGGAAGAACTCCAGCACGCGAAAATCGTTGACGTTCGGCCGGATCAGAATGTCTGGCGCGCCGGCCTTCAGTTTCTCGCCAACGATCGAGCTCGCCATGATCTGCAAGGTGGCGAACATGGCATCGAACGGGCTCGGCACACCCTTGGTCTCGGTGCCGTGCCCGCCGGTGATGTCCACCGCCAGCACGATGTCGGCCTTGGCGCGCAGCTGGTCGAAGGGCAATGGGTTCACCGCGCCCCCGTCGACCAGCGTATGCCCGCCATGGACCACCGGCCGCATCAGGCCGGGAATGGCGAGCGAGGCCGCGACCGCCGGCCGGATCGCGCCGTGCTCGAACATGCGCTCGCAGCGACCCCAATAGTCGGTCGCCACCACCTTGAGCGGTATGGCGAGGTCCTCGAAGTTCTGCGGCACCATCTCGGGCATGAAGCCGTCGATGAAATGCTCGGCATCGATCAGCACCGGATTGCCCAGTCCGCCGAACAGGTCGGCGAGGCGCCCCACGCGCGCGGCCAGCAGGCGACGCATCACCTCGCCCTTGTTGCGCAACGTCGCGGTGACGATGTGGCGAATCTCGCGCGCCGGCATGCCCGCGGCATAGGCGGCGGCGAAGAAGGCGCCGATGGAAGCACCCGCCATTGCCGTGGGACGCAGGCCAAGTTCGTCCAGCGCTTCCAGCACCAGAATATGCGACAGCCCCCGCGCCCCGCCGGAACCCAGCGCGACGGCGATGGTGGGCCCGCCCGCGCGCTTGGGCGACGTTGTACCGGCCTCGTGCCCGCCCGCGTCGCGGCCCCCGGAAGCGATCACACCGGGAGAAGCCTGCGGCGCATCAGGGTGCCCGGCTGGCGAAAGCTCCGCCCGCGAAGGCTCTGCCCGCGAAGTCTTGGCCGGGCGAGGGCGGGAGCGTGCAGGCGTTTCTTCCATGACTGGTCCCTGACGGCTTGATGCACGAAAATCCGGCGCCGAAGGACTTCGTAACATCACACGACGGCAAATCTTTGAAACGCCGGAGACGAAACCGCCTCCCGTGCTACTCGCCCAGCGCCCGCCAGGCGATGTCCGAGCGGCAGAAGCCCTCAGGCCAGTCGATCCGCGCCACCGCGTCATAGGCGCGCTCGCGCGCTTCGGCCACGTTGGCCCCGATGGCGGTCACGTTCAGCACCCGCCCGCCATTGGCGACAATGTCCTCGCCGACCCGCCGGGTGCCGGCATGAAACACCTTCACGCCGGGAATGGTCTGCGCCGCCTCGATTCCGCCGATGCGCGAGCCCTTTTCATACGCGCCAGGGTAGCCGCGTGCCGCCATCACCACCGTGATCGCCGCCTCCGGCTTCATCGCCACGGACAGTTCGCTCAGATTGCCAATGGCCGTGGCGTGAAGCAGCGGCAGCAGATCGCCATCGAGCCGGGTCAACAGCACCTGGCACTCGGGGTCGCCGAAGCGCACATTGTATTCGATCAGCTTCGGCCCGTCGCGCGTGATCATCAAACCGGCGAACAGCACGCCGCAATAGGCGCAGCCGGCATCGGCCAGTGCACGCGCGGTCGGTTTGATGATCTCGGCGAGGGTGCGGCGCTCCATTTCGGCGTTGAACACCGGGGCCGGCGAATAGGCGCCCATGCCGCCGGTATTGGGGCCCTCGTCGCCGTCGAACGCGCGCTTGTGGTCCTGTGCCGAACCGAAGGGCAGAACGGTCTCGCCCTCGACCAGGCAGAAGAACGACACCTCCTCGCCGTCGAGAAATTCCTCGATCAGGATCTCCGTGCCGGGCTCGCCCATGGCGAACACCTCGTCGACGCCCGCCAGGGCCTCGTCCAGCGAGGTCGCGACGATGACGCCCTTGCCGGCCATCAGCCCGTCGGCCTTCAGCACGATCGGCGCGCCGTTGCGACGAATGAAGGCGCGCGCGGCCTCGGCGTCGGTAAAGCGGCCAAAGGCGGCCGTGGGAATGTCGTGTGCCTTGCACAGCTCCTTGGTGAAGAGCTTGGAGCCCTCGAGCTGCGCGGCGGCCTGGCCGGGGCCGAAGACCGCAAGCCCCTCGGCGATGAGACGGTCGGCGATGCCATCGACCAGCGGCGCCTCGGGGCCGACCACGACGAGGTCGATGTCGTGCGATCCGCAGATCGAGACGATCGCGTCGGCGTCGTCGAGCGGCACGCTCTGGAAGCAGGTGGCATACTCGGCGATGCCGGGATTGCCGGGTAGCGCGAAGAGCGTCGTCAGGAGCGGGCTCTGGGCGAGCTTCCAGGCGAGCGCGTGCTCGCGACCCCCCGAGCCGAGCAGAAGAACGTTCATGCGCTTGTCTCCGAGCCACTTTGCGCCGGGCCGGCCATCGGTCGAACCGGCCCTGTCCGCGTTCCGCCTAAACGTTCAGGCGGTTCACGGCAAGGGCCGAAGGGACGTAGAGCGCCCCCTGCGATGGCGAGGCTGAATGGTCCGCCGCCTATTCATAGGCCAGCGCCACCACCGGATCGAGGCCTGCCGCCTTGCGGGCGGGCAGGTAGCCGAAGACGAGGCCGGTGAGGAAGGCGCAGCCGAAGGCCAGAAGCGGAGGCATCAACGACAGCGCAATGGAGACGCCCATCGCTTCCAGTCCAAGTGCGGTGCCGATCCCGAGCGCGACGCCGGCAATCCCGCCAACAGAACACACCACCAGCGCCTCGGTGTTGAACTGAAGCATGATGTTGCTCATGCGTGCGCCGGTCGCCATGCGGATGCCGATCTCACGGGTACGCTCGGTCACGCTGACCAGCATGATGTTCATCACCCCGATGCCGGCCACCAGCAGCGAGATCGCAGCGACGCAGCCCAGCACGAGCGTGAGCGTGTTCTGGGTCTCGGTTGCGGTTTCAAGGAACTGTGAGGTGTTGCGCACCTGGAAGTCCTGGGTCTGGTGGCGCTGGGTGAGGAGGCGGGTCACCTCCTGCTCGACGGCGGGAATGTCGTCGGCATTCTCGACCTTCACGGTGATCGAGTTGAGGAAGCGGCGGCCGAAAACCCGCACGAATCCGGTGGAGGCGGGGATCAGCGCGGCATCGTCCTGATCCTGGCCGAAGGCGTTGGCGCCACGCGCCGAGAGCACACCAATCACCTCATAGGGCACGTTCTTCACCAGCACATAGTGCCCGACGGCCTCATCGTCGCCGAACAGATTGGTCGCCACCGTCTGGCCCAGCACGATCACCGGCGCATAGGCCCTGACATCCTCCTCGGTGAACATCACCCCGCGGGCGATCGGCCAGTCCCGCGCGGCGAGATAGTCGGCGCTGGTTCCTGTCACCGAGGTATAATAATCCTCGGCTCCGAAGCGCAGCGTGTAGCGGCCCGTGCGCTCGGGCGCGACCGCGCTGATGCCCGGTATCGCCTTCAGCGCTTCCGCGTCCTCCGGCAGCAAGGTCGCGTTATCGCCGGAGGAGCGTATGCCCGGCGCACCCGGACGCACGATCAGCAGGTTGGTCCCGATCTGCGCGATGCGCTCCAGCACCTGCGCCTTGCCGCCATCCCCCACCGCCAGCATGGTGATCACTGAGGCGACACCGATCACGATGCCCAGCAGCGTCAGCGCGGTGCGGAAGACGGAGCTGTGCATGGAGGCGAACGCCATGCGCACCGCTTCGGCGAGATCGGGCAGGAAGCGCGCCAGACCATGCCGGCGCGGCGCGCGCGTGGCCGGCAGTGCCGGGCGGGTGGGCTCCGGCATGCGACGCTCGTCGGCCACGATGCACCCGTCCTGAAAGCGCACGATGCGCCGGGCATGGTCGGCCACGTCAGGATCATGGGTGATGAGAATGACCGTGTGGCCCTCCCGGTTCAGTTCTTTCAGCAGGGCCAGCACATCCTCGCCGCTGCGCGTATCGAGCGCGCCGGTCGGCTCGTCCGCGAGGATCACCGGCGCCGCGTTCATCAGCGCGCGGGCAATGGAGACCCGCTGCTGCTGCCCACCGGAAAGCTGGCCCGGCCGGTGCTCGGTGCGCTCGCCCAGCCCCAGGCGCTCCAGAAGCAGGTGCGAACGCTCGAACCGTTCTTCATACGGTGCGCCGGCATAGATCGCCGGAATCTCGACATTCTCCGCCGCAGTCAGGCTGGGCAACAGGTTGTAGCGCTGGAACACGAAGCCGAAGGTCGAGCAGCGCAGGCCCGCCAGCGCGTCGGCGTCGAGCGCCGACACATCCACCCCGTCGACCCGGTAGGTTCCCGAGGACGGGCGGTCGAGGCAGCCGACGATGTTCATCAGCGTCGACTTGCCGGAACCCGACTGTCCCATGATGGCGACGAACTCGCCGGGCTGAATGGCCAGCGACACACGGTCCAGCGCGCGCACCACACTCTCCCCATTGGGGTAGATGCGGCTGACGTCAATGAGCTCGATGATCGGGCGCGTCCCGGCCTCGGATGCCTCCTGCGGCACTTCCTGGCCTGACCTGTCCTCCTGAAAGGTCGCCTCGTCCATGGCGTGTCCTCAGCCCAGACGTGGCGGCATGCGCGGGCGCCCGGCCGGAGCCGCGGCGCCAGCCGCCACGCCGGTAATAACCGTGTCGCCCGGCGCCAGCCCCTCAATGACCTGCGTCACGGTGCGGTTCGACAGCCCGGTTTTGATGGTGCGCTCCTGCGGCCCGGTGGCGGTAAGCACACGCACGGTGGAGATGCCCCCGCGGCCCCGGCGGATCGCCTGTGTCGGCACCAGCGGCACGCCCTTCGCCTCGCCGAGGCGGAAGAACACCTGCGCGGTCATGTCGGTCATCAGCATCAGGTCTTCATTGGGCACATCGATCAGCACATTGTAGAGCACGACATCATTGACGATGGTCGGGGTCGGCTCGATCTGGCGCACCTCGCCGCGCCAGCGCCGGTCCGGCAGGCCGAGCGTGGAGAAATAAACGGGCGTTCCAAGGGTGATCTTGGGAATGTCGCCTTCCGCCACCTGCGCGGTCACTGTCATGGTCTGGAGGTCGGCGATGCGCAGCACGATGGGCGCGCTCTGGTTGGCGTTTAGCGTCGAGCCTTCGCGGGCGGTGATCGACACCACCGTGCCGTCCATGGGCGCGTAGATCTTGGTGTAGCCGAGATTGGCGAGATCCCCGTCCAGCGTGGCCTGGGTCTGGGCGATCTGGGCCTTCAGCGCGTCGATCTTGGCCGTCGAGATACGCATCGTCGCTTCGGCGGCGTCGGCGGCATCGCGGCTGCCGGACTGGCGCACGAGAAGGTCCTGCGCCCGCTCGTTGCGTAGTTTGTCGAGAGTGAGCTGGGCATCGGCCTGGGCCAGCTGGGCGCGCAGATTGTCCAGGCTGGCGCGGTCGCCGGCGACCCGGGTCTGATAGACCGTCGGGTCGATCTCGGCGAGAAGATCGTCCTTCTTCACCACCGCGCCAACATCGGGATGGATGGTGCGAAGCTGACCGGAGACCTGTGTGCCAACATCGACATAGTTCTTCGGCTGCATCTTGGCGATGGCCGTGACCGTGGTCTCGATGTCGCCGAGCTCGACCTGCGCGGTCTGGTACTGCGGGGCCGGCGCGTGGGCCGTTGTGGTGTAATAGTAGTATCCGCCGCCCGCCGCGAGTGCCGCCAGCAGCACGAATACCGGCCAGCGGCGCCGGCGACGTCGCTTTGACGCGGAAGCGGTCCAGCCGCTCTCGGATTTCTGGAGCATAGCGCGCCCGTCCCTAGCAATACCCAAGACGGGATAGCCCGATATGCACGGCGTACAAAATGAATTCGCGGTAATGATCGGCCGGCCTACGGCACTGGAATCATTCCAGAAATACCACTTTCAATGCTCGCCGGGATGGTACTCGCCGGTCAGCGGATCACGGCGCAGGCTGGGACGGGCATCGTCACGCACCGCCTCTTCCTCACGACGGGAGGCGTCGAGCTCGGCATTGACGCGGCGCGCCTCCTTGGCGAGCAGCTTCACCAGCGCAGCGGCGCTGAAGGCGCCAAGGGCAAGCACGAAAACCGGCGGCATCCGACGCATTCCTTCCCGAAGGTCTCAGGTCACGTTCACACGAGGCATCAGTCCGCACTCATCACCCGCAGCTTTGGCAAAATCGTGCCCGTCGCGCACCTTTACTGGAAACGGGGTTCAAAGACCGTAGCGGCTCCACAGGGCGCGCTCCTGCGCGGCACCGATGAGATTGTCGGTGACGCCGGCGCCAATCTGCGAGGCCAGCCCGCCGCCCGCACCATCGATCGCGGTAATGCCCGGCAGGCGACGCCCGAACAATCCGCTGCGCGGCTCGATCAGCGGTGTCTGCACCTTGTCGCCATAGCGCGCCCGCAGAAAGCCGCGCAGATCGCCGATGGCGTCGACAAGGCCAAGTTCCTGCGCATGGGTGGCGGACCAGAACTCGCCGGAGAACAGCGTCTCGCTATCCCCGCTCAGCACATCGGCACGGCGCTGGCGCACCAGCCCGGTGAAGCTGTCGTGTATTTCCTTCTGCAGCGCCTTCAGGCGCTCGATATCCTCGGCCTTCTCCGGCTGGAAGGGATCAAGCATCACCTTGCGCTCGCCGGCGGTATAGACGCGGCGGTCGACCCCGATCTTGTCCAGCACACGATCGAATCCGAACCCGGCGCTGACAACGCCGATCGATCCGACGATGGAAAACGGGTCGGCGATGATCTCGTCGGCGGCACAGGCCAGCATGTAGCCGCCCGAGGCCGCGACATCCTCCACAAACGCGATGACGGGCAGTTCCTTCTCTTCCGCCAGCAGGCGTATGCGGCGGTAGATGAGATGGGACTGCGCCGGCGCGCCGCCGGGCGAATTGATCGCCAGCGCCACCGCCTTGGCGCCCTTCACCGCGAAGGCGCGGTCGAGGGCCTTCGAAATCCCGGAAAGAGTGAGCCCCGGCCGCAGCGGGCTCGACAGCCCGATGGCCCCATTGAGCCGGACCACCGGCACCACCGGGGTCCCGGCGCGCATCCGCGCCGGCAGGAGGGGATCGACAAGGCGGCGCAGCGGAGCGAAGAAGGATTCTGTTGCCATGCCCACACACATAGGCGTCGCACTGCTCCGGCTCAAGCGGCGCGCAGCACGGTGCCCGCCTTAGTGCTCGTCCAGCCCGCCGCCGCCACGCAGCAGGCGTTCGGCCTCCGGGGTGGGACGACCCTGCGTGTCGGCGAGCACAAGGCCGGGAAGAATCGCCGGCGGCGTGCGCCGGCCCTTTATCGCGCTCACCAGCACCCGGATCGCCGGCGTGTCCGGACGCCCATGGACCGGGCGGATGGACACGGCGCCAGCGCGCCGGTGCAGCAACTCAATCAGCGTGCCGATCGCCTCCGGACGGTGAATCAGCCGCAGCTCGCCGCTGGCCTCCAGAAGCCGGTCCGCGGCGCGCAGCCACGCCTCCATGCTGTCATCCTCGGCGCTGTGCGCGCGGGCACGCCCGGCGCGGGGCGAGATGCGGTGCCGCGCGGGGTCGTTGAAGGGCGGGTTCATCAGCACCAGATCGGCCCCTCCCGCCAGCGGAACAGGCGGGCCTGAAGGGCGGGCGAGGGTCGCGACGTCGGCGGTGACGACTTGGACGCGCTCCGCCATGTCCGGGTCCTGGCGCCCGGCGTTGCGCGCCGCCAGCGCGGCGATGGCGGGATCGATCTCGACCAGGGTGACACGTGCCAGCGGCAGGCGCAGCGCAACCGCGAGGCCCGCCGTACCGACCCCGGCGCCAAGATCGACGACCCGGCGGGCGCCGGGCGGCACACTGGCCGCGAGCAGCACCGCATCATGCCCGGCCCTGTGCCCGCGTGCCGGCTGCAACAGGTGCAGGCGGCCCCCGATCAGGGCGTCGTCGGTGATCTCCTGGTCCGGCGGCGTCACCGTGGGCACCGCTCAATCGCCCGCCAGCGCGGGACCGAACCCGGCCTCGCACAACAGGGAGCGGGCACGCCCGATCATGTCTTCCTCCACCAGCAGACGCCGGGGCAGCAGGCCGATCGAGCCCTCGAGGACGCTCATATGCTCGTCGAGCACCACATGGCCGATCCGCGCGCTATCCAGAAGCGCGCCGATGGCGGAAAGCAGGACGACATCATTGGTTCGAAGCAGTTCGCGCATCGCGCCATCCTGACACGAGTGGAGCCCCGCGCCCATCGGGTGCGTCGCCCGCGTGTGTCCAAGTCATTTCCCAACCGCCAAGATTGCGCTATTGGCCATGAGGGGCAGCACGCTGAAATCGGAATTCGCAAGGAGTTTCCGTCGCGTTCCACTCTTGCCGTGGGTCCCCCCCGCTTCATATGTTGCGGGTGCATCGTCAGATACGGAACCTGCTCGTGGCCGTTGTTCTTCCTTTTGATCCCTCTGCGGACGTTTCCGCCGAGCCTTCGCTCGAGGGTATCGTCTCCCTGGTCCGCGCCGACATGGAACGCGTGAACACGCTGATCCTGTCGCGCACAGGTTCTGACGTGGCGATGATTCCGGAAGTGGCGACCCACCTCATTTCCTCGGGCGGCAAGCGGCTGCGGCCGATGCTCACCCTGGCGACCGCCGATCTCTCGGGCTACCAGGGCGAGGGCGACGTCAAGCTCGCCGCCTCGGTGGAGTTCATGCACACCGCCACGCTGCTGCACGACGATGTGGTCGACGACAGCGAGATGCGGCGCGGCAAGCTCGCCGCGCGCATGCTGTGGGGCAACGAGGCGAGCGTTCTCGTCGGCGACTTCCTGCTCGGTCAGGCCTTCCGCATGATGATCGAGGTCGGCTCGATGCACGCGCTCGACATCCTTTCCACCGCTGCGGTGGTGATCGCCGAGGGCGAGGTCGCCCAGCTCGCCGCTTCCAAGAACACCGCGACCAGCGAGGACGACTATCTCGCCGTCATCCGTGGCAAGACCGCCGAGCTGTTCGCCGCCGCCTGCGAGGTCGGCCCTGTGCTTGCCGACCGGCCGAAGGTGGAGCAGTCCGCCTGCCGCAGCTACGGCATGAATCTGGGTATCGCCTTCCAGCTCATCGACGACGCGCTCGACTATGGCGGCTCTCAGGTCAAGCTGGGCAAGAATGTCGGCGACGATTTCCGCGAGGGCAAGATCACGCTCCCCGTGCTGCTCGCCTTCCGTCGCGGCAACGAGCAGGAGCGCAATTTCTGGCGCCGCTGCCTTGAGGAAGGCGAGATCAAGGACGGCGATCTCGAACACGCGATGGAGCTTCTCGCCAGCCACAAATCGCTGACCGCGACCGTGGACCGGGCCATCCATTACGGCGCCATGGCCAAGGATGCCCTCGGCCTGTTTCCGGACGGCACCGCCAAGCGCGCGCTGCTCGACACGGTCGAGTTCTGCATTTCGCGGGCGCGCTAGCCCTCGATCCCGCGGCGGCGTGAACCTTCAGCCGCGCGGGCCGAACACCACGATCGCGGCTCCGATCAGGCAGACCGCGCCACCGAGAAAGTCCCAGCGATCCGGGCGGAACCCTTCCACCGCCCACAGCCAGCACAGCGACGCGGCGATATAGACCCCGCCATAGGCGGCGAAGGCGCGACCGGCCGCGCTCGCATCAACCTGCGTCAGCAGCGCGGCAAAGGCGATCAGGCTGACGAGGCCCGGCGCCAGCCACAGCGCGCTTACGCCCTCGCGCGCCACCGCCCAGAAGGCGAAGCAGCCGGCAATTTCGGCGAAGGCCGCAAGCACAAAGAAAATCGGTGTTCGCACAGGTCCTGCCTTCTGCCGGAGGGCGCCCTCAGCCCAGCACGGTGGACTTCACCCACCAGCCGGGATGCGCGGCGGCGACGATCCTGGCCGCACGCGCCGCCCCGTGGCAATCGTCGAACAACGCGAACATCGTCGCCCCGGAGCCCGACATGCGCACCAGCCGCACCTCAGGCGCGGCCCGAAGCGCGGCGTCGACCTGATCCAGCACCGGTGCCAGCACCCGGGCGGGCGCCTCGAGATCATTCGGTTCGCGGCGCAGAAAAGCCAGGAGTTCGCGCTGCCCACCCGGCGGGGGCAGGTTCGGCGTGCCCACGCGGGCACCCGGGGTGAGGCCAAGCGCCTTGAACACCGCACTTGTCGCGACAGGAACGCGGGGATTGACCAGCACGGCGCCGAAACGAGGAAGCGCGAGCGGCATGATCTCCTCGCCGCGCCCCGCCATGAGGCAGGACCTGCTGGCAAGACATGCCGGCACATCGGACCCGGTGGCGAGCGCCGCCGCGAACAGGCGCGGATCGTCCAGGCCCATCGCGTTGGCGCGCGCCAGCAGCCGCAGCGCCGCGCCAGCGTCGGCCGAGCCTCCGCCGATACCCGCCGCGACCGGCAACCGTTTGTCGAGAATGAAGCGGCCCGTGACCAGCCCCGGCACGCGGGCACCGAGTTCCCGCGCGGCGCGCAGCACGAGATTGTCCGCCTCGCCCATCAGCGCCGCCCGGACCGGACCGGACAGAACCAGTTCGAGCCGCGGGCCCGGCATCAGCTCCAGGCGATCGCCCACCCCGGCGAAAGCCACCACGCTCGCGAGTTCGTGATAGCCGTCGTCCCGGCGCCCGACGACCCGCAGCGACAGGTTGACCTTGGCCGGCGCGCGTTCGCGCAGCGGCGGTGTCTCGACGGGCATGAGGTCTGGATCCATCGCGGCGACAGGTCGGAACATGTCTGCGCTTATGCTCCGGCGGCACGGAGCCGGCAAGGCGGGCCCGCGCGGAGAGGTCGCTCTGGCGCCCTAAGGGGCCGCGCCGAGAGCGAACTTGCACGCCGGGGCGGTTTGGCTGTATAAGCCTTTGTCATCCAATTATCTCTAGCGGCTGAATGGTCGGTTGAGAGTGGGTTCCTCTGCCGGGACCCGCTCTTTTTGCATTGCGGACCAGGCCGGTCCGGACAGGACGAATGAGCGAACAGGAAGCACACGCAGCTGACGCCGGCGTTCCGGCAGTAAGCGTCGAATCGCGCCTCGACGAGCCGCGCCTCGTGACCGAGTCGGGTCCCGCCGCGCGTGTCGCCGGCATTATCGGCCCCGTGCTCCAGGGCCTGGGCTTCCGGCTGGTACGGGTGCGGATTTCCGGCGGAGAAAATCTCACCCTGCAGATCATGGCCGAGCGGCCCGACGGCTCCTTCGGCATCGACGAATGCGAGGCCGCGAGCCGCGCCATCTCGCCGGTGCTGGACGTCGAGGACCCGATTTCCGGCGCCTACAATCTGGAAATGTCCTCGCCGGGCATTGATCGGCCGCTGGTGCGCATCAGCGATTTCGAGCGCTGGGCGGGCCACGACGTAAAGATTGAGATGGCCGTGCCGCTTGACGGGCGCAAGCGCTTTCGCGGCATCCTCGTCGGCTCCAGGGGCAGTTCTGCGGTGATCCGGGTGCCGGACGCCCCTGCGGACACGCCCGACACCTTCGCCCTGCCCATCGCCGATATCGGCGAGGCCCGCCTGGTGATGACCGACGCGCTGATCCGCGAGGCGCTGCGTCGTGACAAGGCGTTGCGCGAAGGCGCGGGTATCGACGAAGCCGACATCGACACCGCCGATCTCGGCGACACGCCCGAAGAGGGCGAGGACGCCGACGGGAATGTCGCCGTCCGCATCGTGCCACCGAAGAAGATGCCGATTCGCGGCAAGCAGAAGGCCAAGGCCATGCTGAAGCCCAAGGGCGCCGCGAAGCCCGGCAACAAATCCAACGCCAAACGCAAGTCCCATGCGAAGGAGATGCACTGATGGCCGTGGTCAGCGCCAACCGGCTCGAACTGCTGCAGATCGCCGATGCGGTCGCGCGGGAGAAATCGATCGACCGGAGCATCGTCATAGCCGCCATGGAGGACGCGATCGCCAAGGCGGCGCGATCGCGTTATGGCGCCGAGACCGACATCCATGCCGAGATCAATCCGCGCACCGGCGAGCTGCGTCTCGCCCGCCACTTGCTGGTGGTTGACCAGGTCGAGAACTCGGCGACCGAGATCGACATCATCGGCGCGCGCCGGCTGAACCCGGCGGCGCAGTCCGGCGATTCCATCGCCGACACCCTGCCCCCGTTCGACTTCGGCCGTATCGCCGCCCAGTCGGCCAAGCAGGTCATCGTGCAGAAGGTGCGCGAGGCCGAGCGCGACCGTCAGTATGACGAGTACAAGGACCGCATCGGCGAGGTCATCAACGGCGCGGTCAAGCGCGTCGAATACGGCAACGTGGTTGTCGACCTCGGCCGCGGCGAAGCCTCGCTGCGCCGCGACGAGCTGCTGCCGCGCGAAGTGTTCAAGGTCGGCGACCGCATCCGCGCCTACGTCTATGACGTGCGCCGCGAGCCGCGCGGACCGCAGATCTTCCTCTCGCGCACCCATCCGCAGTTCATGGCGAAGCTGTTCGCGCAGGAAGTGCCGGAAATCTACGACGGCATCGTCGAGATCAAGGCGGTCGCCCGCGACCCCGGTTCGCGCGCCAAGATTGCGGTGTCCTCGCGTGATTCCTCGGTGGATCCGGTCGGCGCCTGCGTCGGCATGCGCGGCTCGCGCGTGCAGGCCGTCGTGAACGAGCTGCAGGGCGAGAAGATCGACATCATCCCCTGGTCGTCCGACTTCGCGACCTTCATCGTCAACGCCCTCGCCCCCGCCGAAGTGGTCAAGGTCGTGCTGGATGAGGACCGTGAGCGTATTGAAGTCGTGGTTCCCGATGCCCAGCTAAGTCTGGCGATCGGCCGCCGCGGCCAGAATGTGCGCCTCGCCTCGCAGCTTACGGGTTGGGACATCGACATCCTCACCGAGGCCGAGGAAAGCGAGCGGCGTCAGAAGGAATTCGCCGAGCGCAGCAAGATGTTCGCCGAAGCGCTCGATCTCGATGAGATGATGGGCCAGCTTCTGGCCTCCGAGGGCTTCGCGACCCTGGAAGAGCTGGCCTATGTGCCGCTTGCCGAGCTCGCGAGCATCGAAGGTTTCGACGAGGACACGGCGCAGGAGCTGCAGAACCGCGCCCTCGGCCATCTGGCGCAGGTCGAAGCCGATCTCGACGCGCGCCGCCTCGAACTCGGCGTCGAGGACGAACTGCGTGACGTGCCGGGCGTGACCTCGCCGATGCTGGTGGCGTTCGGTGAGAACGACATCAAGACGGTCGAGGACCTTGCCGGCTGCGCGACCGACGATCTGACCGGCTGGTCCGAGCGCCGGGATGGCGAAGTGGTTCGCACCCCCGGCGCGCTGGAGGGCTTCCAGCTCTCCCGCGAGGATGCCGAGGCCATGATCATGCAGGCCCGCGTCAAGGCGGGCTGGATCGACGCTTCCGAGCTGGAGACGGCCGAGGCGGAAGAAGTTGAAGCCGAGGTGGAAGGCGAAGACAACGTCTGACGCCCGGCCGAAAAGACAGGAAGGACGGAGCGACCGTGCAGGATCAAGCGGCTGAAACGGACACGACTGCGGACGTGACCAGCGCTGCGGGTTCCCTCGCCACTCCGCCTGAGGAAACCGACGCCGGACCGATTTCGGCCCGGCGCGAGCCTGATCACGAGCCGGAGCGCTTGTGCATCGCCAGCCGAACCGTTCGTCCGGCTTCCGCGATGATCCGCTTCGTCGTCGCGCCCGACGGGCAGGTGGTGCCGGACATTGCCGGACGTCTGCCCGGGCGCGGGGCCTGGGTCAGTGCCGACCGCTCGGCGCTCGCCGAGGCCTTGAAACGCAAGGCCTTCGGCCGTGCCTTTCGCGGAAAGGGCAGGACCGATCCGGCCCTGCCGGAGCTGGTTGACCAGCTCCTGGAGAAAGATGTGCTCGCCGCTCTCGGCCTCGCCAACAAGGCGGGACAGGTGGTGACGGGCTATATGAAGGTCGCCGATGCCCTCGACGGCAATCGCAAGGGCGCCCCTGTGGGCGTTCTCGTGCACGCAAGCGAGGCCGGCGCGGACGGTGTCGCCAAGATCGACGCGCAGGCCCGCAAGGCCCTCGCGCTGACAGGACGGGAAATCGTCCGAATACACAGTTTGCCGGGACCACAATTGGACTTGGCGCTGGGGCGGGCAAATGTGGTACATGCTGCGCTGCTCGCGCATCCGACGAGCGCGAGGTTTCTTGCGCGTGTGAGAAGACTCGAAGGCTGGCGCGCTTCGTAAGCAAGCTGGCGGATGAATGCACGCATCCCGGTATGAGACGGGGATGCCGAGGAACGGATACCGAATGACCGATACGAAGAACCCGGGCGAGAAGACGATGAGCGGTGGCCAGGGTGCTGGCCAGGGGGGCAAGACCCTCACGCTCAAGCGACCTGTCGAGCAGGGCGTCGTCCGCCAGAGCTTCAGCCATGGACGGTCCAAGTCCGTCGTGGTGGAGAAGGTGAAGCGCCGCGTTGTCGGCCCGGGCGACAAGCCCGAGGCTCACGCGGCCGCACCCTCCTCCGCGCCGGCATCCGCCCCGCCTGCCGCTCCCACCGCGCGCCCTGCTTCGAGCAGCGCGCCGGCTCGCCCCACGCAGCGCACCCAGCCCTCGCCGAGCGCCAATCTTTCGGCGCCGCGGCCAGCGCCGCAGCAGACCCCGCGCCCCGGTGGCGTGGTTCTGCGCTCGCTGACCGAGGAAGAAGCACGCGCACGCACCGCCGCGCTTCAGGACGCCCGCGTCCGTGAAGCCGAGGAGCGCAAGCGCGCCGAGGAAGAAGCGGTTCGCCGCGCCGAGCGCGAGGCACGCGAAAAGATCGAGCGCGAGGCCGCCGAGGCCCGCAAGCGCGAGGAAGACGCACGCCGCGCCTTCGACGAGGAAGCCAAGCGCAAGTCCGAGCAGGAAGCCCGCAAGCGCTTCGGCGACGACCGTTCCTCGTCCGCATCCACCACCTCCGCTCCCGCCGGCAATGCCGCCGCGCCGCAGGCCGCTGCGCCTTCGGCCCCGACCGCCGATGCGCCGGGTGCTCCCCGTGTGGCCCGGCCGCGCGGACCGGGCGGCATGGCCGCGGAAGAGGAAGAGCGTCGTCCCGTGCGTCGCGGTCCTGGTGGCGCGCCTGCGCGTCCCGTCCCGCCGCCGCAGAAGCCCACCCGCCCCACCGGCGGCGAAAAGAACCGTGGCCGCCTCACCCTGGTGACCGCGCAGTCCGGACAGGACGAGCGCCAGCGTTCGGTGGCCTCGTTCCGCCGCCGTACCCAGCGCATGAGCGGCCATCGTCAGGTCGAGGCGAAGGAAAAGATCTCCCGCGAGGTGATCGTTCCCGAGACCATTTCGATCCAGGAGCTCGCCAATCGTATGGCCGAGCGCGCGGTCGACGTGATCCGTCTGCTGATGAAGCAGGGCCAGATGGTGAAGATCACCGACGTGATCGATGCCGATACGGCCCAGCTCCTCGCCGAGGAACTCGGCCACACGGTTCGCCGTGTCGCCGAATCCGACGTCGAGGAGGGCCTGTTCGACGTGCCGGATGCGCCCGAGAACCTCGTGCCGCGCCCCCCGGTCGTCACCATCATGGGCCATGTCGACCACGGCAAGACGTCGCTGCTCGACGCCCTGCGCTCGGCCAATGTCGTGTCCGGCGAAGCCGGCGGCATTACCCAGCACATCGGTGCCTATCAGGTGACCTCGCCGCTCGGCGGCAAGATCACCTTCATCGACACGCCCGGCCACGCCGCGTTCACCGCCATGCGCGCCCGTGGCGCCAAGGTGACGGACATCGTCGTGCTGGTGGTGGCCGCCGATGACGGCGTCATGCCGCAGACCATCGAGGCCATCAATCATGCGCGCGCCGCCAAGGTGCCGCTGATCGTGGCGATCAACAAGATCGACAAGCCCGATGCCAAGCCCGAGCGCGTGCGCAGCGAACTGCTGCAGTACGAGGTGCAGGTCGAAAGCATGGGCGGCGATACGCTCGAGGTCGAGGTGTCGGCGAAGGCCCATACCAATCTCGACAAGCTGCTCGAACTGATCACCCTTCAGTCGGAGCTGCTCGATCTCAAGGCCGACCCCGAGCGCGATGCCGAAGGCACCGTGATCGAGGCCAAGCTGGATCGCGGTCGTGGTCCCGTGGCGACCGTGCTGGTTCAGCGCGGCACGCTGCGTGTCGGCGATATCGTGGTGGCCGGTGCGGAAATGGGCCGCGTGCGCGCGCTCATCTCCGACAAGGGCACCCAGCTCGCCTCCGCCGAGCCGTCCATGCCGGTCGAGGTGCTCGGCTTCAACGGCACGCCGGAGGCGGGCGATCGTCTCGCGGTGGTGGAAAACGAAGCCCGTGCCCGCGAGATCACGGACTACCGCAAGAACCAGAAGCGCGAGAAGGCTGCGGCCCGCTCCGCCACGGTTCGCGGCTCGCTGGAACAGATGATGAGCCAGGCCAAGACGGCCGGGCGGAAGGAATTCCCGCTCATCATCAAGGGCGACGTGTCGGGTTCGGTCGAGGCCATCATGACCTCGCTGGAGAAGCTCGGCACCGACGAGGTGCAGGCCCGGATCATCCATTCCGGTGCTGGCGGCGTGAATGAAAGCGATGTGACCCTGGCCGAGACGGCCGGTGCCGCGATCATCGCGTTCAACGTGCGCGCCAACAAGGAAGCCCGCGATGCGGCCGATCGTGCCGGCATCGAGATCCGCTACTACAACATCATCTACGACCTGGTGGATGATGTTAAGGCGGCGATGGGCGGCCTGCTGGCCCCGATCAACCGCGAGACCATGCTCGGCAACGCCTTGATCAAGGAGATCTTCGCGGTCTCCAAGGTCGGCAAGGTCGCCGGCTGCCTGGTTACCGACGGCACCGTCGAACGCGGCCAGCATGTCCGCCTGATCCGCGACAATGTCGTGATCCACGAAGGCAAGCTCGCCACGCTCAACCGCTTCAAGGATGCGGTCAACGTGGTGCAGGCCGGCCAGGAGTGCGGCATGTCCTTCGAGAACTACCAGGACATGCGCGCGGGCGACGTCATCGAGTGCTACCGCGTCGAGGTCGTGCAGCGCACGCTCTGATCCATCACGCCCTCCGTACGCGGGGGGCGTTCGCGCCCATTCCGGCGCGTGTATCCGCGGGAGCAAACGGTCCAAACCCGTTCGCTCCGGTCGAAGGCGGCCCCTCCGCTCCGGTTCGCCGGCGGGGGCCATGAAGGTTTGTACATTATGAAGAACAAAGCGAGCTCGGGCGCAGGCCCGAGCCAGCGCCAGTTGCGCGTCGGCGAACTCGTGCGCCATGCACTCGCTGACGTCCTCGCACGCGGCGACCTGCAGGACCCCGCGCTTTCCGCCGTGCTCATCACGGTGCCGGAAGTGCGCATGAGCCCCGACCTCAAGATCGCGACCTGCTTCGTCATGCCGCTCGGCGGCAAGGACCCGAAGGCGGCGATTGCAGCGCTGGCGGACAATGCCCGCCCGCTGCGCGGCGAGATCGCCCGGCGCGTCGAACTCAAATACGTCCCCGAGCTGCGCTTCCGCATCGATACCTCGTTCGAGGAAGGCGCGCGGATCGACGCGCTGCTGCGCTCGCCGGTCGTGGTCCGCGACCTGGAAGCCGATGAGAGCGAGGCCGACGCCACCAACGACAAGGAAGACGAGGCATGAGTGCGCCGATGACCGAGGCCCCCGTGACCGACGCCGATCTCACCGATGCAGGCGTGGCTGATGGTGGCATGGCTGACGCCGGAATGAACGATGCCGGCGGCGCCGGCGCCACCCACGACGGCGGCGAGCGTCCGCGCGAGGGCCGCGGGCCGCGCAAGGATCGTGGCCCCCGCCGCCCCAAGCGGGACGTCGACGGCTGGGTGCTGCTCGACAAGCCGGTCGGCATGACCTCGACCCAGGCGGTCGGGGCGGTGAAGTGGCTGTTCTCGGCCAAGAAGGCCGGCCATGCCGGCACGCTGGACCCGCTCGCCTCGGGCTGCCTTCCGATCGCGCTCGGCGAAGCCACCAAAACGGTCCCCTTCGTCATGGATGGGCGCAAGGTCTACCGTTTCACGGTGCGCTGGGGTGTCCAGACCGACACCGACGACAGCGAGGGCCAGCCGGTCGAGACCTCCGACATCCGGCCCGACAAGGCCGCGATCGAGGCCATTCTCGACAGTTTCCGTGGCGAGATCGAGCAGGTTCCCCCGGCCTATTCAGCGCTGAAGATCAATGGCGAGCGCGCCTATGACCTCGCACGCGAAGGCGTGCAGGTGGAACTGGCCGCCCGCCCCATCGTCATTCACAGCCTGGAACTGATCGAGCAACCCGACGCCGACCACGCCGTGTTCGAGGCCGAATGCGGCAAGGGCACCTATGTGCGCTCGCTCGCCCGCGACATGGGCCGCATGCTTGGCGCGCGCGGCCATATCTCGGCGCTGCGCCGGACCCGCGTCGGCACCTTCGCCGAGGAAGAACTGGTGCCGCTCGACACGCTGCGCGCGCGTCATGAGGAACTCGGCGGGGTCGCCCCGATCGAGTCGCTGCGCCCGGTCGATATCGGCCTCGACAGCCTGCCCGCGCTCAAGGTGAGCCCGGCGGACGCCGCCCGGCTCGGGCGCGGCCAGTCGATCATCCTGCGCGGGCGCGACGCGCCGATCCTGGAAGGCCCCGTTGCTATCACCGCCGGTGGGCGCCTCGTGGCGCTCGGCGAGGCCGAGGGCGCGGAGATCTTCCCCAAGCGCATCTTCCATCCCGCGAAATGATGGCGTGACCGGCGGCGCCGAACTCGGCGCCGCCGGTTATGCTGCAAAAGGCGCTCGGCGCACATCACGCTAGCCAGACTGGCGTTTTCGTGTATGTTGCGCGCGCGTTGCGGACCTCATGTCCGCGCGAACCGCAGGCTTTCGACCGCGCTGGACGACATCCCGGCCCGGCCGATCTGCGGAACCGGCGAGGCGATTTGCGGACATGGCACAGCCTGCCTGTCCCGAGACGCGCCCGCCATTTCACCATGCCAACCCGAAAGGACACTCCGATGTCGATCACTGCCGAGCGCAAGCAGGCGCTCATCACCGAATACGCCACCAAGCCGGGTGATACCGGTTCGGCGGAAGTGCAGGTCGCGATCCTCACCGAGCGGATCTCCAACCTGACCGGCCATTTCAAGACCCACGCCAAGGACAACCATTCCCGGCGCGGTCTGCTCAAGCTGGTGTCCCAGCGTCGCGGCCTCCTCGACTATCTGAAGAAGACCGAGGAAGCCCGCTACAAGTCCCTGATCCAGCGGCTGGGCATCCGCCGCTGATGTTTCGGCGGGCCCGGCGTCACCCGACGTCGGGCCCGTCTCGTTCTGTGCGGCGCCGGGAAACGCTCCGGGCGCCGGCCGCGTAAAGACAGCGGCGGGCATGGGGCTCGCCACGACCGATGAGAAGCGGCGTGCCATGGCAGGATCGCCGGAGATTTGGGTTCGTTGAGCCGCTCCCCCGGGAGCGCGCTGCCGCCCGAAGCTCTCGCCGTCTTGCCCATGGCTCCCGCTTCAGAAAGCCAGAGATAGACATGTTCGATATCCACCGCGAGGAACTCGATTGGGGTGGGCGCACGCTCGTCCTCGAGACCGGCCGCATGGCGCGCCAGGCTGATGGCGCCGTGCTCGCGACCTATGGCGACACCACCGTGCTCGCCACCGCCGTTTCCGCCAAGGCGCCGAAGCCCGGGCAGGACTTCTTCCCGCTGACGGTGAACTACCAGGAAAAGGCCTATGCCGCGGGTCGCATTCCCGGTGGCTTCTTCAAGCGTGAAGGCCGTCCGAGCGAGAAGGAGACGCTTGTCTCCCGCCTGATCGACCGCCCGATCCGCCCGCTCTTCGCCGATGGCTACAAGAACGATACCCAGGTCGTCGTCACCGTGCTCTCGCACGATCTTGAGAACGATCCCGACATCGTCGCCATGGTCGGCGCCTCCGCCGCGCTCACCCTTTCCGGCGTGCCCTTCATGGGCCCGATCGGTGGTGCCCGGGTCGGTTTCATCGACAATGAATATGTGCTGAACCCGACCAGCGACGAGATCAAGGAATCCGCCCTCGACCTCGTGGTCGCCGGCACCTCGGACGCCGTGCTCATGGTCGAATCGGAAGCCAAGGAGCTTTCCGAGGAAGTCATGCTCGGCGCGGTCATGTTCGGCCACCGCCACTTCCAGCCGGTGATCGAGGCCATCATCCGCCTCGCCGAGAAGGCTGCCAAGGAGCCGCGCGACTTCAGCGCTCCCGACCATTCCGCGCTTGAGACCGAGCTGCGCGGCATGATCGAGTCCGACCTGCGCGACGCCTACAAGATCGCCCGCAAGCAGGACCGCTATGACGCGGTCGGCGCTGCCAAGGCGAAGGCGAAGGCCCATTACGCCGCCCTCGCCGCCGAAGGCAAGGACGTGCCGGACGCCCAGGTGCTGGGTGAAGTGCTGAAGGGTCTCGAAGCCAAGATCGTGCGCTGGACCATCCTCGACGAGGGCGTGCGCATCGACGGCCGCGACACCAAGACCGTCCGCCCGATCGTGGCCGAAGCCAGCGTGCTGCCGCGCGCCCACGGCTCGGCGCTGTTCACCCGCGGCGAGACGCAGGCCCTCGTGGTCGCGACCCTCGGCACCGGCGAGGACGAGCAGTTCATCGACAGCCTGGAAGGCACCTACAAGGAGCGCTTCCTGCTGCACTACAACTTCCCGCCCTTCTCGGTCGGCGAGACCGGCCGCATGGGTTCGCCCGGCCGCCGCGAAATCGGCCACGGCAAGCTCGCCTGGCGCGCCATCCGCCCGATCCTGCCGCCCGCGCATGAGTTCCCCTACACGCTGCGCGCGGTCTCCGAGATCCTGGAATCGAACGGCTCGTCTTCGATGGCGACCGTTTGCGGCACCTCGCTGGCGCTGATGGACGCGGGCGTTCCCCTGCGCCGTCCGGTCGCCGGCATCGCCATGGGCCTGATTCTGGAAGGCGAGAAGTTCGCCGTGCTCTCCGACATCCTCGGCGACGAGGATCACCTCGGCGACATGGACTTCAAGGTGGCCGGCACTGATAAGGGCGTCACCGCCCTGCAGATGGACATCAAGATCGCCGGCATCACCGAGGAGATCATGAAGGTCGCCCTCGGCCAGGCGAAGGATGGCCGTGCGCACATTCTTGGCGAGATGGCCAAGGCGCTGACCGGCGCCCGCGCCGAGCTGGGCGAGCATGCCCCGCGCATCGAGGTGATCCAGATCCCGGTCGACAAGATCCGTGAAGTGATCGGGTCGGGCGGCAAGGTGATCCGCGAGATCGTCGAGAAGACCGGTGCCAAGATCAACATCGAGGACGACGGCACCGTGAAGGTGGCCTCGGCGTCCGGCGAGTCGATCAAGGCGGCGCTGAACTGGATCAAGTCGATCGCTTCCGAGCCGGAAGTCGGCCAGATCTATGAAGGCACCGTGGTCAAGGTCGTCGATTTCGGCGCCTTCGTGAACTTCTTCGGCGCCAAGGACGGCCTCGTGCACGTCTCGCAGCTGGCCAAGGAGCGCGTGGCCAAGCCCTCCGACGTCGTCAAGGAAGGCGACAAGGTGCGGGTGAAGCTGCTCGGCTTCGACGAGCGCGGCAAGACCCGCCTGTCGATGAAGGTCGTCGACCAGGAGACCGGCGAGGATCTCGAAGCCAAGGGCAAGGACGAGCCCGAGGCCGGCGCCGCCGAGTGATCGGTGAAATCCTGATCGGTCTTCCGATCCGGAAATTAAGAAACGGGGCGCTTCAGGCGCCCCGTTTTCGTTTGCGGTCCATCCCCTTGCGGGAGAGGGCGCGCATCCGGCGCCGCCCGCGCCGGCCTGTCAGAACTCGACGTCGAGTTCTTCCATCTCGTCGGGCTCCTCCAGCGCGGCACGGGTCCATTCCTGCATCGCCGGAAGGGCCAGCATGGTCGCGCAATAGGCCTTGGTCGGCGCGTCGAGCTTTACGTCATAGGTCGTGAAGCGCGAGCACACGGGGGCGTACATCGCGTCCGCCAGAGTGGGCGCGGCGCCGAAGAGATACGGACCGCCATAGGTCTCGAGGCACGCGCGCCAGATGACGAGGATGCGCTCGATATCCGCCTGAGCCCCGGTCCACACCTTGAAGCCGTCATGGCGCGCCTTGATGTTCATCGGCAGCGCCGAGCGCAGATTGGCAAAGCCGGAGTGCATCTCGCCCGAGATCGAGCGGCAATGCGCGCGTGCTGCGCGGTCCTTGGGCAGAAGCCCCGCCTCTGGCTTCAATTCGTGCAGATATTCGGCAATGGCGAGCGTGTCCCAGATGCGCATGCCGTCATGATCGAGGCGGGGCACCAGGAAGGACGAGGACTGCAGCAGCAGCTCGGCCCGGATATCGGGATCGTCGGCCGATACCCGCGCCTCCTCGATCTCCAGCCCGGCGAGCCGGCACATCAGGAAGCCACGCAGCGACCATGAGGAATAGTTCTTGCTACTCAGGGTCAGAACCGCCGGCCGCGCCGCTGCTTTTGCCCCGGAATCGGCTTTCGCGGCGGGTTTGCCGGCCGGGCGCTTAGCAGCAGGGACCTTGGCCGCGGGGCCTTTCGCGACCTTGGTCCGGGTGGCGGCTTTCGTCCCCGAACCGGACGTGGCTTTGGTTTGGGAGGTCGGGGGAGGCATGAGCGGGACGTCCTGTCTGGGTAAAGCGATGATCATCGGCCGTCCGGGAGCAATCACTATTCGTGCCACCCCGTACAGAGCCAGCGACCGGGCGACGGCTCACCGGTAGCCGGCGCAGATTTTTACTGCATAAGACGCGCCGTTCGTCGTATCGTTTGCGCCGCACAATTGAATGCATGTGACCGTCGGAGACGCTGTCAGCCTGTTCCTCATGTCGCCTCATACGTCACTTCGCCCGTTGCGTCCCGCCGCCCAAACCGCCGGATGAGCCCTTCGCGTATGATCTATGCCGCCTACCAGGCTCAGGCCGACCTGCTCGAACCGATGCGCGCCGCCGCGCGGATGTCGCGACGTATGCTGGGCACCGCCATGAGCGGCTTCGGCGGATACGGCGACACCGCGTTCCTGCGCAACCTCTCCGCGACCTTCGAGATGATCGAGCGCGCCGGCCTCAGCCATGCGCGCCCCGCCTTCGGGATCGACAGCGTCATGGTCGGCAATCGCGAGGTCGAGGTGACCGAGGAGGTCGCGCTCGATCTGCCTTTCGGCTCGCTGCTCCATTTCAAGAAGGACATCGACCAGCCGCAGCCGCGCCTTCTGGTCGTGGCGCCGCTGTCGGGTCATTTCGCGACCCTGCTGCTCGACACGGTCAAGACCCTGCTGCCGGAGAATGACGTCTACATCACCGACTGGGCGAATGCCCGCGACGTGCCTCTGGACGCCGGCCGTTTCGGCTTCGACGACTACGTCACCCATGTGATCCGCTTTCTGGAGGCGATCGGCCCCGGCGCGCACGCGCTTGCCGTGTGCCAGCCCTGCGTGCAGGTGCTCGCGGCCGCCGCCGTCATGGCGCAGCGGGACAATCCGGCCACGCCCCATTCCATCACCCTCATGGCCGGGCCGGTGGATACCCGGATCAACCCGACCAAGGTGAACGAGCTCGCCATGTCCAAGCCGCTGGACTGGTTTGAGAAGAATCTCATCGGCACCGTCCCGCCCGGCTTTCCGGGCGTAGGGCGTCAGGTCTATCCCGGCTTCATCCAGGTCAGCGCCTTCCTGGCGATGAATCTCGACCGCCACGTGAAGGCCCATGTCGAGCTGTTCGAGAACCTCTCCATGGGCGAGCACGACAAGGCCACCACCGCCAAGAGCTTCTACGACGAGTATTTCGCCGTGCTGGATCTCGCCGCCGAGTTTTACCTCGAAACCATCCGCATCGTATTTCAGGAGCACGATCTGCCGCGCGGCGTGCTGACCTATGAGGGCGACCGGATCGACTTCCGGGCCGTCCGGCGCACCTCTCTGCTCACCGTCGAGGGCGAGCGCGACGACATCTGCGCGGTGGGCCAGACCGTGGCGGCGCAGGATATCTGCTCCAGCCTGCGTCCCCATCGCAAGCGCCACCATCTGCAGCCCGGTGTCGGCCATTACGGGGTCTTCAGCGGCCGGCGCTGGCGCGGCCAGGTCTACCCGCTGGTGCGCAACCACATTCTCTCGTCGGATTGAGCCGGGCGGCGGCCTCTCGCGCGCGGCCCTCGGAAGCGATTGTCACCTGCGCGTCACCATTGACGCGGCAGGCTGCACTGCCCATGGTGCGCCCTCTTTGAAAAAGCACCATTCCTTGAAGGAGGTTCGCCAAGAATGTCGGTCTGGCCGGTCTACGGAAAAATCGAAGGTCCCATCGTGATGATCGGCTTTGGCTCGATCGGTCGCGGCACGCTTCCCCTGCTCGAGCGGCATTTCGACTTCGACAAGGACCGCCTCACTGTCATCGATCCGGTGGACACCGACCGCGCGCTGCTCGACGAGCGCGGCGTGAACTTCCTGCAGCAGGCGATCACCAAGGAAAATTACCGCGAGGTTCTCACCCCGCTGCTCAGCACCGGCGGGCGCGGCTTCGTCGTCAACCTGTCGGTCGACACCTCCTCGGTCGCGATCATGGAGCTGGCCCGCGAGCTCGGCGCGCTCTATGTCGACACCGTCATCGAGCCTTGGCTGGGCTTCTATTTCGACAAGGACGCCGGCCCCGGCGAGCGCACCAATTACGCGCTGCGCGAAACCCTGCTCGCCGCCAAGCGCGCCAATCCGGGCGGGCCGACGGCTGTGTCCTGCTGCGGCGCCAATCCCGGCATGGTGTCCTGGTTCGTGAAGCAGGCGCTGGTGAACGTCGCCACCGAAATCGGCCTCGCCTTCGAGGAGCCGACCACCCGCGAGGGCTGGGCGAAGCTGATGAAGGATGCCGGCGTGAAGGGCATCCACATCGCCGAGCGCGACACCCAGCGCGCCCGCGATCCCAAGCCGATGGGCATGTTCGTCAACACCTGGTCGGTGGAAGGCTTCGTTTCCGAGGGCCAGCAGCCGGCGGAGCTGGGCTGGGGCACGCACGAGACCTGGAAGCCGGACAATGCGCGCGGCTTCGACAAGGGCTGCGGCGCGGCGATCTACCTGCTCCAGCCCGGCGCCAACACCCGCGTGCGCTCGTGGTGCCCGACGCCGGGCCCGCAATATGGCTTCCTCGTCACCCATAACGAGTCGATCTCGATCGCGGACTTCTTCACCGTGCGCGAAGGCGACAAGGTGGTGTACCGGCCGACCTGTCACTACGCCTATCATCCCGCCAACGACGCCGTGCTCTCGCTGAGCGAGATGTTCGGCGCGGCCGGCAAGTTCCAGGAGCGCTGGAAGATCCTCGACGAGCACGAGATCGTCGACGGCGCCGACGAACTCGGGGTTCTGCTCTACGGCCACGCCAAGAACGCGTACTGGTTCGGCTCGCAGCTCACGATCGAAGAGACGCGCAAGCTTGCCCCCTACCAGAACGCCACCGGCCTTCAGGTCTCCTCGGCCGTGCTGGCAGGCATGGTGTGGGCGCTGGAGAACCCGGAAGCGGGGATCGTCGAGGCCGACGAGATGGACTACAAGCGCTGCCTCCAGGTGCAGAAGCCCTATCTCGGCCCGGTGAAGGGCTACTACACCGACTGGACCCCGCTGAACGACCGCCCCGGCCTGTTCGCCGAGGACCTCGACACCAGCGATCCCTGGCAGTTCCGCAACATACTGGTGCGCTAGAGCCTCGCCGGCTCATCCCGCATCGGCCGCACACACCATCATGGCCGGGCACGTCCCGGCCATTTTCCTTGCACGCCGCGTCAGTTCATCCACAGCCCGCCGGTGACGTTGATCGCCTGCCCGGTCATGTAGGCCGACTCGTCCGAGGCGAGGAAGGCGACGACGCGGGCGATGTCGTCGGGTTCGCCCACGCGGCCGACGGGAATCTGCGATTCGCGCTCCTTGGCGGTCAGCAGGCCCTGCTCGCGGGACATCCGGTCGGCGTCCTCCCTCATCTTGGTGCCGACAATCGTGCCGGGGCAGACCGCGTTCACGGTCACGCCGAGGGCGGCGACCTCGGCGGCGAGCGCCTGGGTGAAGCCGATGACCGCCGCCTTCGAGGCGCTGTAGGCGGCATAGTTCGGCTTGCCGATCTTCCCAAACCAGGACGCGGTGTTGATGATGCGCCCGGCGCGCCGTTCCATCATCGCCGGCAGGACCGCCTTGGCGATGTGCAGCACGCCGTCGGTGTTGATGCGGAACACGCGCTGCCACTGGGCGATGTCGAGATCCACCACCTTGCCGACGCCGACGATGGCGGCATTGCTGGACGCGATGTCGATCGCGCCGAGTGCGCCGCGCACCGTTTCCACCGCCGCCAGCACGCTGGCATAGTCGCCGACATCGGTGGTCAGCGCGACGGCGCGGCGGCCCAGCGCCTCGACCCTATGCGCGGTCTCTTCCGCCCCGGCGGCGTCGACGTCGAGAATGGCAACGTCGCAGCCTTCTTCCGCGAGGCGGGTGGCGATGCGCCGGCCGATGCCGATGGCGCCGCCGGTGACGAGAGCCACACGTCCGTCAAGATTGTACATGGCCGGTTTCCGTTCGAAGAAGGGTGGCCGGCCGCTCAATGAGCGGAATGGCCGTCGAGATCGGGAAGGAAGATCGACTTGATACGCTCGTCGGCTTTCATCTTCGCCGCCGGGCCGGAGCACTGCAGCGCGCCGTGCTCGAAGGCGTAGACATAGTCGGCGACCTCGAAGGAGAGATCGATGTTCTGCTCCACGAGGATGATCGACACGCCGCTCTCGGCGAGGCGCAGGACGATCTCGAAGATCTGGTGAATGATGATCGGCGCCAGCCCCAGCGAGGGCTCGTCGAGCAGCAGCAGGTCCGGGCTGCCCATCAGCGCACGCCCGATCGCCAGCATCTGCTGCTGGCCGCCCGACAGCCGGCTCGCCGACTGGCCACGGCGCTCGCCCAGGATCGGGAACAGCTCAAACACCTGGTCGCGCAGCTCGGCGAAGCTCTTGCCCCGGCCGGAGGCGTAGCCGGCGATCAGGTTCTCCTCGATGGAGAGCTGCTGAAACACCCGCCGTCCCTCGGGGCAGTGGCCGAGGCCGCGCCGCACCATCTGGTGCGGCCTGGCGCCGGTCACATCCTCGCCCTTGAAGACGATGGAGCCGTCGGTCGGCCGGTTCAGCCCGCTCAGCGTGCGCAGGAAGGTGGACTTGCCGGCCCCGTTGGGGCCGATAATGCACACCACCTCGCCCTGAAGCACCTCAAGGCTGATGCCATGTAAGACTTTCACTCTCCCGTATCCGGACTCGATTGCGTCGACCGCGAGCAGCGGCTTCGATGTCTCTGATCGCACCTGGCTGGCCAAGATAAGCCTCCTGCACGGCGGTGTTCGCCCGGATCTCGGCGCCAGTGCCTTGAGCCAGCACGGTGCCACGGTTCATCACGATGATCCTGTCGGAAATCGACATGATCAGCTTCATGTCATGCTCGATCAGCACCATCGCCATGTCGGGGGTGCGCACGTCGAGAATGTAGTGCTTGAGCCGCTCGGTCTCGCCATGGTTGAGGCCGGCGGCGGGCTCGTCCAGCAGCAGCACGCGCGGTTCGTTGACGATGGCGCGCGCCAGTTCCACCAGCTTCTGCTGGCCATAGGCGAGGCTGCCGGCAAGCCGATCGGCGAACGGGGCGAGGCCGAGGCGTTCCAGTACCGCCATGCAGCGCTCACGCCGCTCGCCCTCCGCGCGGCGGCCGGTAAGCCCGAAGGTGGAGGCGACCAGCGTGCCAATGCGCGGGGGCACCAGGACCACCTCCAGATTCTGCAGCACGCTCATGCCGTCGAACAGGCGGATGTTCTGGTAGGTACGGCTCAGCCCCGCATGGGCGATGCGGTGCTTGGGCAGCGTCTGCAGCTCGACCTCGTTGACGAGGATACGCCCGGAGGTGACCGAATAGGACCCGGCGGCCATGTTGACGAGGGTCGACTTGCCGGCCCCGTTCGGGCCGATCACCGCCGTGATCAATCCCGGCTCGACGGTGAAGCTGACATCGTCGATCGCCTTGTGGGCGCCGAACTGCTTGGTGACATGGTCAAACCGCAGCATTGTCACCTCCCCTTCCGCCGGCGCATTTGCGCATCAGCCAGCTCGGCCCGTAGCGCCGGCTGATCAGGCCGTGCGGGCGGGCGAGGATGATGATCACCAGTGCGATGCCGTAGAGCAGCAGCCGGTAGTCGGCATAGGCGCGGAGCATTTCGGGGATGAGGATCAGAAGGGTCGCTCCGAGCAGCGCCCCGAACGGGTTGCCGAGCCCCCCGACCACGATGACCAGCACGATGATCAGCGATTCCCAGAAGGTGAAGCTCTCCGGGCTGACGAAGCGCTGCATGGCCGCGAAAATCACGCCGCCGGCGCCGCCGATCATGGCGCTGGTGCAGAAGGCGACGAGCTTGACCCGCGTGGTGTCGATGCCGCAGCCGCGCGCGGCGTCCTGGTCCTCGCGCACCGCCGAGAGCGCGGTACCCAGCGCGCTGGCCTGAATTCGCCACACGAACAGGAACACCACCATCATCAGCGGCACCAGCAGCCACAGGAAGTCATAGGGCGTCTCCAGCGTGAAGCCGAAGATATGCGCGGCATCGATGCGGGAAATACCCTGCGGGCCGTTGGTGAGGCCGTCGAGATTGTTCATCAACACGCGGATGATCTCGCCGAAGCCGAGCGTGACGATGGCGAGATAGTCGCCGCGCAGCCGCAGCACCGGAATGCCGAGCAGGATCCCCGCAAAACCCGCGATCCCCGAACCGATGATCAGCACCAGCCAGAACGGCAGGTGGATGCCGAACTGGCCGGAGGCCAGCAGCGCCCACGCATAGGCGCCAATGGCATAGAACGCTACATAGCCGAGATCGAGCAGGCCGGCATAGCCGACCACGATGTTCAGTCCCATGCCGAGAATGGCGTAGAGCAGGATGGTGTCGAGGATGCGCAGCGGATAGGTCGGCAGGAACTGGCCGATCAGCAGCACCATCGCGGGAATGACGAGCAGCGCCAGGGCGCCGCGCCAGGAGGTGTTCATCGCGCGCGCCTCAGAAGTCACTCTTGTACACCATGGTTTCTTCGCTGATGTGCTCGCCCAGCAGCCCCGCCGGGCGGAACAGCAGGATCAGCACCAGCACCGAGAATGCGAAGATGTCGCGGTACTCAGTACCGATCAGCCCGCCGGTCAGCACCGGCATCCAGGCGGTGGCGAAAGTCTCGATGATGCCGAGCAGGAAGCCGCCGAGCACGGCGCCGGGAATCGAGCCGATGCCGCCCAGGATCGCGGCGGTGAACGCCTTCATGCCGATGACGAAGCCCATGGTGAAGGTCGCCACGCCGTAGAAGGACGAATAGAGCACCCCGGCCACCGCGCCGAGGCCGGGGCCGATGAAGAAGATCAGCGAGATCGCCGTGTTCGGGTTGATGCCGACCAGCGAGGCGGTCTCGGCATTTTCCGCCACGGCGCGGATGCGCACGCCAAGATTGGTGCGGTTCACGAACAGTTCGAGCCCGATCATCAGCACCACCGCGACCGCGAAGATGGTGATCTGCTTGTAGGAGACGATGGCGCCGAACAGTTCGATGACGCCCGAGGGCAGGAACGAGGGGTAGATGAGCGGCCGGCGGCCGCCGATCAGCATCACCGCGTTCTGGATCACCACCGCCATGCCGAGCGCGGACAGCATCGGCGCCAGGCGCGAGGTGCGGCGCAGCGGCCGGTAGGCGACGATCTCAACGCTGACCCCGGCGAGGCCGATGACCACGAAGGTGATAAGGCCGACCAGTATGCCGCCCATGGGGTGGCCCGCCACGCCCAGCGCGCCCGAAAGGGCGAGGCCGATGAACGCGCCGGCCGTGAACAGCTCGCTATGCGCGAAATTGATGAGGCGCAGCACGCCGTACACCATGGTGTAGCCAAGCGCGATCAGGGCGTAGATCGACCCGACCGTCAGCGCATTGATGGTCTGCTGCAGGATGAGGGCGCCCATGGAACCTCCAGATATGCACGCGGACGTGCGGTTCGGCGCGGTCTGTCACGACAATGGCCGGGACCGATGCGCCCCCGACCGGATCCGGCCGGGGGCGCGGGTCGGTCGGCGCCTTACTTGACCAGTACGAACTTGCCGCCGGTGACGGCGTACAGGAACAGGAAGGGCTTCTTCAGCTCGCCTTCGGGCGTGAAGGCGACATGGCCGACAAGACCGTCGAAGTCGCTCTTGGCGATCTCGGCGGCGATCCCGGCGCGGGTCAGCGGGGTCGGCGCCTTCTTCATCGCCTCGATGATGATCGAGGCTTCCACATAGCCATAGGCCGAGTAGGGGCCGGGCTCTTCACCGAAGGCCGCCTTGTAGTCGGTGGCGAACTTCTGCAGCGCCGGCGAGGAATCGTAGGGCGGGGCCTGGAAGGACACGACGGTGCCCTCGGAGGCCGGGCCGGCGCCAGCGATGAAGTCGGGGGTGAAGGCCGAGTCGGCGGCGAAGAAGGTCGCCTTGATGCCAAGCTCACGGGCCTGCTTCACGAACAGGCCGACGGCCGGCATGACGCCGCCGAAATAGATCACGTCGGGGTTCTCGGCGCGGATCGAGGACAGCAGCGCGCTGAAGTCGACATCGGTCTGGGCAATGCCGGAGAAGGAGGTGACGGTGCCGCCGCCCTTGGTGAAGTTGTCGCGGAACACCTCGGCGACGCCCTGGCCGAAGGCCTGCTTGTCATGAACCACGGCGGCCTTCTTGGCGCCGAGCTTGGCCAGCGCATATTCCGCCGGCGCCGCGCCCTGCGACAGGTCGTTGGCGATGGGGCGGAACAGGTTCTTGTAGCCGGCCTTGGTCACCTTCGGGTTGGACGCGTTGGTGACCTGCGGCATGCCGCAGCGGTTGTAGACGTCGGACGAGGGAATGGTGACGCCGGAATTGAAGTTGGCGACCACGGCCAGCATGCCGGCATTGTCGCAGTGCTTCTGGGCGATCAGCGTGCCCTGCTTGGGATCACCGCCGTCGTCGTCGCGCTCAAGCACGAGCTTCTGGCCGTCGACCCCGCCCGCCGCGTTCGCCTGGCGCACGGCGAGTTCCATGCCGTTCTGCCAGGTGGTGCCGAACAGGGCCTCGGCATTCGTGGTCGGGCCGGCCGTTCCGATGAGGATGTCGGCGCGGGCGGCGCCCGTGAGCGGAATGCCGGAAATGGCCGTCACGGCCACCGCGGCATACAAAAGTCCCTTCAAGTGCATGCTAGTCCCCTTCTCTGACAAAGCCCTTCTGGGCCGATTATCGTTGGGTGGGGACCGGCACGCGCCGGCACCCGCCCTCAGGCAATGTTGCGCGTCTTGCCGAGCCGGCCTTCGGCCAGCGAAGCGACGAGATTGCGCGAAACGCGCTGTATGTGGGCCCGCAGGGTGTCCACGCCCCGGCGGATATCACCGAGCCGGGCGAAGGCGGTCAGCGCCTGGTGGTCGCTGAGCTCGCGGGCGACATCCGCGGCCACCGCGATCTGCAGGTTCACGTAGCGATTGGCGTTGTCGTGCACCGTCTTGAGCAGGCGCAGCGCGATGAGCTGGCCGCTCGGGCGATAGAGCGCCTCGTGGAAGCGCCAGTTCAGCTCGCCCCAGCTCTCGACATCGCCGCGCGCCATGGCTTCTTCGGTAATGGACTCGGCAAGGGCGAAATCAGCCTCGGTCATGTTCGGGATCGCCACCTCGAACAGCCAGGTCTCGAGCCGGGCGCGGATCTCGAACAGCTCCTCGATCTCCTGCAGCGACAAGGACGACACCACGGTCCCCTTGTGCAGCTCCGACACCACAAGCCCCTCGGCCTCAAGCTGACGGATCGCCTCGCGCAACGGGACACGCGACACGCCCAGCTCGGCGGCCAGCTTCTCCTGGCGCAGCGGCGCGCCCTCGGCGAGCTGACCGGATATGATCTGACGTCGCAGCTCGGTGACGATCTGGTCCGTCAACGACTGGCGACCTACCTTGGCAACCATTCCACCTCACTCCATGTTGAATACGATATTCAATTGACTTGGATCAACAAGCTCATTTTATGGGCAATTATGATCCATATATGCACATTATTTAGTCTTTTAATCCATTTTTGAGGGGCGTAGCTTGAATATTGTATTCAAAACGTCCCTAGGCACGCTGGAACACGCACATGTCCGAACAGGCAAACGCGACTTCTCACGGCGACATCCTCGTCAGGCAGCCCGGCGAGGCGGTCAGCTACTGGCAGCCGGTGCCGGCCAATGGCCAGATCGAGGTGATCTTTGCCCCGCATCTGGTTCCCATGGAGCACCCGATCGGCTTCGGAACCCAGACCGTGCCCCCCGGTGGTTATGTGCGCGAACACGCTCATGACCGCAATGAAGAGGTGATCTTCGTCATCAGCGGCAAGGGCCGTGCCGTCGTCGAAGGCGTCAACCACACGATGCAGCCGGGCACCGCCTTCTTCATCGGCAAGAACCGCCGCCACATGTTCATCAACGAGGGCACCGAGGACATCCACTGGATGTGGCTGATCGTCCCCAACGGCCTTGAGGACTTCTTCCGCCTGATCGGCCGCGAGCGCCAGCCGGGCGAGCCGGCACCCGAGCCGTTCCCGCGGCCCGAGAACGTGCTGCAGATCGAGCGCGACACCGTGTTCGCCGCACAGCCGGCCGACCAGCGCCAGCCCTGATCGCACCGTCCGAGCGGACGGCGCGATGACAAGCTTTCTAGCAGTTTCGAGGATTACATGCGTCTCAAGGACAAGGTCGCGATCATCACCGGCTCGGCAGCGGGCATTGGCGAGGCGGCCGCCGAGATTTTCGTTCGCGAGGGCGCACGCGTCCTTCTCGCAGACCGCAATGGCGAGGGTGTCGCGGCCGTCGCCGAGCGGCTGGGGCCCAATGCCAGCGCCCTTGCGGCCGACGTCAGCGCGAGCGCCGACGTCAAGCGCATGATCGAGACCGCCGTGGAGCGCTTCGGCCGCCTGGACATTCTCGCCAACAATGCCGGCTACGGCATTCCCGGTTCAGTGGTCGACACCGACGAAGACGCCTGGGACGCCCTGATGGCGGTGAATCTCAAGGGCGTGTTCCTGTGCAGCAAATACGCCATTCCGGTCATGGCGGCGCAGGGCGGCGGCACCATCGTCAACACCGCCTCCAACGTCGCCACCATGGGCATCTTCGACCGCGCCGCCTACTGCGCATCGAAAGGCGGCGTCGCCGCGCTGACCAAGGCGATGGCGCTCGACCACGCCGACCAGAACATTCGGGTCAACTGCGTCGCGCCGGGCGTGACCTGGTCGACCTATTTCGACAAGATGGTCGCCACCCATCCCGATCCCGACGCCTTCAAGAACAAGCTCAAGGCCCGGTCTCCGATCCATCGCTGGGCCGAGCCGGTGGAGATCGCCAACGCCATTCTCTGGCTCGCCTCGGACGAGGCTTCCTTCGCCACCGGCTCGATGCTCACGGTGGACGGCGGCATGTCGTCCTGGTGCGGCGCCCCCCGCTAGGGCCGGAACCGGAATCATGGGGCGCGGGACGGAATCTGGGGAACACATGTGATGGCCGGGACGGCGGGTGTGGCCTCTCATCTGCGACATGTCGGGCTGATCGGCTTCGGCGCTATCGGCCGTGATCTGCATGGGCAGCTCCGTGCCGATTTTGATCTCACCGTCCTGACCCGCTCCAGGGACCGCGCCGGCCCGAAGGACGGGCGCCACGTCCACTCGATCGAGGCCCTGATTGCCGCGGGTCCTGACCTTGTCGTCGAAGCCGCGGCCCAGGCCGCCGCAATCGAGCTGGTGCCGGCGCTGCTGGAGGCCGGGATCGACGTGGTGATCGGCTCGACCGGCGCGCTGGGCGACGGCGCGGCGGCGGAACGGCTGCTTGCGGCGGCCGAGGCCGGCGTGGCGCGCCTCATCGTGCCGGCGGGCGCGGTGGGCGGTCTCGACTACCTCGCCGCGATAAGCTCGCTTGCCGACGCGCGCGTCACCTATACCTCCCGCAAGCCCGTCGCCGCCTGGGCCGGCGAACTCGCGGCGGCCGGCATCGACGGGTCGAGGCTGGCCGGCGCGCATGTCCTGTTCGAGGGAACGGCGCGCGAGGCGGCACGGCTCTACCCGCGCAACGTCAATGCCGGGCTCACCGTGGCGCTGGCGGCCGGGCACGGGCGCACGCGGGTGCGGGTCGTGGCCGATCCCTCGGTGACCCACAATACCCACCAGATCACGGTGGAAAGCGCGGCCGGCAGCGCCCTTATGTGCTTCACCAACCTGCCGTCCCCGAGCAATCCCAAGACGTCGACCCTTACCGCGCTCAGCCTGGCGGCGGCGGTGAGACGGCATTTCGCAACGCTCGTCATCTGAGGGAAACGCCGCGTCATGTCGCGCATTCTCGTCGTCGGCGCCGGTATCGTCGGCCTGTCCTGCGCCCACGCGCTGGTACAGGACGGACACAGCGTTGCCGTGCTCGACCGCGATCCGCCGGGCGACAAGTGCTCCTTCGGCAATGCGGCCGGCATCGGCGTGACCGAGATCATTCCCGCCTCGGTGCCGGGGCTGGCCTGGAAGGTTCCACGCTGGCTGTTCGATCCGCTCGGCCCGCTCTCGGTGAGGATCGCCCATCTGCCCCGGCTCGCGCCCTGGCTGCTGCGTTTCCTGCGCGAGGGCCGCTGGGACCGGGTGGAGACCCACACGCGCGCGCTCGCCACCCTGTCCGCGCGGGCCTATGACGACCTGCTGCCGCTGCTCGGCGCCCTCGATCTGATGGGCGACCTGCACCGGGTCGGCTGCCTCTGGGTCTATGAGACGCGCGAGGGCTTCGAGGCGGATCAGCGCTTTCATGCGCTGCGCCGGCGCTACGGCCTGGTGTGCGACGAGATGGGCGGCGAGGAAGCCCGCCGGCTCGAACCCGCGCTCGGGCCCAATGCGCGCCACGCGATCATGACGCCGCAATGGTCCCACGTCTCCGATCCCCGGCGGATCGTCGACCGGCTGCGCCTGCATCTGGAAGCGCGCGGCTGCCCGATGATCAAGGGCGAGGCCACCGGCATCACCGGGCAGGAACTGGTGACCGGGGACGGCGCGCCCCTGCCCTTCGATCGTCTGGTGATCGCCGCCGGCGCATGGTCCGGCCGGCTGGCGGCTACCCTCGGCGACCGGGCGCTGATCGAGAGCGAGCGCGGCTACAACACCACCCTGCCCGCGCCGGGTGTCACGCTCTCACGCGAGGTGATCTTCGCCGAGCGCGCCTTCGTCGCCACCCCGATCGAGGCCGGCCTGCGCATTGGTGGCGCGGCGGAGTTCGCCGGGCTCGACGCCCCGCCGAACTATGCCCGCTCCGATGCCCTCGCCACGCTCGCCCGACGCTACCTGCCCGGCCTGAAGACGGAAGGCGGCACGCGGTGGATGGGTCATCGTCCCACCACGGCGGATTCACTGCCCGTCATCGGGCGTTCGCCGCGGCGCGGCGACGTCTTCTACGCCTTCGGCCACGGCCATACCGGCCTGACCTTCGGCCCGACCACCGGACGGCTGATCGCCGAGCTGGTGGCGGGGCGGACGACCTCCCTGGACATCACCCCGTTCGCGATCGAACGCTTCCGTTAGAGAGCGCTGAGCCAGCCATGAACCCACCCGCCAGCCCGCACACCTTCCTCTGCGTCGACGCCCATACCTGCGGCAATCCCGTGCGCGTGGTCGCGGGCGGCGCTCCGATGCTGCCCAATGTCTCCATGGCCGAGAAGCGCCAGATCTTCCTCAGGGACCATGACTGGGTGCGCAAGGCGCTGATGTTCGAGCCGCGCGGCCATGACGTGATGTCCGGCTCCATCCTCTACCCGCCCTCGCGCGAGGACTGCGAGCTTGGCGTGCTGTTCATCGAGGTGTCCGGCTGCCTGCCGATGTGCGGACATGGCACCATCGGCACCGTCACCGTCGCGCTGGAGCAGGGCTTCGTGGTGCCGCGCACCGAGGGCCGGCTGGCTCTGGAGGTTCCGGCGGGCAAGGTCGAGGTCGAGTACACCCGCAACGGGCGCTTCGTCGATCAGGTGCGGCTGTTCAACATCCCGAGCTACCTGCACGCCGAGGGCGTCACCGTCGAGGTGCCGGGCCTTGGCGAACTCACCGTGGATGTCTCCTATGGCGGCAACTACTACGCCATCGTCGAGCCGCAGAAGAACTTCGCCGGCCTCGATTCCCTCTCCGCCGCCGATATCCTGCATCTGAGCCCGCAGGTGCGCGCGGCAGTGCAGCAGGCGGTCGCGCCGGTGCATCCCGAGGATCCGCGCATCAATGGCGTCAGCCATGTGATGTGGGCGGACGGACCCAGGCACCCCGAAGCCGATGCCCGCAACGCGGTGTTCTACGGCGCCAAGGGCATCGACCGCTCGCCCTGCGGCACCGGTACCTCCGCGCGCATGGCGCAGCGCGTCGCCAAGGGGCTGCTCAAGGTCGGGGACGACTTCGTGCATGAGAGCATTATCGGCACGCTGTTCCATGGCCGGGTGGAGAGCGCGGCCGAGGTCGCCGGACGTCCCGCGATCCGCCCGAGCATCGGTGGCTGGGCGCGGATCTACGGCCACAATACCATCACCGTGGACGAGCGCGATCCGCTCGCCTTTGGTTTCCAGCTGGCTTGAAGGAGACACAGATGATCCTCGAGGAACGCGACTATCATGTCCGCCCCGGCTACCTGAACGACTTCGTCACCGCCTATGAAACGCTCGGCCTGCAGATCCAGAAGGACTTCCTCGGCGAGTTCGTGGGCTACTTCACCACGGATATCGGCGAACTGAACCATGTCGTGGCGCTCTGGCGCTATGAGAGCTTCGCCGACCGCGAGCAGCGCCGCGCGAAGATGATGGCGCACGGCCCGTGGCAGGATTATCTCACCGCGATCAAGGGCATGCTGGAACGCCAGAACACGCGCATTCTGGTTCCCACCGCCTTCTCACCGATGAAGTGACGGGCCCGATGCCCCACCTGTCGTCCCCGTTGCCGCCCCTCGCCACGCTCACTGCGCCGCATCTTCGGCCGGGCCGCGAGCTGGTCGATGCGGGGCGCGCGCTGGCGGCGGACTGGCGCGTGGGGCGCAACGCCTTTCTCGACGCGGCCGGCGTCGCCTGCGAGGCCGACTACAAGCGGCAGCAGGCGGATAAGGGCCGCATCACCCAGCACGCCCATATCGGGTTCCGCTCGGTGGAGCGCACCATCGCCGCCATCGCGCAGGTGCATGAAACCTGCGCCGCGCGCGGGGTCGGGGTTGACCGCTTCGGCATCACCCTCGACTGGTCGATGGGCTATCCCCCGCACATGCGCCGGGGCAGCCGGCGCGGCACCGGCATCGTGCTGAACGCGCCGGAGGATTTCGCCCGCATCACCAACGCCGCGCCCGCCGCCGCGCATTTCGGCGATTTCATGCTCGGCCTGCCCGGCGCGCTCGAAAACACCAAGAGCGCGCTGGCGGCCGGCGCCACCGCCATCGGCAATCTCGGCCAGTACTTCACCTTCCGCATGCCCGATTGGGACGACGAGGTCGCCACCACCGAGGCGACGGTCACCGCGCTAGGGCTGATCGCCGCCCAGCCGGTGGAGGTGCTGGTCCATTCCAATCTGGATGACGGTTTCGCCGGCCTGTTCGCCGATATGAGTTCGGCGCTCGGCATGGTGATCGTCGAGAAGCACATCGTCGAGACGCTCATCGGCGCGCGGGCCTCGCACTGCTTCGGCCACCATTTCACCGCGCCGCTGGTGCGCATGGCGTTCCATGCCGCGCTGGCGCGGGTCAGCGACACGCCCGGCACCATGATGTTCGGCAACACGGTGAGCTACAAATCCACCCCCGCCGGCAACTACGCCAGCCTCGCCTCCTATCTTCAGGCCGACATCTGGGCGCTCACGCGGGTCAATTCCGGCCATGCGATCAATCCGGTGCCGGTTACCGAGAACGAGCGCATTCCCGACATCGACGAGATCATCGACGCCCAGACCTTCGCCGCGCGGCTGGTCGAGCACGCCGGTGCGACCGGCGCGCTGATCGACACCGCCCCCGTCGACGCGCTGGCGGACAGGCTGGTCGCGGGCGGGCAGACCTTCGCCCGGCGTCTTCTGGCCGGCATGGGCGATATCGGCATCGATGTCGGCGATCCCGCCGCGCTGATGCTGGCGCTGCGCCGCATCGGGCCGAAGCGGCTGGAGCAGGCGTTCGGCGCCGGCGCGCCGGACCGGACGGCATGGAGCGGGCGGGCCCCGGTCGCGACGGCGGAATGGGTCGAGGAACTGGAGCACGCGGCGCAGCGCTGGGCCGGGACCGTGGAGGCCGACACCGCGCGCCGCATCGCCGGACGCGGGCTCCGGGCCTGTGTCGCTTCCAGCGACGTGCATGAGCACGGCAAGAACCTCATCGCCCGCACCCTCGGCCATCTCGGCGTCGGGATCGTCGAGGGCGGCACCTCGGTGGACGCCGACGACCTTGTCGCCACCGCGATCGAGGCCGGCGCCGATCTGATCGCCATCTCCACCTATAACGGCATCGCGCTGCGCTATGCCGGCGAGGTGCAGGCCGCCCTCGCCCGGGCGGGTCGGACGCTGCCGGTGTGCATCGGCGGGCGGCTCAACCAGGTGCCGGACGACAGCAATTCCGGCCTGCCGGTCGATGTCACCACCGATATCGGCGCGCTGGGCGTGCGCCCGTGCACGACACCGGCCGGGCTTATCGAGCTGATTGCCGAACTTTCCAGCAACGACCTCCTTCCAGGACAGAGAACACCATGACCACATGGACCGGAGTCTTCCCCGCCGTCACCACCAAGCTGCACAAGGACGAGAGCGTCGACCTTGCCGCCACGCAGGCAAGCATCGACCGACTGATCACCAGCGGCGTCTCCGGCGTCATCGTGCTGCCGATGCTGGGCGAGAACGCCTCGCTCACCGCCATGGAGCGCGAGAAGGTCATCCTTGCCGCCAAGGAAGCCGTCGCCGGCCGGGTGCCGCTGCTCTCGGGTCTTGCCCATGTCGGCATGTCGGATGCACTCGCCTCCGCCCGCCACTATGAGAAGCTCGGGGCGCAGGGGCTGATGGCGTTCCCCTCCATCGCCTACAAGAGCGACCCGCGCGAAACCGCCCAGTGGTACCGCACGCTGGGCACCGGCTGCGGCCTGCCGATCATGATCTACAATAACCCGATCGCCTATGGCGTCGACGTCACCCCGGCGATCCTCAACGAGATCGCCGACGTCGAGACCATAGTGTGCATCAAGGAAGAGACCGGCGACATCCGCCGCGTCACCGACCTCTACAATGAATGCGGCGACCGTTTCTCGGTGTTCTGCGGCGTCGACGACCTGCTGCTGGAGAGCGCCGCGCTCGGTGTCACCGGCTGGGTGTCGGGCATGACCAACGCCTGGCCGGCGGAGTGCGTGAAGCTGTTCAACCTGTGCAAGGCGGGCAAGTTCGCCGAAGCGCTGGAGCTGTACCGCGTGCTCACCCCCGCCTTCCATCTCGATACCGACGTCAAGCTGGTGCAGTACATCAAGCTCGCCGAGATGGTGACCTATGGCGCGCCGGAATGGGTGCGGGCCCCGCGCCTGCCGCTGATCGGCGAGGAGCGCGCGCGCGTGCTCGCCGTGATCGAGAATACCGTCGCCGCGCTCAAGGCGCACGGCACCCACTAGACCCAACAGACCCGCGAGACCGAAGGGGAGGCGTCAATGCGTTTCAGCCGTATGATCACCGTTGTCGGCGCCCATGCCGCCGGCGAGCTTAACGAGGTCATCACCGGGGGCGTGCGCGACGTGCCCGGCAAGACCATGTTCGAGAAGATGCAGTATGTGCAGGCCCATCAGGACGGGCTGCGCAAGTTCCTGCTCAACGAGCCGCGCGGGCGGGTCTCGCAATGCGTGAACCTGGTCCTGCCGCCCACCCGCCCGGAGGCGGACGCCGGCTTCATCATCATCGAGTCGGACTATTACGTGCCGATGAGCGGCACCAACACCATCTGCACGGTCACCGCGCTCCTGGAAACCGGCATGATCCCGATGCAGGAGCCGGTGACCCACCTCACGCTGGAAGCCCCGGCCGGGCTGGTGAAGGTCTCGGCCAATTGCCGCGACGGCAAATGCGTCGATGTCACCTTCGACAATGTGCCCGGCTTCGTTTTCGCGCTCGACGCCAAGGTCGACGTACCCGGCCTCGGCACCATTACCGTGGATGCCGCCTATGGCGGCATGATCTACGCCATCGTCGACGCGGCCGCGCTCGGCTTCAAGCTGGAGCTGAAGGAAGCCGCGCAGCTGGTCGAGGTCGGCGAGCGCATCAAGGCGGCGGCGGCCGAGCAGATTCCGTGCGTGCATCCGGAAAACCCGGACATCCACACCATCAACCAGACCCTGTTCGCGGGGCCTCTGGAGCGCGACGCCGAAGGGCTGGTGTCGAAGAACACCGTCATCGTCTCGCCGGGCCGGCACGACCGCTCGCCCTGCGGCACCGGCACCTGCGCGCGCATGGCGGTGCTGCATGCCAAGGGGCTGCTTGAGGTGGGCGAGCGCTTCGCCCATCGCTCGCTGATCGGCACCGAGTTCATCGGCCGGCTGCGCGGCACCACCGAGCTTGGCGGCCGACCTGCCGTGCTGCCGACCCTCACCGGCCCCGGCTGGATCACCGCCTTCCACCAGTATGTGCTTGACCCCACCGACCCGTTCCCGGACGGATTCCGGCTCGGCGACACCTGGCCGGGCTACACCGGCGAACAGCCGATCTGAGGGGACGAGCATGAGCGAGATCGTCGCCTCCGATGGCTGCCGGGTGCATTACGACGTCGTCGGGCAGGGCGAGCCGGTGGTTCTCATCCCCGGCCTCGGCGGCGACGGACGCTTCTGGGAGCCGGTGGCGGCGCGGCTTGCCGGCCGCTTCCGTCTGATCATGGTGGACCATCGCGGCGCCGGGCGCAGCGACCGGCCGTCCGGCCCCTACGCCATGGCCCGCATCGCCGCCGATGTCGCGGAGATCATGGATGACGCCGGTGTCGCCGAGGCCCATCTGGTCGGGCATTCGACGGGGGGCGCCGTCGTGCAGACGCTGGCGCTCGATGCCCCCCATCGCGGCCGCCGGCTGGTGATCAGCGGCAGCTGGCCGGCCGCGGACGCGCGTTTCCGTATGCTGTTCGAGGCCCGCCTTGCCCTGCTGGAGGCGAACCAGCCGGCGATCTACCAGGCCTTCACCCATGTGCTGGGCTACGACGCCGCCTGGCTCGCGGACCATGAGGAAGAACTGGCCGCCGCGGTCACGCGCGCCCCGCAGGCGCTCGCCCCGCTCGATGTCGCCGCCCAGCGCATCCGCATGCTGCTCGCCTTCGACCGGCTGGCCGACCTTCCCCGCATCACGGCGCCCACGCTGGTGATCGGCGCGGGCGACGACGAGATGGTGCCGTTCGAGCAGTCCGAACGTCTCGCCGCCACGATACCGGGCGCCGAGCTGCACCAGCTCTCCGGCGGGCATTTCTACCCCCGGACCCGCGCCGACGCCTTCGCCGATCTGGTTGCCGGCTTCCTCGGCCGGCAACCCTGAGAGCCGCCGGGAACGCCTCAGCCCGGCCCCAGCCAGAGCGCGGAATTGGCGGGGATCTCCACCCACACCGACTGCCCGATCCCGTAGGGCTCGCGCAGGCCCGGCTGGAACACCTCGTCCACGGTAATCTCCTGCCCGGCGATCAGAATGCCGAAACGGATGACGCTGCCGAGAAATTCCCGGCGCATGATCTCGCCCGCGAAGCAGCTCGCCCCCGTGGGCCTCTCGGCCGAGAGCTTGGCCACCTGCGGGCGGAACACCAGCCGCGCCTGGTCCGGCAGCACCGCATCGGGCGCGATCGCGATCCGCATGCCGCCCAGCCCCTCGAAATGGCGCTCCGCCCCCGCGCCCACAACGGCGCCTTCCAGCACGTTGGCGGTGCCGAGGAAGGTGGCGACGAACAGGTTGGCCGGGTGCTCGTAAAGCTCCACCGGCGTCCCCACCTGCTGCACCACGCCGTCATTCATCACCGCGATACGGTCGCAGACCGTGTTGGCCTCTTCCTGATCGTGGGTCACGAAGATGGTGGTGAGGCCGAGCCGCTGCTGCAGGTCGCGCAGTTCCCGGCGCACCTGCACCCGCATCTTGGCGTCGAGGTTGGACAGCGGCTCGTCGAGCAGAAGAACCTTGGGCTCGATCACCACCGTGCGCGCCAGCGCCACGCGCTGCTGCTGGCCGCCCGAGAGCTGCGAGGGCCGGCGGTCGGCCAGATGGCCGAGCCCGACGATCTCCAGCGCGGCGGCCACCCGGCGCTGGATCTCCGCCCGCGCCACGCCACGCTCCTCCAGCCCGAAGGCGACGTTGCGCGCGACGCTCATATGCGGCCACAGCGCGTAGCTCTGGAACACCAGCCCGACGTCGCGCTTCCACGGCGGCAGGTCGCTGATGTCGCGCCCGCCCACCACGACACGGCCATTGTCGGCGGTGTTGAAGCCGGCGATGAGCCGCAGCAGCGTGGTCTTGCCGCAACCCGACGGTCCGAGGAAGGCGAAGAACTCGCCCGGCCGGATGTCGAGATTGACGTTCTTCAGCACGTGATTGCTGCCATAGGAGAGGTTCACCCCCTCGATATGCAGATCGACGGCGGCCGCGTGCAGCACCGAAGCGGCGGCATCGGTGGTCACGGGGTCGGTGGTGGCGTGAGCGTTCATCGGGCGGCCCCCGTGTTCTTCTGGTTGCGATCAATGATGTATTGCGAAAGTAGCGTGCAGGCGGCGACCAGCACCACGGCGATGACGCCCAGCGCCGCGCCCGGTCCCCGGCCGGCGGCGGACTGCATGAACACATACAGGCCGTAGGCGAGCGGGGCGTCGGCGTTGGACTGAACCAGCATCAGGGTGGCGGAAAGCTCGACCGCCGCCGTGGCGAAGCTGGTGACGAAGCCGGCGAGGATGCCGCCCATCATCAGCGGCACCACGATGCGCCGCACCGTGCGCGGCTTGGTGGCGCCGAGATTCTCCGCCGCCTCTTCCAGCGAGACCGAGATCTGCTGGAGCGCGGCGTAGCAGGCGCGCAGCGCATAGGGCAGGCGGCGGATCGCCAGCGCGATCACCAGGATGATCCACATCGTCGCCAGCGGCGTGCCGTCCGGCAGCCGGATGTCGAAGAAGGTGCGCAGATAGCCGATGCCGAGCACCACACCCGGTACCGCCAGCGCCGCGGTGGCGGCCCAGTCCAGCCACTGCCGGCCGACCAGCTTGGTGCGCAGCACCAGATAGGCGATGGCGGTGCCCACCACGACGTCGATGCCGCCGGCGATCGAGGCGTAGATCAGCGTGTTCTTGATGTAGGTCGAGCTCTCGCCGAAGACCCGGCCGTAATGGTCGAGCGTGAAGCCGTCGGGGAGCGGGCTGTAGGACCAGATGGTGGCGAAGGACAGCAGCAGCAGCCCGATATGGGGCGCCAGCACCAGCAGCAGGATGAGGGCGACGACGCTGTAGGCGACCACCTTCTCCCAGGGCCGCATGCGCCGCTTGGCGAGGCCGCCGCCACCGCGCTGCGTGGTGGCGTAGTCGCGCCCCTTCAGAGCCAGCGCCGACGCCCACATGGCCGCCACCGACACGATGATGAGCACCACGGCGATGACGTAGCCCATCGGATCGGTGATGCCGATGGAAGTGACGCGCAGATAGGCCTGCGGCGCCAGCATGTCCTTCACGTTCAGCAGCAGCGGGGTGGCGAGGTCGTCGAACACCTTCACGAACACCAGCGAGGCACCGGCGACATAGCCCGGCATGGCGAGCGGCAGCACGATGCGCCGGAACATCCGCATCCCTGACGAGCCGAGATTCTGCGCCGCCTCCTCCATCGAGCGGTCGATGTTGCGCAGCGCGGCCGACAGGTTGATCAGGATGAACGGGAAATAATGGATCGCCTGAACGAAGATCACCCCGTTCAGCCCTTCCATGAAGGGAATGCGGAAGCCCAGATACTCGTTGAGCAGCAGGTTGACCGAGCCGTTGCGCCCGAACAGCAGCTGCATCGCCACCGCCCCGACGAAAGGCGGCATGATGAGCGGCACGAAGCCGAGCGTCTGGATGATCAACGCGCCGCGAAACTCGAACCGCGTCGTAATATAGGCCAGTGGCAGCGCGAAGATCGAAGCCAGCACCACCGTCATCGCCGACACGTAGAACGAGTTCCAGAACGAGCGCATGAACAGGTCGGTGCGGAAGAAATCCGCGAAATTGATCAGCGTGAACGCGCCGGTGCCCTTCTCGGTGAAGGCCACATAGATGACGGACCCGACCGGAACCAGAAGGAAGGCCAGCAGGAAGGCGGCGAGCCCCAGCGCCAGCGCGATCTGGCCGGGTGTTCCGGACAGCCGCCAGCGACGCGCCGGGGCCTCAGTGAGGGCGAGCGACATGCAGCACGCTCCAGCTATGGCGTGGATGAGAGACGGGCGCGGCCGACCCGGCGGCCGCGCCCCGGTGGAGATGTGAGCGGGACGGGGATCAGTTCGCGAGCTTGGCCGCTTCCGCCACCTTGGCGCGGGCCTTGGCGTAGTTGTCCCTGGCGAACGTCGCCCACTGCTGCTCGATCTCGGCTTGGCGGGCGCCCTTCTGCTTGCCGCCGCTGAACGCCGCGCGAACCGCCTCGCTCGAAGCCTCTTCCTCGGTCACCGGCACGGCGGCGATCAGCGCGCGCGCGTCCTCGATCAGGGCGCGGGCCTGCGCGTTGTCCTTGGCCGCAAGCTTGGCGTCAACCTCGTGGATCGCCTTGGTCGCCGCCTTCAGATCGTCGAGCTGGAAGGAGATCATCTGGTCGAACAGCGTGTCGACCACCGCCGAGCGCTGGCCGGACTTGGCGACGTCGAACATCGTCATCGCCTTGAAGCGGGGATCGGTGAAGGGGTTGGGGTAGCCCTCGGGCGCCTTGGCATAGACCGCCGGGTTCACCGGCAGGCGGCGGATGCTGGGTTCCAGCAGCACTTCCTGGCCGGCGGGCGAGAGCAGGAAGTTTATGAACGTCTTGGCGTTCTCGGCATTCGGCGCGTCGGCGACAATGCCGATATTGGCCGGCACCACCGTGGTCACGGTGGGGTAGACGAACTTCACCGGGAAGCCGGAGCCCTGCGCGGAGAAGGCGAAGAAGTCGATCACGATGCCATAGCCGACCTGTCCGGAATTCACCGCCTCCGGCACGCCGAAGGAGCGGTCGGTAATGGTCTGGAAGTTGCCGGCCATCTCCTTGATGGTGCGCCAGCCCTTGTCCCAGCCCTCGCCCTGCAAAATAGTCTCGATGGTCAGGTGCGTGGTGCCCGAGCGCGAGGGCGAGGCCATCGCGACATGGTCGTAATAGGGCGCGGTCGCCAGATCGCCCCACTCCTTGGGCGAGGGCAGCTCATTGGCGTCGACATAGCGGGTGTTCCACATGATGCCGTAGCCGGATGCGGCGAAGCCGAAATAGTAGCCGTCCGGGTCATTGATCGGGTAGGCGCCGATCTTGTCGGGAATGCCCTCGGCGGTCGGCGTGAATTTCTGCAGCAGGTTCTTGGACTTGAGCACCTCGAACGCGTCCGGCGCCGAGGCCCAGAACAGGTCCGCCTGCGGGTTGGAGCGGGTTTCGTCGAGATACTTCACGCCCGCATTGGTGTTGCGGTTCTGGACGTCGAGCACGACGCCGGGGGTTGCCTTCTCGAACGCGGCCTTGATCGGGTCGGTCACGTCCTTGGAGAAGGAGGTGACGACGGTCACCGTGCCCGATTGCGCGAGGGCAGCGGGAACAGCGGTGAACGAGGCGAGCGCAAGGGTGGCCGCGAGGGCGGCGGAACGGATCATGGCGTCTTCTCCCAAACTTTGCTTTGGCGGCCCGAAGGCTGCGGGCACACACACCGCAACGCGCGTGCCAAAGCCGGGAAATGACGCTTAGCTATTGATAATACTTATTTTCCCAAATGAGACATCGCCACCGGCCGGGAACATTGGGCAATCCGTGTAACCGCGTGGACGTCCCGATGGGTCATCGCGGTAACGTCAATCCTCGACCGCGTCGCGCTCCAGCCCGTGCTTGCGCATCTTGAGGTAGAGCGTCTTGCGCGAGATGCCGAGCGCCTCCGCGCTTTGCCCCACCCGCCCGCCATGGCGTACCAGAACCTGGGCGATGGCCTGCCGCTCGGCAATGTCCACCATCGCCTCCAGCGACAGCCCGTCCGCCGGCGCCGGCACCGCCTCGTCGGCCTCACCGAGCCCGAGCACGTGGCGCTCGGCGGCGTTGCGCAGCTCGCGCACGTTTCCCGGCCAGGGCCGCGCCATCATCTGCGCCAGCGTCGCCGCCCCCGCCGGTTCCGCCGGCACGCCATCGCGCTCCGCCAGCAGGGTGACGAAATGGCGGAACAGCGCGGGAATGTCGTCGCGGCGGTCGCGCAGCGGGGGCAGGCGCACCGTCACGGTGTTCAGCCGGTACAGCAGGTCCTCACGGAACCGGCCCTCCCCGGACAGCGCCAGCAGGTCGACCTTGGTCGCGGCCAGCACCCGGATATCGACCTGGATCTCCACATTGGAGCCCAGCCGCTCGATGCTGCGCTCTTGCAGCGCCCGCAGCAGGCGGGTCTGCGCGGCCAGCGGCATGGATTCGATCTCGTCGAGGAACAGCGTCCCCTTGTGGGCGTGCTCGATCTTGCCGATGCGCCGTTCGCGCGCACCGGTGAAGGCGCCGGCCTCGTGCCCGAACAGTTCGCTCTCGATCATGTTCTCGGGAATCGCGGCGCAGTTCACCGCCACGAACCGGCCGGCACGGCGGCGTCCGAAATCATGCAGCGCGCGCGCCGCCATTTCCTTGCCGGTGCCGGTCTCCCCGAAAATGAGCACGTCGGTGCGGGTGTCGGCCAGTACGGCGAGCGTGCGGCGCAGGCGCTGCATCGGCTCGGAGCGCCCGATCAACCGCCGCGCCCAGACATCCTCGTCCACGCCGTCGCGGCCGGCCGCCTGCGCGCGCAGCAGCCGGTTTTCCAGCACCAGATGGCGGTGCTCCAGCGCGCGCCGCACGGTCTGCACCAGCAGCACCGGGTCGGCCGGCTTCTCGATGAAGTCCCACGCGCCGGCCCTCAGCGCCTTCAGCGCCATCGGCACGTCGCCATGGCCCGTCACCAGCACCACCGGGATCTCCGGGTCGAGCCGGCGCACCCCGTCGAGGAAGGCGAAGCCGTCCATGCCGGGCATGCGCACATCGGTCACGACCACGCCCTGGAATTCCGGCGACAGCGGCTTCACCGCCGCCCCCGAGCTGCCAAACGTCGCCACGGTCAGCCCGTCCAGCTCCAGCGTCTGGCCATAGGCCTGGCGGACCTCCTCGTCGTCGTCCACCAGCAGCACATCGGGCGTGTTCTTCATGCGACCTCACGCAGTTCGATGGTGAAGGTGCTGCCGGCGGGCGAACTTTCCTTCAGCAGCAGGCGGCCGCCGAAGTCGCGGATGATGTTGAACGACAGCGAAAGGCCGAGCCCGAGGCCCGCGCCCGGCGGCTTGGTGGTGAAGAACGGATCGAAGATATCCGTTGCGAGCCCGCCCTCTATGCCGCTGCCGGTGTCGCTGATCGCGATGCTCACATGCTCCCCGTCGCGCCGGGCGTCGATCACGATCCGGCGCGTGTGCGCATCGCGCACCGCGTCCATCGCGTTGGCGATCAGGTTGACGACCACCTGTTCCAGCCGCACCTCCTCCGCCAGCACCAGCAGCCCCGCCGGCACCGCGCGCACCACCTCGATCTGCTCGTCGGCGATGCGCTGGGCGAACAGCGACAGCGCGCCCTCGATCACCGCGTCGAGGCTCACCGTACCGATTTCCGGCTCGGGACGGCGCGCGAAGCGCTTCAGATGGGCGATGCTCTGGGCCATGCGCACGGTCAGCCCCTCGATGCGCGCCAGGCTGGTGGCGGCGTCCTCGCCACGCCCGCGCGCCAGCAGCACCGCGCCATTATGGGCGTGGGAGCGGATCGCGGCGAGCGGCTGGTTCAGCTCATGGCCGATGCCGGCCGCCATCTGGCCGAGCGCGGCAAGCTTGGCGGACTGCACCAGTTCATCCCGCGTCTGGCGGAAGATCGCCAGCGCACGTGACAGCTCGTCCAGCTCGTCCTCGCCGAAATAGCCGTGTGTCGTCGGGGCCGGCAGGTCCACCGTGCCGCCGCCGGCAATGGCGCCGGCCGCCAGAGTGAGCCGCTCCAGCCGGGTGATCAGGCTGCGCCGGACATAAAACCACCCGACCAGCACGGCAACGCCGAGCGAGAGCACCGCAATGCCGAGCAGCAGGCTGCGCCCCACCACGATGGCCTCGGCGGCGCGCGCGGCGGCGGCGCGGGCATCGGTCTCGATCCGGCGGGCGACGGCGGCGATGTTGTCGCCCAGTTCCGCGGCGAGATCCCGGCTGGCGCCGAGCCGCGCCTGCACCTCCTCGGAGGCCGCGATCTCGGCGCCGCGCAGGCCCGGCAGGCCGCTCACCGCATTGGCGAGCGCGGCGAGGCGGGCCACGATCTGGCGCACGGTGATGCTGTCGGCCCACCCCTTGAGCCGTGTGCTCTCGACCACCAGCTCGTCCGCCGCTTCGCCAAGGAAATGCCCGGTCTGGCGCAAATCCTCGGGCGCGCGCACGCTCGCCACCTGCCCCAGCAGGCCGATCGACAGATGCGCCTGCGCGCTCAGGGCAAGGATCGCCTCGGTCTTGGCGGTCTCGTCGCGCAGCACGCGCTGGGCCGCCAACGCGGCCTCGCCCGCCTGCCCGACCTGTTCCAGCGCGGCGTGAATGTTGAAGCGCGCATCCTCCACCAGCGGCTCGACCTCGTCGACGAGGTCGGCCTGCAGCCAGCGCAGTTCGTCGACAATGGCCCGGGTGCGGGTCTCGATATCGAAGCGGCGGCGGGCAGCGGCATCGACCACGTCGAGATTGGTGCCAAGCGCGTCGACCAGACGCCGCAGGGCACCGAAGCGGGCCGAGGCATCGCCGGCCGGCGCGGTGTCCAGCAGCGCGCGCAGATCGCCGAGGCGGGTTCGCGCCCGCGCCATCGCCGCGTCATGGGCGTCGCGGCGCTCGGCGGTGGCAAGTTCCGTCGCCGCCGCTGTGAGGCGTCCGCCGGCCTGCGAGAGCTGGGCGGCGAACACCAGCGCCGGCACGTGGCCGCGCGCGGTGGAATCCAGCTCCGAGGACAGCCGGGCATAGGACAGCCAGCCGACCATGCAGGCGACCACCGCCAGCGCGCCGACGCCGATGAAGGCGGCAAGAAGCCGCCCGCCGATACCGAAACGCGTCCCCTGCGCCCTCATGGCGCGCCGTCCCCGGTCCGCAGCGCGGGCAGCCGGCCAAGCTCGACCAGCCGTCGCCGCGCGCCCGCCGCCGCATCATGCGCCGCATCGAGATTCTGCGCCGCCCAGTCGCGGATGCGGGTGGTGAGCCGGGTCTGCTCATCCGAGGCCGGCAGGCCGCGCGGCACCCGCACCAGTTTTACCGTGCTGGCGAGCGCCGCCGCCTCGCTTTCGCCGAACGGCATCTCACCGAGCAGCGCGCGCGCCTGCGTCACGCGTCTGGCGGCCTCGGTGTCGGAGGCGTCGCGCAGGCTGGTCTCGACCTCGTAGACCGTGCGCCAGATGTCGGCGGCCTGCGTCAGGCGAAAGGTGATCAGCTCGTCGAACAGGATGTTGACCAGCTCATAGCGCTGCGCCGAGCGGGCGGCGTTGAAACTCCACGTCGCCGCCTCGTCGCTGAGCGCGAACGGGTTGGGCCCGTCGGTCACGCCATCGGCATAGAATTCCGGACGGATCGGCTGGCGCCCGATCGCGGGGTCGAGCAGCAGAAGCTGGCCGGGCACCGAGAGCAGGAAATCGACGAAGGCGTTCGCGGCCTCGATATTCGACGCCTCCTTCAGCAGCGCGATGCTGGCGGGGGTGAACACCTTCTGGTCGGGAAAGCTGAATTTTACCGGCGCGTCGGCCAGTTCCACCGGCTGGGCCAGGAAATCGATGGTGATGCCGATGCCGAAGCGTCCGCGCGCGACGCCGGCCGAAACGCCGAAGCTGCGCGCGGTGACGGTGGCGAGATTGCCACCGACCTGCCGCCACACCGCCCAGCCCCGCGCCCAGCCTTCCGCCTGCAACAGCGCTTCGACCATGAGGTGGGTGGTGCCCGAGCGCGAGGGCGAGGAGATGCCGATATGGCCGTGATAGACCGGCGCCGTCAGGTCGCGCCAGCGCCGCGGCACGGCAAGGCCCTGGCGCGCGAGATAGGCCTCGTTCCAGACCACGCCGTAGCCCGACAGCGCGAAGCCGAGATACATATCGTTGGGATCATTGACCGGATAGCCGGCCACCACCGGCGGGGTGCCGGTGTCGCGCGGCGCCAGCGGGGCGAGCCGACCTTCCATTTTCAGCAGCTCGAACGCGTCGGGGGCGGACGCCCAGAACAGGTCGGCGTCGAGCCGCTTGCCGCCCGTGATCAGCGCCACCGCCGCGGTGGTCTTGCGCTGCACGAACTCGATCTCGATGTCCGGCCGTGCCGCGTGGAACGCGGTGCGGTACTTCTCGATCATCGAGGGCGGGAACGAGGTGACGATGCGCAGCGCCCGCGCATGGGCCGGCCACGCCGCCGCCATCAGCGCGCAGGCGCCGATAATGGCTAAAGCTGCGGTGCGGAACTTCACCGCCTTCTCCCGGAACTGTGACGTTTCTCGTTATCGCCACCTTCCCCGGAACGCCGCGAACTCGCAACCGCCCTTATTCCCCTAGGGTACGCCGTCCCCCACCGACACGGTGGCGGTGAGGCCGGCTACCAGCCGCGCATCGTCGGGCACATGGTCGAAGGCGATGCGCACCGGCACACGCTGGGCAAGGCGCACCCAGCTGAAGGTGGGGTTGATGTTGGCAAGCAGCCCGGTGCCGACCGTGCGCTCGCGGTCCTCGATGCCGGCCGCGATGCTCTCCACATGGCCATCAAGCGGCGTCGCCTGTCCCATCAGATGGATCGACACCGGCGCGCCGACATCGATCCGGGCGAGCTTGGTCTCCTCGAAATAGCCCTCCACCCGCAGCGAATCGGTATCGACCAGCGCCACCTTCGCCGTGCCGGCGGTCAGGTAGTCGCCGGGCCTCAGGCTGAGATTGGTGAGAGTGCCGTTCACCGGGGCCTTCACCTCGGCGCGCTCCAGATTGAGACGGGCGAGATCCCGTTCGGCGCGGGCCTGGCGCAGGCTGGCCTCGGCCTCGGCCTCCTCCATGCGCATCTGCTCGGTCTTCTGCTCGGAGACGACGTCCTTCAGCTTCTCGTAGCGCGCGCGGTCGCGCCGCGCCTGGTCCAGCGCCGCCTCCCGGCCGGCCACCACCGCCTCGGCCTGATCCAGCGCGATGGCGAAGCGGGCGCGGTCGATGCGGAAGAGAACATCCCCCTTCTTCACCGCCTGATTGTCATGGACCAGCACCTCGCTGACGAAGCCGGAGACGTCCGGCGCCACGCCGACAATGTCCGCGCGCACCTTGGCGTCGCGGGTCCACGGTTCGTCCATGTAATGCGCCCACAGCCCGCGTCCCGCGCCAAGCGCGGCGACGACGATGAGGCAGGTGAGGGTGACGCGAAGCGCGCCGCGCGGTGAAAAGGTCATGAAAACCACCATTGCGACAGCAGGGACATGCCCTGCAGCAGCACCAGATAGAGGGCGATATCGAACAGCCCGCGATGCCAGATCAGGGAATAGGCGCCGAACCACGCCAGCACGCGCCGCACCAGAAGGCTCAGCGGCAGGGTGAGGAACATCAGCGCCAGCAGGCTCGGCAGGTAGACCCCGTACATGTCGATTTCAGCGGGCATCGGGCTACTCCGCCGCCATCGGCAGCACGACCGGCGCACGCTCCGGCACGAAGCGGCCGGCGGGGCCCGGCACCTGGGGAAACAGCACACGGCGCAGCCCCACCAGCGCGTCCAGCGCCCGGCGCGCCGGGCCGCTATTCTCGCGCGCGGCAAGGCGAAGCGCCTGGTCGAGCCCGTCGCAGATCGGCTCGGGCGGGGCGATGTGGCGCCCGCCCGCGACCCGGTCGCGATAGAGCGCGGCGAGGTCGGCGAGCACCGTCTCGATCGCCGCGCGGGCCTCACGGTTCATGCCGCGCCGGGTGTTCTGCAGCTCCACGATGTTGAAGCCGGCGCGCACATCGGCGAAACCGTCCACCTTCGCCAGCTCCCGGCCGTCGAGCGTGGCGAGCCGGGGCACCAGCTGGCCGAGACGGTCCAGCATGCGGCCGGCGAGTTTCTGGGGGTCGCCGCGCTGGCGCCCCTCGGCCATGTCGGCGAGATCGCTCCAGCCCGCGCGCACCAGCCGCCGCGCGGCGATCTCCGCGCCGAACGGCCGGGTGGCGAGGGTCCACACATAGGCGAACCCCAGCCCCGCCATCGCCGCCCAGCCCTGATTGGCGAAGCTGGCGAAATCCACGCCGTAGCGGTTCTGCAGCGCGACAAAGGAGGCGGTGTTCACACCCAGCAGCAGGCCGAACATGGTGAGCTTGGGGCGCGTCATCAAAAGGCCGACCAGCAGGAAGGGCGGCGCGAAGACCAGCACCAGCATCTCGAAGTCGTGCACCTGCGGCAGGATGCCGAACAGATAGACGCCGGCCACGACAAGGCTGACGCCGCTCCACACCGTCATCGAGCGGATCAGCGGCGCGGGTCGGTCGAGCGAGGCGAAGAAGGAACAGGCCACCGCCGTCATCATCACCGCGCCGGCACCTTCGGACCAGCCGGTGGTGATCCAGAACGCGCAGACGACCAGAATGGCGAGGACGCAGGAACCGGCGGAGAACGCCATCAGGCCAAGGTCGTAATGGCGTGCCCGCGCCACCGCGCCGCGATGGCGAAAACGCGGGCGCCAGGGACCGGCCTGCCGGCCGCGCTCGATATCGGCCTTCAGGCTCAGGCAGTCGCTCCACAGCGCCACGATCTCGGCGAGCCTGTCGAGCGCGCTGGCGCGCATCAGCGCGTCCCAATCGGCGGCGTGGGACGGGCGACGGGCGACCATGGCGGCAATCAGCGCGTCGCCATGGTCAGGGTCGGCATCGCGGCCGCGTGCCAGCCAGTCGGCCACGCGGGCCAGCAGCGTTGAAAGGTCTTGCGGCAGCGCGCCTTCCTGCCCCTTCAGCGCGTGGAGCCGGTCGGCGAGGGAGGACAGCAGCGGCAGCAGCATGAGCAGCCGCCCGCGCAGTTCCCGCGCATGGCGCGCCACGTCGCGCGTGGCCGCGTCATAGGAAAGCTGGCTGATGATCAGGTCGAGCCCGGCGATGTCGGCGGCGAGCGCCTGCCGGCGCAGCGGCGTCACGGGTAGCGCGCCCTCGCCGCGCAGGATCTCGCCGGCCCAGGAGGCGGCATCGTCCAGCCAGCCGGCGATACGCGCGGAAAGCGCGGTGCCGACGCTGGTGGGAAACAGCACGGTGCCGACCAGCGACGCGCAGGTGATGCCGATGATGATCTCCTCGCTGCGCGCCAGCGCGATGTCGAAGATCTGGTCCGGCGCACCGACTTCCGGCAGCGCGATCAACGGCAGGCTGTAGCCGGCCAGCATGAACACATAGCTGCGCGGCGAACGGTCGAGCATCGAGATGTAGAGCAGGCACCCGGTCCAGAGCGCGACCACGAGGCTCAGCAGTTCCGGCGCGTTGATGAACAGCGGCACCAGAAACACCGCCGCGCCGGCACCGATCAGCGTGCCTAGCGCGCGGTACAGCCCCTTCGAGCTGGTCGCCGCGGCCAGCGGGTTGGCGACGATATACACCGCCGCCATCGCCCAGTAGGGACGCGGCAGGTCGAAGGCGAGCGCGATGTAGAGCGCCAGCATGGAGGCGAGGAAGGCCTTGCCGGAAAACAGCCAGTCCCGCCATGACGGAAGCGTCACGACGGCACCTCGTCCGCCGTCTGTGCGAAGGCTTCGTCGAAGGCGCCCAGCACACGCAGAGCCGCTTCGAGGTCGGACCGGCTGACCCCGGCCAGCACCCGCTCGCGCAGGTCCCCCAGCAGGTTCTCGATCCGGCCGGCCAGCGCTTCACCCGCGGGCGTGAGCCAGATCGTCTTGGCGCGGCGGTCGGTGGGGTCGTCCCGGCGCTCGATGAGGCCAGAGACGGCGAGCTGGTCGAGCAGGCGCACCAGCGAGGGCCCCTCGATCCCGACATGGCCCGCCAGCGTCACCTGCCGCACGCCGCCGCCCAGACGCCCGGTCCACAGCAACGGCGCGGCGCAGGCCTCCGAGATACCGAAATCCGTCAGCTGGCGCTCGGCCAGCCGCCGCCATTGCCGGCCGGCCAGCAGGAGTTGCGCGGTCAAGGCCCGCTGCAGGGGGATATTTTCATTCATTCCAAATTAATAGCAAACGAATTATATTCTCGCAATTCGATTTTACGTGATGCCGGGCAAGGCCCGTCAGCAAGGCGCGTCAGCCAGTCCCGCGGCGCGCGGGCCGGACTGCCGGGGTCATGTGGCAAGCGGCGCGGCACCTCCGGTGCGGGGCAATCGCTCCCGGCGATTGAAATACGCCCCGCGCATCGCCATTGATTCAGGCGACACCGCCGCGCCACGCGCCCGCGGTCCCTTGCCCTTCAGGAGTTCCCCATGCCGGATCTGACCGCCTTCCCCGTCGCGACGCGCTGGCCTGCCCGCCATCCCGACCGCCTCCAGCTCTATTCCTTGCCCACGCCCAACGGGGTGAAGGTCTCGATCATGCTGGAGGAGACCGGCCTGCCCTATGAGGCGCACACCATCAATATCGGGGCTGACGAGACCTGGACGCCGGAATTCCTCGCGCTCAATCCCAACGGCAAGATCCCCGCGATCCTCGACCCCAATGGGCCGGGCGGCGCGCCGCTGGCGCTGTTCGAATCGGGCGCCATCCTGGTCTATCTCGCGGAGAAGACCGGAAAATTCCTGCCGGAGGACCCGGCCGCGCGTTACGAGACCCTCCAGTGGGTGATGTGGCAGATGGCGGGCCTCGGCCCGATGTTCGGCCAGCTCGGCTTCTTCCACAAATTCGCCGGCCGCGACTATGAGGACAAGCGCCCGCGTGACCGCTACGCCAAGGAAAGCGCGCGCCTGATCCGGGTGCTGGAGACCCGCCTGGAAGGGCGCGACTGGATCATGGGCGCGGACTACACCATCGCCGACATCGCCCTGCTCGGCTGGGTGCGCAATCTCGTCGGCTTCTACGGTGCGGGCGAGCTTGTCGGCTATGACGAACTGGTCAACGTGCCCGCCTGGCTGGCGCGCGGCCTCGCCCGCCCGGCGGTGCAGCGCGGGCTGGAGATCCCGCCGCGCCCCTGATGCGTATGACAAGGCGGGGGTGCGCCACGGCACCCCCGTAGCCGCTGTGGCGGCGTGGCCGATTTGGCCTATAAGCTCGGAGGCCGATTGTCCGGCCGAAATTCAGGCGAGGGAGTGCCGATGAACAAGCCCGTTCCGATGTCGCAGGCCGCGGATGGCACGTCCGCTCTCCCCGCCGGGCATCCCTCGGTCGCCTTCGGCAAGATCGGCGTGCTGATCGTCAATCTCGGCACGCCGGACGGCACCGATTACTGGTCGATGCGGCGCTACCTCAAGGAGTTCCTCTCCGACCGCCGCGTGATCGAGGTGAACCGCGTGCTGTGGTGGTTCCTGCTCAACGTCATCATCCTGTCGAAGCGCCCGCAGGCCAAGGGCAAGGATTACGAGACGATCTGGAACAAGGAGCGCAACGAGGGTCCGCTGCGCACCATTACCCGCGCGCAGTCCGACAAGCTGAATGCCCGCCTCGCCGCCAAAAATCCCCGCATCGTCTTCGACTGGGCGATGCGCTACGGCAACCCTTCCATCGCCTCACGCATCGAGGCGCTGCACCAGCAGGGCTGCGAGCGCATCCTGCTGGTGCCGCTCTATCCCCAATACGCCGCCGCCACCTCGGCCACCGTGTGCGACGCGGCCTTCGACGCGCTGAAGAAGATGCGCTGGCAGCCGGTGCTGCGCGTCGCCCCGCACTGGCCGGACGAGCCCGCCTATATCAAGGCGCTCGGCGATTCCATCACCGCCTCGCTCGCCACCCTCGACTGGGAGCCGGAGCTGGTGCTGGCCTCGTTCCACGGCATCCCGAAGGAATATTTCGACAAGGGCGACCCCTATCACTGCTATTGCTACAAGACCACGCGGCTGGTGCGCGAGTATCTCGGCTGGCCCGAGGACAAGCTTCGCCTCACCTTCCAGTCCCGCTTCGGCCGCGCCGAATGGCTTCAGCCCTACACCGACAAGACCGTGGAGGCGCTGGCGAAATCCGGCGTGAAGCGGCTCGCGGTCCTCACCCCCGGCTTCGTCGCCGACTGCCTGGAGACGCTGGAGGAGATCGGCGGCGAGAATGCCGAGATCTTCCATCACAATGGCGGCGAGAAGTTCCACTTCATCAACTGCCTGAACGACAGCGAGCCCGGCATCGACGTGCTGGAGGCGGTCATCCGCCGCGAGCTCTCCGGCTGGGCGGAGCTCGGCTGAGCGCGCGCCCGACTCTGTCAATAAAGTCCTAATCCGCCGCCTCGGATCGCCACGCTCCCCGCGATTCAGAGCGAAGCAAATCGTGATGGCGCACGCGCTTCCCGCCCTCACGGAGTCCCGCTAATCGGTACTCCCGCGCCCGAGCTTGGGCGCGGGCAAAGGCGGACGGAACACATGGCCCAGAGCGCGCTCAGGCGGGACGATTGGCAGGGCAATTGGGGAGGCGGCCTCTTGGCAGGCACCGAGTTCGAGAAGATGCTGGCGGGCGAGCTCTACAGCGCCGCCGATCCGGAGATTCAGGCCTGCTCGGCCGCCGCCGCCCAGTGGATGGCCCGCTATAATGGCGCGCTCGGCGCGCCGCAGGCGATGCGCGACGCCCTGCTGGCTCAGCGCCTCGGCGCGGTCGGCGACGGCTCGGTGATCCGCCCGCCCTTCCATTGCGACTACGGCTTCAACATCCGCCTCGGCGCCGGGGTATTCCTGAACTTCAACTGCGTGATCCTCGACGTGGTCGAGGTCCGCATCGGCGATGGTACCCAGATCGGGCCGGGGGTGCAGATCCTCACCGCCGACCATCCGCGCGACCCCAGGGAGCGCGCCGCCGGCCTCGAATTCGGCCGGCCGGTCACGATCGGTCGCAATGTCTGGATCGGCGCCGGCGCGATCATCCTGCCGGGCGTCACCATCGCCGACGATGCCCTCATCGGCGCCGGCGCGGTGGTGACCAAAGACGTCCCCAAGGGCGCCAAGGCGCTGGGAAATCCGGCGCGGGTGGTGTGAGGCACGCCGGATCCCTCAGCCGCCCCATCCCGGCGCCACCGCCTCGCAGCGCCAGTCCGGAGCCAGGCCGAAATACTCCACAAACCCGGCCTCCCCGGCGCGGGTGACGCGCAGCGCGCGGGTGCCGGGCATGTCCGCCACCCATTCCAGTTCCCGCAGCCGTCCCAGCAGCCCGGCCCCGAGCCGGCCCGCCAGATGCGGGCGGCGCTCGCTCCAGTCGAGGCAGGTGCGGCACAGCGGCCGCCGCGAGGACGCCCCGGCGTCGAGATCGAGCCCGAAATCGACGAGGAAGGCCCGGCCGGCCTCGGTGACGACAGCCCCGCCATCGGCCTCCACGACATGGGCGCGGGCGTGCAGCGCATCGGCGAGCGCCAGCGCCAGCCGGCCCGCCAGATGATCGTAGCAGGTGCGCGCCAGCCTTAGCGCCGCGTCGCGCGGGCCCACCGGCCGGTGGCGTGCCGGGGAGCCTCCCGTCGCCACCATCAGCGCGTGCACCACATCGGCGATCTCGGGCGAGGCCAGCCGGTAATAGCGGTGCCGCCCCTGCCGCGCGGGCGTCACCAGCCGCGCCGCCGCCAGCCGGGCAAGATGCCCGCTGGTGGTGGACGCGCTCACCCCTGCGTGGCGCGCCAGTTCGCCGGCGGTCAGCGCCCGACCGCCCATCAGCGCCAGCAGCATGTTGGCACGGGCGGGGTCGCCGACCAGCGCGGCGATCTCTGCAATCTGGTTACCCGAGACGATCGCTGACATGGCCTCAGCCTAGCAGCGCGGCCGGGCCGGGTCAGCCGCGGACATTTCGGCATCGGCCGAAGCATCGCGCGCCCGTCCTGCGCTACAAGGCGCCGGCCGTCGCCCCACGCGGCAGCCGAGAACCCGATGGAAACGCCCCTGTGACGCCCTCTGCGACGCCCGCGCTGCCCCGCGAACTGGCCCTGCTGCTGCTGCTCTCCACCCTGTGGGGCGCGTCCTACAGCTTCATCAAGATCGGGGTGGAGACCATTCCCCCGCTCACCTTCATGGCCGGCCGCACGCTGCTGGCCGGTGCGGTGCTGCTGGCGGTGCTGCAGGCGCGCGGGTTGCGGTTGCCGGCGGACCGGGCGACGTGGCGCATGTTCCTCATCCAGGCCTGCCTGAACAGCGTACTGCCCTTCACCCTCATCGCCTGGGCGGAGACGCGGCTCGATGCCGGGCTGGCGGTGATCCTCAACGCCACCACGCCGATCTTCGCCTTCCTGATCGCGCTGCTGATCGGCCGGCGCGAGGGGATGGGGGTGCGCAAGCTGTTCGGCGTGGCGAGCGGGCTTGCCGGCGCCTGCCTCACCGTGGGCGCGGGCGCCCTGCACGGGCTCGGCGGCGATGTGCTGCCGCAGCTCGCCGTGCTCGCGGCCACGCTGTGCTATGGCGGCGGCGCGCTGTTCGGCGCCCGGTTCAGGGGGCTCGATCCGATGATGCCGGCAGCCGGCTCCATGATCTGCGGCGCCGCGCTGCTGCTGCCCGCCAGCTTCGCCTTTGACCGACCTTGGACGCTGTCGCCCTCCACCGGCTCGCTGCTGGCACTGGTGGCGCTGGCGCTGTTCTCCACCGCGCTGGCCTTCGTGCTGTTCTTCCATCTGGTGCAGACACTGGGCTCGCTCGGCGCCACCGCGCAGGCCTATCTGCGGGTGCCGATCGGGGTCGGCATCAGCGTGGTGTTCCTTGGCGAGGCCCTGCCGCCGACCGCCTGGCTCGGCCTCATTGCCGTCGTCGCCGGCGTCATCGCCATGACGTGGCCCGCGAGGTCCACCGGCACGCGCCCGGCCTCGCCGCCGCCCGCTTCGCCCACCCGTCCCTGACCGGCCACCGGAACCGTGCGCCCGTTCCATCCGTTGCCCCCGCGACAGAGGAGGACACGCATGGTCGATCCCACCCCGCTCAGGCCGGACCTTGTCGGCGCGCCGGTTCCCCCGCGGCAGCCGCCCGGTCCCGACATTCCCCCGCCGGATGAAACGCCCGGCGGTCCCCCGATCCCGGTCGAGGATCCGCAGGGTCCCGACACCGGTCCCGATATCTATCCGCCGGGGCCGGACGGGCCGGACATTCCCGCGCAGGCGCCGCCGGAAATGCCGCCCGACAGCATGCCGCCCATCGAGATGCCTCCGCCCGGTGCCTGAGCCGGGTATCTGAGCCAGGTATCTGAGCCAGGTATCTGAGCCCTGCCCGGTGGGCACCCGCACAAACAAAACGGCCGGCGTGTCGCCACGCCGGCCGTTTCATTTGTTGCCGATCCAGCGGCGAGGGCCGGGGCCCTCGCGCCTTGATGGATCAGTCGGCCTTCTCGGAAGCCTTCTTCAGCGCGGCGCCGAGGATGTCGCCGAGCGAAGCGCCCGAGTCCTGCGAACCGAACTGAGCCACGGCCTCCTTCTCTTCGGCGATTTCGAGCGCCTTGATGGAGACCTGCACCTTGCGCGCCTTGCGGTCGAACAGGGTGACGCGGGCATCGAACTTCTCGCCGACGGCGAAGCGGTCCGGACGCTGGTCGCCGCGGTCGCGGGCCAGTTCCGAGCGCTTGACGAAGGTGGTCATGTCGGAGCCGGCGATCTTCACGTCGACGCCGCCATCCTTCACGTCGATGACCTCACAGGTCACGATGACGCCCTTGCGCAGTTCACCGGTTTCCTGGAAGGGGTCGCCGCCGAGCTGCTTCACGCCAAGCGAGATGCGCTCCTTGTCGACGTCGACATCAAGGACCTGCGCCTTGACGATGTCGCCCTTCTTGAACTCGTCGATGACCTGCTCGCCCGGACGGTTCCAGTCGAGGTCCGAGAGATGGACCATGCCGTCGACATCACCGTCGAGACCCAGGAACAGACCGAACTCGGTCTTGTTCTTGACCTCGCCTTCCACGGTGGCGCCCGCCGGGTACTTCTCGGCGAAGGCTTCCCAGGGATTCTGCAGGGTCTGCTTGAGGCCCAGCGAGATGCGGCGCTTGACCGGATCCACCTCGAGGATCGCGACTTCCACTTCCTGCGAAGTGGCGACGATCTTGCCGGGGTGAACGTTCTTCTTGGTCCAGCTCATCTCGGAAACGTGGATGAGGCCCTCGATCCCCGGCTCCAGCTCGACGAACGCGCCGTAGTCGGTGATGTTGGTGACGCGACCCTTGAAGCGGGCCTGGACCGGGTACTTGGCCTCGATGCCCTCCCACGGATCGCCGAGCAGCTGCTTCATGCCGAGCGAGATGCGGTGGGTCTCGTGGTTGATCTTGATGATCTTCACCTTGACCGTCTGGCCGATGTTCAGCACTTCGGTCGGGTGGTTCACGCGACGCCAGGCGATGTCGGTGACATGCAGCAGGCCGTCAATGCCGCCGAGATCAACGAACGCACCGTAATCGGTGATGTTCTTGACCACGCCGTCGATGACCTGACCCTCTTCGAGGTTCTGCACCAGCTCGTGGCGCTGCTCGGCGCGGGTCTCTTCGAGAACCGTGCGGCGCGAAACCACGATATTGCCGCGGCGACGGTCCATCTTGAGGATCTGGAACGGCTGCGGGTTGTGCATCAGCGGGCCGACATCGCGGATCGGGCGAATGTCCACCTGGCTGCGCGGCAGGAACGCCACGGCGCCATCGAGGTCGACCGTGAAGCCGCCCTTGACCTGATTGAAGATCACGCCGGAGACCTTCTCCTGGGCGTTGAACGCCTTCTCGAGGCGGACCCAGCTCTCTTCGCGGCGTGCCTTGTCGCGCGAGAGGACGGCCTCGCCGAGCGCGTTCTCGACACGCTCCAGATAGACTTCGACCTCGTCGCCGACCTTGATTTCCTGGTCGCGGCCGGGGCCGGCAAATTCACGCAGTGCCACTCGGCCTTCGGTCTTCAGACCGATGTCGATGATGGCGAGGTCCTTCTCGATAGCGACCACGATACCCTTGACGACCGCGCCCTCGGCGGGCTCGGTGTGGGTAAAGCTCTCTTCGAGCATCGCGGCGAAATCTTCGCGGGACTCAAATGCGGTTTGTGTTGCGGACATATAAGCTCCTGAGCCAGTCGAATTGCGCCGGATGAGTTGAAGGCGCCCCTCGTCCCACGGGCATCGGGTCTGGCGATCCCGATACTGCCTTCCCGGTTTCCCGCGGAAGGCCCGGCGCTGTGGCCGTGAAACAAGCGACGTATACGCGTAGACACCCGCCATCTGCCGGGGACCCCCTCGCCGCGCCGGACCCGGCGCGGGAGATATCCAGGAACGGCGGGCGTCTTTCACCGGGACGTCTCGGCCCCCCGCGCACGGGGCGCAACGGAAAGGGCCGAAGGACCGGCGGAAACGCTCAACTCCCGGCACCCGCAGACGCGGGCACGTGGAGACAGCACGATTCCTGATATGGATCACCGACGGCTTTTGGAGAGGGCCGGAACTCTTCACATCCAAGCGACCGATCGGCGACGCGGCGGGCTGCCTCCTACAGCGGGGTAAAGCTATGGCCTCACCCCGGCCCGCCCGCAGCGGCCAACCATAAAGGGGCGCCCAGACGCGCGTTTCCTAGCGCAAGGGGAGGGGGATGGCAAGGCGCGAGGGTGCTGCACCATGGATTCGCGCCAAGGCACACATCGCTGAACATCTCGCGGCCCGCGTCCCGGCGCATGCCTCACGCCGCCGGATGCAACGCCGGGCGCCGCGACGCACATGACGCAGCGTCGCGCCTTTAATTCCCGACGCCAGCCAAGCACCCCTGATTATCAAGCAGCTTCCTCGAGGAAGACGGCGAAGGATTGTGATAGTCTTATTCAATCATCCAGCGCTGTGATCTTCAGATGCTCGTCCAAGCCAGCTTCCAGCCACGTTGAGTGGAGTACGCGCGTGCATCACTGGCGGGCTATCGGCGTTGCCGCGGCGTTTACCGTTGGATGTACCGCGCTTCTGGTCACGATAGCCTGCTTCGTATCCTGGCAGCTTGCGTTGAAAGATCAGCGCGAACGCCTGACCTTGCATGCCGAACATACGGTCCAGCATATACAGGCCGCCTACCAGGACATCTCGAACGCCCTGCATCTGGCCGACGCCAGCGGCTTCAAGGACTGTTCGCCGGCCCATGTGCTTCGCCTGCGCGACATCACGCGCAACACGGTCTCCGTCGACAACATGGCCTATGCCCCCGGCGAGATCGTGGAGTGCAACTCCTGGGGTCCGCTCACCCGCCGGCTGCCGACCATCCCGCCTGCGTTCATCATGCCGGACGGCATTGGCATTCTACCGAACTGGCTGCCGAGCCAGGACGCACGCGGGCCACAGATGATCCTGACGTTCGCCGGCCACGCGGCCGTGGTGGACCAGCAACGCCTGTTCGGCGCCCCCGGCGGGGGTGACGGCCTCACGATCCTCGCCATGAACGGCGTCGCGCTCAAGCGCCGGGGCCACACCAGCCCCGGCCCTGACCCGGCGGGCGACGTCCTAGAGGAAACCGCGCGGGGGGGAGGGTGGACCGTCACCGCGCGGGCGACGCCGCCGGCCTTTGGCCCGTATCTGCTCGGCGCCTGGCCGGTCCTGCGGCAGATCCTGCCGTTGCTGGCGGTGCTCTCGGCGGGGATGGCGACGCTGATACTGCGCGCACGCCTGTCGCCCTCCAGCGAACTCAAGCGCGCGATCATCAACCGCGAGATCGTGGCCCACTACCAGCCGATCGTCGAACTCGCCACGGGACGCTGCATCGGGGCCGAGGCGCTGGCGCGCTGGCGTCGGCCGAACGGCGATCTGGTGCGGCCCGACGCCTTCATCCCGCTTGCCGAGGACACCGGACTGATCCAGCCGATCACCGACATGATCGTCGATCTGATCATCGTCGAACTCGGCGACCTGCTGCGCCGCACGCCACGGATGCATGTCGCCCTCAACCTGTCGGCGGCGGACATCAATACCGGGCGCATCCTCACGGTTCTGGAGCGGAAGCTGGCGGGCACGGGCATCGCGCCGCAGCAGATATGGCTGGAGGCGACCGAGAGCAGCCTGCTCGACCTGGAAGGCACCCATCGCACCCTGGCCGAGGCGCGCCGGCGCGGCCACTGGACCGCGATCGACGATTTCGGCACCGGCTATTCCGGCCTGCAATATCTGCAGCGGCTGCCGATCGACGCGCTCAAGATCGACAAGTCGTTCATCGATTCCGTCGGCACGGAGGCCTCCACCCGCCATGTCACGGAACACATCATCGCCATGGCGCAGGCGCTGAAACTCGATGTCATCGCCGAGGGTGTCGAGAGCGAGCTTCAGGTCGCCTATCTGCGCGAGCGGCAAGTGGCGTTCGCGCAGGGCTGGCTGTTCTCCCGCGCCGTGCCCGCGGCCGAGCTGATCGCGTTCTGCAACCGGACCGAACGCGCCGCCGCCTCAGCGCGCGGCGCGGCGTGACGCACGGCCCGCGATGCGAACCTAGGCCGACGCCGCGAGCGGAACGCTGTGCGGAAGGCGGTCCGGGGGGAGCGGGTAGCCGAAATAATAGCCCTGCGCCTGGGTGCACCCCTCGTCCTGCAATGTCTTGAGCTGGGCGGCCGTTTCCACGCCTTCCACCATCACGCTGATGTTCAGGCTGCGGCCAAGGGCCAGCACCGCGCGCATGATCGCCAGCGATTGCGGTTCGCTGGCGAGGTCGCGGACGAAGGAGCGGTCCACCTTGATGCGGTCGAACGGAAACGAACGCAGCGTCGCCAGAGAGGAATAGCCGGTGCCGAAATCGTCGATGGCGATGCTCACCCCGAGCGTGCGGATCCGCTCCATGACATGCAGGGCCTTGGCACGGTTTCGAATGATCGCGGTCTCGGTGATCTCCAGCTCCAGCCGGTCCGCGCGCAGCCCGGTCTCGCGCAGCACCTTTTCCACCAGGTCAGGCAGGTCGCCATGGGCGAGCTGGACCGCCGACAGGTTGACCGAGATCCGCAGATGCGGCTCCCAGCCCACCGCTTCCGTGCAGGCGGTGCGCAGCACCCATTCGCCGAGCGGCAGGATCAACCCGGTCTCCTCGGCCAGGACAATGAACTCCGCCGGCGCGATCATGCCGCGCACGGGGTGGTTCCAGCGCAGCAGCGCTTCGTAACCCAGCACCGTGCCGGTGCCGAAATCGGCCTGCGGCTGATAGTGCACGGCAAACCGGCCCTGCTCCAGCGCGCTGCGCATCTCGGCGGCCAGGTCGCGGCGCTCACGGGCGTGCTCATCCATCGAGGCGTCGTAAAAGCAGGTCGAGCGCGCGACTTCGGCCTTGGCGCGGTACATGGCGAGATCGGCGTTGCCGATCAGGCGCACGCTGGTATCGGCATCCTCGGGAAACACGGAGATGCCGATGCTGCCGCTGGGCAGGATCTCGAATTCGTCCAGCCTCACGGCGTCGGTCAGCGCGCGTTCGATCCGCGCGCTGAAATCGTGCAGTTCGTCATTGGCGGCGTACCGCTTCACGGCGGCGAACTCGTCACCGCCCATGCGGGCGATCAGCTCGCCCTCATGCAGCTGCCCGGCGAAGCGCGTGGCGACCATGCGCAGGACCGTGTCGCCGGCCTCGTGGCCGTAGACGTCATTGACCTCCTTGAACTTGTCGAGGTCGATGATGGCGACGGCCAGATGCCGGCCTTCCGCGCCGGCCCGCGCCAGTTCCACCTCCAGATGGTTCACGAAATTGGCCCGGTTCGGCAGGCCTGTCAGGGTGTCGCTCAGCGCCAGCCGGCGCAGCACTTCCACATTCTGCTCGGTGACGTCCGAATCGACGAGATGGCTCGCCACGCCGGTTCCCAGCAACAGCAGCACGCCGCCGGTCACGGCCACCGCCAGCGCCTCCACCCCTGACGGGGCGCCGGCGTCGACCGCGAACGGGTACACCGAGACCGCCGCCATGCCGGTGAAATGCAGCCCCACCACGCAGGTGGTGAACGCGGCAAACGCGATCCAGCGCCGGTCGGCGTCAAGGGCGATCATGAACAGGCCACCGGCGAGGACCGCGACCACCACCGACGCCAGCACATAGCCCATATCCCAGCTGACGATGCCGTCGACGCGGTAGGCGAACATGCCGAGATAGTGCATTCCCGCCACGCTCAGGCCGAGCAAGGCGCCCGCGGCCAGCGAATGGACGGGCCGCCGGTGGAACGCGAACTGGAACGCGACCGCCGCGCCCAGAATGGGCACCAGAAGCGAGGCGAAGGTCCACAGCGGATCATATTGCGCGGGAACATCGATGCGGTAGGCGAGGATCGCGATGAAATGGGTGCACCAGACCGAACAGCCGGCCGCCACCGCCGCCATGAAGATCCAGCCCGCGCGCTGAAGGCCGGTGCGCTCGCGCGCCCGCAGGCAGAGCGAGATCGTGACAAACCCGCCGCCAAGGCAAACAAGGGCGGCGAGCGCGACAAGGCGCAGGTCGTGGAATTCAACAAGGCAGGTCAGAACGCGCATTTCCGCTTACTCGTCGGCAGCCCCGGATTGCAGGCCGCGCCACGCTCCCTACGGCGCGCCCCAAGCCACGGATCTTTTCAAATACGCGATTGAAGAGCGAATACTACTCGAATACCAATTATACTCGGACATCTTTGTATATACAGCGAAACCACCGTTTACAACGTTTCGAAACTGGCACCGGCCGCCGGCAGCGGGCGGGCGAGCCACACATCCATGATCCATCCCTTGCGCGCCCGGGCCTCGGCCCGCGCCGCGAGAATCGCCTCGCCCACCTCGGTCAGCCGTCCCGCCAGCAGCCTCTCGTCGGCGGTGCCCAGATATGCACCCCACCACACATGCCCCTCCCAGCCGCGCGCCATCAGCGCCGCGAGCCCGGACCCGTCGTCGAGCAGCACCACGAAGGCCGGCGCCTCGGGCGTGCCCGCCGTCACACGCCGCCCGGTCGTCACCTCGACCGGCTCGCCGATGCCGTTGAGCGGAATGGCGTGCGCCGCGCACAGGGCCTGCACGGCGGTGATGCCGGGAATCACCGCGATCTCGAAGTCGATTCCGTGACCACGGGCGGCCTCCAGCACCCGCAGCGTCGAATCGTAGAGCATCGGGTCGCCCCAGACGAGAAAGGCGCCCACGCCCCCCTCTGCGATCTCCTGGTCGATCAGCCCGGCGAACAGCGCCGCGCGGGCGTCGTGCCACGCCTTGACCCCGGCGCGGTAACCGCCCGCCGTTCCGCGCTTGGGGCTCGGCGCGGTCACCGCCCGCCAAGGTTCGCGGCGGTGGGCGCGCAGGATCGCCTCGCGCAGCCCGATCAGCTCGCCCGCCGCCTCGCCCTTGTCGAGAAAGAAGAACACATCCGCCTGGTTGATCGCCTCCACCGCCCGGAAGGTCAGCGCGGCAGGATCCCCCATGCCGATGCCGATGACGAGAACCCGCCTCATCGCGCGTCCGGCTCAAGCCCGTGGGCGGCGAAAACGCGCTTCGCCACGAACAGCGCGTCGAGCGCCGCCGGGAAGCCACCATAGAGCGCCATCTGCATGATGGTCTCCACCACCTCCTCGCGGGAGGCCCCGCAATTCAGTGCCGAGCCGATATGCACCTCCAGCTCGCGCTCGGCGTGGCCCAGGCACACCAGCCCCGCCACCGTGGCCAGCATGCGGGTGCGCAGGTCCAGCCCGGGGCGGGAATAGATGTCGCCATAGCCAAACTCGAAAATGTAGCGCGCGAAATCCGGGGCGACATCGGCCAGCGCGGTCATCACCTCCTCGCCGGAACGGCCGGTGATTCGCGCCAGCTGGGCCCGGCCGCGCGCCAGACGCGCCTCACCGGTCAGCGCGGCGGTCCCATCGTCCCCACCGTCCGTCCCACTGCACTCATCGACCATGGAGGTCACTCCGTCCGCGAGGCCACGATTTCGAGCGCGCGGGCGACACTTTCCGCCGGCCCGAGCGTGGTGTTGTCCAGCTCCACCGCGTCCGCCGCCTTGGTCAGCGGGGCACTGGCGCGGGAGCTGTCACGTTGATCGCGCTTGCGAATATCGTCCAGCACGGATTGCGGCGTCACCTCTTCGCCACGGGCCACAAGCTCGGCGTGGCGGCGCTGCGCCCGCGCTTCCGGCGTCGCGGTCACGAAGATTTTCACCTGCGCTTCCGGGGCGATCACGGTGCCGATGTCCCGCCCATCAAGCACCGCCCCCCCGGCCTGCGTCGCGAAATCGCGCTGAAGCGTCATAAGTGCCTGACGAACCTCATTAATTGCCGCAACGCGCGAGGCCGCCTCGCCCACCGGCCCGGCCTTGAGCGGCTCGGGATCCAGCGCCGAGACGTCTAGCGCCGCCGCCAGTTCCGCAAGCGCGGGACCGTCGTCGAAGGCAATTCCGCGGACCAGCGCCTCCCTGCCGACGGCCCGATACAGCAGCCCGGTGTCGAGATGGGGCAGGCCGAAATGCCGGGCGAGGGCACGGGCGATGGTGCCCTTGCCCGACGCCGCCGGGCCGTCGATCGCGATGATCACGCCGCGGTCTCGATCACCGCGCCGATCGCGGTCATCAGCGGCACGAAAGCCGGGAAGCTGGTGGCGACGAAAGAAATATCGTCTATTTTCATAGGCTTGTCGGTCGCGAAGCCCATCACCAGGAAGCTCATCGCGATGCGATGATCCATGTGCGTCTTCACCGTACCGCCACCCGGCGCGTGGCCTTTGCCTTCCACGATCAGGTCGTCGCCCTCGACGTGATACGCGACGCCGGCCGCTTCCAGCCCCGCCGTCACGGCGGCGAGCCGGTCGGATTCCTTCACCCGCAATTCGGAGAGCCCGCGCATGCGCGTCGTCCCCGTGGCGAAGGCGGCGGCGACGGCGAGGACCGGGTATTCGTCGATCATCGAGGGCGCCCGCGCCGCCGGCACGTCCACCCCCGTCAGGGAAGAAGCCCGCACACGCAGGTCAGCGACGCTCTCGCCCCCTTCCACGCGCTCGTCGACCAGTTCGATCGAGGCTCCCATCTCCTTGAGAGTTATAAGCAATCCCGTCCGCAACGGGTTCGTCATCACGCCCTTGATGGTGACATCGGACCCGGGAACGATCAGCGCCGCGACAAGCGGAAAGGCGGCGGAGGAGGGGTCCGCCGGCACGCTGATCGGCGCCGGCTTCAGCTCCGGCCGGCCCTTCAGCGTCACCTTGCGCCCATGTTCGCCATAGGGCTCCACCCGCACATCCGCACCAAAATGGGCAAGCATGCGCTCGGTGTGATCGCGGCTGGCCTCGTTCTCGATGACCGAGGTCTCGCCCGGCGCGCCGAGGCCCGCGAGCAGCACCGCGGACTTTATCTGCGCCGAGGCGACGGGGCTCTCATAGGTGATCGGATTGAGGTCGCGCGGTCCCTTGAGCGTGATCGGCAGCCGCCCCCCCTCGGCGGCGGCAACCACCTGAACGCCCATACGCTCCAGCGGATCAAGAATCCGCCGCATCGGCCGTCCCCGAAGGCTGGCGTCGCCGTCAAATGTCGCGGTGATCGGATTGCCCCCAACGACGCCCATCATCAGGCGCGAACCGGTGCCGGCATTGCCGAAGTCGAGCGGATCCGTGGGCGCGCTGAGGCCTCCCACACCCACGCCGTGGACCCTCCAAGCGCCCGGCCCGACGCGTTCCACCTGCGCCCCCAGCGCAGCGCAGGCACGAGCCGTATTCAGCACGTCTTCGCCTTCCAGCAACCCGGAAATTTGGGTCTCGCCCACCGTCAGCGTCCCGAAAATCAGCGCGCGATGAGACACGGACTTGTCACCCGGCACCACGATCTCGCCTTTCAGCGCCCCCGCCCGACGGGACAGCGCGGGAACAGGCGTGCCCGCATGGCCGCCGGACACGGCGGCGTCCTCGGCAACGGAAACGGAAGCTGTGGTGCTCATCTGACGCCCTTTCTGCCGCGCAGTATCGTCATGGGGCCGCGCCGGCGGTGAACGGGCGCCGTCCTAGCACGAGCTCGTCATCCGCGTCACGGTAAAGCAAAAGCGGCTTGACTCCTCCCGAACACCGGTTCAATGGGAGCACCCCTTTAATCACCACTTTCCGAGGTTCCGAACCGTGGTGAAATCTGATTTAGGCACCAAGCGCGTCTGCCCTGTAACGGGGCGGAAGTTTTACGATCTGAACAAGGATCCGGTGATCTCGCCCTATACCGGGCAGGTCGTCCCGATTGCTGTACCGGTGGCCCGCGGCGGAAGTCGCAGCGAGGCTCCGCGGGCGGCTGAGCCGGAATCCGAGGCCGAGGAAACAGCTGACGTCGAGCTGGTGTCGCTGGAGGAGGCCGACGAGGAGGCCACCACCACGAGCGCCAAGCCGGTGGCTACTGACGACGACCTTGAGATCGAGGACGACGTCGAGTCGGATGACGACGATACCTTCCTCGAAGAAGACGAGGACGCTGACGATGACGTGACCGATTTGATCGGCGACGGCATCGAGGACGACGAGGAAAGCTGAAAAAGCTCTGGGGATGAATGGCAGGCCGCGAAGTGAAGGCTTGCAGTATCACTCCCCATGTGCTTTACGACCGTCCGCTCCGGATGACTTCGGAGCGACAAGCCGGGTGAGACCCAAAGCGACGCGCTCCAGGCGCCCGCACACCCGGCGACCCTCGGTGGGGCCATAGCTCAGTTGGGAGAGCGCTTGAATGGCATTCAAGAGGTCGGCGGTTCGATTCCGCCTGGCTCCACCAAATCTCCCTGAAATCGCTGAGGAATTTGAGCGATAAGGCGTGGCCCAGGGGCATGCGCGCCGAGGCGACAGTGCCGCTTACTCACGCTCCGGCGCCCACTGCGACCATTTCTGAAACACTCATCGGCCCCGCCGAACGGCCCGACTCACTGCTGCATGATCGGCGCGACACCCGGCCCAACCGCGATCTCGTCGCTGACGAAGCCGACGACGGCCAGCACCAGAAGCGCGATGACCAGAACGACGAGCAGGCCGCGCACGCCGTAGGCCCGATGGCCGTAAAATCCGCCGCCAAGCAGGACGACGATCAAGATCAAGACGATGATGGTCAACATGGCGCTTTCCTCCAATACCACTAGGGAGAATGCGCCCGCGCCACCGTGGTTCCTTGCGGCCCGGGCGGGGGACAGGTCCAAGTCCGCGAACAACACAAATTCGCGGCGGCGCACGCCTACTGTTGAGGCCAGAATTCCCTCAACGGGCACGGTTGCGATTCCATCTACTGACCTGCTAAAGCTTGCCGATGAAAATCAGTGATACTTTTCAAGACCGCCAGAAGACCGCCGCTGCCGCCAAGGCCCGCCTGCTTGCGAAGCTTGCCGATCGTCCCGCTGCCGATGATCCCGCCGTGATTGCCAGGGCCGAGGAACGCAAGGCGGTGGCCGAAAGCCGCGCAGCGCGCCAGGCCGAACGCCGCGAGGCGGAAGCACTTGCCGAAAAGGCCCGCCTGGAAGCTGCCGCGCAGAAGATCGAAGCAGATGCGGAGGCCGCAAAGGCAAAGCGCAATGCACGTTATGCAGCGAGGAAGCTGCGCACTGGTCAATCAAGCTAGGCATTGCCGATGAACCGCCTGCCACCTCGTCGCTTTAACGGCTCCGCCCGCGATGCCGCGGAGGCGGCGTTCAAGTCTGCAACCAGCAAGCCTGCTGCGGCCGAGCCGGCGCCGAAAGCACCGGCGATCCCCAATGCCAAGGAACTCGTCTCGATCCGTCTGGACCGGGACGTGCTGGAGCACTTTCAGGAGTCAGGGCCCGGTTGGCAGGATCGCATCAACGCGGCGCTGCGAAACGCCGCCGGGCTGTAGCGCCCGCGGCATCCACTCCCACAGGGCAAGTCCATCCGCCGGTAATAAAATTCCGGCGTTCGGTGGCGGGAACCATCAAAAGCGGCTGACGAATCTCATCGCCTCCTCTACCCTCGCTGCAGTTGAGGGAGAGCGGCATGAAGAAGAGATCCGTTGCCTGGCTGTTGGCTGGTTTACTCGTCTTCGGCACGAACGGTGGCGTCCTCGCCCAGACGGCGAATGGTTCTGCCGACGGCGGCGGTCTCTCGCCAGATGCCAAGGCGCTGGCCCAAGAGCCCACCCTGCTGCTCGGCCCTTCGCAACCGGCGCCCCAGACAGGCGAACTGGAGCCGCCCCCCGGCCCTCCCCCGGAAGGCAAGGCAGCCGACATAAAGCTGCCGGACTGCGTGCCGGGGAAATGCGGCACACCCGCAATCATGGCACCCTGAAGCCTGGTTCGCCGACGCCAGCTACGTCCTGCAATGCAGGCGCTGGAGCGACGCGGGGCACGCCCGTGTGACCGGCGGTTTTCCAGCCTCACCAACTTTCCCGCCGCATCGTCGCGCAGCCGTTTCAATTGTCGCAAGCCCGGCATAGGGTTGCGACATATTCGTCGCAGCGGCCGACTCAAACGGCCGGATATCCGCGCGTGGTGCAGGAGAGGAAAAGATGCAGCTTGGAATCGTTGGACTCGGCCGCATGGGTGGAAACATCGCACGCCGACTGACCAAAGCGGGGCACGCCTGCGTGGTGTGGGATCGTAACGAGGGCGCGGTGAACGAGCTCGCCAGCGAGGGCAATACCGGCGCCAGCGACCTCGCCGGACTGGTCAAGGCCCTCGACGCACCGCGCGTAGTCTGGGTGATGCTGCCCTCCGGCGCCCCGACCGAGGCGACGATCAGCGAACTCGGCACATTGCTCTCGGCGGGCGACATCATCATCGACGGCGGTAACAGCTTCTACAAGGACGACATCCGCCGCGCGGCCAGCCTGAAGGAGAAAGGCATCTCCTACATCGACGTCGGCACCTCCGGCGGGGTCTGGGGGCTGGAGCGCGGGTACTGCATGATGATCGGCGGCGACAAGGCAGCCGTCGATCACGTTGACCCGATCCTCGCCACGCTCGCGCCAGGCCTGGGTGACATTCCCCGCACGCCGGGGCGTGATGGACGCGACCCCCGCGTCGAGCAGGGCTACATGCACTGTGGTCCGGCCGGCTCCGGCCATTTCGTGAAGATGGTCCACAATGGCGTCGAATACGGCCTGATGCAGGCCTATGCCGAAGGCTTCGACATCCTGAAGCACAAGGATTCGACCGAGCTGCCGGAGAACGAACGGTTCTCGCTCGACATGGCCGACATCGCCGAAGTGTGGCGTCGCGGCAGCGTCGTGTCCTCCTGGCTGCTCGATCTTTCCGCCATTGCGCTCGCCCAGAACGAGACGCTGTCGAACTTCTCCGGTGAAGTCGCCGATTCGGGCGAGGGCCGCTGGACGGTCATGGCAGCGGTGGAAGAGGCAGTGTCCGCCGAAGTGCTCTCGGCCGCGCTCTACTCACGCTTCCGCTCGCGCCAGGACCACACCTTCGGCGAGAAGCTGCTTTCTGCCATGCGCTTCCAGTTCGGCGGCCATGTCGAGAAGAAGTCGGGGAGCTGAGCCGTGGTCGAGGCCCCCGCAATCCAGGCGGACGCCCCTCCGGCGCCGCCCTGCGCACTCGTGATCTTCGGCGCCTCCGGTGACCTCACCAAGCGCCTGCTGATGCCCTCGCTCTACAATCTCGCGCATGAGGGCGTGCTCGACCCCAATTTCGCGATCATCGGCGTCGATCGCGTCGAGCACACGGACCAGAGCTTTCGCGAGCACCTGACGGACGCGGTGGAGGAACTTGCCGCGAAGAACCACCCGATAGACCGCGAGGTCTGGCAGTGGCTTGTCTCCCGCGCCATCTACATCACGGGTGATTTCGACGGTGCCGGCGCCTATGAACAGCTGAAGGAGCGCCTTGCCAGCCGGCAGACGGACGTCGGCGACGCCAACGCCGTGTTCTATATGGCGGTCACGCCTCGCTTCTTCGCGACGATCGCCGAGCAGCTTGGGGCCGCCGATCTCTTGACCGAAAGCGACACCGCCTTCCGCCGCTTCGTGGTCGAAAAACCCTTCGGCACCGACCTCGCCTCGGCAAAGGCGCTGAATGCGCGCCTGCTCGCCGTGGCCGAGGAAAGCCAGATCTATCGCATGGACCATTTCCTCGGGAAGGAAACCGTGCAGAACGTGATGGCGCTGCGCTTCGGAAATGGCATGTTCGAGCCCATCTGGAGCCGGGAATATGTGGATCACGTCCAGATAACCGCGGCCGAGACCGTGGGGGTCGAGCAACGCGGGCGCTTTTACGACGCGACCGGCGCGTTGCGCGACATGGTGCCCAACCACATGTTCCAGCTCCTCGCCATGGTCGCGATGGAGCCGCCCAATTCCTTCGACGCCGATGCGGTGCGCACCGAGAAATCGAAGGTGATCCAGGCAATCCGCCAGATGCGGCCGGGCGAGGCAGCCACCCATGTGGTGCGCGGCCAGTATCGGGCGGGAGAGGTGCTCGGAAAGCCGGTCGCCGACTACCGCGAAGAGCCCGACGTCTCGCCGGAAAGCCACACCGAAACCTACATCGCCATCAAGTGTATGATCGACAACTGGCGGTGGAACGGAGTGCCGTTCTACATCCGCACCGGCAAGGCGCTCGCCACGCGCCGCACCGAGATCGCGATCCACTTCAAGCGCGCGCCGGGAGTGCTGTTCCGGGAGAATCCTGACTGTACGCTGGCACCAAACGTCCTCGTCATCCACGTCCAGCCGGATGAGGGCATCTCGCTGCGCTTCGCCGCCAAGGTGCCGGGCCGCAAAGTGCGTCTGGCGGAGGTCGACATGGACTTCCGCTACGCCGACTATTTCCAGTCGGCGCCCTCCACCGGTTATGAAACCCTCATCTATGACTGCCTTTCCGGTGATCCGACGCTCTTCCAGCGGGCTGACAACATCGAGGCGGGCTGGGCGGCGGTCGACCCCATTCTCAAGGCTACCGCCGCGGGGATGATCGACGTGCACGGCTACGCTGCCGGGACCAGCGGCCCGACCATGGCGGATGTCCTTCTCGCCCAGGACGGATCACAATGGCTGCCGCTCGAACGGGAACGCCCTCGATGACAGAAGCTCGATCCTCGTCGCAGGCATCTGGCCGCCCGCCGCGGGCGTCGCGTATCTCGCTGATGGTGTCGGATGTGGACGGCACTCTGGTGAATACCGACAAACAGGTGGCACCAGCGACCGTCGAGGCGGTCGCCCGGCTTCATGCGGCGGGCGTCGCCTTCGCGGCGGTCTCAAGCCGCCCACCGCGCGGCATGAAGCTCCTTATCGAGCCACTCAAGCTCGATATCTTCGGCGGCTTCAACGGCTCGTCGATCATGCATGCCGACTTCACGCCGGTGGAACAGCACTTTGTGCCTCTGGATGCCGCCAAGCTCGCGGTGGAGACCATGCGTGCACGGGGTGCGGACATCTGGGTCTTCGCCGACAATGAATGGTACATCGACAATCCGGACAGCCAGTATGTGCCACGCGAGATTCGCACCGTGCAGTTCCAGCCCATAGTGGTGGATGCCTTTGGCGATCATCTGGCCCGCGCCGGCAAGATCGTCGGGTCCTCGTCGGACTTCGACAAGCTCGCGGCGTGCGAGAGCGAGCTTCAGGCCCTTCTCGGCGACACCGCCTCGGCCCGGCGCTCGCAGCACTACTATCTCGATGTCACCGCGCCTGTCGTCGACAAGGGTTATGCCGTGCGTGCCTTCGCCAAATATTTCGGCGTGCCGCTGGACGAGGTCGCCGTTATCGGCGACATGGCGAACGACCTGCCCATGTTCGACAATGCGGGTCTTGCCATCGCCATGGGCAACGCGACCGACGCGGTGAAGGCGCTGGCGGATAAGGTGACAACGACGAACGCCGAGGATGGCGTTGCCCACGCCATCGAGCATTTTGTTCTTCCGCTGGCGATCGGCGCACGCTGAGAGAAGAAGTAAGGTTGCGCGATACGCCCCGCCTCCACGAGGGGTGCGGGGCGCTCGCTCTGCCGCCGTCGACAGACGAGGTCAACGGAAGATATCGTTGAACGAATCCTTGATCTTGGACGCTTGCTTCTCCAGCCCAGCATAATCGACGGGAATGATCGTCAGCTCGGTCACCTTCGGGCCACCCTCGGGCGGCGCGATGTCGGTGCGTGCCGAATAGCCGCCGTCGGCGGGGAAAACCTGCTGCGCCTTGGGGCTGATCATGAACGCGGCAAAAGCCTTTGCCGCATTGGGGTGCGGGCTGCCCTTCACCACCGCCGTCGGCGAGGGAATGACGAAGGTCCCGTCCTTGGGGTAGACGGTCACGATGTCATGACCGCTGTTGCGGTCAGCCGCAGCATAGGAATCCAGGGCGCCAACGGCGATCAACCGCTCGCCGCGCTTGAGGTTGTCCGAGACCTGCTGGTTTCCCTGCACGATCATGATGTCGTTGTCGGCGAGCTTCTTGTAGTAATCCCAGCCGAGCTTCTGCGACAGCGTCCCCACGACCGAGAGCTGTAACGAGGTGAAGGACGGATCCGTCATCACCAGCTGTCCAGCATATTTGGAGTCGGTGAGATCGGTCCATTTCTGCGGACGTTCCGCTTCAGCCACTTTATCGCCGCGCATGTAGATCGTGATCAGGTTCAGCCGCTGGCCGATCCAGTTGCCGTCCGGGTCCTTCGCCTGCTCCGGAATCTTGTCGAAATCGGCCGGCTTGAACGGAACGAACATGCCCTTCTCCGCCATCACATTGGAGGCGGCCGGATCGGACGTCGTGAGCACGTCGGCGGCGACGCGACCCGCTGACTGTTCCTGATGAAAGCGGCGCAGAATGGCCGAACCGCCGGAGCGGAACAGCTCCACCTTGATGCCGGTCTCCTCCTCGAACAGGCGGGCAAGCTTGTTGGCCTGTTCGATCGGGGTCGACGTGTACCAGACTACCGTGCCCTCCTCCTTGGCCCTGGCCATGTCCGCCTCTTCCGCCTGGGCTGGTGAGAGAGCGAAGCCTCCCAGGAAAAGACCGGCGGCGGCGACAAGGCCAAGGACGGCGGATCCTCGCGCCAGGATGCATCGGCGTGTTTCGACACGTTCTGTCGTCATGGAAATTCCTCCCGGAGTATTGGTTCTTTTTCTGTCTTTGCTTGGTCTTATTCAGCCCCGATAGATCGGCTCGGGCTGCGTGAAGAAGGCGTGCAATATGTGCAGCACCAGCATGTAGTTCTTCTGCTGGAACGAGGCGTGCGAAATGCCCGGCATCAGCGCAAACTGCTTGTCCGAATTTGGCAGGCGCTTGAAGAACTCGATCAGGTCCTCGAAGCTGGCGATGCCGTCAAATTCACCGCGCATCACAATGGTCGGCACTGTGATCTTCGCCGGGTCGATGACCGGCAGGTTGGTGCACATGTCGATATAGGTGCCGTTGGGCATTGAATCGTCGAGCGACAGGATCGCGTCAGCGAAAGCCTCGATCACCTTGTCCTCGGCCGTACCGGGATGGTCGCGGTTGAAGATCGAGTAGACGAAGGCCTTGTCGATCGGGCGTCGGCCACCGGGCGGGAAATCGGGCAGCTTCTTGCGGCGGTTTTCCAGCGTGTGGCTACCCTCGCCGGTCCAGACGAAGGCATCGAGTGCGAGCCGCTTGACCCTTTCCGGGTGGCGCTGCGCGAAAGTTGCCGCCCTGAGCGCACCCGAAGAGATGCCGTAGACATAGAGCGGGCCGCAATCGCGGACCTTGAGTATGTAGTCGGTGGCGGCAACGAGATCGTCAGCCCCCTCGGCAATCGTCGCCTGCGTGCCGGGGCGCTTGTCGGAGCGACCGTAGCCGCGCATGTCGACCGTCCAGGTCTCGAAGCCCTTGTCGACGAAGAAGTCCATCGCCGACGAATAGGGACGGCCGGCGACCTGGAGGTCGAAGGTGGGCTGGGAGGCCATGGAGGAGCCATGGACGAACAGGACGGTTCCCGCCGCGGCGGCCCGTTCGGGCGCCTTCTGCCAGAGAAACAGCTCGGTATCGCCGTTATGGGTCCAGTGCTCGCGGCCGGTGAAGGCCGGGTTTAGCGCCGTTGCGCTCTGCATGTGGTGCTCCGTTGTCAATGCTTGACCGCCGGCGTACTCGCCGCGGTTCGGTGGAAGACGTTGCATTCGCCGGCATCGATCGAGACGAAGACCTCGTCATCGACATCGAAGGGCTCAAGCGGGTGCGTCTGGGCGCGCAGCACCGCGCCGGAAGCGAGTTCGAGCCAGTATTCGCTCAGATTGCCGAGGTAGGTGTGTTCCGTTACCTTCGCCGTGAGCTGGTCTGCCCCCTCGCGGACACGGGAGAGCTTCACATTCTCCGGCCGCACGGCAAGGTCCACCGCGTCGCCGGCGTGAAACTCCGCCCCGATCTGCGCCGGCAATTCCTGTCCGTCCACCACCAGCACCGGTGCGCCCCCGGGCCCGCTGCGCAGTTCGCCCGGCACGAAATTCACGATGCCCATGAAGTCGGCCACCACCTTGTTCGCCGGGCGCCGGTACACCTCGTCCGGCGTGCCGAACTGTTGCAGCCTGCCGCCATGCATCACCGCGATCTGGTCGGAAAGGGCGAGCGCTTCGCTCTGGTCGTGGGTGACGTAGACGAAGGTGATCCCGGTCCGGCGCTGGAGTTGCTTCAGCTCCACGCGCATGCGCTCCCTCAGCTTGGCATCGAGGTTCGAGAGCGGTTCGTCGAGCAGCAGGATGCCCGGCTCGACGACGAGGCTGCGCGCCAACGCCACACGCTGTTGCTGGCCGCCCGAGAGTTCATTGGGCAGGCGCGCCTCAAGGCCACCCAGATTCACCAGCGCCAGCGTTTCTTCCACTTTCCGTCGGGCTTCCGCCGCGGGGACCTTCCGAAGCTTGAGCCCGAACACGACATTCTCGAACACGGTCTTGTGGGGCCACACGGCATAGTTCTGGAACACCATACCCATGCCCCGTCGGTCGGGAGGCGCGACGCCCTCCACGGACGAGATGATCCTGTCGTCGACCCGGATGGTGCCGGCATCCGGCGTGACATAGCCGGCTATTAATCTGAGCGTTGTCGTCTTCCCGCAGCCGCTCGGCCCGAGCAGAGTGACGAACTGGTTGTCCCTGATGTCGAGATCGAGGTCCCGCAGCGCGGCCATGCCGCTTTCCTTGCCGCCATAGAACTTCGACAGTCCGGAGATGCGAATGCCTGCCATCAGCCCATAACTCCCGGTCGCGAATTGCCTGAGGTGCCGGTCTTCAAACCAAGCCGGCTGCCGCCGAACCGCCGGGCAATGCCGATGGCGGTGGCGATGATGATCATGTTGACGATGGCGAGAGCGGCCACGGGTTCCGTGTAGCCGGTCTCGTAAAGGTTGTAGACGGCGACGGCGAGCGTGATGGAGGTTGACGAGAACAGCAGGATCGAGGCGCTCAGTTCCTGGATCACTGGCACGAAGACCAACAGCCAGCCGGCGAACAAACCGGGCTTGATCAATGGCAGCGTGATTTCCTTCATCGTGTAGCCCCAGGATGCCCCGAGGATGCGCGCGCTCTCCTCCAGCGAGGGGTCGATCTGGCGAAGGGACGAATTCGCCGCTCGCACGCCGAGCGGAACATAGCGTCCGACATAGGCCAGCAGCAGGATGGCGAAGGTGCCGTACAGGGCGATGGGCATCGCCAGCCAGAACTGCAGCAGCGCCACCGCCATCACGATGCCCGGCAGGCCGAGCGGGATGAGCGAGGCATAGTCGAGCAGCTTGCGTCCCGGCAGCGTGGTGCGCACGTCGATCCACGAAATCATCGCCCCGAGGAACACACATACCGTTGCGGCTATGATGGCCAGACCGAGGCTGTTGATGATGGCGCGGCGGGTGACGTCGTACTCGATGAGCACGAAGCGATAGTTGTCGAAGGTCAGGTTCTGCCAGAAGTCGAGCCCCCAGGACTTGGAGAACGACACGGCGATCAGTGAACCGTAAGGGAGCAGGATCGCCACGATGAAGGTGGCCACGCAGGCGCCGAACAATACCCAGCGCCAGGGTCCGAGGTCCATCAGCTGCGGTCGGGCGCCCTTGCCGGCAAGCGTCACGTAGGAACGCTTGGCGAGGAAGGAACGCTGAAGATACAGCGCGGCCACGGTAATGGCGATGAACAGCAGCGACAGCGCCGAGGCGGTGCCGAACTGGGGCGGATAGTCGAACAGCGAGTAGATGCGGGTCGGCAACGTCACGATACGTCCCGGCAGACCGATGATGGCCTGCGACCCGAACAACGCGATGGCGTTGACGAAAGCCAGCAAGGTGCCCGAGAGCACCGCGGGGGCCACCAGCGGTAAGGTGATCGTCAACGCGGTGCGCAGCTTGCTCGCGCCCAGGATCTGCGCCGCTTCCTCATAGGAGGCGTCGACCGATTGAAGGGCCGAGGAAGCGAGAAGATAGACGAAGGGAAAGGTGTGCAGCACCGTCACGAAGACCAGGCCGCTCATGGTGAAGATGTTGAAGCCGATGTCGAGCCCAAGCACATCCCGCAGGAAAACATTGATCACGCCGGCATTCGGGCTGAACAGGTTGACGAAGGCGATGGCGGTGAGGAAGGGCGGCGAGAGATAGGACAGAGTCGCCGTGAGCTGGATCAGCCCCTTTCCCGGCACATTGGTGCGGCTCACCGCCCAGGCGAGGGGCACTCCGATGACGATGCTGAGAAGTCCCGTCCAGCCGCCAAGTATCAGTGAATTGCCGAGCGCCCGAAGATAGGAGCGTCCCGTCAGGGCCTCCGCGAAGAACTCCGTCGTCAGTGCGCCATCCTGCCAGACACTGGCGAGGACGAGCGACAGCACGGGCAGGACGACCAGAACCACGAGCGCGGCGATCGCCGCTCCGATAACGATGTTCTCAAGACGCAACCAGCCCGGCAACCCGCGCGCACGGACCGGCGATGCGATGGTGATGATAGCCATTTTTCCTCCCAGAGCCGGCGCATTTTTTGCGGTGCGCTTCAGCCATCAGACGGTGCCGCGCCCTTGGCGTGGGCGCGGCCATGTCAGGCGAACGGGTTGCTCAGCGTGCCGAGCCCGGTGATCGACATCGTCACGTTGTCCCCCGGCTTCAGGAATTTCGGCGGGCTGAACCCGAGGCCCACGCCGGCCGGCGTGCCGGTCGCGATCAGGTCTCCAGGTTCCAGCGTCGTGCCGGCGGAAATGGTCTCGATAAGTCCGGGAATGTCGAAGATCAGATCGCGCGTATTGGCGTCCTGCCTGAGTTCACCATTCACCCAGGTTCGCACCTGCAGGTTCTCCGCATCGACCTCGTCGGCGGTGGTTATCCAGGGCCCCATCGGGCAGAAGGTATCGAGCGACTTTCCCAGAAACCATTGGCGGTGGTTCTTCTGCCGGTCGCGCGCCGTCACGTCGTTGATGATGGTATAGCCCCAGATGTGGTCGAACGCGTCCGCGCGGGCGATGTCCCGACCTCCCTTGCCGATGACGATTGTGAGCTCGACCTCATAGTCGACGGCGCTTGTCACCTTGGGATGCGTATCAACCGTCGCGCCAGGGCCAACAACACAGGTCGCGGGCTTGGTGAACACCGCCGGGTAGTCGTCGATTTCGGCGCCCTTCACCGCGCCGGCCTCGTAGCCGGAACTGGCGAACTCCCTCGCATGGTCCCGATAGTTCTTGCCAACGCAAAAGATGTTGCGGCGCGGATGGGGAATCGGTGCGAGCAGTTCCACCTCCGACAGATTCATCCCGCTGCCGTTCAGATGGATGCCTGGAGAAATTTCGTCGAAGCGACGAATGAGGTCGACCATGTCGATGGCATCGACCGGATGGATCCGCTCCGCCGCGCTGTCCACGACTCCGACGAGCGTTCGCCCGGCATGCCGAAAGGTTCCGAATTTCATGTCCTGGCCTTGATTGGTTTACCAATTTGAACCATTATAGCGACATTGGTTCGCCTGATGTCAACGGCACGTCGTCAGAAAGTCGAGTAGAAATACAGTAAGCATTGGCACTACAGCTTTACGACGACGCAGAAATTGGTATACCAAATACCTCATATCAAGCGAGGTGCCATGGATCGGGTTATCATCGATCGCAAGCCGACACTCCTGGTTCAGGAGTTTCTGAACGGAGCGATCAATTCGGGGGCTTACGCTCCCGGTGCGAAACTGCCCACGGAACGCGCCATAGCCGAAGAGCTTGGCGTGCCGCGTTCGTCCGTGCGCGACGTGTTGTCGGTGCTTGAGTCGCAGGGCCGCGTCGTGCGGATCATCGGCAGCGGAACGTATGTCGCGAAGGCGGAGCCCACGACGCAGGCTTCCGCGTCACCGACCGCCGGCGATGCCAGCCCCACGGAGATCATGGCGGCGCGGTTAATCGTCGAGCCGCGACTGGCGCAACTCGTCGTGCTGAATGCAAAGGCGGCCGATTTCGAGCGAATGGAAGAGTGCAACCGCCACGCAGAGGCCGCCGATGATTTCGAGGCATTCGAGCACTGGGACGCGGCGCTGCATCAGGCCATTGCCGAAGCCACTCACAACCCGCTGATGGTCGCCATCTACGGCACCATCACCAGCGCACGGGAGTTCGCGGAATGGGGCGAGTTGAAGCGGCTCAGCATCACGCCGGAACGCCGTGACGCCTATCGGCTCGAACATCGGGAGATCGTCGCGGCTCTGCGCGCGCGCGACGCGCGGCTCGCCGAGGCCGCCTTGACGCGCCATCTGCTGCGCGTGCGCCGTAACCTTCTGGGCGAATGAACCTGCCCCTGAAGAGGCTAGCCTGAGAACTCGGTCTCGCGCTTGAGAGCGTCCTCGGCCTCCGGATTGAGCGGATGAGCCGCCCGATCGGGCGTGATCAACGGCTCGGGTTCCACGCCAGCGCTCTGGGTGGCAGCGTCGAGCCCTCCGACCTGCTGGAGCATCAGGCGCTCGAGATCGCGCGCACGCACATCCGTCACGGTCGCCCGCGCGGCATCGGCGTCGACGCCGCTCGCCTTGAGCGTCGCCTCGCCGAAGGCAAGCGCGGATTCGAAGGTCTCGCGAATCTCGAAATCGATCCCCCGCGCACGCAGGGCCAGGGTGTGGGTCCGGTCGTAGGCGCGCACATAGAGTTGGGCGCCAGGAACGTTGGCCTGCAGGATATCCACGATGCGGTCCGCCGTTTCCCGGCGGTCGACGCAGACAGCAATGACCCGCGCGCGTTCGGCGCCCGCTGCGCGCAGCACTTCGAGACGCGTTCCATCGCCATAGTAGATGCGGAACCCGAACCGGCCGGCGTTCTGGATCATCTCGACATCGTTGTCGATGATCGTCACCTCCAGGCCGCGGGCCAGCAGGCATTGGGATGCGATCTGGCCAAAACGCCCAAAGCCAACCAGGAGCACCGAACCGTGGGCATCGCTGAAGTCCTCGTCCGGCGCTGTCGACACGGCGGACTGCTCCAGCCGACGCGCAAGCCGTTCACCCACGAGCGCGATTGGCGGCCCCAGGAGCATCGTCATGCCGGCACAGGCCGCCAACATGTCGCTTTGGCGCGAGGTGATAATCCCAAGCCCCAAGGCGAGCGGGAACAGCACGAATGAAAACTCGCCCGCCGGCGTGAGCACCGAAGCGGAACGCACGGCGTCGGCTCGCGTGCCTTCGGAAACACGGAAGACCGCCCATACCGATACGGCCTTGACCAAAGTCACCAGCAGGGTGCCGACAATCAGCAGCCATGCATTGGCAAGCACCACGTCGAGATTCATCGACATGCCGACGCCCATGAAGAACAGCGCGACCAGCAACCCGCGAAACGCTTCGACATTCGCCTCCAGCTCATGGCGAAAGCTCGATTCGGAGAGCATGACCCCGGCGAGGAAGGCACCCATCGCCATCGACATGCCGACCGACGCCATCAGCGCCCCCGCGCCGAGCACCACCAGCAGGGCGGCGGCCGTCATCACTTCGCGGGCGCCGCTGCGGGCCAGCACCTGGAAGAGCGGGGTCAGCATGTAGCGTCCGGCGAGGATCACGGCACTGACCGCGGCAACGATGATGGCCACATGACTGAGCGCCTGCTCGAAGGTCTGCTCCTCATGCGTGCCCGGCGCGATGAGCGGCATCAGTGCGATCAGCGGCACTACCGCCATATCCTGGAACAGCAGCACCGCGAAAGCCCTCTGCCCGTACGGCATCGACAGCCCGCCCTTCTCCTCGAGGAGCTGGAGAGCGATCGACGTCGCGGACAAGGAGAGGGCGAGGCCGGCCACGAGAGCGGCGCCCCAGTCGAAACTCTGGCCGGCATAGTGGGTCAGTGCCGCGATGGCCGCCCCGGTAAAGAGCAGCTGCGCGAGGCCCATGCCGAAGATCGCCCGCCTCAGGGCAAGCAGGCGCGAGAGCTGAAGTTCAAGACCGATGATGAAGAGCAGCAGCACCACGCCGATTTCCGCGACGGTGATGATACGCTCGGGATCGTGGAAGACACCGATACCCGAAGGCCCTATAGCCACGCCGGCAAGGAGATAGCCAACGATCGGCGAAAGACCGAGACGGCGCGCTACCGGAACGGCCACCACGGCCGTCACCAGAAACACCAACGCGCCTATCAGGAAACCTTGCCCGTCACCATGCATGGACCACCGTGCCTTCGACCCGACGCGTCAAAATACCATTCCAAGCTATAGGAAGGCATCCTGCTTCGGGATGGCAGAACCGTGGTTCTTTCGCGACCGCACGGTTTCTGGTCCAGAACGGATAAGCCCCGCCAGACGGCGCGGGCCTCAAGGCCAGCAAGCACTTCTCCACGGGCCGATAAAACGCGTCAACACCTACGAAATGACGCGCCTGGTCAACCTCGTTCGCCCGTCGGAACAGAGAGCCGCCTCACCCTGCGCGATGACCCGGCTCAATGCCGGCGGCGGGCGAGCGACGTCACGCCCGCAACGCCCGGATCAGTGATGGACGGCCGTGGGCCCCGGCGGGTTAAGCGTCGGCTTCGGTGCGGGAATGGTGTCGCGGCTCACCGGCGGAAGCGTCTTCAGCGCCTCGAAAACGACCGGCGCCAGCCCCTCGCCACCGGTGGCCAGATGGTCCTCCATGCGGGCCCGCATCCGCGGATCCCAGAAGTCCTTGACGTGCTTGGCGACGCCCTTCAGGGCCTTCTCATGACCCTGCGGCTCAAAGAACTTGCCGATCTGGTTCGCCATATAGACGAGCCGTTCCATCGTATTAGCCGACATGGGCGATCAACTCCCTCTCTGCCCCGCCGAACTCTATGCGATGGGGATGCGTGAACACTTCAAATCCGTCGTCGCGGGCAATCGCCGCCAGCGTGATGCCCGCCGCCTCAGCCGTGCGAACGGCGAGAGCGGTGGGCGCCGAAACCGCCACAAGCACAGCAGCGCCGAGCATCGCGGTCTTCTGCACCATTTCAATCGACACCCGACTGGTCAGCAGCACCATGCCCCCAGCCGCATCCTCCCCCGTGCGGGTGAGGTGCCCGACAAGCTTGTCGAGCGCATTGTGCCGGCCAACATCCTCGCGCACCGCCACCAGCCCGTCCGCCGGGTTCCAGAAGGCGGCCGCATGAACGGCTCGCGTCTCATGGTTCAGCCGCTGGGCGGGTGGCAGGGACGCTATGGCCTGGGCAATGTCGGATACCGAGAAACGCCGCCCCTCCGGCACCGCCCTCGCCGGCTTCACCGCCAGTTCAAGACTCTCGACACCGCACAAACCGCAACCCGTGGGCCCCGCAATCTGACGGCGGCGCGCGACCATCTGGCTGGCGCGGGTCTCGTTGAGCCAAAGGCGAACCTCGACCCCCGCGTCAAACTCCAGTGTCTCGATGGAATCGACCTCGGAAAGAGCCCCGATCACGCCTTCGGTCAGGCTGAAGCCATAGCCGAAATCCTCAAGATCCGCGGGAGTCGCCATCATCACGGCATAGGTGGAGCCGTTATGGACGATGGCGACCGGCGTTTCCTCGGGGATCGCACGCTCGCCCGGACGCACCTCACCCGACTTGCAGGCGAGACGCGGAACCCGGACGACCGGCGCAATCATGACAGCCTTCCGCTCACTCCGCCGCAACCGCAATACGGCGGCTCTGGCGGGCAAAGGCGTCATAGTCCTCCTGCCACTCGGACGGACCGTTCGAGCGCGATATCTGCACCGCGGTGACCTTGAACTCCGGGCAATTGGTCGCCCAATCGGAGAAGTCGGTGGTCACCACGTTGGCCTGCGTGCCGGGGTGATGGAACGTGGTGTACACCACACCCGGAGCCACCCGGTCGGTGATCTGCGTGCGCAGCGTCGTCGAACCGGCGCGGCTGTCGATCCGCACCCAGTCGCCGTCGCGCACGCCGCGCTGTTCGGCATCGTGGGGATGGATCTCCAGCACATCTTCCGGGTGCCAGGCCACATTCGCCGTGCGGCGGGTCTGCGCGCCGACATTGTAGTGGCTGAGGATCCGGCCGGTGGTGAGCAGCAGCGGGAAGCGCCCGCCGGTACGCTCGTCGGTCGGCACGTATTCGGTGACGACGAACTTGCCCTTGCCGCGCGCGAACCCGTTGATGTGCATGATCGGCATGCCCTCGGGATTGGCGTCGTTGCAGGGCCACTGCACCGAACCCATCTCATCGAGCTTCTTGAACGACACACCGGCAAAGGTCGGCGTCAGGGCTGCGATCTCGTCCATGATCTGGGACGGATGGGTGTAGTTCCAATCCAACCCGATCGCCTGCGCCAGCATCTGGGTCACTTCCCAGTCGCCATAGCCGTTCTTGGGCGCCATCACCTTGCGCACCAGCTGAATGCGCCGTTCCGCGTTGGTGAAGGTGCCGTCCTTCTCGAGGAAGGTGCAGCCCGGCAGGAAGACATGGGCGTAGTTGGCGGTCTCGTTCAGGAACAGGTCCTGCACGATCACCAGCTCCATCGCCGCCAGGCCGGAGGCCACATGGTGCGTGTCCGGGTCGGACTGCAGAATGTCCTCGCCCTGGATGTAGATCGCCTTGAACGTACCGTCGACGGCCGCATCCAGCATATTCGGAATACGAAGGCCGGGCTCGGCATCCAGCGGACGTCCCCACATCGCCTCGAAAGTGGCGCGGGTGGCATCGTCGGAGATATGGCGATAGCCGGGAAGCTCGTGCGGGAACGAGCCCATGTCGCACGAACCCTGGACGTTGTTCTGACCGCGCAGCGGGTTCACGCCGACGCCGCGACGACCGATATTGCCGGTCGCCATGGCGAGGTTGGCGATGGCCATGACCGTGGTCGAGCCCTGCGAGTGCTCGGTGACGCCAAGGCCGTAATAGATCGCCGCATTGCCACCGGTAGCGTACAGCCGGGCCGCGCCACGGATGAGAGCGGCCGGAACGCCGGACAGCTTCTCGACCTCTTCGGGCGAATGACGCTTGTCAGCCACGAACTCGGCCCAGTCCTGGAACTCGTCCCAGTCGCAGAACTGGCGGACATATTCCTCATTCACCAGGCCTTCGGTGACCACGACATGGGCCAGCGCGGTGACGATGGCGACGTTGGTGCCCGGCTGCAGCGGCAGGTGGTAGTCCGCCTCGATATGCGCCGAACGCACGAGATCGATGCGGCGCGGATCGACCACGATCAGCTTCGCGCCCTCGCGCAGACGCTTCTTCATGCGCGAACCGAACACCGGATGTCCGTCGGTCGGGTTGGCACCGATGATCAGGATGACGTCCGTATCCTCGACCGAATCGAAATCCTGCGTGCCCGCCGAGGTACCAAAGGCCTGGTTGAGGCCGTAGCCGGTCGGCGAATGGCAGACGCGGGCGCAGGTGTCGACATTGTTGGTGCCGAAGCCCGCGCGGATGATCTTCTGGACGAGATAGGCTTCCTCGTTGGTGCAGCGCGAGGAGGTGATGCCGCCGACCGACTTGCGGCCATAGGTGTCCTGAATGCGCTTCAGCTCGGACGCCGTGTGCGCGATGGCCTCTTCCCAGGTGACTTCACGCCACGGGTCGGTGACCTTCTCGCGAATCATCGGGTTCATGATGCGATCCTGGTGGGTCGCATAGCCCCAGGCGAATCGGCCCTTCACGCAGGAATGGCCGCGATTGGCCTTGCCGTCCTTCCACGGCACCATGCGCACGACTTCCTCGCCACGCATCTCCGCCTTGAAGGTACAGCCGACGCCGCAATAGGCACAGGTGGTGACGACCGAATGCTCGGGCGTGCCGATCTCGATCAGACGCTTCTCGGACAGGGTCGCAGTGGGGCAGGCCTGCACGCAGGCGCCGCACGACACACACTCGGAGGTGAGGAAGGCTTCCGACTGGCCCGGCGACACGCGCGAATCGAAGCCGCGGCCGGAGATCGTCAGGGCGAAAGTACCCTGCACCTCTTCACAGGCACGCACGCAGCGATTGCAAACGATGCACTTGGCGGGGTCGTAGGTGAAGTAGGGGTTGGACTCGTCCTTCGGCATGGTGAGCTCGGAGGAGGGAGCGAAATGGTTCGCACCTTCCATTCCGTAGCGCACTTCGCGCAGGCCGACAGCGCCGGCCATGTCCTGCAATTCGCAGTCGCCATTGGCGGCGCAGGTCAGGCAGTCCAGCGGATGGTCGGAAATGTACAGCTCCATCACACCCTTGCGAAGCTGGGCGAGACGGGTGGTCTGGGTGTGCACCTTCATGCCCGGCGCGACCGGGGTGGTGCAGGAGGCAGGCGTGCCGTTGCGGCCTTCGATCTCGACGAGACAGAGACGGCAGGAGCCGAACGCCTCGATCGAGTCGGTGGCGCAGAGCTTGGGGATCTGCGTCCCCATCTCCATCGCGGCGCGCATGATCGATGTGCCTTCGCGCACCGACACTTCCATACCATCGATGGTGAGGGTCACCATCTTCTCCGTCTTGGGAGCGGGCGTACCGTAATCGATCTCATGGACGAGGGACATGAGTTGCGTCCTCCTCATTCGGCGGCTTCGAGGCGCGGCGGAGCGCCGAATTCCTCGGGGAAATGGTTCAGAGCGCTCAGCACCGGATACGGGGTAAACCCGCCAAGGGCGCAAAGAGATCCAAGCTTCATCGTCTGGCAGAGGTCGGTCAGCGTCGCGAGATTGGCCTCGACCCGCTCGCCGGCCATGATGCGGTCCATCAATTCGACGCCCCGCGTCGAGCCGATGCGGCACGGTGTGCACTTGCCGCAGCTCTCCACGGAGCAGAACTCCATGGCGAAGCGCGCCATCTTCGGCATGTCCGCGGTCTCATCGAACACGACGATGCCGCCATGCCCGATCAGCGCATCCTTGGCCGCGAATGCCTCATAGTCGAACGGCAGGTCGAACTGCCAGGTCGGGACATAAGCGCCAAGCGGACCACCGACCTGCGCCGCCTTCACCGGCTTGCCGCTCGCGGTGCCGCCACCGATATCGTTGATGAGCTCGCCCAGCGGGATACCGAAGGCGGTCTCGAACAGGCCGCCATATCTCACATTGCCGGCGATCTGGATCGGCATGGTGCCGCGCGAACGGCCCATGCCGAAATTGGCATACTTCTCGCCGCCATCAGCCAAGATGTGCGGCACAGCGGTCAGCGAGAGCACGTTGTTGATCACGGTCGGCTTCTGGAACAGACCCTTATGGGCAGGCAGCGGCGGCTTGGCGCGCACCGTGCCCCGCTTGCCTTCGAGACTGTCGAGAAGGGCGGTTTCCTCACCGCAGACATAGGCGCCCGCGCCCATGCGCACTTCCATGTCGAAGCTGTACGCGGAACCGGCAATATTGACGCCGAGCATGCCGTGCGCCCGCGCCACTTCAATGGCCTTCTCCATCGCCGCGATGGCGTGGGGATATTCCGAGCGCGTGTAGACGTAACCCTTGGTGGCGCCTACCGCGATGCCGGCAATGGTCATGCCCTCGATCAGTTCGAAGGGGTCGCCTTCCATGATCATGCGGTCGGCGAAGGTGCCGCTGTCGCCTTCGTCGGCATTGCAGACGATGTATTTGCGGTCGCCCTGGGCGTCCGCGACCGTCTTCCACTTGATTGCGGTCGGAAAGCCCGCGCCGCCGCGTCCGCGAAGGCCGGATTTCTTCACTTCCTCGATGATCTCGGCCGGTCCGAGCGCCAGCGCGCGCTCAAGACCCTTGTAGCCGCCCATAGCGACATAATCGCTGTAGGAGGCCGGATCGATAATACCGCAGCGCGCGAAGGTCAGACGCGTCTGCTTCGCGAGGAAGGGATGCTCCTCGGGCTTGCCGATCCGCAGCGCATGCGCGCCGCCGGCCAGAAAACCGGCCTCGAACAGCCCCTCGACATCGGCTTCTTCCACCGGGCCATAGGCGATGCGACCCTCTGGGGTCACCACCTCGACCATCGGCTCCAGCCACAGCATGCCGCGCGAGCCATTGCGCACGATCTCGACGGGCTCACGGCGCGCGAGCGCCGCAGCCTGGATCGCCGCAACCACATCATCGGCACCACACGCGATCGCGCAGGCGTCCTTGGGAACATAGATCCGAATGCTCACGACTGAGCCTCCGCGATAAGAGTATCCAGGCGGCGCTCGTTCAGCCGGGCCACGATCTTGCCATCCAGCATGGCCGAGGGCGCCGTGGCGCACAGGCCCAGGCAATAGATCGGCTCGACGGTGACCCGCCCGTCCGCCGTGGTCTCGCCGAGCTTGCAGCCCAGCTTGTGTTCGGCATGCTCGGCCAGCGCGTCGCCGCCGGCGGCCTGGCAGGCCTCGGCACGGCAGATCTTGAGCACGTGGCGACCCGCGGGCTCATGCCGGAAATCATGGTAGAACGTCACGACGCCATGAACCTCGGCGCGCGAAATGTTCAGATGCTCGGCCAGCATCGGCACGATGGCATCCGGCACGTGACCGAACGTCTCCTGAATGGCGTGGAGCATGGGCATGAGGGGCCCCTCGAGGTGCGCAAACTCCGCAATAACGGTGCGGGCGCGCTCTTCGCTCCAGGGTTCGTAATGCGGCATTTCTCCCAGGCCTTCTTTTAGAATTTTCCAAAGGTAAGGATCGTATGTCCTTGGAATAAAATCAATTCGGGTGTTCCGTACCTCGATAGAATTCTTCTATCGTCAAGGAGGAAGCGCCGTCTCGGTCGCGTTGCCCACAATGTTCTCTAATTGTTCTTGACGCGCGGCGCTAAGCCCTTAATCATCCGTGGCAATGGCGGTCTGGGACGGGTTGGGGCGAGGGGGGCGACCATGGTCCAGCGAGTGGCGACGGTGGCGTTCGAGGGGGTCGAGACGCGGCCGGTCGATGTTCAGATTCAGGTGAGCCCGGGCCTTCCCGCCTTCAATCTCGTCGGCCTAGCCGACAAAGCGGTCACGGAGGCCAAGGAGAGGGTGCGCGCCGCACTCATCGCCTCCGGCCTTGCGCTGCCGGCCAAGCGGATCACGGTCAATCTGGCTCCTGCCGACCTTCCCAAGGAAGGCAGCCATTATGATCTGCCGATCGCCCTTGGCCTGATGGCCGCAATCGGCGCGATCGCCTCCGATGCGCTCGACGGGTACACCGTGGTGGGCGAACTCGCGCTGGATGGGCGAATTGCGCCCGTCGCCGGCGTTCTACCCGCCGCAATGGGAGCCAATGCGCGCGGTAACGGTCTCATCTGCCCGGCGGCCTGCGGTCCGGAAGCCGCGTGGGCAAGCCCGGACATGCCGGTGCTGGCACCTCTGTCGCTGATCCAGCTGGTCAATCACTTCGCCGGGCGTCAGCTATTGTCCCGCCCCGAGCCGAGGCTCGACCCGGGCAACAGGACGCTCCCGGATCTGTGCGAGGTGAAGGGACAGGAAACGGCGAAGCGGGCGCTGGAGATCGCCGCCGCCGGCCGCCACAACCTGCTTCTCTGCGGCCCTCCGGGCGCCGGCAAGTCGATGATGGCCCAGCGCCTTCCGTCCATCCTGCCCCCGCTCGCCCCGTCCGAGCTTCTTGAAGTCTCGATGATCGCTTCGGTCGCCGGGGCGCTCCAGGGCGGCGCTCTTACCAATCGTCGCCCGTTCCGCGCGCCTCATCACTCGGCGAGCATGGCGGCAATGGTGGGCGGGGGCATGCGCGCGCGGCCCGGCGAGGTTTCGCTCGCCCATAGCGGCGTGCTCTTTCTGGACGAGCTTCCGGAATTCGCCCCGGCGGTGCTGGATTCGCTGCGCCAGCCGCTGGAGACCGGCGAGGCGGTCATCGCCCGGGCCAACCACCGCATCACCTATCCCGCGCGCTTCCAGCTCATCGCCGCGATGAACCCCTGTCGCTGCGGCCGGGCCGGCGAGCCGGGCTATAGCTGCCGGCGGGGACCACGCTGTGCGAACGACTATCAGGAGCGGCTCTCTGGGCCCTTCCTCGACCGGATCGACCTCCATCTCGACGTGCCGGCGGTCTCGGCCGTCGATCTGGTGCGGCCCGAACCCGCGGAGCCGAGTGCCGCCGTGGCGGCGCGGGTGATCGCGGCGCGGCAGGCCCAGCGCGCGCGTTTCCTGGCGCTGGACCGGCCCGATCTCTTCACCAATGCCGAGGCCGGCGGGCCGATCCTTGAGACGGTCGCTTCGCCCGATGTCGCCGGCACGGCCTTGTTGGCCGATGCGGCGCGCCTGATGCGGCTGTCCGCGCGCGGCTATCATCGCGTTCTCAGGGTGGCGCGCACGCTGGCCGACCTCGCCGGCGCCGAATCGGTCGGGCGCCCTCATATTGCCGAAGCGCTTGCCTATCGCTCCGCCGCTGACCGTTCCGCCGCCGCGGCCTGACGCCGGCTCGCCACGCGGGGGGTCAGCAGCGCCTGCTCTCCGCAGCTCCAGCGGCTCCCGGACGTCGGACCTTCAGGGACCGAACTCCGCCACCCGTCGAGCCCTCCGCCTTTGCAGGGCGCAAAATAACGGGGCGGAACTGCAGGCTTGCGGTGCGTGGGACAGCGGCGGGTCGAATCGCTGCAGAAACGATCCTTCGCCATCGCTCGTCCCGTGCCGCCGCCCCTCGCTGGGCCCCGGCGCATTGGCCTATCTCACGGAAATGGCCACTGGGTGTCGCGTGCCGATCGAGGAGCATCCGGACAATTGATCCGCCATCCGGCTGGTTGGCGATGGCGCCGCAGACGGATCTGTCACATACGCGTCCGACAAATATGATTCCTGTCACAGATCGCTATAGTATGACGAGGGTCAGGGACCGGGTCATGACGCAGATGCTCGCCGACGGGAATGTCGAGAATGCGCCGTCCACCGTCACCACCGCTTTGCGACAGATGTTCAAGGCGGGAGGATTTGCCCCCGCATTGCTGAAATCACTGAGCCCGCCGCATGAGGGGGGCGGCCAGACGCCGCTCCGGCTGGTACCTGCGGCGCTGACCCCCTCGCGCTTCATGCCGGCGCTCCGCTCCTATTCCGGCTTGCGCCACCGCGAGAGCCGTCTCGATCCGGGTCCCGTCACGCTGGGCCGTATCGGCGCGCTCGAGGTGCGGCTCGCCACGACAGCGGCCGATGTGCGCCGGGCCCAGCGCCTGCGCTACGAAGTATTCTATGAAGAGATGTCGGCCATTCCCGCCGCCGCGGCGCGCCTTGCCCGTCGCGACTTCGACCACTTCGACACCATCTGTGATCACCTTCTCGTGCTCGATCACGATGATTGCCGCCTCGTGCGTGGTCGGCGGGTGCCGAGGGTCGTTGGCACCTACCGGCTGCTGCGCCAGGAAATCGCCATGCGCCATGGCGGCTTCTATACGGCCAGCGAGTTCGACATCGCGCCGCTCCTCGCCCGTCACCCGCACCGGCGTTTCCTGGAGCTTGGCCGCTCCTGCGTGCTGCGTCCCTACCGGACGAAGCGCACAGTCGAGCTACTCTGGCATGGCATCTGGGCCTATGTGCGCCGCCACGGCGTCGACGTGATGTTCGGCTGTGCGAGCCTTGAGGGCACGGATACCGCCGTCCTCGCGCGCCCGCTCGCCTTCCTGCACCACTTCGCGCCGGCGGAAGCTGAATGGTCCGCGCAGGCCCTGCCCGGCAACGCCGCCACCCTGGATCTCCTTGAGGCCGACACCATTGACGCCAAGGCGGCCCTCAACGAACTCCCCCCCCTCATCAAGGGTTATCTGCGCCTCGGCGCGCAGATCGGACGTGGCGCGGTCGTTGACCGGCAGTTCGGGACCACGGACGTGCTGATCGTGCTGCCGGTCGAACGCATCCATCCGCGCTATCTCGACCATTTCGGCGTCAACGCCGAGCGTCACGCGGCCTGAGCCAACCCCACCCGCTTCCCGGAACGGTCTCGCACGGCGCGATCTTGCGCACGCTCGTGCCCTCGCCCATATGCTGCTGCAACGGAATGCCCTTCGGGGGTTCCACCCTGCAAAGTCGCTTCAGACGAGGACTTTGGGACCATGTCGCGTATTCCCTCGTTGTCGAGCCCGTTTCTGCTTGGCTTTGACGAGGTCGAGCGGGCGCTCGACCGCGTCATGAAAGGTTCGGACGGCTACCCGCCCTACAATGTCGAGCGGGTGTCGATACCGGACCAGCCGGACAGGCTCCGCATCACTCTTGCCGTCGCCGGGTTCACCCGCGACCAGCTTGATGTGACGCTGGAGGAGAAGGAACTCGTCATCCGGGGCCGGCAATTCGACGAGACCGATCGTATCTATCTTCATCGCGGCATAGCGGCACGCCAGTTCCAGCGCACCTTTGTGCTGGCCGATGGCATGCGCGTGATGGGCGCGGATCTGAAGAACGGTCTCCTCTCGGTTGATCTGGTACGTCCTGAACCGGAACGCGTCGTCCGGCGTATCACCATAGCGACCGACGAATAGATCCCGAAGCCGATCTCGACAGCGAGAGTTCAAGGAGTCGGACCATGACCAACGATCTTGAGATCAACACCGAAGTTCCCGGCGCAGCCCTCGCCGAAGCCCTTTCGCCCGAGGCCTTCGCCAATCTCGGCGGCGGACACATTGCCTATGTGCGCGCGATCGATTCCCAGGCGGCGGCGGAGCTGTTCCCGCAGGCGCGCCTGGCGCCGGGCCTGAAGCTGTTCACGCTGCACGCCGCGGACGGCACGCCGATGATGCTGACCGACAGCCGCGAGGCGGCCATCGCCAACGCGATGCAGAACGAACTGGTGACGCTGAGCGTGCACTGACGCTCTACCCGGCACCACGATACGAGAGGCACCGTCCCGCATCCCGGGACGGTGCCTCTTTCGTTTGGGGGTCAGGCTTTGCGCTTCGCCTCGATCGTGTCCCACACCCGCGCCGCGATGTCCGGCCCGCCAAGGCGGCGGATGGCGCGAATGCCAGTCGGGGCGGTCACGTTGATCTCGGTGAGGAAGCCGCCGATCACGTCGATGCCGGTCAAGAGCAGACCGCGCGCGCGCAGCGCCGGGCCGAGCCGCTCGCAGATCTCCCGCTCGCGCGGGGTGAGATCGGTTTCCCGGGCCGCGCCGCCGCGCACCATATTGGAGCGCAGGTCGCCCTCGCTCGGCACCCGGTTCACCGCGCCGGCAAAGACACCGTCGACCAGGATGATGCGCTTGTCGCCGTCGCGCACGTCGGGAAGGAAACGCTGCACCACCCAGGGCTCACGGAACACGGTGGAGAACAGGTCGTAGAGCGAGCCGAAATTGAGATCGTCGCGGGTGAGACGGAACACCGAGGCCCCGCCATGGCCATAGAGCGGCTTGACCACGATGTCGCCGTGCTCCTCGCGGAAGGCCTTGATCTCGTCGAGGTCGCGGGTGATCAGCGTCGGCGGCATCAGGTCGGGAAATTCGGTGACGAAGATCTTCTCGGGCGCGTTGCGGACATGAGCGGGATCGTTCACCACCAGCGTTTTGGGATGCACGCGCTCCAGCAGATGCGTCGCGGTGATGTAGTTGAGGTCGAAAGGCGGATCCTGCCGCATCAGGATCACGTCGAAGCTGTCGAGCCGCACGCGCTCGCGCGGGCCCAGCGTGAAATGGTCGCCCTTCACGTCGCGCACTTCCACCGGCTCGACCGTGGCGAACACCTCGCCGTCGCGCATGGCGAGGCGATCGGGCGTGTAGAAGGAAAGCCGGTGGCCGCGCGCCTGCGCTTCCAGCATCAGGGCGAAGCCGGAATCGCCGGCGATGTTGATGCGCTCGATCGGGTCCGTCTGGATGGCGACATTGAGGGTCATGGGAATTCCGTCTCGGCGGAGGGCTCGGCCAGCGGAACGAACGCCGGCGCGGAAGCGAGGGTTTCAGCCCTCATGTAGTCGCTCCCGCGGGCGCGCGCCACTACGGCGGCACCGTGCTCATTCCGCCTCGAACGCGCCGGGCATATGCACGGGCACGCGACCGGGCGCGACCAGCACCACGTCGAGCCGCATGTCCATGCCGGCATAGTCGGGATGGCCGGCAAGAAACACCTCGGCCGCCCCTATGATCCGCTTGCGCTGGCGCGGCGAAATCGATTCGGCGGCCGCCGTCAGGCTGGCACGCGCCTTCACCTCGACGAAGATCAGCAGTTCCGACGTGCGGGCGATGAGGTCGATCTCCCCGCGCGCGGTGCGCACGCGCGTGGCGATCACCGTGAAGCCCTTGGCCTCCAAAAGCCGCGCCGCGCGTGCTTCGGCATCGACGCCGCGCGTAAAGGCGGCGCGCCGGGCCTCAGTCATCGCCGCCCCGGCCATCCTCATCGTTTTGCAAGGCCAGCGCGCGGGCATAAACGACGCGCTTGGGCACCCCCATTGCAGCCGCCACGGCACCCGCCGCATCCTTGACCGATAAGGTTGCGAGCGCGCGGCGCAAGGCCGCGTCGACATCCTTCTCGCCGGCTTCACCTTCCTGCGGCGCTCCCACGACGAGAACGATCTCGCCCTTGGGCGGCCCCACTTCGGCGTAATGTGCCGCCAGCAGGTCAAGCGGACCGCGCCGCACTTCCTCGAAGGTCTTGGTCAGCTCCCGGCACACCGCAGCCGGGCGCCCGCCCAGCACTTCGGCCAGGTCGGCCAGGCATTCGGGAAGCCGTGGTCCGGTTTCATAGACGACAAGTGTCGCCGGCAGGCTCTTAAGCTCGGCAATGCGGTTTCGCCGCGCGCCGCTCTTCACCGGAAGAAACCCTTCGAAGAAGAAGCGATCCGTGGGCAGCCCGGCCGACACCAGAGCCGCCAAACTAGCCGAGGCACCCGGTAGTGGCACCACCCGGTGCCCGGCCTCGATCGCCGCACCCACAAGCTTGTATCCGGGATCGGAGACCAGCGGCGTACCGGCATCCGACACCAGCGCCAGCACGGCCCCCTCCGCCAGGCGGGCCAGCAGGCGCGGGCGCACATGCTCCGCGTTGTGGTCGTGATAGACCTTCAAAGGCGTTTCGATGCCGTAACGATCCAGCAAACGCCTTGTCACCCGCGTATCCTCGCAGATGATGAGGTCTGCCCCGGCAAGCGTCGCCAGCGCGCGCAGCGTCACATCACCGAGGTTGCCGATCGGCGTCGCGACGACATAGAGGCCCGCCTCGGGTCGTGCCGCGACGATCTCTTGAGTGCCGATGCGGAAATGGCGGGGGCGGTCAGTGGATTCGGAAGCGTTCATGCGCTGGCATGTTAGAGCCAGAGGCGTGCGCCGTCATGCCCGCTGTCCCGATCGGCGGCGCTATTGGCGGCGGAACGCGTGGATATGTAGGCATTTTGATCGCACCTCCCCGGTGGTGACGTGACAGGACAGGCTGCTGCGGCCTAAAAGAACGGATGCGGCCCCCATAGGGGTGGACGCAACGGGGGTTCGCGAGCGCACCAGGCAATGAGCGAAGACGAGCATCCGGCTTCAAAGCGGCCCACTGGGCCGATCTTCGCCAGCGCCTCTCGCCGCGCCTTTCTGGTCATGGCGGGCGCGGCGACACTCGGCGCCTGCAGCTCGATGCCTGATTCGCCCCCGCCGCAGGCCTCGCTTCCCATCGACCCGCAGCCGGAAATGCCGCAGCAGCCCGCCAATTCGATCGGCACGGGCACGGTTCGGATCGGCCTGCTGCTTCCGCTTGGTGCCAGCGGCAACGCGGCAATCGCTGCGCAGTCGCTGCGCAATGCCGCCGAAATGGCGATGTCGGAGTTCACCGGCGCCAACATCCAGCTGCTGGTCAAGGACGATGGCGGCACCGCGCCCGGCGCACAGGCGGCCGCGCAGCAGGCGATCGACGAGGGCGCTCGAGCCATCATCGGTCCTGTCTTTGCCCACACCGTTGCCGCCGCTGGCCAGGTGGCGCGCCAGCGCGGGATTCCCCTGGTCGGATTTTCCACCGACACCAATGTGGCGGCCCAGGGCGTCTATCTGCTCAGCTTCCTGCCGCAGACCGATGTCGAGCGCGCGATCCGCTACGCCGCCTCGCGAGGGCGCCGCGGCTTCGTGGGCATCGTCCCGAACAACGCCTATGGCTCGGTCGTCGAGGCCGCCTTCCGGGAAACCGTGCCGGTCGCCGGCGGGCGGGTTCTGGGCCTGGAACGCTACGACACCGGCAGCGCGGCGAAATATGCCGAGGCCGCGCAGCGGGCCGCCGCTTCCGCGCAGCAGGCCGATGCGATTTTCCTGCCCGACGCGGCGGACGCGGTGCCCCAGCTGGTACAGGCGCTGGCCGCAGCAGGTGTGAACATGTCGGGGAAACAGCTCATCGGCACGGGGTTGTGGGACGACAAGAGGTTGTTCGCGTCCCCCGCCGTCGCGGGTGGCATCTTCGCCGCACCCGACCCGGCCGGCTTCCGGTCGTTTTCCGAGCGCTACCGCGCCCGTTTCGGCAAGGAACCCGTGCGCACGGCCACACTGGCCCATGACGGCGTGTCGCTCATGGCGGCGCTGGTCAATGCCGGTGGCGAGACGGGCATCACCGACGCCGCGATCCAGAATCCGTCGGGATTCATCGGCGTCGACGGCATCTTCCGCTTCCGCCCCGACGGCACCAACCAGCGCGGGCTCGCGATCATGCAGATCGGCAACGGCGCGTCGCAGATCATCGATCCCGCCCCGCGCAGCTTCGCGCAGGGCATGTGAACACCGTTCACGCCGCGAGGTCGGCGACGATGGCGTCAAGCACCGGGAAGCCGCGCGTCGTCGCTCTCAGCCTTCCCCCGGCGAGTTCCTCGATCATGCCTTCCTCGCGCAGCGCGGCCACGCGGTCCGGCGCGAAGTCCTGGCCCGAAAGCCGAACATAGCGATCGCGATCGATCCCCTCCGCGAGGCGCAGGCCCATGAGAAGATACTCATCGGACTGTTCCGAGCGGCTCAGCTTCTCATCGACAACAAGGCCATGCCCGGCGCGCTCGACGCGGGCGAGCCAGTCTTCGGGTCCACGTTCCGTGCTGGTGGCCCGCCGTCCTTCATCGGTGTCGATCCGGCCATGGGCACCCGGTCCCACGCCGGCATATTCGCCATAGCGCCAGTACAGCAGGTTATGCCGGCTTTCCGCGCCGGGACGTGCGTGGTTGGAAATCTCGTAGGCAGGCATGCCTGCCGCCAAAGTCACGTCCTGCGTCACGTCCCACAGCGCACGGGCGTGGTCGCCATCGGGCACCATCAATTTGCCGGCCCGATGCAGCGCGGCGAAGGGCGTCCCTTCCTCGATGGTGAGCTGATAGAGCGAAAGATGCTCGCAACCCTCGCCGATCGCCCGTTCCAGCTCGGTGCGCCAGGCATCAGGTGACTGATCGGGGCGCGCATAGATCAGGTCGAAGGACACGCGCTCAAACGCCGCGCGTGCCACCGCCACCGCCGCCAGCGCCTCGTCCGCCGTGTGCATCCGCCCCAGCGCCTTCAGCGCCGTATCGTCCAGCGCCTGCACGCCGAGCGACACCCGGTTGACGCCGGCGGCGCGGAAGCCGCGAAAGCGCGAGGCTTCGACACTGGTGGGGTTGGCCTCGAGCGTCACCTCGGCCCGGGCATCCAGCGGCCAGGCGGCGTCGATCGCCTCAAGAATCGCGCCAACCGTCTCGGGCGCCATCAGTGAGGGCGTCCCACCGCCGAAGAAGACGCTCTGGGTACGCCGCTGGCCGGTGCGGGCCCGCATATGGGCGATCTCGGCACGGAACGCGGCAACGAAACGCCCCTGGTCCGGCGGCGTATGGCGGACATGCGAATTGAAGTCGCAATACGGGCACTTGGCCTTGCAGAACGGCCAATGCACATACACCCCGAAGCCGGGATCGGCCGGCGGCGGGCCGCGAAACGAGCTGTCAGTCAAATCTGGCCCCGAGACAGGCCTCGGCCAGCGCCATGAAGGCCCGGGCGCGGTGCGAGAGGCCACGGCCCAGAGGCGGCAGACCGTGCTTCTCGGCGCCGGTCATCTCGCCGAAGGTGCGGCTGTGGCCATCCGGCTGGAACATGGGATCGTAGCCGAACCCCGCGGGACCGCGCGGAGGCCAGACCAGCGTGCCTTCGACGACACCCTCGAAATCCTCCAGATGGCCATCGGGCCAGGCCAGACAGAGCGCGGAGATGAAATAGGCCCGGCGCAGATCGGGAATAGTGGCCTGTGCATCGCGCAGGCCCTCCTCGACCTTGGCCATGGCAGCCATGAAGTCTTTCTCAGGTCCCGCCCATCGCGCGGTATAGAGCCCCGGCGCCCCGCCGAGCGCTTCCACGCACAGGCCGGAATCGTCGGCGAAAGCTGGAAGACCGGAAGCGTTCGCCGCCGAAACCGCCTTGATCCGGGCGTTCTCGGCAAAGGTGCCACCCGTCTCCTCGGGCTCCGGCAGGCCGAGATCGTCGGCCGACACCGCGTCGACGCCGTAAGGCGCCAGCAGGCCCCGCATTTCCTCAAGCTTGCCGGCATTGTGGGTCGCGATCACGACGCGCCCGGCGAGGCGGCGATGGGATTCAGCCATGGCTCAGGCCACCGCCAGCTTCTGGAGATCGACCAGCTTGGTCACGCCCTTGCGGGCCAGGCCGACCATGGCGTTGAACTCGCCCTCGGTGAAGGGCGTCTTCTCCGCCGTTCCCTGAATCTCGACGAAGCCCCCCGCGCCGGTCATCACGAAATTGCAGTCCGTCTCAGCGTCGGAATCTTCCGCATAGTCGAGATCAAGGCGCGGCTCGCCATCGACGATGCCGCACGACACTGCCGCGATGTGGTCGCGCAGCGGGATGGTGGGCAGCATACCGCGCGTCTTCATCCAGCTCAGGCAGTCATGAAGCGCGATCCAGGCCCCGGTGACCGACGCGGTGCGTGTTCCCCCGTCGGCCTGGATCACGTCGCAGTCGACGGTAATCTGACGTTCGCCAAGCTTTTGGAGATCGACCACCGCGCGCAGCGAACGCCCGATCAGGCGCTGGATCTCCTGGGTGCGGCCCGAGGGCTTGCCGGCCGTCACCTCACGGCGCGTGCGCTCGTGGGTGGCGCGTGGCAACATGCCATACTCGGCCGTCACCCAGCCACGGCCTTGCCCCTTCAGCCACGGCGGCAGGCGCTCTTCCAAAGTGGCGGCGACAAGAACATGGGTCTCGCCAAATTTCACGAGGCAGCTACCCTCGGCGTGGCGAAGCACGCCGCGTTCGAAGCTGACGGCTCGCATCTCGTCGGTGGCGCGGCGTGAAGGACGCATACGGAAACTCTCTCCAAGTTTGAGCCGGCACTTGTACGGGGCAGACCATTTGCGCTCAAGCCCGCAGATCGCTTGAACCGATGAGGTGAATGCCGAAATATAGCGCTGCAACGATAGGATTCAGCTGCGCAATGCCACTTGATCCTCTGATCACCGCCGCCGCCCCGCATCTCGCGCGTCTCGACGAGCGCTCGCGTGAGATTTTTCGCCAGATCGTCGAGACCTATCTCGCGACCGGCGAGCCCGCCGGCTCGCGCAATATCTCGCGTCTCATCCCGATGACGCTGTCGCCGGCCTCGGTCCGCAACGTCATGGCGGATCTCGAAGCGGCGGGGCTCATCTTTGCCCCCCACACCAGCGCCGGACGGCTGCCGACCGACCGTGGGCTGCGCTTCTTCGTCGATGCGCTGCTTGAAATCGGGGACGTATCGGAAGACGAACGTAACGCGATCGAGCTGCAGGTGCGCGCAGCAGCCAGGGCGCAGTCGGTGGAGGGCGTGCTGGCAGAAGCCTCCAATATGCTCTCCGGCCTCTCGCGCGGTGCCGGCATCGTGACCGCAAGCCGGGTCGACGGCCGGCTGAAGCACATCGAATTCGTGCCGTTGGACGCCAATCGCGCGCTGCTGATCCTGGTATCGGAAGACGGCGAGGTCGAAAACCGGCTGGTGCCGCTTCCGACAGGTCTTCCCGTCTCGGCGCTGGTCGAGGCCACCAATTTTCTGAACTCGCGCACCCGCGGGCGCACGCTCGCCGAGCTCCGCGCCGAAGTCGAGCGCACCCTTGCCGAGCGGCGGGCCGAGCTCGACGAGGTCACCGCGCGCGTGGTCGAGACCGGGCTTGCGAGTTGGTCGGGCGGCGACAAGGCCGAACGCAGGCTGATCGTGCGCGGCCAGACCCGCCTTCTGCACGACCTGAAGGCGATCGAGGATCTTGAGCGGGTGCGCCTGCTGTTCGATGACCTCGACTCCAAGCAGGAGGTGGTCGACCTTCTCGGGCGCGCCGAGGAGGCGCAGGCGCTGCGCATCTTCATCGGTTCCGAGAACAATCTTTTCTCGCTCTCGGGCTCCTCCACCATCGTCGCGCCCTATCGCGACGGACAGGGCCGAGTGGTCGGCGTGCTCGGCGTGATCGGGCCGACACGGCTGAATTACGCCCGTATCGTACCCATGGTGGACTTCACCGCGCGCGTCGTCAGCCGGGTATTGGCCGGCCCCGGAGCCGACGCAGCTTGATTTTTGATGCTCGCGCCCCGATATGGCGCACATCCGCCGAATGTTGTCGGCGGGCGAGATATTTCTCCCGACGAGGTACTTATGAGCGAACATTCCCGCGATCCGGCGGAACAGACTGACGCGATGCCCGACGCTCCCGAAATGGAGAACGGCGCGGCGGCGGCCCCCGCGGACGACGCCGCGCTTCTCGCGGCCGAGAAGGAACGCCTCGAGGCCGAGGTCGCGAGCCTGAAGGACAAGTTCCTGCGCGCCTTCGCCGAGGCGGACAATGTGCGCCGCCGCGCCGAGCGTGAGGTTGCCGACGCCAAGGTCTACGGCATTACGGGCTTTGCCCGTGATGTGCTGAACGTCGCCGACGACTTCGAGCGCGCGATGGGCGCCATCGACGCCGAGGCCCGCGACGCGGCGGAAGGCACGCTGAAGACACTGATCGACGGCATCGAGCTGACATCCCGCGCCCTGATCCAGACGCTCACCAAGCATGGCGTGGCTCGGATCGAGGCCGAGGGGTCGAAGTTCGATCCCAATCTGCACCAGGCGATGTTTGAAGTGCCGAATGCGGAACTGCCCAACGGGACCGTCGTGCAGGTCATCCAGCCCGGCTACACCATTGGCGGACGCGTTCTGCGCCCGGCGCTGGTTGGCGTTTCCAAGGGCGGGCCCAAGGCAGCGCCCACCGACGCCCCCGCCGACCCGAACTGATCGGCCACGCTTTCAGCGGCCCGATTTCGGGCTGCGGATGCCAAAGTCCGCGGCCCGGAGAACGGCAACCGCGCGGCCATATGTTTGGTCCGCGCGGGTTACGCCTGCGTCAGCGCATCTCGATACCGTCGCGCAAGCCGCGCATCGCGGTGAAGCTGGTGTCGAATCCCTCCGCCGGGGCGACACCGACCATGCGCAGATAGCCGGCCCGGCCAAAGCGCAGCCATTGCGCCACCTTGACCGGCTTTCCCGACTGCATCTCCACGGCCTTGGCGATCAGCTCGTAGCCCGGCTGGCCGCCGATGCGTTGCGGGCCGCCGCGCTCGACCTTCAGTTCCTTCACGCCGGGCACACTGGAAATCGCGCGCTTGGCAAGGCTCTCGCGATCATCCTCGCGCACATCGCCCGGTGCGGCCGCGATGATGAAGAACGGCTGGCTGGCGATATCGGCCGCTTTTTCCTCGCCCTTGGTCAGCAGCACCGCGTTGTTGCCGAGCACGCGCACGACCCGATAGCCCTCCATGTTCTGGATCGAGAAGGGCAGGCCAGCCAGAAGTTCGTCCTGTGTCGGCGGCGGGCGGAAGGTGACGCTCATCAACGCCGCGTCCACCGCGCTGTCGGGATAACGCGCCGACGCCTCTTCGGGAAACTGCACCGTGACCATGGCGGCCTGTTCACCGGAGCCGACCAGCATGATCCACTTCTTCAGCGCTGCCGGGCCCATGGTCTGATAGCCGGACATCAACACGCCCTTGGCCCCGCCCGGCAGTGTAACGTCGCGCTTTTGCTCGATCGTCACGCCCTTGCTCTGCAGCGCCTCGGGCGTGAAGCTCTTGGACACCTCCTCAAGCGCGCTGCCTGGCACTTCCATGATCAGGATCGCCGCCCGCGCCACGCGGTCCTCGAAGCCGGGAACACCGGGAATCTCGGCCATACCCGGCGGCGGCAGAAGGCCCACCGTGCCGTGATTGGGAAAGACCGCCTCCTGCGCGGCGGCCGGCAAAGCGGCCGCGACGAGGAAAAAACAGGCCATGAAGAGGTGGCAGAGGCGGGCGCGCACGAGACGGCTCATTCCGTTTCCTTCGGTTGAGATCGGCATTCAGGCGGATCGACTTGCCAGCTTCCCGGCCATTCCGCCCCATTCGAACGTCAAGACGGCAGAATTCCGCCATCCTCGGCAGAATTCACACGACGTAACGTGAGATTGATGCGCCCAGGCTGCTTCAGCAAGGTCGAGCTGTCAGGAACAATACGATCAACGCCATGAAAAGCCAGCCGGGCCGGCCCGGACAGAAGCAGCGCATCGCCCGAAGCGAGGCGGATGGAGCGCGTGGGGTCGCCTCGCTCCTGCCCGCCGATGCGGAACAGCGCGGTATCCCCCAATGAGAGCGAGAGCACCGGCGCGCGCAGTTCGCGTTCATCGCGATCCTGGTGAAGCCCCATGCGCGCGCCCGGCGCATACCAGTTGATGAGGCAGGCTTCAGGCGCGAGCGAGGCACCGGAAAGCGCGTTCCACGCCTCCAGCAACATTGCGGGCATGGCGGGCCAGGGCGCGCCGGTTTCGGGATGGTTCGGCTGGTAGCGGTAACCGGTCTCGTCCGCCACCCATCCCAGAGGCCCGCAATTCGACATCCGCACCGAGAGCGGCTTGCCGGTGCGCGGCATGCGCGGGGAGAACAGCGGCGCGCGCTCCAACACCTGGCGAAGCTCCCCGACCAGACTCTCCTGCCGCGTGCGGTTGAGCCAGCCGGGCCACCACAGGCACCCGGGAACGATCTCTACCGCCGTAACCATCGGCCCCGCCTCAGAGCTTGCGCAAGGAAACCGCTTCGATCTCATGATCCCCGCCCTTGCGCAGGATCAGGTCGGCGCGCTGGCGGGTCGGCAAGATGTTCTCGCGCAGGTTCACCAGGTTGATGGACCGCCAGATCGAGCGCGCCGTCGCGTCCGCTTCCGCCTCGGAGAACGCCGCATAGCGGTGAAAATAGGCGGCCGGGTCGCGGAAGGCCGTGCCGCGCAAACGCAGGAATCGCTCGACATACCAGCGTTCCAGGATCGCCTCGTCGGCATCGATATAGATCTTGAAGTCGAAATAGTCGGAGACGAAGGGAATGGCCTTGCCGTCTTTTGGCGGACGGCTGGTCTGCAGCACGTTCAACCCCTCGACGATGAGAATGTCCGGCTGGTCGACCTCCACCGTCTCGTGGGGCACGACGTCATAGTTGAAATGGCTGTAGATCGGCGCGCGGGCGGGGCGGCGGCCGGCCTTGATGTCGGAGAGGAAATGCAGCAGCGCCGGCAGGTCGTAGCTCTCGGGGAATCCCTTGCGCTGCATCAGGCCTTCTTGCTCCAGCACCGCATTGGGCAGCAGGAAGCCGTCGGTTGTGACGAGCGCGACCTTCGGCGTGTTGGGCCACCGCCCGAGCAGGGCCTGCAGCACACGCGACGTCGTCGACTTGCCGACCGCCACCGATCCCGCGACGCCGATGATATAAGGCATCTTGCCGGTCTGCTCGGGCCCAAGGAACTTCTGCATCGCGCGGAACAGCTTCTGCGTCGATCCGACATAGATCGAGAGCAGACGCGAAAGCGGCAGGTAGATTTCCTCGATCTCGGAAAGCGAGAGCCGGTCGTTCAGGCCCTGGAGACGGGTGATCTCGTCGCGCGTCAGGGGTTGGGGCGTATCAGCGCGCAGGCCCGCCCATTCCGCACGCGTGAAGTTACGGTAGGGCGATAGCCCGGCATTATCGAGCTTCAGGTCCATGGACGGGTTTCCGAAGGCGTTTCCAGATCGTTCGCCCGGACATTGCCGGCACCGGGCGTTGGTCGACCATATACCTTAAGCAGAGGCCAAGTGATACCACGGGTTGAAGCGCCCGTATCGGCGCGGCACCCACAGTAATCGCCGGCCGCGCCATCACGTCCTCGACCGCGAAGCCTTCTCGGCAAGACCGGACTGGTGTGTCCGGGATCCCAGTTCCGCATAGACATCGTCCAGGCTGACGCCCCGTGCCTGCAGCAGCACAACCAGATGGTAGAGAAGATCGGCGGTTTCGGAAACGACGGCTTTGGTATCGCTGCCCACCGCCGCCAGCGCCGTCTCGATGGCCTCCTCGCCAAGCTTCTGCGCGCATTTGGCGACACCCTTGGCGAGAAGGCTGCGGGTGTACGACTCTTCGCCCTCCGCGGCCGCACGGCGGGCCACGATGGCGGAAAGCTCGTCAAGGCTTACGCGCACGGGCGTATCGTTCATGTCTCAGCCCTTTGCGAAATCGTCGCCGCCACCGCGCCGGACGGGAAGCCCGGCCTGAGCCAGGCAGTCTTTTGCCTCGCCGATGGTGAAAGTGCCGAAATGGAAGATGGAGGCGGCAAGGACCGCTGACGCACCGCCCTCGCGGATCCCCTCGACCAGGTGATCGAGCGTACCCACGCCGCCCGAGGCAATCACCGGCACCGGCACGGCGTCGGCAATGGCGCGGGTCAGGGCGAGGTCAAAGCCCTCACCGGTGCCGTCGCGATCCATCGAGGTGAGCAGAATTTCGCCCGCACCGAGCGAGACCACTTCACGGGCATAGTCCACCGCATCGATACCGGTGCGGTTGCGGCCACCATGCGTGAAGATCTCCCAGCGGTCCGGCTCCCCCGCACCCGACACCTTCTTGGCATCGATGGCGACCACGATGCACTGCTCGCCGAACTTCTCGGCCGCCTCGCGCACGAATGCGCGCCGGTTTACCGCCGCCGTGTTTATCGACACCTTGTCGGCGCCGGCATTCAACAGGGCGCGGATGTCCTCGACCGTACGCACCCCGCCTCCCACCGTCAGCGGCATGAAGCACTGCTCGGCGGTGCGGCTCACCACATCGATCAGCGTGCTGCGCGCCTCGACGCTGGCGGTAATGTCGAGAAAGCACAGCTCGTCCGCCCCGGCGGCATCATAGGCCTTTGCCGCCTCGACCGGATCGCCTGCGTCGCGCAGGTCGACAAACTTCACGCCTTTGACGACGCGGCCGTCCTTGACGTCGAGACAAGGGATGACGCGTACCTTGAGCCTGGATGCCTCGCTCACGCCGCCAGCCCCGCAACCATTGCCAGCGCCACGCGCGGATCGAGCCGGCCATCATAGAGTGCGCGCCCGGTGATGGCGCCCTCAAGCTTGGCGGCCCGCGGCTCCAGAAGCGCGCGCACGTCCTCGAGCGAGGCGAGGCCGCCGGAGGCGACGACGGGAATCGAGATCGATTCCGCCAGTGCGATCGTGGCCTCAAGGTTGAGACCCTTCAGCAGCCCGTCGCGGGAGATGTCGGTGTAGATGATCGCGGCGACCCCCGCGTCCTCGAAGCGCTGCGCCAGCTCCAGCGCCGTGAGATCCGACGTTTCGGCCCAGCCTTCCACGGCCACACGCCCGTCCCGCGCGTCAAGCCCCACCGCGATACTGCCCGGAAAGCGGCGGGCCGCTTCCTTGACGAAGGCAGGATCGCGCACCGCTGCCGTACCGAGGATCACCCGGGTGATGCCTTTTCCAAGCCAGGCCTCGACACCGGCCAGATCGCGAATGCCGCCGCCAAGCTGCACCGGCATCGTCACCGCTTCGAGGATGCGCTCGACCGCATGGGCGTTCACCGGCTTGCCGGCGAACGCTCCGTCGAGGTCCACGATATGCAGATAGCGGAAGCCTTGCTGCTCGAACTGGGCGGCCTGCTGCGCGGGGTCATGGTTGAAGACGGTGGCCTGCGCCATGTCGCCCTGCTTGAGGCGCACGCACATGCCGTCCTTGAGATCGATAGCGGGGAAAAGGATCACGGCGTCCACGTCAGGAAGTTGGCGAGAAGGGCAAGGCCGAGCCGTTGGCTCTTCTCGGGATGGAACTGGGTGCCGGCGATGTTGTCGCGGGCGACGACGGCGGTCACGGACTGACCGTAGTCAGTGGTCGCGACCACGTCCTCGGCCCGCGCTGCGGCCAGGTGATAGGAATGAACGAAATAGGCATCGAGCCCGTTCTCGCCGGTCGGAATGCCCTCGAGGATGGGGTGCGCGCGACGCAGGTTCAGCGCGTTCCACCCCATATGCGGGATTTTCAGCGTCGGATCGGACGGGGCGATCTTCACCACATCGCCGGAGATCCAGTCCAACCCCGCCGTTACCCCGTGCTCCAGACCGCGTGTCGCCATGAGCTGGAGGCCGACGCAGATGCCCAGAAACGGCCGGCCGCGCGCGATCACCGCCTCGGTGAGAGCCTCCACCATGCCGGGAACGGCGTCGAGCCCGCGGCGGCAATCGGCGTAGGCGCCGACGCCGGGCAGCACCACGCGGTCCGCACGGCGCACCACTTCCGGATCGGCGGTCACGATGATCGCCTTGCCCGTGCCCCCCTCGCGTGCGGCGCGCTCCAGCGCCTTGCCGGCGGAGTGCAGATTGCCGGAGCCATAGTCGATCAGCGCCACGGGCGCGGGCGGGTTCATCGTCCGGCCTCCGGAAACAGGCCGAGCACCGTGCCCTCGACGGGACGTGCCGGCATAAGCGACAGGGAAGACGCCACGGCCTCGCGCCGTGGCTGTCGCCCGGTGTCGCGCGGCGTCACCAGGCCACCAATCAGCCTGGCCTCGAAATAGCGCTGCTCGGCCTCTTCAAGCCGACGCGCCACCACGACACCCGCCTCCTCAAAGCCAGCGAGGGCAAGCTTTCCGCGGCGAAGGTCGGGCAGCATGAGCGCGACAGCCAGATGCGTCAGGCAGAGCAGCACAAGCGCGTCGGAATCGACATCGAGTGCGAACACCGTGCCCACCAGCGCCGCCTGGATCAGCAGATAGGCCAGAAACCCCAGCCAAAGGCGATGAAACAGCAGAACTAGCGGCGCGAGGAACAGCGCGCTCCACGAGAAGCCCTCGCGCAGGAACACGATCTCCTGCGCCCAAAGCTGCGTGGTCGCCTCCGTGTCTGCCGGCTCGAACACGGTCCAGATCGCCATGGTTTGCCCTCAGCCGCCGAGGCTGCCCTTGGTGGAAGGAATCTCCCCGGCACTCGCCGGATCGATCGCTACCGCCACGCGCAGCGCCCGCGCCAGCCCCTTGAAGCAGCTTTCGGCGATGTGGTGGGCGTTCAGCCCGTAGAGCGTCTCCACATGGAGCGTCAGGCCGGCATTGATCGCGAACGCCTGGAAAAACTCGCGCACCAGTTCGGTGTCGAACTCCCCGATCTTCGGCGCCGGGAACTCGGTGCGGAAGACCAGGAACGGGCGACCGGAAATATCCAGCGCGACGCGGGTCAGCGTCTCGTCCATCGGCAGATGCAGGCTCGCATAGCGGGTCACGCCGCGCATGTCGCCCAGCGCCGCCTTCACCGCCTGGCCGAGCGCGATGCCGACATCCTCCACCGTGTGGTGAAAATCGATGTGCAGATCGCCCTTGGCCTCGATCTCCATGTCGATGCGCGAATGACGCGCGAGCAGGTCGAGCATATGATCGAAGAAGCCGACACCCGTCGCGATCGTCGCCTTGCCCGTGCCGTCGAGGTCGACGGCAAGGCGGATCTGCGTTTCCTTGGTGGCGCGGGTTATGGTGGCCGTGCGCATGCTTGGGGCTCCCGGAAGAGCCGGCGTCTTAGCAGCTATGGCACCGTGATGCCATATGCGCGCGCCCCGTGACATGCGCGGGTGCTGGCGAGGCGCGCGTAAGTCCCTCATCACTCCCCCGAAAGCTTCCCCAGACAACCGAAACACCCAAGGCTCCGCCCATGGACAAAGCGGCGCTGCGCGCCCGCGCGTCGCTCTTCCTCGCCGTCTTCATCGACATCTTCTCCTTCGGCCTGATGTATCCGCTGATCGGTGCCCTGTTGGACAGCGGATGGATTGAAGCCGCCTATGGGCCGCACACACGAGACACACTGCTCTCACTGGCCTTCTCACTGCTCCCCATCGGCATGTTCTTCGGCGCCGCGATTCTGGTCGATCTGTCGGATGGGCTCGGGCGGCAGCGCACGTTGATGATCTGCATGAGCGGGCTGGCGTCAGCTACCGACTGATGTGGATCTCTCTGGAGGTTGGCCATCTGTGGCTGTTCTTTGTCGGCCGGCTCACCTCGTGACTCATGGCCGACCACCCCCGAGTTGCGCTGACGCCGGGAGGCCTTAAGTAAGGCGTCGCTACCGGAGCCCGTCATGACCCATTCACCCGACACAATCTACGGCACGACCATTGTTTCCGTCCGCATCGGCGGGCGCATCGCCATTGGTGGCGACGGGCAGGTGACGCTCGGCAACACGGTCATGAAATCAAATGCGCGCAAGGTGCGGCGGCTGGGACGCGGTGACGTTATCGGCGGGTTCGCCGGCGCCACCGCTGATGCGTTCACCCTGTTCGAGCGACTGGAATCGAAGCTCGAACAGTATCCCGGCCAGCTGCAGCGCGCCGCGGTCGAACTCGCCAAGGACTGGCGGACCGACCGTTACCTGCGCCGTCTCGAGGCCATGATGATCGTGGCCGACGCCAACATCACACTGGTGCTTACCGGCACCGGCGACGTGCTGGAGCCGGAAAACGGCATCGCCGCCATCGGATCGGGCGGCGGCTACGCGCTGGCGGCCGCGCGTGCGCTCGCCGATAGCGGGCAGGACGCCGAGGCGATCGTGCGCAGAAGCCTCGCAATCGCCGCCGAGATCTGCATCTACACCAATGGCAATCTCGTCGTGGAATCGATCGGCTGACGCCGCCGACCGACCCTTCGCTGAAAGACCCACCATGACCAATTTCTCTCCCCGCGAAATCGTCTCCGAACTCGACCGCTTCATCGTCGGCCAGCACAATGCCAAGCGCGCCGTTGCCATCGCGCTGCGCAACCGCTGGCGGCGCCAGCAGCTTGAGGGAAATCTGCGCGAGGAGGTTCTGCCGAAGAACATCCTGATGATCGGCCCGACGGGTGTCGGCAAGACCGAGATCTCGCGGCGCCTCGCCAAGCTGGCCGGGGCACCGTTCCTGAAGGTCGAGGCCACCAAGTTCACCGAGGTCGGTTATGTGGGCCGCGATGTCGAGCAGATCGTGCGCGACCTCGTCGAAGTCGGCATCGGTCTGATGCGCGAAGCCCGACGCAAGGGTGTCGAGGCCAAGGCTCATCTGGCCGCGGAGGAGCGCGTCCTCGACGCCCTCGTCGGCGCCACCGCCTCGCCCGGCACCCGCGAGAGCTTCCGCAAGAAGCTGCGCGATGGGGTGATGGACGACAAGGAGATCGAGATCGAGATCACCTCCGGTGGTGGACAGGGAATGCCGATGTTCGAGATCCCCGGCATGCCGGGAGCACAGATGGGCGCCATCTCCATTGGCGACATGCTCGGCAAGGCCTTTGGCGGGCGCTCCAAGCCGCGCCGCGTCACGGTGCGCGACGCCCATCCGCTGCTTCTATCCGAAGAGGCCGACAAGCTGATCGACCAGGACGCCATCGTGCAGGAAGCGATCTACGCGGTCGAGCAGAACGGCATTGTCTTCCTCGACGAGATCGACAAAATCGCCGGTCGCGAAGGCCGCTCGGGCGCCGATGTCTCGCGCGAAGGCGTCCAGCGTGATCTGCTGCCGCTGATCGAAGGCACCACGGTCTCGACCAAGCACGGGCCGGTGAAGACCGACCATATCCTGTTCATTGCCTCCGGCGCCTTCCACGTCTCCAAGCCCTCCGACCTGCTGCCCGAGCTTCAGGGCCGCCTGCCCATCCGGGTCGAGCTGGAAGCGCTGACGCGCGAGGACTTCAAGCGCATCCTCACCGAGACCGAGGCGAGCCTGGTCAAGCAGTCGGTTGCGCTGATGGGGACCGAAGGCGTCACGCTGGAAATTACCGAGGAAGCGGTCGAGGCCATTGCCGACGTCGCCGTCCAGGTCAATTCGACGGTCGAGAACATCGGCGCCCGCCGGCTGCAGACCGTGATCGAACGTGTGCTGGATGATCTCTCCTTCGACGCCCCCGACCGCTCCGGTGAATCGATCGTCATCGACGGCACATATGTGCGCGATCGTGTCGCCGATCTCGCCGGCAACGCCGATCTCTCCCGCTACATCCTGTGAGGCGAGGTTTCACGTGAAACCTCGCCGGCTCACCCCCAGCGGCTGAGGATCTTCAACCGCCCGAGCAGTTCCGCCACAGCCTCGGGCGGCAGGGTCGCGATCTCGCGCGCGAGGAGATTGGCGAGTTCGGTCGCCTCGGGTGAGAGGCCGGCCGTGTCGACCGTCACGCGCGGATCGGAAATCTCGGCCAGCAGGCGCAGTGCCTCGGCCTCATCCCAGATCACGTTGAAATAGGCCATGATGCGCTGGAGCATCATGAAGGTCGGCTGCCCGCGTTTGCCGTGCTCAAGAGCCGAGAGATAGGCCGGGGAGACGCCGATCTCCTCCGCCATCTGAGTAAGTGTCACCTCGCGCTCGGCGCGCATCTCCCGCATGCGGCGGCCGAAAGGCGTCATCGCCCACCCTCCCGCGCGCGTCGCACCCGCACATAGAGCGCACCTTCCCCGCCATGGCCACGCGCGGCCGTCTCGAAGCCGACGACGATGGCTCGCATCTCCGGCGAGGAAAGCCACTGCGGAACGATCCGGCGCAGCACGCCGCGCCCACCCTCGCCGGCGAGCATGCCGCCGCCATCGCCCTTTCCGGTGATGACGAGGACGAGCGAATGACCGTCAAGTTGCGCGCCCCGCAGGAAGCCGAACAACCGGCCATGGGCCGCAGCCTGCGTCATGCCGTGCAGGTCGAGCCGCGCATCCACCTGCGCCCCGCGCGTCAGCCGGCGCCGCAGCTTCGGCTCGAGCGGTGCGAGTGGCGTCAGGGGGGGAGGCGGGGGTGGGCGCTTGGGAGGGCTGGGAGGAGCGGAGCGGGCCGTCTTGACGGCAACCGATGGCGGTGTCGCCGGCGCCTCTTCCCTTGGCATCTCCTCCGGTTTCAGCTCGGGCAGGGGCGGCATTTTCTCGGGGCGCAGGCGGTGCACCGAGCGGGTCACGTAGTCCCACAACTCGCGCTCCTGCGCATCGAGAGCGCGGCGTCGACGCGAACGCCCGCCATTGTCCCCCTTGCCGCTCATGGCACTTCCGAAACGGTGTCCGAATCCACCCTCGCAGGACGGACCGGAGGGAGAGGTACGGAATGGCGGGCCGGGTCGAGGGAGCGCGGCAGCAGAATGATGAAGCGCCCGGGATTCTGGATCCGGCCGGAAATCGAACCCGCCTCGGCTCCTGCACCGAAGAAGATGTCGGCCCGGGCAGGCCCGACAATCGCCGAACCCGTGTCCTGCGCGATCATCAGGTGTTGAAAAGGCTCGAGTGCACCCGCCTGCCCGGTCGGCAGCGAGGCGGCGATATAGAACGGCGTGCCATAGGCGTGGATGCGCTTGTCCACCGCGATGGAACGTTGCGCCACCAGCGGCAGGCCCTGCGCACCGACGGCACCATCATCGGCTTTCAGTTCGGTGGCCTCGCGGAAGAAGATGAAGGAACGGTTCTCCCGCATCAGCTCGCGCCCTTCCTCGGGATGTGCTGCGATATAGGCGCGGATGGCATCCATCGACATTTTTTCGCGCGGCACCAATCCCCTCTCGACCAGAAGACGGCCGATCGGCGTGTAGGGCTGACCGTTGTGGCCGTCATAGTTGAGGCGCACCACCCCGCCGTCAGGCAGACGGACACGGATGGATCCCTGAATCTGAGCGAAGAAGGCATCGGCAGGATCGCGCACCCACGCGACCTCAAGCCCCCTGTCCTTCAACACGCCATCCTCGATCGCCCCACGCTCATAATACGGTACCAGCGCGCCGCCCTCGCGGCGAAAGGCGGGTCCGCGATTGGAGGGTTGGCCATTGCTGGGCGGCGCCTGGATGATCAGATCCGGCGGACGGCGATAGAGCGGCGCGGTGAACTCGGGCGTACGCGTACGCGAACCTTCCACTTCGGGTTCGTAGTAGCCGGTCAGAAAACCGGCCTTCTGCCCAATCGAGGAGATCACATAGGGTGAGAATTCATGCCCGAAGAAGGCCCGCGCCCGGTGTTCGCCAGGATGCCTGGGCAGCCGCGCGGCCCGGGCGCATATGGGTTTGAGCGCCACGAAAAGCGGTCGGGCCGGTTTAATAATATCACCCTTCTTCGCGTTCATCGCGCAGCTGCGACGGAACGCGGAAAGCGCCGCGGCAACGTTGTCCTGCTTCCAGCCGGGCAAATCGTCGAAGCTCGCCGGCTCAAGCGCCGCGTCGGAGAACAGTACCGGAATCGCGGCACTCGCGGGGTGCCTGGAATGACGCGCCTTGACCCGCACGCTCCGCGCGGACGCAGCCAAGGCCATACCCGCCCCGCCATTCGCACCCGTGAGGCCCAAAATGGCGGAAGGCGGGGAAAGTCCTGTCAGTGCACAGGACAGCGCAAGGGTGAGTACAAATGTTCGCACCCCATCATCTTCTCACGAAGCGGCCTCTGTGGCGACGAGCTTCCAATTCGGGTCGCGCGCGCCCAGATCGCGGGAGAAGGTCCACACATCGTTCACGTCGACCACCTGATCGGCGTCACCGTCGATGATGTCGCCAGCGCGGTCGCGCGTCACGGAAATGAGCTGGGAAACGAAGCGCACGGTGATCTGCGCCGAACGCCCTTTCACCTGCGCTTCGACGATGTCCGCCTTGTCGATGCCGACAAAGTGGGTTTCCATCCTGTCGCCACGCTGTTCGCGCTCGGCGATGGCAGCCGAGAAGCCTTCGAAAACCTCGCGGGCCAGAAGGTCCTTCAGCATCGCGCGGTCACCATTGGCAAACGCCACGACGATCATTTCATAGGCCGAGCGCGCACCGGTGAGGAAGTGCCGGACGTCGAAGTCCCGCTCCTGAACCACAATCGCGTTGAGGCCGCTGGCGACCGGCGAGCCCTCCTCGGCGATGCCGCTCCAGCGCGCGGGCCTGGGCTCGTCCGTATCCGCCGGTTCCACCGGCTCGGGGATTGCCGGCGCTTCGCCGGTGCCGGGGAAATTCACCACCTTATCAGAGGCGCCCACCGGGGCCTTAGCCGGGTCGCGCCGCGAATAGGGGTCATACGGAGGTCGCTCGCGCCCGGTACGCTGACCGAGAACGCTACGCAGCCGTATGAAAATGAATACGGCGAGAGCCAGGAAGATGATCGTATAAATATCGAACACGTTGCTATTCGCCGCTGTTTCGCCTTGCCTCAGGCACCCATCACATCCTCGCCGCCTAATGTGGTGCGTCCTTCCGACACTTCCACTGCGGACAACCGATCCTCGCCTGTTAAAGCCTATTTACGCCGTCTGAGCGATTTGGCCAGCCCGCACTATACCGCAGCGTCATCACTTCCCACGGATCACCGGGTCAGCATAACCTTACGCAAGACTGAACCAGGCGGCCATCCATCGCCACAGCTCGCCACGATTGACCTCAGGCATCGGGTGGCACGGTTACCGGTTCCGAGCCGCGCCTTGAGGCCGGACGACAACCGTGTTAGCGACACGCGCCCTTTTGAAGTCCGATTGTGGCGGCTTGGCCGACCCAGCGGCACACACCCCGGCCAGCGTTTTCCGACCGGCGGGGACCACGGAGATTCCTGATGGCCGAAACCGATAACAATGCCCCGTCGATGCCCACTCTTCAGGTGCTGACCCAGTATACGAAGGACCTTTCCTTCGAGAACCCGGGCGCGCCCGAATCGCTCGCACCCGCCGGACAGCCGCAGATCGGCATCCAGATCGGCGTGAATGCCCGGCCGATCCGCGATGGCGATTACGAGGTCGAGCTGAAGATCGAAGCCAAGGCCGAGCGCGGCGGCAAGACGCTGTTTGCCGTTGAACTCGCCTATGCCGGCATCTTCCGCGCGCAGAACGTCGCGCAGGAAACGATCCACCCCTTCATCATGATCGAGTGCCCGCGCATGCTGTTCCCCTTCGCGCGACAGATCGTCGCCGATACGGTGCGCAATGGCGGTTTCCCGCCGCTGATGATCGATCCGGTGGATTTTGTGACGCTTTATCGCGACCGCATGGCCAAGACCCAGCCGAGCAACGTTCTGGCTTCCTGAGCGACGTCGGCCGGACGAAGGCTGCATGATGTAAAGGCTCCCCTCCGGGGGAGCCTATTTTTTTGAGGCGTAATCGTTCCAGATCGCGCCCTCGCCCAGGGTCGCCACAAACGCCTCATGCGCGGCAACCTCTTCGGCATGGAATCGAGGCGCCAATGGCCGAGGCCGCTGCTGCGGCACCGCCACGCCCCCTTCCATCACCGTGACCCGGGCCTCCTCGACCGCAAGGCTCAAGGCGGTCTGCTTGCCGCCGCACAGTTCCGCATAGACTTCCGCGAGCAGTTCGGAATCCAGCAGCGCGCCGTGCTTGGTGCGACGCGAGCCGTCGATTCCATAGCGCGACATCAGGTCGTCAAGGCGGTTTGAGCCGCCCGGATGACGCCGGCGCGCGAGACTGAGCGTGTCGACCACGCGGTCGAAAGTGAGAGCGGGCCGGCCGATCCGTGCCAGTTCGGCATTGAGGAAGCCGATATCAAACGCCGCGTTGTGAATGATCAGAGGATCGTCGGCGATGAAGGCGAGAAACGCGTCCGCCACCGCCGGAAACAACGGCTTGTCGGCCAGGAATTCGCTCGACAGGCCGTGCACCGCGAAGGCTTCGGCCGGCATGTCCCGCTCGGGATTGAGGTAGACGTGATAGGTCTGGCCAGTGGGAATGCGATTGTAGATCTCGACGCAACCGATCTCGACCAGCCGATCGCCTCGCAAAGGGTCGAGGCCCGTGGTTTCCGTATCAAGCACGATCTCACGCATGGCCTGTCCCCCGTCCTTCCGTTGCGCGCAGCTCACTGATCAGCGTCGCCACCTGCTGGCGGGCGTGCTGCAAGCCATGTCCGGTGTCGATGAGATAGTCCGCGCGCCGGCGCTTCTCACCATCGGGCATCTGACGTGACAGAATGGCCTTGAACTTGGCTTCGGTCATGTCCGGCCGCGCGAGAACGCGGGCGCGCTGCACGGTTTCCGGCGCCGTCACCACGAGCGTCGCATCGACACGACCATCGGCGCCGGTTTCGAACAGAAGTGGGATATCCAGAACCACCAGAGGCTCGCTGGCCTCCGCTGCCGCTTCGATGAACGCCGCTTCGCGTGCATGAACCAGGGGATGCACGATGATTTCGAGTTTTTCCATCGCCGCCTTGTCATGCAGCACCCGGGCGCCGAGCAGGGCGCGGTCGATCCGCCCGCCGACGGCGACGCCGGGGAAAACCGCTTCCACCGGGTCAACCCCTTCGGCCCCATAGATCGCGTGAACGGCCGCGTCGGCGTCATGGACCGGTACCCCGAATTCACGGAAGATCGAGGCTGTCGTGGACTTTCCCATTCCGATCGAACCGGTCAATCCAAGCCGGAACGGGCGGGCAGTGCTCATGTGAGCTGTCCCTTGGCGGCAAGGTCCGCCAAGACGAGAGCGCGCAGTTCCTCGCTCACCTGGGGACGCACGCCGAACCAGCGCGCGAAACCCGGCACCGCCTGGTGCAACAGCATGCCGAGCCCGTCGACAGTCGCGAGGCCCCGTGCCTGTGCGGCAGCCAGAAGCGGCGTCACCAGTGGGACATAGACAATATCCGTGACCAGTGCGTCCGGGGACAGCCCGGACAGATCGATGTCCAGCGGCGGCTGTCCCTTCATGCCCAGCGAGGTGGTGTTGACCAGAAGCCGGCACCCGGCGAGACGGGCCGGCAGATCCTGCCAGTCGACCGGCACGACACGCGAACCGAATTGGTCGCGCAGGGCTTCGGCGCGGGCCTGTGTACGGTTGGCGACGACAATACGGGCCACGCCGCGGCTGATAAGACCAAAGACAATGGCCCGTGAGGCCCCACCCGCGCCCAACACGACCGCCTCGTCGAGCCCCCGTGCCCAATGAGGATTCGCGGCGTCGAGATTGGCCAGAAATCCATGCACATCCGTATTCGCACCGCACAGGCGTCCGTCATCGAGCCAGAGCGTGTTCACGGCGCCCAGCGCGGATGCCACCGGATCCAGCTCCACTGCCGCCCGGAAAGCCGCCTCCTTGTGCGGCACCGTGACGTTGGCGCCGATAAGCCCGCTCGCGGTGAAATCGCCGAGGAACCGCTCAATGTCGGCAGGAGCCACATCAAACGGGTCGTAGCGGCCGTCGATACCGTGGGAATTCAGCCAATAGCCGTGGATCAACGGCGAACGTGAATGGGCCACGGGATGCCCGAGAATGCCGGCGCGGCGGGTCATATCAGGTCTCCATGCCGGCGCAGAAAGGCCAGCAGGGGCAGCAAGGGCAAGCCGAGGATCACGGCATGATCACCCTCGACGCGTTCGAAAAGATGAATTCCCAAGGCTTCCAGCTGATAGCCGCCCACGCTCGACAGCACGGCATCGCCGGCTGCGGCGAGATAGGCGTCGATGGCCTCTTCTGCCAATGGACGCATCGTCAGGTGCGCGGTCTCGACAGTCTCAAAGACGATGGCCCCGTCCTGCGCCACCGCGATCGCGGAATGGAGTGCATGTGTCCGGCCGGACAGCCGCGCGATCTGGGTCCGGGCGCCTTGCAGGCTCGCCGGCTTGTGGAACGCCTCACCGCCCAGCGCCAGCGTCTGGTCGGCACCCAGCACGAGGCGTCCCGGATAGCTCGCGCTGCCCGCCCGCGCCTTGGCCTGCGCCAGCACGGCCGCCACGGTTGGGGGATCCGCTCCCTCCGCCACGGCCTCGGCCTCGGCCTCAAGACGCCGCTCGTCGACCTCAACGGCGATGGTCTCCACCGGCAGGCGCGCGGATTCCAGAAGGGTCCGGCGCGCGGCGCTTTTGGAGGCGAGCATCAGCGGCGCGGAGCCCCGCCAGAGTTGGTTTTCCTGAATATTATCCAACACCTAGGGTGCCTCAGACTGCTTGCGCCTGTGCTCCTGCAACAGCGCGATGATCGCCGCCGCCGTCTCTTCGATCGAACGACGTGTCACATCGATCACCGGCCAGCCGTGCCGCGCGCAGAGCCGGCGTGAGAACGCCACTTCCTCGGCGACTGAATCATGGTCGATATAGGCGTCGTTGGGCTGGGTTGCATTGAGGCCCAACAAGCGGTTGCGGCGGATCTCGACCACACGTTCGGGGCTTGCCACCAGGCCCACAACCAGTGGGCGCTTGAGCTCATCGAGTCCGCCGGGGATCGGAATATTCGGCACCAGCGGGATATTGGCGGTCTTGATGCCCCGATTGGCGAGATAGATGCTCGTCGGCGTCTTGGACGAACGGGAAATGCCGAGCAGCACCACATCAGCGGCGTCGAGGCCGTCCGTGTGCTGGCCGTCGTCATGCATCACCGTGTAGTTCATGGCGTCGATACGGCGGAAATAATCGCCGTCGAGCTGGTGCTGACCGCCCACACGCGGGGTCGGATCACCGCCAAGATAAGCCTGCAGCAGGCGTACTACCGGCGCCAGCACGGAGAGCACCGGCACGCCGTTTTCCATGCAGTAGGTCTTCAGCCGGTTGCGCAGTTCCGGCTCGGTAAGCGTGTACAAAACGATGCCGGGGAATTCCTCGAGATCGCTGATCACCTTGTCAAGCTGCTTGTGGGTGCGCACCAGCGGATAGATGTGCTCGATGGCCTTCACGCTGTACTGCGCCGACGCCGCGCGACCGACGCTCAGAAGCGTCTCGCCGGTGGAATCCGACACGAGATGAAGGTGGAAATAGCTTTCCGGAATCACGGCAGCGTCAGTCACGGCGCTCATCCACAGGGCTGTGCATAGTTCGGGAACAAGCCACGTGCGGGACGCGTTAGCAAGCGCGGCCTGGGGATAGAGGCCTTTTCCTTCCACAGGCGTGGCCGCTGTGGGGCGCTGGAAGCCCCTTGTCTTGGACAGCGTGGATAAACTGTCGCGCCCGCGCAATAGTCTGGATTCGCAGGGCTTTTGAAAGCTCCACGCCGGACGTCACGGGGACAGCGCTGGGGACCGGTTGTGGTCAATCCGGAACCCGTCTAATGCCCTGTCCTAAACGCAAACGACTCTCTTACAGAAATGATTAAAGAAGTATGAAGTGCGCGGGGGATAGAGTGGTTCAGCTACCGATCGTGCTTCAGGCGCTGGACGGCCATGTGCCGAACCGCACGCCGCTTTGGATGATGCGGCAAGCCGGCAGATACCTTCCCGAATACCGTGAGCTGAGGGCCAAGGCGGGCGACTTCCTCACGCTGTGCTACACCCCGGACTATGCCGTCGAGGTGACCTTGCAGCCGATTCGTCGATTCGGTTTCGACGCGGCAATCCTGTTCTCCGATATTCTGGTCGTGCCCCACGCGCTGGGCTGCTCGCTGAGCTTCGAGGCGGGTGAGGGGCCACGGCTGAGCACCGTCACCAGTACAAGCGATCTCAAGGGGCTTCGCGAGGAACTGGATAGCTCGAAGATCGATCGCGTGCTGGAAGCGGTATCGCGCATCCGGGCCGACCTGCCGCACGAAACAGCGCTGCTCGGCTTTTGCGGGGCACCCTGGACGGTCGCCACCTACATGATTGCGGGTCGGGGAACCCCGGACCAGGCGCCTGCCCGCCTTGCCTCGCTCCGCGATCCCGTGTTTTTCGAGGCGCTGATTGATCGCCTTGTCGAGGCATCCGCGCAGTACCTGATCGGCCAGCTCAAGGCCGGGGCGGACGCGGTGCAGATTTTCGATTCCTGGGCCGGAGTGCTCGATCCCGAGAGTTTCCGACGGTGGTCGATCAGGCCGATGGCGCGGATTGTGAGTGCGGTGAGGGCAGTGATACCGGATGCGCGGATCATCGCCTTCCCGAAGGGGGCGTCGGTTTCGGGGCTGACCGAACTGGTGAAGGAAACCGGCGTCAACGGGGTCGGTCTCGACTGGACCATCGACCGGGCCGAGCTGCGTTATGCGCTGGGTGCGAAATGCGCGCTGCAGGGCAATCTTGATCCGCTGACGTTGATTGCGGGGGGAGAGGAACTCGACCGGGCGATCGACGCGCTGATGGAAGATTTCCGTGGCGCGGCGCATATCTTCAATCTCGGCCACGGCATCCGTCCCGAAACGCCGATCGCCCATGTCGAACGGATGATCGCGCGGGTTCGCGGCTGAGCGGACGGGAATCGGGGAGCATTCGATGGGCTATGACTGGATCAAGGCACTGCACGTCATCGCCATCATCTCCTGGATAGCGGCGCTGCTCTATCTGCCGCGGCTCATGGTCTATCATTGTGCGGCGCCGGTTGGCTCGGCGCAGTCCGAAACCTTCAAGATCATGGAACGACGGCTGCTCAATGCCATTGCCCGCCCGGCGATGGGTGTGGCCTGGCTGGCCGGGCTCTATCTGGCGTGGGACGGGGGCTGGTATCTGTCCGGCTGGTTTCACGCCAAGCTGGCGCTGGTGATCGCGCTCACCGTGGCGCAGGAATACCAGGGGCGCTGGGTCCGCGACTTCGCCGCCGACCGGAACAGGCATCCGGCGCGGTTTTTCCGGATAATGAACGAAGTGCCGACGCTATTGATGATCGGCATTGTCATTCTCGTCATCGTAAAGCCATTTTGACGGCTGAAAGCAGACGCAGGCAGGGTTGCGGAGAATCGCGCCTTTGCCTATGGTGCGCTCTCTTCCACGAAGCTGGCTGACGTCCCGCTGAAACCGTCATCGTCTCGCGATGTCGACCGGGGTGTCGGACAAGAGGCCGGAGTTTTCCGGGCCAAGTCCGCAGACCAGCGCTTCCCTTCTTTTCTTCCCGGTGGGTTTCACAACGCTCTGCCGGGACAATCCAACATCCGAGGCCCTTTCCCATGGGGGAAATGAAGCTCCAGGACCTCAAGTCCAAGAATCCGGCCGAACTTCTTGTGGTCGCCGAGGAACTCGAGGTCGAAAACGCCAGCACACTGCGCAAGCAGGAGCTGATGTTCGCTATTCTCAAGCAGTATGCTGCGCGCGAAACCGATATTATCGGCGAAGGCGTCGTCGAGATTCTCTCCGACGGCTTCGGCTTCCTGCGTTCGCCGGACGCCAATTACTTGCCGGGGCCTGATGACATTTATGTCTCGCCCTCGCAGATCCGCCGCTTCGGCCTGCGCACCGGTGATACCGTCGAGGGCCAAATCCGAAGCCCGAAGGACGGCGAGCGCTACTTCGCGCTGCTCAAACTGAATACGATCAATTTCGAAGACCCGGACAAGATCCGGCACAAGATCAACTTCGACAACCTGACCCCGCTCTATCCCGATGAACGGCTGAAGCTCGAGATCGAGGATCCCACGCGCAAGGATTTCTCCGCGCGGATCATCGACATCGTGGCCCCGATCGGCAAGGGGCAGCGCGGCCTGATCGTGGCGCCGCCGCGAACCGGCAAGACGGTGCTGCTGCAGAACATCGCCCAGGCGATCACCACCAATCACCCCGAGTGCTACCTCATCGTGCTGCTCATCGACGAGCGGCCCGAGGAAGTGACCGACATGCAGCGTTCGGTGAAGGGCGAGGTCGTTTCCTCCACCTTCGACGAGCCCGCCGCCCGTCACGTCCAGGTCGCGGAGATGGTGATCGAGAAGGCCAAGCGGCTTGTCGAGCACAAGCGCGACGTCGTCATCCTGCTGGATTCGATCACCCGCCTCGGGCGCGCGTACAACACCGTTGTCCCGTCCTCGGGCAAGGTGCTGACCGGCGGTGTCGACGCCAACGCCCTGCAGCGCCCCAAGCGCTTCTTCGGCGCCGCGCGCAACATCGAGGAAGGCGGCTCGCTGACCATTATCGCCACGGCGCTGATCGAAACCGGTTCGCGCATGGACGAGGTGATCTTCGAGGAATTCAAGGGCACGGGTAACTCCGAGGTCATCCTCGACCGCAAGGTCTCCGACAAGCGTGTCTTCCCCGCGCTCGACATCACGCGGTCGGGCACCCGTAAGGAAGAGCTGCTGGTTCCGGCCGACGTGCTCAAGAAGATGTACGTGCTCCGGCGCATCCTCAATCCGATGGGCACGGTTGACGCCATCGAGTTCCTGCTCGACAAATTGCGTCAGACCAAGACCAATTCGGACTTCTTCGACTCGATGAACACCTGACGTCGGGAATCGGGAAGCCAGGGGACGCTGAGGAGACTGGCATGACGCCCGTGACACCGGCGCTCGTGACGGCACGCTGGGTGGGAGGCGTGGGGCTGGCCTGGCTGGCGCCCACTGTTCCCGCCTTTGCCGGCGTGGCCGAGCGTGAGCCTCCTTCGGCTGTTCTTTGGCTTCTGGTGATCGGGGTCGCGGCGCTGAGCTGGGTGATGGCCTGCCGGCGCTGGTGGCTTCCACTGGCGCTCTGGGTGCCGGTGGCGCTGTTCGATTCGGCGCTGGTCGCGGATCTGGTCGATCCGGTGATCGGCCCCGCGGTGCGCCAGGAACTCGGCCTGTCCTACATGATGCAGGCCGACGTCACGAGTGCGCTGACCCTCGTGCTGCCGCTGATGTTCGCGAATGCGATGTTCATCCGACGCGAGCAGGTGAAGCCGAAGCTGCGGCGGGACATCTGGCGTCGCTAGGTCGCTAAACCGGCGCGAGTCCAATCGATTCGTACACGAAACGGTTGTCCCCACAATTGACTCAGGATGGCAAAGTCGCGGGTGATCCGATGGATCATATGGCCGGGAAGACTTTGCCGTCAGTGGGCATTTCTGGTCATCTGGCGGCCATGGGCCGTTTGCGCGGCGAAGTTATCCACAGACTTGCCCACAGCCTATCTCCCACCGGTGAAATCCGCCCGCTGGTGACGATCAGCTCACCGGCCCTCGTCAGGGCCGGCGTCGGCGCCGCGTTCTGTCTCGACGAACTGCGCGGCCAATTGATTCGGATCCGTAACAGGTAGCGAACAGACGGACCCCACGCAGAGGAAGGCCGCCGCACTATGGCTTGCCTGCGTCTTCAGGCGGGCGGGGTGCTGTTCGGCGAGCGCGTCGGGATCACGGACCCGCTGGATGATCAACCCCGCGCGGGGCAGGCGGCGGGCGGCATCGTAAAGAGCGGCGGCAGCCTCGTCCTCGGCGGGGCCCACAATCACGATCTCGGTTGTGCGCAATCGGGTGTCGAGCGCGTTGAGCAGGCCGGCATGGCTGTAGAGCTGCGGCGCCGCGCGCGGCAGCAGGCCGTCGAACAGCTCATCGGCGCGCGCGCGATAGGCGTCATCACCGGTGAGGGTGGCGAGCTGGACCAGGTTCTTCGCGATCAGCGCGTGAGGATTGGTCACGGCATCGTCGGCGGTCGCTTCCGGGCGCAGGATCAGACCTTCGGCATCGTCGGCGGTGAGATAATAGCCGCCATCGGGCGCACGGTGATGGGTCTCCAGCGCGATCTGCCAGGCGGTGGCCTGGCTGAGATAGCGGTCCTCGCCGGTGGCCTGGTGCAGGGCGAGGGCGGCGCCGATCATGGCCGCGTAGTCGCTCGACAGGCCGGGGAACACCAGCTTGCCGGCTCGCCAGCTATGGCCGAGACGTCCGCCCCGCGTCATCGATTCGGCGATGAAATGAAATGCCGTGGCCGCCAGGTCGATCCATTCCGGCCGTCCGAAGCGCGGCGCGGCGCCGGCGAGCGCGGCGATCATCAGGCCGTTCCAGTCGGCCAGGATCTTGTCGTCGCGTCCCGGTGGCACGCGCGTGGCGCGTAGGGCGAGCAGCTTGTCGCGCAGCATGGCGAGGCGGATTTCGTCATGGGGTGAGCGCTCCTTCTCCTTCAGGCGATTGGGAATGGAGACGCCTTCCCAATTGCCGAAGGGGACGATGTCGTAGTGACGGGCGAAGAATTCGGCGTCCTCGGCGCCCAGCGCATCGAGCACCTGCTTCAGGGTCCAGACATAATAGCGTCCCTCATGCCCCTCGGAATCGGCGTCGAGGCTGGCGGCGAAGGCGCCGCTTTCGGTGAGCATCTCGCGCTGCAGCCAGCCGACGGTCTCCTCGGCGCGGGCGCGGAACAGGCCGGCGAGTGTCTCGCTATAGGCGAGGCCGAGCAGTTCGAGGATCTGCGCATTGTCGTAGAGCATCTTCTCGAAGTGCGGCACCAGCCAGCGCTCGTCGACGCTGTAGCGCGAATAGCCGCCTCCGATGTGATCGTAGATGCCGCCGTCGCTCATGCCGTCCAGCGCATGCAGCGCGGCGTCGCGGAAGCGCTGGCGGCCGGTGCGCTCATGGGCGCGCCACAGCAGCTCGAGGAAGGGCGTGTTGGGGAATTTCGGCGACCCCTGCAGCCCGCCATGCTCGGGGTCCATGATGCCGAGTACGCGGCCGGCGACGTCGTCGAGCTCGTTGATGCCGATCGTGACCGCGCCCTGGGGCCGCGCGGTTTCGCGCAGGCGCCCCAGCAGGGCTTCCCGGTTGGAGGCAATGCGGGGATCGCCGGAGCGGTAGGCGGCGGACATGGTCTTCAGCACATCGGTAAAGGCGGGCTGGCCGTAGCGCGCCTCGCTCGGGAAGTAGGTGCCGCCCCAGAAGGGGGCGCCCTCGGGATCCAGGAACATGGTCATCGGCCAGCCGCCCTGGACGCCGAGCTGCTGCAGCGCCGACATGTAGATCTGGTCGACTTCAGGCCGTTCCTCGCGATCGACCTTGATGTTCACGAACAGCTCGTTCATCACCGCGGCCGTCGCCTCGTCCTCGAAGCTCTCATGGGCCATGACATGGCACCAGTGGCAGGCGGCGTAGCCGATGGAAAGCAGGATGGGGCGTCCGCTGCGGCGCGCCTCCTCAAAGGCTTCGGGTTGCCACTGCCACCAGTCGACCGGGTTGTCCTTGTGCTGGAGCAGGTAGGGGCTGGCGGCGTCCTGGAGGCGATTGGGCAAGACTCTCTCCGGCTTTGGCAGGGGTCGGGTCGTGATGATAGCGAGATAGGGCGTAGCCTGTGACGGGTCACGCAAAAAGGGACGTCATGGCCGAAGACAACACCATCGCCGCGATCTCGTCGGGCACCGGCACCGCTGCCGTTGCGGTGATCCGGGTCTCGGGCACCGAGGCCGGCAGGGCCGTGGAGGCGCTCGCGGGTCGCCTGCCGGCGCCGCGCCGGGCCACGCTGGCGACGCTTCGCCACCCGGTCAGCGGAGTGCTGCTCGACCGTGCGCTGGTGATCTGGCTGCCCGGTCCGAACAGCGTGACCGGCGAGGACATGGCCGAGTTCCAGGTGCATGGCGGGCGCGCCGTCGTGGCCGGTGTCATTGAGGCGCTGCTCGCCCTGCCCGGCATCGTGCCGGCGGAGAGGGGCGAGTTCACGCGGCGCGCCTTTCTCAACGGGCGGATGGATCTCGCCGAGGCCGAAGGGCTGGCCGATCTTCTGGCGGCGGAAACCGAGGCCCAGCGTCGTCTGGCCTTCGCCCATGCCTTCGGTCATCTCGGCGAGCAGGTCGGTCGTTGGCGCCAGCGGCTGGTGCGGGCCATGGCGCTGATCGAGGCCGGCATCGACTTCGCCGAGGAGGACGACGTGCCGGCGGAGGCGCGCGCACTCGCGCGGCCGGAAGCTGAGGCACTGCATGCCGAGCTTCAGGCGGCGCTCGCCGATCGGCGCGGCGCGCTGGTGCGGGAGGGCGCGACGATCGCCATCGCCGGGCGCCCGAACGCGGGCAAGTCCTCGCTCCTCAACGCGCTGGCCGCGCGCGATGTCGCGATCATCTCCGACGAGCCGGGCACCACCCGCGACATTCTGGAAGTCGGCCTCGATCTCGACGGCCATAAGGCGACCCTCATCGACACCGCCGGGTTGCGCGAGGCGGAAGGGGCGGTGGAGGCCGAGGGCATTCGCCGCGCCCGCGCGCGGATCGAGACGGCCGACCTTGTGCTGTGGGTGCACGATGTCACGGAGGCGCCCCCGCCGGCCGCGCGGCCGGACATCGATTCGTCGGCGGAACTCTGGCTGCTCGCCAACAAGGTCGATGCGGCCGTGGATGCGTTCGACCGCCCCTCCTGGGCCCGGCGGGATTTCGCGGTGTCGGCGAAGCGAGGTGAGGGGCTCGATGTGTTGACCGACCGGCTGCGCGATTTCGTTGCCGCGCGCGCGGGCGGCGCCGAGCATCCTGCCCTCATACGCGAGCGTCACCGGACCAATGCGGCGGAGGCAGAGGCGCGGCTGGCGGTCGCCCTGGCGCTGTGGGATGAACTGAGCGACGAGCTGCTGGCGGAGGAGCTTCGTCTCGCCGGGCGTTCGCTCGGGCGTATCACCGGCGCGATCGATACCGATGATCTGCTGGACGTGGTGTTCCGGGAGTTCTGCATCGGCAAATGACGGGGCGAGCCTTAGGGTGCGGCCACCGCGACCGTTTCACGTGAAACATTCATGGCCTCTCGCTCTTGATTCGGCCGCGGAATGTTTCACGTGAATCAGGCTTTCGGGGCGCCGGGGCAGCGGACGCATCGCCGTCGATTCCCGCGATGCCTTGACGGGAACCGCGCAAGCAGGCTCAAGAGAGCAGCGCGAGGCGGAACGGGCGTCGTGCGCGGAGAGCGGAATGATGAGCGCGGACCAACTGAAATTCGATGTCGTCGTCATCGGCGGCGGACATGCCGGTACGGAGGCAGCGGCAGCGGCGGCCCGCCTTGGGGCCGTCACGGCGCTGATCACCCATCGCCACGACACCATCGGCATCATGTCGTGCAACCCGGCGATCGGTGGCCTCGGCAAGGGACATCTCGTCCGTGAGATCGACGCCCTTGACGGGCTGATGGGCCGGGTGGCCGACGCCGCCGGCATCCAGTTTCGCGTTCTCAACCGCCGCAAGGGTCCCGCTGTTCGGGGGCCGCGCGCGCAGGCCGACCGCCGTCTTTACGCGCAGGCGATGCAGAACGAGATCGATTCGCTCCCGAACCTATCGGTCGTGGAAGCCGAGGCCGATGCGTTGATCGTGGCCGAGGGGCGCGTCACCGGGCTTCGCCTGGCGGACGGCCGGAGCGTGTTGGCCGGCGCGGTGGTGATCACCACCGGGACGTTTCTCAACGGGCTTATCCATATTGGCGACCGTCAGATCCCGGCGGGCCGGATGGGGGAGGCGCCGGCGCGCGGGCTGTCCGGCTCCTTGGCACAGCTTGGGCTCAGCCTCGGGCGGCTCAAGACGGGCACGCCGCCGCGCCTCGATGGACGCACCATCGACTGGGCGGCGCTTGAGATGCAGCCGGGCGATTCGCCTCCGGAACCATTTTCAACGCTGACCGAGCGCATCACCACGGCGCAGATCGCCTGCGGCATCACCCGCACGACGGCCGCGACGCATGCGGTGATCCGGGCCAATATCGGCCGCTCGGCGATGTACTCGGGAAACATCCAGAGCGTGGGGCCGCGCTACTGCCCGTCCATCGAGGACAAGATCGTTCGCTTCGGAGAAAGGGAAGGTCATCAGATCTTCCTGGAGCCGGAAGGGCTGGATGACCCGACAGTCTATCCCAATGGAATCTCGACCTCGCTGCCCGAGGATGTGCAGATCGCGCTCCTCGCCACCATTCCCGGTCTTGAGCGCGTGACGATGATGCGGCCGGGCTATGCGATCGAGTACGACCATGTCGACCCCCGCGAGCTGGAGCCGACGCTCGAACTGCGCCGGCTGCGGGGGCTGTTCCTGGCCGGGCAGATCAACGGGACCACCGGCTATGAGGAGGCCGCCGCGCAGGGGCTCGTCGCCGGGATGAACGCGGCACGGCGGGCGGGCGGACTGGAGGGCACCACCTTCGACCGGGCCGAAGCCTATATCGGCGTGATGCTTGACGATCTGGTCACGCGCGGGGTCAGCGAGCCTTACCGCATGTTCACCTCGCGGGCCGAGTACCGGCTGTCATTGCGGGCCGACAATGCGGACCAGCGGCTGACGTGGCGCGGCGAGGCGCTCGGGCTGATCGGCGCCCGGCGGCGGGAGAGCTTCGCCCAAAAGACCGCCGCGCTGAGCCGGGTGCGCGACTGGGCCGGCTCGGTGTCGCTGACCCCGGGGGAGGGCGAGCGTCACGGGCTGACGCTGAACCGCGACGGGCAGCGCCGCACGGCATTCGATCTGCTCTCCTATCCTCATGTCGGCTGGAGCGATATCTGCCGGATCTGGCCGGAGGTCGCGGGCGAGGAAGCGCGGATCGGCGAGCAGGTGGAGATCGACGCGAAGTACGCGGTCTACCTGCACCGTCAGGAGGCCGATATCGTCTCCTTCCGCCGCAATGAGGCGGCGGCATTGCCGGAGGTGGACTACCGCTCGCTGGCCGGCATCTCCAACGAGATCAAGGCCAAGCTGGAATCGATTCGGCCCCGTACCATTGGTCAGGCCAGCCGCATCGACGGCATGACGCCCGCGGCGCTGGCGCTTCTGGCGGCTCATGCCCGCAAGGCGCAGTAGCGCGACAGGACCTTCGCGGGCGAATATGGGGCATGAGCAAGATCGATTCGGCGGAGCGCGCCCGCGCGTTGGACCTCGTCCCTGTTTCACGTGAAACAGCGGAGCGGCTCGACGTCATCGTGGCGCTGCTGGAGAAATGGCAGCGCACCATCAATCTGGTGGCGCCGGCGACGCTGCCGCAGCTGTGGACGCGGCATGTGGCGGACTCGCTCCAGCTGGTGCCGCTGGCGGGACAGGTGACGCGCTGGGTCGATCTCGGCTCAGGGGGCGGCTTCCCGGGCCTCGTGGTGGCGGCGGCGCTGGCGGAGATCCCGGCCGCGGATGTGACCCTCGTGGAGAGCGATAGCCGGAAGGCGGCGTTTCTGCGGGAGGCGGCGCGGGTGGCGGAACTGCCGGTGACGGTGGTTCCGGCGCGGATCGAACAGGTCGCCGCGCAACTGGCGCCGGGCGTTGAGGTCGTTTCGGCCCGTGCGCTTGCACCATTGAGCCGATTGATCGAGCTGGCGCATCCCTTCCTTGCAAAAGGCGCTGTCGGACTGTTTCTCAAGGGACAAGATGTTGATAACGAATTGACCGAGTCAGCTAAATCTTGGAGAATCTCCTCAAGGATCGCGCCCAGCCTGACAGACCGTAGCGGCCGGATCCTGATCGTGACATCCGCCGTTCCGCTGGCACCGATCAAGGAAGCCGCCGGGAACGCAAAAGGGTCGACCCATGACTGACCAGGCTCCGCTCGTTCCGGCCGCAACCGATGGCATGACGCGCCGCAAACCGCGCGTGCTTGCGCTGGCGAACCAGAAGGGTGGCGTCGGCAAGACCACGACGGCGATCAATCTCGGCACCGCGCTCGCCGCGATCGGCGAGACGGTGCTGGTCGTCGATCTCGACCCGCAGGGCAATGCCTCGACCGGCCTTGGAATAGACCGCCGCAGCCGGCGGGTGTCCACCTATGACGTGCTCATGGGCGAGATCGAGCTGCGTGATGCGGTGCTGGAAACGGCGGTGCCTCGACTGCACATCGTGCCCTCGACCATGGATCTTTCCGGCCTCGAACTCGACCTCGCCACCGAGCGCGATCGCGCCTTCCGGTTGAGGAACGCGATCGCGCGTCTGAATGAGGAAAATTCGTTTCGGGACGAGAACAATTTTGCCTACAGCTATGTGCTGATCGATTGTCCGCCCTCGCTGAACCTGATCACGGTCAACGCGATGGCGGCGGCGAATGCGATCCTGGTGCCGCTGCAGTGCGAGTTCTTCGCGCTGGAGGGGCTGTCGCAGCTGCTGAAGACGGTGGACCAGGTGCGGACCACGCTCAATCCCGGGCTGTCGATCCACGGCATCGTGCTGACCATGTTCGACGCGCGGAACAACCTGTCTTCGCAGGTGGTGGATGATGTGCGCCAGTTCATGGGCGACAAAGTGTATGAGACGATCATCCCGCGCAATGTGCGGGTGTCCGAGGCGCCGTCCTATGGCAAGCCCGTGCTGCTCTATGATCTCAAATGCGTGGGGTCGCAGGCCTATCTTCGTCTCGCATCCGAAATAATCCAGCGCGAGCGCACCCTGCGCAGCGCCGCAGCGGTCTGAGGAGGGGGCGATGGCCATGGCGGATGATGGCGGACGGTCGCGACTCGGGCGCGGTCTCGCGGCCCTGATCGGCGATATGGGGGAGATGAGCGACCTCGCCGGAGCGCCCTCGCGTCCGGCGGGCGGGCAGCGCCGCGTGCCGCTCGCGTTCCTCCGCGCCAATCCGAACAACCCGCGCCGCAGTTTCGCGGAGGAGGATCTCGAGGACCTCGCCGGTTCGATCCGCGAGCGTGGGGTCATTCAGCCCATCGTGGTCCGCGCGGTGTCCGGCCAACGTGACGCGTTCGAGATCGTCGCCGGCGAGCGTCGCTGGCGGGCCTCGCAGCGCGCCGGGTTGCACGAGGTGCCGATCGTCATCGTAGAGGTGGACGACCGCGAGGCGCTCGAGATCGCGATCATCGAGAACGTCCAGCGCGCCGACCTCAATCCGCTGGAAGAGGCGGCGGGCTATCAGTCGCTGTCCGACCAGTTCGGCTATTCGCAGAACGATCTGGCGCGGGTGATCGGCAAGAGCCGAAGCCATGTGGCCAACACGATGCGGCTGCTGAAGCTGCCGGATTCGGTGAAGACCTATCTCGCCGACGGGCGTCTTTCCGCCGGCCATGCGCGGGCATTGTTGACGCAGGACGATCCCGAGCATCTGGCCCGCGTCATCGTCGAGCAGGGCATGAATGTCCGCGCGATCGAGGCGTTGGCCCAGGAGCTGAACGGGGCCAAGGCGGAAGCGGCCGGGAAACCGGCGCGCAAGCCGAAGGCGGTCGCGGCGCTGGATGCCGACACGGCCGCGCTGCAGCGCCGGCTGTCGGATGAGCTTGGCCTTCAGGTTTCGCTGCGCCATGACGGCGAAGCGGGCGAGGTGCGCATTCGCTATTCCTCGCTCGACCAGCTGGACGAGATCTGCCGGCGTCTTTCCGCGGGTTGAGGGCGCTCAGCCCCGGCGCGCGAGGCCGGCAATCTGGAGCAGGACGCGCTCGGCGATGGCGGGGGCGAGTGCCGCATTGCGCCGGGCGGCGAGGAGCGCGTCGTCGAGCGTGAGCAGAGCGGTTTTCAGGCGCTCGGCGGTCCAGCTCCGTAACGCCTTTTCAATCAATGGCTTGCGCCGAAAATGAATGGCCGGCCGGGCGCCATCGATGGCCCGCTCGACACTGCCGCCGGACTCGATGCCGATGCGCATCATGTGCAGGTTCTGCACGGTGCGGCAGACCGCGCCGAGCAGCACATCCGCGCGCATGCCCTCGTGAATGGCCTTGCCAAAGGCCCCCGACATTTCCGCCGACTGGCCGGCGAGGGCGGCGTCGGCCACTTCGTCGATGGCCAGGCTCGACGCGTCTCCGACAATGGCGCGCACCTGTTCGGCGGTGATGCGGGGCTCGCCCATGGCGTAAAGCAGGAGCTTGGAAATCTCGCCGCGCGAGGCCAGACGGTCGCCGCCAAGCAGCCCCATCAGTTCCGCCCGCGCGTCGCGATCGATGGCGATGCCGGCCTCGGTGGTCATCGTGTCCACCAGTCGGGCGAGGTCGCGCTCGCCGTCGGCGTAGCAGGCGATGGCCACGGCGCGGGGGGAGGATTCGCACAAGGCACGCAGGCCGGCGCCGCGCTTGAGATCGCCGGCTTCAATGACGATGACGGCGTCTTCCACAGGGGCGGCGAGCAGCGCCTCGACGGCGGGGACGATGTTGCGGCTGCCGGCGCGCACCGATACCACGCGCCGTCCGCCGAACAGGGCGACGGTGCCGGCCTCGTCGGCCAGGCGGCCGGGGTCGCCGGCGATCTCGTCGCCATCCAGGCGGACAAGGCCGAACGGATCGTCGGTGCCCTTTGCGGCGCGGGCGAGATAATTGGCGGCGCGCTCACGCACCAGCCCGGTGTCGGGACCGAACAGCAGGACGACCGGGCGAAGCGGATCGATTCGCGAGAGCGTCGATTCGACGTCGGCCGGCCGGACGGCAACCATGCCCGGATCAGCTCTTGGGAGCGGGGGCGGCGGGAGCGGGAGTTGTGACGGAGGCGGCAACTTCCGGGGCGAGCGCGAAGAAGGAGGCGAGCTGGCCCTTGATGCTGTCGGCCGCGACCTGCGAGGCACGGTTCTGCGCGTCGCGAATGGCGCGCTCGCGGGCGAAACGCTGATAGCCGCTGTCGATCGAGGCCTTTCCGAAGGCGCTGGCGCCGATAAGCTGCTTCTTCGGATCGGCGGCATCGAACAGGCGCCAGGACACGTCGACCGAGACAAGCTCGACCTCGGGCAGGCCGGAGACCGAATCGACGATGGACGCGGTCGTGCTGGTGTTCACCGTCAGTTCCAGCCGATACGCCGCCGCCGTCGGATTTCCCGCGCCACCGGTCAAGGCGAAGATCAGATCGTTGCGCACTTCGTTGCCGAGGCGGCCACCGACGAACACGACCTGGATGTTCTCCAGCTGCTCCTGCATCGTGGCGCCCGAAACAGGGTTCTTCTGCGCGTACATGGGCTGAAAGCAGCCCGCGGTCGAAAGCGCGAGAAGTCCCACCGCTGCCAGACCCAGCAGGCGGCGGCGGGAGGACTGGCGGTGTATCCGGTGGGGCGGCTCAAACGACGACATTCACGATCCTCTGCGGCACCACGATGATACGCTTCGGGGCGCGCCCGTCGAGTGCCTTGACCACGGCATCGAGCGCAAGAACGGCACTTTCGACCTCGGCGGGACTGGCCCCGGCGGGAACGGTGATATCGGCGCGCCGCTTGCCGTTGATCTGAATCGGCAGCGTAACGGTGTCGTCCGCCAGCAGCGCGGGGTCGACCGCCGGCCAGCCGGCTTCGGCGGCAAGGCCGGGCTGGCCCAGCACTGTCCAGCACTCCTCGGCGAGATGGGGCACCATGGGGGCGACGGCCGACACCAGGAACACCGCCGCCTCGCGCAGGGCAAAGCCGACATCGGGCGTGACCTCGCCCTTGCGGGCGGCGGCAAGGGCGTCGCCGAACTGGTTGGCGAAGGCGTGAACCCGCGCCACCGCGACGTTGAAGCGAAGGCGCTCGACGTCGTCCTCGACCTGGGCCGCAAGCTTGTGCGCCCCGCGGCGAAGCGCGATCGATTCGTTACCGAAATGATCGGGGGTGGCGACCTCGTTCGGCGCCAGGGCTGCGGCATCGCCCACCAGGCGCCAGATGCGCTGGACAAAGCGCCAGGCGCCCTCGATGCCGGCGCTGGTCCATTCGCTGTCGCGCTCGGGCGGCGTGTCGGCCAGCATGAACCAGCGCGCGCAGTCGACGCCATAGGTGTCGGCAACGATCTCCGGCGGCACCACGTTCCGCTTGGACTTCGACATCTTCTCCGGGGCGCCGACGGTGACCGGCTCGTCGGTGCCCACCCGGACGGCGGTGCCGTCGGGGCGCTTCTCGACCTCTTCGGGGAACAGCCACTTGCCGGCCGTATCCTTGTAGGTCTCGTGGACCACCATGCCCTGCGTGAACAGGCCTGCGAAGGGCTCGGCCACCGAGACGCGGCCCATCTTCTTCAACGTCCGGGTGAAGAAGCGCGCATAGAGCAGATGCAGGATCGCGTGCTCGATACCGCCGATGTACTGGTCAACCGGCAGCCAGGCGTCAGCGGCGTCCTTCTGCAGCGGCGCGGTGCCGGGCTCGGACGCGAACCGGGCGAAGTACCAGGACGAGTCCACGAAGGTGTCCATGGTGTCGGTTTCGCGCCGCGCCGCGCTTCCGCAGCGCGGGCAGTCCACATGCTTCCAGGTCGGATGACGGTCCAGCGGGTTGCCCGGCTGGTCGAAGGTGACGTCTTCCGGCAGGCGCACGGGCAGCTGGTCCTGCGGCACCGGCACCGGGCCGCAGGATTCGCAATGGATGATCGGGATCGGGCAGCCCCAGTAGCGCTGGCGCGAAATGCCCCAGTCGCGCAGGCGGTAGTTCACCGCGCGCTCCCCGACCGGCGCCGGACCGAGGATCTCGTTCTCCAGCCGGAGCGCAACCGCTTCCTTGGCGGCCGGCACCGAAAGGCCATCGAGGAAGCGGGAATTATACAGCGTGCCGTCGCCCTCATAGGGCGCTTCGGCGACGGAGAAGGTCGCGGGATCGACATCCGGCGGCAGCACGACCGGGATGATCGGCAGGCGGTACTTGCTGGCGAAGTCGTGGTCGCGCTGGTCGTGGGCCGGGCAGCCGAAGATCGCGCCGGTGCCGTATTCCATCAGCACGAAATTGGCGACATAGACCGGCAGATGCGCCCCGCCGAGCGGATGGCGCACCGTGAGGCCGGTGTCGTAGCCCATCTTCTCCTGGGTCTCGATCTCCGCCGTGGAGGTGCCCCCGCGCCGGCATTCGTCGACGAAGGCCTTCAGAGCCGGAGTCCTGGCCGCGAGCGCTTCGGTGAGCGGGTGGCCGGGCGAGAGGGCGAGGAAGGAGGCGCCGAACAGCGTGTCCGGGCGTGTGGTGTAGACCTTGATCTCCGACCCCAGTTCGGGGAGCGGGTTCTCCAGCGCAAAGCGCACATGGAGGCCCTCGGACCGCCCGATCCAGTTGCGCTGCATCAGGCGCACCTTGTCGGGCCAGCGCTCCAGCGTGTCGAGGCCGGCGAGCAGTTCCTCGGAGGCATCGGAAATGCGGAAGAACCACTGCGCGAGCTTGCGCCGCTCAACCAGCGCGCCGGAGCGCCAGCCGCGCCCGTCGATCACCTGCTCGTTGGCGAGCACGGTGTTGTCGACCGGGTCCCAGTTCACCTCGCTCTCGCGACGATAGGCGAAGCCGCCGGCGAGGAACTCCAGGAAGATGCGCTGCTGCTCCCCGTAATAGGAGGGATCGCAACTGGCGATCTCGCGCGACCAGTCCAGCGACAGGCCGAGCAGCTTGAGCTGCTCGCGCATCGTGGCGATGTTCTCGTAGGTCCAGATGCCGGGATGGGTGTTGCGCTCGATGGCGGCGTTTTCGGCCGGCAGGCCGAACGCGTCCCAGCCCATCGGGTGCAGGACGTTGAAGCCCTTCATCCGCTTGAAGCGCGCCACCACGTCGCCCATGACGTAGTTGCGACCGTGGCCGATATGGATGCGTCCCGACGGATAGGGGAACATCTCGAGCACGTAGTATTTGGGCCGGGGATCGTCGTTGCGGGTACGATAAATGCCGCGCTCGTCCCAGATCTTTTGCCAGCGGGGCTCGGCCTCGCGGGCGTTGTAGCGCTCGGTGCTCATGGGTGGATGTCGTCTAAGCCAGTGTCAGGACATGGTGGGATGGCGCGGGACTAGGCACCAAGTCCGGCGTCCGGTCAACCTTGCCCTTGCTTTCGGATCTCTTCCGGAGCCGCGATGATGGGCGTCGTCTCGTCCTGGGGCTGGACGTTCACCGTGCAGCGCACCGTGTTTCGCCCGGCGTGCTTGGCGGCATAAAGCGCCCGGTCGGCGGCGACGAACAGGTCCGACAGGGTAAGCTGGGGAGAGGGTCGGCAGGACGCGCAGCCGATGCTGACGGTGACGATGCCCTCGGGCGCGCCGCTGTGGGCAATGGCGGCCCGTTCCACGGCTTTTCGCAGCCGTTCCGCGACATCCGCCGCCGCGCCGAGCGGCGCGCCGGGCATGAGCACCGCGAATTCCTCGCCGCCGATGCGGGCCACGATGTCGGTGCCGCGCACGGTGGCGGCGAGCGCCTGCGCCAGGCTCTGGAGGCAGTGGTCGCCTTCCTGGTGGCCGTAGCGGTCGTTGAACCTCTTGAAATGGTCGATGTCCAGGATGGCCAGGGCGAGCTGGGGGGCGGTGCCCCATTGCAGCGCCGCCACGGCGTCGAAGCTGCGGCGGTTGGCGATGCCGGTCAGCGGATCGAGGCTGGCGAGGGAACTGAGGCGCCTGTTGGCGCTTCGCAAGGCCGACTCGCGGCGCATGAGTTCTTCCGCCATCGATTCGAACGCGATGGCGAGCGGCTGCATTTCGACGACAAGGGCCGGCGACCTGTCGGACTGGACATCCTCGCCGCGCCCGAAACGCACCAGCCGGTCGGCGAGTGTCTTCACCGGCGTGACGATGAGCCGTTCGCCGGCGATCCAGAGACCGATGACGATGAGGAGGCTGGCCAGAAGCAGGGTCAGTCCGGCCTGAAAGGTGGCGCGCTCGATTGGCGCCAGGATGGTGCGTTCATCCACCCCGACGATGAGATGCATATTGCCACCGGGCAGGCGGCTGAAGGCATAGATGCGCCGCACGCCATCGGTGCCGTTGGCGGTGACCGTACCGCTGGTCCGGCTCATGGCCCGGGCCACGAAGTCTTCCTGGTGCAGATTCTGGCCGATCAGAGCGGGATCATCGGGGTAGTTGATCATGACCGCGCCCGACGGATCGATGATCATCATCTCCGCACCGAGGCCGAGCTCGTCGACGAGGCCGCGCGGAAACAGCTCCTCGATATCGACGCGCGCCACCAGCACGCCGATGATGCGGCCGCTGGGGCCGACCAGCGGATGGTCGGCATAGATGCTGGGTGCGCCCGTCACCAGGGACCGTGAGACGGTTTCTATCGTGGGGATGCCGCGCATCGCGATCTTGAAGTGGTCGCGGTTGGAGACATCGAGGCCGGCGGCATTCGGCGCGGTTCCACAGCGCACGATGCCATTGCCGGCGATGACCGCGAGCGACGCCGCCACCGGCGTCACTTCCAGCACATGGTGCAGCCGGTCGCAGAGCTCGGGCGCCGCTGGCGTCAGGCCCGGATCGGGCGTGGAAGCGGGGACATTGGCGTCGCGCGGGATGCTGAAGGCATCCTCCGTCGTCATGCGGGTGTCGGAGGCGAGAGTGACTAGCATCGTGCGGACGGCGGTCAGCCCATTCTCGTAGTGGCCGACCCCGCGCTCGGTCAGTTCGAACACATGCCGTTCCGCCGCCGCGACGTTGTCCCGCTCCAGCCGGACGATGCTGTAGGTGCGTTCGGCGATGACCAACGTCATCACGATGGCGGCCAGTACGCCCAGCCGCACGCGAAGACTGACAGTGCGCGCGCCCTGCCTTACCTGGGCGTGCCGTTTCACGCCGGCATCTGCGTAAGGAACCGGCGAGCGTTCTTCATTCACGATGGGAATTGACCACGAAGCCTTCACTGGAATTTAGGTACGACCGCTCTCGGGTTGCCGCAAGGGCATATCCGGGGCAGGTCCAACGAACGGACCGGCTTTCTTGACAAGATCGGCGGTTGCTCGCATTGCCATCCGTCAACGGCCGGAGCGTGGAATGATAACAGAGAATGGCGAGGCGATGACCCATCGTCTTGCACAGGTTCGCGAGCGCATCGCGCAAGCCTGCCTCGATTGCGGGCGAACGCCCGGCGAGGTGCGCCTGATCGCTGTCTCCAAGACCTTCGATGCGCCCCACATCACACCGGTGATCGAGGCTGGCCAGCGGCTTTTCGGCGAGAACCGTGTGCAGGAAGCCAAAGCCAAATGGCCGGAACTGAGGGCCGGCCGGCCCGACATCGAGCTGCATCTGATTGGGCCGCTGCAGACCAACAAGGTGCGCGAGGCGCTGGCGCTGTTCGACGTCATTCACACCCTCGACCGGCCCTCCCTCGCCGCCGCCCTCGCCAAGGAGCTGCCCCGGCTGGAGGGGCAGCCCGCGCCGCGGCTTCTGGTGCAGGTGAACACGGGCGAGGAGCCGCAGAAGGCAGGCGTCGCGCCGCAGGAGGTCGATGCATTCATCGCCACCTGCCGCGAGCAGCATGGTCTCGTCCTCGAGGGGCTCATGTGCATTCCCCCGGCCGACGAGCCGGCGGCCCCGCATTTCGCGCTGCTGGCCAAGATCGCCGCCCGTAACGGGCTCTCCGCGCTTTCCATGGGCATGAGCGGCGATTTCGAGACCGCGATCGCCCTTGGCGCGACCTATGTGCGTGTCGGCAGCGCGATCTTCGGCGGGCGCTGAGCGGCCGGCCCTCTAGCCGACCACGATCCGGGTATGCGTCGAGAGGCGCGGCAGCAGACGCCTGAGATCCGCGCGGCGGAAGGCGATGCACCCGGCCGTGGGCACGAAGCCCTGTCCCGCCGTGGCGCCCTCGCGCGCCAGATGCAAGAACACCGCCGAGCCACGCCGCGCCCGCCGGGGCCGGGCATTGTGATCGAGCACGATGACGAGGTCGTACAGCCCGTCCGCCCGCCACATTTCTTCATGCGACGGGGCGAAGGGCAGGCGCACCGGCTGATTGTAGCGCCCGTCCGCCGGATCATCGCACCAGCCATCCTCGGGACGGGTGCGCCGCGCCGGCAGGGCGGTTGCGGGGCGCCCGCCATGGTCGGCACGGAAGCGAAGCGCGCGCGGATGCCAGGTTCCCGCCGGCGTGGCGCCGTCGCCTTCGCGTTTGTCGTGCCTGATTCCCGCCCGCCCGAGCGCGACTGGTAAGCGGAGACCTCCCGCGAGGACAATGCCTTGCGTCGGCCGGCCCGGAAGGGCGACGACACGGAGACGGGAGAGCCGTGTGATGCGTTTCGCGGGGGATTTCGTCCGCCCTGAATCGCGAAGGGTCTTCTTCTTCACGCGTTTTCCGTTCACGATCACGTCACGAACCCGCTCGTGCTTCGCATCGCGGGACGCCTAGTCTTGCCGAATGAGCCCGGTCTGCCTACTCGGGTGACCCACGGCAACCCATCCTGCGCCGCGCGAGAGTGAACGTGCGACGCGGCGCGAACAAGAGGTTCGGGAGAGCGGACATGGCGAATGCACAGCGGGTCCTGGTAGTCGACGACGATAATGAGCTGCGCGACGCGCTGGTCGAACAGCTCTCGCTCTACGACGAGTTCGAGGTCGTGGCGGTTGATTCGGCGCAGGCCGCGATGGGCGTGGTCGAGGAGAGCCGGATCGATCTGGTGCTGATGGACGTCGGCCTGCCGGATCTGGACGGGCGTGAAGCGGTGCGGCGCATGCGCGAGCACGGCTTCAAGGCGCCGGTCATCATGCTCACCGGCCATGACACCGACAGCGACACCATCATGGGGCTGGAGGCGGGGGCCAACGACTATGTCGTGAAGCCGTTCCGGTTCGCGGTGCTGCTGGCGAGGATCCGTGCCCAGATGCGCTCCCACGAGGCGAGCGAGGACGCGGTCTTCACCATCGGACCCTACACGTTCCGGCCCGGCGCCAAGATGCTGGTGACCGATCGCAATTCCAAGATCCGGCTGACGGAGAAGGAAACCGCCATCCTGCGTTACCTTTACCGGGCCGGAAAGAAGCCCGTGGCGCGGGAGATTCTTCTTCAGGAGGTGTGGGGCTATAATTCCGGGGTGACGACGCACACGCTGGAAACCCACATCTACCGCCTGCGGCAGAAGATCGAGAAGGATCCCTCGCATCCGAACCTGCTGGCCACCGAAGCCGGTGGCTACAAACTGCTTCCCTGACCGGACGGTGACGCCCGGTCCGCCCCCTTCCGCTGTCTGACCGGAGACTTCGTTGTCCGATGTCCATTGAGGACGATATCGCGCTGCTGGACCGGGTGCCGCTGCTTCGGCTGCTTGGAAAGGATGTGCTGCGGGTCATCGCCATCAGTGCAGAGACACGGCCGCTGAACGAGGGCGAGATCCTGTTCCGCGAGGGGCAGTTCGCCGAGGCGGGTTATGTGGTCGTCAGGGGCCGGCTGGGCCTCACCCGCGAAGACCCGGCGCTGGCCCGCCGGCCCGGGCAGAGTGCCGAGGCGGGACCCGGCTCGCTGCTGGGCGAAATGGCCCTCATCACCGAGACCAAGCGTCCGGCGACGGCGACGGCGCTGGAGCCCTCCGCCATCATGCGCATTCCCCGCGTCATCTTCCTGCGCACCATTGAGGGCTACCCCGACGCGGCGATACGGATCGGCCGCGAGCTGAGCGAGAGGCTGTCCGACACGCTGGGCGAACTCGACGGAGTGCGGGTGAAGATCGAAGCGCTCGACAGCCCGTCCTCGCGTCGCTAGCCGATGATACCGGTCACGCCCCGCCTCTGGCTCGACGAGAACGAGATCGAGGAGAGCTTCGTGCGCGCCTCGGGACCAGGCGGGCAGAACGTCAACAAGGTGTCGAGCGCGGTCAGGCTGCGTTTCGACGTGCGCAACTCGCAGACCCTGCCGGCCGGCGTGAAGGAGCGGCTCGAACGCCTCGCCGGCCGCCGCCTCACCAATGACGGCGTGATCGTGATCGTCGCCCAGCGCCACCGCACCCAGGAGCGCAACCGCGAGGACGCGCTGGAGCGGCTGGTCGAACTGGTGCGCGAGGCGGCCGTTGTTCCCGTCACCCGGCGCCCGACACGGCCCACGCTCGGCTCCAAGCTGCGCCGGCTGGAGGGCAAGGCCCAGCGTTCGGGAATCAAGGCGATGCGACGGGACAAGCCGTCCGGCGGAGGCGACGACTGAGGGGGGCCGAGACAGGGCGTTCGCGGTTCAGAAGTCAGAAGTCCGAGGCGATGCCCTTCACTTCCCAGTCGCCATAGCGCACCGGCTCGGGCCCGTCGCGGCCATCGATTTCCCGCGGCCCCTCGACCGGAGCGCTGGCCGCACGGCGTGCCGCGGCCTCGCGCAGCGCGCGCTCGGCGGCGGGCGACAGGGCGCGGCGCGGGGACGCGCTGGAATCGGCAGGAGGCGTCGGGGCGGCTTTGTCGGTCGTGTCCATGGGCGTCATTGGAAGCACCGGGAGGGCGCGGCCGTCAAGCCGCCCCTGCGCGGCGGCCCGGTCTCACCTTACGGAAATGCAACGATCGCGCGATCTTGCGCCCGCCTTCAGGGCTTCCCATCCTAATCTGTCGAGGCCGCATCGCGCGGCGGGCATGAGGATGAGATGAACTACTTTCGCACGGCGATCCTGCTCGCGGGCATGACCGCGCTGTTCATGGGTGTCGGTTTCCTGCTTGGCGGGCAGAGCGGCATGATGATCGCGCTGCTGTTTGCCGCCGGCATGAACGTGTTCAGCTACTGGAATTCGGACCGCATGGTGCTGTCGATGTACGGCGCGCGTGAGGTCGACGCATCCAGCGCGCCGGAATTCTACGCCATGATCGAGCAACTCGCGGCGCGGGCGCAGCTGCCGATGCCGCGGGTCTATCTCATCGACAATCCCCAGCCCAACGCCTTCGCCACCGGCCGCAATCCGCAGAACGCGGCGGTGGCGGCCACCACCGGGCTGATCAATGCGCTGTCGCGCGAGGAAGTGGCGGGCGTGATGGCGCATGAGCTGGCGCACATCAAGCATTACGACACGCTCACCATGACCATCACGGCGACGCTGGCCGGCGCGATCTCGATGCTGGCGAACTTCGCCATGTTCTTCGGTGGCAACCGCAACAACAATAACGGGTTCGGCATAATCGGCACCCTTGCCATGATGGTGCTGGCGCCGCTCGCGGCGATGGTGGTGCAGATGGCGATCTCGCGCTCGCGCGAATATGTGGCGGACCGCACCGGGGCCGAAATCTGCGGCCAGCCGATGTGGCTGGCGTCGGCGCTGGCGAAGATCGCCAATGCGGCGCACCAGGTTCCCAACATGCCCGCCGAGCACAACCCGGCGACGGCGCACATGTTCATCATCAACCCGCTGTCGGGCCAGCGGATGGACAGCTTGTTCTCGACCCACCCGGCCACCGAGAACCGGATTGCCGCGTTGCAGGAACTGGCGCGGCAGATGGGGCAGTCCTCGGCGAATGGCGGGGGATGGCCGGCGCCCCGCGCCGGTGGCTCCGCACGCGGCGCCGACCCCTGGGGACGGTCCGAAGCCCCGGCGCGCCAGCCCGCGCAGGCGCCCGCGCGAGGGCCCTGGGACGGGCGCGGCGGATCGCAGCCTCCGCGCCGGGGGCCGTGGGGCTGAGCGCGGGGGAACGCGGACGAGCGAGGGATGCGCAACAGCGTATCGCTCCCCGCTTGAACTCTTGAAGCTTCGCGTTTATCAGGAACGCCGCGTGCCGCTTTAGCTCAGTTGGTAGAGCATCGCATTCGTAATGCGGGGGTCGCAGGTTCGAATCCTGCAAGCGGCACCATTTCGCTTCGGCCATTGCCGAAGTCCGGCGACGGCCCGGCCTTTCCGATACAGCATGAAAGCCTTGAGGGGCCGGCGGCATCGATGGATGGGGCGCGCGCCCCGTACCGAATCCGATTATCTCCTTTCGGCCGGCCTCAAAGCGCGCTAGCAGCGACGCGATGGAGGCGACAGACCCTATGATGTTCGAGACCGCGGCGACCCCCGAGACAGCCATCGATCGGCTGGAGATGCTCTACAGCGAGGCGCGCGACGCGCTGCGGCACGACCTCAACCGCTTCTTCGAGACGGGACAGGCGCCGGATGCAGGCGAGCGGGCGCGCTATCGCTATCCGCTGCTGCGCGTGACCTATGAGCCAAGCAGCGCGCCGGAGAACCGGACCCAGCGCGGCTACGCCAAGTTCGCGATGCCCGGTGTCTATCAGACCACCGTGACCCAGCCGGCGGAATTCCGCGCCTATCTCATCGAGCAGCTGCGCCCACTGGTGGACGAATATGGCGCGATCATCGAAACCGGCATCGGCGCGGAGGAAATTCCCTACCCCTACGCGCTGGATGGCGGCGACGAGCTTGGACGCGGCAAGGTGACGGCCTCGCAGCTGGCGCGGCATTTCCCGACCCCGTTGCTGTCGCTGGTCGGCGACGAGATCGCGGATGGCACGTTCGACCTGGTGGAGGGCGAGCCCCGGCCCCTGGCGCTGTTCGACGCCGTACGGGTCGATTTTTCGCTGCGCCGTCTCGTTCATTATACCGGTACGGACTGGCGCGCCTTCCAGCCCTGGATACTGCTCACCAATTATCACCGTTATGTCGACCAGTTCGTGCGGCTGGGTCTGGCCGAGATCGAAGCCGGGACCGCCGAGGCGCTGGTGACGCCGGGCGGGATCCGGATCGATCGCGACAATATCGATGCCACGGCCGCGACGCGGGTGATGTCGGCGCTGTGGCACCGCTACCAGATGCCGGCGTACCATCTGGTGCGCGCGGACGGCACAGGGGTGACGCTGGTGAATATCGGCGTCGGCCCTTCCAACGCCAAGACCATTACCGACCATCTGGCGGTGCTGAGGCCGCATTGCTGGCTGATGGTGGGCCATTGCGGCGGGCTGCGGCAGACCCAGGTCATCGGCGACTATGTGCTGGCCCATGGCTATCTGCGCCAGGACGGCATTCTCGACGAACTGGTGCCGACTGACATTCCGATCCCGGCACTCGCGGAGGTGCAGGTCGCGCTGCAGCAGGCCGCGGCGGCCGTCACCGGCGAAGAGGGCGATCTGCTCAAGCGGCGGCTGCGCACCGGCACGGTGGTCACGCAGGACGACCGGAACTGGGAGCTGCGCTGGGGCAAGGAACGCCGGCGAATCAACCTGTCGCGCGCCATTGCCGTCGATATGGAATCGGGCACCATCGCCGCGCAGGGCTATCGGCTGCGCGTGCCCTACGGCACGCTGCTGTGCGTGTCCGACAAGCCGCTGCATGGCGAGATCAAGCTGCCGGGCGCGGCCAACGCCTTCTATGAGCGGGCGGTGAGCGAGCATCTGCGGATCGGCCTCGCCGCGCTGGAGAAGCTGCGGGAGGCGGGCGTTTCCATCCATTCGCGCAAGCTGCGCTCCTTCGACGAGCCGCCCTTTCGCTGAGGCGCGCCGCGACGAGGTGCGTTTAGTTAGCCGGCAACTTTCAAGCCGCTGGCGGGTGCGACGGTGTCGTGCGATCCCGGGAAGGGCGTCCGGCCCCGGTGTGGCCGGGTGATCCGGCGCGAACTGCTGGCGCGGATGGCAGCATCGACGCCTCCTGCCGATCGCGCCGCGCTGCGGGCCTCGCATTGAGCGACGCGTGCCCTGCTGGCGAGAATTTCCGCGCCTGAACGTGAAGCTACTGAAAACATGGGGTAATCCCGCTTCCCGTGGCTCTGGCGCTGATCCCGCATGTGTCGTATAGGAGCGTCACCGGCCCCAAGGCGCGCGCTGCGCGGGGGAATCGGCCACGCGGGTGTGGCGGAATGGTAGACGCGACGGACTCAAAATCCGTTTCTGGCGACAGAGTGTCGGTTCGAGTCCGACCACCCGCACCACCGATCACCGCGACTTCCCGCCCGCGCCCGGCCACTCCGCGATATTCCCGTATCCCCGCAGCCTGAAGGCCTTCACCTGCCCGGCTGGTGTGAAGCGGTCGGGTCGGAACCGGCGCCGGTGTTGGCCGTGGGCGTTTGCTGGCCTGCTTCCTTGCCGTGGACGATTGTCACCGTGGCGGTCAGGCCGGCGGAGAGTGTGAGGGAGGCGGGCACGTTGTCGAGCACCACCCGCACCGGCACGCGTTGGGCGAGGCGAACCCAGGTGAAGACCGGGTTGACCGTTGCCAGTCCGGAGGCGTCCGCCTGCGCGTTCGAGACCGAGATGCCGCGCCCGATGCCGGTGACATGACCGGTGAGCACATCGGGATAGGCCATCAGCGACACCCGCGCCGTATCCCCGACATGGATGTGACCGAACACGGTCTCCTCGAAATAGCCGTCGACCCAGAAGCTGTCGCTGTCCACCACCGACAGGACGCGCTGCCCGGCCGTGGCGTAATCCCCCGGCTGGGTGACGAGGTTGGTCACGTAGCCGTTCACGGGTGAGACAAGGCGCGTGCGGCTGAGGTTCAGCCGGGCCAAGTCCAGCGCGGCGAGTGCCTGCTGATAGGTGGCGCCCGCGATGGCGGCGGCGGCGGCAAAGTTCTGCTGGTCCTCCTTCGACACCGAAAGCGTCGTCAATTCCGCGCGCCTGTCGGCTTCCACCTGCTTGTTGTCGAGATCGGCCTTGGCCTGGGCGACCACGGCTTCGGCATTGGCGAGCGCGATCTGGTAGTCGTCGGGCTCGATCTCCATCAGGAGGTCGCCCTTGTGGACGAACTGGTCGGCCTTCACGGCCAGCTTGAGGATGCGCCCCGAAACCTGCGGCGTGACGGTGACGACATAGGCCCGCACCATGCCGTCGCGGGTCCAGGGCGTGGCCATGTAGCGCTGCCACATCTGCCAGCCCAGCCCCACCGCGAGTGCGAGGGCGCCGGTGGTGAGCGCCGCGGCCAGGAGGTTGCGAAGCAGGGAGGAAGATTTGGGGGCCGGATCGATGGCGGTCATTGAGGCATACCCGCGACAAGCACGATGAGCGAAAGGACGATGATGTAGATGCAGATGTTGAACAGGCCGGGATGCCACGCCCGCCGGGAAATGCCGTAGCGGTTGCTGATCATGCGCAGCGGGATCGTCACCGCCCAGGCCACCAGCATCATCACCGAGAACGGCGCGACATAGACGCCGAGAATATTCAGTTCGGTGTACATGAGCCCTGCCCCCTCACCGGAACGACGAAAGCAGGAGTTCGCGGGCATCGACGGGCGCGCCCAGCAGCGCGGCGTGGCTGTCGATCGCGTCCAGGATCACGGCCAGCGCCGCGCGCAGGTGAACCTGATCCCTTCCCTGTTCCCGAGCGTGCACCTCCGCCTCGGTACCGGTTCCCGCGTCGCGGTCGGTGAGGCGGCCGAGCGCTTCGAAGCTCCCTCGTGCGTCGTCGAGACGCCCCATCGCGAATTGCCCGAGCGCCTGCAACAGAAGCCGGCGGGCCGGCGCGTCAGGCAGCGAATCGGTGAGATGGAAGATGGCGTGGCCGAGGGCGAGCAGCGCCATCAGGCCGCCTGCCTGCTCCAGGCTCGCCTGCGGCGGCAGCGCCTCGATGCGCCGTGACAGCAGCGCGGTCCAGCGCTTGCGGCTGATGGTCCACCGCCCTCCGGCGAGCTTCCGCAGATCGCGCACCGAGAGGCCGACAAGGCGCCGGGCGCGCATCTGCGGCCCCACGACCGGCATGATGGCAAGGAACACCATGCCCACGGTGCTTCCGGCTAGGATCGCCATGGCGAGATTGAAATAATTCGCCGCGTCATAGGCGATCGGATTGGCGACGCCGAGCAGTGGCAGGCAGGTGATGCACATCGCCAGAAAGGCCACGCCGTGCCAGGAGCCGAGCTGCAGCATGCCCAGCGGCACCAGCAGCACGGCGAGCAGGGCAATCAGCGCGGGGAAACTGGTGAGTGCCGGCAGCACCCCGAAATAAACGATGCCGGCGAGCACGGACATAAGGGCCGCACCGAGGGCGTAGTCCTGCGCCAGCAGGCGGGCTTGGTCGCCCCGCGCGCCGAAGATCAGCGTGCCGATGGCGGCGAACACCACCGCGAAGTCGCCGACGGGCCACTGCGTAACCACCCAGAACACGGCGGTGGCGAGCACCGCCGCGAAGACCCGGACGCCGTTCAGCACCGCGGGCAGCGGATCGGCCACGACGAGAGACGGTGCGCGCCACGCCACCCGCTTGCCCACATAGTTTCGCAGCAGCAGGACGGCATCGGCGATTCCGGCGATGCCGATGGCCACGTCGCGCGCGGAATCCGCGACGATGCAGCTCGTCGGGTCGAGGGTCCGAATGGACTGGATCTGCGCGACGACGTTTCGGCAGGCGAGGCTCAGCGCCTGGGGATCCCGGTCGATCGCGTCGATGTCGATCTGGCCGAGAAGACGCAGCAGCTCATGCGTGAGCGCGGCGCTCGCTTCGCGCTTGGCGTCCAGATGCGCGCTGACATTGCGCCATGCCACCAGCGCCTCGATCAGCCCGGCGACCGTCGCCCGCAGATTGCCGATGTGGGAGCGCAGGTGCGAAGATTCGCCGATGGCCGCGTCGATCGCCGCGTCCAGCCCGCCGAGCGAGCGCTCGACATCGCGGCGGGAGGCGCGCATCTCCTCGGTTTCCAGCCCATGGGCCAGCAGCTCGGTAAAACCGGCGAGCGTCTGGCGGGCGAGGCCGCTGAATGTCGCCGCCAGCTGGCGCCCCGATCCACCGAAATCGGTGAGGATCAGCACGAGGCCGGCGGCGCCGATGCCGATGCCGATCTCGCTGACGCGGAGGATGGCGAGGTGAAAGGCCGTGGTCGGGTCGCTCAGCGAGTCGGCGAAGATGATCGCCGCCGTGATCCCCGCCAGTGCGGCGGCGTAGGCGGCGAAGTTGCGCAGCAGCGTCACCATGAAGCCGCAGAGCCCGCACCAGAGCGCGAGGCACAGGATCATCGTGTTGCGATCCTGGGGAAACGTGGCCAGCAGCATCACCATCACCACGGCACCGACGAGGGTGCCGACGGCACGAAAGCGCGCCTTCTGCAGCGAGGCGCCAAGGCTGGGCTGGCACACGATGACCGCTGTCGTCGCGGCCCAGAACGGTGATTCCAACTCCAGGTAATAGGCGATGAAGAGGGCAAGGCTCGCCGAGGCCCAGAGGCGGACCCCGAACAGGAAGCGCGGACCCAGACGCCCGGCAAGACGCGTCAGGGACTCCAGCGCCGCCTTCGGCCCGGCAACCTGAACCGGCGGCCTGCCGGCGCGTAGGTTGTCCGTGTTACTCATCGCGCCGCCTGCCCCGGTTTGAACGCATCCATCCGCGATCAACCCTAGACAGCCGGTGGCCGAATCAAATCATACGCGCGTTCGCCCCGCCCCCACCTTCGTATGTCCCGCCCCTAGCCCGGTCGTCCGGCCGGCTGCTGCTGGGTGATGCAATGGATGTTGCCGCCGCCAAGCAGCACTTCGCGGGTCGCGAGGCCGATGACCTGCCGGTCCGGGAACAGGCCGGCCAGAATGTCGCGCGCCGCTCCGTCGTGAGCCGGGTCGAGCAAGGGCATGAGGACCAGCCCATTGCCGATGTAGAAATTGGCATAGGAGGCCCCAAGCCTTTCGCCGATCCCGCGCGTCATCGTCCCGGAAGCCGTATCGGCATCGATCGCCTCGTCCGCGGTGCGGAACAGCGGGCCCGGCAGGGGCAGCTTGACCACCTCGATGGAGCGTCCGCGCGCGTCGCGCGCCTTTGACAGCCGCTCGAACGCGTCGCGCGAGACGGCGTATTGCGGATCCAGCGGATCCTCGCACCAGGTCAGCGCCACCACGCCCGGGCGCACGAAGCAGGCGAGATTGTCGATATGGCCGGACGTCTCGTCGTCGACCAGCCCCGGTCCCAGCCAGATGGTTGTCGAGGTGCCGATATGGTCGGCGAGGTGCTGCTCGATCTCGGCGCGCGTGAGGCCGGGATTGCGGTTCGGGTTGAGCAGGCACTCCTCGGTGGTGAGTACCGTGCCCTCGCCATCGACGTGGATCGAGCCGCCCTCCAGCACCAGAGGCGCGGCGTAGCGCGGGGTCCGCTCGACCTCGAGCATCTTGGCGGCGATGAGCGTGTCCTGGTCGCAGGGCGCGTAAAGCCCGCCCCAGGCGTTGAACCTCCAGTCGACGCCACGCACCCGCCCGCCTTCGTCGGTGACGAAGGTCGCCCCGCTGTCGCGGCACCAGGAATCGTCGCTCGAGGCCTCAATGAGGCGGACGCTCGGAGGCAGCATGGCGCGCGCCTGGCGCCACTGGCGGGCCGAGACCAGCATGGTCAGCGGCTCGAAGCGGGCGATAGTCGCGGCGATCTCGGCGAAGGCGGATTGCGCCGGGACCGCGCCCTCGCGCCAGTTGTCCGGCCGTTCCGGCCAGATCATCCAGCAGCCGGCATGGGGTTCCCATTCGGCGGGCATGCGGAAGCCGTCGGCGGCGGGAAGGCTGGTGAGCGTGGTGGTCATGAGGGGTCCTCAGCCGATCGGGCGGGTCGGGCCGCGCCCGTCGAGCGTCAGAAGCGGGGCGTAGAGCTCGGGCCGCCGGTCCCGGAACACGCCCCAGGAGCGGCGCTGGTGGGCGATGGCGTCGAGGTCGAAGGTGGCGGTGATCACGCCCGGCGCGGCGCGTCCGGCCTCGCTCACCTTGGCGCCGGTGGGATCGGCAATGAAGGATGAGCCGTAGAAGGTGATTGAGGTTCCCTCGCGCCCCTCTTCAGTGCCGATGCGGTTGGAAGCGATCAGCGGGGTGAGGTTGGCGCCGGCGTGACCCTGCATCACCCGTTGCCAGTGGCCGGAGGAATCCAGCCCGGCATCGTGCGGCTCGGAGCCGATGGCGGTGGGATAGAGCAGGACTTCGGCACCGAGCAGCGCCATGGCCCGCGCGCATTCGGGAAACCACTGGTCCCAGCAGATCCCCACTCCGATTCGCCCGGCAGCCGTGTCCCAGACCCGGAACCCGGTATCGCCGGGCGAGAAATAGAACTTCTCGGTGTAGCCCGGACCGTCGGGTATGTGGCTCTTGCGGTAGAGACCCAGCACCGAACCGTCGGCGTCGACCATGGCCAGGGAGTTGAACGTCGCCTGGCCCGCCCGCTCGAAGAAGCTGATGGGCAGCACCACGCCGAGCTCACGCGCCAGGGCGGCGAAACGTGCGATCAGCCGGTTGCCCTCCAGGGGCGCGGCGAGGTTCAGATGGTCGTAGAGCTGGTCCTGGCAGAAATAGGGCGTTTCGAACAGTTCCTGCAGCAGGATGAGGCCGGCACCCTGGGCGGCCGCCTCGCGAACCAGCGCTTCGGCGCGATCGAGATTGCCGCCGATATCCCAGTCGCAATGCATCTGGGTGGCGGCAACAGTGAGGCTGCGCATCCGGTGTCTCCGCTGGGGTTTGGTGCCGATGGGCGCGCTAATTCACGGCCCGCAACGGCTTTTCAAGCACGGCGATGACGCGCCTGAGCTCAGAGCCGCGCTTGAGGATGAGGCCGGTCTGCGACACCACCGTGTAGGCGCCCTGCCGGCGCGCGAGGCGCGGGTCCTTCTCGATCCGGTAGATCGGCACCTCGGCGGCCCGCCGGAAGATGGAGAAGACAGCACGGTCGCGGGTGAAGTCGATGGCATAGTCGCGCCACTCACCCAGCGCCACCATACGGCCGTAGAGGTCGAGGATCCGATCGAGTTCGCGGCGGTCGAACGTCACGAGATCGACGCGGCCGGCGCCGGACGAGGATGCCGACAAGGGCCTGGGTTCGGTATCCGCCACGCGCGTCCTCCGGAGTGGTTCATCGGAACGTCATGATCTTCCCGCTGGGCGCTCGCTTCAAGTCTCTTTCGGCAGCGGCGCCGATCGCGTTCACGGCCTCGTTAACCAAGACCACACGCTCGCCCGAATTCAGCCTTCGCGGCGCCAAGCCTGACCGCCACTCTCTTCACCATAGCGTCGGGCCGGTTCGCGAAGCGCATCGGTTTCCCAGCCCCCCAGCCCCCCGCGGCGTCAGTGGACCGGCCCCTCGTTATTCTCAAGGTTCAATCCCCGAATTGCTCTTCAGGGTCGGCGTTTCGCCGGCCCTTTTTTCTGTTGGGCGTCGGGAGTGCAAAGCTAGGATGGGCGCGGCGGTGAAGGACGCGCCTTCAGTGCAGCGGCTGCAGCGCGGCGCCCACGATCGCGCCCGGCTCGGCAAAGCTGCCGGTCTGCACCAGCACCGCGACGGCGTCGGCATCGAGACCGGGCTGCGCGCGCAGCGTGGTCTCGAAACTTGCCGCGCCACCCTTCCAGTCGCCGAGCTTGGTCCAGCCGCGCACCACATTGTGGTAGGTCATGCTGGTGCCCTCGTTCTCGCCACGGCCGATGTCCACCTTCATGCGGGTGGCGACGGGGCAGAGCCAGACCTCGCCGGGAGCCGCGCCCGCGGGACCCTTGCCGACGCTGACGTGGATGCGCCCATCCTTCACGTCCACGGCGACCGGAACGGCGGGCCGCGGGATCGCCGAGACGACACGTTCGAGCGCCGGCCGGTCGGAGCCGATGGTCATGGCCTCGCCATTCACCACCGCCTGCGGCGTAAACATCTTGCCGTCGCCGCGCAGGTGCGCATAGGCCTTCTGGCGCAGCGAATGGCCGTGCTTGGCCAGCGTGTCCTTCCAGCCGAGATAGTCCCAGTAATCCACCGCCATGGTGAGGGCGATCACATCCGGCCGCTCGGCGAGCTCGCCCAGCAGTTTGTCGGCCGGCGGGCAGGACGAGCAGCCCTGGCTGGTGAAGAGTTCAACCACCGCCCGAGGCTCTGAAATCGCGCGCGGACCCTGGCCGACCTCGTCGGCAGCGGCGGGATGGGTGGCCAGGAGCACGGGGATGAGAAGGCCGCCGAGCGCCGCCAGTCCGTGACGTGCCCGCCCCGCCGGATGGTCCGGCGCGACGCGTGCCCGGCTCTCGCGGGCCGGTTCTAGCGCAGGGCGCTGCGGCAGGCGGACAAGACGCAACAGCCTATGGGGGGCGGCAATGGACAGACAGCCGGTCATCTCGTGCGGAACGTCCTCGACGTGCTTGTTCCGGAGGCTGCCGCGCCCTGTCGGGCAGACGGGCCAATGGCCGGGGAGGCCGCGGACATGCTCCGGTCCGTTCGATCTGGGATGCCGCCCGCCGGGCTCTCGGGTCCCGTGCGGAAGACACCCTAGGCAATAGGACGGCGCACGCACGGGCACCAGTCACATTCGGGTGTCGCCTGCGCACGGGAAGGTGAGGTGAGTTCGCAAAAGGTTGGCGCTCCAACCGATGGGCCGGATACGCGGAAGGCGGCGGCCGGCGCGTGCCGGCGCGCCTCTGGTTCACGCCGGAGCACGGCGCGGCGGAGTGGATCCGCCGCACCGTCCTTCGTGGGTCGTCAGGCCGCGAGGTTGCGCAGCACGTACTGGAGAATGCCGCCATTGCGGAAGTAGTCGAGCTCATCGAGGGTATCGATGCGGCAGGTCAGCGGCACGTTCTTCACCGTGCCATCGCTGAACGCGACTTCCGCGATCAAGGTCTGGCGGGGCTTGAGGTCGCCCTCGATGCCCTTGATGGTGACGACCTCGTCGCCCTTGATGCCGAGCGACTGCCAGCTCTCGTCATTCTGGAACACCAGCGGCACGATGCCCATACCGACCAGGTTCGAGCGGTGGATGCGCTCGAAGCTCTGGGCGATGACGGCGCGGATGCCGAGCAGCTTGGTGCCCTTGGCCGCCCAGTCGCGCGAGGAGCCGGTGCCGTATTCCTTGCCGGCAAACACCACTGTCGGCACGCCTTCCTGCTTGTAGAGCATGGCGGCGTCGTAGATCGGCATCTGCGTACCGTCCGGCCAGTGCTTGGTAAAGCCGCCTTCGGTGCCGGCCAGCATCTGGTTCTTGATGCGGATGTTGGCGAAGGTGCCCCGCATCATCACCTGATGATTGCCGCGCCGCGTTCCGTACTGGTTGAAGTCGGACGGTCGAACCTGGTGGTCACGCAGATAGTGACCGGCCGGGCTGGCTTCCTTGATCGAGCCGGCAGGCGAGATGTGGTCGGTGGTGATGGAATCGAGGAACAGCCCCATGACGCGCGCCTTGAGGATGTCGGTGACCGGTTCCGGCTCCATCTCCATGCCCTCGAAATAGGGCGGGTTCTGCACATAGGTGGAGCGGTCGTCCCAGGCATAGGTCTCGCCCAGCGGGATCGAGATCTTCTGCCAGTTCTCATCGCCCTTGAACACGTCCGCATACTTCTCCTGGAACATCTTCTTGGTGACGTTCTCGCGGATGAAGCGCGCGATCTCCTGGTTGGTCGGCCAGATGTCCTTGAGATAGACCGGCTGCCCGTCCGAACCGGTGCCGAGCGGCTCCGTGGTGAGATCGATCTGCAGCGAACCGGCAATGGCGTAGGCGACAACGAGAGGCGGGGAAGCGAGGTAGTTCGCCTTCACGTCCGGGTTCACGCGGCCTTCGAAATTGCGGTTGCCGGAGATGACCGCGCCGGCGACGAGATCGTTCTGGTTGATGGCCTCGGAGATCGGCTCGGGCAGCGGACCGGAATTGCCGATGCAGGTGGTGCAGCCGAAGCCGACCAGGTTGAAGCCGAGCTTGTCGAGGTCTTCCTGGAGGCCGGCGGCGTTCAGGTAGCCCTCGACCACCTGACTTCCGGGCGCCAGCGAGGTCTTCACCCAAGGCTTGGACGTGAGCCCCCTGGCGGCGGCGTTGCGGGCGAGCAGGCCCGCGGCGATCAGCACGCTCGGATTCGAGGTGTTGGTGCAGGAGGTGATGGCGGCGATGGTAACGTCGCCATGGCCGAGCGTGTAGTCGGTGCCTTCCACCGGCACGCGCTTGGCGGCCTCACCGGGCTTCTTGAACTCGCCTTCCAGCGCGGCGAGGAAGCCGGCCTTGGTGCCCGACAGCAGCACGCGGTCCTGCGGGCGCTTGGGTCCGGCGAGCGAGGGAAGCACGGAGGTCAGGTCGAGTTCCAGCACGTCGGTGAACACGGGATCGGCGGTGCCGGCCTCGCGCCACATTTCCTGGGCCTTGGAATAGGCCTCGACCAGCGCGATGCGGTCTTCGGTTCGGCCGGTCTCGTCGAGATAGGCGATGGTCTCCGAATCGACCGGGAAGAAGCCGCAGGTCGCGCCGTATTCGGGCGCCATGTTGCCGATGGTGGCGCGGTCGGCGAGCGAGAGATGCTCAAGACCGGGGCCGAAGAACTCGACGAACTTGCCGACCACGCCCCGTTTGCGCAGGATCTGGGTGACGGTGAGCACGAGGTCGGTGGCGGTGATGCCTTCGTTCAGCTCGCCGGTCAGCTTGAAGCCGACCACTTCGGGAATCAGCATCGACACCGGCTGGCCGAGCATGGCCGCCTCGGCTTCGATTCCGCCCACGCCCCAGCCCAGCACGCCGAGGCCGTTGACCATGGTGGTGTGGCTGTCCGTCCCGACGCAGGTATCCGGGTAGGCAACGGTTTCGCCATCCTCGTCCTTGGTCCACACGGTCTGCGCCAGATATTCGAGGTTCACCTGGTGGCAGATGCCGGTGCCGGGCGGCACGACGCGGAAATTGTCGAAGGCCGACTGGCCCCATTTCAGGAAGCGGTAGCGTTCCTGATTCTGCTTGTACTCTTCCTCGACATTCTTGCCGAAGGCGGCGTTGTTGCCGAAGAAATTCACGATCACCGAGTGGTCGATGACGAGGTCGACGGGCACCAGCGGGTTGATTCGCGACGGCTGGCCGCCGAGCGACACCATCGCGTCCCGCATCGCGGCGAGGTCGACGACCGCCGGCACGCCGGTGAAGTCCTGCATCAGCACGCGCGAGGGGCGATACGCGATCTCGCGCTCCTCCTTGCCGCGGTTCACCAGCCATTCCTTGACCGAGACGATGTCCTGCTTGGTGACGGAGCGCCCGTCTTCGAACCGGAGCAGGTTCTCAAGCAGTACCTTCATGGAGAAAGGCAGGGCGGAGATTCCGTCCAGGCCGTTCTTTTCCGCCTCGGGAAGGCTGTAATAAACGTAGGACTTGGATCCGACGGTGAGGGTTTTCCGGCTTTTGAAGCTGTCGAGCGACGTCACGGCAGAAGGGTCCCCGCGTTGATGAGGTGCGGATGCGTCGGGGCCTTGGAGGGAAGAGACGTTGCGGGCTATAGCTCGCGCGGCCTTACCTGGAGGCGACAGCGCATCGTTCGGAATTCTATATAGAGCCATTTCAAACTCCGATCCTAGTGGTGCGGGGCGAAGCGTCGAAAATTTGTGCGTTGCGGTGTCCGGTATCGGATGGAGGAATCAAGGGATGCGGCTCGTTGCCGAAGGGCTGAGCTGCCGTCGTGGCGCACGCCTGCTGTTCGAGGGCCTCGCCCTCAGCGTGCCCGCCGGCCGGGCGCTCGTCGTCACCGGCCCGAACGGCACGGGCAAGTCGTCGCTGCTGCGCCTGCTCGCCGGGCTGGCGAGGCCCGACGCCGGGACGGTGCGTCTTGAGGGGGCGGGCGAGCCGGACGATTTTGCGACTGAGGTGCACTATCTCGGCCATCTCGACGCCCACAAGGCGGCGCTGAGCGCCCGCGAGAGCCTGGGGTTCTGGCGGGCCGTGCTGGGTCGCCCCGCGCTGGATGTCGACGAGGCGATGGAGGCCGTCGGTCTCGGCGGTCTCGGCGTCCTGCCGGTGGTGGTGCTTTCCGCCGGCCAGAAACGCCGGCTGGCGCTGGCCCGGCTGTTGGTGGCGCAGCGCCCGCTCTGGCTGCTGGACGAACCCACGACCGCGCTCGACGCGGCGGCTCAGCAGCTCTTCGCGGCGCATGCGCGGGCACATGTGGAGAATGGCGGGCTGATCGTGGCGGCGACCCACGCCCCGCTGGATCTGGGGCCTTCCGACGCGCTTGATCTTGGCGCCTGGCGCCCGACCCGTCCGGTCGCGGCATGAGCCGGGCTTTCCTCGCCCTGCTGCGGCGCGACCTCGCGCTCGCCACCCGCGCCGGTGGCGGTGCCGGGCTCGGCGTCGTGTTCTTTCTCGCCGTGGTCATCGTCACCCCGTTCGCCATCGGCCCCGATCTCGTGCTGCTGGCGCGGATCGGGCCGGCTATCCTGTGGATCGGTGCCTTGCTGGCCTCGCTCATCGGCCTCGACCGGCTGTTCGCCGCCGATGCCGAGGATGGCTCGATGGACCTGTTCGCGCTGCTTGACCTGCCGCTCGAACTCATCGCCGCCGCCAAGGGTCTGGCGCACTGGCTTGCCACCGGACTACCGCTGGTGGTGGCGGCGCCCGTGCTGTCGCTGCTGCTCAACCTGGAGCCGGCCGCGATCGGGGCGCTGACCCTGACCCTGCTTGTCGGCACGCCGGCGATCACGTTCCTGGGGCTGGTCGGGGCGGCATTCGCGAGCGCGTTCCGGCGCGGGGGGCTGCTGGTCGCGGTGCTGGTGATGCCACTGACCATTCCGGTGCTGATTTTCGGCGTGGCCGCGACCGGCGCGGCGATCGGCGGCACGGTGCCGTTCGGCATGCCCTTTCGCGTTCTCGCCGGTCTCTCGCTCGCCGCGCTGGTGCTCGGCCCGGTGGCCGCCGCCGCCGCCCTGCGCGCCACGCGGGAGTAAGCCGAGGCGGGGGAACCGCGCCGCCTGCGTGGCATACCAGGTGCAACAAAGCGCCGCAGGTGCGGCAAAGCCTTGATATTGCGCCATCGCCGTCCTTTCACGCGACTTCGGGGCCGCTACGTCATTTGCCCCCCGCAATCGCTCACCTCCTCGTGTTGCAGCACGCACAGAGCCGTGTTAGGGAACCGCCCGACTTGATGGGCGGGCGAGGCATCGTTCCTATCCCGCTCCCTGTCGAGAACCCTTGTAAATCCGGGGCCCGCGCTGCACCGCGAAAGCGGCGGCCGACCCGGAAAAGCCCCCGAGAGAGGCACAGTGGCCGAGACCTACGTATCCGGAGTGGCAGGACGTTACGCGACGGCGCTCTTCGAGCTCGCCCGTGACGCTGGTGTCATCGATGCGGTGAAGGCGGACCTGGAAAGGTTCGGCGCCCTGATCGCCGAGAGCGACGACCTCAAGCGCCTGGTGCGCAGCCCCGTCTTCTCGTCGGAAGAGCAGGAGCGGGCCGTGGCCGCGCTGCTTGCCAAGGTCGGCATCGAAGGGCTTTCCGCGAATTTCTTCAAGACCGTGGCGGCCAACCGTCGCCTGTTCACCGTTGAATCGATCATGCGCGGCTTCAATGAGCTGGTCGCGGCGCATAACGGTGAAGTGACGGCCGATGTCACGGTTGCCCAGCCCTTGTCCGATGCCCATGCCGCGACGCTGAAGCAGGCGCTCGATGCCATGACCGGCAAGGATGTCAAACTTGTCGTCGAGGTTGATGCCTCGCTTCTCGGCGGACTGAAGGTGAAGCTCGGCTCCAAGCTGGTCGACGCTTCCCTGAAGACCAAACTCAATTCGATCCGAACTGCGATGAAAGAGGTTCGCTGATGGACATCCGCGCCGCTGAAATTTCCGCGATCCTCAAGGAGCAGATCAAGAACTTCGGCCAGGAGGCCGAAGTCTCCGAGGTGGGTCAGGTTCTGTCCGTCGGTGACGGCATCGCCCGCGTCTACGGGCTCGACAACGTCCAGGCGGGCGAAATGGTCGAGTTCGAGAATGGCACGCGCGGCATGGCGCTCAACCTCGAAATCGACAATGTCGGCGTCGTGATTTTCGGTTCCGACCGCGAGATCAAGGAAGGCCAGACCGTCAAGCGCACCGGCGCCATCGTGGACGCGCCGGTCGGCAAGGGCCTGCTCGGCCGCGTCGTCGACGCGCTTGGCAACCCGATCGACGGCAAGGGCCCGATTGAATACACCGAGCGTCGCCGCGTCGACGTGAAGGCGCCTGGCATCATTCCCCGGAAGTCCGTGCACGAGCCGATGCAGACCGGCCTCAAGGCGATCGACGCCCTGATCCCGATCGGCCGCGGCCAGCGCGAACTCATCATCGGCGATCGCCAGACCGGCAAGACCGCCGTGGCGCTCGATGCGATCCTGAACCAGAAGTCCATCAACGCCGGCGACGACGAGAAGGCCAAGCTGTACTGCGTCTACGTCGCGGTCGGCCAGAAGCGTTCCACCGTCGCTCAGTTCGTGAAGGTGCTCGAGGAGCAGGGCGCGCTCGAATATTCGATCGTCGTCGCCGCCACCGCCTCGGACGCCGCGCCGATGCAGTTCCTGGCGCCGTTCACCGGCACCGCCATGGGCGAGTTCTTCCGTGACAACGGCATGCACGCGCTCATCATTCATGACGACCTGTCCAAGCAGGCCGTGGCGTACCGCCAGATGTCGCTGCTGCTGCGCCGTCCGCCGGGCCGCGAAGCCTATCCGGGCGACGTGTTCTATCTCCACTCGCGCCTGCTCGAGCGCGCGGCCAAGCTCAATGACGACAACGGCGCCGGTTCGCTGACCGCCCTGCCCGTCATCGAGACCCAGGCCAACGACGTGTCGGCCTACATCCCGACCAATGTGATCTCGATCACCGACGGCCAGATCTTCCTCGAGTCCGACCTGTTCTTCCAGGGCATCCGCCCGGCGGTGAACGTTGGCCTCTCGGTGTCGCGCGTCGGCTCGTCGGCGCAGATCAAGGCGATGAAGCAGGTCGCTGGCAAGATCAAGGGCGAGCTGGCCCAGTACCGCGAGCTTGCGGCCTTCGCCCAGTTCGGTTCGGATCTCGATGCCTCGACCCAGAAGCTGCTCAACCGTGGTGCGCGCCTGACGGAGCTGCTCAAGCAGTCCCAGTTCGCGCCGCTCAAGGTCGAGGAACAGGTGGTGGTGATCTACGCCGGCACCAACGGCTATCTCGATGCCCTGCCGGTGGGCAAGGTTCGCGAGTTCGAGGAAGGCCTGCTGCTGTTCCTGCGCTCGCGCCATGCGGACATTCTCGAAGCCATCCGCACCTCCAAGGAACTTTCCAAGGAGACCACGGAAAAGCTCGTGAAGGCGCTCGACGCCTTTGCGAAGACCTTCGCCTGAATCTGGCGTTTGCGAGCTCGAGGGCACGGGAGTCGAGGGTAGATGGCCAGCCTTAAGGATCTGCGAAACCGCATCTCTTCGGTGAAGGCGACGCAGAAGATCACCAAGGCGATGCAGATGGTCGCCGCCGCCAAGCTGCGGCGCGCCCAGATGGCGGCGGAATCCGCGCGTCCCTATGCCCAGCGCATGGAAAGTGTGCTTGGCAACATCGCTTCCGCCGTATCCGGCGGACCGGATGCGCCGCTGCTGCTGACCGGTACCGGCAAGGAAGACGTGCATCTGCTGCTCGTTCTGACCGCCGAGCGCGGCCTGTGCGGCGCCTTCAATTCCTCGATCGTGCGTCTGGCGCGTGAGCGGGCGACCTCGCTCATGAGCCAGGGCAAGACGGTCAAAATCTTCTGCGTGGGCCGCAAGGGCCACGACGCGCTGCGCCGCCAGTTCGAGAAGCAGATCGTCGAAGTCGTCGAGCTGCGGGCGAACAAGGGCGCGACTTTCGCCGACGCGCAGGGCATCGCCGAGAAGATCTCGGCCATGTTCTCCGCTGGCGAGTTCGACGTGGCGATCCAGTTCTTCAGCCGTTTCAAGTCGGTCATCGCCCAGGTGCCGACCGGACAGCAGCTGATCCCCGCGACCTTCCCCGAGCAGCCCGAGGCTGCGACCGGTGCGGTGGCGGTGTATGAATACGAGCCGGACGAGGCGGAAATCCTCGCCGACCTGCTGCCGCGCAATCTGGCGGTGCAGATCTTCAAGGCCATGCTCGAGAACGGCGCTTCCGAGCAGGGCGCGCGCATGAGCGCGATGGACAATGCCACCCGCAATGCGGGTGAAATGATCAAGAAGCAGACTTTGACCTACAACCGCACCCGTCAGGCGATGATCACGAAGGAACTGATCGAGATCATCTCCGGCGCCGAGGCGCTGTGAGGCAGGACCCGGAAGGACGACGAACATGGCTAAGGTCGGACGCATCACGCAGGTCATCGGCGCTGTCGTGGACGTGCAGTTCGAGGATCATCTCCCGGAGATCCTGAACGCGCTCGAAACCACCAATAACGGCGCTCGCCTCGTGCTGGAAGTTGCCCAGCATCTGGGTGAAAACACCGTGCGCACCATCTCGATGGACTCCACCGAGGGTCTGGTACGCGGCGCGGAGGTGAAGGACACCGGGGCGCCGATCTCGGTGCCGGTGGGCGCCGCGACGCTCGGGCGCATCATGAACGTCATCGGCGAGCCGGTCGACGAGGCCGGCCCGCTGGTCGGCGAGTCCATCCGCGCGATCCATCAGCCGGCACCCTCCTACGCCGAGCAGTCGACCGAGGCCGAGATCCTGGTCACCGGCATCAAGGTGGTCGATCTGCTGGCACCGTACTCCAAGGGCGGCAAGGTCGGCCTGTTCGGCGGCGCCGGCGTCGGCAAGACCGTGCTGATCATGGAGCTGATCAACAACATCGCCAAGGCGCATGGCGGCTACTCGGTGTTCGCCGGTGTCGGCGAGCGTACCCGCGAGGGCAACGATCTCTATTACGAGATGATCGAGTCCAAGGTGAACGTCGACCCGCACGAGAATGATGGCTCGACCGCCGGTTCGAAGTGCGCGCTGGTCTATGGCCAGATGAACGAGCCCCCGGGCGCGCGTGCCCGCGTCGCGCTGACCGGGCTCACCGTCGCCGAGCATTTCCGCGACGAAGGCCAGGACGTGCTGTTCTTCGTGGACAACATCTTCCGCTTCACCCAGGCCGGTTCGGAACTGTCGGCCCTGCTCGGCCGTATCCCGTCGGCGGTGGGCTACCAGCCCACTCTCGCTACCGACATGGGCGCGCTGCAGGAGCGGATCACCACCACGACCAAGGGCTCGATCACCTCGGTGCAGGCCATTTACGTGCCCGCCGACGATCTGACCGACCCGGCGCCGGCGACATCCTTCGCCCATCTTGACGCGACGACCACCCTGTCGCGCTCGATCGCGGAAAAGGGCATCTACCCGGCGGTGGATCCGCTCGATTCGACCTCGCGCATTCTGTCGCCGCTGATCCTTGGCGAAGAGCACTACAACGTGGCGCGCCAGGTGCAGCAGACGCTCCAGCGCTACAAGTCGCTGCAGGACATCATCGCGATCCTGGGCATGGACGAGCTCTCGGAAGAGGACAAGCTCACCGTCGCCCGCGCCCGCAAGATCGAGCGCTTCCTGTCGCAGCCCTTCCACGTCGCCGAAATCTTCACCGGCTCGCCCGGCAAGCTCGTCGACCTGGCCGACACCATCAAGGGCTTCAAGGGCCTTGTCGAAGGCAAGTATGATCACCTCCCCGAGCAGGCCTTCTACATGGTCGGCACCATCGAAGAGGCAATCGAGAAGGGCAAGAAGCTCGCGGCCGCGGCCTGATTGGTCGGCCCTGTTGCTTCACGCGGGCGCGGGGCTCCGCGCCTGCCTGAACTGACACATCGCCTCGCGCATCTCCTGGAGGAGTCATGGCCACCTTCCCGTTCGAACTCGTCTCTCCCGAGAAGCAGATCTATTCCGGCTCGGTGAGCGAAGTTGTCGTGCCGGGCACGGAGGGTGAGTTCGGCATTCTCGCCGGCCATGCCCCCTTCGTGTCGACCCTGAAGCCCGGCGTCCTGATCATTCGGGGCGAGGGCGGCACCAAGAAGCTATTCGTGCGCGGCGGCTTCGCGGAGGCCAATCCGCAGGGCCTGACGGTTCTGGCGGAAATCGCCATCCCGCTCGAGGAGATCAAGCCCGACGTCCTGGCGCAGATGATCAAGGACGCCGAGGAAGACGTCGAGGACGCCAAGGACGAGATCACGCGAGCCAAGCGGCAGACCATGCTTGAAGCGCTGAAGTCGGCGGCCGCCGCGATCCAGGCCGACGGGCACACGGCGCACTGAGCTGGCAAACCGGCCGCACGACGCGACATATTGATTCGGGCCGCTTTCTGAGCGGCCCTTTTCATGTCTGGAGGACCAATCGATGAACGATGCGACGAACGGCTCTGGCGCGACCTTCAGCGCCGCGGCCTGGCAGGCCAACCTGCCGGTCTTCGAGGCCATCCGCACCATGGCGTTCAACGAGCAGCTGGCCCAGGGCACCCTGCCGGCGGATCGCTTCAAGCACTACATGATTCAGGACGCGCATTATCTGATCGCGTTCGGCCGTGCGCTGGCGATCGCCGCGGCGAAGGCGGACGACGCCGACGGACTGGTGCAGTTCTCGGAGGCGGCGAAGGTCGCCGTCATCGTCGAGCGCTCGCTGCACACAGACTTCTTCCGCAGCTTCGGCGTCGCGCCGGCGGAATTCGACGGCACCGAAATGTCGCCGGCCTGCCATCACTATACGAGCTTCCTGATCGGCACCGCTCATGCCGAACCCTATGCCGTGGTGCTCGCGGCGCTGCTGCCGTGCTTCTGGATCTATGCCGAGATCGGCCGGGATATTCTGGCGCGCGCGGTGCGGCCCAATCCCTATGATGCCTGGATCGACACCTATGCCGGCGAGGATTTTCACGAGGCGGTGCGCGCGGTGATCGCGACCACCGACCGGGCGGCGGCCACCGCGTCGCCGCAGGTTCGCGCGCGCATGCACGAGGCCTACAAGCGCGCCAGCCAGCTGGAATGGATGTTCTGGGATTCGGCGTGGCGCCTGGCTTCCTGGCCTGTATAGACACCGCAAACGTGCGCAGACCGACCCGGTTGCCTTAGAGCCGCCATCGCGATGGCGCACTGCGTCAAAAGGTGCTCATATCTTGCCGCCCACGTCGGACTGCTGATGGACCAGGTGACGACCCATATGCCGACCCCGGCCCGGGGCCATTCGGAGGCGCCGATTCGTGCGCGCATCCTTCAGGCTATCTTCGAACGGCGTCTGCCGCCTGGCGAGAAGCTGACCGAAGATCGTCTGGCGGAGCTGTTCGGCGTTAGCCGCACCGTTGTCCGTCAGGCGCTCTCACGGCTGGCCCAGGACGGAATCGTCGAGCACCTTCCCAATCGCGGCGCGTTCGTCGCCGCACCGAGCCGGGCGGATGCCCGTCACGTGCTTGAAGCGCGGGCAGTCGTCGAGCCGGAGGTGGCGGGCGCGGCGGCATGCAGCTGCGATGCCCATGGACTCGCCCGGCTGCGGGGCCACATCGAGACCGAGAACAGAGCCCGGTCGAGCGGCGAGCGCGGCACGCTCGTCCGCCTGACGGGCGAGTTTCACGTGCTTCTGGCCGAATCGGCGGGGAACCCGGTGTTCGTGCGGCTGCTGACCGAACTTCAGGCGTTGAGTTCGCTGTCGATCCTGCTCTACGCGCGCGGCGAAGAATCCGCCTGCCCGCCCGACGAACATGAGGGCATCGTCGCGGCGATCGAACGTGGCGACGTGGAAACCGCGCAGCGTCTGATGCGCGAGCACATCGCCCATGTCGCCCAGGAAATGGATCTGAGCGAGCCGGTCGAACGTCCGACGGGCCTCGCGCAGGCCTTGGGCATCACACCGCGCGCACCAAGGCGGCGTTGATACGCGGCCTTGGCGAGGGTGCGCGCCTTAGCGGCGACGGCCCGGAGGCGGACGGCGCTGGCCGCTGCCGATCGGCGGCGTGGGGCCACCGGTCTTGTGACGGAAGTTGATCCGGCCACGCTCAAGATCGTAAGGCGACATCTCGACGACGACGCGATCACCGACGATGGTGCGGATACGGTTCTTCTTCATCTTGCCCGCCGCGTAGGCGAGGATTTCGTGTTCATTGTCGAGCACGACCCGGAAATTTCCGTCAGGAAGGACTTCGGTGACGGTTCCGTCGAACTCGAGCAGTTCCTCTTTCGCCATTGGCTCTCCTCATTGGGCTTGGCCAGCCACGTCGACAGGCAAATAACCCGGCGACGGCGTTTTGTCTCGCCCTGTGCCTCTCCCGGCGCAATGAATCGGGAAAATCAGGTCATTTGGCGCATGACGGGCGCTGTCGCGTCCGTCATGACCGGTTGATCATGTCGCCTCGGCGGGCTGCGGACATGTGCCCGCTGCCCGTCCGTCGCCCGGTTCAGGCCGGCCGGAAGCGGCGCGGGGGACCGGAGCGGCGCTCCTCGCGCGGCGCACCGTCGCGGCGCGGGGCGTCGCGCAGCGACTCGTGGCGACCGCCTTCGTGACGCGCCTTGCCGTCATGACGGGCGCCATCGGCGCGATGGCCGTCGGCACGGGCCAGCCCCTCGGGGCGGCCGCCATCAGGACGGGGACCGCTGCGCTCGCCGCTCCGCTGGAACGGGCGATCGCCTTCGGGCCGCGGCGGGCCGCGACGACCGTCGCGACGGGGCGCGCGCTCACCACGGCCTTCCACCGGAACCTCACGTTCGCGCGGCGCGCCTTCACGGCGCGGCGGGCGGCGGTCCTCGGAGGGGATGGTGATGCGGATCAGGCGCTCGATATCGCGCAGGAAGCCGCGCTCCTCGCTGTCACAGAACGAGATCGCGATGCCCTCCCGGCCGGCGCGCGCGGTGCGCCCGATGCGGTGGACATAGCTTTCCGGCACATTCGGCAGGTCGTAGTTGACGACATGGCTCACGCCCGGCACGTCGATGCCGCGGGCGGCGATGTCGGTCGCCACCAGCACCTTGACGCGGCCGTCGCGGAAGGCGGCAAGCGCGCGCTCACGCTGGGGCTGGGACTTGTTGCCGTGAATGGCTTCGGCGTCGATGCCGGCGGTGACCAGGCTCTTCACCACGCGGTCGGCGCCGTGCTTGGTGCGCGAGAACACCAGGGCGCGGTCGAGACCTTCGCCCTGAAGCAGCTCGATCAGCAGGTTCGGCTTGCCGGCGCGGTCGGTGAAGATGACCTTCTGCTCGATCTTGTCGGCGGTCTTGGCGACGGGCGTCACCGCGACGCGGACCGGATCGGTCAGCAGCTGGTCGGCCAGCTTCTCGATTTCCTTCGGCATGGTGGCCGAGAAGAACAGGTTGCGACGCGCCTTCGGCAGCCGGGCCACGATGGAGCGGATGGCGTGGATGAAGCCCATGTCCAGCATCTGGTCGGCTTCGTCCAGAACCAGGACCTCAACCAGATCAAGGCGCACGGCGCCGTTCTCGACGAGATCCACCAGGCGGCCGGGTGTGGCCACCAGAACGTCGACGCCGCCGGCCAGCGAGCGCGCCTGCCGTCCCAGCGGCACGCCGCCGATGGCGAGCGCGGTCGAGGGGCGCACATGCTTGCCGTACAGGCGGAAGCTCTCGAGGATCTGGCCGGAGAGTTCGCGGGTCGGGCTCAGCACCAGCACGCGGGTCGAGCGACGCTCGGGCCGGCGACGCTCGGTGACGAGATGATGCAGGATCGGCAGGGCGAAGGCAGCGGTCTTGCCGGTGCCCGTCTGAGCGATGCCGATGAGGTCGTGGCCGGCCAGCACCAGCGGCACGGCCTGGGCCTGAATCGGGGTCGGGGTGGTGTGGTTCGCCTCGGTGAGGGCTTTGATAATCGGCTCGGCAAGGCCGAGTTCGGCGAAAGTTGTCAAGCGACGTTCTTTCATGGGCAATCCCGGCCGCTCGCGCAAAAGCGAGCGGACCGCGAATCACGAGGGGTCCGTGAGACACCCCGCGTGGCCTGGGACGTCGGTGAATTTCGATGATGAGGGCTGATGACTGCCGCGGCTAAACCGTAGCGGACGTCGAGCAACGCGGCCCTGATACGAACGAGCCGTCCGTACACCGCGTCTATGTGGCTCAATTGAGTGTCGATTTCAAGGCGTCACGGCTCAGGATATAAGCTTGGGTCATGTTTCCTGATGTCGTCGACCTTCGAAGTTTCTATGCCCAGCCTCTCGGCGTGGTGACACGCCGGCTGATCGGGCGGGCCATCCGCGCGCGATTCACCAATGTGCGGGGCCTCGCCGTGCTCGGCATTGGCTATGCGACGCCCTATCTCGGCGTGTTCCGCGAGGAGTGCGAGCGCACGCTCGCCTTCATGCCGGGCGCGCAGGGGGTGACGCGCTGGCCCTCCGCCGCCCCGACGCTGGCGGCTCTCGTCGACGAGGGCGAACTCCCGCTGCGCGACGGCATGATCGACCGGGTGGTCGCCGTCCATCTGCTGGAGATGACGCCCGACGCTGAGGAGATGCTGCGCGAGGTGTGGCGCATTCTGGCGCCGGGCGGGCGGCTGCTCTGCGTGGTGCCGAACCGGCGCGGGGTGTGGGCGCGGGTCGACAACAACCCGTTCGGCCATGGCCGGCCGTTCTCGCGCACCCAGATCACCGATCTGCTGCGCGGGGCGCTGTTCACGCCGGTGGGCTGGGGCGAAGCGCTCTACATGCCGCCGGTGCGCAGCAACTGGTTCCTGCGCTCGGCGGTGGCATGGGAGCGCGCCGGCGCGACCCTGTCGATGCCGTTCGCCGGGGTCCACATCGTCGAGGCGGCCAAGCAGGTCTACAAACCGGTGCCGCTGAAGCGGAAGTCGCGCCTGCGCGTGCCGGTGCTCGAACCCGTCCTCGCGCCGCGCCCCGTGGGGGGGTGAGGCGAGGACTGACCCGCGCCTTCCCGCGCGTGTCAGCCTTTGCGCGAGAGCAGGAACACCGCCTGCTCGCCGACCAGGTTCCACACCGACCATGGCCAGTTGAAGCGGACCTTTTGGCCATAGCCGTTCAGCGCCACGGCCTGGTCGATCTGCGCGCCGACCTCGTCCACCAGCCCGACGAAGTCGCGAATGGTGCAGAAGTGGATGTTGGGCGTGTCGTGCCAGCTATAGGGCAGGTTTTCGGTGCGCGGCATGCGTCCCTTCATCAGCAGTTCGAGCCGCATGCGCCAGAAGCCGAAATTGGGAAACGACACCACCGCGTGGCTGCCCACCCGCAGCATCTGTTCCAGCACCCATTTCGGACGGCGCGTCGCCTGGATGGTCTGGGACAGGATCACATAGTCGAACGAATTGTCGGGGTAGTCGGCGAGGTCGATGTCGGCGTCGCCCTGGATGACCGCGAGCCCGCGCGACACGCTGGCATTCACGCCTTCGCGCGAGAGCTCGATGCCGCGCGCGTCGCAGCCGCGTGTCGTCGCCAGCAATTCCAGCAGCACGCCATCGCCGCAGCCGACATCCAGCACGCGTGTCGCCGGCTCGACCATCTCGGCGATGACCAGCAGGTCGACGCGCGCCCCCGTGTCGGTCCGCGCGGCCTCGCTCATGGTGAGATCGCGCACGGGCGGCTTCTTCGCGGTGGGATCGGACAGGGACATGGGTGGACTCCCGGGTCAGCTCACGCCGACGGTGCGCGCCGCCGCGTCGAGAAAGCCGCGCGTAATGGCGAACAGCTCGGGTTCGTCGAGCAGGAAGGCGTCGTGGCCCTTGTCGGTCTCGATCTCGGCGAAGGATACCGAGGCGCCGGCGGCGTTGAGCGCGTGGACGACGGCGCGCGAGGCGGGGGTCGGGAACAGCCAGTCCGAGGTGAAGGAGACCAGGCAGAACCGGGTCTTGGTGCCCTTGAAGGCATTGGCCAGCACGCCGCCATAATCCGCCGCGAGGTCGAAATAATCCATCGCCCGCGTCACGTAGAGATAGGAGTTGGCGTCGAAACGGTCGACGAACGCCTCGCCCTGGTGGCGCAGATAGGACTCGACCTGGAAGTCGGCGTCGAAGCTGAAGGTGTGGCCATCGCGGTCCTGCAGCCGGCGCCCGAACTTACGGTGCAGGGAGCTGTCGGACATATAGGTGATGTGCGCGGCCATGCGTGCCACGGAAAGCCCGCGCCGCGGGCTGGTTCCGGCCGCGAGATAGCGCCCGCCGAGCCAGTCCGGATCGGCCATGATCGCTTGCCGCCCGACCTCGTGATAGGCGATGTTCTGCGCCGAATGGCGGGCGCCGGTGGCGATCGGCATCACCGCGAAAACACGCTCGGGATAGCTGGCCGCCCATTGCAGCACCTGCATGCCGCCCATGGAGCCGCCGACCACGGCGAGCAGGCGATCGATCCCGAGATGGTCGATCAGCATGGACTGGGCGCGCACCATGTCGCGGATCGTCACCACCGGCAGGTCGAGCCCATAGCACTGGCCGGTGGCCGGATTGGTCGAGGAAGGGCCGGTGGTGCCCAGACAGCCGCCGAGCACGTTCGAAGAGATGACGAAGAAACGATCCGTATCGATCGGCTTGCCCGGTCCGACCATGGTCTCCCACCAGCCCGGCTTGCCGGTGACGGGGTGGACATTGGCCGCATGCTGGTCGCCGGTGAGGGCGTGGCAGAGCAGAATGGCATTGGAGCGCGCCGCGTTCAGCGTACCATAGGTCTGGTAGGCGATCTGGAACGAGGTCAGCACACCGCCCGCGTCCAGCCGCAACGGCGTGTCCGCGCCGAACCGAGCGACCGGGGAATGGGGGAAATCGGCCTCCCCGCGCGCCGCCTCAAAGGTGCGGGCGTCGGGAGTGAGCGTAACGCTGTCTGTCATATCAACCGTCCTACCGGACGAACAGTTCGTTATTCCGAACGCATGGAATGATGCGACATCGCCGACTTGTCAATATCAGACGATGCCAGATTTTGTTTTGCGCGTGACGCGCGCGGCGGTAGGAGATCGGCTCATGGACAAGAAAGCCGACGCTCAGGTCGAGTCTTCGCAGCCGGCCGCTCCCCACCCCACCGGGCAGCCGGTCGACCTATCCGTGCTGCGCGCGGAAATCGACCGTATTGATGCGGCGATGCACGCGCTTTTGATCGAGCGCAGCGAGATCATCGACCGGCTGGTCGAGGTCAAACGCTCGCGAGGCGCCGAGGCCGGCTCCGCCTTCCGCCCGGCGCGCGAGGCCTCGATGATGCGGATGATCGTCGATCGCCATCGCGGCATTCTCCCGCTTGATACGGTCGAGGGCATCTGGCGGGTGATCATTTCCACCTTCACCTATGTGCAGGCGCCCTATGCGGTGCATGCCGACCTTGCCACCGGCGAGGCGGCGATGCGCGACACCACGCGCTTCCACTTCGGCTTCACCGTACCCTTCGTCGCTCATATGGGCGCCACCGGCGTGGTGGCGGCGGTGGCGGGGTCCAAGGGCGATCTTGGCCTGGTACCGGCCTTCGCCGCGCCGGGCACCGGGGCCTGGTGGACCGCGCTGGAGGGCGAGAATGCGCCCAAGATCATCGCCCGCCTGCCCTTCGTCGAGCGTGCCGACCATCCGGCGGGCCTGCCGGTGTTCTGCATCGCCCATCCGGTGACCGATGGCGCGGTGACCGAGGTGGAGACCTGGAGCCTGCATGTCGCCGGCTGGACGGCGCAGGCGGCGCGCGCGCTGGCGCCGCTCGCCGAGGTCCTCGCCGTGCCCGATCGCGGGCTCGACGGTGCGGCGCTGCTGGCCTCGATTCCCGTCGGGGGCGATGTCGGTCTCGAAACTGTGCTCGCCGCGCTGCGCGCCTCCGGCGCCTCGGTGCGCTCGGCGGCTCTCGTCGGCAGCCATGCAAGCCGCTATACCCACTCGCCTCTGGCCGCCGCCTCGAAGGCCATTCCCCTCGCCAGGGGCTGAGCGTCACGCCCGCCCCGCTTCAATCCGGAGTTCTCCCATGTCGTCCGCGCCCGCCGCAAACCGTCCCGTCCCCCGCCCCGGGGTGCTGGCGATCGAGGCCTATGTGCCGGGCAAGGCGCAGGCCGGCGCCGGGGTGAAGGTGCACAAGCTCTCGGCCAACGAGACGCCGCTCGGCCCCAGCCCGAAGGCGCTGGAGGCCTTCCGCTCGGCGGCTGCGCTTGAGCTCTATCCCGATGGCTCCTCGACCCGGCTGCGCGAGGCGATCGCGGCCACCTATGGCCTTGATCCCGCGCGCATCGTCTGCGGCACCGGATCGGACGAATTGCTGATGCTGACCGCCATGGCCTTTGCCGGTCCCGGCGACGAGGTGCTCTATTCCCAGTATGGCTTCCTGGTCTACCGCATCGCCACGCTCGCGGCGGGAGCGACGCCCGTGGTCGCGCCGGAGACGGATTTCCGCACCGATGTCGACGCCCTGCTGGCGGCGGTGACCGAGAAGACGCGCGTGGTCTTCCTCGCCAACCCCAACAACCCGACCGGGACCTACCTCCCCTTCGACGAGATCAAGCGCCTGCAGCGCGGCCTGCCGCCCAACGTGCTGCTCGCGCTGGACGCGGCCTATGCCGAATATGTTCGCCGCAACGATTATGAGGCCGGCATCGAACTCGTCGCCACCTGCGCGAATGTCGTGATGCTGCGCACCTTCTCCAAGATCCACGGGCTGGCGAGCCTTCGGGTCGGCTGGCTCTACGGGCCGGCGGAGGTGGTGGACGCCATCAACCGCATTCGTGGCGCCTTTAACGTCTCCGCGCCCGGCATCGCCGCGGCGGTGGCGGCGATCGGGGATACCGCCCACACCGAGACGGCGGTGGCGCATAACGACACCTGGCTGCCGTGGCTGAGCGAGAAGCTCACCGCGCTGGGCCTCACCGTGACGCCGAGCGTCACCAACTTCCTGCTGGTGCATTTCCCCGATGTGCCGGGAAAGACCGCGCGTGAGGCCGATGCGTTCCTGATGGAGCGCGGTCTTATCCTGCGGCGCGTCGATTCCTACGGTCTGCCGGGCGCGCTGCGCGTGTCGATCGGCACCGAAGAGGCCAATCGGCTGCTCGTCGACGCGCTTGCCGCGTTCATGGGTGGGGCCGAGGCGGCGAAAGCGGGTTCTGGCCATGGTGCTTGATCCCCCGCTGGCGAGCCCGCTGATCGGCCGCCTCGCCATCATCGGCATCGGCCTGATCGGCTCGTCGATGCTGCGCGCGGCGCGTGCGCGCAAGCTCGCGGGTACGCTGGTCGCCTATGACGGTTCCGAGGGGGTGCGCGCGCGCACCGGCGCCCTCGACATCGCCGATCTCGTTGCCGCAACGCCCGCTGAAGCGGTGGCGGATGCCGACATGGTGGTGCTGTGCGTGCCGGTGGGCGCCATGGGTGCGGTCGCCGAGATGATCGGCCCGCATCTGAAGGCGGGTGCCATCGTCTCGGATGTCGGCTCGGTGAAGGGCGCGGTGCTCAACGCGCTGCGTGCGCATCTGCCCGAGGGCGTGCACGTCATCCCCGGCCATCCCGTGGCCGGCACCGAATATTCCGGCCCCGATGCCGGCTTTGCCACGCTGTTCCAGAACCGCTGGTGCATCCTCACCCCGCCGGAGGGTACGGATGAGGCGGCGCTTGCGGCCCTGTCCGGGCTCTGGACCGCGATGGGGGCCAATGTCGAGACCATGAGCGTCGAGCACCACGATCTGGTGCTGGCGATCACCTCCCATGTGCCCCATCTCATCGCCTACAACATCGTCGGCACGGCGGCGGATCTGGAAGAGGTCACGCAGTCCGAGGTCATCAAGTACTCGGCCGGCGGCTTTCGCGACTTCACCCGCATCGCCGCCTCCGACCCGACCATGTGGCGCGACGTGTTCCTGAACAATCGCGAGGCGGTGATCGAGGTACTCGGCCGCTTCACCGAGGACCTGATCGCGCTGCAGCGGGCGATCCGCTGGGCCGAGGGCGACAAGCTGTTCGACCTGTTCACCCGCACCCGCGCCATCCGCCGCTCGATCATCGAGATCGGCCAGGAAACCGCCGCCCCGGATTTCGGCCGCGAGCGGGGGTGAGGGCGGTCGTGCGGATGCACGCACGGCGATGAGGCTGCCTGCCCTCGACGAGGCGTGTGCCGAGGGCATCTTTCCCCGTAAGCGCTGTCGTGGCGCAAGGCGGACGAGTGTTCGCCCGCGCCCGCGCCGGAGTCACCGCGCCATGTGCGCCACTGGCCGGATTTCGGCCGCGAGCCTGAGCGAGGGTGGCAGCGGCGCCGTGTGCGCCGATACACTTCGGAAGAGGTTGCCCGATGAGAAAGACCACGCCCGCGGCCCTGTTCACCGCCGCGCTTGCCTGCGCTCAACTCGCCGCGCCGATCGCCTCCGCGCAGGGTATTGATTCACTCACGGGCCGCGTCTGGGTGGAGACGGCGCCGGCGAACAAGATGCCCGGCACCCTGCTCGTCTTCTTCAACGACGGAACGTTGCTGATGGATTCGTGCTGGGAGACCTACGCGCTGCGCAGGTGGAAGCGCACAGCGCCGGATGCACTCTCATGGGACGAGGACGGGGCCACCGTCAGCGCGACCGTCGCGAAGCTCACCGCCACCGACCTTACGCTGAAGGTGAAGGCCGGCCGCGACGTTGTGGAGCATCGCTACGCACGCCCCAAGGTCCCGTTCGTCTGCCCCGACATGAAGCGCTAGAGGCCAGCGCCACAGGAACGCCCGGCGCACGCACCGGGCCTCCTCTTTTGGCTGGATATGGAGCCCGCCCGAAGGGCGTACGCTCACTCTCCCGTCGTCGGCATGACGAACTGGGCGCCCTCGCGGATGCCGGTCGGCCAGCGGGCGGTGGTGGTCTTCATCTTGGTGTAGAAGCCCACGCCTTCCATGCCGTAGACGTTGCGATCGCCGAAGATCGAGCGCTTCCAACCGCCGAAGGAATGGAACGCCACCGGCACCGGGATCGGCACGTTGATGCCGATCATGCCGGCCTTGGCGTCGCGGTCGAAGGCGCGGGCGGCATCGCCGTCGCGGGTGAAGATGGCGGCGCCATTGCCATATTCGTGGTCATTGACCAGCTTGAGCGCCTCGTCGAAGCGATCGACCCGCACCACCGAGAGCACCGGGCCGAAGATCTCGTCCTTGTAGATCTTCATGTCCGCGGTCACGTTATCGAACAGGCAACCGCCGATGAAGTAGCCGTTCTCATAGCCCTGGAGCTTGAGCCCGCGCCCGTCCACCACCAGTTCCGCGCCCTCGGCAACGCCGGTGTCGACATAGCCGGAAACCTTGGCGAGGTGCTCGCGGGTCACCAGCGGGCCCATCTCGCTGTCGCGGTCGAGGCCGGGGCCGACCTTCAGTGCGCGGACCTTGGGCACCAGCTTTTCCATCAGCGCGTCACCCACGCCCCCGACGGCGACGGCAACCGAGACCGCCATGCAGCGCTCGCCGGCCGAGCCGTAGCCCGCGCCCATCAGCGCATCGACGGTCTTGTCGAGGTCGGCGTCGGGCATCACCACGAGGTGGTTCTTGGCGCCACAGAGCGCCTGGGCACGCTTACCGTGCGCCGCGGCGGTCTTGTAGACATATTCGCCGATGGCGGTGGAGCCGACAAAGCTCACCGCGGCAATGTCGGGATGGGTGAGGAGCGCATCGACCGCCTCCTTGTCACCCTGCACCACGTTGAACACGCCGGCGGGCAGGCCGGCCTCGCTCAGAAGCTCCGCCAGCATCAGCGAGGGGGTGGGGTCCTTCTCGGAGGGCTTCAGCACGAAGGCGTTGCCGCAGGCCAGCGCGACGGGGAACATCCACATCGGCACCATCACGGGGAAGTTGAACGGGGTGATGCCGGCCACCACGCCCACCGGATGGCGGGCCGAGAACACATCGACGCCGCGCGCCACCTGTTCGGTGAAATCGCCGCGCATCAGATGGGGAATGCCGCAGGCGAACTCCACCACCTCGATGCCGCGCACGACCTCGCCCTTGGCATCCTCGAAGGTCTTGCCGTGTTCCCTGGTGATCGCGGCGGCGAGCGCGTCCATGTCGCGCTCCAGCAGCGCCTTGAACTTGAACAGGATGCGGGCGCGGGTCAGAGGCGGAGTGTCCGCCCAGGCGCCAAAGGCCTGCGCTGCGTTCGCGACCGCCTCGCCGACGGTCGCGGCCGAGGCAAGGAGCACCTCGCCGGACTGCGCGCCGGTCGAAGGATCGAAGACCGGAGCCGTGCGGCCCGCCGTGCTGGCGACCTTGCCGCCGATGTAGTGACCGATGACCGCCATGACGACCTCTCTTGCTGGAATGGGCTGCCATGGTTGTGCTTGTTGAAACTTCTCACTTCAACGGCCAAGATCCCCCATCCGTTGTGCGCAAATGCGACAAGAACGGGAGGGTACTGCCGTGGACTGGGATCACCTGCGCGTCTTTCTTGCCGTGGCGCGCGCCGGCCAGATGCTTGCGGCCGCTCGCCAGCTCGGGCTCGACCATGCCACCGTGGGGCGCCGGCTCGGCGCGTTGGAGATGAGTCTCGGCGCCCAGCTTCTGGAGCGGCGCACGACAGGCAGCGCGCTCACTCCCGCCGGCGAACGCCTTCTGGCATATGCCGAGCGCATCGAGACCGAGATGCTGCAGGCGCAGGCGGCGCTCGGCAATGAGAACCTGGCGCTGGCCGGCACGGTGCGCATCGGCGCTCCCGATGGTTTCGGGACCTATTTCCTCGCCCCGCGCCTCGGTCGTCTTGCCGACAGCCATCCGGGGCTGACGATCCAGCTGGCCCCGCTGCCGCGCAGTTTCTCGCTGCCCAAGCGCGAGGTCGACATCGCGGTGACGATGCAGCGACCGGGCGAGGGGCGGCTGGTCGCGCGCAAGCTCACCGACTACAGCCTCGGCGTCTACGCCTCGCGCGACTATCTCGATCGCACCGGCCCGATCGACCAGCTCCGCGACCTCACCGGCCGCCTGCTGGTGACCTATGTGCCGGACCTCGTCTACAGCCCGGCGCTGGACTATTTCGAGGCCTTCCGCGAGGTCGAGGCGCGCCGGCTGGAATGCGCCAGCGTGGTGGGGCAGATGGAGGCGGTGCGCGCGGGCGCAGGCGTTGGCATCCTCCACGATTACGCCGCCCGCGCGCATGGCGAACTGGTGCGGCTGGTCCCGGAGCTGAGTTTTCGGCGGGCCTACTGGCTGGTCACCCATGCCGATATCCACGCGCTGGGGCGGATCCGTGCCGTCGAGGGGTTCATTGTTGCGGCGGTGCGGGACATGCGCGGCTGCTTCGTGGCCGGGCCCGCTCCGTCAGCTGAGGTCGAGGCTGGCTAGCAAGCCCCGGACGCGGATGATTTCCGTCTGCAGAAAGCGGCGGAAGGGTGCGCCGGCCATGACGTCGCTTTCCCAATTGTACTGGAACAGGGCCGTCCGCCAGGCCACGCTGGCAAGCATCCGGTCCATCAGCGCCTGCTGGTGCTGATGGTCGACCTCGTCGAGCCCCGGAGGCGCGAAGCCACCGCTCCAGTTCAGGATCTGGAGGCTGGTCCCCTGTTCGATGCAGGTGGGAATCGCCGTGCCCGGCGGACGCTGGGGCGAGGAAATGGCGAGGGCGCGCAGCCGTCCGATCTCGATCTCGTTCCGCATGTCGCTCAGCCTGCCCACGACGGCATCCGCGTTATGGGTGACGACTTCGTCGATCGCGCCTATCCCGCCAACGAAGGGACGGAAGCGCAGGCGCGACCCGGAGATGCCGGCGGCGCGCGCGATCAGTCCCGTGAACAGGTGGTCGACACCCCCGCGGTTTCCGCCCGCGATGACGACCGCGTCGGGATCCCGGCGCATCCACGCGAGAAACGCACGCAGCGAGTCGATCTCGGAATCGCCTGAGACGGCGAGAACCATGTACTCGTTGGTCAGTCGCGAGATGGGCGTCAGCTGTGAGAGTCCGGTGGGCTCACGTGCCAGCATGGCGGCGCCGATCATGCCCAGTCCGCCGATGAGCAGCGCGTCGCGGCGGCCCCGGTACCGGGTGGAGAATTCAACGATGCCGGCGGCGACGCCGTCGGTTTGGTTGATCACCTCGACATCGCTGGCGATCCCGGCGTCGATCAGGCTGACCTGCATGGCGCGCGCGATGCGATCCCATCCTCCGCCCAGGGCGGAAGGAACGAACAGCGTCAGAGGATCCCGGGTTGGCGGGGGCGCGCTTCGTGCCTCTCCCGACCCTGCGAGGGTTGCGGCCAATGCAGCAGTGAACTGGCGGCGATCCATAGGCTCTTGCGCACCTAAGGCCTGCGCGTCGAATGCGGCAGGGTGGAAGGCGAAGGGTAGCCTCTCCCAACGGCAGGTGCCAAGGTTTCAGCCATGTAGGAAGGGCACTTACTAGCAAGGTGTCGCAAGAACAACACGAATTCGATGTAAAACGGTATCAAAATGCTGCGAAATCCGTGCCATTGTGAATTGCAGCGCGCCTTGAGACACGTGGAGCCCCTGACGGGTGGGCCGGGGACGGTGTTCCGTCTGGGCGCGAATCAGAAGATCAGCGTGCCGGCGGGCCTTGCCGCTGTCCGCGACCGGCGGACCTCCAGTATCGCGGGCGACGGCGATCGCCCCCGTCGACGATTTCCCTCACCTTATCGACCGAAAGAAGGGTAATGACGGCGCCGATACCGGCCCGCGTGCCTCACCTCGCCCATGTGTCCCGTGTGCGGCGAGGGCGCTGAGGCGGGTATCCGCGCGATTTTGGGCGGTGAAGAGGTGTCTTACCTTCCCCGGGCCGTTCCTGCGGGGCTGCCTTCCGCAACGCATCGGCGAACAGGCGTGAGGTAGAGCGCGTGCAGGTTCCGTCGGCCGATATGGGCTCCTCGCGATACGGGCGCTTATCCCCTAAAAAGGATATTGCAAATTGGATCCAAAAATAAGATGCTCGCGCCAACTTCATTGGGCATCAGGAGCATAACGATGTGGCAGGGTGTTTATCCGGCTGTTTCGGCGAAGTTCACCGAGGCGGGGGAGCTTGATCACCAGGAGATGGAGCGCTGCTTTGCGCGCCAGATCGAGGCCGGGGTGGACGGCCTGATCGTCAATGGTTCGCTGGGTGAAGGCCCGATGCTGAGCCATGACGAGCGCTTGGAGGTGCTCTCGCTGGCGCAGGGCGTCGCCGGCCGGCGCCCGGTGCTGATGACGATCGCCGATGCCTCGACCCGCGACTGCGCCTCGCTGGCTTCGCGCGCGGCCAAGGCCGGCGCCTCGGGCCTGATGGTGGTGCCGAGCCTCGTCTACCACACCAACGCCAAAGAGACCGTCGCCACGCTCAGCGCGGTGGCCGCGGCCGCCGATCTGCCGGTGATGATCTACTCCAACCGCATCGCCTACCGGGTCGATGTGACGGTGGAGATCATGAGCGAGCTGGCGGCGGACCCGCGCTTCGTGGCGATCAAGGAATCGTCCGACGACATCCGCCGCGCCACCGACATCATCAATGCGTTCGGCGATCGCTACGACGTCTTCACCGGCGTCGACAATCTCGCCTATGAGGCGCTGGCGGTCGGTGCCGTGGGCTGGGTCGCGGGTCTGGTCATTGCCTTCCCGGAGGAGACGGTCGCGATCTACCGGCTGATGAAGGCGAAGCGCTATGACGAGGCGCTGGCGATCTACCGCTGGTTCCGCCCGCTTCTCGATCTCGACGTGTCGAGCTACCTGGTCCAGAACCTCAAGCTGGTCGAGGCGCTGGTGACCGGGACCACCGAGCGGGTGCGGGCCCCGCGCCTGCCGCTTGAGGGCGAGGCGCGGGCGCGGGTCGAGGCGATCGTGCGCGAGGCGCTGGCCACGCGGCCGCTGCTGTCGAAGGCCGCCTGAGGCCGGGCCCAGCCGGCGGGCCTCCCCGGCGGGAACACGCCCGCCGGCTCTCTCTCCCGCGGTCCCTCTCCCGGCGGTCTCCGGCCCGCCCGGCCACGTCGGGCCGGGGGCGAGGGGCTCCGAATATCCCTGGATGGTAAGGCATGAGCGGCGCACTGGCACTGGACAGCATGAAGGACGACGTGATCGTCGTCGGTGCCGGTATTGTCGGCCTCGCCGCCGCGTTTCACCTTCAGGCCGAAGGCCTGCGTGTGCGGTTGGTCGAACGGGGCGGTGTCGCCGAGGGCGCGAGCATGGGCAATGCCGGTGCCTTCGCCTTTACCGACATCCTGCCGCTCGCCTCGCCCGGCATTCTGCGCCGCGCCCCGCGCTGGCTGCTTGATCCGCTCGGGCCGCTCTCGCTTCCACCGCGCTACCTGCCGCACCTGGCGCCCTGGCTGATCCGCTTCTGGCGCGCCAGTCTGCCGGATCGCCATGCCCGTTCCATCCTCGCCCAGAGCGCGCTGATGCGCCTCGCGGCGGAGGCGATGGGAGCGATGGTGCAGGAGGCCGGCCTGTCGGGTCGGGTGCGCCATGAGGGCAATCTCCAGCTCTATGAAAGCGAGGCCGAGCTTGCCGCCGCGCTGCCGGGATGGCGGCTGCGCGAGGCGGAAGGCATCGCCTTCGAGCATGTGCGCGGTGAGCGCCTGGCCGCGCTCCAGCCCGGCCTGTCGCCGCGCTTTCCGGTCGGCACCTTTACCCCGCACTGGAAAAGCGTCGACGACCCCTATCACTTCGCGCTGGCGCTGTTCGATGTGGTGATGTCGCGCGGCGCCACCATCTCGCATGGCGAGGTTGTCGTTATCGAGACCGGTGAGGAGGGCGTGCGCGTGCGCCTTGCCGATGGCGGCGCGCTGAGCGCAGGCCATGCGGTACTGGCTGCCGGCGCCTGGTCGCGGCCGCTGGCGAAGGCGCTGGGCAACGCCGTGCCGCTCGAGACCGAGCGCGGCTACAACACGACCCTGCCGCCGGGAGCCTTCGAGCTGAGGCGCCAGCTGACCTTTGGCGGCCATGGCTTCGTGGTTACCCCCCTCGCCACCGGCATCCGGGTTGGCGGCGCGGTGGAACTGGGCGGGCTGAAGGCGCCGCCCAACTACGCCCGCGCCGAGGCAATGCTGAACAAGGCCGCCACTTTCCTTCCGGGTCTGAAGACGACCGGCGGCACGCAATGGATGGGCTTTCGGCCCTCGTTGCCGGACACGCTTCCCGTTATCGGCCGCTCAAAGGCTTCGTCCCGGGTGATCTACGCCTTCGGTCACGGCCATCTCGGCCTTACCCAAAGCGCGGGCACCGGCCGCCTTGTCGCCGACCTCGTCACCGGCCGGCCGCCCTCAACCCCGCTTGAGCCTTTCCGTCCCGACCGCTTCTGAAAGACCTGACACCTCATCTGGCGCGAAGTGGCGGCCGGAAGCGAAGCGGGGCCGACAGGCGCGTTGTTCGCCGGGTTCCGACGAGCCTAATGGCCGATTCCGGCGGGCTCGGCAGCGCCTTCATGATGCCGGCACTTGCCATGGTCGGCCAGGATCTCGATCACCCGGCAGTCGCCGACATGGCCATGGGTGCAGCCCTCGACCATGCGCTCGAGCTCCGCCTTCAGCGCGTTGAGGCCGGCGATGCGGTGCTCCACCTCGACAAGGCGGTCGCGGGCGATGGCGTCGGCCATGGCACAGGACTGGTCGGGTTCGTCCTGAAGCCTGAGCAGGGTGCGGATCGCGTCGATCTCGAATCCCAGCTCGCGGGCGTGGCGGATGAAGGCCAGCCGGCGCATATCGGCCTCACCATAGGCCCGGCGCCCGCCCTCGGTTCGCGGCGGCGGTGGCAACAGGCCGATCTCTTCATAATAGCGGATGGTCGGCACCTTGACGCCGCTTGCGCGCGCGACCTCGCCGATGCTGAAAAGGCCGCTGGTTCCAGGCTCGGTCATTTTACCTCTTGCTCCTCTAGTCGCTAGAGGAAGTAGGCTCACCTCAATGGTGAGACAAGAGGTGAGATCATGTCGGCCCTGAAGACCCGCTACCGCATTGATGGCATGGACTGCGCCTCGTGCGCCTCGAAGATCGACACGGCGGTCCGGCGGGTGAAGGGCGTGGCCGAGGTTTCGGTTTCGGTGACAGCAGGCACCATGACCATCGAGCATGACGGCGCGGACCTCGCCGTGCTTGAAAAGCGCGTCTCCGGTCTGGGCTACGGCATCGTACCGCTGGGAGCCCGTGCCGCGCCTGCCGGGGCATCTGGAGCCGCGCACGATCATGCGGCGCACGAACACGCCGGCCACGATCACGACCATGAGTCGTGTGGCGGGGACCACGACCACCATCACGACCACGGACACGAACATCCTCGTGCTGCCGCCACCGCGCCGGTGTCATCGGGCGGTGAGGATCACGCCCATTCCCACGCCGGGTTACCCGGCGACGGGCCGTGGTGGACGAGCGGCAAGGCGCGCCTCGCCCTTGTCTGTGGTGCTGCGCTCGTAGCCGCCTATGCCATCGGCCATTTTTTCCCCGTGCTCGATCCGTGGATCTTCATTGCTGCGCTGCTGATCGGCCTGGTGCCGATCGCACGGCGCGCGGTTATGGCGGCGTTGGCCGGCACGCCCTTCTCCATCGAGATGCTGATGACCATCGCGGCCGTCGGCGCGGTGATCATCGGTGCGTCGGAGGAGGCGGCGGCCGTTGTCTTCCTGTTCCTTGTCGGCGAACTGCTCGAAGGCGTTGCCGCCGGGCGGGCGCGCGACAGCATCCGCTCGCTGACCGCACTGGTTCCCAAGACCGCCCGGCTGATCGAGAACGGCACCACCCGTGAGGTGCTGGCCGAAAGTCTCACCGTCGGTGCGGTTATCCTCGTGCGTCCCGGCGAACGCATTCCCGCTGACGGTGAAGTGCTTGAGGGTTCCGGTTCGGTCAACGAGGCGCCGGTCACCGGCGAGAGCGTGCCGGTCGCGAAGGTGAAGGGGGATGCGGTGTTTGCCGGCACGGTGAACGGGGAGGCCGCGCTTACCGTGCGCGCCACCACCGAGCCCTCCGACAACACCATTGCCCGCGTGGTGCGCCTGGTCGAGGAGGCGCAGGAGAGCAAGGCGCCGACGGAGCGGTTCATCGACCGGTTCTCGCGCTGGTACACGCCTTTGGTGGTGGTTCTTGCCGCGCTGGTCGCCGTGCTGCCGCCGCTTGTTCTCAATGCGTCATGGGAGGAGTGGGTCTACAAGGGCCTGGCCATCCTGCTCATCGGGTGCCCCTGCGCGCTGGTTATTTCGACGCCGGCCGCCATTGCCGCCGGTCTGGCGTCCGGGGCGCGGCGCGGGCTTCTGATCAAGGGCGGCACAGTGCTGGAGACGCTGCGCCTCGTGACCCTGGTGGCGCTCGACAAGACCGGAACGCTGACCGAGGGCAAGCCCAAGGTGACGGATCTCGTCGCCTTTTCAGGCAGCGAGGTGGATCTGCTTCGCCGCGCTGCCGCGCTCGAGGCCGGGTCCACCCATCCGCTGGCGAACGCAATTCTCGCGGAAGCCGAAGCGCGCGGCGTCGTTCTTCCGGCCGTTCAGGACGCGGGGGCGTCGAGCGGCGAAGGGGTTGGCGGATTGGTGGAAGGAGCGGAGCTGTTTCTCGGCTCGCCCCGGGCCGCCGCCACGCGCGGAAATCTGACGGAGCCGCAGCGTGTCGCGATCGAGCGGCTGAACGATGACGGCAAGACCGTCGCGGTTCTGCTCGCCGATGGCAGGGTCGAGGGACTCATCGCCATGCGCGACGAACCGCGCGCCGACGCGGCAGAGGGGCTCGCACGGCTGGCGCAGGCGGGTATCCGCACGCTGATGTTGACGGGTGACAATGAGCGCACCGCCCGGGCCATTGGCGGCAATCTCGGCATCGAGGTCCGGGCCGGCCTGATGCCGGCAGACAAGCAGCGCATCATCACCGAGCAGAAGGCTGCCGGCGCCACGGTGGCCAAGGTCGGCGACGGCATCAACGACGCGCCCGCGCTTGCGGCGGCCGATGTCGGCATCGCCATGGGCGGGGGCACCGACGTCGCGCTGGAGACAGCGGATGCCGCCGTGCTTCACGGCCGGGTCAGCGATGTCGCGGCCATGATCGATCTGTCGAAGGCGACCATGCGCAACATCCACCAGAACATCACCATCGCGCTGGGGCTGAAGGCGGTGTTCCTCGTCACCACCATTGCCGGCATCACAGGGCTCTGGCCGGCGATCCTGGCCGATACCGGCGCCACCGTCCTGGTGACGGCGAACGCGCTGCGGCTGCTGGGGCAGAAGGATCGCGGCTAGGGCCGACCTCCCCTTCCGGGCAGGCGGCGCTCATCTAGCCGCCTGCCCAGGCTTCCATTGTGCCCTTGTCAGGGTGGTGTTCAGCTCTTCGCGAGCTGCTTCAGCCAGCGCTTGGCCTGCGCGCGGACATTCTTCGGCGCGGTGCCGCCATAGGAGGTGCGGCTCGCCACCGACTTCGCCACCGAAAGCACCCCGAACACCTCTTCGGTGATGCGGGGCTCGACACTCTGCATCTCGGCGAGGGTCAGCTTGTGGAGCGGAGCGCCCTTGTCGGAGGCCAGCGCGACGATGCGTCCGGTAACGTGATGCGCCTCGCGGAACGGCAGCCCGAGCACCCGCACCAGCCAGTCCGCCAGATCCGTGGCGGTGGAATAGCCGGAACCGGCCGCCGTCTTCATCTTCGCCTCGTCCGGCACCATGTCGCGGACCATGCCGGCGGTGGCGGCGATCATCAGCGACAGCGTGGAGAGGGCGTCGAAGGCGCCTTCCTTGTCTTCCTGCATATCCTTGGCGTAGGCGAGCGCGAGGCCCTTCATGACCATGAGCAGGCCGGAGAACGCACCGGCGATGCGCCCGATCTTGGCGCGCACCAGCTCGGCCGCGTCCGGGTTGCGCTTCTGCGGCATGATCGAGGAGCCGGTGGTGAAGCGGTCGGAGAGCTTGAGCAGGCCGGTCAGCGGCGAGGTCCAGATCACGATCTCTTCGGCGAAGCGCGAGAGGTGCATGGCGCAGATCGACGCCGCTGCCAGCGTCTCCAGCACGAAGTCGCGGTCGGACACCGAATCCAGCGAATTCGCAGTCGGGCGATCAAAGCCGAGAGCCGTTGCGGTGGCGAAACGATCAATCGGGAAGGACGTTCCCGCGAGCGCGGCGGCGCCCAGCGGGCATTCGTTTAGCCGGACGCGGGAATCGTGGAGCCGTCCGCGATCGCGCCCCAGCATCTCGACATAGGCCAGCAGATGGTGGCCGAAGGTCACGGGCTGCGCGGTTTGAAGATGCGTGAAGCCCGGCATCACCGTGCCGGAATGGATCAGTGCCTTCTCCGCCAGCGCCGACTGCAGGTCGCGCAGCTGGATGTCGAGCGTGTCGATCGTGTCACGGACATAGAGGCGGAAGTCGGTCGCGACCTGGTCATTGCGCGAGCGCGCGGTGTGCAGGCGGCCGGCCGACGTCCCGATCAGCGTGGCGAGGCGCGACTCCACATTCATGTGGATGTCCTCCAGCGCGCGTTGGAAGGTGAAATTGCCGGATTCGATCTCTGACAAGATCGTGTCTAGACCCGCGAGGATCTTTTCGGCATCAGCTGTGTCGATGATCCCCTGTGCCGCCAGCATCGAAGCATGCGCCTTCGAGCCAGCTATGTCCTGCGCGAACAGGCGCTGGTCGAATCCGATGGAGGCGTTTATCTCCTCCATGATCGCATCGGGACCGGTCTCGAAGCGGCCGCCCCACATCTTGTTGCTCATGCTGACTTTTCTCCGCGAGGACGGTCATGACCGAACGACCTGAGGACAACCCGCCCGCCGCAATGCCGGCTGACGAGCCGGGCAAGGCCCGCCCCAAAGGCCGTGTTGCCCTGATCCTGGCGGCCGCCATCATCCTCGGCGCGGCCGCTGGCCTGGCAGGCGTATACGGGATCGGAGGCGGAACGCGCAACGTGGTTGCGACAGCTCCGGTCTCAACGGCCCCGGCTTCGGGCGGTGACGCGGCCTGCGCGGCGGCGAGCGAAACCGGCCGACGTATCGCTGATCTCGCCACCGGCGACCTCGCCGCCTTCGCCCCGACGCTCAAGCCGACCCGCATTCCCGACCTCGCCTTTCTCGACCCGCAGGGTGAGACCACGCGGCTGGCGGCGGTCGGGGGCGACGGGTTGAAGCTCGTCAATGTCTGGGCCACCTGGTGCGTACCCTGCCGCAAGGAGATGCCGGCGCTGGACCAGCTTCAGCGCGAACTCGGCAGTCGCGAGGGCGACGGCAAGGATTTCGAGGTGGTCGCGATCAACATCGATACGCGCGACCCGGAGAAGCCGAAAACCTTCATGGCAGAGACCGGCATTCACGACCTCGCGCTCTACACCGATCCCAAGGCCAAGAGCTTCCAGGATCTGCGCGCGGTGGGGCGCGGCTTCGGCCTGCCGACCACGATGCTGATCGATGCGCAGGGCTGCGAGATCGGCCATATCGCCGGTCCGGCGGAATGGGCGGGGCCGGATGCGCTGGCGCTGATCCGCGCCGCGCTGGCGGATGGCGCCCGGAAGCCGTAGCCGGCGACGGCGGCGCTTTCACCACTCGCCGGCGGGCGGTTTCGGGTAGCGGGTGAACCCGGGAAGGTCTATGCCCCGCTTCCCTGCCGCAGGAGCCGTACCATGTCCATGTCGCAAACCGCCCCTTCGTCCGCCGGCAATGGCGCTGCCGGTGTCGGGCGGCCGCAGCCGATGGCGACGGCCGACTGGCTCTCCCTGGGGCTGCTGTCGCTGATCTGGGGCGGTTCATTCTTCTTCGGCAAGATCGCGATCGCCGAAGTGCCGCCGCTTACCATGGTGCTGGCGCGGGTCGCGATCGGCGCGGCGGCGCTGTTCGTCATCGCGCGCCTCAGCGGGGTGCGTGTGAATCTGAGCCCGGCGCTGGCGGCACGCTTTGCGGTATTGGCGATGCTTGCCAATATCATCCCGTTCGGGCTCATCGCCTGGTCGCAGCAACACCTTCCCAGCGGCCTATCCTCGATTCTCAATGCCGCGACGCCGTTGTTCACGGTGCTGGTGGCGCAGGCCTTCACGCGGGATGAGAAACTCACGACCGGCAAGCTGGTCGGCGTGGCGCTCGGCTTCGCGGGTGTCGCGGTGATGATGGGGCCGGCGCTGCTCGGCCAGCTTGGCGGGCACCAGCTTCCCGCCCAGCTCGCGGCGATCGGCGCCACGATTTCCTATGGCTTTGCCGCGGTCTATGCCCGCCGCTTCCGCCAGATTCCCCCGCTCGGAGTCGCTCTGTTGCAGCTCGCCACCTCAAGCGTGCTGCTGCTGCCGCTGGTCGCTATCCTGGAACGGCCCTGGTTGCTGCCGATGCCCTCGCCGACGGTCTGGGGCGCGCTGATCGGGCTCGGCGTGCTGTCGACCGGCCTCGCCTTCATCCTCTATTTCCGCATCGTGGCACGGAATGGGGCGACCAATATCTCGCTGGTCACCTTCCTGGTCCCGGTGAGCGCGATTCTGCTTGGTGCGGTGTTTCTTGGCGAGGCGCTGGAGCCGCGCGAACTCGCCGGCTTCGGGCTGATCGGGCTCGGTCTTGCGGCTATTGATGGCCGGCTGGCGCGGTGGATCGCCGGGGCCGTCAGCCGCTAGAGGGCAGTGCGGGCGTTGCCGGGCGGGAGGCCTGAAACGCAAATGGCCGGGACGAGCCCGGCCATGGGTGCATCAGAGAGCGTGCGTGCCGGGCGTTACCGCGTCGGCACCGGCTTCTCGCCGCGATAGTCATAGAAGCCGCGCTGGGTCTTGCGACCGAGCCAGCCGGCCTCGACATATTTCACCAGCAGGGGGCAAGGGCGATACTTGGAATCGGCCAGTCCCTCATGGAGCACCTGCATGATCGACAGGCAGGTGTCGAGGCCGATGAAATCGGCCAGCTGCAGCGGGCCCATCGGGTGGTTGGCGCCCAGGCGCATCGCGGTGTCGATGGCGTCCACCGAGCCAACGCCCTCATAGAGCGTGTAGATCGCCTCGTTGATCATCGGCAGCAGGATGCGGTTGACCATGAAAGCGGGGAAATCCTCCGCCACCGCATAGGTCTTGCCCAGCCGCGTGACGAAGCCCTTGGACAGCTCGAACGTTTCATCCTCGGTGGCAATGCCGCGCACCAGCTCGACGAGCTGCATCAGCGGCACCGGGTTCATGAAATGAATGCCGATGAAGCGCTCCGGCCGGTCGGTCGAGGCGGCGAGGCGGGTGATCGAGATCGAGGACGTGTTGGTGGCGAGGATGGTCTCGGGCTTCAGGAACGGGCAGACGCCGGAGAAGATCTTGCGCTTGATCTCCTCCTTCTCGACGGCGGCCTCGATCAGCAGGTCGACATCGGCGAGGTCCGCGGACTGGTCGGTGCCGTGGATACGCGCCAGCGCGGCCTGCTTCTCTTCCTCGGAGTAGAGGCCCTTGGAGACCTGGCGAACCATGTTGCCATTGATGGTGGCCAGGCCCGACTTGATGCGGTCGCTCTGGAGATCGTTCAGCACGACATTGTAGCCGGCAAGCGCGCACACATGCGCAATGCCGTTGCCCATCTGTCCAGCGCCGATGATGCCGACGCTCTTGATCTCGAAAGCCATGGTTGAGCCTGCCCCGCCTGGTCTGTCCGTCAGTTCCCGCTGCCGGCACCGTCCGTGTCGACGGTGCCGAGTATAGAGCGCTGTCAGCCTTTTGCCTTAGCTAATTCGGCGGTGAGTTCGGGAACGATCTGGAACAGGTCGCCCACCATGCCGTAATCGGCCACCTGGAAGATGGGGGCTTCCTCGTCCTTGTTGATCGCCACGATCACCTTGGAATCCTTCATTCCCGCCAGATGCTGGATGGCGCCGGAAATGCCGACCGCGACGTAGAGATCGGGAGCCACGACCTTGCCGGTCTGGCCGACCTGCCAGTCATTGGGCGCGTAGCCGGCATCCACCGCCGCGCGCGAAGCGCCCACTGCCGCGCCGAGCGTGTCGGCCAGCGGCTCGATGACCTTGGCGAAGTTTTCGGACGAACCGACCGCCCGCCCGCCGGAGACGATGATCCGGGCCGCGGTCAGCTCGGGACGCTCGCTCGCCGCGATCTCTTGGCCGACGAAGCGCGTGCCCGCCGCCGCCGACCCGGCCTCGACGGCGCGGAGTGGCGCGCTCGCGCCCTCGCCTGCCGCCGCGAAGGACGAGGTGCGGATGGTCAGAACCTTCTTCGCCTCGTCCGAGCGCACCCGCTGGATCGCGTTGCCGGCATAGATCGGCCGGTCGAACGTGTCGGGCGCGACGATGGCGATGACGTCGGAGACCTGCATGACGTCCAGCAGCGCGGCGATGCGCGGCATCACGCTCTTCCACACCGAGGTGGAGGGGGCCACCAGCGCGTCATAGCTGCCCGCCAGAGCGACGCCGAGCGCGGCGACCGGCTCGGCAAGGCGATGGGCGTATTCCGGCGCGTCGGCGACCAGCACCTCGTCGACGCCGTCGAGCCTGGCGGCGGCCTCGGCGGCGGCCTGGCAGCCGGCACCGACGACAAGAACATGCACCGGGGCGCCGATCGCCTTCGCCGCGCTCAGGGCGCGGGCGGTGACGGGGTTGAGGCTGGCATCGTCATGTTCGGCAAAGAGCAGCGTCGCCATGTTCAGAGCACTCCCGACTGCTTGAGATCGCCGACGAGTTCGGCGACCGAGGTCACCTTCTTGCCGGCGGTGCGGCTGGTCGGTTCGGTGGTGGACAGCACGACGAGGCGGGGGGTGAGGTCGATGCCCCACTCGGCCGGCGTCTTCTCCGCGATCGGCTTCTTCTTGGCCTTCATGATATTGGGCAGGCTGGCATAGCGCGGTTCGTTAAGTCGCAGATCCGTGGTCAGCACCGCCGGCAGGTCGAGGCTGACCGTCTGAAGGCCGCCGTCGATCTCGCGGGTGACGTCCACCGTTCCCTCGCCGACGACGACCTTGGAGGCAAAGGTCGCCTGCGGCCAGCCCAGCAGCGCCGAAAGCATCTGGCCGGTCTGGTTGCAGTCGTCGTCGATCGCCTGCTTGCCGAGAATGACGAGGCCGGGCGCCTCCTCCTCGACCAGCTTCTTCAGGATCTTGGCGATGGTGAGCGGCTCGATGCCGGCCTCGTCGGTCTTCACCCAGATGCCCCGATCGGCGCCCATGGCGAGAGCGGTGCGGATGGTCTCGTCGGTCTTGGCCGGCCCCACCGAGACGGCGATGACTTCGCTCGCCTTGCCGGCTTCCTTCAGCCGCAACGCCTCTTCGACGGCTATCTCGTCGAAGGGGTTCATCGACATCTTGATATTGGTGAGTTCCACGCCGGAACCGTCCGGCTTCACGCGGATCTTCACATTGTAGTCGACCACCCGCTTCACGGGCACCAGTATCTTCATCACCACATCCCCCGCCCCACGTGCCGCTCAAGGGCCGTGCCGGGCAGCCGCATTTCGAAGATGGCGATGCCGCCCCAAGGCCGGAAGGCGGTCCGGGCGTGGCATCAGCCCGCGGAAAACGCCCGGAAACTATGGATCGACCCCTGCCCTGTCAACGTATCGCCCACCCGTCAAAAGGTGGAGGGCGGCGCGTTCAGACCGGCGGTGTTCCTTCCGGCGTGCCGTCGCGGGTCGTAACCCACAGCGGTACGCCCTTTCGGCGCATGAACACCACGAGCACGGCTCCCGCCACAAGGCCGCCAATATGCGCCCACCAGGCGGTTTCCTGGTCGGTCGTGGTGGCCAGGCTCCAGAGCTGAAAGCCGATCCACGCGCCGAGCGGCCAGGCTGCGGGCACCCGCAGCGGCACGCGCAGGAACATCAGTACCCAGATCCGGACATTGGGGTGGAGCATAAGATAGGCGCCCACGAGCCCCGATACGCCGGCCGAGGCACCGACGAGCGGCGAGGCCGAATCAGGCATGGCCAGCGAATGGGTGAGACCCCCCGCGACCCCGCACAGCAGGTAGAAGGCAAGGAAGCGCACATGGCCCAGCGCGTCTTCCACGTTGTCGCCGAACACCCAGAGGAAGGCCATGTTGCCGATGAGATGCAGCCAGCCGCCGTGCAGGAACATGTAGGTGACCAGCGTCAGCTCGGAGGGCAGACGCACATATTCGGCGGGCAGCACGGCGGTGTGGTTCACCACCACCGGAATGACGCCATAGCCAAAGGCGGAGGGCACGTCGATCTCGGCCTGGTAGCCGTGCTGGAAAAGAACGAAGACCAGTATGTTGGCCGCGATCAGCCCCCAGGTCACATAGGCGTGGGTGATGCCTTCCAGCGGGTTGTCATCATTGATGGGCAGCAGCATGGCGCGCGCGCCTCACTCGCCCCTTCCTGCTGCCGGCACCCACAGCACGTCACCCGGCGATGATCCGCCAGCGCGGGCATTCGCCACCCGGCTCATGACGAAAAGCAGGTCCGACAGGCGGTTCAGGTAGGTCACCGCAGTCGGGGACACGACCTCGCCCGGGCTCTGCGCGAGTTCGACGACCATGCGCTCGGCGCGCCGGCACACGGTGCGCGCGACATGCAGATGCGCGGCCGCCGGGGTACCCGCCGGCAGTACGAACGAGCGTAGCGGCTTCAGCGAAGCATTGAGCAGGTCGATGTCGCGCTCCAGCTTGTCCACTTGCGTGGCGACGATGCGCAGCGGTTCGTAATCCAGCGTCTCGCCGGTGTCGGGGGTGGCGAGGTCGGCGCCGAGGTCGAACAGGTCATTCTGGACCCGCGCCAGCATGGCGTCGATGTCGGCGAACACGCCCTGGGCGAGCATGGTCTCGATGGGGTTGGCGGCAAAGGCGGCCTTGGCGATCGCTTCCTCGGCGGGACCCGAGCCCGCGCCGGTGTGCAGCCGCGCCACGCCAATCACGGCGTTGGTCTCGTCCACCGTGCCGTAGGCGCTCACGCGCAGGTCGTATTTGGCCCGTCGCTCGCCGGTGCCGAGCGCGGTCGTGCCATCGTCGCCGGTGCGGGTGTAGATGCGGTTGAGGACCACCATGGCGGTTGCGGCTCCGTTGCGGCGCGTCAGCCGTGGTTCATGAGGATGATGGTCGCCAGCACGAAGCAGAGCGCCACCGCCTGCAGCAGCACGCGCCACTGCATCAGCTTCTGCGATCGGAGCGGGGAGCCTCCCCGCGCCATGTTGGTCAGGCCCAGAATGAGCACGACGGCGACCGCGCCCAGCGCGATCGGCAGGATGACGAATTTGGCGATGGTCACGAGATCCATCGGGCTCTCCCGCGGCTCGGCGACGAACTGGCTCGGCCAGGGTCTGCCCTTATCGGATCGGTTTGGGTTAATCCAGCTCAGTTCATGGCGACAATGGCAGCATTCAGCGCCAGCGCATAGGACACCCAGACCAGATAGGGCGCCATGAGCCAGGCCGCTATGCGGTCGATCCGCGCGCAGGCCAGAATGGTGGCGAGGATCGCGATCCACAGCATCACGATCACCGCCAGCGCCCAGACGATGGCTTCCAGGCCGAAGAACACCTGCGACCACACGGCGTTCAGCGCGAGCTGGACCAGCCACAGCACGACCGCAAGGCGGCGGTGGGACGAGGGCGCGTGGAGCTGCCACAGCCGCCACAGGGTCACGGCCATCAGAACGTAGAGCGTGGTCCAGACGATCGGGAACACCGCGTCCGGCGGTGTCCAGGAGGGCTTGGCGAGGGTCGCGTACCAGGTCGGGATCTGGGGGGTGGTAGCCAGTGAGCCCAGCGCCCCGACCGCGAGGCAGAGCCCCACCGCCAGGACGAGGCGGAAGAAGGACAGGGTCTTCATCGGGCGTCTCCCGTGCTGATTCGCTGCGGTGCAGACCCTTTATACGCGGCGCGCCAGCGCTGCGGATGTCCTCGCCGTCACTGACACCGTCCATTTCGCGGCTCTCGGCGATGAGTGCCGTTGATGAGACCGCGAACCGAGGGGATGGAGACGGTGTGCCCCGGCGTGGCGCAACGCCCCAGGGGAGGCGCGTCGGTCGCGGCCGCGCGGGGCCGGCCCCTTCTTCTGTCAAGAAAAACCCCGCCGGGAAGCCGGCGGGGTGTCGAATGTCTTCGCTGGGATACGTCTTCGTTTGGACACGCGCCGAAGCTGGATCCGTTCCCGCGCCTCGGGCCCATCAGGCGGCGAGGTGCTTTTCGATCTCGTAGACCGGCAGCTTGACCATGTCGCGATCGACCTCGGCGGTGATCGCGGTCTTCAGCGCCGGACTGTAGAGCGGGCGCAGCACGCCCAGCGCGCGCGGGGCGGCGACGATGACGAGCGACTGCGCTTCGCCCGCCGTGAGGGCCGCGTCGAGCTTGCCGGCCAGGTCGCGCAGGAAGTCGCGTTCGGCCTCGTCATGCCAGTCGGTCGGCTCCACCGAGGAGCGCGCGGGGCTCGCGGACTGGTGCACCCGGCCGGGCGCGTCCGTGCCCTGCGCGCTCGTCGGCGGATTCTCCTGCTCGTACACCAGATGGGTGCGCAGATTGGGGAAGGTGGCGTCGCCCTTGTTGCACAGGATCAGCGCCTTGCGCCCGTCGCACACCACGACCCATGCGCCGGCTTCGATCTTGATCTTGTCGTAACTGGTGCTCATTGCACGCCTCCTTCGAACTTTACGCGTCATTTGGCGCACGGCTGATGCCGGCGCGCCTTGACCCTGGTCAAGCGCGAGAGGGGCTCCGAAGTTCCGGTCGAGTGGGGGAATTGAGCCGAAGCGGGCGGCTAGAGCCGGCCTTCGCGGGAGCGGCGCATCGCCGCGTTCAGTTCGCCGCCATAAACGAAGATCGAGGCGGTGGTGTAGAGGAAGACCAGCGCGATCATAACCGAGGCGAGGCCCGCATAAGTGGTGACGTAGTTTCCGGCGAACTCGGCGAGATAGCGGCCGAAGGCGGCACCGGCCGCCAGCCACAGGCCGAGCGTGACCAGGATGCCGGGTGCCACCTCGGCCAGGGTGCGCCGCCCGGCCGGCAGCCACATATGCGCCACCACCAGGGCGACGATCAGGATGGCCGAAGTCGCCGCGTAGCGCAGGAAGGTGATGATCCATCCGAAGGGCTGCAGCGCCGGCACCCATCTCACCGCCGCCAGCCACAGCACCGGGCCGAGCACGACCAGAAACGACAGCGCCAGCAGGCCGGCGGCGCCGACCACGACATAGCCGATCGATTCGAGGCGCAGCCAGTACCAGGCACGGCTCTCGCGTACGCCATAGGCGCGGTTGAGCCCGATGCGCAGGCTCTCGATGCCGTTGGAAGAGAAGTAGAGTGCCAGAATGACACCGAAGGTCAGCACATCCGTGCGGACCTGGGTCAGCACGTTGCGGATCTCGCTGCCGATCGGGGCCGCGACCTGCGACGGCCAGGCTTCCAGCATCAGCTGGACCGTTTCGTCGGCGAGATTCTTGAAGTCGAAGAAGGCCGCCAGCGAGGTCACGAAAATGAGAAAGGGGAACAGCGACATCAGCGCGGAGAGCGCAATGTGGCTCGAAATGGCCCAGCCGTCGTCCTCGACGAAGCGCCAGAAGGCGTCCCAGGCGATGTCGAAGACACGAATCAAGACGGCCAGTCTCCTTCGGTGAAGCAGGCGATGATGCGTCACATCGGACGTCGGGGCGCAAATGGCAAGTCCGGGGCACGTCCGGTGCAGGTCCGGGACCGATCCGGGGCACGCCTGCGGTCGGCAAACCGCTCTCCAGGCGGCCCTGTGGAAAGCCGCGCGCAACCGTCGACGGAGCCCTGCGAATTCGCTTTGGCGTGGAATGCCCAGGTTGTGATAGACAGGGCGCCCGTTTCGTGACCCTTCCGTGAACCCGCTCTAGCGAACTGCCCCGAGTATCCGCCATGTCCGCCGCCCTTTCGCATCTGCGTGCCGCTCCCACCGCCGAGGATCGCTCCGGCGGGCCGGCGCGTGCGCCGGAGGATGTCGGCGCGCTGATGGCCGAGATCGGCGTCCGTGCCCGTGCGGCCGCCCGCGTGCTGGCCACCGCGCCGGCGGCGGTTAAGCAGGCGGGCCTGATCGCCGCCGCGAGTGCCATTCGCCGCGAGGCGGAGACGATCCTCGCCGCCAATGCCGAGGACGTCGCCGCCGCCAAGGCCTCCGGCATGGGCGCCTCCATGCTCGACCGCCTCACCCTCACCGCCGATCGCCTTGAAGCGACGGCGCGCGGTGTTGAGGAGATCGCCGCCCTTGCCGACCCGGTGGGCACGGTAACCGAGAGCTGGGAGCGCCCGAACGGCCTGAAGCTGGAGCGCGTGCGCACCCCGCTCGGCGTCGTTGGCGTGATCTATGAGAGCCGTCCCAACGTCACCGCCGATGCCGGGAGCCTGTGCCTCAAGGCCGGAAATGCGGTGATCCTGCGTGGCGGCTCGGACAGCTTCCATTCCAGCCGGGCGATCCATGCCGCAATGGTGAGGGGCCTGGTCTCGGCGGGCCTGCCGGCGGATGCGATCCAGCTCGTTCCCACTCGCGACCGCGCGGCGGTGGGCGAGATGTTGGCCGGGCTCGGCGGCAATGTGGATGTGATCGTGCCGCGCGGGGGCAAAAGCCTGGTGGCGCGGGTGCAGAGCGAGGCCCGAGTGCCGGTGTTCGCGCATCTGGAAGGGCTCGTTCACATCTATATCGACAAGGACGCCGATCTGGACAAGGCGATCGGCATCGTGCGCAACGCCAAGCTGCGCCGTACCAGCGTCTGCGGGGCGGCCGAGACGCTTCTGATCGATCGTGCCGGATCCGACACGCTCCTCGCGCCGCTGGTCACCATGCTGCTTGATGAGGGCTGCGCCGTGCGCGGCGACGCGGCGGTGCAGGCGGTCGATCCGCGCGTCGCCGCCGCGAGCGAGGAGGACTGGCGCACCGAGTATCTCGACGCGGTGATCGCGGCGAAGCTGGTGGACGGCGTGAAGGACGCGATCGATCACATCGAGACCTATGGCTCGCACCACACCGACGCCGTCGTGACCGAGAATCAGGCGGTGGCGGAAGCCTTCCTTGCCGAGGTCGATTCAGCCATCGTCATGCACAACGCCTCGACCCAGTTCGCCGATGGCGGCGAGTTCGGGTTCGGTGGCGAGATCGGCATTGCCACCGGGCGGATGCATGCGCGCGGGCCGGTGGGCGCCGAACAGCTCACCTCGTTCAAGTATCGGGTGCGCGGCACCGGCCAGATCCGGCCGTGAGTCCGGCGTCGCCGGCGTCGCAGACCCGCATTCCCCCCTTGGCCGCGGGCATGCGGATCGGGCTTTACGGGGGCAGTTTCAACCCGCCCCATGCGGCGCATCGCGCGGCGAGCCTGCTGGCGCTGAAGCGGCTCGGGCTTGATCAGGTCTGGTGGCTGGTCACGCCCGGCAACCCGCTGAAGGACAATAACGGCCTGCCGCCACTTGCCGAACGGCTTGGTGCGGCGCGCCGGGTGGCGAACCATCCCCGCCTGGTGCCCACCGGGCTCGAGGTGGGGCTGGGCACACGCTACAGCCACGACACCGTGGCGGCGCTCACGCGGCGCTTCCCGCGGGTGCGCTTCGTGTGGTTGATGGGGGCGGACAATCTTGCCTCCTTCGACCGCTGGCAGCGCTGGAAGGACATTGCGGAACTTGTGCCGATCGCGGTCATCGACCGGCCCGGCTGCACCTTTCCCGCGATCGCCTCGCCAGCCGCGACCGCGCTCCGGCGCTGGCGGATCGGCGAGGAAGACGCTGGTCGCCTCACGACCGTCAAGCCGCCCGCGTGGGTGTTTCTTCACGGCCTGAAGTCACCGCTTTCCTCGACGCAGCTGCGTGCGGCGGCGTCGAGAAATGACTGACGAAACAGCACTCGCTGGTCGATGGTTGAAAAAGCAACCGTTTCGGCCTTATCTTAACAAGGTATCAACGGCGGAAAGTCCGTCGTGATCATTGCCAAAATGTCGAGAGGATCCGGACCCCTGTCCACCATGGCGCTCTCAGCAGCCGCCTCCACCCCGGCGACTGCACCCGTCTCCGAACCGCGTTACGACGCTGAGGAGATTCTGGCCCTCGCTCTGGCCCGTCTTGAAGACGACAAGGCCGAGGACATCATTCACATCGAACTGCGCGGCAAGACGACCATCGCCGATTACATGGTGGTGGCCACTGGCCGTTCCCAGCGTCATGTCGGCGCTCTCGCGGAGCACCTCGCCGAAGCGTTCAAGGCGCGCGGCGTGAAGGGGGTGCGCATCGAGGGCCTGCCGGCGGCCGACTGGGTGCTGATCGATGCCAGCGATGTCATCGTCCACATCTTCCAGCCGGAAGTGCGGGGCTTCTACAATATCGAGAAGATGTGGTCGGGCGCCCTCGCGGGCGGGTCGGCACGCACGACGCGCGACTGAGTCGCGAAGGGTGAGGCTGCTGGTTGTTGCGGTGGGCCGGATGAAGACCGGGCCCGAGCGAGAGCTCTGTGCGCGTTATCTCGACCGCGCCTCGAAGTCCGGACGCGCCCTCGGGTTGTCCGGCCCGGATGTGGTCGAGATCGCGGAAAGCGCCGCCCGCCGCCCCGAGGACCGCATGGCCGACGAGGGTGTGGGGCTGATTGCCGCGCTTCCGGGCGAGATGGCGGTTCTCGCGCTTGATCCGCGCGGGTCGGAAGTCAGCAGCGAACAGCTCGCCGCCGATGTCGCCGGCCTGCGCGATCGTGGCGTGCGGGCGCTGTCCTTCGTCATCGGTGGCGCCGATGGCCTCAGCGAGGCGGCGCGGGGGCGCGCGGACCGGCTGATCGCCTTCGGACGCGCCACCTTTCCGCACCAGCTGGTTCGGGTGATGATGGCCGAGCAGATCTACCGCGTGACCACGATCCTCTCCGGCCATCCCTATCACAAGGGCTGATAGACGGGGACGGCCCGTGTCTTGCTAAGGACTTGTTAACCAGCCCGATCGTCCCTTGGCTCCGTTCGACCCCGGCATCTGTTCGACCCTTGCCTACGATCGTCCCGTCTTCCCGATCGCTCCTTGCCCCGATGTGCCCAGCCGCAATGCTCACCGGCCCCGCCTTCCCCCGCTTCCTCGCCCGCCGTGCCTTGCCGCGCGGGGCGCGGCATGCCGTGGCGGTCGCGATGGCCGCGGGGTGGCTGGCCTCGGCCGCCCCGCTTCTCGCCCAGTCGCCCGAGGGGCCGCAGGACGCCGCCGCCAAGCACCAGCAGCGGATCGAGGAGCTCGACGCCGATCTCAAGGGCAGCACGGCCGAGCAGCAGCGCCTGGCCGCCGAGATCGCCAACCTCAAGGGCGACCGTGCCAAGCTGAACGCGGCGCTGCTCGACACCGCCCAGAAGGTCCGCGATGTCGAGAACAAGCTCGATGCCAGCGAGCAGCGCCTGCTCCAGCTCGGCCGCGAGGCGTCGGACATCCGCGAATCACTCGATGCGCGCCGCTCGGTTCTGGCCGAGGTGCTGGGCGGGCTGGTGCGTCTCGGTCGCCGCCCGCCCCCGGCCTTGCTCGTGCGTCCCGACGACGCGCTGCAGTCGGTGCGCTCGGCCATGCTGCTCGGCGCGGTGCTGCCGGAGCTGAAGGCGGAGACCGAGCTTCTTGCCAGCGAACTCGCGGCGCAGGAGCGGGTGAGGCAGGAGACGGCCCGCGAGCGCGACGCTCTCGCAGAATTGAAAGACAGCCTCGCCGGGGAACGCCGGCGCACGGCGGCGCTGATCGACGAGCGCCAGAAGTCGCTGGAGGCGGGCGAGGCGGCGCTGGTGAGCGAGCGTCAGCGTGCCGACGTGCTGGCCGCCGAGGCGAGCAATGTGCGCGACCTGCTGGCGCGCGTGGAGACCGAGATCGCCGCCTCGCGCAAGGCCGCCGAAGCGGCCCGGGCCTCGCAGAACAAGGCGCCGCAAGGCCCGGCCGATCGTCTCGCGGCGCTGCAGGATCCCGGCCGGTTGACCCCCGGTATCCCCTTTATCGACGCCAAGGGCCTGCTTCCCCTGCCGGCGGGCGGTACCGTGCTCAAGGCGTTCGGTGCCGAGGATGGTTATGGCGGGCAGGAGAAGGGCGTTTCCTTCGGCACCCGCGTCGAGGCCCAGGTCGCCGCACCCAGCGATGGCTGGGTGGTCTATGCGGGCCCTTTCCGCTCCTACGGACAGCTATTGATCATCAATGCCGGCGGCGGATACCATATTCTTTTGGCGGGAATGGATAAGATAACCGTGGAGCTTGGCCAGTTCGTGCTGTCAGGCGAACCGGTGGCGGTAATGGGGCAGGGGCCACAATTGGTGTCGTCGGTCGGCCTTGGAACCGCCCAACCCATTCTTTACGTCGAGTTCCGCAAGGACGGAATTTCGATTGACCCAACCCCTTGGTGGGCGACGAGCGAGAGCGAGAAGGCACGCGGATGATGCGCAGGACGTCAGTGTTTCTCATTGGAGCGGCGGCCGGCGCGCTTGTCGCGGTCGGCGCCACTCAGCCGCGGCTGCTATTGCAGCCGACGCAGGCCATGGCGGCCGCTTCCGATACCTATCGGCAGCTAAACCTGTTCGGTGATGTCTTCGAGCGCGTGCGCGCCGACTATGTCGAGAAGCCCGACGACGCCAAGCTGATCGAGGCGGCGATCAACGGGATGCTGTCCTCGCTGGATCCGCACTCCACCTACATGGATGCGAAAGACTTCCGCGACATGCAGGTGCAGACCCGCGGCCAGTTCGGCGGCCTCGGCATCGAGGTCACGATGGAGGACGGTCTCGTCAAGGTCGTGGCGCCGATCGACGATACCCCCGCTGCAAAGGCCGGCGTTCAGGCCGGCGACCTGATCACCAAGCTCGATGGCGATGAGGTCAAGGGCCTCACGCTGAGCCAGGCGGTCGAGAAGATGCGCGGCGCCGTGGCGACGCCGATCAAGCTCACCATCATCCGCAAGGGTCAGGACAAGCCGCTTGAGCTGACGCTGACCCGCGACATCATCAACATCAAGTCGGTCCGCGCGCGGGTCGAGGATGGCGATATCGGCTATATCCGCATCACGTCTTTCAGCGAGCAGACCGGCGACGGCCTGAAGAAGGCGATCGAGGATCTGACCAAGCAGATCGGCGAGGACAAGCTCAAGGGCTTCATCGTCGACCTGCGCAACAACCCGGGCGGGTTGCTGGATCAGGCGATCGAGGTTTCCGACACCTTCCTCGATCGTGGCGAGATCGTATCGACGCGCGGTCGCGAGGCTGACGAGACCGAGCGGCGCAATGCCCGTCCCGGCGATCTTGCCAAGGGCAAGCCCGTGATCGTGCTGATCAATGGCGGCTCGGCGTCGGCGTCGGAAATCGTGGCTGGTGCCCTTCAGGATCACAAGCGCGCCACCATCCTAGGCTCGCTGTCGTTCGGCAAGGGCTCGGTGCAGACGGTGATCCCGGTCTCCGGCAATGCGGCGATCAAGCTGACCACGGCGCGCTACTACACGCCGTCGGGCCGTTCGATCCAGGCCAAGGGCATCTCTCCCGACATCGAGCTGGTGCAGGACGTGCCGGCCGAGGTGAAGGAGAAGGCCGAGGCCGCGGGTGTCGAGATGACGCGCGGCGAGGCCTCGCTCAAGGGCCACCTGAAGAACGGCGAGGACGAGAAGACCGGTTCGCCGGCCTATGTGCCGCCGGATCCGAAGGACGACACCCAGCTCAAGCTGGCGATCGACCTGATCCAGGGCGTGCAGAAGAACGCCGCCTATCCGGCCGATCCGAAGGCGGCCGTTCCGAACTGAGGCGACCCCTCACATTCGACCGCTCATTGATGAAACCCCGCCGCGAGGCGGGGTTTTTTCATGGGTGAGGCGCGCTGTCGCGCGAACACCGCCGAATTGCCGCGATGCTGCCTTGGTCGGCGTCGACAAGGGCAGCATGATATCGCCCGTCGACATGCCGGCGCCCGCGCCGACCTCCCCGCACGAGATCACCGCACCCTCCCGCGCGTCCCATGACACGGGCTCGCCGCTCGACCGCGATGCGGATCGCGACGGCGATCTGTCCAAGGCCGCCGTCGGTATTTTCGGCATGGCCGGTCTCGCCATCGTGGCGGTTGGCTTGGTCTGGATCATGGCACGGCCCGGGGCGGTGGAAACGGTCAGTCTGGAGCGGCTGTTCAAGCATGACAGCGCGCCGGTCTCGGCGGATGCGGCGATGCTTCGCTCGGGATTCGACCCCGATGCCGATGCCGACGCCGTTCCAGGCGGCTTCACCTTCCTTGATGGCGCGACCGGCCAGCGCGAAGTTGTGGGCGTGGCGCCGCGCCCGGAGACGACCGGCCCGGACGAGGCCAGGACCGTCACCCGCTAGCCCTCGCCAGCGTGCGCGTCGTTGCGCGGTAAGCATGTTTCGAGGCCGTTCTACGCGCTGTCACGGGCCTCGCCTATGATGGTGGCGCGGCGCTCCGGCCGCCTGTCCCTCCTGAAGTCCGGCCATTGCGATGATTGCGTTCGAACAGCTTCCGTATCGCCCCTGCGTGGGTGTCGTGCTCGTCAACCGCGAGGGGCTGGTGTTCCTTGGCCAGCGCCAGGGCGGCCCGGAGCATGTCGACGCCCATCATTCCTGGCAGATGCCTCAGGGGGGCATTGACGAGGGTGAGAAGCCCGAGGACGCGGCGCTGCGCGAACTCTATGAGGAGACCAGTGTCACCTCGGTCAGCTTCCTCGGCCAGTCGGCGGAATGGCTCGCCTACGATCTTCCCGAGCCGATCGCGCGCGAAGCCTGGAAGGGGCGTTATCGCGGCCAGAAGCAGAAGTGGATCGCGCTGCGCTTCACCGGCGAGGACACGGAAATCAATGTCACCCGCCCCGGCGGCGGCAAGCACAAGCCGGAATTCATCAACTGGCGCTGGGAGCGCCTCGATCGCACGCCCTCGCTCATCATCCCGTTCAAGCGCCCGGTCTATGAACAGGTGGCGCGCGAGTTCGAGCCGCTGGTCACGTCTGCAGGACAGTGAGGCGGGTTCGTGGGGTGCTCTGCGGCATGCGAACGAACGTTCGTTCTTGACATGTGCCGCTACGTGACGTAGATGCGAACGAACGTTCGCTCCATTCTTCGGGTTCGCCCGTTTTCCGGGAATGCCATGGCCGCCCTCGAAACGTTCCCTTCCGCGCATCCGCCGAAGGCGCCCGATTCGGATACCTCCGGGCCGGCGGACATCTCCAAGGCGGGAGCGCATCCGGCCCGGCCCGAACCGCGCCGGCGTGTGCTCGACGCGGCGATCGCCTGTTTCATCCGCAACGGCTTCCACGGCACCAGCATGCAGGAGATCTGCAAGGCCGCCGAGATGAGCCCGGGTGCGCTCTATCGCTACTTCCCCTCCAAGGACGCGATGATCATCGCGATCGTGGAAGAGGAGCGCGCGGCGCGGTCCAGCCTGCTGGCCTGCCTTGATAGTGCGCCGAGTTTCGTCGCGGGCCTCACCGCCATGGGCGAAGCGCTGTTCTCGGGCGCGATGCCGATGGTCTGCGTGGAACTCGCGCCGGAAATTTCGGCCGAGGCGGCGCGCAATCCGGCGCTGAAGGCGAAGTTCGATGAGGTCGAGGCGGAGATGAACGGTGCCATCCGCGCCGCCCTGGTCGCCGCCCAGGCCCGGGGCGAAGCCGATCCTTCACTCGATGCCGATGCTGCGCTGTTGATGATCAACGCCATTGGCGACGGCCTTCTCCTGCGCAATCGCCTCAACCCGGACCTGCCCCTTGCGGCAATGATGCCGGCGATCGGCGCCATGCTGGCGCGCATGTTCGCGCCGGTTCCCTCTTCTTCCCCGGACCTGACCAAATGAGCGTGAAGCTTCCCTCGATCCGCGGGCGCATCGCGCTCGCCCTCACCATGACCGCGCTGGTCGTGGGCGTGGCGGGCTATGCCTTCCGCGACCGCATTGCCGAGGGGCTGAGCTTTGGCGAGCCGGCACAGGCCAAGCTCGCCGATCCGCTGCCGGAGGAGGTGCAGGGCATCACCGTGTCGGTCATCCCGGCGACGCCACGCACCGTTATCGACACGCTACCGGTCACCGGCACGCTGGTGGCGCGCGAGGAGATCATGGTCGGGCCGGAAATCGACGGCAACCGCATCACCGAGATTCTGGTGGAAGAGGGCGACCGGGTCGAAAAGGGCCAGGTGCTGGCGCGTCTCTCGCGCGACACGCTGACCACGCTGTTGGCGCAGAACACGGCCAATGCCGCGCGCGCCAAGGCGAGCATCGCCCAGCAGCAGGCGCAGCTCACCCAGGCCCGTGCCCAGAACACCGAGGCCGAGGCGTCGGTGGAGCGTGCCCGGACCCTCATCAAGACCGGCGCCACCTCGCAGGAGGTGCTGGACCAGCGCGAGCGCGCGGTGAAGGTTTCGGCGGCGCAGATCGTTGCCGCCGAGGAGTCGGTGACGGCTGCCGAAGCCGAACTGGCGCAGATCAAGGCCAATCGCGACGAACTTGAGGTGCGCCTCGCCCGCACCGAGATCAGGGCGCCGGAGGCCGGCATCGTGTCCTCGCGGGCCGCCCGCATCGGTGCCATCGTGCTGTCGGCCAATAGCGAGCCGCTGTTCCGCATCGTGAAGGACGGCGCCATCGATCTCGATGCCGAAGTGCCCGAATCCTCGTTGCCGCGCCTGCGTGTGGGCATGCCGGTCGCGGTCACCCCGGCGGGGTTTGACGCGCCGGTGGCCGGCAGCGTGCGTCTGGTCGGGGCGAGGGTGGATCCCGCGACCCGCCTTGCCCGTGTCGCTGTGGCGCTGCCGGACGATCCCCGGCTGCGCCCGGGCGCCTATGGGCGCGGTGTCATCGAGGTGGCCCGCCATGACGGGCTCGCCCTTCCCCAGTCCGCCGTCCAGTTCGATGCCGATGGCACCTATGTGCTGGTGGTGAAGGACGACACCGTGCACCAGCGCGCCGTGGTTACCGGGCTGCGGGGCGAGGGCTTCATCGAGATCGCCAAGGGACTGGCCGAAGGCGAGGAAGTCGTTGCCCGCGCCGGTGGCTTCCTGCGTGACGGCGACCGGGTGACACCGGTGCCGCTCGTCGAACGGCAGGGGAGTGGCGCCTGATGGCACTCAACATCTCCGCCTGGGCGATCCGCAAGCCGGTGCCCTCCATAGTGCTGTTCGTGGTCCTGACCGCGATCGGCCTCTACACCTTCGATCGGCTGCCGATTACCCGCATGCCGAACATCGATGTGCCCATCGTCTCGGTGGTCGTCACCCAGCCGGGCGCGGCGCCGAGCGAACTGGAGTCGCAGGTCACCAAGCGCGTGGAGACCGCGATCGCCGGCGTGCAGGGGGTGAAGCACATCTCCTCCTCGATTTCCGAGGGGTCCTCCGTCACCACGGTCGAATTCCAGCTAGAGACCCTTGTCGATCGTGCGGTCAACGATGTCCGCGATGCCGTGACCGGCATCCGTTCGGAACTGCCGCAGGGCATCGAGGAGCCGCTGATCAAGCGCGTCGACATCGAGGGCATGGCGATCGTCACCTATGCCGCCTCGGCCCCGGCGATGACGCCGGACGAACTCTCCTGGTTCGTCGACGACACGGTGATCCGGGCGCTGCAGGGCGTGCGCGGCGTTGCCCAGGTCAAGCGCGAGGGCGGCGTCGACCGCGAGATCCGCATTTCGCTGGATCCCGACAAGCTCGCCGCGCTGGGCGTGACGGCGGCGGATGTAAATCGCGAGCTCGCCGCCACCAATGTGGATCTCGCCGGCGGGCGTGGCGAAATCGGCACGCAGGAACAGTCCGTGCGCACGCTTGGCGGCGCGCTGAGCGTGGCCGATCTGGCCGAAACCCGGATCGCCCTGCCGGCCAGCAGCAGCGGCGGCTCGCGCCAGGTGCGCCTGGCCGATCTCGGCACGGTCACCGACGGCGCGGCCGAGCCGCGCATTTTCGCACGGCTCGACGGCAAGCCCGTGGTCGCCTTCGGCATCTACCGCGCCAAGGGATTTTCCGACGTGGTGGTGGCCGAGCGGGTCGACGAGGCGCTGCGCACGCTCGAAGCCGCGCATCCGGACGTGCGGATCTCGCTCATCGATTCGACGGTGAAGTACACCAAGGCCGATTACGAATCGGCCATGCAGACGCTGATCGAAGGCGCGGTGCTGGCGGTCATCGTCGTCATGCTGTTCCTGCGTGACTGGCGCGCGACGCTGGTTTCCGCGATGGCGATCCCGCTTTCGATCCTGCCGACCTTCTGGGTCATGGACCTGCTCGGCTTTTCGCTGAACGGCGTGAGCCTGCTCGCCGTGACGCTGGTGACCGGCATCCTCGTCGATGACGCCATCGTCGAGATCGAGAACATCGTGCGGCACATGCGGATGGGCAAATCCGCCTATCGCGCGGCGATCGACGCCGCGGACGAGATCGGCCTGGCCGTGGTCGCGACCACGCTGACCATCGTCGCGGTCTTCATGCCCGTCAGCTTCATGGGCGGCATTGCCGGGCAGTATTTCCGCCAGTTCGGCATTACCGTCGCGGTGGCGGTGCTGTTCTCGCTGCTGGTGGCGCGCCTGCTCACGCCGATGCTCGCGGCCTATTTCATGCGCGCGCATGGCCATGAGGCCAAGCCTGACGGCGTGATCATGCGCTTTTATGTGCGGCTGCTGCGGGCCTCGGTGCGCCATCGCTTCATCACCGTCGCCGTTGGCATCGCGATCTTCATCGGTTCGATGTGGCTTTCCACCCTGCTGCCGTCCGGCTTCATTCCCAATTCCGATGTCTCGCGCTCGGTGCTGTCGGTCGAGCTGCCGCCGGGGGCGACGCTGGCGAGCACCCAGCGTGTGGTTGACCAGATCTCGACCACGCTGAAGGCGCAGCCGGAAGTGGCCAGCGTGTTCGCCACCGCGGGCAGCGATTCGGGCAATGGCGGCGACAGCGCGGGCGAGGTGCGCAAGGCAACGATCATCGTCAATCTGGTGCCGCGCGCCGACCGCAGGGAGACGCAGAAGCAGTTCGAGGGCCGGATGCGGGCCGACATTGCCCGGATTCCCGACCTTCGCTTCAATTTCGGCGCTTCCGGCGGCGCTGGTCCCGGCCAGCGCGAATTCACGCTGATCATGTCCGGCTCGGACGGCGCGGCGGTAAGCCGGGCCGCGCTGGAGCTGGAGCGGGAGATCCGCGCCAAGGTGAAGGGGCTGAACAACGTCGTCACCTCCGCGGCGCTGGAGCGGCCGGAGATCCGCGTTGTGCCCAAGCTGGCGGAAGCGGCCGAACTCGGCGTTTCCGTGGCCGACATCGCCCAGACCGTGCGCATCGCCACCATCGGCGACGTGTCGCAGAACCTCGCCAAATTCTCCGCCGGCGACCGGCAGGTGCCGATCCGCGTGCAGCTCGACGAGGCGGCGCGTGCGCGGCTGGCGACCTTCGAGACCCTGAAGGTGCGTACCGCCTCGGGCGCCTCGGTGCCGCTTTCCGCGGTCGCCCGGCTGAACTTCGGCACCGGGCCGTCGAGCCTCGACCGCTACGACCGCGCGCGCCGCGTCGCCATCGAGGCGGATCTGACGGGCAACACCCAGCTCGGTGAGGCGCTGGCCGAGGTCTATGCCCTTCCGGCCGCGAAGGACCTTCCGCCCGGCATCAGCCTGACCGAGTCCGGTGACGCCGAAATCATGGCCGAGGTGTTCGGCGGCTTTGCCACCGCCATGGGCGCGGGCGTGATGATGGTGCTGGCGGTGCTGGTGCTGCTATTCGCCAATGTCCTGCAGCCCATCACCATCCTGATCGCGCTCCCGCTCTCGGTGGGCGGCGCCTTCATCGCGCTGCTGCTGACCAACAACGCGATGACGCTGCCCGTGGTGATCGGCTTCCTGATGCTGATGGGCATTGTGACCAAGAACGCGATCCTGCTGGTCGATTTCGCCATCGAGGCGGTGCATGCCGGGACCGAGCGCACCACGGCGCTGATCGAGGCCGGCCGCAAGCGCGCGCAGCCGATCGTGATGACCACCATCGCCATGGCCGCCGGCATGATGCCCTCGGCCCTCGGGCTCGGCGAGGGGGCCGACTTCCGCTCGCCCATGGCGATCGCGGTGATCGGCGGACTCCTCGCCTCCACCGTGCTGTCTCTGGTGTTCGTGCCGGCAGTGTTCACGCTTATGGATGATCTCGGCCGGCAGTTCGGGCGCATCTTCGGCCGCTTCGTCGGCGAGCGCGACGAGCCGCCCGAGCATGGCGGGGCGGTGCTGCCTACCGTTCATGCCATGCCGCGCCCGGTGGAGAGCGTGCCTCCTCCGTCCATCGCTGCGGAGTAGCGGTACAAGCTCTCGCGGGGCAGACGGTGGTGGCGCGCGCGCCTACTGCAGCGAGCCCTCACCCTCGGCACCGCCGGTGCGTGCCATCGCCATCTCCGTGACGGCGACCAGCATGTCGGCCCGCGCGGCAAGGCTCGCGGCCTCCAGCAGGGCCTGCTTTTCGCGCGCGCCAAACGGCGACATCATCGCCAGCGCATTCACCAGCGCCTCATTCGGTGCCTCGGTGATGCTGGACCAGTCGGCCTCAAGCTTGTTGGCGTCGAGATAGGCCGCCAGCGTGCGCAGCAAGGTCGCGCGATCGACCTCCTCGGCGCCGTAGCCCGGCGTGAAGTCACCCTCGAAGGCGGTGTAGTCGACCTCGCCCTGCCGGAACGGCGTGTCCGCCTCGACCTCGGCCACCACCCTGAACCGGGTGATACCGGTAAGGGTGACGAGGTAGCGCCCGTCGCCGCTTTCGGCGAATTCAGTGATACGCCCGACGCATCCCACGTTCTGCAGCGCCGGATTGGCGGTCGTCACCAGCGCCGGGATCGGCTGGATCAGGCCGATGACGCGCTCGCCCGCCAGCGCCGCGTCGACCATGGCCAGGTAGCGCGGTTCGAAGATGTTCAGCGGCATCTGGCAGCGCGGCAGCAGCAGCGCGCCTTCGAGCGGAAACAGCGGAATTGCGCGGGGCAGTTCCGTGGGCCCGCCATAGGGGCGATTGATCGCCATGGGATGCCCTCCGGTCAGAAATGCGGTTAGCCAGAATACGCCGGTTGTTGGTCCGGCGCCCGGGTCACGCGAAGAGAATGGATGACAGGCGTCGGCGCCCGGCGACACTGTGCTCGTCGGTCGGGCCCCAGGCCTCGAAGAACTGGACCAGCTGCTTGCGCGCGCCATCGTCGTTCCAGGCGCGATCCTTGCGCACGATGGCCAGCAGTTCGTCGACGGCCTCCTCGCGCTTGCCATGGGCATTCAGTGCCAAGGCGAGATCGAAGCGGGCCTGATGGTCGAGAGGGTTGGCGGCCACCTTGGCCTCCAGTTCGCGTACATCGCCGAGCGCGGCCGCGGCCTCTTCCAGTTCGATCGCGGCGCGCACGGCCGTGATCGTGCTGTCGCCTGCCGATTCCGGCGGCACCAGCGCCAGCGTCGCCTTCGCCTGCTCGGTGCTGCCGGCGGCGAGCTGGGTGCGGGCAAGGCCGGCAATGGCCTTGAGATTGGCGGGCTCCTCGGCGAGCACCGCGGTGAAGATCTCCACCGCCCCCATCAGGTCGCCCTCGGCAAGCGCCGCCTCGCCGCTGGCGATCACTTCGGCGATGTCGCCCTCGCCGCCATCGGCCCCGGCGGTCAGGCGGTCGACCAGCGCCTTGATCTGCGTCTCGGGCTGCGCGCCCATGAAACCGTCGACCGGCTGGCCGTTCACGAAAGCATAGACGGTCGGCAGCGACTGGATGCCGAGCTGCTGGGCAACGGAGGGGTGCTCGTCCGTGTTCATCTTGGCAAGGCGCACCTTGCCCTTCGCCTCGCGCACCACCTTCTCGATGAGCGGGGTGAGCTGGCGGCAGGGACCGCACCACGGCGCCCAGAAGTCGACCAGTACCGGGCGGCGTTTCGATTCCTCGACGACGTCGGCCATGAAGCTCCGGGTGGTGACGTCGATCACGACATCATCACCGGCCTTGGCGGCGCCGTCCTGGGCGGGATTGGCGGGCTGGTTCAGCAACATGGGTGTCCTCGCAATGCTCGCGCGCTGTCGCGCCTAAAATGGTCCCTCGCGGCACGAATGCAACCGCGAAGGCTTGTCAGTCCTGCGGGCCCGCTTCTTCGCGTCGCGGCACTTCGAGGATGACCGGCTCATGGCCGGTGGCGCGCAGGAAGCGCACCAGATCGTCCCGCGCGATCGCGGTGGTCGCGGTATTGACGAGGGGATGACAGTTGATCACCTCGTGTTGCAGCAGCACCGCGTCCAGCACCACCGTCACTCGCCCGTCGGCGTCGTTCACCGGCCCGAAGGCGGTCACGGCGCCGGGTTTCACGCCGAGCACCTCCTCCAGCAGCTCGGCGCTGCCAAAGGACAGGCGGCTCGCCGCGCCGAGCGGGCCGTGGAGGCTCTTCAGGTCCACCCGTGCATCTTCCTCCACGACGACGAGAAAGAGGTTTCCCTTCTTGTCCTTCAGGAAGAGGTTCTTGGTGTGGCCACCCTCGATGTCGCCGCGCAAAGCCTGCGAATCCTCCACCGTGAACAGCGGCGGATGCTCGATGGTGCGGGTCTCGATACCGAGTTCGGCGAGGCGGGCGAACAGGTCGTCGGGCGAAAGCGGCATGGCGGTTTCCTTCTGCGCGCCTTCTAATGCCGGTGCCGGCCCGCAGGCAAGGACGTACCGGGCCCGCAAGGCCACCTGAGAGCGGCGCGCCGCGCGGGGCGGGCGTGTGCCGCGCGCATGCTCTCGCCCCCATGCGGTGGTTGACAGCGGGCCGGCGGCACTCCCACATCTGGGAAACAGTTTCAGGATCGAGACATCATGCGTCCAGTCGTCGGCGTGATCAGCGACGTGAAGGCCATGAACGGCCAGATCGTTCATGGCGTCACCGAGAAATACATCTATGCGGTCGCGCGCGGCGCGCAGGCGATGCCGGTGCTGATACCGGGCACGATTTCGGCGGTGGACGCCGAGATGGCGCCCGAGCGCGTGGTGATCGACGAGATCCTCGATCTGGTCGACGCCATCTTCCTGCCCGGCAGCCCCTCCAATGTCGGGCCGCAGCATTATGGAGACCGGCCCCACGACCCGCCGCTTCCCGCGGATCCACACCGCGACGACATTTCCCTGCCCCTGATCCGCACCGCTCTGGAGCGCGGCGTGCCGCTGTTCGGCGTGTGCCGCGGGTTTCAGGAAATGAACGTCGCCATGGGCGGCACGCTGTTCCAGAAGCTCTACGAGCAGCCCGGACGGTTCGATCATCGCGAGGATTCGAGCCTCGACATGGAAGGACAGTACGCCCTGGCGCACGAGGTTGCGCTGGAGCCGGGCGGCCTGCTGGAGGGTCTTGTCGGCGCGCCGCGCTGGAAGGTGAACTCGCTTCATGGACAGGGCGTCGCCCGCCTTGCCCCGAACCTGGCGGTCGAGGCGCGGGCGGACGATGGCACGATCGAGGCGTTCCGCATCGTCGATGCGCCGGGTTTCAACCTGGCCATCCAGTGGCATCCGGAATGGCGGTTCTGGCAGGACAAGCTGTCGACCGGCGTCTTCAACGCTTTCGGCGCGGCCGCCCGGCTTGCGGCCGAGCGCCGCCGCGGCGGTGGGCGGTTCAAGGCGGCGGGCTGACCCCTCGCCGCCGGCCTGTGCTCAGGCCAGCTTTTCCAATAGATGCCCGATGCCGTCGCGAATATCGGCCTCGATCGCGTGACGCAGCGCGGTCCTGTCGCGGGCTTCCAGCGCCTTCAGTGCCTCGGCATGGCGATCGACGGGGTAGTACCGCTCGAGATCGGCCAGCGCCATGCGCATGAACGGGCCGATCTGCAGCCATACCGATTCGATCAGCGGCAGCAGCACGCTGTCGGCGTTGCGGCCGTAGAGCGCGGCATGGAAGGCGAGATTGGTCTCGATCATCGCCTCGGTGTCATTGGTCTCGACCGCCGCATCGGAGGCGCGGTTCAGCGCGTGAAGCCGGCGCAGAAAAGCGGCGTCGACCAGGGGAAGCGCCCGTGTCGCCGCCTCGACTTCCAGCATGGTGCGGGCCGCGACCAGCTCGTCGAAGCGCCGGACCGTCATTTCGGGCACCCGCACGCGGCGATTGTCCAGCAGCACCAGCGCCCGCTCGGCCACCAGACGGCGCAGCGCCTCGCGCACCGGCATGGCGGAAACGCCGAGTGCCTCGGCGAGGCCGCGAATGGTCACCGCCTGTCCGGGCGGGAAGCGCCCGGCCATCACGCTGCGGCGCAGGCGACGAAACACCCATTGCTGCACGGTCTCGCCATGCAGGCGCGGTTCGAAGACGAGATCGAGGGATGTCGGTTCCATCGGCCGGTGGTGTGTGGATGGGTAAGGTGAGCGAGGATGACGTGAGCTAAGGATGACGTGAGACTGTCAGCGTGACGCGCTATATAGCGCAGATCGGCGACCGCGACCGTCGCACACGCCCGAGCAGGAGCCTCCCATGGCCGAAAAGTCCGACATGCCCGCCGGCCGCGCCGGCTATGATCTCGATCCCAAGCTCCTGGAGATCTTGGTCTGCCCGGTGACCAAGGGCACGCTGGAGTATGACCGCACCGCCCGCGAACTCATTTCGCGTGCCGCGCGCCTCGCCTATCCGATTCGCGACGGCATCCCGATCATGCTGGCCGACGAGGCGCGCCCGCTCACCGAGGAAGAAATGGCGGGGCGCTGACGGCTAGAGGGTCTCGCCGCGCAGCAGGCGGGGCGAGGCGCCGGCGATCCCGGCGGCGTCACGGATGAAGAAGTTCTTCAGTCCCGGCAGGCGCTCCACCACGCCCAGCCCGACATCACGCACCAGCCGCACCACATCGGCGCGCTGGGCGAACAGCCGGTTCAGAACGTCGGTCGCCGCGCCCATGGTCAGCGTGTCGAAGCGCCGCCAGCGCTGGTAGCGCTCCAGCACGTCCGGCCCGCCAATGTCGAGCCCGAGCCGCGCGGCATCGGTGATCGCCTCGGCGAGCGCGGCGACGTCGCGCAGCCCCATATTGATGCCCTGTCCGGCAATCGGATGAATGGTGTGGGCGGCATCGCCGACCAGCGCCAGCCGGTCGGAAATGAACTGCCGCGCCATCTGGAAGCCGAGCGGGAACGCCTTGGGCTCGTCGAGGATCGTCAGTGCGCCCAGCTCCAGCCCGAAGCGTTGCTCCAGCTCGTCGAGCAGCAACACCCGGGGAAGCTCCAGCAGGCGCTGCGCCGCCTCCGTCGGCTCGGTCCACACGATCGAGCACCTGTTGCCGCTGAGGGGCAGCATGGCGAACGGCCCGGCGGGCAGAAAATGCTCGATCGCCTTGCCGCCATGAGGGCGCTCATGACCGACGGTCATCACGATCGCCGACTGGTGATAGGACCAGCCCACCACGCCGATGCCGGCCAGCGCGCGCAGCTTCGAGCGCCCGCCGTCGCAGGCGCACAGCAGCGCCGCGCCGATCGCCTCGCCATTGGACAGGCGGATGGTGACATTGGCCGGACCGGCCTCGTATCCGGCGATGGCGGCGGGCAGCAGCTCGATGCCGCGTTCGCCGGCGAGCGCGCTCATCGCGTCCTGAAGCGCCGCATTGGGCAGCATGTGGGCGAAGGGCTCGCCGGGCGCGACATCGCCGTCAAAGGTCAGGAACACGGGCCGCGCGGCGTCGCCAAGCTTCGAATCGGTGATTTCCATGGCGAGGATCGGCTCGGCGACCGCGCTTACGCGCTCCCAGATGCCCAGCGTCTCGAACAGCCGCCGGGCGCCGGCGGCGAAGGCCGAGGCGCGCATGTCGGTGCTGGCCACCTTATCAACGCCGGGCGGGGCGGCGAAGCTGGGATCGGCAATGGCGAGCCGCGCGCCCTCGCCAAGGCCCTGGCGCAGGGCGAGGGCCAGCGTGAGCCCGGCAAGCCCGCCGCCGGCGATCACCGCATCGTAGCGTGCGATCGGTTGTTCCGCCTGGGGCATCGCTGCCGGCCTCCCTAGCCTGGGTTCGGGGCCCGAGATTGTCGGGGCCTGATCTCTTCGGCGCATTGCGCGCGGGTCATCATATGCCTTAGCTACGACGCGGGGACAATGAGCGCCGGCGCCGGGCCGGCATGTGACAGCCGGAGCCGCCATGCCAATCGCCGATCAACCCGCCCGCGATGCGTCCTCGACGGCCAGCGTGGCCGAGCTTGTCGGCCTGCTGGATCTGGAGCGTCTCGAGGACAATCTGTTCCGGGGCTACAATCCGCCTGAATCCTGGCCGTTCCGCACCCGGGTGTTCGGTGGGCAGGTGCTGGCGCAGGCGCTGGTGGCGGCCCAGCGCACGGTCGATATCGCGGCCCATTCGATGCACGCCTATTTTCTGCTGGGGGGCGATCCGGACGCGGCCATCGTCTATGAGGTGGAGCGGGTGCGGGACGGGCGCAGTTTCGCCACCCGCCGCACCGTGGCGATCCAGCACGGCCGGCCGATTTTCATCATGTCGGTGTCCTTCCATCGCGAGGAACCGGGGCTGGACCATCAGCTCGACCTCAGCGAGCCGGTGCCGCCGCCCGAGGCGGTGCCCGGGATCGGCGACCTGCCCGAGGCCGTGCGTGCGCGGCTGCCGGCGCCGGTTCTGGACTACTGGATGCGCCCCCGCCCGATCGAGCTGCGCCCCATCGGGCTTGGCGAGCCCCGCAGCGAGCCGCGCCGCATGGTGTGGTTCCGCGCCGGCCGGGCGCTGCCGGACGAGCCGGCGCTGCACCGCGCCGTGCTGGCCTATGCCAGCGACATGACGCTTCTGGAGGCGACGACCGTCCTGCACAGCACCAGCGTGCTCGGCAATGAGATCCAGGCCGCCAGCCTCGATCATGCCTTGTGGATGCATCGCCCCTTCCGCGCCGACGACTGGCTGCTCTATGCCCAGGACAGCCCGAGCGCCTCGGGCGCCCGCGGGCTGGCGCGGGGCCTGGTGTATGACCGGCAGGGCCGGCTGGTGGCGTCGGTGGCGCAGGAGGGGCTGATCCGCCCCGTTACGCCCTCTTGGACGGCAAATGCATAAAAATTAGACAGCGTGTGTCAAAACTTGGGCGGGGCGTGAGGGCGATGACTCGCGCCGATCAAGAAATGTGCAGCATTCACGCCGTTGGCGGAGGCGGCCTGAGTCGGCTCACCTTTGAGTGAATAGGGGCCCGCCGCGCTAAAACGGGCTGAAAACCGTTTCTGCACGGCGGTTGGCACGCGAATTGATTCTCTCCCCTCCGGCTTGACCGAAAGGTTGATTAAAACCTGCCTGGCCGAGTCCGACATGAAACGCCCGGGACCCCTGTGCAGGGTCCGAGGGCAAGCGGGGACAGGAACCATGAAGATCGTCATGGCTATCATCAAGCCTTTCAAGCTTGAGGAAGTCCGGGATGCGCTCACTGGCATCGGGGTGCACGGGCTGACCGTTACGGAGGTCAAGGGATACGGCCGTCAGAAGGGCCACACCGAGATTTACCGCGGCGCCGAATACGCGGTGAGCTTCCTGCCGAAGCTCAAGATCGAAGTGGCCGTGGCTTCCGATCACGTCGGCAAGGTCATTGATGCCATCACCACCTCGGCCAAGACCGGCCAGATCGGTGACGGCAAGATCTTCGTCTACGCGATCGATCAGGCCGTGCGGATCCGTACCGGCGAAACCGACGCCGACGCGCTGTGAGCCAGCATCATCGATCCCGACATTTTCCGATTGCGACGGAGCATTGAACCCATGACGAAGAAGAATTGGATACGCGCGGGCCTTCCCGTGCTGGCCACGACGGCGCTGATTGCAGCTGCCGCGTTCGCGCAGGACGCGCCTGCGACGGGCGCCGAGGCCACCGCCGAGGCTGCGGCCGTGGTTTCGACCGTGGACAAGGGCGACGTCACCTGGATGATGGTCTCGACCATCCTGGTGCTGTTCATGACCGTTCCCGGCCTCGCCCTGTTCTATGGCGGCCTGGTGCGCGCCAAGAACATGCTGTCGGTGCTGATGCAGGTCACCGTCATCGCCGCCGTGATGATGCTGCTGTGGGTGTTCTACGGCTACTCGCTCGCCTTCAGCGAAGGCAATGCCTTCATCGGCGGCTTCTCCAAGGCCTTCCTCGCGGGTGTCACCGTTGACAGCCTGGCCGACACCTTCTCCGAAGGCGTGAAGATCCCTGAATACGTCTTCATGGCGTTCCAGATGACCTTCTCGGCCATCACGCCCGCCCTCATCATCGGCGCCTTCGCCGAGCGCATGAAGTTCTCGGCGATCGTGCTGTTCTGCATCCTCTGGGTGACGCTGGTCTACTACCCGATCTGCCACATGGTCTGGTACTCGACCGGTTACCTGTTCGAGCTCGGCGCCCTCGACTTCGCCGGCGGCACCGTGGTGCACATCAATGCCGGTATCGCGGGCCTCGTCGGCTGCCTGATCATCGGCAAGCGCACCGGCTACGGCAAGGAACTGATGCCTCCCCACTCGCTGCCCTTCGCCATGGTTGGCGCCAGCGTCCTGTGGGTTGGCTGGTTCGGCTTCAACGCGGGTTCGAACCTCGAAGCCAATGCCGGCACCACCCTGGCCCTGGTCAACACCTTCGTTGCCACCGCCGGTGCCATCGTCGGCTGGACGCTGATCGAGTGGATTGCCAAGGGCAAGCCCTCCATGCTCGGCGCCATCTCCGGCATGGTCGCGGGTCTCGTCGCCATCACCCCGGCGGCCGGCCTTGCGGGCCCGATCGGCGCGATCGTGCTCGGCTTCGTCGCCTCGATCGTCTGCTTCTTCTTCGTCACCACGGTGAAGAACGCGCTGGGCTATGACGACAGCCTCGACGTGTTCGGCGTCCATGGCGTGGGCGGCATCATCGGCGCCATCGGCACCGGCATCGTCGTCGCGCCCTCGCTCGGCGGCCCCGGCATCGACGGCTACGAAATGGGCACCCAGGTGTGGATCCAGATCCAGGCCGTTGCGACCACCATCGTATGGTGCGGTGTGGTTTCCGCGATCCTGTTCTGGATCGTCAACATCATCGTCGGCCTGCGTCCGTCGGTGGAAAAGGAGCGCGAGGGTCTCGACATCGTCGAGCACGGCGAGCGCGCCTACCACAGCTGATCCGGCTTCCGGGCGCGGTTCGCCGCGCCCGGCTCGTGCCTTCCGCAGCTCCCGCTGCCTCAAGGCCCCGGCGTCATGCCGGGGCCTTTTTCATGGGCGGGCCTTCGGCGCCGCCTCTGCTTGCGCGCGCGCCTTCATGTGCCCGCGCCGCGGCGGGGGCTCCTGCGTCTCGCGGGCCGCCGCCATCGTTCTTCCATGGTTAAGGGCGCCTTTACCGCGTGCGCGCTATGATGTGGGCAAATCCCGCAACTCGCGGCCATGGTGAGATCGTCCCGCGTGTCTGAACCCGCTCTCCTGTCACCGAGTCCCGTCGTGCCCGATCCGGGGCCGGCCGCGCGCTCGCCCTTCGTGCGGCTCACCGAGCTGCTCGCCGGCGTGACGCCGGCAAAGCCGGCGCTGAGCCTGGCCGTCGGGGAGCCGCGTCACGCCATGCCGGGTTTCGTCGGCGAGGTTCTTGCCGGTCATCTCGACGGTTTCGGCCGCTATCCCGCCGGCAAGGGGCTGCCGGAGTTCCGCGCCGCCGCCGCCGGCTGGCTCGGCCGGCGCTATGACCTGCCCCGCCCGCTCGATGCCGAGAGCGAAGTTCTGGTGCTCAACGGCTCGCGCGAGGGCCTGTTCTTCTCGGCGTTGATGGCGCGCCGTCTGGCCTCGCCGTCCAAGCGCGCCGGGCTCGGCGATGGCGCTCCGCTCGTGCTGCTGCCCAATCCGTTCTATGCCGCCTATGGCGCGGGGGCGGAGGCCGCGGGTTGCGAGAGCGTCGCCCTGCCGCTTCCCGAAGCCGGGGGCTGGCTGCCCGATCTCGACGCGCTGACGCCCGCCCTGCTCCAGCGCACCCTCGCGCTTTATTTCGCGTCGCCCGCCAATCCCCAGGGCACCATCGCCCCACGCGCCTATCTGGAGCGGCTGGTCGCGCTGTGCCGCGCCCATGAGGTGATGGTGTTCGCGGATGAATGCTATTCCGAGATCTGGCTCGGCGCGGCGCCGCCCACGGGCATTCTGGAAGTCGCGGGGCCCGATTATGTTGGCGTCGTCGCCTTCAATTCGCTGTCCAAGCGCTCCAGCCTGCCGGGGCTGCGTGTCGGGTTCTGCGCCGGCGAGGCCGCGTTCATGAGCGCCTTCGCCGAGTTCCGCAACGTGGCCGCGCCGCAGGTGCCTGAGCCGCTGCAGCACGTCGCCATCGCCGCCCTGGCGGATGAGGCCCATGTGGTGGCGAGCCGCGATCTCTACCGCGCCAAGTTCGACATCGCCGATCGCATGCTCGCCGGCCGATACGGCTATGAGCGCCCCGATGGCGGGTTCTTCCTCTGGCTCGATGTGCGCCATCTCGGCGGCGGCGAGGCGGCGGCGCGGCTTCTGTGGGAGCGTGAGGGTCTGCGTACCGTGCCCGGTGGCTATCTGTGCCGGAGCGATGCGCAGGGCCGCAATCCCGGCGAGAACTATCTGCGCATTGCGCTGGTGCAGGATCCTGCGACCACCGAGGCGGCGCTCGCGCGTCTCCTCGCGGGGCTGGGCTGACGCGAGGGGAAAAGGATGGGGCGGCAGGCACAGACCATGCGGGCATCCCGGGACGAGAGCGTCAGCGCCCGTCCCGGGCGCGCCTCCTCGCTGCGCGGCACCGACGCCAAGGCGGGGTCCGGGAAATCGCCGAGCGCCAAGTCGGGCGCGGGCAGTTCGGGCGCGGGCAGGAGCGCGGGCGGCAAGAACGCCGGTGGCAGGAATGCTGGCGGGAAGAGCGCCGGGCGCTCCGGCACCGAGAGATCGGGGGGCGAGCGTCGCCCTCGCGGCGGCATGATCGCCTTCCTGCCGGAGGAAATCCGCGGCGCGTTGCGCCGACGCACGGCGGAACTCGTCGGCCTCGCCCTGGTCGGGCTCTGCGCCCTGCTTCTGGTCGCGCTGGCGAGCTGGTCGGCGAACGATCCGAGCCTGTCGCGCTCCAGCGCCGCCGCTCCGGCCAATTTCCTCGGCATGCCCGGCGCGGTCGTCGCCGATCTGCTCATGCAGCTTCTCGGCGTCGCCTCGTTGGTCGCGGTGTTGCCGATCGGCGTCTGGGGCTGGCTGATCCTGACCCATCGCCGCCCGCGGCGGGTGCGGGCGCGTATCATTGCCGGTGTGATCGGCATCATCTGCGCCGCCGGTTTCGCCGGCTGCCTGCCGCGCTTCGGCGCCTGGCCGCTGCCCAGCGGTCTGGGCGGCGTGATGGGCGAGGCGGTGCTGGCGGTGCCCGACGCCCTGCGCTCGACCTGGCTCAACGCGTTCGACTACGCCGTGGTCGGCGGGCTGTGCCTGTTCGGCGCGGTGCTCGCGGTGCCGATCGCGCTTGGCATCGGGCTGAAGCCGCCGGTTGACATCGAGGACGACGACGAGGCGTTCACCGAGGATTTCGATGACGAGGGCGTGGGACGCCTGGCGCTCGCGCTGGGCATGGCCACTCACGCGCTGCTGTCGCTGAAGGCGCGCCTCATGCCGGGCCGTTCGCGGCGGAGCTATGGCGCGCCCGCCCGTGCCGGCCTCGCGAGCCGTCTGCGCGGCATGGCCGGCCTTGACGAGGAGGATGAGGCCGCGTCCCGCGCCGAGCGCATGGAGCCGCGCTTCGGCGGACCCATCGTGGATGATGACGAGGAGCCCGCCGGCTACGCTCTGGAGGACGACCTGCCCTTCGAGGAGGACGACGACGACGCGCCTCCCCCGCCGCCGGCTTCGCGTTCCAAGCGCCGTCCGCCGCTGCGGGCCATCAAGGGTGGCCGCGCGGTGATCGAGGAAGCGCGGCGGCGCTATCTGGCGCCGGGGTTGGACCTGCTCACCGCCCCTCCCCCGCGTACCGGCCCCGCGCTGCCGCGCGACGTACTGGACGAGAACGCCCGTGATCTTGAAGGCGTGCTGGAAGATTTCGGCGTGCGCGGCGCCATCGTCAATGCGCGCCCCGGCCCCGTCGTCACGCTGTACGAACTTGAGCCGGCGCCCGGTATCAAGTCGAGCCGGGTGATCGGCCTCGCCGACGACATCGCCCGTTCGATGAGCGCGATCTCGGCCCGTGTCGCGGTGATCCCCGGCAAGAACGCCATCGGCATCGAGCTGCCCAACCCGAAGCGCGACAAGGTGCTGCTGCGCGAAATCATGTCCGCCAAGGACATTGGCGAGGCGGCCTACAAGCTGCCGATCGCGCTTGGCAAGACCATTGGCGGCGAGCCGGTGATCGTGGATCTCGCCCGCATGCCCCACCTGCTGGTCGCGGGCACCACCGGCTCGGGCAAGTCGGTCGCCATCAACACCATGATCCTCAGCCTGCTCTACCGCCACAAGCCCGAGCAGTGCCGGCTGATCATGATCGACCCGAAGATGCTGGAACTCTCGGTCTATGAGGGTATTCCGCACCTGCTCACGCCCGTCGTCACCGACCCGAAGAAGGCGGTGGTTGCCCTGAAATGGGCGGTGCGGGAGATGGAGCAGCGCTACAAGAAGATGTCGAAGGTGGGCGTGCGCAACATCGACGGCTTCAACGCCCGCGTCGCCGAGGCGCAGGCCAAGGGCGAAGCCATCGTGCGCACCGTGCAGACCGGCTTTGACAAGGAGACCGGCGAGGCGATCTACGAGCGCGAGGAAATGGACCTCTCCGCGCTGCCCTACATCGTCATTCTCGTCGACGAGATGGCGGACCTGATGATGGTCGCCGGCAAGGACATCGAAGGCGCGATCCAGCGCCTCGCCCAGATGGCGCGTGCCGCCGGCATTCACCTCATCATGGCCACCCAGCGCCCCTCCGTCGACGTCATCACCGGCACCATCAAGGCCAATTTCCCGACCCGGATCTCGTTCCAGGTCACCTCCAAGATCGACAGCCGCACCATTCTCGGCGAGATGGGCGCCGAGCAGCTGCTCGGCCAGGGAGACATGCTCTACATGGCCGGCGGCGGACGCATCTCCCGCGTCCACGGACCCTTCGTCTCCGACCAGGAAGTCGAGCGCGTGGTCGAGCACCTCAAGGCGCAGGGGGCGCCGGACTATGTCGAGGAGGTCACCGCCGATCTCGATACCGAGGGCGAGGACGGGGCGGTGTTCGACAAGGGCGCCATGGCGGGCGGCGCGGGCGAGGAGGGGGGCGATCTCTATTCCCAGGCCGTGGCCGTGGTGATGCGCGACCGCAAGTGCTCCACCTCCTATATCCAGCGCCGGCTGCAGATCGGCTACAACCGCGCCGCCTCGCTGGTCGAGCGCATGGAGCGGGAAGGGCTGGTGGGTTCGGCCAATCACGCCGGCAAGCGTGAGATCCTGATCGAAACCAACGAGGCCGACGAGCATTAGTCGTCATCGGGGCCGCATCGGCTGCCAGCCATGCGGCTCCTGTTGACGTCGCGTCCGTGCCGGCTTGCCGGTGCGGGCCACAGGATCGCCACAGCGGGACGTTACCCGCACTCAACGACCGTCGAAGATTTTGCGCCGTGCGCGCCAGCGAGAGTGCCTCATGCGCCATTTGCTCACCGCCTGCGCCGTCCTGCTCTGTACGCTGGGGGCGGCGAACGTTCCCGCGGGCGCGCAGGTGCCGCCGCCGCCCTTCGCCCCGCCGAAGAAGCCCTCCGCCGCCGTGATGGCACAGAGCGCGCCGGCCCGGTCGCAGGCGCCGGCCACGCTGGCGCCGGGCCAGGATCCCAACATCCAGATGGCGACCGTCGCCGGCCAGGGCGCGGCGGCCAGCACGATCGATCGCATCAATCAGTACTTCAACAGCTTCAAGGCGATGAGCGGCAATTTCGTGCAGGTCGATCCCGACGGCACGCGCCGGCAGGGCCAGTTCTACCTGCTGAAGCCCGGCCGCGTGCTGTTCGAATACGACCCGCCGAGCCCGATCGTGCTGGTGGCCGACGGGCGTTCGGTCGCGGTGCGCGACAAGCGGCTGAAGACGCAGGACATCACCCCGCTTTCGGCGACCCCGCTGCGCTTCCTGCTGTCGGAGAATTTCAACCTCGCGCGCAATTCCAACGTCACCGGCGTGTACCAGGACGATGTCTTCGCCACTGTGGTGATCGAAGAGAAGCAGCCGATGGTCGGCACGTTCCGGTTGATGATCATGTTCGACGCCAAGACCATGCAGCTCAAGCAGTGGACGGTCACCGACCCGCAGGGCTACGACACCACGGTCGCGGTCTCGAACCTCAACACCACCGACCGCCCGGATCCGATGCTGTTCGTCATCAACCGCGATTGACGGGCGGGCCGGGATCAGGCGTCGTCGGCGGGCCGCGCGCTCTTCATCCCGGCGCGCGGGATTGATATGGAGAGGGCCTGATCCCTCCATCGCGGTCGCATTTGAGCCGCGTCCGCAAAGGTCTTCCCGCCCGTGCCGCTTTCGATCGCCACCTGGAACATCAATTCGGTGCGTCTGCGCATCGAGCTCGTCGGCAAGCTCGCCAGCGAGCATCAGCCGGACGTCATCTGCCTGCAGGAGACCAAGACGCCGGACGACCGCTTTCCGCTGAAGGACGCGGCGAGGTTCGGCTATCCCCATGCTGCGATCCATGGCCAGAAGGGCTATCACGGCGTCGCCATCCTTTCGAAGCGGCCCTTCGAGAGCGTGAGCCGGCAGGATTTCTGCGACATGGGCGATGCGCGGCACATTTCCGTGGTTCTCGGCCGCGAAGCGGGCCTCGAGGCGCCGCTCGCCATCCACAATTTCTACATCCCGGCCGGTGGCGACATTCCCGACCCGGCGGTGAACGAGAAATTCCGCCACAAGCTGGCCTTCCTCGACGAAGCCACGACATGGGAAGAACTGCATCCCACCGCGCCCGGCGCGCGCTCCATTCTGGTGGGCGATCTCAACATCGCGCCGCTGGAGAGCGATGTGTGGAGCCACAAGCAGCTGCTTGACGTGGTCAGCCACACCCCGATCGAGGTGGAAAAGCTGGCCGCGCTTCAGGCGGCGGGTGGCTGGGTGGATGTGATGCGCAATTTCATTCCCCCGCAGGAGAAGCTGTTCACCTGGTGGAGCTACCGCGCCGCCGACTGGGCCGCCTCCAATCGCGGTCGCCGTCTGGACCATGTCTGGGCCAGTCCCGCGCTCGCTCCGGCGGCGACGGACGTCACCGTGCTGCGCGAGGCGCGTGGCTGGGAGCGGCCTTCCGACCATGTGCCGGTGATCGTGCGTCTGGATGTATGAGGCGGGATGCGCGGGCCGGGCCATCCGCCGGGCTCGCCTTTGGCCGTGCCTCGTTATAGGTTGCCCGAGATGCTTTCATACCGTCCGTTTCGACGCCAGCACGAGGACGTTTCCTTGACCCGCCGCTCCTTGCCTCGCCCCTTCCGTTACCTTGCCGCCGCGCTCGTTCTCGGCGGCGCGCTGGCGCTTGGCGGCTGCGGCGTCAAAGGCCCGCTGGAGCCGCCGCCGAACTCGCCCATGGCCCAGCCGGGCCCGGACGGCAAAGTGCCGAAGGACACCGGCCCGGTGAAGCCGGACCGCCCCTTCATCCTTGACGGCCTGCTCTAGAACCGCGCGAACACCTCATGCATCATTTTGCTTACCGCGACGGCATCCTCCACGCCGAGGATGTGAGCCTTGCCGATATCGCCCAGGCGGTCGGCACGCCGGCCTATGTCTATTCCACCGCCACGCTGGAGCGGCACCACCGCGTGTTCACCGAAGCCTTCGAGGGCATGCGCACCACGCTGTGCTACGCGGTGAAGGCCAATTCCAACCAGGCGGTGATCCGCACCTTCGCCAAGCTTGGCGCGGGCGCCGACATCGTCTCGGGGGGCGAGCTCAAGCGTGCGCTCGCGGCGGGCGTCGCCCCGCACAAGATCGTGTTCTCCGGGGTTGGCAAGACCCGCGAGGAGATCGCGGCCGCGATCGACGCCGGCATCCTGTGCTTCAACGTCGAGAGCGAGCCGGAACTGCTGACGCTGTCCGAGGTCGCCGTCAGCCACGGCGTTGCCGCGCCGATCTCGATCCGCGTCAATCCGGACGTCGATGCCAAGACCCACCACAAGATCTCCACCGGCAAGTCGGACAACAAGTTCGGCATCCCGGTGTCGCGGGCGCGGGAGGTCTATGCCCACGCCGCCGGCTTGCCGGGCCTGCGCATCACCGGCGTCGACATGCATATCGGCAGCCAGATCACCGATCTCGGCCCGTTCGACAACGCCACCGCCCTGCTGGTCGAGCTCGCCCGCGATCTGATGGCCGATGGCCACAAGCTGACCCATCTCGATCTCGGCGGCGGTCTCGGCGTGCCCTATGTGGCCGGCGAGCCGGAACCGCCGCTGCCGGGGGCCTATGCGGCGCTGGTGAAGCGCCATACCCACAATCTCGGGCTCGGCCTGGTGTTCGAGATCGGCCGCATGCTGGTGGCCAATGCCGGCGTGCTGCTGGCCCGCGTCGTCTATGTGAAGGAAGGCGAGGGCAAGCACTTCATCATCGTCGATGCGGGAATGAACGATCTCATCCGCCCGACGCTGTACGACGCCCATCACGAAATTTTGCCCGTGCGCGCGCCTGTCGGCGGGCAGGGGCAGATCGTCGCGGATGTGGTCGGCCCGGTGTGCGAATCAGGCGATTTCCTGGCGCTGGGGCGGCGGCTGCCGAACCTGCGCGCCGGCGACGTCATCGCCGTGATGACCGCCGGGGCCTATGGCGCGGTGCAGGCCTCGACCTACAATACCCGCCCGCTGGTGCCCGAAGTGCTGGTGAAGGGCGGGGAATTCGCGCTGGTGCGCCCGCGCGTCGACGCGGATGCGCTGATCGCGCTCGACCGCGTGCCCGGCTGGCTCGACTGAGCCGGCCGCGGCCACATTCGTCGCACTGTCCCGATCACGATCTGATTATCGAATAGGCGCGCCTGCCAAAGTGGCAGGACTGGCGCCTCCGGCGCGGCGTGCTAAGGTGACGTTGGGGCTGGTGTGCGGTTCTAGCGTCGGAGGACGAGCGCGTGACGGCGGCACCGGAAGGACAGTCGGAAACCGGCGGCGACCTGCGAACGGGTGACCTGCGCGCCGAAGAACGCGCGCGCAGCGAGATCCATCGCGCCGAGAAGCGCATGGACGCCGCGCGCCAACGCGCCTTCGCCACGCTTCTGTGGGAGCGCAGCTGGCCGGCCATTGCCGCCGTGGCGGCGGCGGTGGGCGTGTTCCTTATCGCCTCCTGGCTCGGCCTGTGGGTGGCGCTGACCCCGATCGGGCGCATGGTCGCCCTGGTCCCCTTCGCGCTTCTGCTTCTTGCGGCGCTGATTCCCGCCTTGCGCATCCGCCTGCCCTCGGCGGAGGACACGCTCGCCCGCCTCGACCGCACCAGCGCCCTGCCGCACCGGCCGGTGACGGCGCTGGCCGACCATCTTGCCACCCGGCCGGACGATCCGGTGGGCGCCGCCCTGTGGCGGGCGCATCTGGCGAGGGTGTCGGGCCAGCTCGGCAGTCTCAGGGCGGGGCTACCCTCGCCGCGCCTCGCCGCCATCGACGGGCGGGCGTTCCGCGCGCTGGTGATGCTGGGCGTGATCGCCACCTTCTTCATGGCGCCGGGCGAGCATCTGCGTCGCATCTCTGCGGCGTTCGACTGGCACACCCCGGTGCCGCCGGTGCCCTATCGCATTGACGCCTGGGTCACGCCGCCCGGCTACACCGCGCGCCCGCCGGTGATGCTGCCGGGGCTGCGCTCGCAGGATGTCGCGCTGGACGCCAACAAGGACACCACGAAACGTGCCGCCGATCCGGCCGATGCCGCCTCGGGCGCATATGAGGCGGCCGCCCTCACCGTTCCTGCCGGCAGCGAGCTTGTGGTGCGTGTGACCGGCCTCGCCGATGCGGGGCTCGACGTCGAGGGCGGGGTCGCGGCCGTCGAGGAGGCGGAGACCGATGCCGCGCCGGCGACCGCCGCCGCATCGACGACGTCCCCCGCCGCCCCGCGCGCGGCCGACGAGCACCATTACCTCATCAATTCTGATGGCTCCGCGCGCATCGCCGGTCCGGACGGGCGCGTGGTCGCCTGGCATTTCCGCGCGGTGCAGGATCAGCCGCCGAGCATCGAACTGACCAAGGAGCCGCAGGCGTCCGGCCGCACCGGCCTCATCCTGAACTACAAGGCCGAGGATGATTATGGCGTCGTTTCCGCGGAGGCGACCTTCGCCGCGGTGCCGCCGCCGCCGCCGCTGCACGCGCTCAAGAATGCACCGCCCCGGCCCGCGCCGCGGGTGCTGGTCGAGGCCCCGAATTTTCCGCTGCCGCTTTCCGGAAGGCGCGGCAAGGTCGCCAGCGGGCAGACCACCCGTGACCTGACCGAGAGTCCATGGGCCGGCACCCGCGTGACCATGACGCTCACCGCGCGCGACGAGGCCGGCAATACCGGCATGTCGCGTCCACGCAGCTTCGTGCTGCCGGCGCGGCTGTTCACCAACCCGCTGGCGCGGGCGCTGATCGATGAGCGTCAGCATCTCGCTCTGGACGCCAATCAGCGTCAGCGGGTGCAGGAAGGCCTCGACGCGCTGGCCATCGCACCCGAGCGCTTCACCCCCGACCCCGCGCATTACATAGGCTTGCGCAGCGCCTATTGGCGGCTGGTCAACGCCCGGAACGATGACGATCTGCGCGGCGTGGTCGACTATCTGTGGGAGGTCGCGGTCCGAATCGAGGACGGCGACCTGTCGGACGTCGAAAAGCGCCTGCGCGACGCTCAGCAGCAATTGCAGAGCGCGCTGGAGAACGGGGCCAGCGACGAGGAGATCCAGCGCCTGACGCAGGAACTGCGCGAGGCGATGGAGCAGTACATGCAGGCCCTCGCCGAAGAGGCCATGCGCAACCGCGACCAGGCCGACGGCAGCCAGCCGATGGACCCCAACACCCGCATGGTGCGTCCGCAGGACCTGCAGAAGATGCTCGACCGCATCGAGAACATGGCCCGCAATGGCGCCCGGGACGCCGCCCGGCAGATGCTGAGCGAGTTGCAGGACATGCTCAACGGTCTTCAGGCCGGCCGTCAGCAGCAGCGTCGCGGCCAGAGCCAGATGTCGCAGGCCATGGACCAGCTCGGCGACATGATCCGGCGCCAGCAGCAGCTGCGCGACCGCACCTTCAAGCAGGGCCGCGAGCCGGGCGAGGAGGGTCAGCAGGGCCAGGGCCAGCAGGACGGTCGGAACCAGCAGTTCAGCGATCTGCAGCAGAGCCAGGAGCAGCTGCGCGAGCAGCTTCGCCAGCTGCGCCAGAAGATGCAGCAGGCCCAGCGCGGCCGCCGGCCCGGCGAGCAGGGGAAGGGTGAACAGGGCCAGGGCGGCGAGGGCCGGCAGGGTCAGAACGGGCAGGGCGACACGCCTGGCGAGTCCGGTCTCGGCCAGGCCGAGCAGGCGATGCGCGAGGCCGAGGAAGCACTGGGCAGCGGCGACGGCACCGGCGCGGTGGACGCCCAGAGCGAGGCGCTTCAGGCGCTGCGCCGTGGCGCCCAGCAGATGGCCGAGGCGATGCAGCAGGAAGGTGAGCAGGGCGGGCAGCCCGGCAGTCCCTCGGGGCAGACCGCCGAGCGCAACGACCCGCTGGGCCGGCCTCTACGCTCGCGCGACTACGGTGATGACGTCACCGTGAAGGTGCCCGACGAGATGGACATGCAGCGCGCCCGCCAGGTGCTGGAGGAACTGCGCCGCCGCTTCAGCGACCCCCAGCGCCCGCGCATCGAGCTCGATTATCTCGAACGTCTGCTGCGCGAGTTCTGACCGCCGGCCGCTCCCGCCGTGGCCCGGCCTCGGGGCGGGCCCTGAGGCGGCCCGCGCGTGGGGACGTCGTCAGGTTTCCTGTTCGGGGATGTAGCCGATGAAGGGAAGCTGGCGGAAGGCATGGGACACGTCCATGCCGTAGCCGACGACGAAATAGTCCGGGCACGTGAAGCCCACGAAGTCCGGATCCACCTGCACCGCCCGCTTGTGCGGCTTCTCCAGCAGCACGCACACCAGCACCCGGCGGGCGCCGCGCGCGGCGAGCAGGTCCTTGGCGAAAGCCAGCGTGCGGCCGGATTCGAGGATGTCGTCGATCAGCAGCACGTCGCGGCCGCGCACGTCGCTGTCGATGTCGCGCAGCACCGTGACCTTTCCGGAGGAGACGCGCGAATCGCGGTAGCTCGACAGGCTGATGAATTCCACTTCCGGCGCCAGCCCGGCTTCGTGCATGGCGCGAATCAGGTCGGCGGCGAAGACGAAGCTGCCTTTCAGCACCGCAATCGCCACCAGCTTCTCGGGTCGGGCGGCGACGATCTCGGCGGCGAGCTCGCGGTTGCGCGTGGCGATGGTCTCGGCGTCGAACAGCACCTGGATATGGGACGTCGCCGTCGCCGCAATCGGTGCGTCCGTGGCGGGGGCGTCGGTCTTCTGGCTCATATTTCGTCCCGTTGCGTGTGATGGCCCTGTTTCCGGCCGCGCTTTTCCCCCGCACAATGGACCGGGCGGCGGTGCCGCGTCCAGTTGCCGGTGTTTTTGCCGCGCCGCTTTTGCCTTTCCGCGCCCACGCTATGTTAGAAGCCGCGGGGAAAGTGAATCGCTGCGCTGCCGCCCCGCGCCGGCCGCGCCCCGCCTTGGGGAACCCTTGGGGAACAACCTTGGTTCGTTTTGAGAATGTCGGCCTGCGCTACGGCATGGGGCCGGAGGTGCTGCGCGACGTCACCTTCGGCATACCGCCGCACTCCTTCCAGTTTCTCACCGGCCCGTCCGGTGCGGGCAAGACCAGCTTGCTCAGGCTGATGTTCCTGTCGCTGCGGCCCACGCGCGGCCTGATCAACATCTTCGGCCGTGATGCCGCCAAACTCGGGCCCGATGAAACGGCGGCGATGCGCCGGCGCATCGGCATCGTGTTTCAGGATTTCCGCTTGCTCGACCACCTCACTACCTATGAGAATGTTGCCTTGCCGCTTCGTGTGCAGGAGCGCGAGGAGGCGAGCTACCGGGCCGAGGTGCGCGAGTTGTTGCAGTGGGTCGGACTGGGTGAGCGCATGCATGTGCTTCCCCCCGTGCTGTCGGGCGGTGAGAAGCAGCGCGCGGCGATCGCGCGCGCGCTCATCAGCCGGCCGGAGATCCTGCTCGCGGACGAGCCCACCGGCAACGTCGATCCTGGCCTCGCCCGCCGGCTGATGCGGCTGTTTCTCGAATTGCACAAGAGCGGCACCTCGGTGCTGATCGCCACGCACGACATCGCGCTTATGGACCAGTTCGACGCCCGTCGGCTCGTGATCCACCAGGGACGGCTGACCGTCTATGACTGACGCCACATCCACCTCGCCCGGCCCTTCGCCGCTCCAGGCGCTCCGGCTTCGTCTTCGGCGCGGGACCGGCGACGCGCAGCCGGGTGATCATCCGCGCACCGGCCGCTCCATCGTTCCGCGCGCCAGTGTCACCGGCAACGCGCTGGCCGCGGTGGTCGCGATCATGACCTTCCTGGCCGGTATCACCATCGGCAGCGTCGCCGTGGTACGCACGGTGGCGGCGGACTGGACCTCGGACATCGCCCGCGAGACCACGATCGAGATCAAGCCGGGCGACGCGCTGGACATCCAGGCCGCGCTGACGCGCGCGGTGCAGCTCGCCAAGGCGACGCCCGGCATTGCCGACGCCCGCGCATTGGACGAGCGCGAGACCGCCTCGCTGCTGGAACCCTGGCTGGGCGCGGGGCTCGACGTGTCGAACCTGCCCGTGCCCCGGCTGATCGTGGTCACGCTGGCCTCCGACGCCGATGCGCAGACCCTCGCCGCCCTGCGCGCGGGCCTTGCCCGGCAGGTGCCGTCGGCCAGCCTCGATGACCACAGGCAATGGACCGAGCGCCTTGCCGCCACCGCGCGCTCGGTCGTGGTGGTAGGCCTGGCGGTACTGGCGCTGGTGGCGGCGGCAACGGTGCTGTGCGTCGTGTTCGCGACGCGGGCGGCGGTGGACGCGGCGCGTGGCATTGTCGAGGTGCTGCATTTCGTCGGCGCGCGCGACACCTTCATCGCCCAGGAATTCCAGCATCATTTCCTCGCCATCGGCCTCAAGGGCGGCGCCCTTGGCGGCGGCGCGGCGATGGCGCTGTTCTTCCTCGGTTCGACCCTGCCGGGCTGGCTCGGGATCAACGATCCGGTGGACACGCTGGTGGGCGCCATGCGTCTGGACGGGCACGGCTATGGCGGAATTCTGGGCGTGTCGGTCCTGGTCGCGCTGGTTACGGCCGTAACCTCGCGGGTGACGGTTTTCCGCACCCTGCGCGGCATCACCTAGGCGCAGCCCCCGTGTCCGACTTCGAACCCCCTCATCCCGCCGGTGCGGCGAGTGCCTCGCTGAACGTCATTCAGCGGCTGGTGCGCCTCGGGCTGGCGCTGATCCTTGCCGCCTTCGTCCTCGTGCTGGCGGGCTTTGCCCTGTTCGTCGTCAGCCTTCAGGGGCGTGAGGGGCAGCCGAGCCGCAGTGCCGACGGCATCGTCGTGCTGACCGGCGGGGCGGATCGCATTCCCGACGCGATCGCCCTGCTGACACAGCATCGCGGCCAGCGCCTGCTGATCACCGGCGTTCATCCCGACACCACGCTCAGCGAAATCGGCCGCACCGCCCCGGTACCGGAGGACGTGCTGAAGTGCTGCGTCGCGCTCGGACGCTCGGCGCTGAACACGCGCGGCAATGCCATTGAGACCGCGCAATGGGCGCGGGCGCGGGGCTTCCACTCGCTGCTCGTCGTCACCTCGTCCTGGCATATGCCGCGGGCGCTGGTGGAACTGCGCCGGGCGATGCCGAACATGGATCTGGTGCCCTATCCCGTGGTGGCCAGGACACCGCCGGAAGAGAACGGCCTCGCGCTGGTGGTTGCCAATGGCCGGCTGCTTTTCGTCGAATATGTGAAGTTCGTCGGCGCCTGGCTCGGGGTGCGGTCCTGGCCGGCGCTGGCGCCCGAGGGCGGCATCGAGGGAAACTGAGGGGCGGCGGCGTATCGCGCGGCGCGGCGTTGAACGTTGCCGCGTCGGACGGTGCGGCTTCGGCCTTTGCGGGAACAAACCGGGCGATCGCGGATTCACCTCACGAGGCGCATTGACGCCATCCGTAAATGTTCTAGATTTGTTCTCATGATGACACATGAAATCACATGCAGCGATTCGCTGCGGGACGACGGGCCGCTCAGCGCGGCCGACGCCCTGCTGGCGCGTCGCTTCCGGCTCTGGCGCGGTCCGGACGGGCGGCGGCAGGTGTATTCGGTCTACCAGGTGGACGACGCGCCCGATTATCCGGACGCGGTCGCCATGGCGGTGCGGTCGGAAAACGGGCGCTGCGTGCCGCTCTGGTCCGGTCCCGCCGGTTCCAGGGCGCGCATCATGGCGCGGGTCCTGGGCGCGCAGGAAATTCACCTGCGCATCCTGCCCGAGACCGATAGCGGGTCCATCGTCCCCTCCTGAAGCGGCCTGCGGGAGGAGGAGGGCTCACAGTCGCTGCGTCAGCCAGTCCATCTCCGTGTCCCGGATGCCGAGTTCGGCGAGGTGGCGGGCGGTGGCGTTCACATAGTCCGTGTTCGGCCCACCCACGCCATGCCCCTGGCGAATCAGATGCAGGCGCTCGTCGGGGCTGAGGCGGCCGGCATATTGGGCGTGGCCGCGATCGACCAGAAAGGTCACGGCGGAAATGCTGCGCTCGCTGCCGTCCTTCAGCCAGACCCGGCGCACCGCCTCGCGATAGATGTTCGTCACCTGCTCGCGCTCGCGCAGATAGGCCAGTGTGGCCTCCGCCTGTGCCGGCGCGACACGGTAGGCGATGCCCAGGCAGGCGCCGCCGCGGTCGAGCCCGAGCACCAGCCCCGGCTTCTCCGGCGTGCCGCGCCAGTGCACCGAGAGCACGCAGAAGGAGCGGTGGGCGCCGATCAGCTTGCCGGTCACCCGTTCCTCGAACGCGAAGCCGGGATTCCACATCAGCGAGCCATAGCCGAAGACCCAGAGATCGCCGGGACCCGTCGCGGCGCGGCGCGAGGGGCTTTTTGCGGTTCTCTGGGGTGCGTTCTTTGTGGGGTTCATGGCGAGCGGGCCGGAATCACGGTAAGGGACATCGACATCCTGCCGTCGCATGCGGGGGCCTGCCCGCGCAAGCGGCAGGGCGCCCCAAGGTCCGTTGCGGCGGGTGCGGGCCGTGCCACATGCGCGCCGCACCGGCGGTGGATGGTGCCCGCGCCCGGTCGCGCCCCTGCTGGAGTTCCCCATGAGCTTTTCCGATCCCCATGCCGAGCCGGCTTCCACTCCCGCGCAGGGCACACCCACACAGGGAATACCCGGTCCCGGAACACCCCTCGATCCGGCCCCGCGGCGCCGGCGCTGGCTGATCACGCTGCCGGTGGCGTTCATCGTGCTGCTGGCCATCGGCTGGTCGGGCATGTGGTTCTATGCCTCGGGCCGGGTGGGCGAGGAGGTTGATGGCTGGATCGCGGCGGAAGCTGCCCATGGCCGCATCTGGACCTGCACCAACCGCGAGCTGGGCGGCTTTCCCTTCCGCTTCGAGCTGATCTGCGATTCACCCACGCTGGCCTTTGCCGGCGCGACGGTCGGCGCGGGTTCCGGCCAGTGGACGGCGACGGCCCAGCGCGTGCATGCGGTCGCCCAGGTCTGGAATCCCGGCCACATCATCGCGGAGTTCCAGGGACCGGCCCGGCTGGTCGAGGCCTCGACCGGTCGGGAGGCGGTGGCCGACTGGTCGCTGCTCCAGCTCAGCGGCGTCGGCAGCGGCGGCCGGCCGGAGCGGGTGTCGGTGGTGGCCAAGGACTACCAGCTCTCCGCCGAGGGCACGACCGTGCTCACGGCCCGCGAGGCGGTGCTTCACGTGCGCCATCATCCCGGCGAGGCCGATAGCACGCTTGATATCGCGACCGCGGTGAAGGGCGCGAAGGGCCTGTTCGTCGGCGGCGCGGCCGTGCCCGAGATCGATGGCGAGATGCAGGCGACGGTGACCGAGGTGCCCGCTTTCCGCGCCATGACACCGCTTGAGCGGGTCACCCAGTGGCAGCAGGCGGGCGGGCAGGTGAAGCTGCTGGAGGCACAGCTCAGCGCCGCCGGCGGCGTGATCAGCGCCAGTGGCACCTTCGGGCTCGATCCCCAGCGCCGGCTGGACGGCACGCTCGACCTGTCCGTCGCCAACGCGCCGGCCCTGTTCGGTGCGCTGTCGGGCGCCGGCCTGATGCCCGACTTCATGGTGAACCTGGCGCCGGCGATGATGGCGATGGGCTCGCCCACCACGATCGACGGCCAGCCGGCCAACAGCTTCCGCTTCGGCTTCCGTCGCGGTCAGGTCCTGCTCGGTATGATTCCGCTGGGAAAGGTCGGCCCGGTGTTCTGACCGGGCCGACCTCCCCGGCTCAGTGCACGGCGAAGATGGATGCCCCAGTGTCGGCGGTGCCCACCGCCGCCCGGAACGAAGCGAACAGTTCCCGTCCCACGCCGACATGGGAGGCGGAAAGGTTGGCGGGCGTGGGGGCACGCTCCGCCCACACTTCCGCGTCGACGAGCACCGTCAGCGTGCCCGCGACGGCGTCGAGGCGGATGATGTCGCCGTTGCGGATCAGCGCGATGGCGCCCCCGTCCGCGGCTTCCGGCGTGACGTGGATGGCGGCCGGCACCTTGCCGGAGGCACCCGACAGCCGCCCGTCCGTGACCAGCGCGACCTTGTTGCCGCGGTCCTGAAGCACGCCGAGCGGCGGCATCAGCTTGTGCAGCTCGGGCATGCCGTTGGCCTTGGGTCCCTGGAACCGCACCACGGCGACGAAGTCGCCCTTAAGATCGCCGGCCTTGAACGCGGCCTGAAGCTCCTCCTGGCTGTGGAACACCCGTGCCGGCGCCTCGATGATGTGCCGCTCGGGCGCGATCGCCGAGGTCTTGATCACCGCCCGGCCGAGATCGCCGGAGAGCAGCTTCAGCCCACCCGTGGCCTGGAACGGGGTCTTGGCACCGCGCAGCACCGCCTCATCGCCGCTCAGGGCCGCGCCGTCGCGCCAGGTCAGCGTGCCGTCCTCGGCGAGGCCGGGCTCGCGGGTATAGGCATCAAGACCGGCACCCCAGACGGTCTCGACGTCGCGGTGGAGCAGGCCGTCCTCCATCAGCTCACGCATGACGAAGCCCATGCCGCCGGCAGCCTGGAAGTGGTTCACGTCGGCCTTGCCGTTGGGATAGACGCGGCAGAGCAGGGGCGTGATGTCGGCGAGGTCGGAGAAGTCGTCCCAGGTCAGCTTGATACCCGCCGCCGCCGCCATGGCGACGACGTGCAGCGTGTGATTGGTGGAGCCGCCGGTGGCGTGCAGGCCGACGATGCCGTTCACGAACACGCGCTCGTCCAGCATGCGCCCGACCGGGACATAGTCATTGCCGAGCGCGGTGATCGACATGGCGCGTTCGGCGGCGGCGGTGGTCAGCGCGTCGCGCAGCGGCGTGTTGGGATTGACGAAAGAGGCGCCGGGCAGATGCAGGCCCATGATCTCCATCATCATCTGGTTGGTGTTCGCGGTGCCGTAGAAGGTGCAGGTGCCGGGCCCGTGATAGGACTGGCTCTCGGCCTCCAGCAGTTCCGCGCGGCCGACCTTTCCTTCCGCGAACAGCTGGCGGATCTTCGCCTTCTCGTCATTGGGCAGGCCCGAGGTCATCGGGCCGGCGGGAATGAACACCGCCGGCAGATGACCGAAGGACAGCGCGCCGATGACGAGGCCGGGCACGATCTTGTCGCAGATGCCGAGAAACACCGCCGCATCGAATGTCTGGTGCGACAGGGCGACCGCCGTGGCCAGCGCGATCACGTCGCGCGAGAACAGCGACAGCTCCATGCCGGCCTCGCCCTGGGTGATGCCGTCGCACATGGCCGGCACGCCGCCGGCGACCTGGGCCACGCCGCCGGCCGCGCGGGCGGCCGCGCGGATCAGGTCCGGGAAGCGCTCATAGGGCTGGTGGGCGGACAGCATGTCGTTGTAGGCGGTGACGATGGCGAGGTTGGCGCCCGCGCCCTCGCGCAGCATTGCCTTGTCCGAAGGGCCGCAGGCGGCGAAGCCGTGGGCCTGGTTGGCGCAGCCCAGCGAGCTGCGCACCGGCTGCTTCTGCGCGGCGGCGGCGATGCGGTCCAGATAACGGGCACGGGTGTCGTGCGAGCGCTTGGCGATGCGTTCGGTGACCTCGCCAAGGCGGGCATTCACGCTGGACGGGATGACGGCGTCGGCCATGCTGCTCTCCTCAAGGTCTTCTTCGGCCGGCGGGCGCCGACCGGGTCGTCTGGTTCGGTGCCCCGGCGGCACCTCGGCGGTCGCAGGTTCGCTGCAGCGTCCCGGTCAGGGACACCAGAAGATGTCGAGCGGGCGCGGCGCGCGCAGCACCGCACGGATCGGCATCTCGGTGGCGGGGCCTTCCCCGAGCGCCTTCTCCAGTACCGGCCGCTTGGCCGGGCCTTCGATGTGCAGCGCCAGCGCGTCGGCGGCGAGCAGCACCGGCAGGGTGAGGGTGATGCGCGGCTCACCTGCATCGGGCGCGCGCATGGGAATGAGGCCCAGCGAAGCGTCGGGGTCGATCGCCTCTTCCAGATGGTCGCCACCGGGGAAGAAGGAAGCGGTGTGGCCGTCATCGCCCATGCCGAGCACGGCGCAGGCCAGCGGCCAGGCCAGATCCTCCAGCGCCTCGTTGACCGCGAACAGCCCGGCTTCCGGGGTCGGCGCGTCATTGGCGAGCGGCACGAACTTCGCCGCCGCCGCCTTGCCCTGGAGCAGGTGCTGGCGCACCAGCCGGGCATTGGAGCGATCGGAACTCTCGCGCACCCAGCGTTCGTCGACCAGCGTGATGGCGATCTTCTGCCAGGGCAGGTCGCGGGTGGAGAGCGCCTCGAAGAAGCGCGTGGGAGTGCGTCCGCCGGAAACGGCGAGGCTCGCCATGCCGTCGCGCTCAAGGCGGGCGGCAAGGGCCGCGGCGACATAATCCGCGAGGGCCGTCGCCACGGCGGCGCCGTCAGCGAGCTCGTGCAGCGTGTGGCTCACGATCATCTCCAAACCTCGGCGCGCTGGCAGGGCGCCGTTCCAGAACCAGGCGCCTGCCGCGCCGTGACAGCGTAGGCGTAGCCGCGCCGTTTCACCAATAAAGACGGTTCCCGCGGCCGCAACGGTCGCGGGAACCGGGAAGTTCATCGCCCGCCGCGCGGCACGCGCCGCGCGCCAGCTCAGGCGCCATCCTCCAGCCAGGTGCGCCCGTCGCGCTCGATGAGCGCGATGGCGGCGGAGGGGCCCCAGGTGCCGGCGGTGTAGGGGCGCGGCGCCTCCTTGGTGTGGCGCCAGGCATTGAGGATCGGGTCGACCCAGCGCCAGGCCGCCTCGACCTCGTCGCGCCGCATGAACAGGGTCTGGTTGCCGCGCACCACGTCCAGCAGCAGCCGCTCATAGGCGTCCGGGTTGCGCACCTTGAACGCCTTGGCGAAGCTCATGTCGAGCGGCACATGGGTGAGGCGGATGCCGCCCGGGCCGGGGTCCTTGATCATCAGCCACAGCTTCACGCCCTCATCCGGCTGGAGCCGGATGACGAGGCGGTTCTGCTCGATGGCGCCGACCCCCTCGCCGAACACCGAATGGGGAACGGGCCGGAAGCCGACCACGATCTCCGACACCCGCGAGGCCAGCCGCTTGCCGGTGCGCAGGTAGAACGGCACGCCGGCCCAGCGCCAGTTTTCCACTTCCGCCTTCACCGCGACGAAGGTCTCGGTCTCGCTGTGGCTCGACCCCAGCTCGTCGAGATAACCCGGCACGGCGCCGCCGGCGGAGGCCCCGGCGCGATACTGGCCGCGCACGGTGACGGCGGCCATGTTGTGGTCGTCGATCGGCTTGAGCGCGCGCAGCACCTTCAGCTTCTCGTCGCGCACCGCATCGGCCTCGAGCGAGGCGGGGGGCTCCATCGCCACCAGGCAGAGGAGCTGGAGCATGTGGTTCTGCACCATGTCGCGCATCGCGCCGGCGGTGTCGTAATAGCCGGCCCGCTCCTCGACGCCGAGCGCCTCGGCCACGGTGATCTGGACATGGTCGATATGGGCGTTGTTCCACAGCGGCTCGAACAGCGCGTTGGCGAAGCGCAGCGCCATCAGGTTCTGCACCGTCTCCTTACCGAGGTAATGATCGATGCGGTACACCTGATCCTCGGTGAAGATCTTGCCGACCTGCTCGTTGAGCGCGAGCGCGGAGGCGAGGTCCTTGCCGATCGGCTTTTCGATCACGACACGGCCGTTCTCGGCCAGGCCGAACTTGCCGAGCCTCTCGCAGATCGGCCCGAACAGATGCGGCGCGGTGGCGAGATAATAGACCGGCACATGGCTGGGGAGGCTCGACACCCGGTGGGCCAGCTCGGGCCAGCCGGGATCGGCATCGGCATTGGCGGCGATGTAGGACAGCCGTCCGAGGAACCGGTCGAGCTCGGGGCCCTCCAGTTCCGCCTCGGGAACGTGGTCGACAAGCGCCTGGCGCGCGAAATTACGGAATTCCTCGTCGCTCAGCGGGCGACGGGAGACGCCGATGATCACGGCCTCGTCGGGAATCTGCCCGTCGAGGTCGCGGTGGAACAGCGCCGGAAGAAGCTTGCGCCGCGCAAGGTCGCCGGTGGCGCCAAACACGGTGAGCACGAATGGAGCCACCGGAATCAAGCGACTGGTCATGGAACAGTGTCTCCCTGCATTCGCATCCTGCAATCCTCATGCTGGCCCGGCATCGCGGCTGGATTGCGGTGGCGCCGCCGCAGCCCGCCTCTCCTAGCAAAATCGATTCCGTGCGGCGACCGGGTCTTTCCTTCCCGCACGATCATTCTCGCATGGCTGCGCGACCGCCCGATGATCCGGCCGCAGGAACCCGCCTGCCGGCCTTCGTCGGAACCGGAAACAGGGTGCCGAGTCGGGTCGCGCTTCGACAAAAAAGATTGTGCACCGCAACAAAATGGCGAAATTTAGGGAGAAACAGGCGCAAATTCAGGCATCCGTAAGGGTAGCAAGTAATTGCGGGCTTCCTTTGAGCGAAGCGCCCGTGGATGGCGGACGCCAGGGAAGGCTTGAGAAGCGACCTTAGGTAAGCTCGTGCCGGCGATAAAAAATGCGTGTTCAGGCAATGGCTTATTTAATAAGATATCTCATACACGGCATGAATTATAACGTATACCAAGACTGTTATGCCAAATACATAATTACTGGGATGTGTAATACGGGCTGACCTTGCGTCGCACCATTGCACTTTAGAATTAGGGGGTTGGCTTAAAGCTAATCTTGGTACAACTTATTCCACGGAATATCCGGCGGAGAGACACAAGAAAGACTGCCGGACGTCGAGGTCCTTTTCCCGGCTATTTGACCGGGGTGCGGGACCCAAAAAAAGGCCGTCGCTCAAAAGATGCGGCCATTCTCGACAACCCTTTGGGAAGGAAACGCCAGATGAAAAATTTGCAAGCCTTCGGTCTGGGAGCGATCACCGCTCTCGGCATGACGGCCATGTCCATGCTGCCGGCGGCGGCGGCCTGGGAGCCCACCAAGCCGGTTGAGTTCATTGTCCCGGCCGGTACCGGCGGCGGCGCCGACCAGATGGCCCGCACGCTTCAGGGCATCATTGCCAAGCATGACCTGATGTCGTCGCCTCTCGTGGTGATCAACAAGTCCGGTGGCGCCGGCGGTGAGGGCTTCCTCGACGTCAAGGGCAGCAAGGCCAATCCGCACAAGATCATCATCTCGCTGTCGAACCTGTTCACCACCCCGCTCGCGACCGGCATTCCCTTCAACTGGAAGGACATGACCCCCGTTGCCATGCTGGCGCTGGACGAGTTCGTGCTGTGGGTGAATGCCCAGGAGCCCTACAAGACCGCTCAGGAATATGTCGCGGCTATCAAGGCGGCGCCGGACGGCACCTTCAAGATGGGCGGCACCGGCTCGAAGTCGGAAGACCAGATCATCACCGTCGCCCTGCAGAAGGCGATCGGCAAGAAGATCACCTACATCCCGTATAAGGGCGGCGGAGAAGTGGCCGTGCAGCTCGTGGGCGGTCACATCAACTCGTCGGTGAACAACCCGATCGAGGCGGTCTCCCAGTGGCGCGGTGACAAGCTCCGCCCGCTGTGCGTGTTCGACGACAAGACCCTGCCCTACACCGACAAGATCCTCGGCGATGCTTCCTGGTCCTCGATCCCGACCTGCAAGTCGGCCGGCCTGGATGTCGAATACCTCATGCTGCGCGGCATCTTCATGCCCCCGGGCGTGTCCGAGGAGCAGGTCGCGTACTTCGTCGACCTGTTCAAGAAGGTCCGCGAGACGCCTGAGTGGAAGCAGCTGATGAAGGACGGTGCCTTCAATCAGAGCTTCATGGCTGGTGACGAGTTCAAGGCGTGGCTCGACCAGACCGAGACCAAGCACAAGGGTCTGATGCAGGAAGCCGGCTTCATCGCTGGTAACTGATACGCCCCTCGCGAGGCGTAATCGGATGACGAACTGAGGCCGGCAGTGTGCCGGCCGACCGATCCCGGGGAGAGGGATCGCGTCAGCCGCGGATCGCGACGGGACCGTCCGAGTATTCATCATCGGACGTCCCGTCGAGCGACCCGAAGCAAAGCAACGAAAAACACTCAAGTGAGCTGGCGTCAAACGTGCCGCCGGCGGGAGCACCCCGCCGGGCGGTCCTTTGTGCGGATTTTCGGAGATAATCGTGATGGAACAGGCTCATCAAGAGGCTGGCGGCGCGGGACCGAAGCAACGTTCGGTCGAAATCGGGACAGCTGTGCTGACCCTGCTGTTCGGCTTCGTCGTCATTTACGGCAGTCACAAGGTCGGCTCCGGGTGGGACGGCGGCCCGCAGGCCGGCTTCTTCCCCTTCTATGTCGGAATCATCATCTGCGCCTGCAGCCTGGTGAACCTGGTCTCGGCCCTGCGCGAAGACCGGACGCGGATCTTCGCCGAAAACGGGCAGCTGGTTCAGGTGCTCAAGGTGCTCATCCCGGCCTGCGTCTATGTCGCTCTGGTGCCGGAATTCGGCATCTACGTGCCGTCCATCCTGCTTATCCTCGTGTTCATGGTCTGGCTGGGTAAATACGGAATTCCGCTGTCGCTCGCGGTGGCATTCGGCGTGCCGATCTTCTTCTACATCACGCTGGAGCGCTGGTTCCTCATTCCGCTCCCCAAGGGGCCGGTCGAGGCCATGCTTGGACTCTGATCAGGCACAAACAAAAAGGCTCCCAAGGGGAACGCGCCCATGAACATGATCCTCGACAACTTCACCCATCTTTACCACGGGTTCGGAATTGCCGCCGACCCGTTCAATATCCTGCTGATGGCGATCGGCATTCTGCTCGGCGTCATCATCGGCGTGCTGCCCGGACTTGGTGGCGCCAACGGCGTGGCCATCCTGCTGCCGCTCACCTTCTCCATGTCGCCGACCTCGGCGATCATCCTTTTGAGCTGCATTTACTGGGGCGCGCTGTTCGGCGGCGCCATCACCTCGGTTCTGTTCAATATTCCCGGCGAACCCTGGTCCGTGGCCACCACCTTCGACGGCCATCCGATGGCGCGGTCGGGACGCGCGGGTGAGGCCCTCACGGCCGCCTTCACCTCGTCCTTCGTGGGCGCCTTCTTCGCCATCGTCATGATCACGCTGATCGCGCCGCTGGTTGCCCAGTTCGCGCTCCAGTTCGGTCCGGCCGAGAAGTTCGCGGTGTACTTCCTCGCCTTCGCCTCCTTCGTGGGCATGAGCAAGGAACCGCCGGCCAAGACCGTCGTGTCGATGATGCTCGGCTTCGCCCTCGCCTGCGTCGGTCTCGACATGGTCACCGGCCAGCTCCGCCTGACCTTCGGCTTTACCGAGCTGCTCAACGGCTTCGACTTCCTCATCGCGGTTATCGGCCTGTTCGGTATCGGCGAAATCCTGCTCACCATGGAGGAAGGCCTGGAGTTCCGCGGCAAGTCGGCGCGGATCGATCCCAAGGTGGTGTGGAAGACCTGGAAGACGCTGCCCCGGTTCTGGGCGACCTCGCTGCGGTCCTGCGTCATCGGCTGCTGGATGGGCATCACGCCCGCCGGCGCGACCCCGGCCTCGTTCATGTCCTACGGCATTGCCAAGCGCATGTCGAAGAACGGCAACAACTTCGGCAATGGCGAGATCGAGGGCGTCATCGCGCCCGAGACCGCCGCGCACGCCGCCGGCACCTCGGCCCTGCTGCCGATGCTGGCGCTGGGTGTTCCCGGTTCGCCGACCGCCGCGGTTCTCCTCGGTGGCCTGCTGATCTGGGGTCTTCAGCCCGGTCCAATGCTGTTCGTCGAGCAGGCCGATTTCGTGTGGGGCCTCATCGCCTCCATGTATCTGGGTAACGTCGTCGGCCTCATCCTGGTGCTGACCACGGTGCCGCTGTTCGCCGCGATCCTGCGTATCCCCTTCTCGATCATCGCTCCGGTGATCCTGGTGATCTGCGCGATCGGTGCCTACACGGTGAACAACAACGTGTTCGACGTGCTGATGATGATGGTGTTCGGTGTCCTCGGCTACCTGCTGAAGAAGACCAACTACCCGCTCGCCCCGCTCGTTCTGGCGATTGTTCTCGGCCCGTCCGCCGAGGAATCCTTCCGCCAGTCGCTGCTCACCTCGGCGGGTTCGGTCTCCATCTTCTGGTCCAACCCGCTGGTCTCCACGATCATGGGTCTCGGCCTGCTCGCCGGCGTGTGGCCCCTGATCTCGAAGGGCATCGCCAAGCTGCGCAGCTCCGCGCAGCCGGCCTGACGGCTCGGTCACGATCGGCCCGCCGCGTCTTCCCGACGCGGCGGGCGTCTAAGCGGCCTGAATCCCGAGGGATCCGGCCGTCGCCCATGCGAAGAGCGGCCCAGCCGCTCCCCGCCGGCTCCCTCACCCCCCGGAGAGCGGAGATCGGGCAAAACGGGCGCCCCACGCGCCGCGTAGCCGCCCAGAACAGAAGGCGGGCCGCGACCGAACGGGGCGATGCCGCAGGCGAACGGGGAACGGGAGGCAACGCACATGTTCCAGTTTTTTGACAACGCACTTCATTCGCGATCCCGTGGCCAATGCCACACAGGCGGCCGCGTGAGCCGACGTTTCGGGAAATGGGCACGATGATGAGCATCGAGAGCACCATTCGCCGTGTAAACGGGGGAGCCGCCAAGCTCTCGGTCGCGCCGCTGGAGGACACCTCCACCTTCAAGAACCGCGCCTATACCGCGCTCAAGGAAGTCATCGTCTCGCTCAATATCTACGACCAGCCCAACGAGGTTCGCCTCGACGAGCGCCAGCTCGCCCAGAGCCTCGGCGTCAGCCGCACCCCGGTGCGCGAGGCCATGGCCCAGCTGGAGCGCGAGGGTTTCGTGCATTCGGTGCCGCGCCGCGGCATCTATGTGGTGCGCAAGACCCGGCGCGAAGTGATCGAGATGATCCAGGTCTGGGCCGCGCTGGAAAGCCTGGCCGCCCGGCTCATCACCCTCCACGCCACGGATGAGGAGATCGGCCGGCTGCGCGAGATGTTCACCTCGTTCGAGGACGGCGAAGCCGCGCCGCACGTCAAGCTCGACGAATATTCGGAAGTGAACATCCAGTTCCACCAGACCATCATCGCGATGGGCGGCAACGGGATTCTGATCAATCTCGCCGAGAACCTGTTCACCCATATGCGCATGATCCGCCGCAAGACCATTGGCGAGGAAGACCGCGCCAACCGGTCGATTCAGGATCACCTCGCCATCATCCAGGCGCTGGAGGCCCGCGACACCAGCGCCGCCGAGCTGCTGGTGCGCAATCACGCGCTGGGTCTGGCCGACCATGTGGCGCGTTTCGCCGACTATCTCGAATAGAGCGCGCCGGGGCCGCGGCGCGCTCTCGCGCCCGTCGTGGTCCGCAGGTCGCGTCAGACGTCCATGCTCACCTCTCCCCCGGCGGGTTCCTCGACCCCGTCGGGTCTTTTTGTGACTCCCGGTCTTTAAGGCCTTCCGGTTTGAGGCCTCGTACCGGTCCTGCGGTATCCTGATCGCGTCGCCCGGTGTGGCGCGGTTGCACCGCAGCGGCGGCGATGCATCCGCGCGGGCGCGGCGGCGTTGCACGGCTGGCGCGATTGCGTTACCGACGAGACAGGGGCCCGGCTGGGTCCTTCATTTCCCTTGTTTTGTCCGTCCACACCCGCGGGAGAGCCGGCCGGCATGCTGCGCAGTCTGACCGACTTCATCGCCGATATCGCCGGGGGCCGCCGCGAGGCCAGCTTTGCCGAGAATGATTACCGCCTGGCCGCCGCCGCGCTGCTGGTTCATGTGGTGACCATTGACGGCGTGATCGGCGCCGAGGAGATGGCCAAGCTGCGCCGCCTCATCGCCGCGCGCTTTTCGCTTGACGAGGACGACGCCAAAACCCTGCTTGAGGCCGCGATCGCGCGCGATGCGGAAGCGGTCGATCTCTACACTTTCACCAGCGTCCTCAACCGCGCCCTCGACGAGGCCGGCCGCCTGCGCATCGTCGAGATGATGTTCGAGGTGGGGTATGCCGATGGCGGCCTGACCGAGTTCGAGGACAATCTGGTCTGGCGCGCGGCGGAGCTGCTCAATGTCAGCTCCCGCGACCGTGTGGAAATCCGCAAGAGGGTGCGTGACGGCTTCGAGGACGGCGGCACGGACTGAGGCCTCCGTCTGACGCGGCCATCTGACGTGGCCGGCGGATAAAACAGATCTTGCCTCGAAAGCGCCGAATCTGGCGTTTTCCTTGCTTGCCTGTTGGTCCATTCGCGCCTCGCGCGTGTCTGATTGGTGCTGGAGACGGATGCCGCTACCTGTCCTGATCGTGCTTCACCAGGAGCATTCCTCTCCCGGACGGGTCGGACGTCTGCTGCTTGAGCGTGGCCACGCGCTGGATATTCGCCGTCCCTGCCTCGGGCATGCGCTGCCGGACACGCTGCAGGGCCATGCGGGGGCGGTGATCTTCGGCGGGCCCCAAAGCGCCAATGACTGCCATGACTATGTGAAGGCGGAGATCGACTGGATCGATGTGCCGCTCAGCGAGGGCAAGCCGTATCTGGGCATCTGCCTCGGCGCGCAGATGCTGGCCCGCCGGCTCGGCGCGCGCGTCGCCCCGCACCCGCAGGGGCTGGTCGAGATCGGCTATTACCCGATCCGCGCCACGGGCGCGGGCTCCTCGTTGTTGGCCACGCCGGCCGAGGCGCCGATGTGCGGGCTGTGGCCCGATCGCGTCTATCACTGGCACCGCGAGGGTTTCGAACTCGCCAGCGGCGCCGAGCTGCTCGCCGAGGGCGAGGCGTTTCCCAACCAGGCGTTCCGTTATGGCACGAGCGCGTTCGGCATCCAGTTCCATCCGGAAGTGACGCACCAGATGATGTGCCGCTGGACCGTGCGCGGCAGCGAGCGGCTCAATCTGCCGGGCGCGCGGCCTACCAAGGCCCATTTCCTCGACCGGCTGCAGCATGACGGGCGCATCCGGCTCTGGCTCGACGCTTTTCTCGACCACTGGCTGGCGAGCGGCCGGACCTCGGCCGCCTGACGCCGGCGAAGGGCGTGGCCGTCAGGCCATGTGCGGCTGCGGCGCCAGCATGACGTCGACGAATTCCCCGAGGTCGCGAATGTCTTCCGCGATCCGGTTGTCCCGCCGGCTGGCGGAAGCGTGGAAGATGCCGTCGAGCATCAGGCCGATCCGCCGGGCGGTCTTGGCGGTGTCGATGCGCCCGAATTCGCCCGCCGCGATGCCGCGCCGGAGCGCGTCTTCGAGCAGCGCCTTCTCGCGATCATAGAAGCCCGCGATCATGGCCTCGACCTCGGGGTCCCCGGTGCCGGCGCTGGCATGGTCCGACATCAGCTTCACCATCAGCGCGGTGGTGGAGGCGAAGGAAATGTGGGTTTCGAGCCAGGCGCGGATCTCATCGCGCGGCCCGCCGGTGGAAACCCGGCGCTCCTCGAAGCCGACCATGAGCTGCTCGATTGCGTGGCCGAGCGCGCGGCGCACCAGATCGTCCTTGTTGTCGAAATAGTGGTAGAGCAGGCCGACATTGATGCCGCACACCATCGCGATGTCGCGCACGGTGACGACGGAATAGTGCCGCGCGGCGAACAGCCTGAGCGCTTCCTCGAGGATCATCTCCCGGCGCTCGGCCGGTTGCAGGCGTCGTCTCGCCGCCTTCGCGGTCATCTGGTTTCCTCCGTAGAAGTACGGAATTTTTTGCCTTGCCTGTATGCTATGCATGCCCATTTGTTAGGCTTGCAGTCGATATTAAGTCACCGTTTAATAGCCTGGTCCAGCCAATTCGACCAGGAGCAGCCCCTCATGAAGCGTATCTTACAGGCTGCGGCCGTCGCCGTCGGTCTCGCCGCCACGACCTTCGCGGGTTCGCTCCCCGCCGACGCCGCGCCGAAGAAGAGTTTCAAGCTCGCCTACACGGTCTATATCGGTTTCATGCCGTTCGCCTATCTCAAGCAGTCCGGCATCATGAAGAAGTGGGCCGACAAATACGGGATCGAGGTCGATCTCATCCAGGCCAACGACTATGTCGGCAGCGTCAACCAGTTCATCGCCGGTGAGATCGACGCGGTCGGCGTGGCGTCCATGGACGGGCTGACCATGCCGGCGGCGGGCGGGGTGGATACCTCGGTCTTCCTCATCACCGACTATTCCAACGGCAACGACATCGTGCTGTCGAAGACCGCCAAGACGGTGAAGGATCTGGTCGGGCAGGACGTCTACCTGCTGCAGTACTCGGTCTCGCACTACCTGCTGAACCGCGCGCTGCAGATGAACGGGGTCGAGGACACTTCCGCCGCCAAGGCGATCAACATCTCCGACGCCGAGATCTCCGCGGCCTATGTCTCGCAGGACACCGTGAAGAACGCGGTGTCGTGGAAGCCGCTGACCGAGGACATGGAGAAGGTGCCGGGCACCACGGTGCTGTTCGATTCGTCGAAGATCCCCGGCGAGATCATGGACGTGTTCATCGGCAACACCGCCAATATCAAGGACAACCCGGACTTCGCCAAGGCCGTTACCGGCGCCTGGTACGAGGCGCTCGGCATCCTCAAGGCCGGCGGGCCGAAGGCGGATGAAATGCGCGCCGTGATGACCAGCGCCATGGGCACCGATGCCGGCGGCCTGCAGTCGCAGCTCGACACCACCCACTTCTTCTACACCCCGGCCGAGGCCTACGCTTTCCTCACCTCGCCCGAGAACGAGAAGATCTGGGACAGCATCCGCACTTTCTGCTTCGACCAGGGCCTGTTCGGCCAGGGCGCGACCAGCGTGGATTCGATCGGCATCGAAGTCGCCGACGGCACGGTGCTCGGCGACAAGGGCAACATCAAGATGCGGGTCAACCCGACCTTCACCAAGGAAGCGATCGACGGCAAGCTCTGAGCCCGGCCGTCCGCTTCCCGCATGATCTCCGGCGCGGGACCCGAGTTCCGCGTCGGCCCCCCGTCTGAACCGACACCAACCGGCAGTCCGTCGCGCGCGCGTCCGCGCCCGACCGTTTGTGCCCGGAAGGCCCGCTCATGCGCCGCATCATCAACTACGCGCCCCGCCCCGGCGTCCGGATCCTGCTCGCAATCCTGCCCTTCGTGGCGGTGCTGGCGATCTATCTGCTGGCCTCCAATGCGCGTCTCGCCATCGAGCCGAACGACAAGCTCATGCCGTCCTTCGCCACCTTCTGGGCGACGATCGTGCGGCTGGCGACCACGCTCGACATCGCCACCAAGCAGTACCTGTTCTGGTGGGATACCTGGCTCAGCCTGTGGCGGCTGTTCGTCGGGCTCGGCATCGCGGCGCTGCTGGGGCTGGTGCTGGGCATCCTTGTCGGCTTCATCCCCTATCTGCGCGTGACCTTCGAGCCGTTCTTCGCCGCCTTCTCGCTGATCCCGCCACTGGCGGTGCTGCCGATCCTGTTCATCCTCTTCGGACTCGGCGAACTGTCGAAAATCGTGCTCATCGTGTTCGGCATCGCGCCCTTCATCATCCGCGACGTGATGCTGCGCGTGGCCTCGCTGCCCAATGAGCAGATCGTGAAGGCGCAGACGCTGGGCGCCTCGACCTGGCAGATGATCTCCGGCGTGGTGCTGCCGCAGGTGATGCCGCGCCTGCTCGATTCGGTGCGCCTCTCGCTGGGCGCGGCGTGGCTGTTCGTCATCGCGGCGGAGGCGATCACCGCCGAGGGCGGGCTCGGCTACCGCATCTTCCTGGTGCGCCGCTATCTCGCGATGGACGTGATCCTGCCCTACGTCATCTGGATCACCTTCCTTGCCTTTCTCATGGATTACGCGCTGCGCAAGCTCGCCGCCGCGGCCTATCCGTGGGACCAGATCAAGGCGGCCTGAATGACCAAGATCGTCATCGACAATGTCTGGAAGGAATATGAGGACCGCGTCGTCCTGGAGCGGGTCAACCTCACGCTCGACGACCACGAATTCCTCGTCATCATCGGTCCCTCGGGGGTCGGCAAGACCACGCTGCTGCGGCTGCTGCTGAGCCAGGAGACCCCCACGCGCGGGCGCATCCTGATCGATGGCGAGCCGATCGCGAGCGAGCCGACCGCCGATCGCGGCGTGGTGTTCCAGCGCTACTCGGTGTTCCCCCACCGCACCGTGCTCGGCAATGTGATGCTGGGCCCGCAATGGGCGGCATCCCCGGTGCTGGGGCGCCTGTTCGGGGAGCGCCGGCGCGCGCTGGAGGCGCGGGCCATGGGCCTGCTCGACCGTGTCGGCCTTGCCGAGCATGCGGGCAAATACCCCGCCCAGCTCTCGGGCGGTATGCAGCAGCGCCTCGCCCTGGCGCAGGCGCTGATCATGAAGCCGAAGGTGCTGCTGCTGGACGAGCCCTTCGGCGCGCTCGACCCCGGCACCCGCAAGTCGATGCACCAGCTGGTGCGCGAATTGTGGGAGGAGAACGAGATGACCATCGTCATGGTCACCCACGACCTTTCCGAGGCCTTCCTGCTCGGCACCCGCGTCATCGCGGTCGATCGCCCGCGCAACGACCCGCAGGCGCCCGAGCGGTTCGGCGCCACCATCGCCTCGGACTTCGAGGCCAAGATCCGCGCCGTGCGCGACTCCCGCCGTTTTGAGAGCGAGCGCGAGACGGTGCGCCTCACCCTCGCCACTTCCAATGACCTGCCCGCGGATGGCTCGCCCGTCCGCACCCTTGTGAAGGACTGACGTCAATGGCCGACAAGCGCTTCCACCTCGCCTGGTTCATGAACTTCACGCCCGACGAATGGCGCGAGCCGTTCGGCCAGGGCGGCAATCCGTGGGATGGCCAGTTCTACATCGAGATGGCCCAGGCCATGGAGCGCGCCTGCTTCGATCTCATTATGATCGAGGACAAACTCATGGTGCCGGAGACCTATGGCGGCTCGCGCGACCTGTCGCTCAAGCACGCCATGATGGTGCCGAAGGCCGATCCCGCCCCGCTCGCGGTGGCCATGGGCATGGCGACGAGGCATCTCGGCGTGGTCGCCACCATGTCCACGATGGCCTATCCGCCCTTCATGCTGGCGCGCCTGTCCTCCACCATCGACAGCCTCACCAAGGGCCGCTTCGGCTGGAACGTCGTCACCTCGGCCGAGGACCTGATGGCGAAGAATTTCGGCATGGACAAGCTGCCTCCGCGCGAGGACCGCTACGCCATGGCCGAGGAGTACATGGAAGTCTGCGAGAAGCTGTTCAACAGCTGGGAGCCGGACGCCGTGGTGCTCGACCGCAAGAACGGCATCTATGCCGACGGCTCGAAGGTGCACACCATCGACCACAAGGGCACCTTCTACCAGGTGCGCGGTCCGCTCAACACCGTGCCCTCGCCCCAGCGCCGCCCGGTCTACCTGCAGGCCGGCGCGTCCCCGCGCGGGCGTGATTTCGCCGCCCGGCATGCCGATGCCATCGTCTCGGTGGCGAACGGGGTCGAGGGCATGAAGGCGTTCCGCGCCGACATCCGCGCCCGCGTCGAAAAGCTGGGTCGCGACCCGGACGACATCAAGGTGTTCTTCTGCATCTGCCCCAGCCTCGGCGAGACCGAGGAGGAGGCACACGCCCGCTACCGCAACGTCACCATGTCGGACAATTTCGTCACCGACGTGCTGATCTCGATCTCCGCCATCACCGAGATCGACTTCTCGCAGTTCGAGCTCGACAAGCCGCTGCCGGAGAAGCTGGTGACCAATGGCGAGTCCGGCACGCTCGACAAGTTCCAGCAGTGGGGCTCGGGCAAGACGCTGCGCCAGCTCGCGGCCGATGGCGGCGGTGGTCTGGTCTCCTCGATGGAGCTGATCGGCACGCCCGCGCAGGTCGCCGAGAAGATGGGCGCCGCCATGGCCGAGGTCGGCGGCGACGGCTTCCTCATCACCACGCCCGTGCTGCGCGTCTCGCGCCGCTACATCGCCGAGATCTGCGACGGGCTGGTGCCGGAGCTGCAGGCCCGCGGCCTCACCCGCACCGAATACAAGCACCAGCTGCTGCGCGACAATCTCAGGGAATTCTGAGGCGGTCGCCGGCATCTTTTAGCCGGCTCATGAACTACGGGAATGGAGGCCGACATGGCGCCGTCGATCCGCAGTGATGAACGCGACCCGGACGAGGGCGCGCCTCCCGCCGTCACCCGGCAGGACTACCGCAATGCCATGGCCCGCCTTGGCGCGGCGGTGACGATCGTGACCACCGACGGCCCCGGCGGGCGTCACGGCTTCACCGCCTCGGCGGTGTGCTCGGTCACCGACAGCCCGCCGACGCTGCTGGTCTGCCTCAACAGGGGCAGTTCGGCGAGCGCGGCGATCCATGCCAACGGGGTGTTGTGCGTGAACACGCTTGGCGGCGGGCATGAGCATCTGTCCAATCTGTTCGGCGGACGCACCCCGCCCGCCGAACGTTTCGCCGCCGGCGAATGGAAGGTCTCGGCCACCGGCGCGCCGATGCTGCTCGACGCGGTCGCCGCCTTCGATTGCCGGATCGTGCGCAGCGTGGAGGTCGGCACCCATGATGTGCTGTTCTGCGAGGTGGTGGGTCTTGCCCAGGGCGGCGCGCGCGAGGGGCTGATCTATTTCAGCCGCCGCTACCACGCGGTCGTCGGGGAGCCGGACGCGTGAGCCCGGCCTGCGGAGCTCCGGATCGTGCCGGGAGCCGGGCCGAAGGGCCGCTGCCACGCGGGCGCGGCCTGGCGAGGGCGGGGGGCAAAGATCAGGCATGCGCCATCGCGGCAGCTTCCCTTTGGGGAAGGAAATCCCCGGTGCACCACGGTTTCCGGCTTACGTGGGCAAACCGGCCCTGACACCAGATCAGGCGGTTTGCGCCTAAAAGATAGGCGTGCCTGAATAGTGGATTTGGCATAGCGTCACAACTGTCCCGCATCGGCGGTGATGGCTTGGCGGGAAAGCCTAAGCGTCTGCAATCAGGCCGGTTTCGCGGTGCTAAAGATAAGCACTATGGCAGTGCATGCGAGAGCGGCGAGTGTCTTGGATCTGCCCATGGTTGTGCCCGGCGCCGACAGGTTCACGGGCAGGCCCATGGGTAGGTCCACAGACAGGTCCGAGGGAATTTTCGACAGGGCGCGCAGGCGCCGGTTCATTGCCCAGCGTTACATCCTCAGGGAGACCCCATCATGCTGACTAAGAGCCTGCGCCGGTGCCTCGCCGGCGTGTTCACCGGAACGATCATGGCCGCGGCGGCGGCGCAGCCCGCTTCCGCCGGCACGATCTCGATCGGCCATACGGTCTGGGTCGGCTACGGGCCGCTCTATCTCGCCAAGGAGCTTGGCTACTTCAAGGAGAACGGCGTTGACGTCGAGCTTCAGGTGGTGGACGATTCCGCGCTCGCCATGGCCGCCCAGGCCGGCGGCAAGCTGGATGGCACCGCCACCACGCTGGACGAGATCCTGAAGTACCGTTCCGACAAGTTCTGCTTCAAGGCGGTGGCGCTGTTCGACGAGAGCCATGGCGGCGACGGCATGGTCTCGGTCAAGGAGATCAACTCGCTGGCCGACCTGAAGGGCAAGACCGTCGCCCTCAACGAGGGCTCCACCTCGCAGTTCTGGTTCTCCTACCTGCTCAAGAAGGAAGGCATCCCGCTGAAGGACGTCGAAGTGCTCAACATGAGCGCCGATGCCGCAGCCGCCGCCTTCATCGCCGGCCAGGTGCCGGTCGCCGTGACCTGGGAGCCGAACCTCACCCTGGTGAAGACCAAGAACGCGGGCAAGGTGCTGATGGACAGCGCCGCCACGCCGGGCGTCATCATCGACGTGCTCGAGCTTTCCTGCTCGGTGCTGAAGGACCGCCCCGCGGATGCCAAGGGCTTCATCGCCGGCCTGCAGAAGGCGGTCGACTACATCAAGGAAAACCCCGAGAAGGCCTATGCCATCATGGCCAAGGGCGTCGGCGGCTATCTGACCGATCCCAAGGACTTCGCCGACGCCGCGTCCGGCGTGAAGTTCTACGACAAGCAGATGACCATTGATTACTTCGGCACCCTGCAGAAGCCCGGCCCGGCGGCCGACGTGATCGCGCTCGGCAACGAGATCTGGACCGACCTCGGCAAGATCAAGGCCCCGGTCACCTACGAAGAAGTCATCGACCCCAGCTTCACCCAGTGAGTACCGCCGGGGAGGCGCGGACGGTTCCCGCGCCTCCCCGGTCCCAACCTTTAGCGCCGGAAACCAGTTGCAATGGCTCGCAAGCGTTCCGTCATCGATCTGTGTCTCACGCCCAAGGCCGAAGTGCCCGGCCCGGTGCGCTATGTGGTCTCGACGCTGGTCTGGCTGCTGGTGATCGCCGTGTGGTCCGGCCTGACCTATGGCGGGGTGATGGCGGACATCTTCCTGCCCTCGCCCTCGGCGGTGCTCGGCGCCTTCTTCCGGCTCACCGAGGACGGCACGCTCAGTCAGCACATCTGGGCGAGCCTGCAGGTGGTGATCACCGGCTTCGTCATCTCCTCCATCCTCGCCGTTCCGCTCGGGCTGCTCATGGGCACGTTCCGGGTGGTGCAGGCCGGGCTTGAGCCGCTGGTGAACTTCATCCGCTACCTGCCGGTCACCTCTTTCGTGCCGCTGTTCATCCTGTGGATCGGCATCGGCATCGAGCAGCGCATCACGGTCATCTTCTTCGGCACCTTCTTCCAGCAGCTGATCATGGTCGCCGACGTCTCGCGCGGGGTGTCGAAGGATTTGCTCAATGCCTCCTACACGCTCGGCGCCACGCGGCGCGACGCGGTGCTGCACGTGCTGACGCCGGCGGCGCTGCCGGGGATCATGGACACGCTGCGCATCACCATGGGCTGGGCGTGGACCTATCTCGTCGTCGCCGAGCTGGTCGCCGCCTCCTCCGGGCTCGGCTACATCTCGATGAAGGCGATGCGCGGCTTCCAGGTCGACGTGATCTTCCTCGCCATCGCGGTCATCGGCCTGCTCGGCCTGATCACCGACCTGATCTTCCGTCTCGTCAGCAAGAGGCTCGTGCCATGGGCGTCGTGAAAGCCAGCGCCGTCACCGCCAGCGACGTGGTGCCCTTTCCCGAGGCCGCGCCCACGCAGCCGCGCCTGCGCATCGAGGATGTGCGCCTCGAATACACCACGCGTGGCAAGACCGTGGTGGCGATCGACAACATCTCCATCGATGTTCCCGACAACGAATTCGCCGTCATCGTCGGCCCCTCGGGCTGCGGCAAGTCGAGCCTGCTCTATCTCGTCGCCGGCCTCAACGAGCCGACCTCCGGCGAGATCCTGCTCGGCGACAAGGAAGTGCACGGCCCCGGCCCGGACCGGGGCATGGTGTTCCAGTCCTACACGCTTTTCCCCTGGCTCACCGTGCGCGAAAACGTCGAGTTCGGCCTGAAGCGGCGCGGGATGCCGGCGGCCGAGCGCGAGGAGATCGTCAACCGCTACCTCAACGAAACCGGCCTCGCCGCCTTCCACGACGCCTACCCCAAGCAGCTGTCCGGCGGCATGATGCAGCGCGTGGCCATTGCCCGTGCGCTGGCCAACGACCCCAAGATCCTGTTGATGGACGAGCCGTTCGGCGCGCTCGACAGCCAGACCCGCAGCTCCATGCAGCGCCTGCTGCTGCGGGTGTGGGAGCAGCACCACAAGACCGTGCTGTTCGTCACCCACGACATTGACGAGGCGATCCTGCTCGGCGACCGCATCTATGTGATGACCGCCCGCCCCGGCCGGCTGAAGGAAGAGGTGGTGGTGCCGATCGCCCGGCCGCGCTCGCTCGACATGGTCATGGACCCGGCCTTCATCGCGGTGAAGCGCCGCATCCTCGATCTGCTGAAGAACGAGATCAAGGACGACGACGAGCACTGATGCCCCCCGCCTCGCCCTCCCGCAGGCGCCCGAGCGGCGTGCGCCGATGAACCCGCCCTCGCTGTTCGATCTCACCGGGCGCCGGGCCCTGGTCACCGGCGCCAGCCGGGGCATCGGCCGCCAGCTCGCCACCGCGCTGGCCTCCGCCGGGGCGGATGTCGCCGTGGCGGCGCGCCAGGCGGCCTCGCTGGGCGACACGGTGGCCGATATCGAAGCGCTCGGCCGGCGCGCCGTGCCGCTCGCCCTCGACGTGACCGAGGTCGAGGCCTGCCGCGCCGGGGTGGAGGCGGCGGCCACGGCATTGGGCGGGCTCGACATCCTCGTCAACAATGCCGGCATGGAGCAGGTCTGCCCCTCGCTTGAGGTCGAGGAAGCGCTGTGGGACCAGATTCTGGACACCAATCTCAAGGGCGCCTTCTTCTGCGCCCAGGCCGCCGCGCGGGTGATGCGCGGGGCGGGCACGGGCAGCGGCGCGGCGGGCGGTGCCATCATCAATCTGTGTTCGCTCACCTCCGAGGTCGGCATTCCCACTGCGGTGCCCTATGGCTCCTCCAAATCCGGCCTTCTGGGCATGACGCGGGCGCTGGCGGCGGAATGGGCGGGCCTCGGCATCCGCGTCAACGCCATCGCGCCGGGTTACTTCCGCACCAGCATGACCGACGTGTTCTACGCCGATGAGGGCTGGCAGGCGGGCATGCTGGCGAAGATCCCGATGCGCCGCTTCGGCGCTCTGGCCGATCTCGACGGCATCGCCATCTTCCTCGCCGCCGATGCGTCGGCCTACATCACCGGCCAGTGCTTCCCGGTCGATGGCGGCTTTCTCGCCTCGATCTGACGGCCGGTCCCGCACGCCCATTGGGCAGCGGAAGCCAAAATTTGGTCTCCCACCCGCACCAATATGGCTATACATATTGCCGTCTCGAAAGCGCGGTCCTGAGGTTTGGTCATGCCCGATATCTGCAATTTCCACGAGCTCGCGACCCTGGATGCGCCCGCCCGCGCGGCCCTGCTGCGGCGCTCGGAGACGGATCTCTCCGGCTTCATCGAAAAGGTGCGCCCGATCGTCGAGGCGGTGCGCCTTGAGGGCGACGTGGCGCTGGCCCGCTTCGGGCGCGAACTCGACAAGGCCGACATCACGCCGGACCGGCTGAAGGTCACCGAGGCCGAGTTCGACGCCGCCTTCGCCCTGGTCGAGCCCGAGGTGATCGATTCGATCAATTTCGGCATTTCCAACATCCGCAGCTTTCACGAGGAACAGGCCCCCGAGCCGATGTGGCTGAAGGAGGTGCGCCCCGGCGCCTTCGCGGGCGATCGCTGGACGCCGATCGAATCGGTCGCGCTCTACGTGCCGCGCGGCAAGGGCGCTTTCCCCTCGGTGACGATGATGACGGCGGTGCCGGCCGCCGTTGCGGGGGTGAAGAACATCGCCATCGTCACCCCGCCCACCGCGACCGGCGGCGTCGATGCGGCGACGCTGGTCGCCGCGCGGCTCGCCGGCGTCGAGACGGTCTACAAGTGCGGCGGTGCCCAGGCGGTGGCGGCGGTGGCTTATGGAACCGAGACCGTGGGCCGGGCGATCAAGATCGTCGGTCCCGGTTCGCCCTGGCTGGTGGCGGCCAAGCGCCTGCTGTCCGACATCATCGATACCGGGCTGCCCGCCGGCCCTTCCGAGGCGCTGATCTTCGCCGATGGCACGGTGAACGGCGCGGTAGCCGCGCTCGACCTGCTGATCGAGGCGGAGCACGGGCCGGACAGCTCCGCCTATCTCGTCACCCATTCGCGCGAGGTGGCGGAAGCCGCCCTGAAGGCGCTGCCGGAACACTGGGCACGGATGACGCCGCAGCGCGTCGCGTTTTCCAAGGCGGTGCTCACGGGCAAGAGCGGCGGCATCGTGCTCACCTCCTCGGTTCAGGAGAGCATCGATTTCGTGAACGCCTACGCGCCCGAGCACCTCGAAATCCTGTCCACCGATCCCTTCGCCCATCTGGGGCGGATCACCGAGGCGGCCGAGGTGCTGATGGGTCCCTACACGCCCGTCACCATCGCCAATTTCACGCTGGGTCCCAATGCCGTGCTGCCGACCAGCCGCTGGGCGCGCACCTATGGGCCGCTTTCGGTGACGGATTTCCTCAAGCGGTCCTCGATTGGCTACGTCACCGGCGCCGCCTATCCCGAATTCGCCACGCATGCCCGCCGGCTGGCGCGCTATGAGGGCTTCTCCAGCCATGAAAACGCGGTCTCGGAGCTGCGCGACGAACTGCTGAAGCGCGGCTGAGCCATGCGGGCGGTTCGACTTCACGGTGCAGGCGACCTGCGCGTCGAGGAGGTGCCCTATCCGGGCGCCCCGGCGCCGGGATGGGTGCGGCTCACGGTCAGCGCCGCCGGCATTTGCGGGTCGGACATCCATAATTTCCGCACCGGGCAATGGATCTCCCGCGCGCCCTCCACCGCCGGCCACGAGCTGACGGGCGTCGTCGCCGAGGTCGGCGAGGATGTCGAGGGCCTCGATGTGGGCGCTACGGTGGTGGCCGATTCGCGCTTCTGGTGCGGTGCGTGCGCGGCGTGCCGGGCGGGCCGGCATCATCTGTGCGAAAGGCTGGGCTTCATTGGCGAGGCCTGCGACGGCGGCTTCGCGGAGGAAGTCGTGCTGCCGGCGCGCCTGCTGCTGCCGGTGTCCGCCGACATCGATCCGGCGGTCGCGGCCATGGCCGAGCCGCTGGCGGTGGCGCTGCATGCGGTGAAGCGGCTGGCGCCCCGGGCCGGCGAGCCGGTGCTGGTGGTGGGCTGCGGCCCCATAGGCGGGCTTGCCGCGCTGGTGCTGGCGCACCGTCATGACGGGCCGGTGCTGGTCGCCGACCGCAACCGCGCGCGGGCGCGTCTGGTGGCCGAGGTGACGGGCGCGCGGGTGGTGGCCATCGACGCCGGCGACATCCGTGGCGCGCTGGACGGGCGCCTGCCCGCCGCCGCCATCGAGGCGACCGGTTCCACCGCCGCGCTAGGGCATCTGATGGGGGTGATGGACGGCGACGGGCGGATCGCGCTGGTCGGCATCTTTCACGGCCGTCTCGACCTCGACCCGAACCTGCTGGTCGAGCGCGAACTGGCGATGATCGGCTGCCATGCCTTCACCGACGAGCTTGGAGCGGCGGTGGCGCTGCTTCCCACGCTCCACACCGCCCTCACGCGCCTGATCGACCGCCAGATCGGCCTCATCGACCTGCCCGATGCGTATGACCGCCTGATCGCCGGCGACACACAGGGTCTCAAGGTCATCGTGCGGCCGGGCCGGGCATGAGCACCCCCAGTCGCACCGCACAGATCCGCGCGCTCGCCCAGCGCGACCCGAGGCAGGCGGAGGCCCTGCTGGCCGCGTTGCTGGGCGACCTGTTCGCCATCAAGCCGTTGAATCTAAAGATCAATCACGACCGCTACAGTCTCAATTCGCTGAACGGGTTCTTCGACACGCAGGGCGAGGACGGCTCCGGCGGCGCCTTCTTCTTCAAGTTTCATCAGGAGGAGGGCGAGGAGGCGATGGCGGGCGAGTATTACCGCGCCGACATCCTCGCCCGCGCCGGCCTGCCGGTGGACCAGCCGGTGCATATGAGCGCGGAGCCGGGGGAGCAGATCCTGGTCTATCGCCGCCGCGACGAGCCGCGATTTTCCGATATATTGCGGGCACTTGACCTATCCGACGATGCCGCCGGGCGCGGCAGCGCGGTGGCGGCCGAGAAGGATCTGGGCGCCGCCCTGCTGGCGACCTATCTCGCGACCCTCCACCCGATCACGCCTGCCGAAGCCGCCGCCGAGCCGATCCACCGCCTGTTCCATGAACGTCTGATCGAGCGCGTCGGAGAGGGGCTTCCTCCGCGCTATCCCGCTGGGCGATATGGCGAATTCTATGTGGGAAAGCCGTTCGCCTTTCCCGGCGTGACGCTCGACTGGAACGATCTCTCGACGCGGCGTTTCACCGTCAACGCCATCACCTATGCGTCGACCCTCGGGCAGATCTTCGACGCCGCCGAGGCCCGGCTGCGCCCCGAGCGTCTCGCCGATGCCGGCGGGGTGGTCGCCCATGGCGACGCGCACAACGCCAATGTGTGGTTCTCGCAAGGCAGCGACGGCGCCCGCCTGTCCTTCTTCGACCCGGCCTTCGCCGGCGCCGGCGTGCCGACCCTGCTGGCGGAGGTAAAGACGACGTTTCACAACATCTTCGCCCATCCGTTCTGGCTCTATGACCCCGACCTCGCGAGCACGCGGTTCACCGCAAAAGCGCGGCTTGAACCGGGCCATATCGTGGTGGAAAGCGACTGGGAGATTACGCCCGTTCGCGCCGCGTTGCTGGACGTGAAGGCGGACGGCATCTGGCGCCCGCTGCTCGCGGAACTGAAGGCGCGTGGCATGTTGCCGGCCGACTGGCGCGCCGTCATCCGCCTGGCGCTGTTCCTGTGCCCGACCCTGGTGATGAACCTGCGTGCCGGCGCGCGCACGCATACCCCGCTCTCCTCCTTGATCGCCTTTTCCGTCGCCGTCATGGTCGGCTCCGAACCCGTGACAGGAGAAGACGTCGTGACCCGTTTCCTCGACCGAATCGATCCGGACGGTCCGCAATGAGCCTCATCAACGTCGCGGATGCCCGCCGCGCCGCCGAGCGCCGGCTGCCAAGGATCTTCTTCGATTATGTCGATGGCGGTGCCTTTGCGGAGGAAACGCTCAGGGCAAACCGCGAGGATTACGGCCGCTGGACGCTGGTACAGCGCGTTCTCAACGACATCTCGCAGCGTGATCTCTCCACCGGCTTCCTCGGCCAGCGCCATCGTCTGCCCTTCATGCTGGGGCCGGTGGGATTTTTGGGGCTGTACGCCGGCGGGGGCGAGATGGCGGCGGCGCGGGCGGCGGCGGCGGCGGGAATTCCGCTGTGCCTGTCCACCTTCTCCATCGCCTCGCTGACCGAATTGCGCGCCGCGACCACGGGCCCGCTGCAGTTCCAGCTCTATGTCATGTCCGATCGCGCCATCGGCGAGGAGCTGATCGCGCAGGCCCGCGCGGCGGGGGTCGAAACCCTCTACCTCACGGTCGACACCGCTATCACCGCCGTGCGCGAGCGCGACGTGCGCAATGGCTTTCGCTCGCTCACGCGCATCACCCCCTCGCTGGCCCTGCGGCTGGCGACCCGCCCGGCCTGGTGTCTGGACATGGCGCGCGCGGGCCTGCCTCAGGTCGGCGCGGTCAAGCACCGTCCCGAATTCGGCAAGGGCGTGCTGGAGCAGGCCAGCAATCTCTCGCGGCGAATCGATACCCGCCTGTCCTGGAAGGATGTGGACTGGCTGCGTGCGCGCTGGGATGGAAAGCTGGTTCTGAAGGGCATTCTGTCCCCGGAGGACGCACGTCTCGCGCACCGGGCCGGTGCCGACGCCATCGTCGTCTCCAATCATGGCGGGCGTCAGCTCGACGGGGCGGCCTCCACCATCGCGGCCCTTCCTGCGATTGCCGAGGCGCTGGCCGGCGACCTGGAGATCCTGTTCGATGGAGGCGTCCGGCGCGGGGCCGACATCGTCAAGGCGCTGGCGCTGGGGGCGTCCGGCGTGCTGCTCGGCCGGGCCTATGTCTATGGACTGGCGGCCGGCGGCGAGGCCGGCGTCGCGCGCATCATCGACCATCTTGCGGAGGAGGTGGACATCACGCTGGCGCTGATGGGGCTCACTTCCGTCGATGCACTGAAGCAGCGCGGGCGCGACGCGCTACGCCCGCGCTGAGGCGCGGATAGCGCCCGGACCGCCGATTAGTTTCGGTCAAAGCATTGAAATCCATCATTCGACCCGTATAGCGTCACCCGGGGCGGATACCGAAAGCGTCGGCCGCCGACCACGCATGTGTGGAGACGCCGCGTGAATCTAAAGGGCACGGACCCGGTCTACGATATCGCCATCATCGGCGGCGGGGTGAACGGTTGCGGCATTGCCCGCGATGCCGCCGGGCGGGGCGCCTCGGTGGTGCTGTTCGAGCAGGGCGATTTCGCCAGCGCCACCTCGTCGGCCTCCACCAAGCTGATCCATGGCGGGTTGCGCTATCTTGAGCAGTACGAGTTCCGGCTGGTGCGCGAGGCGCTCACCGAACGCGAAGTGCTGTGGAAGATCGCGCCCCACATCATTGGCCCGCTGCGTCTTGTGCTGCCCCACCAGAAGGGCCTGCGGCCAGCCTGGCTGCTGCGTCTTGGCCTGTTCATCTACGACCATCTCGGCGGGCGCAAGCTGCTGCCCGCGACCCGCACGCTGGACCTGGTGCGGGACCCGGCCGGCGTGCCGCTGCGCGAGGGCTATCGACGCGGCTTTGAGTATTCCGACTGCTGGGTGGATGACAGCCGGCTGGTCATTCTCAATGCGCTGGATGCCGCCGAGCGCGGCGCTGACATGCGCCACGGCTCCCGTGTCGTCTCGGCACGCCGCGAACCGGGGTTCTGGCGGATCGAGGTGGAGGAAGGCGGCGCGCGCCATCTCGTTCACGCCCGCGTGCTGGTCAATGCCGCCGGACCGTGGGTCCATGAGGTGCTGGCCGGGGTCGCCGGCGTCAATTCGCCAGCCTCGGTCCGTCTGGTTCAGGGCAGCCACATCGTGGTGCGCAAACTCTATGAGCACGACCGGGCCTATATCTTCCAGAATCCCGACGGGCGCATCATCTTCGCCATCCCATATCATGACGACTTCACGCTGATCGGCACCACGGATCGCGAATGGGGCCGTACGCCCGGCAAGCCATCCGCGAGCGAAGAGGAGATTGCCTATCTCTGCACCGCGGCCAGCGAGTATTTCCGCGTGCCGGTGACGCCCGGCGAGGTGGTGTGGACCTATTCCGGGGTGCGCCCGCTTTATGACGATGGCGCCTCCAAGGCCCAGGAAGCCACGCGCGACTATGTGTTGGAGCTGGACGACGCCGACGGGCGCGTGCCCGTGCTCTCGGTCTTCGGTGGCAAGATCACCACCTATCGCCGGCTGGCCGAACACGCGATGCAGAAGCTGGCGCCCTATCTTGCGTCCGCCTCCACCGCCTCCTGGACCGGCAAGGCGCCACTGCCCGGCGGCGATTTCGGGGTGGGCGACCGGGCGCGGATCGAAGGCCAGCTTCGCCGTGCGCACAGCTGGCTGGACGATGGGCTCGCGCGGCGTCTTGTGCAGAGCTACGGCACGCGCGCCATGCGCATTCTCGACGAGGCCCAGGGGCCGTCTGACCTTGGCACCGTGTTCGGTGCCGACCTCACCGAGGCGGAAGTGCGCTATCTGATGCGTGAAGAATGGGCGCGCACGGCCGAGGATGTGCTGTGGCGCCGCTCGAAGCTCGGCCTGCATTTCTCGGCCGAGCAAACGGCGTCGCTGGACGCCTTCATGCACCGGGCGGCGGACGAGATCTCCAATGCCGCCCGCACGAGCGGGAGCGTGCCGGCATGAGTTCCTACATTCTGGCCATCGATCAGGGCACCACCTCCTCGCGGGCGATCCTTTTCCGTCCCGACACCCGCATCGCCGCGCAGGCCCAGCAAGAGTTCGCGCAGCATTTCCCGTCCTCGGGCTGGGTTGAGCACGAGGCCGAGGATCTGTGGAGCACGACGCTCGAAACCTGCCGCCGGGTTATGGCCGAGGCCGGCGCGGGGCCGGCGGACATCGCCGCGATCGGCATTACCAACCAGCGCGAGACCGTGGTGGTCTGGGACCGCAAGACCGGTCAGGCGATCTACCGCGCCATCGTCTGGCAGGACCGGCGCACGGCCGCGCACTGCGCGCGGCTGAAGGCCGAGGGGCACGAGGCGCTGGTGAGCGCGCGCACCGGGCTCATCCTCGATCCCTACTTTTCGGCCACCAAGATCGGCTGGATCCTCGACCATGTGCCTGGTGCGCGGGCGCGGGCGAAGCGGGGCGAACTCGCATTCGGAACGGTTGACAGCTGGCTGCTGTGGCGGCTGACCGGCGGCAAGGTGCACGCGACCGATGTCACGAATGCCTCGCGGACCTCGCTGCTCGATATCCGCACCGGCCAGTGGGATGACGACATGCTCGCCCTGTTCGGCGTGCCGCGCTCCCTGTTGCCGGAGGTGAAGGAATGCGCCGATGATTTCGGCACCGCCCTGCCTGAACTGTTCGGCGCGCCGATCCCGATCCGCGGCGTGGCCGGCGACCAGCAGGCGGCTACGATCGGTCAGGCCTGCTTCCAGCCGGGCATGATCAAGTCGACCTATGGTACCGGCTGCTTCGCGCTTCTGAACACTGGCGAAACCGTTGTCACCTCGGCGAACCGGTTGCTCAGCACCATCGCGTACCAGATCGACGGGCAGCGCAGCTACGCGCTCGAAGGCTCGATCTTCGTGGCGGGTGCCGCCGTGCAGTGGCTGCGGGATGGCCTGGGCATCATCGACAGCTCGGAAGAGAGCGAGAAACTGGCGGAGGCCGCCGACCCGGCGCAGAACGTCTATCTGGTGCCGGCCTTCGTCGGCCTTGGCGCGCCGCACTGGAACCCGGATGTTCGCGGCGCGATGTTCGGTCTCACCCGTGCCACCACCGGCGCGGAGATCGCCCTCGCGACGTTGGAAAGCGTCTGCTACCAGACCGCCGATCTCATTGATGCGATGCATGCGGACTGGGCGGATGCGGGTGCGGGGTCGGTGCCGACCGTGCTGCGCGTCGATGGCGGCATGAGCGCGTCGAATCTCGCCATGCAGCGCCTCGCCGACATCCTCGCCGCCCCGGTCGACCGGCCGGCCGTGCGCGAGACGACGGCGCTCGGCGCCGCCTATGTCGCCGGCTACCGCGTCGGCCTGTTTCCGACCCCGGGGCATTTTGCCGATATGTGGCGGCTGGAGCGGCATTTCACGCCGGCCATGCCGGCGGCGACGCGCGAGCAAAAGCTTGAGGGCTGGCGCGATGCGGTACGCCGTCTCACCATGGCCTAGACACAGACATCATAAGCGGCGCCCGGCGCCTCGGTGCTCGGGCTGTCACCTTCCCGATACCCGATGAGATCTTTGCCTCAGTGATCGGACGAACCGGATGACGCAAAAAACAGGCATCGATCGGTCGCGTCACTTTCGGGAATATTATGCATGCCATGCACCTGTGCGGTGCCAAGCAGGTAATACCTGACAAAAAGTCTCATCCGCCGAACGTGCCGCGCCAAGGTCATGGGGGGAGTCCCGGTGCAAGGATCTTTACTCTTTGGTAACCATGACGTGATGTGAAGCAATATTCAACGAAACTCATTGCTTCGCCGCGTCATTGGCATGGTGCGTCGCACAATCGCCGGTGTGAGAGGCGTGGGGGGCCGACCTCGGATTAACCGGCCTTGCTCAGCTTCCGCGATAGGTCGAGTAGCTCCAGGGCGTCACCACCAGCGGCACGTGATAGTGGCCTTCCGGATCATCGATGCCGAAACGGATCGGCACCTGGTCGAGAAAGGGCTGGCCGGGGAGCGCCAGCCCGCGTGTGGCGAAATAGGCGCCGATATGGAACACCAGCTCATAGGTGCCGGTGCGCAGCGGCGCACCGGAGAGCAGCGGCCCATCGGTCCGCCCGTCGGCGTTGGTGAGCGCTTCCTTGAGCCGGGCCCGGCCGGAGGCGCCGACCTCGTAGAGTTCGACGCGCACATCCTGCGCCGGCCCACCCTTGTGGGTGTCGAGCACATGAGTGGAGAGCCGGCCCGCGATGAGGGGCATGCCGGGCCCCTCCACCCGCTCGACAAGGCGAAGGCGGGTGATATGGCCGATCTCGGCCAGCGCGGTGGCGAGTTCGACCTCGGGGGAATGCGCGAGGCGACGCTCGAAGGCGGCGAGCACCGCGTCGCGTGTCAGTCGGCGCACGCAGACGACGAAGGGAAAGCCGAAGCGCTCCCGATAGGCCGCGTTCAGGGTCTCAAAGCGCGCATATTCGGCGTCCGATAGCCGGTCCAACCCGAGCCCGGCCTGCTCGCTGACGGACGCGGGCGCGATGTCTCCCGCGCGTGCCGCCTTTCCCGCGAGATCGGGATGGGCCGAGACGAAGGCGATCTGCTGGTCGGTGGGCGCGATCCATACCGCCGCCATCAGCGCCTCATGCAGCGCCGCCACGCTGGCGAAGGGGCGCTCGCCATAGGCCGCCGCCGCGATCCACGGGGCGTGTTCGAAGACGCCGTCGAGAGCCGCGACGAAGCCGGGTTCGTCAAGGCCATTAAGGGTATCGAGGCTAAGGCGGTCGCTCACGGCATGTCCTCTTGGTCGGCGTCCTTCTGGTCGGGGAGCAGGGCGAACAGCATGTCTGCCTTGAACGGGGTCGCCCTGAGCCGCACGCCGGTGGCGTCGAAAATGGCGTTGGCGAGTGCCGGCGCAACCGGGTTGTACGGGCTTTCGCTCATCGATTTGGCGCCGAGGGGACCCACCGTGTCATGGGTATCGGCGAAGAACACTTCAGTGCGGGGCACATCGGCGAAGGCCGGGATGTGGTAGCCGCGAAATGAGGGGTTCGACACCGCGCCGCCGGCGTCGATGGTCAGATTCTCGTAAAGTGCCGCGCCCAGCGCCTGCGCCACGCCGCCTTCAATCTGGCCCCGACACTGCATCGGATTGATGACGGTGCCGGCGTCCGCGCCATGGACCGAGCGCAGGATGCGGATCTCGCCGGTGCGACGATGCACGGCGACGATGAAGCCCTGCACATTGAACGCGACGGAACGCGGTGAGCCGACGGCATGACCGGTCGCCTCCAGTGGCGCGAGAGCGCCAAGGGGCAGACGCGCATCGCCGGCCAGTACGACATCGGCTTCGATCCGGCAGTGCTCGGCGGGAACCTCGCTGCGTGCCGCCGCCGCCTGCCGGATGAGAGTGGCCAGCGTCTCGGCCGCACGGCGCGTGGCTTCGCCGGCGACCACGGTGCCGGTCGAGCCATAGGCCCCGGTGTCGTGGCCGACATAGTCGGTATCGGACTGGCGGACGCGGATCTGCTCAGCCGTTGTCCCGAGCAGCGTCGCGGCGATCTGGCGGTGCACGGTGGTGGTGCCGTTGCCGAATTCCGCCGTGCCGGTGTTGAGCTCGTACCTCCCGTCAGGCGCAAGCACGAGGCGCGTCTCGCCGACATGGCCGCGCGGGGGGATGGTGTCGATCATCGCCGCCCCGACGCCGCGCCCGATCAGCCAGTCATCGCCGCGCGGTTCCTCCGAGAGGGTGAGCGGCTGGCCTATCGTCTGCTCGACATGGTCGAGGCATTGATCGAGCCCATAGCTGCCCATCTCGACATCGTGCGGCCCGTCGTCGTGGGAGGTCATGGGATCGTGCGGCCCGATGACATTGAGCCGCCGGAACGCGAAGGGGTCGATGCCGAGCCTCCCAGCCAGCTCGTCCATGGCGGATTCGACCGCGAAGATGGTCTGGCTCAGGCCATAGCCGCGAAAGGCGCCGCTCGGCACCGTGTTGGTGTACACGGCCATGCCGTCGACGCGCTTGTTCGGGCAGCGATAGAGCGCGATGCATTCGCCGGCGCCATGGAACAGCACGCCCGTGCCGTGATTGCCATAGGCACCGGTGTTGGAGACCATGCGCATGGCGATGGCGGTGAGCCGGCCGTTCCGCCTCGCGCCGACTTTCAGCGTGACGCGAAAGGGGTGGCGGGTGGTTGAGGCGGCGAACTGCTCGGCGCGGGTGAATTCCAGTTTTACCGGCCGTCCGGTTTTGAGCACGGCGAGCGCGACGATGTCCTCGGTGAGCATCTCCTGCTTGCCGCCGAATCCGCCGCCGACGCGTTCGGCGAAGACGCGAACCTCCTCGCGCGGCAGGTCGAACAGAGTGGCGAGGGCGTCGCGGGTGAGAAACGGGGTCTGGGAGCTCGTGCGCACGTTGAGCCGCCCGCGCGCATCGCGCCAGCCTATGCAGCCATGGGTCTCCAGATGGGCATGCTGAACACGCTGGGTTTCGTAGGTCGCCTCGTGGATGACGTCGGCCTCGGCGAAACCGGCGTCGATATCGCCCACCCCCCCATGGACTTCGGCGACGATGTTGCGTCCCGGATCGGCGATCCGCGACGACGTCGTCTTGTCGGCGTGCAGCAGCGGGGCGCCGGGCGCGATTGCTTTCTCGGGGTCGAAGATCGCGGGGAGCAGCTCATAGTCGACATCGATCAGGTCACGGGCGGCTTCAGCCGCCGCCTCGCTGGTGGCGATCACGGCGGCGACGCGCTGGCCGATGAAGCGGATGACGGGGTCGAGGATCCGGGTGTCGTCGACGTCGTCGGTGGCGTGGTGGTGGCGTGCGGTCGAGAAATGGGCGGCCGGTGCGTCCTCATGCGTCAGAATCGCCACCACGCCCGGCGAAGCCTGCGCGGCCGCGGTATCGATGCGCAGTATCCGGGCATGGGGGTGCGGCGCGCGCAGGATCTTCATGTGCAGAAGCCCGTCGAGCGCGCCTTCCGGCATCACGTCCATGGTGTAGCGGGCCGCGCCGGTCACGATGGCCTGGCCGGCCGGGGCCGGCAGATTGCGCCCGCTGGCGGTGCCCGGCGCGTCTCGTTCCACATGGCACAGGCCGGCGACCGCATCGGCAATGGCGCGATAGCCGGTGCAGCGGCACAGATTGCCCTTCAGCGCATTGGGCAGATCCTGCTTCTGCGCCTGGTCGAGGGCGGCGGCGGTCATCACCATCCCAGCCGTGCAGAAGCCGCACTGGAAACCCTGCGCGTCGAGAAAGGCCCGCTGCATGGGATGCAGATGGTTGCCGGGCGAACCGTCGGAGGACGTGTCGGACGCAAGGTCCGGCGCCGTTTCGGCGAGCCCCTCGATGGTGACGACGCTGCGATCGGCGGCGCGATGGGCGGGGATCAGGCAGCTATGCACGGGCCGCCCGTCCAGATGCACCGTGCAGGCGCCGCAATCGCCCGCGTCGCAGCCCTTCTTCACGCCGAGCATGCCCCGTTCGCGCAGGAATGTGCGCAGGCATTGGCCGGGCCGAGGCTCGGCATCATGGAGCTTTCCGTTGATGAGAAAGCTCAAGCGGCCGCCTCCATCAGTTCCTCGCGGACTTCTTCCGCGAGAAGTCGGGTCATGTGCCGGCGCCAATCCGGTCGGCCATGTATGTCGTCATAATAGAGCGTATCGGGTATCGCATTGTCGATGGCACTCATCAGCGCGGCACGGCCGGGAATGGCGTCGAAGTCGATCCGTACCGGATGCCGGGTGGCGGCGGTGACCGTCAGGGCGAACGCGCCCTCGCGCGCCCGTGTCCCGATGATCAGCGCGCCGGAGCGGCCGAGCGGGGTGAGCGAGGCGCGGCGCAGCGCGGCGGAGCGGCGCAGCGCCTCGGCCGGGATCTCGACCGCGCGCAGGATTTCGTCCGGCTCGAGCGCGTTATCCATTGGGCCGCGCACGAAATCCAGCAGGCTCATCCGCCGTTCCGACCCGTCCGGCATCCAGATCACGCAGATCCCGTCGAGCGCGGCGCAGAGCGAGATCATCGGTCCCGCCGGCAGGGAGAGGCAGATGTTTCCGCCCACCGTCGCCATGTTCCAGATTTTGAACGAGGCCAGGAACGAACGGCAGCACTCGGGAATCAGCTGCGCGGCCGGCCATGCCGGCGGCGGCTCGAAGCCGTAGAGCGTGGCGATGGTGCAGGTGGCGGCGAGGGTGAGGCCGGCCTCATCGGCCCTCATCGGCGCCCAGTTAAGGTCGTTCAGGTCGATGAGCCGCTTGACCTTTGGCTGCGGTTCGGAAAACAGCCAGGTGCCGCCCGCGAGCAGAGCATCGCCGGGGCGCAAGCCGGCCAGTTCCTCGCGCCCGCGCGGTCTCACGACGGCCTTTACCGTATTGAGGTCCATGACCTGTCCGATACCGCTCAGCCGCGCCCGACTGTACAGGCGATCTGGCCGTGCGGCTCGTCGGTCGGGGTGAAGACCTGGCCGTCGAAGGCACGCCCGAAGGGGGAGAGGTCGATCGGCAGATAGTGCTTGTTGGGGCAGGCCATCGAGATCTCGGCGATTTCGGGCACGGCCGCCAGCACCGCCTCCCCCATCAGGTACATGGTGTTCTGGACCCCCGGGCTGTAGGTCGTGGCAAAGACCTTGAGCGCGGCTTCAATGACGGCGGCATTGGCGTCGGCGTAGGAGGCGGGAACGGCGGACCACTCCCAGGTGGCGTCCATGGCCGTCGAGAAGATGCGGTCAGCGGTCGGCTTGAGCGTGGTGACCTCGTCGACCCAGAAGTTCTCCCAGCCGGAACGGGTGGTCTTGAGGAAGGTGAAGCCAAGAACACCCGAGGTGAGGACGCTGTCCTCGCGCGTCGCGGTGAGGTTGATGAAGGGTTTTCCGTTGCCGTCGAGCACGAAGGCGTGGTCGTGAGGGGCGCCCTCGATCGGGATGCGCGCCCACTTCGTCTCGGTCGCGGTGATCTCGACGCTGCTCACATGCGCGTAGTGGTCGAGGAAATAGCGGGCGAGGATACCGGCGAAGACTTCATTCTCCGCGCCCACATTATCGCGGGCAACAATGTTGACGATGTTCTTGACCGAGTCGGTGGCGATGACGGAGCTGTTGTCGCCGACGGTATAGGAGGGGTCGAAGGCGCCGGTCAGCAGAACCTCCACCGTTAGCTCGCGCACCTCATGGCGGGCACTGTCGCGGTTGACGCGCATGATGCGCACGTGGCCCTTGCCGTAGCTGTTCCGAATGAGCGGCATGACGAACTCCCAGAAGCCAATTCCAACTAATTTCCGCGCATGCGAATCCGGTGCCAGATACCGTCCACCCTAGGCGGGCCGGGTAATTTCGCACGATCATCGCTGCCGGCGATAGCTGCAAACGCGGATGGCTCAGCCTGTAATGGCGCAGCGCGCGCGGAGCCGGGCAAGGGCGCGCGTGAACACCGTGTCGTCGTCGAGCGCATGGGCAAGGATGAGCCCGCCCTGGATGCCGCCGACGACCTCCTCGGCAAGGTCCCTTGCCGCATCGGCGCGGTGGCCGGCGCGCGCCAGCGCGTTGGCGAGCGCCCCCTGCCAGCGCCAGAAATAGGCTTCGATGACAACCGCGAAACGCCCGCGCGTCTGCCCGAGGGCGAAAGCGCCGACAAGGCAGGCCCGCCGGCCGGACTGAAAGTAGCGGTCGACGGCGTCGAACATGTCGGCGATGGCCGGTACGGCGTCGTCCTGCCGCAGCGGGGCGAAGATCTCGCGCTCGAACCAGCCGTCGATGTCGGCAAGTACGGCGCCGGCCATCTCTTCTTTTCCGCCGGGGAAGAAGTGATAGAGGCTTCCCTTGCCAAGGCCGGTGCGGGCCGAGATCAAGGAGAGGCTGGCGCCCTCATAGCCGTGCTCGCGGAACAATTCGCCGAGCCGGGCGACAATCTGTTCGCGCCCGGCGACAGGGCGGATCATCAGGGCGCCTTCAGCGGATAGACCGTACCGGTCATGCGATGAAATCCGACGGCGATGGCGACCAGCACCAGCGCGCCGATCCCAACCGGCATCACCAGGAAGGCCCAGGTCGGATCGGTCGCAAACACCACCAGCGGGTCGGCGCCCGCCGGGGGGTGGGTGATGCGCAGCAGTGCCATGAGCGAGATCGCCAGGCCGACCGCAATTGCCGCCGCCCACCAGGTCCCCGGCAACACCATGTGCAGTGCCAGCGCGGCGGTCGTGGCCACGAGATGGCCGCCAATCACATTGGCCGGCTGCGACAGCGGACTGCCGGGAACCGAAAACAGCAGAACACAGCTTGCCCCGAACGGCGCCACAAGCAGCGGCACATTGGCGTGAAAGCTCAGCGCGCCGGTGACGCCGATCGCAAGCATGGCCCCGATCCCGGCGAGCAGGGCGACGTGGGGCCGGTGCGGCGGCTGGTGGCGGTGCAGATAGTGACGCATCCGGGGCTCGCTCCCTGAGCTTTGAAACTTTACCGATCGGTACAGTGACTCGGTTGCGTGGTCAAGAGCCTCCTGTGATGGTGCAGGCGTCATGGCGAAAGCGGGTGGTGCGCGCGCTCCCCGGAGCCCACATTGCCTCGTCGTCAATCATCGCGAGGGCCTCATGCCATCTGTTTCTCACTCCACGTTCCGCCCAGCCTTTCGTCTTGAGGGTCGCGTGGCGCTGGTGACCGGCGGCAGCCGTGGCCTCGGGTTTGAAATGGCGCGGGCGCTGGCCGGCGCGGGCGCGAGGGTGGTGATCAACAGCCGCCGCGCCGCGCCGCTGAATGCCGCGGCCGAGGCGATTGCGGCCGCGACCGGGGCGCAGGTGTCGGCGCTGCCTTTCGACGTGTCGGATATCGCGGCCGGGCGTGACGCGCTCGCCGAGATCGAGGCCCGGTTCGGCCGGCTCGACATCCTGATCAACAATGTTGGCGCCCGCGACCGGCGCCCGCTCAAGGACTTCCTGCCCGAGGAGGCGGCGGCGCTCATCGCGACGGATCTGATCGCGCCGATGATGCTGGCGCGCGAGGCGGCGGAGCGGATGGCGGCCCGCGGCCATGGCCGGCTGATCGCGGTAACCTCGATTGCGGGGCATGTCGCCAACCGCCATGATCCGGTCTACACCGCCGCGAAGGCTGGACTGACCGGGCTGATGCGGTCGCTGGCGGTCGACTACGCCCGCAGCGGAATCACCAGCAACGCCATCGCGCCCGGCATGTTCGCCACCGAGACCAACGAATCACTCGTGAACGATGCCGCCTTCTCGTCCTTCGTCGATGTCCGGGTACCTGTCGGGCGGTGGGGGCGCCCGCATGAGATCGGGCCGGCGGCGGTTTTTCTGGCTTCCGACGAGGCTTCTTTCGTCAATGGACACGTACTGGTTGTGGATGGCGGGCAGACCATTCGAATGTGATGCAACTTTGCGCAGGCAGCCTCGACGTTTGGACATGCAGCGGTCATAGAGGCTGCCGAAGAAGATCGGCCGCCCCTGATCTGCCGGTCGGAAACATGACCAAGGAGTGTCCATGACCCGCTTCACCGAGATGCTGCGAGACGAGAATAGCGACGACTGGAACGCCTCCCGCAATCATCGTTTCGTCGACGAGATCTTTCGCGGTGCGGTGCCAGCGGATGTGATGCGGCGTTATCTTGTTCAGGACTATCAGTTCATCGACCGTTTCGTGGCCTTGATCGGCATGGCCATCGCAACGGCGGACACTTTCGACTCTCGCATTCGCTTCGCCCAGTTCGCGGCGATGATCACCAGCGACGAGAACACCTATTTCGAGCGCGCGTTCGATGCGCTCGGTGTGCCCCCGGCCGAGCGCTCGCACCCGGTCGTCAGCGCCCCGACCTCGGGTTTCCAGACGCTGATGCGTGACGCCGCCGAGAGCGGCCATTATGCCAGCTGCCTCGCCGTGCTCACCGTTGCCGAGTGGCTTTATCTCGATTGGGCCGACCGTCCCGGCGCGGTCCTGCCGGGTGATTTCATCCACGCCGAGTGGATCACGCTGCACAACAATGACGGGTTCCGGAGCTTCGTGAACTGGCTGCGCGAGGAGCTGGATCGTGTCGGCGAGGCCGCGGATGATGACAGCCGGCGGGCTGCGGCAGCGTTCTTTCGTCGCGCCGTGGCGCTGGAGCGCGCGTTCTTCGATCACATTTACGTTTAAGCGCGCGGCGTATTTGAATGAAACGGCGCCAGCGTATGCAGTTTGAAATTGAATCCAATGAAACTATGCATTGCATTGGATTTTCCGGGAAGGTCTGCCGTTTTCCGAATGTATGCGAATATATCTCCTGAGATGCCGATCGCCACTTTGTCATCACATTTCAACTGTGGCGGGTAGTGGTCTCCGGATTGATATGGCGCTTAGCGGGACGCTTTCATCTTCGAGCAGAATCTGCTTCTGCTTGAATATTGATTGACGTTTTGATGGATGATGTTACATCAGGCCATCTCATCAATGGAGGCAATAAATGTCGGAACAAGATAGCTCGTCGGTTGACTATCTGGGGCTCACTGCGGATGTCGTCGCGGCTTTTGTCGGTAACAATTCAGTTCCCGCCGCCGAGCTTCCCGACCTGATTGCCAAGGTTCACGGCGCGCTGCTTCGCCTGAGCGCCCCTGAGCCGGTCGTCGTCGAAGAAGTTCTGAAGCCTGCGATCCCGGTCAAGAAGTCGGTGACGCCCGAGTACATCATCTGTCTCGAGGATGGGCTGAAGTTCAAGTCCCTGAAGCGTCATCTGCGCACCAAGTACAACATGACTCCCGAGGAATATCGGGCGAAGTGGGGTCTGCCGAACGATTATCCGATGGTGGCTCCCAGTTATGCCGAGGCGCGCTCGAACCTGGCCAAGAAGATGGGCCTGGGTCAGCAGCGCAAGAAGCCGGTCGCGCCGGTTCCGGCCAAGGGCCGCGGTCGCGCCAAGAAGGTTGCCGCCTGATTTTCAGGCCATCGTTTTGAAGAAAAGGGCCGCTTCCTCCGGGAGGCGGCCCTTTTTGCTTTGCGGCCGGCAAGATGAGCCGCGCGTTCATTGGCGCCGGCGTTCGGGCGCCTGAAGCGGCGCGCCCTGTCCGGTCCCGCGTCGATTGAAGATGGGTGGGCGCCTGGCGGTCGTCCGCGCCTCTTTCGCTCTTCCGGGCGCGGCCTTCACGCGGGCCGGGAGCGCCGGGAACGACGCCGGCGTTCGATTTTGACACGCTGAACGCGTCTTTCTTCCGTTACGTCTGGCGAATGTCATCCGACCATGGAATGATTCCATAAAGTCTAGTCGGGTCGGGTGAAAGAAGATGATGCGGGATCGATTGGTGGCAACGTTTTTCACTGGGGTGCTGGGCGCCCTCGTCGTGATGCCCTGGCTGGCGGGCGCCGCGATGGCGCAGGACGCGCCGCCGGCGGTGGACGATTCCGCGCTGGTCGCGCGCGGCGCATATCTCGCGCGCGCCGCCGATTGCATGCCCTGCCACACCGCGGATTCCAAGCAGCCCTACGCCGGCGGGCTTGGCCTCAACACGCCTTTCGGCACACTGTATTCGGTGAACATCACCTCGGACAAGACCACCGGCATTGGCGGCTGGAACTTCGACGACTTCAAGCGCGCCCTGCATGACGGCATCCGCAAGGACGGTGCCTATCTCTACCCGGCCATGCCGTTCGATGCCTATACCGGCATCACGGAGGATGATCTGAAGGCGTTGTGGGCCTATGTGCGCCGTATCCCGGCCGTCGACGCGCCGAACCTCGAGAACGGACTCATCTTCCCCTTCAATGTGCGCCTCGGCATGCTGGCCTGGCGCGAGCTGTTCTTTCGCCCCGCCTATTTCACGCCCGTGGCTGGCAAGAGCGACGAGTGGAACCGGGGTGCGTATCTCGTCGAGGCACTCGGCCATTGCTCGGACTGCCACAGCCCGCGCAACGTGATGGGCGCGATCAAGGGCAAGGCGGCTTTCACGGGCGCCGAGATCGACGGCTTCTATGCCCCCGACATCGCCTCCGCCGCGCTGGCCAGGACCTGGGACAAGGACACGCTGGTCCAGTTCCTGAAGACCGGCTCTGCCCCGCAGAAGACGCTGGTGTTCGGTCCGATGTCCGACGTCGTCCATGACAGCCTCGCCTATCTCACCGACGCCGATCTCGCGGCGATGGCGACCTATCTGCTCGACAGCCCGCCCCCGCCCGATGCGCCGGCGCCGCAGAAGGCCTCGTCGCTGCCGGCGGACGTCTATGCCCGTGCCTCCAAGGTCTTCGTCGACAATTGCGCCGCCTGTCACCAGACCCAGGGCACCGGCCTCCTCGGCGCCATTCCTCCGCTGGCGGGCAACCCGGCGGTGACCGCAGCCGAGCCCTACAACGTCCTCACCGTCGTGCTGCAGGGCCTGCCGGCAGATGCGCGCTTCGGCGCCATGCCCTCCTTCGCCGGACGGCTGTCGGACCAGCAGATCGCCGAACTCACCAATTATGTGCGCACCAGCTGGGGCAACGGTGCGGCCCCGAATGCCACGGCCAAAATGGTGGCGGCGTGGCGTGAGACGACCAAGGTGCCCGATTACGGCACGCAGGCCGCTTCCGCCTTCGACTGCGCGCAGGTCGGCGGCGCGCCCGGGGCCTCAGGGCCCGATCCCAGGGCGGTGGCGGCGATTTCCTCGGCGTTGCAGGGTGGCGATCTCGACGTGGCCGCCATGGTCGACAGCTATCAGGCGTCCGCTCCCGACGCCTCCCCGGCGCGCGTGGTCGATGCCTTGATGGCCGCCTATTGTCCGGTGGTCGCGGCCGGTGGCGGCGACGACTATGCGAAGCTCGCCAAGCTGCGCCGCTTCAGCCTTCAGGCGGCGGCGGACGCGTCCGCTCCGGTTGCCTCCACCCCCTTCCCACCGGTCTCCGTGGTCTGGGCGGTGCAGGCCGGCAAGTCGCTGGTGGCGCGCGGGCCCAAGTCTCTTGGCGGTCCGTTGGTCTGCCCCACCGATAACGGCAAGCTGGTGCCGAAGGCCCTTGCCGCCGACGCGGCCGGGCTTATCGGCAAGCCGAACGTGCCGGTCAGCGGCTCCACGGGCGCCGACTGGGCCCATGCGCTGGTGAAGAAGGATCCGAAAGCCCGTCTCGCCGATGTCGCCAACGCGCTGATCAGCGCCTATTGCGGTGTCGTGGCGGGAACGGCCGGTCTCGAGGAAGCCCAGCAGCACGGCTATGTCGAGAGCTTCGGCCAGCAGGTGATCCAGACCCTGCAGCTGGAAAACTAGGCGGATACGGCGCTGCCGTGGTGACCGCCTGCCCCGGCGGTCGCCACCTTCAGATGGCGAAGGGCACGTTCCCGATGGAGGGGCGCACCTGTTCGATCGCGGCGGCCACGCGCACCACGGCCGCCTCACCAAGCGCCGGCCCGACGATCTGAAGGCCCACGGGCATGCCGCTGGCATCGAGGCCCGCGCAGACGCTGGCGGCCGGTTGCCCGGTCAGGTTGAACGGGTAGGTGTAGAACACCCAGCTCACCAGGTTGCGATCGGACAGATGCGCGGGCATGTCGCGCCCGGCATCGAGCGCGGTCACCGGCAGCACCGGGGAAAGCAGCGCATCGTAGCGTTCGAAGAAGCCCCGCATATCCTCGCGCAGCCCATAACGCTGGAACACGGTCTCGTAATAGGCCTGCATCTCCTGCCCCAGCGCCGCCTCGAGCACCACCGCGACGGACGGGTCGAGCAGCTCGCGCCGGGTTTCGATCACGCCGCGCAGCCGGGTGCCGACGCCCGCATAGAACTCCGCGATCCACAGTTCGGCCGGGTCGCGCGCGAACACGGTCTCGACCTCCTCGACCACGGCGCCGAGGTCGGCCAGCCGTTGCACGGCGGTGCGCGTTACCGCCACGACTTCCGGGTCCGGCCGGGCATAGCCAAGGGTCGGGCTCCAGGCGATGCGCATGCCCTCGATCGTCTGGCCGACAGCCGCCTCGACATCCGGCACCGGCCCGGCGACGCTGAAGGGGTCGCGCGCGTCGTAGCCGGCTATCGCCGCGAACAGCAGCGCGGCATCGGCGATGTCGCGCGCAAGGGGGCCGACATGGGCCAGCGTGGGCGTGGCGGACGTCGGCCACACCGGCACGCGCCCGAACTGCCCCTTGATCCCCGCAAGGCCCGAGAATGCGCAGGGAATGCGGATCGAGCCGCCGCCATCGGTGCCCAGCGCGAAGGGGGTGATCCCCGCCGCCACCGAGGCTGCCGCGCCGGCGCTGGAGCCGCCCGGCGTCTTGCTCAGGTTCCATGGGTTGCGCGTTATGCCGGTCAACGGGCTGTCGCCGACAGGCTTGCAGCCGAACTCGCTGGTGGTGGTCTTGCCGATCAGGATCGCCCCGGCTGCCTTGGCGCGCTCCACCGCCGGGGCGTCGACGGTGGCGATGTTGTCGGCCATGGCGCGCGAGCCGGAGGCATAGCGCGCACCCTTCACCGCCATCAGGTCCTTGGCGGAAAAGGGCAGGCCGCGCAGCGGGCCGAGCGCCTCGCCCCTCATCAGCGCGGCCTCGGCCCTGCGGGCCGCTGCCATCGCCTCCTCCTCGAAGATCAGGAAGAAGGCGTTGAGGCTGGCCTGGGTGCCCTGCGCCGCGTCGAGTGCCGCCCGCGTCAGCTCCACCGGGGAAATCTCGCGGCGGGCAATGCGATCGCGGGCCTCGCGGGCGCTCATCCGGGCAAAGGGTGTGTCCATGGCCGCCTTGTCCTTCGATGGAACGGCCGGGCGGCTGTCGGGCTGCCCGGCCGGGTTCGCTCAGTCGACGATCGCGAAGGCGCGAACCGGGGAGCCGGAGCCGCCCTTGAACTTCAGCGGCACGCCGAAGAACTGGAACTCGCCCTTGTCGACCAGTTCCTCCAGGTTCACCAGCCATTCCCAATGGCTGATGCCGAGCTCGCGGCACAGCCGGTGCTGGGCGAAGATATTGTCGCTCGGCTTGTCGGTGGAAGGACCCTCGACCCCGTGCATCCGGGAGCCGCGATCATAGAGCCACTGGGTGGCCTCGACCGTGAGCAGCGGGTTCTTCCACACCGAGTCCAATGTGGGATAGGTGCGGGCGTGGAAGCCGGTGCACAGCAGCACGATATGCCCGTCCACCTTCACCCCGGCCTTCGCCTCCGCGGCGGCCATGTCCTCGGCGGTGATGTCGCCGAGATCCGGGATATGGCGCAGGTCGAAACACACCGCCTTGCCCATGAACATCTCCAGCGGCATCTCGTCGATCGGCGCGCCGTCGGGCTTCACGTGACGGAAGGCGTCGACATGGGTGCCGACATGGTCAAGCATGGCGATGAAGTTGGTCTGGAACGTCATGGCGTCGCCGGGCACGCCAAGATCGAACGCCTTGGAGCTTTCATGGCTCAGATGCGTGGTGATGACCGGTCGCTGGAACAGCTTGTGAGCCGGCATATTATCTTCGATGAGCAAGCTCAGGTCGACGACGCGAGACATGGTCACTCCTGTATCGTTGATGGAAATGGCATGGGCCGGACTCTCTCAGGACGCGCTCTTCTTCTTGCCGAGGAACGATTCCATGACGTCCGGATTGGTGGCGATCTCACGGCTCGGCCCCTGATGCGACACCCGCCCGTTGGCGATGACATAGGCGTGGTCGGCGATGGCGAGCGCATAGGAGGCGAGCTGCTCGACCAGCAGGATCGAGAGCCCCTCGCGGTTCAATGTGGCGAGCACGTCGATGAGCTGTTCGACAATCTTCGGGGCAAGGCCGAGCGAGAGTTCGTCGATGATCAGCAGCTCGGGCTCGGCCATCAGCCCGCGCGCGATCGCCAGCATCTGCTGCTCGCCGCCGGACATCGATCCGGCCTGCTGGCCGAGGCGCTCCTTCAGGCGCGGAAACAGGGTGAGCACCTTGTCCAGCGTCTGTCGCGCGCGCGCCGTCTTCAGGCCGCCATGGACATAGGCTCCGAGCACGAGATTGTCCTCGACGCTCTGGTCGGGAAACAGCAGCCGTCCTTCCGGCACCATGACCAGCCCCTGGCGCACCTTCCGGTTGGCGCTGACATGGGTGGTATCCGCGCCCCGGAAGAATACCTTGCCGGCGGAGGGCCGCACCAGGCCGGTGGCGCCGCGCAGCATTGATGATTTGCCGGCTCCATTGTTGCCGATCACTGCCACGAGCTGGCCGCGGCGCACGCTGAGCGAGATGCCCCGCACCGCGATGGCGGCGCCGTAGCGCAGTTCGAGATCGCGGATGTCGAGCAGGACGTCGTCGGGGTCGCCAGTCGTCATCATGAGGTGGTCTCCTCGCGCGCGCCGTGGCCGGAGGTGCCGAAATAGGCCTCGATGACCCGCGGATCGTCCTGCACCCTCGCCGGCGTGTCGCTGGCGATCACCTGGCCGTAGTCCAGCACGGTGACGGTGTCGGCGACCGCCATGATCAGCTCGACATGGTGCTCGATCAGCAGCACCGAGATGCCGAGCCCGGCAATCCTGCGGATCATCGCCTCCAGCTCGTCGATCTCCTGCGTGGTCAGGCCCGCCGCCGGCTCGTCGAGCAACAGCAGGCGCGGACCGGCCGCGAGCGCCCGGGCGATTTCCAGCCGGCGCTGCAGGCCGAAGGGCAGGAAGCGCGCGGCCTCATGGGCGTAGTCCTCGAGCCCGACAAAGGCGAGCAGGCCGATGGCGGCGCGGCGACAGTCGCGCTCCTGCCGGCGCATGGCGGGGCTGCGGAGCACCGCCGCGGCCACGCCATAGGTCAGGCGCTGCTGGTAGCCGACCATGACGTTCTCGAGCACGCTCAGCTCGCCGAACAGTTCGGTGTTCTGGAAGGTGCGGGCGAGGCCCACACGCGCGATCTCGTGCGAGCGCATGCCGGCGAGCTGCACGCCGTCGAGCTCGAATGCGCCCTCGGTGGGCTGGTAGAAGCCGGAGATGGTGTTGACGAAGGTGGACTTGCCCGCCCCGTTGGGCCCGATCAGGGCGTGGACCTCGCCCGGCTTCACCCGCAGCGAGGCCTCGGCGAGCGCGGTGAGCCCGCCAAACCGCACCGTCAGTGCGCGCGCCACCAGCTCGGCACGCTGTTCGCCCGCGTGCGGGGCCAGCGTCGCTTCGGCAGCGATCCCCTCGCCGGCGCCGGCCGTCCGGGGGGCGGGGAACAGGCGCGTGGCGAGCGAGCCCAGCGATCCCATGATGCCGCGTGGCAGCACGAACATCACCGTGAGCAGCATCGCGCCATAGGCGAACTTCTGCCAGAGCGCGAATTCCTGCAGGTATTCCGGCAGATAGGTGAGGATGTAGGCACCCACCAGCGGGCCGAATGTGGAAGCGGCCCCGCCCAGGATCACCATCAAAAGGAAGCGGATGCTGTCGGTGAAGGTGAAGATGTCGGGCGAGATGTAGGCATTGAGGAAGGCGTAGTAGGTTCCGGCAATGCCCGCCGTTACCGCCGCCACCACGAAGGCCAGGGTGCGCACCGCCGCCGGGTTCAGGCCCAGCGCGCGGGCCGCGGTTTCGCTCTGGGCTACCGCCAGCATGGCCCGTCCGTAGCGCGAGACCTTGAGATTGTGCGTGGCCACCACGGCGAGGAACAGCGAGAGCGCCAGCACGCCATAATAGGCATAGCCCGAAAGCCTGTAGCCGAAGGCATTCGGCGCGGGAATGGACGTGATGCCCATGGTGCCGCCGGTCAGTGACTGCCACTCGATGGCGACGTTCTCGACGATCAACCCGAAGGCGATGGTGACGACGGCGAGATAGACGCCACGCACGCGCACGGTCGGGTAGGCCAGCAGCACCCCGAACAGCCCGGCCATCAGCGCGGAGACGATGCAGGCGCTGATCATGTCGAAGCCGAGCCGGGTCGCCACGATCGCCCCGGTATAGGAGCCGAGCGCGAACAGCCCGGCCTGCCCGAGCGAGACCAACCCGGCGAGCCCCACGAGCACGTTCAGCCCGACCGCGATCATCGCGTAGATCAGGAACAGCATGAACAGCCGCAGCTCGTATTCATTGCCCGAGGCGAGCGGCACCGCGATGAGCAGGGCGGCAAGGAGGAGGAAGCCGAGGGGATAGAGGCGGCTCATACCTTGGCCACCTCGCGTTTGCCGAACAGGCCCTGCGGGAACACCAGCAGCACAAGGATCATCAGCGAGAAGCCGACGATCTCGCGTGCGGCGGTGGAGAGATAGCCCTCGACGAATTTCTCGATCACGCCATAGGCGAGGCCGGTAATGACCACGCCGGGCGCGGAAGTGATGCCGCCCATGATCGCGACCGCGAAGCCCTTCAGGCCCGGCAGCACGCCCATGGTGGCCGAGGCCTGCACGATGGGGGCGATGAGCACGCCCGCGGCCGCGCCGAGCAGGCTGGCCAGCGCGAAGGAGAAGGCGATGACGACATTGACGTCGATGCCCATCAGCGCCGCCGCGCTCTTGTTGTGGGCCACTGCCTGCATGGCGCGCCCGATCAGCGTGCGCCGCTGCAAAAGCCTGAGGCCGAGCATGGCGAGCACGGCGATCACGGGGACCGCGAGTTCCTGCGGGTAGACGCCCGCCCCGAAGATCTGCACCGCATGGGCGACGCCCGGCGAGGGCAGCGCCATGGCATAGCCCTCGGTCTCGATGGTGGCGAGGCTCTCCACCATGATGCCGACGGCGATGGTGGTCAGCATCCAGCCGATTGAGTTGGGCTGGCCGGCGAAGGGGCGCACCGCAAGGCGCTCCAGCGCGAAGCCGAAGACCGCGCCGACCAGAATGGCGGCAAGGCACGCCAGCGCAAGCGACCATCCTGCGCCGACCAGATAGGCGGCGAGCAGGCCGCCGATCATCAGCGTGTCGCCATGGGCGAAGTTCACCGCCCGCGCCGCGGACCACATGATGTGGAAGCCAAGCGCGACAAGGGCATAGATGCCGCCGATCGCTAGGCCGGAAAGAACGTACTGAGCCACCAGGGACATGGGCCGATCCGCTTGAATCCGGGAAAGGGGAGGGGCGCCGGAGCGAGGCCGCGCCGTGATGCGGCGGCGCAGGGAGAGCAGAACGAGGGATCGTGGGAAGGAAGGGCGACGGGACGTGGCGGCCTGCCACGTCCCGCCGCCGCCCCATTACTTGTCGTAGGGCGAGCCGGCGAAGGGGATCAGCTTGCCGTCGTGCCACACGGTGAGCAGGTAGTGCTCGGGCAGCAGCGCGTCGTTGCGCTCCGGGTCGGCCTTGTCGAAGGCCGGCTTGTAGGGGGCGACGAGGCCGTCAAGCTCGACCTTGTAGAGGGCTTCCTGCACCTTCTTCCAGTCATAGGAGCCGGCGATCTCGATCGCGCTGGCGAGCAGGTAGACCCCGTCATAGGCATCGGCGATGCCCGAGGCCGCCTTGATGCTCATGGGATCGGTCAGCCCGTACTTCTCGCCGATCGCGGCAAGCATCTTCTTGCCCTTCTCGCTCTGCGGCGTGAGGAACGAGTAGGTCTGCATCACCCGCACGCCATTGGCGAGCGGGCCGGCAAGCTCGCCCAGATTGCCGCTGATGCCCCATGCGCCGATGATGGTGGGCTTGTAGCCGATCTTGTCCATCGCCCGCAGGATCTGGTTGGCCTCGCGGTCCAGCGACCAGATCATCACCACGTCGGCGCCGGAATCGCGGGCCCGCAGCACCTGGGGCGACATGTCCTGGTCGTTCCAGTTGAAGGTCTCGGCGGCGGCCAGCTCCTTGCCGCGCGCGCCAAGCGCCGCCTTCACGTCCGGCAGCGCGCCATTGCCCCAGCCCGTATTCTCGTAGAGGAAGGCGATCTTGCCATCCTTGGAGACCTTGAGCGCCTCATTGACGAGGAAGCGGGCAACCCACTTGTCCTTGGCGGAAACGCGGAACATGAAGTTCGGGTCGCGCCCGTTCTCGGTCACCTTCGTGTTGGCGGCCCACACGCCCATATAGGGAATGCCGATCTCGTGCACCGGCTCGACCTGCGCCACCGCGACCGTGGAGTGGAAGCCGCCGAGAATGGCGATGCACTTGTCGGCGAGCGCGATGCGGCGCGCATTGTCGACGCCGCGCGGCGGGGCACCGGCGTCGTCATACTGGATCAGGCGCAGTTTCTTGCCGAGCACGCCGCCATTGGCGTTGATCTCGTCGATGGCGATTTCCGCGCCCATCTTGATCGCCTTGCCGGAGAAGGCGGCCGGTCCGGTCACCGCAGCGGAGTTGCCGATGCAGGGTTCTTGCTGGGCGAGGGCCGCCGAACTCATGAAGCCGAGCGCCACCGTCGCGGCCAGCAAACGGCCACGCATAAGGTACTGTGAGGGCATGACTGGTTCTCCTGTCGCTGCCAGGATTCGCGGAACGTTGGGCGTCTTGGCCCGGTCTGTTGGGTACCTAGTCAGGCTAAATATAAGTGGGGCCTATGGACAAAGACGATTTTCCAATTGCTCGTATAGGCAATAGCTATCGTAACGAAACATAGGCATTTCATATGGCGAAGGAACGGTGCTAATGTATTGATTATGAATAGTAAACTTAATCGTCGTGTCAATAGTTTGTGCATATGGACTATTTTTTAGTCGTTTGACATTATCTTCGCCGGCGGCAGAGTTGGGGCGCGAAAGGCAGTCCCATGGATTTACGTCAGCTCAAGTACTTCGTTCAGATCGCCGAAAGCGGCAATTTCTCCCGTGCCGCGGAGGTGCTGCGCATCGCCCAGCCCTCGCTCAGCCAGCAGATGAAGAATCTCGAGGACGAGCTGGGCGTCGACCTGCTGCTGCGCCATGCGCGCGGCGTCACCCCGACGGAGATCGGCCAGCAGTTCTACGAGCATGCGCGCCGGATCCTGCAGGAGGTCGAGCGCACCCGCGAGGTGGTGCGTTCGCAGACGCTGAACCCGTCCGGCAAGGTGTCGGTGGGCCTGCCGACCTCGGCATGTCGCGGTCTGTGCCTGCCGTTGATCAACGCCATGGCCGCGCGCCAGCCCAACCTCACGCTGCACATCGTCGAGGCGATGACCGGCTATCTCGACGATTTCATCCAGATGGGGCGGCTCGACGTCGCCCTGCTCTACGATCACAAGGCCTTCGAGCACGTCGCCTGGACCGAGATGATGGTGGAGGAGCTGATGCTGTTCGCCCCGCCCGACCACCCGGTGGTGGCGCAGGGGCAGGTCGTCTTCGCCGACATGTTCAAGCTGCCCATCGTCCTGCCCGGCGCGCCCAATGTGATGCGCACGGTGATCGAGCAGTTCGCCGCCCGCCATGATGTTATGCCCAACGCCCTGGCCTGCGACAGCCTTCCCGCGATTGCGCGCATGGTGGGTGACCGTCGGGCGCTGGCGGTGATGCCGCATTTCGCCTTCACCGACGAAATGGCGCGCGGCGAGATGGTGGCCATTCCCATTGTCGACCCGACACCGTCCTGGCGCCTGTCGGTGGTGGTCTCGCAGCGCACGATGAACCCGCGCGGCAGCGAGGCGGTGGCGAAGGTGCTGGCCGACGTCATCGCGGAGTTGGTGGGCGCCGGCATCTGGCACGCCAGGCTGCGCGGCGAACGGGCGCGGGGCGACCACGCCCGCGCTGCGCTGCGCTAGCACGCTCGTGGGCTCATCCTTTTGGACATCGGCCCGTCCTCCGTGGAATTGCGCCTTGCCGGGAGCGTGCGCGCTGTCGCACCCTGACATGGGAACACACCCCATCGCCCGCCCTCTCGACCGGATCTCCCCTATGAGCTCACGTCCCCACCTGCCCATCATTCCGGCGGCCTTTTTTGGCATGGTGCTCGGTCTTGCCGGGCTCGGGGGAAGCTGGCGCGCCGCCCATGTCGCGTGGGGACTGCCGACAGTAATCGGCGAAGCCCTGATGGCGGTGGCCGCGCTGGTCTGGGCGGTGCTGATCGTTCTCTACGCCTGGAAATGGATCGCGGCGCGGCCGGCGGCGCGGGCGGAAGTCGCCCATCCGGTGCAGTGTTGCTTCGTCGGCCTGATCGGGGTCGCCACCATGCTGGTCGCGGGCGGTGTGGCGCCCTATTCGCGCGATCTGGCGCTGCTGCTCTACTGGCCGGGCTGCGCCTTCACCTTCGGCTTCGCCATCTGGCGCACCGGCGGGCTGTGGCTTGGCGAGCGCGATCCCGGTCATTCGACGCCGGTGCTCTATCTGCCCACCGTGGCCGGTAGCTTCGTCAGCGGAACGATCGGCGCCGCGCTCGGCCTGGGCGATTTCGGCCAGTACTGTTTCGGCGCCGGCCTGTTCGGCTGGTTCGCCATCGAATCCGTGCTGCTGCACCGCATGCTGACGGCGCCGAACATGGCGAGCGCGCTGCGCCCCACGCTCGGCATTCAACTCGCCCCGCCGGTGGTGGGCGCCGTCACCCTGATCGCGATCGCGCCGAACGCGCCCTTCGTCTTCGCCCACGCGATGGTCGGCTATGGCGTGATGCAGACGCTGATCGTGCTGCGCCTCCTGCCGTGGATCCTGAAGGAGCCTTTCGCCCCGTCCTACTGGGCCTTCACCTTCGGCGTGACCGCGCTGGCCACCGCGCCGATCCGCCTTGTGGGTCTGGGCGACAGCGGCACGGTGAGTGTCCTCGCCCCGGTCCTGTTCGTGTTCGCCAATGGCGTGGTGCTGGCCGTCGCGGCGGGCACCCTCATACGCGCCGCGCAGGGCCGTCTGATCCCGGCACCCGCGCCGCCGGCGGCACCCGCGCGCTGAAGGGGCGCACGCCCACATCCCTCGAAGCTCCTGCAACGAACGCGATTCGCCTCGTCGAGCCCCTGCCGATGGACGCCCTGCGCGCCCGCGCGATCTTCTGCTCTGTATGGGGGCCGTCCCGGTCAATCCGCGACGCGGTTTTCCATGCCGGCAGCGTCGATCGGCCATTCCGGAAAGGCGGGCAGCAGCCTCTCGGTGCATGGGGGGCGGATGTTCGGCGACCCGCCGCTCGCTCAGCTGTCGGCGGCGTCACGGTCGGCGCGCATCTCGCGCTCGATCCAGTCGATCAGGTCGCACGCGGCGGGTGAGGGGTCGGGGCCCGGGCGCAGCCAGTAGCCATGGTCCGCGCGCACCAGCGGCGGGCCGATGGCGACCAGCGTGCCGTCGGCCAGCGCGCCGTCGATGAGGCCGGCCCAGCCAAGCGCCACGCCCTGATCGGCGATGGCGGCCTGCACCACCAGCCCGTAGGTGTTGAGGCTGAGATCATTCGAGCTGGGCTGGCGGGCGAGGCCGTTCGCCGCGAACCAGTCTGCCCAGCCGAACCAGCGTGGGCGCGGCGTACTCTCCAGATGCAGCAGGGGCAGCGCGCCGATGCGTCCCGGCTCGGTCCCCAGCTGATGGCGCGCGGCGAAGCGCGGCCCGCAGACCGGCACCACCCGCTCCTCCAGAAGCTGGGTCGCATGGGCTGGAAAGTCGGTACGCGCGCCGAACAGCACCGCCACATCCTCGGCATCGTCGCCGCGCGGGTCGGTGGACGCCGAGGCGATGACGTGGACCTCGGTGTCGGGGCGCACCCGCCGGAAGGCGGCGACACGCGGCATCATCCAGAACGAGGCGAAGCCGTAATCGGTGAACAGCCGCACCACGGGGCGCCGGTTCATGCGGCGAATGGCGCGGGCGGCAATGTCCAGTTCGCCCACCGCCGCCGCTGCCGCCCGATACAGCGTCTGCCCGGGGGGCGCGAGCGTGCTGCCCCGGTGCCCGCGCAGCAGCAGCGGCGTGCCGAGCTGCTCTTCCAGCATGCGCATGGTGTAGCTGACCGCCGGTTGGGACAGGCCGAGTTCCCGCGCGGCCATGGTCAGGCTGCCGAGCCGGCCGACGGCCTCGAAGACCCGGATCCAGCCAAGATCCAGCGGACGCTCGGACAAGGGGCGTTCAGACATAAACTTCTTCTATGGCAGATATCGAAAAATGGCGGCTTCACAGCCTTTGATATCTAGATGTCTGATGGAGGGGAGATCAAGGGGAACCCAATGGCCGCCCAAGGCCGGCTCCTTGGCCGTGACACGCCTCGAAACCCTTCCAGAGGTATCCTCATGACTCGCTCTCTCCTGGCGGCCGCCGCCCTCGCCCTTGCCGTGCTGTCTCCCCCGCTGCTGGCCGTTCCCGCGCGCGCGGACGCCCCCGGCTGCAAGACCATCCTGATGTCGGATCCGGGCTGGACCGACATCACATCCACCAATGCCATTGCCGGCGTCCTGCTCGACGGGCTTGGCTACGAGCAGGACGTGAAGACGCTGTCGGTGCCGATCGGCTACGAATCGATGAAGAACGGCAAGATCGACGTCTTCCTCGGCAACTGGATGCCGGCGCAAACCAAGTTCATCGACGCGCTCGATGCCGCGAAGGCGGTCGAGGTGCTCGCCACCAATCTCAAAGGCGCCAAGTTCACCCTCGCCGTACCCAGCTATGTCGCCGAAGGCGGGGTGAAGGATTTCAAGGATCTGGCCACCCATGCCGACAAGTTCGGCAGCCAGATCTACGGCATCGAACCGGGCGCGCCGGCGAATCAGAACATCCAGAAAATGATCGATTCCGGCGATTTCGACCTGAAGGGCTGGAAGCTGGTGGAATCGGGCGAGCAGGCCATGCTGGCGCAGGTCAAGCGCGCCTCGAACGGCAAGGACTGGATCGTCTTCCTCGCCTGGGCGCCCCATCCGATGAACGAGACCTTCGACCTTACCTATCTCTCCGGTGGCGACGCCTATTTCGGACCGGATTTCGGCGGCGCGAGTGTGCGCACGCTCGCCCGCGCCGGCTGGGCTGCCGATTGTCCGAATGCGGCCAGGCTGTTCACCAACCTGATCTTCGACCTGCCGATGGAAAACGCCATGATGGGCATGATCCTCAACGACGGCAAGGAGCCGGCCGCCGCCGCGAAGGCGTGGCTGAAGGGGCATCCGGACGCGCTGACACCGTGGCTGGAAGGCGTCACCACCTTCGACGGCAAGCCGGGTCTCGGCGCGGTCAAGGCCTCGCTGGGCCTGTGAGCGGGAAGGGGCGGCCATGCGCCGCCCTTTCCTGTCCGCGCCGCAATCGCCGTCGCCCGTCCGCCCGTTTCCGCATCAATCACCGTGCTGCCAAGTTGCTGTCATGCCCGCTTCGCGTCCCAATATTCTCATCCTGATGGTCGACCAGCTCAACGGGACGCTGTTCCCCGACGGGCCGGCGGCGTTTCTCCACGCCCCGCATCTGAAGGCGCTGGCCGCCCGTTCGGCGCGCTTCGCCAACACCTATACGGCGAGCCCGCTCTGTGCGCCCGCGCGGGCCTCCTTCATGTCGGGCCAGCTACCGAGCCGCACCCGCGTCTATGACAACGCGGCCGAGTTCGCCTCCGATGTGCCGACCTATGCCCATCATCTGCGCCGCGCCGGTTATCACACCGCCTTGTCGGGCAAGATGCACTTTGTCGGCCCGGACCAGCTGCACGGCTTCGAGGAGCGGCTGACGACGGACATCTACCCCGCCGATTTTGGCTGGACGCCGGACTACACCCGGCCGGGCGAGCGCATCGACTGGTGGTACCACAACCTCGGCTCCGTCACCGGGGCGGGCGTCGCCGAGATCACCAATCAGCTCGAATATGACGACGAGGTAGCCTATCACGCCGGGCGCAAGCTCTATGACCTCGCCCGTGGCCATGACGTGCGGCCCTGGTGTCTCACCGTCAGCTTCACCCACCCGCACGACCCCTATGTGGCCCGGCAGCGCTTCTGGGACCTTTACGAGACCTGCCCCGCGCTCGATCCGGTGGTGCCGCCCATCCCCTTCGAGGTGCAGGATCCCCACACACAGCGCCTGATGCTGGCGAGCGACCATGCCGCCAGCCCTGTCGGCGAGGAGGATGTGCGCCGGGCGCGGCGCGCCTATTTCGCCAACATCTCCTATATCGATGAGAAGATCGGCGAGCTTCTCGACATTCTCGAACGCTGCCGGATGGCTGAGGACACTGTCATCGTCTTCGTCTCCGACCATGGCGACATGCTCGGCGAGCGCGGGATGTGGTTCAAGATGAGCTTCCTCGAAGGCTCGGCGCGGGTGCCGCTGATGATCGCCGCCCCCGGACTGCCCGCCGGCCGCGTCGACACCCCCGTCTCGACGCTCGACGTGCTCCCGACCCTGGCCGAGCTTGCCGAGCTCGATCTCTCCCGCGTCCTGCCCTGGACGGATGGCGAAAGCCTCGTTCCGGTGGCCAGCGGACGGGGCTCGCGGGGGCCGGTGCCGATGGAATACGCCGCCGAGGGGTCCTATGCGCCGCTGATCGCCCTGCGCGAGGGGCCCTGGAAGCTGGTGCTGTGCGATCTCGATCCCACGATCCTCACCAACCTCGATGAGGATCCACACGAGCTGGTCAATCGTTCTCACGATCCATCCTGTGCAGTGAGGCTCGCGGCCCTCACGGAGGCGATGCGCGCGCGCTGGAATCTCGCCCGATTCGACGCCGAGGTGCGGGCCAGCCAGGCCCGCCGGCACGTCGTCTACGAGGCTCTTCGCAACGGCGCCTACTACCCGTGGGACTTCCAGCCCCTGCAGCGCGCGTCCGAGCGCTACATGCGCAACCATATGGATCTCAACATAGTCGAGGATTCCCAGCGTTTCCCGCGGGGCGAATAGCCCGTGCTTTCCCGGCTGACGGGTCATTCCACCGGGAGGGAAAATTCACTACCGTGGCGGCATGAAGGAACGATCTGATCGTGCCCGGGCGGGGACCTCTTCCGCCGCAGGGCTGACCCGCCGCCATTTCCTTGCCGCCGCCTCCACTTCGGTGATCGCGGGACCGGCCTTTGCGCAGGCCGGTGCGACCGATGTCGACGTCGCCATCGTCGGGGGTGGCGCGGCGGGTATCGCGGCGGCGCGCAAGATTGCCGAGTCCGGTCGCAGCTACGTGGTGCTCGAAGCTGGTCCCCGCCTTGGCGGGCGGGCGCGCACGGTGGAAGCTCTCGGCATGGAGGTCGATCTCGGTTGCGGCCTGATTTCGCGCGATTTCGCGCCGCTGATGGCGGCTGCCGAAGGCGTGAACGTCACCATCGCCGACCTGCCGCCCGGCCCGCGGCTCTTTGTGGAGCGGCAGGACAGCAAGGAAAGCGCCTATGACGGCTTCCTGTCCACGCTCGGCCGGGCGCGGCAGGACATCCGCGCCGCCGCCTTTGCCGGCAAGGACGTCGCGGCGGCCTCGGTCGTGCCGTCGGCCGGCGCATGGGCGGGTCTGGCGGCCGACGTCATCGGACCATTGAGCGTCGGACGCGGGCTCAAGACCCTGTCGACGCTGGATCTTGCGCTGCGCTCCCCACCGATCGACGACGCCACCAGTCCGATTGGCATCGGCGCGCTGCTGCAGACCCTCAGTGCCTGGCTCAACGTGCAGACCGACGCGCCGGTAACCCTCATCACCCATGCCGGCCGCGTTCATACGTTAAGCGTGAAGGGCCAGCGCGGGGTGATCCGCGCCCGCGCGATCATTCTCGCGGTGCCGGCGCCGGTCATTGCGTCGGGGGGGATCAAGTTCAATCCCCCGTTGCCGAAACGCCTTGGCGCAGCCTTTGACGATTGCCCAGCGGGCGACATCGAGCAGGTCGCCTTCCGGCTGGCCGCGGATCCGCTGCGGCTGCAGCCTGACGAGCGCATCCTTCCCCGGGTCGTCGGCACTCCGGCCATCCTGCGCGGGCGGGTCAATGGAAGCGATCTCCACATTCTCACCTTCGGCGACGCGGCGGCTCGCGAGATCGCCGAGAAGGGCGAGGAGGCGGGATTGCGCCTTGCCCGCGCTTTCATGGCGGAGGCGTTCGGTCTGGAGCCGGAGGCCATTTCCGCTGTTGCCTGCTCAGCCTGGGCGACCGATCCCCTGATCCAGGGCGCAATGGTCGCCGCCGCGCCGGGCAAGAGTGCCCAGCGCCGTCTGTTCGAGGAGCCGGTTCAAACCCGCATCTTCCTTGCCGGCGAGTACACCTCGACATCGGCGTGGGGTTCGCTTGCCGGCGCCTGGCAGTCCGGCGAGGTTGCCGCCGCCAAGGCCCTGCGCCTCGTCGGCGGCGGCCCGGCCTGAGAGGCGGCCGGGCTCGTCTCCATTCGGTCCCGTTCCATGTCCGGAGGCACGTCCCGGGCATGAAGCGCCGTTTACCCGCGCAGGATGGCGCCGGTCTTCTTCGTCACCTCGGCGATGACCTTTGCCGCCACGGCCTCGATCTCGGCATCGGTCATCGTCTTTTCGCGCGGCTGGAGCGTGACGGAGAGGGCGACCGACTTGGCATCCGCGTCGATGCCCGGTCCTTCATAAAGGTCGAACACGTTCACCGCGGTGATCAGCTTGCGGTCGACGCCGGCCGCCGCCTTCACCATGTCGCCAGCCGCTACCGAGCGGGGCACCACGAAGGCGAAGTCGCGCTCCACAGGCTGGAACGCCGCCAGCTCCAGCAGCGGCTTCACCCGGGTCGGCTTGGCCTTGGCCGCGGGCACGCGGTCGAGCAGCACTTCGAAGCCGACGAGCGGACCATCGACATCCATCGCCTCGATCACCGAAGGGTGCAACTCGCCGAAATGCCCGATGACATTGGCGCCGAGCCGGAACGTGCCGGAGCGCCCGGGATGGAACCATGAGGGTGCATCGGTCGAGATCTGCAGATTGGCCACCGGCGCGCCGCAGGCCGCCAGCACCGCCAGCGCATCCGCCTTGGCGTCGAAGACATCGACCGGCAAGGTCTTGCCGGACCAGTGCCGCCCCGCGCCCGCCGGCTTGGCGAAAGCGCGGCGGATGCCCGTGGCGGCGATGAACTGGTCCTGCGGGCGATCGCCCTTGAAGACCTGGCCGACTTCGAACAGGGAAATGTCGCCGAGCCCGCGATCGGCGTTCGCCTGGGCGGAGCGGATCAATCCCGGCAGCAGGCTCGGGCGCATGTCGGAGAGATCGGAAGCAATCGGATTGGCCAGCGCCAGCTCGGGCGCCCCGCCGCCGAACAGCTCCGCCTGCGCCTTCGGCACAAACGACCAGGTGACCGCCTCGACAAGACCACGTGTGGCCAGCGCGCGCTTGGCCTTGCGTGTGCGCAGCTGGAGCGTGGTGAGCACCGGCTTGCGCGCCGTCTCGTTGCGCGGGAACGGTGTCGAGGGCACACGGTCGAGCCCGACGATGCGAATGACCTCTTCCACGAGATCCGCCTTGCCCTCGATATCGCCACGCCAGGAGGGAGGCGTCACGCGCACCTCACCGGCGGAGCTTTCCACCGTGAAGCCGAGCTTGCGCAGCGTTTCCACCTGCTCGGCATCGCTCGCCACGAGCCCCGTGAGCTTTTCGGTAAGGCTGAGCGGGAAGTCGATGACCCGGCGCGCATCAGGGATCGCTCCTGCGAGCACCACCTCGGAGGGTTCCCCGCCGCACAGATCAAGGATCAGCCGCGTCGCCAGCTCCAGTCCCGGAAGGGTCATGGCCGGGTCGATGCCGCGCTCGAAACGGAAGCGGGCATCCGAGTTGAGTCCCAGCTTGCGCCCGGTGGAGGCGATGTTGATCGGCTCCCAAAGCGCGGATTCGACCAGAACGTCGGTGGTCGCTTCATCGCACCCGGACTCTTCGCCCCCCATCACACCAGCCAGCGATTCCACCGCGCGGTCATCGGCGATGACGCACATGGCGGGGTCGAGCGCATAGGTCTTGCCGTCCAGCGCGAGCAGGCTCTCGCCCGCCGTGGCGCGACGGACCACAAGGTTGCCGTGTACCTTGCTGGCGTCGAAGACGTGGAGGGGCCGGTTCTGGTCGAAGGTGAGCAGGTTCGTCACGTCGACCAGCGCATTGATCGGACGAAGGCCGATCGCGCGCAGCTTCGCCTGCAGCCAATCCGGCGAGGGCCCGTTCTTCACGCCGCGAATGAGACGCAGCCCGAAAGCGGGGCAGGGCGCATCCTCGGCGATGGTGACGGAGACCGGGCAAGGGTAGGCGCCCTCGACGGGCTTGATCGCGTCCTCGACGAGAGTGCCGAGGCCGGCAGCGGCGAGGTCGCGGGCCACGCCATGGACGCCGAGACAATCGGCCCGGTTCGGCGTCACCGCGATCTCGATGACAGGGTCGTTGACGCCCAGCCAGTCGACATAGGTCGCGCCGACCGGCGCGTCGTCCGGCAGGTCCAGGATGCCGTCATGGTCCTCGGAAAGCTCCAGCTCGGCGGAGGAGCACAGCATGCCCCGGCTTTCCACGCCACGGATGGAGCCAACCCCGAGCGTGATGTCCTTGCCGGGAATGTAGGTGCCGGGAGGCGAGAACACGCTCTTCATGCCGGTGCGCGCATTCGGGGCACCGCACACCACCTGCACGGGCTCGCCCGCGCCGGTATCGACCATGCAGACGCGCAGCTTGTCGGCGTTGGGGTGCTTCTCGGCGGAGATCACATAGGCGATGGTGAAGCCCTTGAGCTTGGCCGCCTTGTCCTCGACGCCCTCGACCTCAAGGCCGATCCGGTTCAGCGCATCGAGGATGTCCTCGAGCGTTGCCGTGGTGTCGAGGTGCTCCTTGAGCCAGGAGAGAGAGAATTTCATGGGACAGCCCTACCGATCCGCCTGTTCGTCATGCCGGGCGTCGCTTGCCCATTTATAGCCCTTCTCGCCCGTTCCATCCCCGAACCAGGCAAGGGGCTGCTCATCCGCGGCAACCAGAAATTCGATCCCGACATTTCGCTTCTTGACCATGTCCCGATCCGCCTTGCGGTAATCGATGATCTTTCCCTGCCGGTAGGAGAGGTCGTCTCGCGCGTTGTGAAGTGCCAGCTTAGCGCCTTGCTGAATGCTCTTGATCACCTCCTCTTCGGAGACGACCCAGGATCCGCTCCAGAAGAAGCGATCTCCATCGCTGGTGACACCGCGGTCATGCTCGCAGACGAAATGAAATTCGCAGACGTAGTTTCCCGCGCGGCGTTTTCCCGACGAGGGCGCCGACGGCTTCGGTTTCGGGCTGCGCTCCAGCAGCACGGCTTCGCAATCCGCGGCGAGCGTTGAGGCGCCGCGCTGCTGTGCGTTCGCCATCAGTTGCTTGAGCTGCGGGGTCTCCATGGCTTCAAGTCGGTCGCGGGACCAGGCGGGGGCTTTCATCACGCGCTCAGGCCTCCCGCCAGTGTCGGGAAGTCCAGCGGGCGGAAGCCGTAATGCGCGAGCCAGCGGACATCAGCCTCGAAGAAGGCGCGCAGGTCCGGCATCCCGTATTTCAGCATCGCAATGCGATCGATGCCCATGCCCCAGGCGAAGCCCTGATACTCGTCCGGGTCCAGCCCGCAATTGCGCAGCACGTTGGGGTGCACCATTCCGCAGCCGAGGATTTCGAGCCAGTCCGACCCCTCTCCGAAGCGGATTTCGCCCGGTCGGGAGCGGTCGCACTGGATGTCGACCTCCATCGACGGCTCGGTGAAGGGGAAGAAGGAGGGGCGGAAGCGCATCTTCACGCCGTCCACCTCGAAGAAGGCCTTGCAGAATTCCTCGAGAATCCACTTCAGGTGGCCAAGATTGGAACCCTTGTCGATCACCAGCCCCTCGACCTGATGGAACATCGGCGTGTGGGTCTGGTCGCTGTCGGATCGATAGGTGCGGCCCGGGCAGATGACGCGGATCGGCGGCTTCTTGGACAGCATGGTTCGCACCTGCACCGGTGAGGTGTGGGTGCGCAGCACGAGGCGCGAACCGTCTTCCTTGGTGGGCAGGTAGAAGGTGTCGTGCATTTCCCGTGCAGGGTGGCCCTCGGGGAAGTTCAGCGCCGTGAAGTTGTGGAAGTCGTCCTCGATGTCCGGGCCTTCCGCGACCGAGAAGCCCATATCGGCGAAAATGGCGGTGAGCTCGTCGATCACCTGGCTGATCGGGTGCATGCGGCCGAGTTCGGACGGGGGTTCGCGCACCGGCAATGTGACGTCGACACGTTCCGTCTCGAGCCGCTTCGCCAGTGTCGCGGCTTTCAGTTCGGCGCGGCGTGCGGCGATGGCCTCGTTGAGGCGGTCGCGCAGGCCATTGATGGCAGGGCCTGCCGTCTTGCGCTCGTCCGGGCTCATGCCGCCGAGACTCTTGAGGAGGTCGGACACCGATCCCTTCTTGCCCAGCGCGGCGACGCGGACCGCTTCCAGCCCGGCTTCATCGGCGGCGGCGGCGACGCCGGAGGTGAGGTCGCGCTCCAGCGCGTCAAGATCGGGAAGGGATGCAACGGACATGTTCGTTTCTTCTCGGCTGGAGACGGTGGCAATTCGAGTGCGGCGTCATTTCCGGACCGGCCCGGAGTGACCTCTCGTCGGCGCAACGGCGCGTGGTGGAGAGGCGATACCGGATCGAACCCGTCCTGAGGGTGCCGGGCAAGCGACGTGGGCGGGCTTATAGCCGGGAGGACCTGTTCCGCAAAGCCGCCGGAGGAGCCCACAACGCAAAAAGCCCCTACGCTTGCGCGCGGGGCTCCTCGCAATCTGGTCCCGGCATGACGGGATTAGGTCAGGCGGCCTGCTTTTCCAGCGCGGCCTTCGCCTGCTCGACCAGGGCCTTGAAGGCCTCGGGCTCATGGATGGCGATATCCGAGAGCACCTTGCGGTCGACCTCAATCCCGGCCTTGCCGAGACCGTCGATAAATCGACCATAGGTGAAGCCAAGCTCGCGCGTGGCAGCATTGATGCGCTGGATCCACAGGGCGCGGAAATTGCGCTTCTTCGCCTTACGGTCGCGATAGGCGTACTGCTGCGCCTTCTCTACGGCCTGCTTGGCGATGCGGATGGTGTTCTTGCGGCGGCCAAAATAGCCTTTCGCAGCCTTGAGCACTTTTTTGTGCTTGGCGTGCGAAGTGACGCCGCGCTTGACACGTGCCATGGGGGATTCTCCTGGTACTGGCTAAGGGGCGTCAGCTGTTGGGCAGATAGAACTTGCGAACGTTGAAGGCATCACGCTCGGACATGACCGTGGTGCCGCGCTGATCGCGGATCTGCTTGTTGGTGCGCTTGATCATGCCATGGCGCTTGTTCGCCTGGGCCATCATCACCTTACCGGTACCGGAGAGCTTGAAGCGCTTCTTCGCTCCGGACTTGGTCTTCATCTTGGGCATTTAGCTCGTCTCCACGTCCGGCGGCATCCCCTCGCGGGGCGTCCGGCTCAATCTAGTGTGAGCGTTCGAACCGCCACGGCAGCCCTTTTAGCCGGGCGGTTCAAGAAGGCCGCACCCCATACAGGAGTGGCTGGCTTTATTCAAGAGCGCCGCGTGACCGGGACGGCAGAAAGGCCCGGAGATCGCTCCCCGGGCCTGACCTTCAGGCGAAGATGACGGCCGGCACGGCCGCACTCCTCCCTCACGCTCATCAGTCGTTCTTGCACCACGGCAGGTTCGCGCCGGTGCCGCACGCGGCGTTGTTCTCAGGCGGCCGCTGCCGGCCAGCCGGCGGACGGGCGTTGGTCTGGGGCGGCGGGCCACCCTGCGGGGGGGCAGCCTGGGGCGGACCAGCGGGCTGCGGCGGCGGGCCACCTTGCGGCGGGCCAGCCTGAGGCGGGCGTCCTGTGTTGGGCCGTCCTTCCCGGGGAGGACGACCTTGCTGCGGCTGATTCCCCTGCGGTGGCGGACCGCCGTTCTGCGGATGTCGACCGCCCTGCCATTGCCCGCCTGGAGGCGGACCTCCCCATCCAGGACCGGAACCGGGAGGCGGCGCACCCCATCCCGGGCGTGCGCCGGGAGGCGGTCCGCCCCATCCAGGACCCGCGCCGGGCGGCGGCGGTCCCCATCCCGGCCCCGGAGGCGGGCGGTGCTGGGCAGGCGGTGGCCCGCCCCAGCGATCATAGTCCGCGTACCAGGACCGGCCGCGATAATAGCGGCCCCAGTAATTCCCGAAATTGAAGCCGACAACGGGGACGCCGATAGTGGGCGCATATTCATCGAGATCGACGCGCCTGCCGCGGTAGTCCGATTCGAGGTACCGGGCGGCGATCCAGCCACGATTGCCTCGCCAGTCGACATCGCACCAGCTGTAGTCATCAAGGCAGCCATAGATGCCCAGACCCATGCCTTCCTGAAGCACGACCACCACTGGGTAGGTCGTGCTTGGGCCTGCCCTCAGATTGACAGTCGTCGTCACGAATCCGGGCTGCTGTGCCAGCGCAGCCCCGCCAAGCGCCAGCAGCAAAGCCGCGCTGGCCAAAAATCGTTTCATTCAACATTCTCCAAACGTTGCATGACTCTACAACGCCGACCGGGTGCAAAAGGAGCCACGTTGTGGGGCGGTTTGATGTCGCCCAGGTGTTAAGCCGGCGGTTGGCGGCCGAAAACTGACGCAGCGTCGGCTCGGAAGGAGCTGGCGGCGTTCGCGCAGCGGCACGTTGATTGTGCAGCGCGAAGCAGACAGGATGCGCCCGATCCGTCTCCGGGTCCTGCAATTTTCCCCATTCCCTGTCATGGACGGACCCGACACCATGTCGTTCGGCACGCTGCTCGAAGCCTTCTTCCTCGGCCTTCTTGAGGGCTTTACCGAGTTCCTCCCGGTGTCTTCCACCGGCCATATCCTGCTTGCGGGGCACTTCCTCGGCTTTGAGAGTGAAGGCAAGGCATTCGAGGTGCTGATCCAGCTCGGCGCCATCCTTGCCATCATCACGGTCTATTTCCAGCGCTTCTGGCATGTCCTGATCACGCTTCCGACGAGCCCGCGTTCACGCCGGTTCGTCTTTGGCATCGTGATCGCCTTCCTGCCGGCCGCCGTGATCGGGGCTTTCGCCCACGGCTTCATCAAGGAAGTGCTGTTCGAAAGCCCGGCGCTGATCTGCGTGACGCTCATCCTCGGCGGGATCGTGCTGATCTGGGTGGACACCCTGAACATCCGCCCGATCCATACCGATGCCATGGCCTTTCCGCCGATGCTGGCGCTGAAGATCGGCTTCATCCAGTGTCTGGCCATGATTCCCGGCACGTCGCGTTCAGGCGCGACCATCGTGGGTGGCCTGCTCCTTGGCGCCAGTAAGCAGGCGGCGGCGGAGTTCTCGTTCTTCCTGGCCCTGCCGACCATGGCCGGCGCTTTTGCCTACGACCTCTACAAGAACCGCAATGTTCTGACCTTCGACGACAGCATCATCATCGTGGTCGGCTTCGTGGCGGCCTTCATCGCGGCGGTCGCGGTGGTACGCAGCCTGCTCGCCTTCGTCTCGAAGCACGGTTACACGCCTTTCGGCTGGTGGCGCATCGCCGTTGGCGGGGTCGGTCTCGTCGCGCTGGCGCTGGTCGGCTGAGGGCAAAAAGAAAGCCGCCGGCGCAGATGCGCGCGGCGGCTTTTCGATTTTGCGTCTCTGGTCGTCCTCTCAGGCGGCTTCCGGCCGGGTGAACTGGCCCGCCTTGCGGTAGCGCCACAGATAACCGGGCAGAACGGCGCCGATCGCGGTCGGATGTATACCCAGCCCTTCCAACGTCCGGCCCTCGGCCTTGGCCGCTTCCGAGGCGATGTTATCGTAGCCGAGAAGCTTGACCTGATCACGCGTCAGCAGCGGGTTCGGGAGCAGTTCGAGAACACGGGCCTTCAGCATCGCCAGACCCTCCGGGATCGGCAGAAGAAGCCGTTTGCGCCCGATTTCCTGCAGCATCATCTCCATGAGCTGCTTGAAGGTGAGGATCTCAGGGCCAGCGAGTTCGTAGATCTTGCCGGGCGCGACCAGTTCGTCCACCGCCTTGGTGATGGCCGCGGCGACGTCGCCGACGAACACCGGCTGGAACTTGGTCTCGCCCCCTCCGATCAGCGGCAGGAACGGCGAGAGCCGCGACATGGCGGCGAAGCGGTTGAAGAAATCATCTTCCGGCCCGAACACGACCGAGGGGCGGAAGATGATGGCATCGGGCTTGACCTCCAGCACGGCCGCCTCGCCCGCTGCCTTGGATGTGGCATAGGACGACTTCGAATCGGCGTCGGAGCCGATGGCGGAGATATGGATGAGGCGGGCCCCCACTTCCTTGGCGGCGAGCGCGACCTGCTTCGCGCCAAAGCCATGCACCGCATCAAAACCCTGTCGGCCGCTCTCGTGCAGCACGCCGACGGCATTGATGACGACTTCCGCCCCTTCGGCCGCGCGCAGCACCGAGGCGGGATAGCGCAGATTGGCCTGCACCGCGTTGATCTGGCCGACCGAGCCGAGCGGCTGGAGGTGACCGGCAAGATCCGGCCGGCGGACGGCCACGCGGATTCGCCATCCTTCCTTCGCGAGGGCGCGGACGGTGTGGCGGCCAATAAAGCCGGAGCCGCCATAAATGGTTACAAAGCGCTCCATCGGCGCAGCGCGGCGAAGCAGCTCGGCTTCATTTTCAAGCGGCAGCTCGTCCGAATTGGCTACGTCGACCATCACGTTCTCTCCCGGCCCGGCATTGGCATGCCACGAGGATTAGCGCGGTGCCGGTTCAGCGTCCAGCCGGCTTGCGCATTGAAGTGGTTCCCTGTTGCCAGCTCGCGCGGGCGAGGAGGCGAAAGCGCGCGACCCGCACGCCGCCGGTAACGCGCATCGAGGGCCGTAACGCGCTCCAAAAGATCGATAATCGACCCCTCGGTGCAGATGAGACGGGAACATGCAGAATGTCTCGTTGACAACACCGATGTCGGGCGACTATGTCTCGCCGCCGTGCCGACAAGGCATGTGCCCAGGTGGCGGAACTGGTAGACGCGCTGGCTTCAGGTGCCAGTGGCTTAACGGTCGTGGAGGTTCGAGTCCTCTCCTGGGCACCATTTGGCCTTTTCATGAAGGCCAACAGCTTCCAAAAATCGTTGAAAATGCTGGATTTCCTGAGCTGAGGGCTTCCGGGAAGGTCCGGCTTTTTCCGTTGGAAGCCGGTACATTTGGGGGTATCGCAGGAAAACCCCATTCGAGCCCGCTCCCATGGCGCTTACCGAGCTAGCCATCCGCGCCGCCAAACCCACCGCGAAGCCGTACAAGCTCGCTGATGGCGGTGGCCTTTACCTCCTCGTTAATCCGGCCGGCTCGCGCCTCTGGCGCCTGAAATATCGCATCGACGGGCGCGAGAAGCTCCTCGCCATCGGCGCCTATCCCGACGTGACACTCGCCAAGGCACGCGAGCGGCGCACGGAGGCGCGGCGGCGGCTTGCGGATGGCATTGACCCGTCCGCCCTGAAGAAGGAGACGCGGCAGAAGGCAAAAGCCGCTGTCACCAACACCTTCCGCGCTATCGCCGAGGAGCATCTGGCCAAGCTGGAGCGCGAAGGCCTCGCGGACATCACGCTGAACAAGCGGCGGTGGCTTTTAGGTTTCGCCTATCCCAAGCTCGGCGAGCGTGACGTCGCCACCATCACCGCGAAGGAGCTTCTGGAGGTGCTCCGCAGCGTGGAGGAGACCGGTCGGCATGAGACGGCGCGACGGATGCGCGCCGCGCTCGGCGCCGTGTTCCGCTTCGCCATCGCCACCGCGCGGGCGGAGAATGCCCCGACCTTCGCCCTGCGCGACGCCCTGACGACACCGAAGGTCACGCATCGGGCGGCCGTCGCCGCATTGTCCTCCGGTTGGCCATAGCGCCGGAACGCCGCCAGCTTGTTGAGTGTCACCGCGGGAGGGCGCCATCCTCCAATGCCATCCAGCATGCGACGGTCATCAACGCGCTGCGCAACCCTTTAGTGTATTGGACTGCAGCGGCGCAATCACGTGTCACTCGAAGTCGGTCCGGTCGTATCGGCTCATTCCGAGCCTGAATGAGAATCCGCTACGACAGGAACGCAGCGTTTCGCTTGCGATCGCGTTCCCGCTGTTGAGAGTCACCAATGTGGGCGGCAGGTCGACGGCTCCCCGACGATCTGTCTTGTCACAGAAACTTTTATGCAGGCGTATCAAAGCGGAATAAGTTCACTGAGAGCCGCCGCGCCCTAAAGGCCAACGGAAGCGGTTATTATTGACGCTATCAAAGGTAGAAGCGCCTTGTCCAAACGATCACTGCTGTCTTTCGCCACGATTTGCCTTCTACTCTCACCGCTAGATGCGCGAGCAGACACGCTCACCCCGGTCCCACCGTCGGTCGTCACGCCCAACGTAGTAGAGACGTCGCGCGGCACGTTCGAATTCAAGGACGGCGCGCCGACAGAGGCGACAGCGCGGGCGCTTTACGATCAGAACGACTTCACCTTCGCATACCGCACCTTCATGGACACGATGCGCGGCGTCAGCATTCGCGCGCTCCGTCGCGGAATGGAGGACATGGGCGTCAAGAAGAACGAGGTGATGGTCTTCTCGGAACTGATGGACGCAAAGTCGCTGTTCCTGACGCCGAACGCGGACACCATCTACGTCATGGGCTGGCTCGACCTCAGCGAAGGCCCAGTGGTGATTGAGTCGCCGCCCGAGTTCCTCGGCATCGTCCAGGACGCGTGGTTTCACTGGGTGACCGATATGGGCAGCCCGGGCCCCGATCGTGGCCTCGGCGGCAAGTACCTCATCGTTCCGCCCGGCTATGACGGCCAGCTCCCCGAAGGCGGCTACTTCATCGCGCACGCGAAGACCAATGGCATCCTATGGTTCGGCCGCTCGTTCCTGAAGGACGGTAACGACCCCAAACCCTCCGTCGAGGTCATCAAGAAGTACACGAAGGTCTATCCCTTCACGCCGGGCGGATTCGGAACCTCGATTGCCTCGTTCCTTGCCGGGACGGCCAAGCTGGGGAAGATCACCGAGCCTGCTGCAACCGTCTTCCACGAGGGGAGCGGAAAGGTGATGAACACGCTTCCCCCGAACGACTGGAGCTATTTCGAGCTCCTGAATCAGGTGGTGCAGAGCGAGCCGGCGACCGCGCTCGACGTCGAGTTGATGGGACCAATGGCCGCCCTCGGCATTGTAAAGGGCCAACCGTTCGCGCCCGACGCGCGCATGAAGGCGATCATGACGGATGCCGTGGCGGTGGCGAATGCCGCATCGCGCAACGTGTTCATGAACCCGCGCGACCCCGACTGGTTCTATTATCAAGACTCGTCGTGGTTCAACATGCTGTTCGAGAGCGGGTTTGAGTTCGAGACGCCGATCCCGGAGATCACGCCGGAAGGCGCCAAGCCGTTCCCGCCGACCGGCTATCGGCAAATGGATGCGCGCACGGCCTTCTTCTACGGCATTACCGGAATCACTCCGGCAATGGCGATGCGACTGACGGGGGTCGGGTCGCAATATCTCTTGACGGCGAAGGATGCCGACAAGAACTACTTCGACGGGTCCAAGACCTATAAGGTCACCCTGCCGAAGGGGATCCCGCAGGCAAACTTCTGGTCGCTGACGGTTTACGACAACATGACCCGGTCAATGCTCGATACGCCCCAGCGCTATCCGCGGGCGGGCAGCCAGAGCTACCCTTCGCCCGCAGCGAAAGCCGATGCCGACGGCTCGACCACGATCTACTTTTCGCCGACCCAGCCGGACGGCGTCGGGCGGGGCAACTGGATCCAGACCATGCCTGGAAAGGGCTGGTTTGTTGGGCTGCGCCTCTACAGCCCGTTGAAACCGTTCTTCGACAAAAGCTGGCGCATTGGCGAGATCGAACTCGTCAAATAATGTCCTGACCGTGACTAACGATATGCGCATCTGCTGAGAACAGAATTCGCAATTCTGTTCTCAGTAAAATCGTTGCGCCGACCCGGATCGTTGTCGTAGCTTTCAAAAGCCTCAAGTCACTTTCCCCAATCGCAGCATTCGTGATTTATGGGTCACAACCTGAGCCCACGACTCGATCGGATCTTCGACTACCGCAATATTGGCTTCTCGCAGCGGCCTGACGTCAAACAGGTGACGGCGCGGCTAACGTACAATTTCTGATGTCTGTGTGACGGGAGCGTTTGGCGGTGGCAGGCCGGAAAATTTCGCGCAACGCGCTGCGCTATGCGGTTCTACTCGGCATCCAGACTACCGCGGCAGCGTTCCTGTTCTGGGTGATCTTTCCGATCTTCCTGCGGGTGATATCGAGCATCGGGCAGCAGCAGGGGCTCGATCTTGAGGTCCAGCTGGAGATCCTGATCGGGGTTATTGTGCTGCAATGCTGCTATTGGATCCGGCTGCGCTGGGTGCCGATCGTGGCGCCGTTCCACAATGTGTTCGTCGGCCACCTCGTCCTGTTCGCCAGCCGCGTCAGCTTCTTCTTCGGCGGCGCGCTGTTCTCCGCCATCTTCTTTCGCCATGTGCCGGAGCTGGATGCCCTTCCTTCAGCAGCCCAGGCGATCGCCAGGGCTGCTGGCGTCCTCGCCATCCTGTTCGCGCTGTTCTGCTATTCCCTCGAACTGGAACGCCTCGGCCGCGCGATCGAATAAAGCCGGACACCACGATTGCCGCCCGCGAAGGGCCTTTCCTAGGTGGCCTTCGCGCGAGCTGCTTCGCCAGGGATTGCCGCTGACATCGCAACATCCACGTATAAGGCGCGAGCTCCAGCCGCCGCCCCAACATGTGTTCTCAATCTTGGGGAGACATCACAAACCGTTTCGATGCCTAACGCCGGCGCCCGCAGTCCCCGACCTACGACATGACCCGGGACGGTTTTTCGCGGCTCGCCTTCGAGAGGTAGTAATGTATACATTGCGGCGTCGCACAGGGGTCCGCAGAGGCAACGCAGCTTCGTGTGAGCCATGATTATGTACTGCACGGAGACACGACGCCATGTTCGGTCCAGCTTCTCTGGACGCCTCAACGCTCTTCGTTGTTAATGCTGCTTCACTGGTCGTCTTTTCCGTTGTCTACCTTGTGGCGTGGTCGCAGAGGGCAAACCGCAAATACTGGCTGAATCTGACCATAGCGAACCTCATTTTTGCGGTTGCCTTTGTCATGTTTTCGCACCGGATCGACGGCAGCAAGGAGACGCTGCTCCTCCCGAACTGTCTGCTGGTTATCGGCCTGGGTTTTCGCTGGCAGGCCATCCGAGCCTTCTTCGGGCGTCGACCGACCTATCGGCTGTCGATTTCTCTTACGGTGTTGGTCGCCGCCCTGCTCTACGGATCGGATATGCTTGGTCCGGGAACCGTATTCGGCGGCGTTAACGTCATTATAGCTCTCCAAATCGCCATCATTATCTACACTCTGGCTTCGGAGCGTCATCAACACTTGCCGTCCCGTTGGGGGCTCATCGCCGCTTATGGCGTATTGCTGGGGTCATCCGCGCTTCGCGTCATGCAGGGATGGATGCTCGACCGAGGCATGGACAGCCTTTTGCCGGCCGACACATTCCTCGATATCCATCTCATCGCGGCTGCCATCCATATTGTTGCGTGCGGCGCTTTCTCGCTCTCCATGGCTTACGAGCAGGGCACCGAGGGTCTTCGAAGGGCCGCGTTGAGTGATCCGCTCACCGGCCTGCTGAATCGGCTCGGATTGGAGCATGAGCTTACCCGGCTGGTCGGTTTGGCTCCGCTGCGTTGTGCGGTCGTCCTGATCGACATCGACGAGTTCAAACAAATCAACGACAAACACGGGCACGCTGCCGGCGATATCGTCATTCAAAAATGCAGTCGGACGATCACGGCGCGGCTGCGGAATATCGACTTCGCAGCGCGGGTTGGTGGAGAAGAGTTCGCCATCATCTTGCCAGACGTCACGCTCGAAGAAGCCGGCCGAATTGCAGAACGTATCCGCAGGGCGATCGAGCTCGAAGAGGTGACGACTCCTGAAGGCCCGATCCGCTTCACGGTCAGCGCTGGAATCAGTCTATCCGAGACGCCGCCTCATATATTCTCGCAACTGCTTATCGAAGCCGACAGGCAGCTCTATCAGGCAAAGGCGGATGGTCGGAACCTGGTGCGATTGGCGTCGCGGACAGGGTAGCGGATCGGTCGGATGGGAGGCGTCGCGCCCTTCGCGACATGGTCTATGGGGCCCCGTCCCAGAGCTGCATTCTCGGCCCCTTGAGCTGGGGACCAAGGTCAAAGCCGTGCCCGCGTCGTCCGCGGCGTCGCGAGCAGGAGATTGGTCTCGGAGGCGGTGATGCCCGGGATCAGGCGAATGCGGCGCAGGATCGCGTCGAGCGCGGTCAGGCTGTCCGTCGCAAGCTCCACGATGAGGTCCCATTTTCCGTTCGTCGTATGGATCGCCGAGATCTCCGAGAAGCCCGCGAGCACATCCACCACCCGGTCGGCCGAGCGTCCCTCAAGCTCGATTGTCATGATGCCGCGCACCGGCATGGCGATGGCGTCCGCGCGAAGGATCACCGTGTAGCCGACGATATCGCCCTCCCGCTCCATGCGCTCGATCCGGGCGCGCACGGTCGCGCGCGACACGCCGATTTCGGCCGCGAGATCGGAAATGCTGCGCCGCCCGTCATGGCGCAGGAGAGACAGCAGGCGCTGGTCGAGATCGTCCATGTCTGTTCATTTTGATAAGCAATGTCACCATAATGGTAGGCCTAGATACGCTTTTTGCCAATATTGATTGTTCATTCCGCCAGGTGTCCCGGCTACGCTTCTGTCCTCACAAAGGAGGGCCTAATCGTGCGCAACTGCATCCTTCTCGGGGCACCGGTTCAGGAGGGCACCCGCCGCCTCGGCTGCGATATGGGCCCGAGCGCCTTTCGTGCCGCCGGCATCGTCGGGACGCTGCGCGAACTGGGCCATGACGTGATCGACCGGGGCAATCTCGCGCCCGTTGCGGCGCCCGCCCGTGCCCACTCCAATCCGGCCGTCCGCTCGCTTGCCGAGGTCGTCGCGTGGACGGAACTGCTTGGCGAGGCGGTTCATGGGGCCGCCGGTGAAGGCATGCCGATCACGCTCGGCGGCGATCACAGCCTCGCGGCGGGCACGCTGACCGGCATGAGCCGCCATGCGACCGAGCTTGGGCGCCCGCTCTTCGTGCTCTGGCTCGACGCCCACCCCGATCTGCACACGCTCGACAGCACGGAGAGCGGAAATCTGCACGGCGTGCCGATGGCCTATGCCACGGGCCAGCCGGGGTTCGAGGGCATTTTCCCCCCGCTCGCCGCCCCTCTCGACCCGTCCCGTGTCTGCATGATGGGCATACGCAGCGTCGACCCGGCCGAGCGGCGTACCGTTGCCGCGTCCGGCATCACGGTTCACGACATGCGGGCGATCGATGAATTCGGCTTCGCGGCGCTGCTGCGGACCTTCCTGCATCAGGTCGAGGCCGAGAGCGGCCTGCTTCATGTCAGCCTCGATGTCGATTTTCTCGACCCGGATATTGCTCCCGGCGTTGGCACCACGGTGCCGGGCGGGGCGACCTTTCGCGAGGCGCATCTGGTCATGGAGATGCTCCACGAGTGCGGGCTCGTCTCCAGCATCGACCTTGTGGAACTGAACCCGTTCCTCGACGACCGCGGACGCACCGCGCGTCTGATGGTGGATCTCGTCGCGAGCCTGATGGGCCGGCGCGTCCTCGATCGTCCGACCCGGAGCTACTGAGACATGCCGCGCGCACCGAAACTGAACGTCGTTCCTTTCGTCAGCGTCGACAACATGATGAAGCTGGTTCTGGCCCTCGGCATCGAGCGCTTCCTGGTGGAACTGGCGGGATTCATCGAGGCCGATTTCAGGCGCTGGGAACGGTTCGACAAGACGCCGCGCGTCGCCTCGCACAGCCATGACGGCGTGATCGAGCTGATGCCGACCAGCGACGGCGAGGTCTACGGCTTCAAATATGTCAACGGCCACCCCAAGAACGCCCGCGACGGGCGTCAGACGGTGACCGCCTTCGGCATGCTGGCGGACGTCTCGACCGGCTATCCGGTGCTGTTGACCGAGATGACCATTCTCACGGCGCTGCGCACGGCGGCGACATCGGCGCTGGCGGCCAGGTATCTGGCGCCGAAGGGCGCGCGCACCATGGCGATCATCGGCAATGGCGCGCAGTCGGAGTTTCAGGCGCTGGCATTCAAGGCGCTGACTGGCGTCGACCGCCTGCGTCTCTACGACATCGATGCCGGAGCAAGCGCGAAATGCGCGCGCAACCTTGAAGGCCTGGGCTTCGATATCACGATCTGCGTCTCCGGCGAGGAGGCGTTGATCGGCGCGGAGATCGTCACCACCGTCACCGCCGACAAGCAATATGCCACCATCCTCACCGACAACATGGTCGGCGCCGGTCTGCACATCAACGCGGTGGGCGGCGACTGTCCGGGCAAGACCGAATTGGCCGCGGACATCCTCAGGCGCTCGGAGATCTTCGTGGAGTACCCGCCGCAGACCCGGATCGAGGGTGAGATTCAGCAGCTGGAACCCGACCATCCGGTTACCGAACTGTGGCAGGTGATCGCCGGCACCGCGCGAGGGCGCCGCGAGGCCGGCCAGATCACGCTGTTCGATTCCGTGGGCTTCGCCATAGAGGACTTCTCGGCGCTGCGTTACGTGCGCGAGAAGCTTGCCGGCACCAGCTTCTATGACGAACTGGACCTGCTCGCCGACCCCGATGACCCCCGGGATCTGTTCGGCATGGTGCTCCGCGCCGGCCGCACCTAGCGCAGACAGATGTTGATTTTGCCGGCTAACAGGCAGGGCGGCGTCCGTGCGGAACGCGGCCGGTCCGCTAGAAACCCATCGGACCGCCGTCGCTCCGGGGATCGCCGGCGCCTTCGAGGCGACCATCGGCATGGCGGGCAATGGCCCCCGCATGCCCCATCATCGCGTCGTAAGGGGCGACGATCTCAACATCGTGGCCTGCCTCTCGCAGCGCGGCGATGAGATCGGGGGGGAAGCGGTCCTCAAGTTTGAGCGTCACGGTTTCCGCTCCCCAGGTCCGCCCGAGAAGCCAGCGCGGCGCGGTTATCGCGGCCTGCAGCTCCTGCCCGAACAGGGCGTAGCGCGTGAAGAGCGCGGCCTGCGTCTGCGGCTGCCCCTCCCCACCCATGGTGCCGTAGACCATGTGGCGGCCATCGTCGAACGAGGCGAGCGCGGGGTTGAGGGTGTGAAACGGCTTGCGCCCCGGGGCAAGGACGCGCGGGCCCTTCCCGTGAAGCTGGAAGCTCGACCCGCGATTCTGCCAGACGATTCCGGTCTGCGGCAGCACGACGCCGGAGCCGAACTCGAAATAGATGCTCTGGATGAAGCTCGCCGCCAGCCCGTCGGCGTCAATCGCGCCGAGCCAGACGGTGTCGCCCGCCGATGGCGGCGCGGGCCAGGGCAGGGCGTGTTCCGGATCGACATTGGCGGCGAGCCTGTCGAGGGCCGGATCGGTCAACCAGGCGCGCGGATCTTCGGTCATGGAATCGGGATCGCCGACAAGCCGGTCGCGGACCAGGAACGCCTGCTTCGTTGCCTCGACAAGACCGTGAACATGCTCGAAGCCCTCCGCCTCGCTAACGCCGAGGCGGCTGAACAGGGCGAGGATCATCAGCGAGGAGAGGCCCTGGGTGGGGGGTGGCATGTTGTAGAGGCGGATACCGGGAAGTCTCACCGACAAGGGGGTGACCCGCCGGGCGCGACAGGCGGCGAGGTCGTCGCCCGTGACGGGGGAGCCGGCGGCTTCGAGATCGTGCGCGATCTCCCTCGCCAGCGCGCCGCGATAGAAGCTGTCCGTGCCGTCGATGGCGATGCGGTGCAGCGTCTCGCCGAGTGCCGGCAGCTTCATGAGCGAACCGGTCGCCGGCGCGGCGCCATCGACCAGGAAGCTTGAGGCAAAGCCGCTGACATCAGCCAGTTCGGGCAGCTTCTGCGCCGTCAGTTCGTGCTGGCTGGCGGTGACCGCGAAACCGTTGCGAGCGTGCCAGACGGCGTCCTCGACGAGACGCTCCAGCGGGAGGCGCCCGCCATGTTCGGCGCTGAGCGCCAGCGCTTCGCCCCAGCCCGCCACGGTGCCGGCCGCCGTGTTGGCGGCCTGTGGACCACGCTGGGGAATCGCGGTGAGCCCGGCGCTGGAATAGAGCTCGGGCGTTGCGGCGCCGGAAGCTCGCCCGCAGGCGTCGATGCCAACGGGCGCTTCGCCCGGCCTGCCGATCAGCCAGAAGCCATCGCCGCCGATCGCGGTCATGTGCGGATAGACCACGGCGAGCGTTGCCGCCATGGCGATGGTCGCCTCTACGGCGTTCCCGCCCTCGCGCAGGACGCGAAGTCCTGCCTCGCTTGCGAGATGGTGCGGGGACGTGACCATGCCGCGACGGGCGCGGGTCGTGTTCAACATGGCATGCGTTTCCTGGCTACCAGCCGATGGCCCGGGGCAGCCAGGTCGCAACCGCGGGGAATGTGAAGACGAGAGCCACGGCCCCGATCTGGAGCGCGATGAAGGGAAGCACGCCGCGATAGATGTCACCTGTCGTGACCTCGGGCGGCGCCACCCCGCGCAGATAGAACAGGGCCCAGCCGAACGGCGGTGTCAGGAAGGAGGTCTGCAGCACGGTGGCGATCAGCGCCGCCGCCCAGATCAGATCAACGCCGGCCGCGTTCAGCAGCGGCAGGAACATCGGCACCACGATGTAGCTGATCTCGATCCACTCGATGAAGAAGCCGAGCACGAAGATGATCAGCAGCATGAAGATGATGATGCCGTTGGTTCCGCCCGGCACCATGGAGAAGGCGTCGTGAACCAGCCGCTCGCCGCCCAGGCCCCGGAAGGAAAGCGCGAAGACCTGCGAGCAGATCAGCACGAAGAACATCATCGCGGTGATGCGTGCCGTCGACTGCACCGTGTCGACCAGCACCTTCCAGGTGAAACGGCGGGCGAGCGCGGCGACGAGAATGGACCCCAGCGCGCCCATGCTGGCGGCTTCCGTCGGCGCCGCGACACCGCCGATGATCGAGCCGAGCACGGCGAGCACCAGGCCGATCGGCGGCAGCCCCACTTTCAGCGCCTTCAGCCAAAGCTCGCGCCGCGGCATGGCCTGGCGCTCCTCCAGCGGAATGGCAGGTACCTTTTCCGGCCAGATGATGCCGATCACGATCATGTAGATGCAGAACACGGCCGTGAGCAGCAGTCCGGGCATCAGCGCGGCCGCGAACAGCGTGCCGACCGATTCGCCAAGAATATCCGCGAGCAGGATGAGAACCGTGCTGGGTGGAATGAGCTGTCCCAGCGTGCCCGAGGCGCAGATGGCGCCGCAGGACAGGCTCTTGTCATAGCCACGCCGCAGCAGGGTTGGCAGGGTGAGAAGCCCGAGGGTGACGATCGTCGCGCCGACAATGCCGGTCGTCGCTCCCATCAGCATGCCGACAAGCACAATGCCCAGTCCCATGCCGCCACGCAGGCTGCCGGAAAGGTGGCCGATGACCTCCATCAGCTCGTCGGCCAGCCGCGACTTCTCCAGCATCACGCCCATGAACACGAAGAGCGGAATCGCGATCAGCGTGTAGTTGGCGGTAACGCCATAGATCCGCGCCGGCAGCAGGTTGAACAGCGTGGTGCCGAAGCCCAGCCAGCCGAAGAAGAAGCCGCTGATGGCGAGGGTGAGCGCGACCGGCACGCCGGCAATGAGCAGCACGAAGAAGGAGGCGATGCAGGCGATCGCCAGAATTTCATTGATGGGCATCGGCAGGCACCGGCGAGGCGGGTTGGGACCCGCTGCCAAGGAAGGGCTGAATTGCCCGAAGGGTCGCGGCGAGGCTCTGCAGCAGAAGCAGCACGAAGCCGGCGGGAATCATCGCCTTGAGGAGGAAGCGGTAGGGCAGGCCACCAGGATCGGGCGAGCCTTCGCCGATGTTGTAGGACTGCATGACATAGTGCCAGGACAGGAAGATCACGATCGCCGACAGCGCCACAACGCACACCGCCGAGAACAGGTCGATCACCTGCCGCACAACAGCCGGGAAGCGGACATACAGGATGTCCACCCGGACATGGCCTTCATGCTTGATGGTGTAGGCGATGCACAGCAGGGTGAGCGGCGACATCAGGTGCCATTCCAGCTCCTGCATGGCCACCGAGCCCACATTGAACGCGTAACGCATCAGCACGTTGCCGGCCATGACGAGGACGAGCGCAAGGCCCGTCCACGCCGCGATCCACCCGCAGACCTCGACAATGCTGTCGAGGCCGCGGGCGCATCTTTCGAGTGCGGAACTCATGCGCCCCTGCGGATCTGCGTCTGGTAGACCGCTTCCGAAAGTCCGGCCCACTGGCTGTGCTTGGCGGCGAAGTCGTTGAAGCTGTCATACACCTTCTTGATCTTCGGATCCGAGTTGGCCAGCTGATCGAGCGTGGTCTTGGTGACCTCGCGCAGCTTCTCGACCACTGGCTTGGGCAGCGGACCGGCGATGACGCCCTGGTTCTGCACGAGGTCGGTCATCGCCTCGCCATTGGTGGCCTCGCACCAGGTGTGGCTGATGACGTTGCAGGCGGCCGCGGCGGTGCGGACGATTTCCTTCAGGTCGTCCGGCAGGCTGTCCCAGGCGGCCTTGTTGACCACCAGCTCGGTGACGTTGTTCGGCTCGTGCCAGCCGGTGGTGTAGTAATACTTCGCCGCCTTCTGCAGGCCGAGGCGACGGTCCTGATAGGGGCCGACGAACTCCGCCGCGTCGATCACGCCGCGCTCAAGCGCGGGGAAGATCTCGCCGCCGGGCAGCAGCTTCACGTCGACGCCGAGCTGGGCGTAGACCTTTCCGGCGAGGCCGGGGATGCGCATCTTCAGGCCCTGGAAGTCCTCGACCTTCTCGATCGGCTTGCGGAACCAGCCGGACATCTGCACGCCGGTATTGCCCAGCGGCATGGGAACCAGGTTGAAGGGCTCGTAGAGTTCTTCCCACAGCTGCAGCCCGCCGCCATGGTAGATCCAGGCGTTCTGGCCCTGGAAGTTCAGGCCGAACGGCACGCAGGTGAAGAACTGCGCCGCCGGCACCTTGCCGGCCCAGAAATAGGAATTCGCCGCGTTCATCTCGACCGTGCCAGCCGATACCGCGTCAAACCCTTCCAGCGCCGGAATCAGCTCGCCCGCCGCGAAATGCTGGATGTTGAGGCGCCCGCCCGACATCTTGCCGACCAGCTCGCAGAAATAGGTCGGGCTGCCAGGGCCGACGACATAGAACGGCGAGCCGGGACCATAGGCGTTGGTCATCTTCCAGTTGAAGGTCTGCTGCGCGCGGGCGACATTCGGTGCCGCGATGGTGGCGACAGCCGCCGTGCCGGCGAGGCCGGCGCCAAGAAATCCACGACGATCCATCTCGTTCCCTCTGTTTGTTCGAGCGCCTGCGGCGTCCGCCAGGCGATGCGTGAGCGGAGTATCCCGAGTATGCCGCAGTGCGGCAATGCCCCCTAAGGAGCAAACCCGCGTCATCGACCCCGCGAGGGAGGGTATAAAATGGATGTTTATAATAATATAATCAATAAGTTGAGTGAAATTGCCGACCAATTGGGCATAGAGCGCGGGCTGGCTTGCGACAAGTTTTTGTGCGCCAATCGTCAAAGCGCGTCGTCCGGCCTGCGCTAGCCTCCCGTTGATGAAGATCCAAGCCATGAGCCGCACCATCCCGGTCTCGATCAATGCTTTTCCCGCAAGCAAGCAGGAAGCGGCATGGCGCGAGACGCTCGCCACCCTCGCGCTTTCCGATCAGTGGCCGAAGGACGCCGCCTTTCATTTCGGCGAGATCTCGATCAAGCGTTCGCCGACCCTTGCGACGCTCGCCCTGCTGCGCTCCACCGCGCAGGGGCTGAAGACCCGTATCGACGAATCCGACTGCGTTCTGATCGGCTTCGTGCATTACGGACGCGGCCATCTGACCGATACCGGCCGCCGCGCGCTCGAATTCGCGGATGGCGATCTTTGGGTGTGCGACCCGCTGGCTTCCGGCGCCATCCAGTTCCGCAACGACTTCGAGCTCCTGCTGCTGCAGGTGCCGCGCGAGCGGCTGGCCGGCCGCATCGGCCGGGGACCGGGCGTGCCGACAATCGTGCTGGGCGATTCCATTTCCGCTGCCGCCGCGCGGCCGATGATGCGGGCCTTGGCCGCCAATTTCGCGATGATGGAGGATGGCGATCTCATCGCGGCCGAAACCGCGATCAGCGAGCTGGTGCTTTCGGCGCTGCTTGCCGAGACGCGCCCCGAGGAGGACAGCGCGACGCAGGTCCAGATGGCCCATTTCGCGCGGGTCTGCGCCCAGATCGAAGCGCGCCTGCGCGAGCCCGATCTTTCCGTGGCCGAGGTCGCGAAAGCCGAAGGTCTGTCGCCGCGCTATGTGCAGCGCCTGTTCGAAGGCCAGGACCGCTCCTTCTCCGACCATGTCCGGCACCGCCGGCTGGAACATTGCCGGTTGGATCTGATCAACCCGCAATATGCCGACCGCAGCATCGCCGAGATCGGCTATCGATGGGGTTTCACCGATCAGGCGCATTTCAGCCGCGTGTTCAGCGCGGCCTATGGCATCGCCCCGCGTGAGTTCCGCAAGACCAGCAGCGGGTCGGTGGAGACGCGCTGGACCCGTGGCCGGCCGATCCATAGCGGGGTCCGGCCGATGCGACCCGGGCCCGCACCGGCACCTGTGCCCGCGGAAGGGGACGCCGCGGCGCCGGAGGCGCTCCCCGCCATGGAGGCGGCCGAGCCAGGCCGTCACCATCTTCCGGTGTCGCGCGAAACGGTCCACTGGGGCTATCTCGGCCGCTCGATTCCGCCCGTCCTCAGGGTGCGCTCCGGCGCGATCATCACGGTGGAGACGCTGACCCAGCACGCCTATGACGACCATGAGCGGATGATACAGGGCGATCCCGGTGCCGAGAGCGTGTTCCGCTGGAGCCCGGACTACAAGGCTGTCGACCGCCGCGGCGCCGGGCCGATGAATGCGAGCATCTTCGGGCGCGGCGCGGGCGAGGGGTTCGGCGTGCATATCTGCACCGGGCCGATCTTCGTTCACGGGGCCGAACCCGGCGATGTGCTGGAGGTGCAGATACTCGACCTCAAGCCGCGCCCCTGCGCCAACCCGGCCTATGAGGGGCAGGCGTTCGGCAGCAATGCCGCCTCGGCCTGGGGCTTTCATCATGACGATCTGCTCGATGAGCCGCGCACGCGCGAGGTCGTCACCATCTACCGCACCGATGCGGCGGGTGAGAGCGGCTATGCGGAAGCGCTCTATTCCTTCCGCTGGGTGCCGCAGACCGACCCGTTCGGCGTGGTCCACGAGACGATCGACTACCCCGGCATCCCGGTTGACCATTCGAAGCTGACGCGGCGCCGAGAGGTGCTTCAGGGTGTGCGCGTGCCTGTTCGCCCGCATTTCGGGTTCATCGCCGTCGCGCCGCGCGAAACCGACATCGTCGATTCCGTCCCGCCCGGCTATTTCGGCGGCAATGTCGACAATTGGCGGGCCGGCAAGGGCTCGTCGATCTATCTCCCCGTGACCGTGCCGGGCGCGCTGCTTTCGCTGGGCGATCCGCATCTGGCGCAGGGGGATGGCGAGATCAGCGGCACGGCGCTGGAATGCTCGCTCACCGGCGAGATCCGATTGGTGCTGCACAAGCGCGGCGAAACCGAGAAGGTCTTTCTGAATGGGCTCAATGCCCCGCTGATCGAGACCGAGCGCAGCTGGCTGCTGCACGGCTTCAGCTACACCAACTATCTGCGCGAACTGGGCCGCAACGCGCAATCCGAGGTGTTCAAGCGCTCCTCGCTGAGCCGGGCGCTGCGCAGCGCCATGCGGGCGGCCCGCAAATTCCTGATGGAGCATTATGGGCTCGACGAGGACGAGGCCATCTCGCTGATGTCGGTGGCGGTCGACTTCGGCGTGACGCAGGTCGCCGATGGCAATTGGGGCGTCCATGCCAAGGTGAACAAGGCGATGTTTGCCCACCGGGGCAAATGAGCAATGCAGACCTGGCGCGGGGACGGCGCGTCCCTGTCCGCAGCGTCCCGCGCGATGGCGAAGCCTCCAGTCCCGGGGCTCCGGGTGATTTCCCAAGATCTTGCTAAGCCTGGCCGCCGGATAGTTTGATGGGCTGCCATTGCGAGAACATTATGTGCGCTACAAAGCTGCGCTATGACTTCCCCCTTATCGTGCCACTTGCGAACAGGGCACCGGGCGCGACCTGAGGTTTCGCCCGTGAACGGCATGGCGATGGCGCCATGCGTCTCCCCCGCAGCTATGCGCCAGCATGCGGGAGCGCTGCCTGAGTTCGGCGTGGTTGCGGTAGCGTCCCGGCTCCTCCCCGATTAGGAAGGGGCTCCCAGATACATTCCGATGGCTCGCCTTCGACGCCTGACGATATTGCCAGATAGGCGGAACCAGCCGTGCCCTTCATGACGACGAACCCGGCGCTTGCCCGTGCCTTGGCCGAACGGGACTACAACAACCCGACGCCGGTGCAGCTTGCCGTCCTCGCGCCCGAGGCGTCGGCGCGCGATCTTCTGGTGTCGGCCCAGACCGGTTCGGGAAAGACCGTCGCCTATGGACTGGCCATGGCCGAAACGCTGCTGGGCACCGAGGAGCGATTTGCTTCCGCCGCCGCGCCGCTGGCGCTGGTCGTGGCGCCCACGCGCGAATTGGCGCTGCAGGTCCAGCGCGAATTCGTCTGGCTCTATGCGGGAACGGGCGCGCGCATCGTGTCCTGCGTCGGGGGCATGGATCCGCGACAGGAGCAGCGGCTGCTGAACCAGGGCGCTCATATCGTCGTCGGCACGCCGGGACGCCTGCGCGACCATCTGGAGCGCGGCCGGCTCGACCTCGCCGCGCTTCGCGTCGCCGTGCTCGACGAGGCCGACGAGATGCTCGACCTCGGCTTCCGCGAAGACCTTGAGTTCATTCTCGACGCCACCCCGCCGGAGCGGCGCAGCCTGCTGTTCTCCGCCACCATGCCGCGCGGCATCACCGCGCTGGCCAAGCGCTACCAGCGCGACGCGCTTCGCATCGAGGTGGCAAGCGCGGAAGGCGGCCACGCCGACATCGAGTATCGCACCATCCGCGTCGCCCCGACCGAGGTCGAGCACGCCGTCGTCAACGTGCTGCGCTTCTACGACACGCCGAGCGCCATTGTGTTCTGCAATACGCGCGAGGCGGTGCGGCGCCTGCACGCCATGCTGCAGGAGCGGCAGTTTTCCGCCGTCGCGCTCTCCGGCGAGCTTAGCCAGACCGAACGCAACCATGCGCTGCAGGCCCTGCGGGACGGCCGGGCGCGGGTCTGCGTCGCCACCGACGTGGCGGCGCGCGGCATCGACCTGCCCAATCTCGGCCTCGTCATCCATGCCGACCTGCCGAACGACGCCGAAAGCCTGCAGCATCGCAGCGGCCGCACCGGGCGGGCGGGGCGCAAGGGCGTGAGCGTGCTGCTGGTGCCTCCGTTCCGTCGTCGCCGGACCGAGGACCTGATGCGCGGCCTTGGCATCGCGCCCGCCTGGTCGGGCCCGCCGACCGCCGAGGATATCCGCAAGCTCGACCATGAGCGCATGCTCAGCGATCCCCTGCTGACCGAAGAGCCGAACGAGGAGGATGCGAGCGCGGCCCGTACGCTGCTCGCCGCCCACAGCGCCGAGCATCTCGCGGCCGCGCTGGTGCGTCTCTACCGCGCCGGCCTGCCGGCGCCGGAAGAGGTTGCCGATCCCGGCGAGCCGCGCGCCGCGCGGGATCGTTCGGCGGACCGCGAGTTCGGCGGCCCCTCGGGCAGCGGTGGCGGCGGAAGCAGCTGGTTCCGGCTCAATGTCGGTCGCCGCAACAACGCCGATCCGAAATGGCTGCTGCCGCTGATCTGCCGGCGCGGGAACGTGACGCGCAGGGATATCGGCGTCATCCGCATCTTCGATGAGGAAACGGCCTTCGAGGTCGGCCTCGCCGCCGCCGACCGCTTCAGCAAGGCGGTGCGCAAGGCGAATGCGGACGACGTGGTGATCGAGCCGTTGCCGGGCGGGCCGTCGAATGCCCGTTCGGAACGTCCCGCTCGGGGCAAGCCGATGCGCGACAAGCCCTTGCGCGACAAACCGCATACGGACAGACCGCACCAGGATCGACCGGTTCAGGACAGGCCGCGTTACGAAAAACCCATCCGGGAAAAGACCTTCCGCGACGAGGCCCCGTGGAAGAAGCCCGCCGACGGCAAAGGCGAACATGGCAGGGCGGCGTTCGATCGGCCGCGCGAGGCCAAGCGGCCGGCGCCGGGCGCGGGGGACCGCAAGCCGAAGGACGCGCGTCCCGCGACCTTCGAGGGCAAGCCGAAAGGCAAACCCAAGGGAAAGCCGCCGCGCCGCCCCTGACCGCGCCGCGAAAGGCCGCGGTGAAAGGAGCGCGTGAACGGGAGGTCCGGGAACGCGCCGGGCCGAGAGTGCGGAGGCGTCCGGGGCTGGCTACCGCCGCGCGGAGTCTGTCATGTCCCTTCTGCGTTCAGATATGTCCTCTCGAAGAGGTCGATCGGAATGGGCTTGCTGAAGAAGTAGCCCTGCATTTCATCGCATTCGAGCAGCCGAAGCAGGCGAAACTGCTCGTCGGTCTCGACACCTTCCGCCACCACCTTGAGCTTCAGTCCGTGCGCAAGGCTGATGATCGTGGACACCAGTGTCAGCCCGACAGGACTGCGCGTCATCTCGCGGATGAACGAGATGTCGATCTTGAGGCCGTCGACCGGCAGCTTGGCCAGGTAGCTGAGCGAGGAGAAGCCGGTGCCAAAATCGTCGATGGCGACGGTTATGCCCATCGCCCGGATGGCGTGCAGGTTGGTGACGCTGGTGGTTATGTCCTCCATGATGACGCTTTCCGTGATCTCCAGCTCCAGTCCGGCCGCGGCGTGCGGGTCTTGGCTGATGATCCGTTTCAGCTCGGTGATGAAGTCGGGATCGCGCAGCTGCACGGGTGACACGTTCACCGCTATGCGCCCGGTCGCGATGCCTTGCGCGCGCCACCTCAGATAGAGGTCCACGGCGCTTGCCAGCACCCAGTTCCCGACCTCATAGATCAGGCCGGTCTCTTCCAGGCTCGGGACGAACTGGCCCGGAAGCACCAGTCCCGCATGCGGATCGTTCCAGCGGACCAGAGCCTCCGAGCTGGTGACCTTTCCGCTGGCAAGACCCACCTTCGGCTGCAGGTGAAGCACGAACTGCTGCTTTTCGAGCGCATCGCGCAGCCGGGTTTCCCGGCTGAGTTTGTCCTGCACCGCCTGGGTCATGGTGGGGCTGTAGAGCCGGAATCGGCCGCCCCGCGCCTTGGCGTTCTTGAGCGCGGCCTCCGCATTTCTGAACAGCGTTTCCGCGTCGCCACCGTCATTGGGAAACAGCGCGAGGCCCGCCGTCGCGGACACGCGCAGTTCTGTTCCCTCAAGGCAGAAGGGGTGGGCGACGAGCGCCCTGAGCACGTCGTCGAGCCGCCGCTCCAGGTCGCGGCCGGCCGCGACGTTGGGCAGGACCACGCCGAAATGGTCCGCGCCAAGCCGCCCGACCAGATTGGCGTCGCCCCTGTTCTGCGACAGCCATCCCGCCACCTGCTTCAGCAGTTCGTCGCCGGCCGCCCGTCCGAGGCTGTCATTGACGTTCTTGAAGCGGTCGAGGTTGATGATGAGCAAGGCCACCTTGTGCCGGCCACTGGTCTCCGCCCGCAGGCATTGTCCGAGCCGTTCGAGAAAGAGGCTGCGGTTCGCCAGGCCCGTCAGCTCATCATAATAGGCGAGGTATCTGAGGCGCTCCTCCTTGCCGATGGTGTCGACCGCGAACGCGATGTCACCGATCAGCTCCTTCAGCAGGCCCATCTCTTCCTCGTCGAAGAAATCGACGCTTTCCGCGTAGAGCGCAAGAACGGCGACCGCCTCTCCCGACTTCATCACCGGCAGCGCGACCATCGATCGGGCGCCGAACGCCGCCCATTCCCTGCCATGCAGGGCCCTGGGGTCGCGTTCATAGTCGTTGACGATGACCGGCGTCTTCTCGCGCACGGCTCGGGCGGTGAGGGTTTTCGGCGCTTCGTCGGGTGAGGCCAGAGCACTCCTGAGGCGCTCAAGAAACGGCTCGTTCCTGCCTTCGGAGGCCACCAATATGAGCGTCATCGTGTGCGGCTCGACAAGGCTCATCGTGCACGCGCTGAAGCCTCCGACCTCGATCGCGATGCGGCACATCTCGCGGAAGAGTTCCTCGCGGTTCGTGGCGCGGATAATCAGCGAATTTATGCTGCTCAGTACCGCGTAGACACGGTTCAGCCGCCGGATCTTCAGTTTGGCGCTCGTCAGTTCGTGAATATCGGTGCAGGTGCCGAACCATTTCACAATTCGGCCGGCGACATCGCGTTGCGCCACACCCCGGGTCAGGAACCAGCGATAGAGACCCTGCGCGTCGCGCAGGCGGTTCTCCCGCTCATAGGTGTCGTTACCGCTCGCTGCCCGGCGCCAGTCCTCGCGAATCTGCGGCTGTTCGGCGGGATGGAACTGCCGGATCCACGCATCCCCGTGGCTCTCCTCGATGGCAAGCCCGGTGTAGTCTTCCCAGCGCTTGTTGAAGTAGATGTTGCTCCCATCGGGCTGCGTCGCCCAGACGATCTGCGGCACAGCTTCGGCCAGGGTGAGAAACTCGTCCTTGCTTGCCTGCAGCGCCTCTTCCGCCTGCTTGCGCCGCGTCTCCCGCGCGAACCCGTCAAGCGCGAAGCTGATGTCCATCGCGAGCTGGCGCAGCAGGTCGCGCGCGGGCTCGTCGAAGAAGGTCGCCTGGTCGGAATACACATTCAGAACACCGACGGCGATACCACCCGTGCGCAACGGCAGGGCGGCCGATGTGGTCCAGCCGGAAGGCTCCATGCGTTCGCGCCACGGCTCCATGGCCGGCGCGTGCATGATGTCCTGAAGCCAGACCGGCTGGTTCTCGCGCATCGCCCTGCCGACCGGACCGCGCCCGAACGGTGTGTCGTCGCGCATCGAGATCTGGATGCCCTTCAGATAGCCATCGGTGTCACCCCAGCTGGCGACCGGCAGCACGGAAAGCGTGTCTGCGACGACAAGACCAATCCAGGCCATGCTCGCCCCGCCGAGTTCCACCGCGATCCGGCAGATTTCGGGAAACAGCTCCTCTTTCGTCGAGCAATGCACGATCACGTGGTTGCACTGGCTCAGCGCCGCATAAAGCCTGCTGTGCTGACCCGCCTGTTCCTCCGCCGCCCTGCGGGCGCTGATATCGCGGATGTTGCATTGGACGACTTTGACGTCTTCGCATGAGTAGGAATTGCTGACGAACTCGACGGCGACCGGCGTCCCCGCCTTGGTCTTGAGCGGCAGGTGTTCGTAGCGGACGTAACCGGAGGTCTGAAGCTCGGCGAACATCGCCTTGCTCTCGGCGAAGTCCGCGAAGGGACCTACCTCCCACAGCTTCTTTCCCAGGAACTCGGCATGGCTATAGCCGAGCATCTTGACCAGGTAGGGGTTGACGTCCTCGATCTGCGCCGTGTCGGCATTGATCAGCAGGATGCCGTCCTGTGCGGTCTCGAACAGCCGGCGATAGCGCGCCTCCGACATACGCAGCGCACGACCAGCCGCCGCCTCAGGGCGTGGATCTGTCGATCGTGGGCGCATGGGGCGACGGCCTCCCTTGGGGCGAAGCGCTCCCATTGTCCTTCGTGCGATCCACCACGAAACGACAGGGAGCTTGCGCCAGAAATATTTACACCCGCGTTCCCGGATCGCCTAAGGACAATCTGAAGAATAGATTGAATCGAAAGATTCAACTTGGGTCAGCAAAATCCAGGTTCTATTGAAGCTGAATCTTGGCATTTTTATCGAGCGTTCGAGTTCACGGATTTGTCATCGGGTTCATGTTCATTTGATATTAAAAGCAAACCGAAAACATCTGCTGCCGCCTTCCCTGATTAGTCGGGCTGAACTCGAAAGCCTCTCTGTCCGTTGGGTTGCCTTTGACAGGCAGAGTCGGCTGGGCTTGGCCGCCCCCTTCATCCGCTGCCCCCTGTGTCTTCTGGTCCGGAGGCAGACATGCCTTACGGGGCGCGTTCGGGGCGGGTTATGCCGGGTGAGCCCGTTCCGCCGCTGTTCGAGATCGGGGACGTGCGTTTCGCCATGAACGGACGCGATCTCATCGGTCCCATCACCCTCACGATCCTCACTGGCGCTCTCATCGGCCTGGCTGACCCATCCGCCGCGACGGCCTGAAACTGCCCGGCCAGATCGGCGACATCAGCGAGCCGGAACCAGAGTTCGAGAAGGATCCGGTGCGCCGTTCAGGTCCGTCGGTCCTGATAGCGAGGCCTTGGAATGATGCGAGATGACCAGCCCGTTGTTGCGCCCGGAGGCGGCGGAGCCGATCTCGTTGCCCTCGAGCAGGATCACGTTGGCGCCGCTGTCACGCGCCCCAAGAGCTGCGGCGAGGCCGGTGAAGCTGCCACCCACCACCAAAACGTCACAGGAGCGGTCGCCCGTCAGCGCCAACGCCGTGTGGCGGGCGACAGTGGTCTTGCACCACAGATGAGGGGTCTTCCAGTCGACCTCAAACACGCAGCGTTTCCTCGGTGGCGCCGCACAGATAGGCCTCGCCAAGTGCCGAATGAGCCGCAATGTCCTGCGCCGGCCCGTGGAGGCGGATCCGGCCGGTGTTGAGCAGATAGGCGTAGTCGCCGCATTTGAGGGCGCGTTGAACGTTCTGCTCGACCAGCAGGATCGAGATGCCCGCCTTCGACAGCTCGAGGATGATTCGGAAGATCTGGTGTACGATCTTCGGTGCGAGGCCAAGCGAGGGCTCGTCGAGCATCAAGAGCACCGGCTCGGCCATCAGCGCCCGGCCGATAGCGAGCATCTGCTGCTGCCCGCCGGACATGCGGCTCCCCACGCTGTTGCGTCGCTCCTTCAGGATCGGGAACAGCTCGAACACCTCGGCGCGCAGAGCCTCGAAACTCTTGCCGCCTCTCCCGATATGGGCGGCGACGAGGTTCTCCTCGACGGTGAGCCGCTGAAATATCTGCCAGCCCTCCCGGCAGTGGGTCAGGCCGAGCCGCACCACCTGCTCCGGCTTTGCGCCGGTGATGTCCCGCCCGTCGAAGGTGACATGCCCGGCGCTGGCGCTCGCGACACCAGAGATTGAATTGAGCAGGGTCGTCTTGCCCGCCCCGTTGGGTCCGAGGATGACCACGATCTCCTGCCGGTCGACCTCGAGGTCGATGCCTTCAAGAACGCTGACGCGGCCGTATCCCGAGCTGAGTCCGGCGATCTTGAGCAGCGGTTCGGATGTCGTCGATGTCATTGTCGGTTCCGAGATAGGCGAGCCGAACGTCGGTACTGTGCTGCACCTCCGCAGGGGTATGGCCTGCCCCCTGAAAAGTGGTCCTCCGTGAAGTAGGCTTTCGGGCCTTTGGAGGATGGCGCAATGGCGCAGAAGAAGCACAAGCCGGAAGAGATCGTCGCGAAGCTTCGGCAGGTCGACGTTCTGGTGTCGCAGGGGCGCCCCGTTGCCGAAGCGATCCGGGCGATCGGGGTGACGTCGTTCACGTATTACCGCTGGCGCAAGGAGTTCGGCGGGCTGAAGAGCGACCAGGTCAAGCGGCTGCGGAAGGCGGTCTCGGATCTGACGCTCGAGAAGCTGATCCTGAAGGAAGCTGCGGCGGGAAACTTCTGAGCCCCGCCCGGCGCCGTCGCTGCGTCGAACACGTCGTGAGCAAGCTCGGCGTGTCGGAACGGCTGGCGTGCCGGGTTCTGGGGCAACATCGATCGACCCAACGCAAGGTGCCGGAGGGCCGTGCCGACGAGGCGGCCCTGACCGCGGACATCGTCGAACTCGCCACCCGGTACGGACGCTATGGCTATCGCCGGATCACGGCCTTGCTGCACGCCGCCGGGTGGGCGGTGAACGTCAAGCGGGTGGAGCGGATCTGGCGGCGGGAGGGGCTCAAGGTGCCGCACAAGCAACCGAAGAAAGGCCGACTATGCATTAGGGTCAAACTGGACCACTCAATCGGGGCAGGCCACTGGCTTCGGTGTCTCAGCACCAGCGCCAGAAGAATGGCGAGCAGACGAAGAACCGCATGCGCGCGCGTGTGCAGAATGGATATTGGGTGTTTCAGGCTCCGGTCGGCGACCGCTACGAGCGCGTCAGCGGACACGGGAAGATTCTCGTGCGCGACGAGCCTAACGCTTCGGTCTTGCAGGAAGCACTCGAAGGCTATGCCTCGGGGCGCTTTGCGACTCAGGTCGAAGTGAAACGCTTCCTTGAGCGGCAGCCGTCATTCCTCAAGGACTTGCCGAACGGCGAAATCCGCAATCAGCGTGTCAACGACATGCTGACGCGCGTTGTCTATGCCGGATATGTCGAAGCGCCATCATGGGGCGTTGCCCTGATGAAAGGAAAGCACGACGGCCTGATATCCTTCGAGACTTTCGAGAAGATACAGGCGCGGCTGAAAGGCAACGCGAAAGCGGCGGCGCGCAAAGACATAAGTTCGGATTTCCCGCTTCGGGGATTCAATCTCTGCGAAGATTGCGGCAAGCCGCTCACGACGCGCTGGTCGAAAAGCCAGACGGGCAAGGTCTATCCCTATTACCTTTGTGCGACGAAGGGATGCGAGAGCTATCGCAAGTCCATCAAGCGCGAAGAGTTGGAGAGTGAGTTTGAGGACGTGTTACAGCGCCTGGAGCCGTCAGAGAGTCTGTTCAAGCTCGTGAAGGCGATGTTCAAGGACGCATGGGATGCGCGCCTTGCACAGGCTTCGCAGAGCGCGAAGACGCTGCGCGCCGGTATCGTCACCATCGAAAAGCAGATCGCTGCCCTGCTCGACCGCATTGTCGAATCTGGCAATCGGTCTGTGATCGCTGCTTACGAGAAGCGCGTCTCCAAGCTTGAGAATGAGAAGATTCTGGCAGAGGAAAAACTCGCCCAAAACGGCAAGCCAAAGCACACCTTCGAGGAGTCGTTCGAACTCGCGATGGCGTTTCTTTCAAGCCCTTGGAATATATGGGAAAACTCCGACATTCTGGGCAAGAAAACAGTGCTCAGACTGGCCTTTTTGGAGCCTATTGCATACTGCCGGAATCAGGGACTTCGAACTCCCACTTTAGCCTTTTCATTCAAGGCTTTAGAGGGGATTTACAGTGGAAAAAGCGAGATGGCGCGCCCGAAGAGATTCGAACTCCTGACCCCCAGATTCGTAGTCTGGTGCTCTATCCAGCTGAGCTACGGGCGCCTTGCCCACTTTTGTGATGGGCAAATCTCTCTGTCAAACCGTGCGGCGACGTCGAGGGCCCGTGAGCTACCCCGTTTCGCTGCGTATTGCAATATCCCCCACGCAGCAGAATGCGCATGCGCTGTCTTCTCCACCGCGAAGGCGCCGCCGGGGCGTGGATGTTCAGCGGATCTCAAACGGCAGATTGGCGGTGGCGGCGGCGCCGTGTGGGTCGGTCAGTTCGACAAAAAGCCGGTAATGCCCTGGGGATAGGGAGCCGATGCCGGCGCTATTGAGGTTTCCATCCCGAACCGCGCCGGGAAAGGTTGGCGGAACGCGTTCGGCATCGCCGCCGATGCCGGCTGCGCGGCTTTCCGCCATCACGGTCCAGGTCGCGGTGAGGGGGTCTCCATCAGGATCGGAGGCTTCCAGTTCCACGCGTCCCGGCGCCTTGGCGGGCCAGGAGGCGAAGGGCGCGCTGGGGTCCCCGGCGACGCGCAGCCAGGCGATGCGGGGCGCGTGATTGCCGCCCGGCGTGTGCCCGCCCCAGGCATCGGCCATCGCCTCGGAGGCTTCCAGCCACGCGCCATTGGCCAGACGCAGGCTGTGCCAGCTCGGTGTGACCTCCTGCTTCTGTCCCCACAGGAAGAGGATGGTGCCGACGTCTTCATCGCCCAAGGCTTTGAGATAACGACGGAATTGAATGGCCTTCTGGGTCGAGCTGGGCTCAAAGGGGGCGCCCCAGGGCGTGGCAGCGGCCTGCCATTGGCCGAGGGCGCCGAGCTCGGTGATGACGATCGGCCCGGTCCAGCCCTGCCCGCGGGCGCGGGAGGGGGCGGTGTACAGTGCGTCGCCATAGGAGTTGATGCCCAGCACGTCGATGTGTGGCGCATGGGCTCGCAGCAGGGCGACTTTGTCGGTGCCGGTCTCGGCGAGGACCGCGAGCGTGGGATGCGCGGGGTCGCGCCGCTTCACCATCGCGGCGACTTTCTCGATTTCCGGCCAGACCGGAGCGGGGTCCGCGAGGTCGACCTCGACCTCGTTGCCGATGCCCCACATCAGCACGGCCGGATGATTTTTGTATGCATCAACAATGGCTTGGAGATCATCCAGCTGGCGCGCGACGAAGCCGGGGTCGGTGTAATCGGCCCCCTGGCGCGGCTGGCCGACCCATAGGCCGACGATCACCTTGAGCCCGGCCCGGGCGGCGGCGTCGAGGGTTGGCCCAGGGTCCTCGCCATAGGTGCGGATGGTGGTGGCCCCGAGGGCCTTGAGCTCGGCAAGGGGGCCGTTTCCCGCCGCGCCGCGCACCGCGAAGGGGCGGCCATCGACGAGAATCCGCGCGCCATCGATGCGGATCTCGGCCATGTCGTCGGCGTGGAGCGTGAGGGTTGTGAGGTGGAGCGTGAGGACGGTGAGGAGCGCGAGGAGCGTGCGGCCGCGCCTCGGGCCCCCGGCTGCGCGCTCTCCCGCCAGGGTCATCGCGCGGGTCACCCTCTCGTCGCCAGGCCGGCCCTGCCTGCGCCGGTCCGGTTCAGCCATGCGAGCGCTGGGCGCGGTGGGCGTCGAGGTCGACGGGGCGGTCGGGCAGGCGAAGCTGGAAGGTGGCGCCGATGGTTCCCGGCACGAGCTGGATGTCGCCGCCATGGGCCTGCATCAGCTCGGCAGCGATGGCGAGGCCAAGGCCGGTTCCCCCGCGCCGCGCGGAGCCCTGGAAGGGCTCGAACAGGTGGGCGCGGGCGCGCTGGGGCACGCCGGGGCCGGTGTCGGCCACCTCGATGACGACGATGGCGCCTTCGCGGCGGCCGGTGATCCGGATCTGGTCGCGCTCGGGGTCGTTCGGGGCGCGGGCGGCAAGCGCATCCATGGCGTTGCGCGAGAGATTGAGCAGGATGCGAAACAGCTGGTCCGGGTCGGCGTCGACCATGAGGCCGCGCTCGATCGATTCGATCCAGCCAATGGTGCTGGTCTCCTCGCCGAGGCCCAGCGTGCCGCGTACCTCGCCCACCAGCGCGGCAAGGGCGACCATGCGCCGCTGCGGGGCGGGCTCCACCGCCTTTCCATAGGCCAGGGTGTGCTCGCAATAGGCGATGGCGCGATCGAGGGCGGCCTCCAGCTTGGGGGTGAAGCGCTGCACGGCGGGGTCGTCGATGTCGGCAAGGCGGTCGGAGATGAGCTGCACCGAGGCCAGCAGGTTGCGCAGGTCGTGATTGATCTTCGAGACCGCGAGGCCGAGGGCGGCGAGATGGGTCTTCTGCTGCAGTGTGTCGGTGATCTGCTGCTGCATGGTGACGAACTCGCGCTCGGCCTGGCCGATCTCGTCCATGCGGCCCACCGGTTCAAGCTCCAGCGCGGGAAGGGCCGGGTTCTCGCGGAAGGCGATCATGCGCCGTGTAAGCCGGCGCATCGGCCGGACAAACATCCAGGCGAGGCCGAGATAGACCAGCGCGCCGGTGAGCGCGGTGATGATGAGCGAGATCAGCAGCACGTTGCGGGTGAAGCGCAGCATCGCCTTGCGCAGCGGGGTCTCGTCGATGACGATTTCCACGAAGCCGCCGCCGCGCGGGGCGGTGCCGACCACGCGAAGGGTGCGCCCGTCCCGCGCGAGCAGCGTGTCGAACGCCTCGGACACCGCGAACCAGGGCGACACATCGCGCAGATCCGCATGGTGGTCGACATGGGGGGGCATGTCGGTGGAGGCGAGCAGCCGGCGCGTATCGTCGCGCTTGAGCGCCACCGTGATGGCCCCGACGCTGCCCAGCAGCTCACGGGTGAGCTGGGGCGGGATCATGTCTTCCGGCGCGGCATCGAGCACCAGCGCGGCGGTGCGCGCCCCCGCCAGCCGGTCCGAGAGCCAGTTGATGCGGAAGGCGGCCACGGCCGGCACGATGATAAGCACCTCGGCCAGCATGATGAAGGCGAGGGTGAAAGCGAGCAGCTTGCCCGACAGCCCGAGATGGCGCGCGGAGGAGGGGCGTGCGACATCCGCCGCCACAAGGGTGTCGGCCGCCGCACGGGCTTCCTCCGGCCCTTCCGGGGGTCCCGGAGGCAGCGCCGACGACCCGTCCTGAACGTGCACGCGCCTGTTCATCTCACCTCGCCGTGCCCGGATGACCGCGAATGGTCCGGCTTCCCGCCGGGCGGTGGCCGCCCTGATTCCCGCATCGGACCCGACGAATGCGGCAACGCAAGGACACCTCTCATTCGCGTGATATAGTACGCGCTGTGGCCGTGGACAGATCTGCGAACGCCGATCCTTGATTTAGCTTCCCATTTTTCCGGCCGGGGGATGTCGCCGTCGCACGGCGGGTTTCGCCCGCGGCGTGGGGCGGTGAGGACCTGCGGCGACGACTTGCGGCCCGCCGCGAGGCTTTGATTCCTCGCGCTACGTCAGACCCGCCGGTGTGCCGCCGCGCCGCCGGAACCTTGCGCGACGTGATTGACTCGCGCGGGCGCCGCCCCTATAAGCCGCCCCGAACCTCGGCTGCCCGGCGGTCGGGTGGTCCCCCTATTTGCGCATCGGTACCGTGGCGTTTTCGCGGCTGGCCGGATCAGGGGTGACTCTCGAACCGGTGGCCTAACCATTAAAGCGGAGAAGAACCCGTGAAGCGCACTTATCAACCGAGCAAGCTCGTGCGCGCCCGTCGGCACGGCTTTCGTGCGCGCATGGCGACCAGCAACGGCCGTAAGATTCTGAACGCCCGCCGGGCTCATGGTCGTAAGCGCCTTTCGGCCTGACGTCCGATTTCGGCCCCCTATGGCTGGGGCCGCTGCCCTGCTGCCTGAAGATCGGCGCCCGTATGCACCGGCTCGTCAAGCGCAAAGACTTTCTGGCCGCAGCCGCCGGGCTGCGCGCCAACGCAGGGCCGCTGCTGTTGCAGGCCCGCGACCGCGCGGACGAAGCTGCGCCGCGCATTGGACTGACCGTCACGAAAAAACACGGCAACGCCGTGGAGCGTAACCGCATTCGTCGGCGCCTGCGCGCCGCTGTGCGTGACGCCTTGCCGCGCGCGGGACGGGCGGGTTTCGACTATGTGATAGTCGCCCGCCGCGCCGCACTCGCTGCGCCCTTCATCGATCTCGTAAACGACATAGAGCGGGGCATCGCCCGGCTTCACTCAGGAAGCCGGCGCAAGCCCAGGCTCGCGACGTCAGACATGGCACCGCCGCCCGACCCGGCGTCGACGGAGAGAACTGCCCATGACCAGTGAAAACCGCAACATGATCGTCGCCATCGTCTTGTCGATGGCGGTGCTGATCGCCTGGCAGTTTTTCTCCGGCGTCCCCCAGATGGAGGCGCAGCGCCAGCAGCAGGCCCAGGAGCAGACAGCCCAGCAGGCGGCCCAGCCGGGCGCCCAGTCTGCCGCCCCCGCGCCGGGAACTGTCGCCCCCGCCCCCGCGGCTCTGCCGCCGAAGGCGATGACCCGTGCCGAAGCGCTGGCCCGCTCGCCGCGCGTCGCCATCGACACCCCGCGCGTCATCGGTTCGGTGTCGCTGAAGGGCGGGCGCGTCGACGACCTTTCGCTGAAGGATTATCGGGAGACGGTGGACCCCACCAGCCCGATCATCGTGCTGCTCTCGCCCTCGGGCGGGCCGAACCCGTTCTACGCCGAATTCGGCTGGGTGCCGGGCGCCGGCTCGAACGTGAAGGTGCCGGGCTCCGACACGGTCTGGACCGCCCCCGAAGGCGCCACGCTGACGCCGACCACGCCGCTGGTGCTGAGCTACGACAATGGCGAGGGCCTGACCTTCCTGCGCACCATCTCGATCGACGAGAACTACATGTTCCATGTGGTCGACGAGGTGGACAACGCGACCGGCGAGCAGATCGCGCTGCATCCCTATGCGCTGGTCTCGCGCCACGGCACGCCGCACACGCTGGGCTACTACATCCTGCATGAAGGCCTGATCGGGGTGACCACCGACGGCGGCCTGCACGAGATCAAGTACAAGGACATTGCCGAGAAGAAGAGCCAGACCTTCCCCTCTGTCGGCGGCTGGCTCGGCATCACCGACAAGTACTGGGCGGCGACCGTCATTCCCGGTTCGGAAGAAAAGGTGCAGGCGCGCTTCTCCGCGACGCAGACCGGCAATGACCTGATCTACCAGACCGACTTCCTGGGCGATGCCGTCACGGTGGCGCCCGGCGCCAAGGCGACCACGGACGGGCGCCTGTTCGCCGGCGCCAAGGTGGTGCGCGTGGTGGATGGCTACCAGAAGCAGTACAACATCGACCGCTTCGACCTGCTGATCGACTGGGGCTGGTTCTATTTCATTACCAAGCCGATGTTCATCGTCATCGACTGGATCTATCACCTGGTCGGCAATTTCGGCCTCGCGATCCTGGCCGTGACGGTGCTGGTGAAGCTGATCTTCTTCCCGCTCGCCAACAAGAGCTACGCCTCGATGGCGAAGATGAAGGCGGTGCAGCCGGAGATCCAGGGCCTGCGCGAGCGCTATGGCGACGACAAGGTCAAGCTCCAGCAGGCGATGATGGAGATCTACAAGAAGGAGAAGATCAACCCGGTGGCCGGCTGCCTGCCGATCGTGATCCAGATCCCGGTGTTCTTCTCCCTCTACAAGGTGCTGTTCGTCACCATCGAAATGCGGCACGCGCCGTTCTTCGGCTGGATCAAGGACCTCTCGGCCCCCGATCCGACGACGATCTTCAACCTGTTCGGCCTCATTCCCTGGGACCCGGCGACGGTGCCGGTGATCGGGCACTTCCTGATGCTTGGCGTGTGGCCGATCATCATGGGTTGCACCATGTGGGCGCAGATGAAGCTGAACCCCGCCCCGCCGGATCCGACCCAGAAGATGATCTTCGACTGGATGCCGCTGATCTTTACCTTCATGCTGGCCGGCTTCGCCTCGGGCCTGGTGATCTACTGGGCGTGGAACAACACGCTCTCGGTGATCCAGCAGTCGATCATCATGCGCAAGAATGGCGTGAAGGTTGAATTGTGGGGCAATCTCAAGAGCATGTTCGTCCGCGACAAGAAACCAAAAGCGGGATAGCGACCGCGCCCCGCGCGCGGACGGGCTGACGGGATATGGCGGCGGGGACGGCCCAGGGGGCGGTCCCCGCCGCGCTCGTTTCGGCCCGTGCGCACGCTTCGTCTTGCGGAACCGGCCGGGCCGGACGATAAGCGGTGGATGAACGAGACCGATATGTCAGACGAACTGATCGAGGCCGGGCGCAAGCTCTTCGCCGGCGATTGGCAATTCCTCGCCGCCGCCCCGTCGATCCCGACCCTGCCGCCGATGCAGGGCATCGAGATCGCGCTGGCCGGGCGCTCCAATGTGGGCAAGTCGAGCCTGGTCAATGCGCTGACCGGGCGCAAGGCGCTGGCGCGGACCTCGGTGACGCCGGGACGTACGCAGGAGCTGATCTTCTTCCGCCTCGGCCCGCAGCTGACGCTGGTGGACATGCCCGGCTACGGCTTTGCCAAGGCGCCGAAGGACAAGGTCGACGCCTGGACCGAGTTGGTCCACGCCTTCCTGCGGGGGCGGGCGAATCTGGCGCGGGTGTTCGTGCTGATCGATTCCCGCCACGGACTGAAGCCGATCGACACCGACATGCTGGACGGGCTCGACCGGGCGGCGTGCTCCTATGCCATCGTGCTGACCAAGGCCGACCAGCTCAGGCCGCCGGCGCTGGCGGAGCGCATCGCCGAGACCGAGGCCGCGCTGATTCGCCGGCCGGCGGCATTCCCCACCGTGTTCGCGACCTCCAGCCGCGAGGGCACCGGCATCGCCGATCTGCGTGCGGCGGTGGTGCGGCTGATGGCCGAGCGCGGCGCGAGCTGAGCGGGCGGCGCGGCGGATCCGCCATCGCTGTATATATTACGTAACGTAAAGTTGACGGGAATCCCGCGCCCTGTGGCGGTCTCCCGCCGCGAGCGGGGGCAATTCGGGCCCACGCGTCGTGGCGTGGGGGCCGGGCACGCAGGCGGCTGCGCGAATCGCTGCCGGCCGGCGAAACAGCGGGCCGCGCGGCAGGGCGCCGAGCGCCGGGTCAAACGTCGTTGGCGGAGCTGAGCTGCTCGCTGGGAATGTAGCCGCCCTTCTGGCTCAGGCGCAGGCCGCGCCCGCCGCCGGAGCTGGGCTCGCCGGATCCGAGGAACTCGATGCCGGCTTCCTCGAAGGTGCGGCGCAGGCGCTCCGCCTCGCCCGGATCGCGGTCGGTGCCGGGCTCGCGGCCCTGTTCGAACGCCTCCAGCCACGCCGCCGTCACATGGGCGCGTCCGGCAAGCTCCTCCTGGCTCCAATTCAGCATGGCACGCGCGGCGCGGCACTGGGCCGGGTCAAGGGTGAGATTGGCGGGAAAGCTGGTTTCATCCATGTGGGGCGTTCCTGAGAGCCTTCCTGGGCGGTTCCCGCCGGGAGTTGGCGCACGCGGCGCGGAGCTCAGGCGGCGTCGGTCGCCGCCTCTCCGGTGAGGATGGAATAGATCGTGCTGGCTTCGCGCGAGGTGCGCAGCTTTCGCGCCACCTCCGGATCGCGCAGCAGGCGTGCGACGCGGGCCAGTGCCTTGAGGTGGTCGGCGCCCGCCGCTTCCGGGGCGAGCAGCAGGAAGATGAGATCCACCGGCTCGCCGTCCAGCGCCTCGAAATCGACCGGCTTCTCCAGCCGGGCGAACATGCCGAACAGCCGGTCCATCTTGGCCAGCTTGCCGTGGGGAATCGCGATGCCGCTGCCGACCCCCGTGGAGCCGAGACGCTCACGCTGGTTCAGCGTCTCGAAAATCTCGCGCTCGTCCCGCTTCAGTATCTCCGCGGCATGGGCCGCCAGTTCCTGAAGCGCCTGCTTCTTGCTGGCTACCCGAAGGGCGGGGAAAACGGCAGACAACGCCAGAATGTCATTCAGCGCCATGGGAGAATCCGGATCGTGGCAGCGGGGCGTGGCGCGCGCACGGCTTTGCTCGCGCGCGCGCGCCGATCAGATCGGTGGCAGGTCAATGCACGTCATCCGCCTTGGCTGTGGCCGGCGGATCGACCCAGCCCACATGGCCATCGGCGCGGCGGTAGACCACGTTGATGCGGCCATGGCCGGCATGGCGGAACACGATGGCGCTGGCGCCGGAGAAATCCAGCTCAAGCACCGCGTCGCTGACCGAGAACTGCGGCAGGTCGGCATTGGCTTCGCAGACCACGGTGGGGCTCCACCCGTCGAGATCCACCTCGTCGGTTTCCTCGTGGTCGGGAACGGAAAGCACGGTGAGCGGCATGCTCTCGGCGGCAAGGGTGATCGCCTCGCCATTGGGCGTGCGTCGCTTCACACGGCTCTTGTAGCGGCGCAGGCGCGACTCGATCCGCTCCACCGCCGCGTCGGCGCTGGAATAGGGATCCTGCGCGTCCGCATGGGCCTGCAGGATGGTGCCGCTGTCGAGATGCAGCGCGCAGTCGGAGCGATAGCCCGACCCTTCCCGCGCGACGGTGACATGGCCTGACCAGCCGCCGTCGAAGTACTTGCCCATGGCGCCGGCGACGCGGTCGGAGACCCGCTGTCGCAACGCTTCACCTACATCGAGATTTTTCCCAGAAACCCGCAGCGGCATCGTGACTAGTTCCTCTGCTGGAGCAGGTGGCGGTGGCATTCACGTAACATGGCGCCCCGCAACCCGCCCGAACCCCCTACTTGCCCGGCCGGTGCTTAAAAGTGGTAGGAGCCGCGAGGGAAAGTGTCAACGAGGGCGGTGGATAGGTTCATCGCCGCCCCGCTCAAAACCGCCGAGTTCAGCCCGCCGCCATGGCCGCCTGCTTCTCCCGGCGGCGCTGCACCGAGGAGGGAATGCGCATGGCTTCACGATACTTGGCCACCGTGCGCCGGGCGATGTCGATGCCCGCTTCGCGCAGGAGTTGCACCAGCGTGTCGTCGGAGAGCACGCTGTCGGGCGACTCGGCATCGATCATCTGCTTGATGCGGAAGCGCACCGATTCGGCCGAATGAGCCTCGCCGCCATCGGAGGAAGAGATCGACGAGGAGAAGAAGTACTTCATCTCGAAGATGCCGCGGGGCGTGGCCATGTACTTGTTCGAGGTGACGCGCGAGACGGTGGATTCGTGCATGCCGATCGCGTCGGCCACCATGCGCAGGTTCAGCGGGCGCAGGTGCTGCACGCCAAGGGTGAGAAACGCGTCCTGCTGGCGCACGATCTCGATCGCGACCTTGAGGATGGTGCGCGCGCGCTGGTCCAGCGAGCGGGTCAGCCAGGTCGCGGTCTGCATGCAGTCGGTGAGGAAGGCCTTCTCGCGGTCGTTGCGCGTCGCCTTCTGCACCCGCGAGTAATAGGCCTGGTTCACCAGCACGCGCGGCAGGGTGTCGGAGTTGAGCTCCACCAGCCAGTTGTCGGCGGTGCCGCGCACGAAGACATCGGGCACGATGGGCTGGATGACGCCGGAACCGAAGGCAAGACCGGGCTTGGGGTTGAGCCGGCGGATCTCGCTGACCATTTCGGCCAGATCCTCGTCATCGACGCCGCACACCCGCTTCAAGGTGCCGAACTCGCGCCGCGCCAGCAACTCCAGATGGCTCAGCAGCGCCGCCATGGCGGGGTCGTACCGGTTGCGTTCCTTGAGCTGGAGCGCGAGGCACTCCGACAGCGACCGCGCGCCGATGCCCGGCGGATCGAAGCTCTGGATCGTTTCCAGCACCCTCGCCACGGTCGCCATCGGCGCGCCGAGGCGCTCGGCCACCATGGACACTTCGCCCGATAGATAGCCGGCTTCGTCAATGAGATCGATGAGGTTGACGCCGATCAGACGCTCGGCGGGATCAAGGATGGCGAGCGAGAGCTGGGCTTCGAGATGATCGGCGAGGGTGGTCTCGGTGGGGATGAAGGCTTCGAGATTGTAGCCCTCCTCATCGCGCCCCCCGCCGCCCACGCCCGCCCATTCGGAATAGGACGGGCCTTCGCCGGCCGGCACCGTGGGGGCGGCCGGCTCGCGGCCATTGTCGTCGGGGTAGATGTTCTCGAGGGTGGTGTCGAGCCGGTCCTCGATGGTGCTGCGGCTGGAATCGAGTCGTTCCTCCAGCCAGTCGGAATCGTCGCGTTCGGGCAGCGCGGCCTCATGGCCCTCGGTGCGGGCGTCGCCATCGCGGGTTTCCTGAGGATCGCGGAAATCCTGCGCGTCACGGAAATCCTGGGCGTCGCGAAGATCCTGCCCGTCGCGAAACTCCTGCGTCTCGCCGAATTCCTGGGTGCCGCTGGCTTCCTGGTTCTCGCGGCTGCCGCTGTCCTCGCCGGTGTCCGCCCCTGCCTCGGGTTCCTGCGTGCGCTCGCCATTCGGCTCGACCTGGCGCTCCAGCATCGGATTGCGCTCAAGCTCCGCCTCGACATAGGCCACCAGGTCGAGATTGGACAGCTGAAGCAGCTTGATGGCCTGCATCAGCTGCGGCGTCATCACCAGCGACTGGGTCTGGCGAAATTCGAGACGCGGACTCAGCGACATGAAACGCGTTCTCCGGAGACGTCGAAGGGGACGATGGGCGGAGCGGCGGCCATCAGAGCTTGAACTCCGAGCCGAGATAGAGCCGGCGAACGTCCTCGCTGGCGACGATGTCGTCGGGCGAGCCTTCCATGAGCACGGTGCCGGAATGGATGATGTAGGCGCGGTCGATGAGGCCCAGCGTCTCGCGCACGTTATGGTCGGTGATCAGCACGCCGATGCCGCGCTGGGTGAGGTGGCGCACCAGGGTCTGGATGTCGCCCACCGCGATCGGGTCGATGCCGGCGAACGGCTCGTCGAGCAGCATGAAGCTGGGGCGGGTGGCGAGCGCGCGGGCGATCTCGACGCGGCGGCGCTCGCCGCCCGACAGCGCGATGGAGGGCGACTTGCGCACATGGGTGACGCGGAACTCCTCCAACAGCGCATCGAGGTCCTGCTCGCGCTTCTTGCGGCTGGGCTCCACCACTTCGAGCACGGCGCGGATGTTGTCTTCCACCGACAGGCCGCGAAAGATCGAGGCTTCCTGCGGCAGATAGCCGACGCCGAGCCGCGCGCGCCGGTACATCGGCAGGTGGGTCACGTCATGGCCGTCAAGCTCGATGCGCCCGGCATCGGCCTTCACCAGGCCGGTGATCATGTAGAAGATGGTGGTCTTGCCGGCGCCGTTGGGGCCGAGCAGGCCGACGGCCTCGCCGCTGCGCACATGGAGGCTGGCCTCGCGCACCACCTTGCGTCCGCCATAGCTTTTGGCCAGCGCGACGGCGTTGAGCACGCCCTTTCCGGGGGCCACCTGCGCGATGGGCCGGGCCGGGCCGGGCTGGGGCGCGGAGCGGTGGTCGCCGCGCGGGATATCCTCAACCTCGTGCGCGACGAGGGCGACGCCGGCCGAGGGGTCCGCGCCATTCCGGCCGCCGGAGCCGAATCCGCGTGACGCCCTTTCCGCGGACGATCCACTGCCGGTTGACGACGACCTGCCGCCGCGGCCACCTAGTCCGGAAAAAAGTCCCACGCGCACCTCCGTGGTATAACCCACTGACGAAGGTGATAGACGGTCCGGGCCAAGCTGGCAAATGTCTGATGCAAAAAGCGGGCCGAAAGGCGTTGCCGCGCTGTGCGCCAAGGGCTTGCGGCCTGCCGCGGGGGCGCCGCAGGCAGCTGCCGCGCGCCAAGTCGCCCGCGCCGGGTGCCGGCGGGAGGACCGCCGACGCCGGGCTATCCGCCGGGCCTGACGTCAGGGAGCCGGTTTGGACGAGGGGCGCGGCGCCGGCTTGGTTGCGGGTTTGGCCGCCGGCTTGGCGCCGGGGGCGTCCGTCTGCTTCATGCTGTTGGGCACCAGAAGGCTCTCGACCCGGCCGCCCTCGAAGCGCGAGGTGCCGGTGGTGAGATCCACGGTGAGCTTCTTGCCCCGGATGACGTTCGGTCCCTGGCTCAGCACCACCGGGTTCCCGGTCAGGGTGATGGTGTTGGCCGCGGATTCGAACACGCCCTGGTCACCGGTGGCGGTCTGTTCCTTGGTGGTCACGACGACCGAGCCGTTGATTTCCAGACGCCGCACCGAGGAAGAGTTGATCGGGCTGCCGGAAGCCATGGCCGTGCTCTCGGAGGCCGCACCGCTTCCCTTGCCGTCGTAGAACACCACCAGCTCCTTGCAGCGCATGGTGGTGTCGCCCTGCTGGACCACGACATTGCCGCTGAAGATGGCCTGTTTTTCCTGATCGCGCACTTCGAGGCTGTTGGCGTCGATGCGGATCGGCTGGTCGCGATTGGTGGCGAAGCCCTGCAACGCGTTGGGCACGTTGCTGCCGCCCTGGGCGCCGGCCTGGTGGGGCGCGAGCGCGCCGAGCGCGGCCAGCAGGGCAAGGCCGCCAAGCGACAGGCGGAGCGAACGGGATAGGGCGACGTGCTGAAGGGACCTCATGAGAGCATGTCTATCCGCGCCGGCGCGGGCATTCAATGCCGTCACGGCAAACCTCCGGCATTCGCGCCGCGCAGAACCGGCGCGGCGCTGCCGCTTGTGTCGCTCTTCTTGTCCTCACCGGGCGGGGGCATGCGGAAATCGAGCCGCACATGGCCGGTGAGCAGGGCGCGCGAGTCCTTCTGGGTCACTTCCATGCGATCCGCGGTCAGCTTGCCGTCCAGATAGGTCAGCACCACCGGGTGCTCGGAAACCATCCGCCCGCCCTGTATGTCGATGGCGGCTTCCTTGAGCTGGCCGCTATAGCCGGCCGAGGTGTCGAAGCGCACGCCGTCGGCGAGCACCAGCTGCTCGGTCTTGGTGTCGTAGCGGCCGGTGCTGGCGGTGAGGCTGGCCCAGCCCTTGTCGGCCAGCTCCAGCTTGGCCTCGATCGTATTGAGGTCGATCTGGTTGGGCTGGGTGAGGTCCTGCGTCGCCGATTTCGCCGAGACGTCGTACCCGCGATTGTCCGCCGTGAAGCCGTGAAGGCGCGGCAGTTCCATCATCACCTGGGTGCCCGACAGCGAGACGCGGCCCAGTTCGAAGGGCAGGTCGACCGCGAGGCGGAAGGGATTGAGATAGTTGGACAGGAAGACCGCGCCAAGCACGAGCAGCACGCCGACCGGAAGCGCCCAGCGGAAAAAGCGCACGAAGGAGCTATGGCGTCGCGCCACGCGGAATTCTTCCGCGCCACGACGCGCCGGGGCATGCCGGGCCTTCGGTCCTGACGCCACGGTGTCTTGGCGTGCAGGAGGTTCCACGTGTCGGTTCATGTTCTGTCGGCAAATCCCCGGCTCGGCCGACCCCCGATGCGGCCAGCGTGAAGATGGCGGCTTATGCCACCGCGTGCAAGCCGGGGATAGGTCGCGCGACAATGCGGCCGTGATGAGGGCCGGACGCGGCGGTGATAAGGACGCCGATCAGCTATGTGAGAAGATGTCCTCGTCCGGCCAGCCGGCCAGATCGAGCTGGGCGCGGGTCGGGAGGAAAGCGAAGCACTGGTCCGCCAGTTCGGTGCGGTGCTCGCGTGCCAGCATGGCGGCAAGCTTCCTTTGCAGGGCATGCAGGTGGAGCACGTCCGAGGCCGCATAGAGCATCTGGGCGTCGCTGAGCTCTTCCGCCGCCCAGTCCGAACTCTGCTGCTGCTTGGACAGGTCGACGCCGAGCAGCTCGCGGGTGAGTTCCTTGAGCCCGTGGCGGTCGGTGTAGGTGCGGGTCAGGCGCGAGGCGATCTTGGTGCACCACACCGGCGCCACGGTGAGGCCGAACGTCTTGCCCAGCACCGCGACGTCGAAGCGCGCGAAATGGAACAGCTTCACGATCGCGGGGTCGGTGAGCAGCGCCTCCAGGTTCGGCGCGCTGCCCGGCCCGGCGCCGGCGGGAATCTGCACGATGTCGGCGGTGCCGTCGCCCGGCGAGAGCTGGACCACACACAGCCGGTCGCGATGGGGATTGAGGCCCAGCGTCTCGGTGTCGATGGCCACGAAGGAGGTGGTCTCGGGCGTGTAGCGGGCGAGGTCGACCAGGTCGCCACGGTGCAGGCGGATGCTCATTTCGGGCCCATTTTCCTTGAAGCGCCGCTCCTTAGCACCCGCCGGGGCGCGGGAGCAACCAGCGCGCGGGCGCTCCGCCCGCCGGGCGGTGTCAGGCGAGGAGCGCGGCGAGGGCGATGCCGGCGAAGAGCAGGAGCCCGGCGTCGCGATTGGAGCGGAACAGAGTGAGGCACAGCGCGCGGTCGTCAATGTCGAGCCGCCACACCTGCTGGGCGAGATGCGCGGCGAAGGCAATGAGGCCGACATAGGCCAGCGGGCCGGCATGAGCGCTGGTCAGGGCGAGGCCAACCAGCACCACCGCCCCGGCATAAAGCGCGGCGAGCCACGGGCGGGTCGCGGTGCCCAGCAACCGGGCGGAAGACTTCAGCCCGACCTGCTCGTCATCCTCGCGATCCTGATGGGCATAGATGGTGTCGTAGCCCACCACCCACAGGATCGAGCCGGCATAGAGCAGGAAGGCGGCGGGCGGCAGCTGCTCCAGGAGTGCGGCGAAGCCCATCAGCGCGCCCCAGGAGAAGGCAAGGCCCAGCACGAGCTGGGGAATCCATATCACCCGCTTCATCAGCGGGTAGATCACCACCACGCCGAGCGAGGACAGTGCGACGACGATCGCGAAGGGTGGCAGGCAGATGAGGACGATGAGCCCGACCAGCGCCTGAAGGCCCAGAAAGACGAAGGCGCCGAAAAGGCCGACCTGCCCGGAGGGGAGGGGACGCAGGCGGGTGCGCTCCACGCGCCCGTCAATGTCGCGGTCGAGTATGTCGTTCCAGGTGCAGCCGGCCCCGCGCATCGCCACCGCGCCGATGGCGAACAGCGCCATGAAGGCGAGGGCGCGAAGGGCAACCGGCGCGCCGGCATTAGCGCTCATGCCGGCGGCAAGCGCACTGGACCACCAGCAGGGGATGAGCAGCAGCCAGAACCCGATCGGACGATCGGCGCGGGCAAGGCGGAGGAAGGGACGCAGGGCCGCCGGCGCGCGCCGGTCGACCCAGCTGACGGAGGCATCGGCCGGGGCGGCAACCGGGGCGTTGAGCAGCGCGTTCATCGCCCGACGTCAGCGCAGGGCATCGCCGCCAAGCGTGTCGAACACGCCGCCCTTTTCCGAGGCGCCAGAAGGCAGCCCGCTGGACAGGCCGAGGCCGGCGGAGATCGAGCCCTGCGGGGGCGGGCCGGAAGGGCCGCCCTGGCTTTCAAGCTTGGCGACCTGGCACACCTTGTCGCGCACGCTGGACACGCCGGTGGCGTTCTTCTTCAGCTCGGCCAGTGCCTCTTCCGGTACGTGGCACTTGGTGCGGTTGGCGCTGAGGTAGGAAATGAACTTCTGCTGCGTGCTGACGAATTCCCGGAACATCGGGCACAGCTCGCTCGGCGGTATCTTGGTCTTTGTGGCCTTCTGCAGCGCGCCGCCGCGCGCTTCCACATCGCCGCGCAGCCGGTCGACCTGGGTCTGGCATTCCTTTGCCGCAGCGGCATCCGCGGCGGAGGGGCCCGGGGCGCTCATGCCGGGCATCATGCCGAAGCCGGGATCCATGCTCGAACTCGCCCCGCCCATGCCAATGCCCGGCTGCATGCCGGGAGCCGGGGTGAAGCCCGGCGCGGCCGACGGCGCGACGGTGCTGGGGAACGAGGACGCCGGGGGCGTCACCGGGGCGGCGGCCGGGGGCGTGGCGACGGTGCTGTCCGTGCTGCCGGATCCTCCGGGCGTGCCGATCCACTGGGCGGTGGCGGGGGCGGAGAAGGCGAGACTCACCAGCAGAGCCCCGGCCGCAAGCGCAGACGCTCCAGCGCTGCGATGCGCCGGCTGTCTGGCGATGCGATCCGAATGCGACGATGACATGCTGTGTTCTGCCTATTCAGCGTTCTTGACCAAGGGTGATACAGAGGCCTTAAAGATTGGGCAACATCACGGCGCACACGCCGCTGCGTCAATTCTTTCGTTACAAATCCCGTCGACACGGCTTCCGCCATGGCTCGCCCCGAGACCGAATCATCCGACCAGGACTATGATTTCCGCGCCCAGCGCCTGTTCGTCGCCGACGATCTGGGCCCGGATGCCGAGATCCGCCTTGATCGTGAACGCTCTCATTATGTCGGGGATGTGATCCGCCTCGCGGTGGGTGGGCACATTCATCTGTTCAACGGCCGCGACGGCGAATGGCGCGCGGTGCGCGAGGCCGGCGGGCGCCGCGAGGCGGTGCTGCGCTGCGAGGTGCGGCTGCGCGCCCAGACCGCGCGGCCCGATCTCGACTATGTGTTCGCCCCGCTCAAGCATGCCCGGCTGGACTACATGGTGCAGAAGGCGGTCGAGATGGGGGCGGGGCGGCTGGTGCCGGTGATGACCCGCCACACCCAGCCGAGCCGGGTGAATGTGGAGCGCATGCGCGCCAACGCGGTCGAGGCCGCCGAGCAGTGCGGCATTCTCAGCCTGCCGGAGGTGGCCGAGCCGGTCAGTCTCACCCGTTGGCTGGCGGCGCTGGAGCCGGACCGCACGCTGGTGTTCTGCGACGAGGCGGCGCCGGTGGACGACCCGCTGGCGGAGTTGCGCGCGGCGGTGCGCGGGCCGCTCGCGGTGCTGATCGGGCCGGAGGGCGGCTTCGACGCGGCCGAGCGGACCCAGCTTGGCCGGCGACCGGGCACCCTCATCCTCTCGCTCGGGCCGCGTATCCTGCGGGCCGACACCGCAGCCGTGGCCGCGCTCGCCCTGGTGGAAGCCGCCCGCCAGGCCGGGGGATGACGCCTGGCGGAATTTTTTGGCCGGACCGGAGGGAACCGGGTCCGGGCGCGCGCGTTGCTTGATGCGGCGGGTTGCCGGTGATGGCGAATTGATGGTCCCGGATGCCATGAATTTAGTTTTATAAGCCATCTAATCTTTGAAATTAACAATAAAACTATGTCGTGCACGCGAAAAAGCGTGGTCATATTCCGGTCTCAGTTCCTCATCATCTAGCGGCTCAGCGGGCACTCCTTGATTCGGTGTCGGCTAAACTACGCGTGCCGGGGCCAGTGGAACTTTGCTGAGGGGATACCATGACCGAAGACTATCGCATCGGCATCGAGGAAGAGTATTTCATCGTCGACGGCGAGTCCAAGAACATGCTCAAACGCATGCCGGCCGCCTTCATGGACAAGACCCGGGAGGTGTTCGGCCCGCGCGCCACCGGCGAATTGATGCAGTCCCAGATCGAGGTGATGGCGAAGCCCCATGTCGAGGCTGCCGCCGCCCGCGCGGAGCTGCACGAGCTGCGCCGGACCCTGGGCGACGTGGCGGGTGCCTTCGATCTCGCCTTCTTCGCCTCCGGCACCCATCCGACCGCGAGCTGGCACGCCGGCAAGCGCTCGCCGATGCAGCGCGGTGACGGGCTGATGCACGACCTGCAGATGCTCGGCGAGCGCAACCTGCTGTGCGGGCTTCATGTTCATGTCGAGCTGCCCGATCCGGACACCCGTATCGACGTGATGCGGCGCATCCTGCCCTATCTGCCGATCTTCGTTGCGCTCTCGACCTCCTCCCCTTTCTGGGAATGCAAGCGCACCGGGCTGATGGGCTACCGGCTTGCCGCCTATGACGAGCTGCCGCGCACCGGGCTGCCGGAGCTGTTCGAAAGCGCCAAGGACTATCAGGACTATGTCGACGCGCTGGTCGCGGCGCGGGCGATCCGCGATTCGAGCTATATCTGGTGGACCATCCGCCCCTCCATGAAGCAGCCGACGCTGGAATTGCGGGCGCCCGACAGTTGCACCCGCGTCGAGGATTCGGTTGCCATCGCGTCGCTCTACCGGGCGCTGACGCGGCATCTGGTGCGCAATCCCAAGGTCAATGCCGGCATCGACGCCGTCGACCGGGCGATCGCGGTGGAGAACAAGTGGCGCGCGCAGCGCTACGGCATTCACGGCAGCCTGGTCGATCGCCACGCCAAGGAGGCGGTGCCGATGGCGCAGGCGGTCGGCGACCTGATCGACAGGGTGAGCGAGGATGCGCGCGCGCTCGGCGGCCTTGCCGAGCTGGAGCATCTGCGCACCATTCTCGACGGGGGCACCAGCGCGGATACCCAGATCGCGGTCTATCAGGAGGCCGCGCACCGCACCGGCAACCGCACCGAGGCGCTGCGGGCGGTGACGACCTGGCTCACCCACGCGTCGGTGCAGTAGCAACACGCCCGTGGGCGCGCGTTTTCGCGCGCGAGGGATGCCGGCGTACCTGGCGGCGCCATTCCCCAACGGCAGGCGCGGCACGCCGTAACGGTGATTTGCGCGGCGCGCCGGCCTGTGTATGGTCGCGCGCCTCAGCATGCCGGCCGGAGTCTTCCATGGCGCGAGACCAGATCGATACGCAGTCCATCGACAGTCGCGACGACCTCGTCGCGTGGCTTGAGGCGGGCTGCAAGGCGCCTTCGAAATTTCGAATCGGCACCGAGCACGAGAAGTTCCCCTTCACGCTGGACGGCCATAACCCCGTTCCCTATGCGGGTGAAAATGGCATCCGCGCGCTGCTGGAAGGCATGCAGGCGCTGAATGAGTGGGAGCCGATCCTCGAAGGCGAGACCATTATCGGCCTTGCCGACACCATTGGCGGCGGCGCGATCTCGCTGGAGCCAGGCGGGCAGTTCGAGCTTTCCGGCGCGCCGCTCGCCTCCATCCACGAGACCTGCGCCGAGGTGAATTCGCATCTGGAGCAGGTGCGCGCGGTGGCGACGCCTTTCGGCTTCGGCTTCCTCGGCCTCGGCATGAGCCCGAAATGGACCCTGGCGGAGACGCCGGTGATGCCCAAGGGGCGCTACCGGATCATGTCGAACTACATGCCCAAGGTCGGCTCCTACGGCCTCGACATGATGTACCGGACCTGCACCGTGCAGGTGAATCTCGATTTCGCCTCCGAGGCGGACATGGTGAAAAAGCTGCGCGTCGGCCTCGCGCTGCAGCCGATCGCGACCGCGCTGTTCGCCAACTCGCCCTTCACCGAGGGAAAGCCGAACGGGTTCCTCTCGTTCCGCTCGGAAATCTGGCGGGACACCGACAACAACCGCGCCGGCATGTTGCCCTTCGCCTTCGAGGAGGGCATGGGCTTCGAGCGTTATGTCGACTACGCGCTTGATGTGCCGATGTATTTCATCAAGCGCGGCGAGCGCTACATCGACGTCGCCGGCTCCTCGTTCCGCGACCTGCTCGCCCATAAGCACTCGGCGGTGCCGGGCGAGGGGGCGACAGTGTCGGACTGGGCCAACCACCTCTCCACCATCTTCCCCGAGGTGCGGCTGAAGCGCTTCCTGGAAATGCGCGGCGCCGATGGCGGGCCCTGGGCCAATCTGTGCGCGCTGCCCGCGCTGTGGACCGGCCTGCTCTACGACACAACCAGCCTCGATGCGGCCTGGGAACTGGTGAAAGACTGGAGCACGGCGCAACGCCAGGCGCTGCGCGATGACGTGCCGCGCCTCGCTCTCAAGGCCGAGATCGCCGGCCGATCGGTGCTGGAGGTGGCGCGCGACGTGGTGGACATCGCCCGGCAGGGGCTGAAGCGGCGCGACGTGCGTGACAGCCAGGGCCGCGACGAGACCCGCTTCCTCGGCCCGCTCGACGACATCCTCGCCGCCGGCCAGACGCCGGCCGAGGCGCTGCTGGCGCTGTATGAAGGGGCGTGGAACCGCTCCGTGGAGCCGGTCTTCGACCAGTTCGCCTACTGAAGGGCGGAAACCGCCGGGTGGGGCGTCCTACTCGGCGGCGATGGCGGCTTCGGAGATGTTGTCCAGCCCCTGGATGATGTGATTGGCCAGCGCTTCGGCAAGGCCGGAGGATTCGTGCCGGTTGCGCAGCAGGCCGATGCGGCACGGCGCCAGCGTGGGGAATCCGTCGGAGGGGCCAAGCACGCGCATGCCCGGGCGCAGCCCGGATTCAGGCAGCACCGAGATGGCGAGCCCGGAGAGCACCGCCGCCGACACCGCGGTGCTGTTGGACGACGTGTAGAGGATGCGGAAGCGGCTGCCATTGGCCTGCAGCATCGAGATCGCCTCCTGCCGCCAGTTGCAGCTCTGCCGGCCGAGCGCCAGCGGGATCGGGTCCTCGATATGCACCGAATGGCGCATGGAGCCGACCCAGAGCAGCTGCTCGCGGCGGATGATTTCGGTCTCGCGGTTGATGCTCTCGCAATCGGTGATGATGGCGAGGTCGAGATCGCCGGTGTCGATGCGGTCCACCAGATCCGAGGACGGATCGCACACCACGGTCAGCTCGACATTGGGATGGGTGGCGGAAAAGCGCGCCATGATCTCGGGCAGGTAGCGGTCGGCATAATCGTCCGGCACGCCGAGGCGCACGCGGCCCGACAGTTCGGCGCTGGCGAGACTGGCCATCGCCTCCATGTTCAGCTTCACGATACGCCGGGCATAGTCGAGAAGCCGCTCGCCCTCGTCGGTGAGGCGCGAGGCGCGCCCGTCGCGGGCGAAAATCGGCCTGCCGACGCGTTCCTCAAGCCGCTTCATCTGCATCGAGACCGCGGACTGGGTCTTGTGGACCACCTCCGACGCTTTCGTAAAACTGCCGGTTTCGGCGATAGTTATGAAGGTTCTTAATTGATCAATGTCGAGCAGGACGGACATGAGGGAGGCCTCCGCGGTCTATTATCAATCCGAATGATAATTGAGATCATAAACATTCGCTAGTGTGATTGATGCCGCCGGATCATAAGGATCAGGCCGCGAACGGGTGGCGTTGGTTTCGGGTGGCTCCGGCTTCCATCGAAACCGATAAACCCACCGTCACCGCTGCGCGGGCGACACATGGAGGTATCGATGTCGTATATTGGCGAAGTCCGGAGAACAGCGTTCTCCTCGTTTGGTGCCGCGGCGAGTGCTGCGTTGATCGCCGTCGCCTCGGGTTCAATCCGTATTTTCAAGGCGTTCGGCCGCCGCCGCCTCATTGCCGAGCTTGGCGAGTTTGACGATCACATGCTCCGCGATATCGGGCTGACGCGGTCGGATCTGCGTGACGCCTCGTCCGGCCCGGTCTGGCAGGATCCGACGTCGGTTCTCGTGGTTCGCGCCGTCGAGCGGCGTGCCAGCCGCCGCGCCCTCGTGCGCGAGGCGCAGCCTGTGACCGGCGCCAAAGCGCGCACCAATGACGTTATCGCGTGCCGCTGATGAGGCCGGGCGGCAGCCAACCGGTTTACGGCGGCATCGACCCCCTCGTGTCGCCCACTTGAAGCCCGCTGGTTCATTCCGGCGGGCTTTTTTTGTGTCGGCGCCACTCATCAAGTTTGCAGATGGGAAAGGGTGTGCTTGCAGCAGGGAACATGCATCGTACCGCTGCGGGGTCCATATGAGCCGGGTCGGCGCAGGGCCGGCGGACAAGGTGGACCCAAGGGCATCGTTTCATGACACAGCATCTCGAACTCGGGCTCGACACCTTCGGCGACGTCACCGCCGATCGTGAGGGGCGCCTGCTGCCCCATGCGCAGGTGATCCGCAATCTGGTCGACGAGGCGGTGCTGGCCGATCAGGTGGGCGTCGATTTCATCGGCGTCGGCGAGCACCATCGCGACGATTTCGCCGTCTCCGCGCCGGAAGTGGTGCTGGCCGGCATGGCCACGAAGACGCAGCGCATCCGCCTGGGTTCCGCGGTCACGGTGCTGTCTTCGGACGATCCGATCCGCGTCTATCAGCGCTTTTCCACCGTCGACGCGCTGTCGAACGGGCGCGCCGAGGTGATTCTGGGGCGGGGCTCGTTCACTGAATCGTTTCCGCTGTTCGGCTTCCAGATGAAGGACTACGAGGCGCTGTTCACGGAGAAGCTCGACCTGTTCGCCGCACTGCTGCGCGACAATGCGAGCCCCGAGGGCGTGAGCTGGAAGGGTGAACTGCGGCCCCCGCTCGACCACCAGCATGTGTTTCCCTCCGTGGAGAGCGGCACGCTGAAGACCTGGATCGGCGTCGGCGGCAGCCCCGAATCGGTGGTGCGCGCGGCCCGCTACGGCCTGCCCCTGATGCTCGCCATCATCGGCGGCAATCCGGCCCGCTTCGCGCCCTATGTCGATCTCTATCACCGCGCCATCGGTCAGCTTGGCGGGCAGATGCAGCCGATCGGGGTGCACTCGCACGGCTATGTGGCGCCGACCGACGAGCTGGCGCGCGAGGAATTCTACGACGACTACAAGCGCATGCACGACCGCATCGGCAAGGAGCGCGGCTGGCCGGCCTATGAGCGCGACTCATTCGAGCGCGAGATCGCGCATGGCTCGCTGTATCTCGGCTCCCCCGAGACGGTGGCGAAGAAGATCGCCGCGACCGCGAAGGCGCTCGGGCTGTCGCGCTTCGACATGAAGTACAGCGCCGGCCCGCTGGGGCACGACAAGGCGATGCGCTGTATCGAGCTTTATGGCAGCCAGGTGATTCCGCGCGTGCGCGAGCTGCTGGCGCAAGGCTGACGGTGGAAAACCGAGGCGCCCCTCTCCCGTCGGGCGAGAGGGACGCTAAGGCGCAGGGCACCTCGCCCGTTCACGCAGGCGGGGTGCGCCTCACACGTTCAGCAGCAGATACTCGCGCTCCCAGGGCGAGATGACACGCATGAAGGTGTCGAACTCGGTCTGCTTCACCGCGGTGTAGGTCTTCACGAAGGACGGCCCGAGGACGGTGGCGATCTCCTCGGAATATTGCAGCGCCGCCACCGCTTCGAGCAGGCCGCGCGGCAGTTCGAAATCGAGGCCCTTGGCGTCGGCTTCCAGCGGCTCGGTCGGGCGCAGCCCCTCGACGAGGCCGAGATAGCCGCAGGCCAGCGAGGCGGCGATGACGAGATAGGGGTTGGCGTCCGAGGACGGCACCCGGTTCTCGACCCGGCGCGCGGCCGGCGGGGAGGGCGGCACGCGCAGCCCGGCGGTGCGGTTGTCGTAACCCCACTGCACGTTGATGGGCGCCATCGAATCGCGGGTGAGCCGGCGATAGGAATTCACGTAAGGGGCGAGGATCGACATCACCGCCGGCAGATAGCGCTGCTGGCCGGCAATGAAGGCGAAGAATTCCGGCGTCGGGTCGCCATCGTCATCGGAGAAGATGTTCTTGCCGGTTTCGGCATCGACGATGGACTGATGGATGTGCATCGCCGAGCCCGGCTCGTCGGCAATCGGCTTGGCCATGAAGGTGGCGTAGATCTTGTGGGCCAGCGCCGCCTCGCGAATGGTGCGCTTGAACAGGAAGACCTGGTCGGCGAGCATGATCGGGTCGCCGTGCAGCAGGTTGATTTCCATCTGCGCCGCGCCGTCCTCATGGATCAGCGTGTCGATCTCCAGGCCCTGGGCCTCGGAATAATCGTACATGTCCTCGAACAGGGCGTCGAACTCGTTGACCGCCTGGATCGAATAGGACTGCCGCCCGATTTCCGGCCGCCCGGAGCGCCCGATCGGCGGCTTCAGCGGGTAGTCGGCATCGGTGTTGGGCTCGACGAGGTAGAACTCGATCTCCGGCGCCACCACGGCCTTCCAGCCCTTGTGGGCATAAAGGTCGACGACGTTCTTCAGCACCTGGCGCGGGGCCAGCTCCACCGAACGTCCGTCGCGATGGAACGCGTCGTGAATGATCTGCGCGGTCGGATCATGGGCCCAGGGCACCGTGCACAGGGTGGAGAAGTCGGGCTGGATGACGAGATCGCTGTCCGCCACCACGGAATCGACCAGCCCCTCATAGGGCGGGTAGTCGCCGGAAATGGTCTGCAGGAACACCGAAAGCGGCAGGTTCATCACCGGGCCGGAAAGGAATTTCGACACCGGCATGATCTTGCCGCGACCGACGCCGGCCAGATCGGGGACCATGCATTCGATCTCGGTGATGCCGCGCGCGCCCATCCACGCCTTGGCTTCCTCGAGGGAGGAAACGCCGCGGATGGACTGGACCGCGTCCTTGCCGGGCTTCTTCTTCTTGGCCATTTTGAGCACCCTGATGCGCGTGTTGCGCCTTGATGAGGCAATCACGGCGCTGCAAGGCCCGTCAAGGCACGGCGCACTGCACAATTCCGGGCATGGTAAAATTGTTTGCATTCTGGCGTTGAGCCGCCGGGCGAACCCGGTTAGCGTCGTGACCAAGAGCCGGATCTGCGGCCGGGGAAAACGGGGCACAGCATGAGCATGGGCGTCGCCGAAAAGACGCAGAAGACCATCGGCGGCATTCGCCGCAAATTCGCTCCCTGGACCGACCCCGCAGCGGTTCCCCTGATCCGATACGAGAACGTCACCAAGCGCTTCGGCGAGTTCGTCGCCGTCGAGAACCTCTCGCTGGACATCTATGAGCGCGAGTTCTTCGCCCTGCTCGGACCCTCCGGCTGCGGCAAAACCACGCTGATGCGCATGCTGGCCGGCTTCGAGGAGCCGACGGAAGGGCGCATCACGCTGGCCGGCGAGGACCAGGTCGGCACGCCGCCCTATCGCCGGCAGACCAACATGATGTTCCAGTCCTACGCGCTGTTCCCGCATATGAGCGTGTGGGACAACATCGCCTTCGGCCTGAGGCAGGACAAGGTTGAGAAGGGCGCGGTGGATGCGCGCGTCGAGGAGATGCTCAAGCTGGTGAAGCTTGAGAAGTTCGCCAAACGCAAGCCGCACCAGCTTTCCGGCGGCCAGCGCCAGCGCGTCGCACTCGCCCGCTCGCTGGCCAAGCGCCCCAAGGTGCTGCTGCTCGACGAGCCACTCGGCGCGCTCGACAAGAAGCTGCGCGAGGAGACCCAGTTCGAGCTCATGGACATCCAGATGGAGCTCGGCATGACCTTCCTGATCGTGACCCACGACCAGGAAGAGGCGATGACGGTGGCGGACCGTATCGCGGTGATGAACCAGGGCAAGCTGGTGCAGGTCGCGCCACCCGCCGAGATCTACGAGCGTCCCAATTGCCGCTACGTGGCCGATTTCGTCGGCGACGTGAACATTCTCGAGGCCAAGGTCGAGGCGATCGAGGGCGGCTATGTGATCCTGAGGCCCGATGCGGCCCCCGAGATGACCATTCGCATCGCCCAGGAAATCGACGCCCGGCCCGGCGAAGCGGTTGCCCTGGCGGTGCGCCCGGAAAAGCTGCGCATCGAGCTGGAGCCACCCACCGATCCGGGCGTGAACTGCCTGTCCGGCACGATCTGGGACATCGGCTATCTTGGCGATCTGTCGATCTACCATGTCGAGCTGCCCAACGGGACGCGGGTGAAGGCGGCCAAGCCGAACCTGACCCGCATGGTCGAGCGGCCCATTTCCTGGGACGACAAGGTCTATGTCTTCTTCACGCCGGATGCCGGCGTGATTCTCGCTAAATAGGGGGCGGGGATGGGGGCGAAGGCGAAGGGACGCTGGCTGGTAGTCGCCATCCCCTATCTGTGGCTGCTGGCGCTGTTCCTGGTGCCGTTCCTGATCGTCTTCAAGATCAGCCTGTCCCAGGACGCCATCGCCCAGCCACCCTATTTCCCGACCTTCGATTTGGCCGAGGGGTGGGCGGTCTTCAAGGAGAACTTCAGCGAGCTCTCCTTCGAGAATTACGGCTATGTGCTGAGCTGGGACAACGAGTTCATCGAGGCCTATGTCTCAAGCCTCGTGATCGCCGGCATCTCCACATTCCTGCTGCTTCTTGTCGGCTACCCCATGGCCTATGCCATGGCGCGGGCGCCAAAATCGATCCGCCCGACGCTGCTGATGCTGGTGATCCTGCCGTTCTGGACCTCCTTCCTGATCCGGGTCTATGCCTGGATCGGCATCCTCTCGCCCGAGGGGCTGCTCAATCAGCTGCTGTTCGCGCTGGGGCTGATCGACAATCCGCTGCAGATCCTGGCCACGGACACGGCGGTCTATATCGGCATCGTCTATTCCTACCTGCCGTTCATGATCCTGCCGCTGTACTCGACGCTGGAGAAGATGGACGAGACGCTGCTGGAAGCGGCCGCGGATCTTGGCTGCCCGCCCCTCGCCGCGTTCTGGAAGATCACCTGGCCGCTCTCGCTGCCGGGCGTCTTCGCCGGCTGCCTGCTGTGCTTCATCCCGGCGGTGGGCGAGTTCGTCATCCCCGACCTGCTCGGCGGCTCCGACACGCTGATGATCGGCAAGGTGCTGTGGACCGAGTTCTCGGTGAACCGCTCCTGGACCGTCTCCTCCGCGGTGGCGGTGCTGCTGCTGCTGGTGCTGGTGGTGCCGATCGTGCTGTACCAGAACGTGCAGCAGCGCGAACTCGAGGGCCGGTGATGGACAAGAAGCTCTCTCCGTTCAACGTCACCTCGCTGGTGTTCGGCTTCACCTTTCTCTACCTGCCGATCGTGCTGCTGGTGATCTACTCCTTCAACGCCTCGCGGCTGGTGACGGTGTGGGCCGGGTTCTCCACCCACTGGTACGGGGAACTGCTACGCAACCAGCAGCTTCTCGATGCGGCCTGGGTGACACTGCGCGTGGCGTTCCTCACCGCCTGCTTCGCCACCGTGCTGGGTACGCTGGCGGCGATCACGCTGACCCGCTATGGCCGCTTCCTCGGGCGGACCATGTTCTCGGGCATGATCTACGCGCCCCTCGTCATGCCCGATGTCATCACCGGCCTGTCGCTGCTGTTGCTGTTCGTGGCGGTGAATTTCGACCGTGGTTTCTGGACCATCACGCTGGCGCACATCACCTTCACCATGTGCTTCGTCTGCGTGGTGGTGCAGTCGCGGCTGGTGACGTTCGACCGCAGCCTGGAAGAGGCGGCGCTGGATCTGGGCTGCCCGCCGTTCAAGACGTTCTTCGTCATCACCCTGCCCATCATCCTGCCGGCGGTGGTGTCGGGCTGGATGCTGGCCTTCACGCTTTCGCTCGACGACCTGGTCATCGCCAGCTTCACCACCGGCCCGGGGGCGACCACGCTTCCCATGCGCATCTACTCGCAGGTGCGCCTGGGCGTGACGCCCGAGATCAACGCGGTCTGCACCATCCTGATCGGCATCGTGACCGTGGTGGTCATCGCCGCCTCGGTCATCACCAAGCGGCAGGAGGTCGAACGCCAGAAGGCCGAGCGGCTGGCGGCGGCGGGCTAATTCCTGTCACGATTTCGTGGCTAGAGTGGTGTTCAATCACCTTGTCCGGCATAACGCTGCCGGTGAGCCCTCTTTGTTGTTTTGCGTCGAGCCTGCTTCATGAGTTTATCCGACATGCCGCAAGCGCCGGCGGACTTCGGCGGTTCTTCCACCCATGAGGCGAGTGCCGCCGCGATGCGCGAGCGGCGTAGCGTAGTGCGGCGCACCCTGCGCGGCGCGGCGATGGGCCTATGGGGCGCGGTCCTGCTGACCGGTACCTATCTCATCATCGAGCAGCTGATCGGCAATTTCCACACCGTCGTTCCCGGTCAGCTCTACCGTTCGGCGCAGATCGACGCCGACGAACTGCCCGCGATTCAGGCGAAGTACGGCGTGCGCACGGTGATCAACCTGCGCGGCGCTTCCTCCAAGCCCTGGCACGCCGCCGAGGTCGCCGAAAGCGAGCGTCTCGGCATGACCCATATCGATTATGGTCTGTCGGCGGGCCGTGAACTCACCCAGAAGCAGGTCGAGGAACTCGTCACCATCATGCGCGACGCGCCCAAGCCCATTCTGGTGCACTGCAAGGGCGGGTCGGACCGTTCCGGCATTGCCTCCGCGCTCTATATCGCGGCCATCGAGAAGGGCAGCGAAGAGGCGGCGGAGTGGCAGCTTTCGCTGTTCTATGGCCATTTCCCCATCCCCTACTTCCCGGCCTGGGCGATGGACGAGACCTTCGAGCGCATCGAGCCCTGGCTCGGCTATAGCGGCTCCTGAGCCGGTTGGTGCGCGGGGACAGGCGGGACATTCCGGCGCGCGCGGCGCCGTGACGGTGTAGGCTTGGCCTCACACCCGAATCGACCCCGCTGACGTTTCACAATCGCCGAGATCCGATGCCGCTGCGCCTGCTCCCCTCCGCCCTGGTCGACCGCATCGCCGCGGGCGAGGTGGTGGAGCGTCCGGCGGCGGCGCTGAAGGAAATCGTCGAGAACGCGATCGACGCCGGCGCCACCCGCATCGAGATCGTCATCGATGGCGGCGGCCGGCGGCTGCTCCGCGTCACCGATGATGGCGGCGGCATGGATGCGCGCGAACTGGCACTGGCGGTGGAGCGCCACGCCACCTCCAAGCTCGACGACGAGGACCTGCTCGCCATCGCCACGCTCGGCTTTCGCGGCGAGGCGCTGGCGTCGATCGGTGCCGTCGCCCGGCTTTCCATCGTCAGCCGCCCGGCGCGGGCGGACGAGGCGTACGAGGTGCGCGTCGAGGGCGGGGTGAAGTCGGCGGTGCGACCCGCCGCGCTTGGCCCCGGCACGCGGGTCGAGGTGCGCGACCTGTTCTTCGCGACCCCGGCGCGGCTGAAATTCCTGAAATCCGAGCGCGCCGAGACCGCGGCGGCGGTGGACGCGGTGCGCCGCCTGGCGCTGGCCCGCCCGGATGTCGGCTTTACCCTGGTCGCCGAGGACCGCGCGCCGGTGACATGGCCCGCGCGCAGTCCCGACGCGGCCGGCCGGCGTGCGCGCATCGCCGACGTGCTCGGCCATGAGGTGGCGGCCAATGCGCTCGACATCGAGGGGCGGCGCGAGGGCGCGCGGCTGTCCGGCCTGGCGGGCCTTCCGACCTATTCCAAGGCGAACTCGCTGGCGCAGTATCTCTTCGTCAACGGCCGACCGGTGCGCGACAAGGTGCTGATCGGCGCCATCCGCGCCGCCTATTCGGACCTCTTGCCCTCCGACCGCCACCCGGTGACGGTGTTGTTCCTCGATCTCGACCCGCGCGAGGTCGACGTGAACGTCCATCCCGCCAAGACCGAGCTGCGCTTCCGCGATCCCGGCCTGATCCGGGCGCTGATCATACGCACGCTGGGCGACGCGCTGACCGCCGGCGTGCCGCGCACCGCCTCGACCGGGGCGGACCGGCTGGCGCAGTTCGCCCGCGCCCCCGGATGGCAGAGGGCGCAGGCCCCCCGCACGGGCGGCCCGGCGGGAAACTATGACTGGACCCGGTCCTGGGCGGCGCCGGAAGGTGGTTCACCCGACAGGCCGGGTGCGACACCGGGTGGGATGCCGGACGGACTGCGCGAAGGCACGGCGCGGTTCGATCTCGATCTGCCGCCGGGCGAGGGGCTCGGCCTCTCGCTCGACCCCTCGGCCGATGCCCGCGCGGGCAGCGCGCCCGCCGCGCCCGACCTGATAGAGCGCCCGCTCGGCGCCGCCCGCGCCCAGCTGCACGAGACCTACATCATTGCCCAGACGCGCGACGGCGTGGTCGTGGTCGACCAGCACGCCGCCCATGAGCGCATCGTGTATGAGCGGCTGAAGGCGGCGATGGAGCGCGACGGGCTGGCGCGGCAGATGCTGCTGGTGCCACTGGTGGTCGAACTCGACCCTTCCGAGGCCGAGCGCCTGGCCGAGCGCGCCGAGGCGCTGGCGGGTTTCGGCCTGGTGATCGAGGCGTTCGGGGCCGGCGCGCTGCTGGTGCGGGAGGTGCCGGCGCTCCTCGGCGCGGCGGACATTCCCGCCCTGGTGCGCGAACTCGCCGAGCACGCGGCGGAATGGGACGACGCGCTGCCACTGGAGCGTCGCCTGTTGCATGTGGCGGCGACCATGGCGTGCCATGGCTCGGTGCGCGCGGGACGCCGTCTCAGGGTGGAAGAGATGAACGCCCTGTTGCGCGAGATGGAATCCACCCCCAATGCCGGCCAGTGCAACCACGGCCGGCCGACCTTCGTCACCCTGGCCCTCGCCGATATCGAACGCCTGTTCGCGCGGCGCTGAGCTTTCGGCTAGATTGGCAGGGCAAGTAGATTGGCGAGCATGGCGTTCAAGACCGACCACCCCGAGAGCTGGTACGCCGCGACGGCGCATGCGTTGCCATCCTGCGCGCCGCTGGCCGGCACGGGCCGGGCCGATGTCTGCGTCATTGGCGGGGGCTATACCGGGCTTTCCGCCGCGCTCCATCTGGCGGAGGCCGGGCTCGATGTCGTGCTGCTGGAGGCGGGGCGGCTGGGTTCGGGGGCCTCGGGCCGCAATGGTGGGCAGATCCACACCGGCCAGCGCCGCGACCAGGATTGGATCGAGGCGCAGATGGGCCTCGACGACGCCAGGGCGCTGTGGCGCATGGCGGAGGATGCCAAGGCCTTTCTCCACGCGCTGATCGCGCGGCACGCCATCGATTGCGACGTGCGGCCGGGGCTGGTGACCGCCGATCACAAGCCCGCCTATGTCGCCCATAGCCACGCCTATGCGCGCAAGCTGAACGAGGTCTACGACTACCCCCACGCCGCGCCGCTCTCGCGCGAGGAGCTGCGCGCGATCGTCGGCTCGGACGCGTATTTCGGCGGGATGATTGACCATGGCGGGGGGCATCTGCACCCGCTCAACTTCGCGCTTGGGCTGGCGAGGGTCGCGGAGGCTGCCGGGGCGCGGCTTCATGAACACTCGCGCGCGCTCTCCATTGACGAGAGCGGCCCCAAGGTGCGGGTGGCGACGGCGGGCGGCGTGGTGGAGGCCGACTGGGTGCTGGAATGCGGCGACGGGCTGCAGGACGGTCTCGACCGGCGGGTCGATACCCATGTCATGCCGATCGCCAACTACATCGCCGCGACCGAGCCGCTGGGTGCGCGGACGCGTGAGGTCATCTCCAATGACGCGGCGGTGGCCGACAGCCGTTTCGTGGTGAATTATTACCGGCTCAGCGCCGACGGGCGACTGCTGTTCGGCGGTGGCGAGAGCTACACGCGCCGGCTGAGGCCCGACCCGGGGGCCTTCGTGCGGCCCTATATGCTCAAGATCTTCCCCCATCTCGCCGATGTCCGCATCGAGTATGGCTGGGGCGGCATTCTGGGCATCACCATGAGCCGCATGCCCTTCGTGCGGAAGCTCTCGACCCGCGTGCTCACGGCGTCGGGCTATTCCGGGCAGGGCGTGATGCTGGCGCCCTATTTCGGCAAGCTGCTGGCGGACGCGGTGGCCGGACAGCTCGGTGCGTTCGACCTGCTCGGCCGGCTGCCGGTGCCGCCTTTCCCCGGCGGGCCGCTGATGCGCTGGCCGCTGCTGGTCGCCGGCATGAGCTATTACGCGCTGCGCGACCGGTTGTGAGCATGTTTGCCGACATTCAGAGCTTTGCGCAGGACGCGCTGTCCTTCGTGCAGGCGCATGCCCACTGGGCGCCCTATGTCGCGTTTGCCCTCGCCTTCGGGGAATCGCTGGCGGTGATCTCGCTGGTGGTGCCGGCGACCTTCATCCTCATCGGCATGGGCCCGATCATCGAGGCGGGCGGCATTTCGCTGCTGCCGGTGTGGGCCGGGGCGGCGCTTGGGGCGGCGCTGGGCGATGCGGTCTCCTATTGGACCGGGTTCTGGCTGAAGGACCGCGCATACAGGCTGTGGCCGTTCACCGCCTATCCGCAGATGCTGGAACGGGGCGAGCGCTTCTTCCATCGCCATGGCTCATGGAGCGTGTTCATCGGCCGCTTCTTCGGGCCGATCCGCGCGGTGATCCCGCTGGTGGCGGGCATGTTCGCCATGCCGCATTTCATCTTCCAGATGGCGAACATCGCCTCCGCCATGCTCTGGGCGTTCGTGCTGCTGGCGCCCGGCGCGGCGGCGATGAAGTTCTGGGGCTTCTGAGGCGCTTACGAAAAAGGCGACCCCTGGGCCGCCTGCTTACCTCGTCAGCCTTGCCGGAGAGGGACGTTACTCCGCCGCTTCCTTCGGCGGCTTGCGCCGGCTTTTCGCGGGGATGACGAGATCGAACTCGGCGAGTTCCTTCTCGGTGGGCCAGGTCATGTCCTTATCCCACGCCCAATGCGCACGGATTTCCTCGTCCGACATGGCGCGCAGCTTCTCCCAGTCGACCGTCTTGGCCAACCGATCAGCATCCTCCAATTGCTTCTTGGTAGGCACGCCGTTCAACCTCATTCGCGCTACGAAAAGATATGGCGCGGCGCCGACGGCCCCGCCATGTCCACGCACGTAATAACACGGTCTCGTTGAAAACGGCGATGGTCTCGAAGCGCAACTCGCCGCGCTCTCCGCGTGCTTGCCGGTCGAGTCGTACGCGGCCGTCGAAGAGGCGCGCCGCAAGCGGAAGCGGCAAACCGTGCTTGGCCCGGTTCGCCGCGTCCTTGTCGTCGTCCCACTCGAAGTCGTCCGTCTCGCCCATCAGGGCCTCCGCAAACCGTTGACGGTATTATAGCGAAGGCCGATGGAGCCGACTGACATCTTGTTGGCAACTCTCTCGATAACCCTGTGGAGAGTCTGTGGAGAGCCTGTGGAAGCGATATTCTGCTTGACTTCAGTTCTTCGCCTTGTCGACCAGCTTGTTGGCGCCGATCCACGGCATCATGCCGCGCAGCTTCTCGCCGACCTGCTCGATCTGGTGGGCGTCGTTCATGCGGCGGATGCCCTTGAAGCGGGCGGCGCCGGCGCGGTACTCCTGCATCCAGTCGGAGGTGAACTTGCCGGTCTGGATGTCGGTGAGCACGCGCTTCATCTCGGCCTTGGTCTCGGCGGTGATGATGCGCGGGCCGGAGACGTACTCGCCCCACTCGGCGGTGTTGGAGATCGAGTAGTTCATGTTGGCGATGCCGCCCTCATAGATGAGGTCGACGATCAGCTTCACTTCGTGCAGGCACTCGAAATAGGCCATTTCCGGCGCGTAGCCGGCTTCCACCAGCGTCTCGAAGCCGGCGCGGATCAGTTCGACCAGGCCGCCGCAGAGCACGACCTGCTCGCCGAACAGGTCGGTCTCGCACTCTTCCTTGAAGGTGGTCTCGATGATGCCCGAACGACCGCCGCCGACGCCCGAGGCGTAGGACAGGCCGAGGTCGAGCGCGTTGCCCGAGGCGTCCTGGTGCACGGCCACGAGGCAGGGCACGCCGCCGCCCTTCTGGTACTCGCCGCGCACGGTGTGGCCGGGGCCCTTGGGGGCGATCATCAGCACGTCGACCGAGGCCTTGGGCTCGATCAGGCCGAAATGCACGTTGAGGCCGTGGGCGAAAGCAATCGCGGCGCCATCGCGGATGTTGGGGGCGATCTCGTCGCGGTAGATGTCGGCCTGGAGTTCGTCCGGGGTGGCCATCATCATCAGGTCCGCCCACTTGGCGGCCTCGGCGACGGTCATCACCTTGAGGCCGTCGGCCTCGACCTTCTTGGCGGTGGCGGAGGTCGGCTTCAGGCCGATGGCGATGTCCTTGACGCCGGACTCCTTGAGGTTCAGCGCATGGGCGCGACCCTGGGAGCCATAGCCGATGATGGCGACCTTCTTGCCCTTGATGAGGTTCAGGTCGGCATCGCGATCATAGTAAACGCGCATGGGTGTCTCCTGTGTCACGCGTTGATCTTGTCCCGGCCCGGACCTGGTTTTTCCGTGCCGTAGAGGGTGAAGAACTGGTCGGTCGCCCGCGCCGCGTCGCGCTCGATTTCGGCCGCGGCGAGCACCAGAGTGTCGCCAAGCAGCAGCCGGATCTGCACGTCGCGGCCGACGAGGCCGAGGAAGGTGCGAAAGGCGGTCTCGGTGTCGTCGAAGGCGATCAGCCCGGCCTCGCGCCCGGCTTCGAGCACCGGCTTGAGCCGGGCGCCAATGGCGAAACGTCCATTGGCCAGCATGATCGCGCCGAGATTGCTGCCGCGCGCGCCCGCCTGAGCGATGGCGAAGCGGTTCAGCGCGATCGAGGTGGGGCTCGATATCACGCCGAGCCAATTGGCGGCGAAGCGGACCAGACTGTCGCGCAGGGCGAGGGCGTCGAGCCGGGTGCGGTCATAATTGCCGGCCCGGACCTTCGACGCCTGCCAGCGCACGGTCGCGCTCAGCAGCCCGTCGCGGTCGCCGAACCATTTGTACAGGCTTTCCTTCGAGCAGCTGGCCCGGCGGGCAACAGCGGTCATGGTCACGTCGCCACCTTGCTCGACCATGAGCGCGAGCACGGCGTCGAGCACGGCCTGCTGCCGGTCCGTCAGCGTCTCGCCCGCGTGATCGGGGTGGGAGTTCATGCTCGAAAATGTCCGTACCGTACGTTACGGTTCCGTTCCTACATCGCCAATCACGGTTGCGCAAGAGCGGCGAGGGGGCAGCAAAAAGCGGCGCCGGGGCGCCGCTTCCGAAGGGATCGCGAGGGCGCAGCCCGCCCTTACATCGCGTCCGGTCCGCGCCCGATCGCGGCGACGCCGGTGCGCGAGACTTCGACCAGCCCCAGCGGTTCCAGCAGGGAGACGAACTGGTCGATCTTGTCCGGCTTGCCGGTGATCTCGAACACGAAGCTCTCCAGCGTGGTGTCCACGGTGCGGGCGCGGAAGCTGTCGGCGATCAGCAGCGCCTCGCGGCGCATCTCGCCCTTGCCGCGCACCTTGATCAGCGCCAGCTCGCGCTCCAGCGCCCGGCCGTCCACGGTGAGGTCGATCACCCGGTGCACCGGCACCAGCCGATCGAGCTGGCTCTTGATCTGCTCGATGATCATCGGCGCGCCGGTGGTCACCACGGTGATGCGCGAACGCCGGGAATCGTGGCTGACCTCGGAGACGGTCAGGCTGTCGATGTTGTAGCCGCGGCCGGAGAACAGGCCGACGATGCGGGCGAGGACGCCCGGCTCATTGTCGACGAGGAGGGAGAGCGTGTGGCGCTCGGCGGGTTCATTGATCGGGGCCATGGGGCACTCTGACGTCTGGGAGGTGGTGTGAGGCGGTCGGCTTCTCTCCCCGCGGGGAGAGGCGTGGACCGGGCGAGGCGCGATACGCGCCACCCCCGGTCATCGGCTCTGCGGGCGGCCTCTCGCGCGGAGAGGCGGGCACCGTCACACCAGCATCTTGCCTTCTTCGCTGATCGCTTCGTCCAGGCCTTCGGGATGATCGGGCAGGATCATCTCGTTATGCGGCTTGCCCGAGGGGATCATCGGCAGGCAGTTTTCCATCTTGTCGACGAGGCAGTCGAACAGCACCGGACGATTGACGCTGATCATCTCCTGGATGGCGCCGTCGAGGTCGGCCGGGTTGGAGCAGCGGATGCCCACGCCGCCATAGGCCTCGGCCAGCTTGACGAAATCGGGCAGCGATTCCGAATAGGAATGCGAGTAACGCCCGCCATGCAGCAGGTCCTGCCACTGGCGCACCATGCCCATATATTCGTTGTTCAGCACGAAGATCTTGACCGGCAGGTTGAACTGCAGCGCGGTCGACAGCTCCTGCAGGCACATCTGGATCGAGGCTTCGCCGGCAATGTCGATGACCAGGCTTTCCGGGTGGGCCACCTGCGCGCCGATGGCGGCGGGCAGGCCGTAGCCCATGGTGCCCAGCCCGCCGGAAGTCATCCAGCGGTTCGGCTCCTCGAAGTGGAAGTGCTGCGCCGCCCACATCTGGTGCTGGCCGACCTCGGTGGTGATGTAGACGTCCTTGTCCTTCACCGCGTTGTACAGCGCGCGAACCGCCTGCTGCGGCTTGATGATGCGGTCGCCCGGCACGAAGGCGAGCGACTTGCGCGCGCGCCAGCGGTCGATCTGGCCCCACCAGCCCGCCAGCGCCTTGCGGTCCGGCTCCGCCTTCATCGCGCGCCACAGGGTGAGCATGTCCTCAAGGACATGCTTGACGTCGCCGATGATGGGAATGTCGACCTTGACGTTCTTGTTGATCGAGGACGGGTCGATATCGATGTGGATCTTCTTCGAGCCGGGCGAGAAGGCGTCGAGACGGCCGGTGATGCGGTCGTCGAAGCGCGCGCCCACGCACACCATGACGTCGCAGTCATGCATCGCCATGTTGGCTTCGTAGGTGCCGTGCATGCCCAGCATGCCGAGCCACTGTCGGTCCGACGCAGGGAACGCGCCGAGGCCCATCAGCGTCGAGGTGACGGGATAGCCGGTCAGGCGCGCGAGTTCGCGCAGCAGGCGGCTGGCCTCGGGACCGGAATTGATGACGCCGCCGCCGGTGTAGAACACCGGGCGCTTGGCCTTGGCGAGCAGCTCGACAGCCTGGCGGACCTTGTCCGGGTCGCCCTTCAGCCGGGGCTGGTAGGTGCGGTGCTGGATGTTCTCCGGCCCGACATACATGCCCTTGGCGAACTGAACGTCCTTGGGGATGTCGACCACGACCGGACCCGGGCGCCCGTTCTGCGCGACGTAGAACGCCTCGTGCAGCACGCGGGCGAGATCGTTGATGTCGCGGACCAGATAGTTGTGCTTGGTGCAGGGCCGGGTGATGCCGACCGTGTCGCATTCCTGGAACGCGTCCGAGCCGATGAGATGGGTCGGGACCTGGCCGGTGATGCACACCAGCGGGATCGAATCCAGCAGCGCATCGGTGAGGCCGGTGACCGCATTGGTAGCGCCGGGGCCGGAGGTGACGAGCACCACGCCCACCTTGCCGGAGGAGCGGGCATAGCCCTCCGCCATGTGCACCGCGCCCTGTTCGTGGCGGACCAGGACGTGGCGGACCTGGTTCTGGTGGAACATGGCGTCATAGATCGGCAGCACCGCGCCGCCGGGATAGCCGAACATGTGTTCGACATCCTGGTCGATCAGGGCCTGCATCACCATTTCGGCGCCGGTCATCTCGCGCATCATGGTCGTGTTCCTTTGACGTATCGCTCGTGTGGCAGTGTCGGGAAGGGCTGGGTCCGGAATGCGCCGGTGGTTCGGGTAGCGGCGGGTCCAGAAAATCAAAAGGCCCCGTCAGGGGCCAAGGTCGCGCGTCACCGGTGGGCGGAGCAGCCGTCAGGCAAGCTCCGCGGCGACGCGCCGTCCTACGATAAGGATAACATTCTTGCGCATTACGGCGCCCTTCCTTCGTAAAGTTGCGCGAGCTGTACATCTGCGGATGGCGCGCGTCAAGCGTTGCGCCATCAAACGCGCAGAATGACGGGCAAACAAGCACTTTTCGTGACATGGGAACGTCGCTATACGCCATGCTCACGCGTGGGAGAGTGGTCATGACGCAGATGCGGTTGGTCGTCGTCGGTGCCGGCGGGCGGATGGGACGCACCCTTATCCGCGCCATCATCGAGGCCCCCGATCTTGCCCTCGCCGGAGCGATCGAGCCGGCGGGCAGCGAGCTGATCGGGCGCGACGCGGGCGAACTGGTGGGGCTGCCCGCGCTCGGGCTCGCGGTGAGCGAGGACGCGCTGGAGGCCTTCGCGGCCGCGGAAGGGGTGATCGACTTCACCGTTCCCGCCGCCAGCGTCGCCTTCGCCGCGCTCGCGGCACAGGCGCGCATCGTGCACGTCATCGGCACGACGGGTTTCTCGCAAGAGGACGAGGCCAAGATCGAAGCGGCCTCGCGGCACGCGGCGATCGTGAAGTCGGGAAATATGAGCCTCGGCGTCAACCTTCTGTCCGCGCTGGTGAAGCGGGTGGCACGCACGCTGGATGAAGGTTTCGACATCGAGATCGTCGAGATGCACCACAACCGCAAGATCGACGCGCCCTCCGGCACGGCGCTGCTGCTCGGCCAGGCGGCGGCGGAAGGGCGCGGCGTCTCGCTGGCGGAGAACGGCGTGTTCGAGCGCCATGGCCACACCGGGGCGCGCAAGGCCGGCGACATCGGCTTCGCCACGTTGCGTGGCGGCACGGTGGTGGGCGACCACAATGTGATCTTCGCCGGAACGGGCGAGCGGATCGAGCTCGGCCACAGGGCCGAGAGCCGCGAGATCTTCGCGCGCGGGGCGTTGGCGGCCGCGCGCTGGGCGCGCGGGCGCAAGCCCGAGCTCTATTCGATGGTCGACGTCCTCGGCCTTGCCGATTTCTGACCGAACTGGAGAACGATCCGATGTCCGAACGCCTTCTCGTGCTCGTCCGCCACGGTCAGAGCGAATGGAACCTGAAGAACCTGTTCACCGGCTGGCGCGACCCCGACCTGACGCCGCGCGGCGTCGAGGAAGCGCACCGGGCGGGCCAGCGCCTCAAGGAACAGGGCTACCAGTTCGACATCGCCTTCACCTCCAAGCTGTCGCGCGCGCAGAAGACGCTGCAGCTCGCGCTGGGAGAGCTCGGCCAGACCGGGCTGGAGACGGTCGAGGACATCGCTCTCAACGAGCGCGATTATGGCGACCTGTCGGGCCTCAACAAGGACGATGCGCGCGCCAAATGGGGCGAGGAGCAGGTGCATGTCTGGCGCCGCTCCTATGATGTGCCCCCGCCCGGCGGCGAGAGCCTGAAGGACACCATCGCCCGCACGCTACCCTTCTATGTCACCGAGATCCTGCCCAAGGTGCTGCAGGGCAAGCGCACGCTGGTCGCGGCCCATGGCAACTCGCTGCGCGCCCTGATCATGGTGCTGGAGAAGCACACGCCGGAAACCATCATGAAGCGCGAGCTGGCCACCGGCGTACCGGTGATCTACCGGCTGAAGGCGGATTCCACGGTCGAAAGCGTCGTCGATCTCGCCGATTGACGCGCGCACCGAATGACGCGGAGCGGTGAGCTCCGAACCGGGCAGGACGTTTGATGAATGCGGCGCTGATCTATCTGCTGCTGTTCGTCGCCATCGCCGCCGAGGTGGTGGCGACCACGGCGCTGGCGCGCTCGGACGGGTTTGCCCGACTGATACCGACGCTGATCGCGCTGACCGGCTACGGCATCGCCTTCTGGTGCCTCTCCATCGTGCTGCGCACCCTGCCCACCGGCATTGTCTACGCGATCTGGTCGGGCTTCGGCATCGTGCTGATCGCACTGGTCGCCTGGCTGTTTCAGGGCCAGAAGCTGGACGCGCCGGCGATTGTGGGCCTTGGCCTCATCCTCGCCGGCGTGCTGGTGGTGAACCTGTTCTCGACCTCCATCACCCACTGAGGCGGTGGCCGGGCGCGCGGCTCACACCTCGCCCCATTCCTTGCACAGCTGGCCGGCTTCCCAGCCCAGGATCGCCCGCTTGCGGGTGAGGCCCCAGTGATAGCCGGTGAGGTCGCCATCCTTGCCGAGCACGCGATGGCAGGGCACCACGAAGGACATCGGGTTCTTGCCGATCGCCGCACCGACCGCGCGGGCCGCCTTGGGCTTTTCGATCCGGCCGGCGATGGTGGAATAGGTGGTGGCCTTGCCGAGCGGAATGCGCATCAGCGTCTCCCACACCCGCACCTCGAAATCGGTGCCGATGAAGACGATGCGCAGCGGATCCTCCGGGTTCCAGGTGCTCTGGTCGAAGATGCGCGCCGCGTAGGGGGCGGTGGCGAACGGGTCCTCGATATAGAGCGCGTTGGGCCAGCGCCGGCGCATGTCGGCCAGTGCCTTGTCTTCCTCGCCTTCATCGGCGAAGGCCAGGCCGCACAGGCCACGCGGTGTGACCATGGCGAGCGCCGAGCCGAACTGGGAGGCGTGGAAGCCATAGCGGATCACCAGACCGGCGCCGCCTGCCTTCCACTCGCCCGGCGACATGGATTCGTGGACCACGAACAGGTCGTGCAGCCGGCCGGGGCCCGAAAAGCCAAGCTCATAGGCGGCGTCGAGCACATTGTCGGATTCGGTCAGGATCCGCCGGGCGGCGTCGAGCGTGACGGCCTGGAGGAAGTCCTTCGGGGTGAGCCCGCACCAGCGGCGGAAAAGGTCGGTGAGGGCGCGGGGGCTTACCCCCGCGGCGCGCGCGATTTCCTCCACCTCCGGCTGGTCGCGGAAGCGCAGGTTCACATATTCCACCGCGCGCCGAACGATTTCGTAATCGGCGGCGGCAATTTCCAGCGGGTGGGCGGCATCCAGGTTGGGCGCAAGCACGGGCAATCTCCTCCTGCTGGGATGAGAGGATCACAGCGTAAACGGCCGGGCCACCCGATTTCGACCGGCTCAGGGTGTGGAGCGTACCACGCCCCGCTTGGCGGTGCCGAGCGCGAAGGAAAGCCCTTCGGCCAGTTCCTCGCGCTGGGCTGTGTGCAGGAAGCCGCCGACCTCCACAACGTCGCCGCGCGAGCGCAGCGCGAGGCGCTGGAGGCCGTAATCCTCCATCGTTTCCCTGTCGAGCCGGGTCCAGAGCGGGTTCATGCGGGCTTCGTCGGCGCGGCCGGCGGGATCGACTTTCACGACCGTGATGAGGCTTGGCGTGACAGTGATTTCCTCGCGGGCGCGCGCGGCGTTGAAATTCATTCGGAACGCCCACCAGATCGCCAGCACATCGAGGCCGAACACGCCGAAGACCGGCCAGGCGCCCATGAGCAGGAAGGCGGTGCCGCACACGAAACTGATCGCCGCGACCACGACCATGACAATGACGAACCCGCGCCGGTCGAGCGAGCGATAGGGCTCCAGCCTCGCCTGATAAAGCGTAGGCTCGTGGGCCTCGTGGCCAAAGGAGGGCGGGACGGTCTTTGCAGTGCTCATCGCCGGGCATTATAGGTCGAAAATGACCGAAGATGACAGGGATTCGACGCCGCGTGGCCGGCGTGCCGGCACGGGCGGCAAAGCGGCCAAAGCGGGGGGCGCCAAGGCCTCGGGAGCCAATGGTTCGAGAGCCAATGGTTCGAGAGCCAATGGTTCGAGAGCCAAGGGTTCGAGAGCCAAGGCTTCCATCAAGCCAGCCGGGACCTCTCCCGCCAAGGGCCGGGTAACGGCCACGTGCGCGGCGGCTGTCGCGGCCACGCGGCCCGCCCGCCGTCGCGCCGTCGCCAATGCCGCCGCCGCGGCGATCGGCGGAGCCTTCACGCCGTGGAGCCCGGAGGAGGTCGAGGCCGCCTTTGCGCGCTTCGAGGCCGCGGACCCCGAGCCCAAGGGCGAGCTTGATTATGTCGACGCCTTCACGCTGCTCGTGGCGGTGGTGCTCTCGGCCCAGGCGACCGATATCGGGGTGAACAAGGCGACGCGCGGCCTGTTCCAGGCAGCGCCCACGCCCGAGGCCATGGTCGCGCTCGGCGAGGAGGGGGTGGCGCAGCATATCCGCACCCTCGGCCTTTATCGCGGCAAGGCGAAGAACGTGGTCGAGCTGTCGCGCCGGCTGATCGCGGAACATGGCGGCGTGGTGCCCGCCGACCGCGCGGCGCTGGAGACGCTGCCGGGCGTCGGCCGCAAGACCGCGAATGTCGTGCTCAATATCGCGTTCCGTCACCCCACCATCGCGGTCGACACCCACCTGTTCCGGGTGGCGAACCGCACGGGCCTGGCGCCCGGCAAGACGCCGCTGGAGGTGGAACTGGGCCTTGAACGCGAGATCCCGGAGCGGTTCATGCTCCACGCCCATCATTGGCTGATCCTGCACGGGCGCTATGTCTGCAAGGCGCTGAAGCCGGACTGCCCGCGCTGTCTTATTTCGGACCTGTGCCGTTGGCCGCAAAAGACCCCCGCCGAGCATAGGAACGCGAGCGGGTGAGCCGCTTGTGCAGACGCACCATGAAGATGGTGGCGAAGATCGGCGTGATGAGATTGAGGATCGGCACCGACACGACCAGCGCGATGATCATGCCGGCCGCGAAGACCGCGAGCGAATGGTGCCGGCGCACGATGGCGGCTTCGTCCTCGGTGCGGTAGCGCATGGCCGCGAGCTGGAAGTATTCCCGCCCGAGCAGGTAGCCATTGGCGACATAGAACACGACGAGGTTGACGCCCGGCACCAGCAGAAGCAGCAGCGCGACCAGGTTCACCGCCAGCATGAGGCCGAAGAACTTGATGCTGAGCACCAGCGAGCGGCCGACGGGCAGCGCCTTGCCGACATTCTGTTCAAGGAATTCGTTGCGCTCGACCTGCTCGGCCACTTCGTCGGAGAAGAAGCCGGCGACAAGCGAGGTGACGGGCGGCACCAGAAACACCGCTCCAGCAAAGATCCCTACCGCCGCAAGGATGTCGATGGTGATGTTCGCCCAGTCCCACTGCAGGACGACCAGGTAGGTAAGCGCGTAGTAGCACCCCACCCCCAAGACTATCAGCATACCGATCGCGAGGATGACCGAGCGCATCAGGAAGCGCCGATACTCTCGGGAGAAGGTCTGAACGAAGGATCTGACTGCGTCCTGAAGCATAGATGATTCACCTGTGACATCTCTAGCTAAGCGTTCGCGGGCAAGCGCTCAAGCGTTCGTGTCACGGCGGCGTGGGCTTTGGCGGGTGTCCATCGCTTGCATTTTGCGAATCAGGTGCAGAGTCACGATTCGTTCTCTCGTGAACAAAGGGTGATTCCGATCAAGGGCTTAGCGGGCCGCGCCGCGTCAGTAGGCGCGGGGCAGCCTTTCGGCGAGTTGGGCGATCGCGGTGCCGGTCATGCCGCGCAGAGTGTCGTCGCCAATCGCCAGGAAGGTGCCCGGCGGCACAACGGGCCAGCCGCTGCCTGTCTCGCCGCCCATGGCTGGGTCGATGGCTGGAAGGCGATGGCCAAGGCGCTGTCCGCCGTCGATCTGGAGGGTCGGGCCGGCGTCGCCGCCCCACGGCATCAGCAGCGCGTCCGCGAGGCTGCGGGGCACCCGCGTATCGGCAACGATGACCGGCTTGGCGTAATAGTGGGCCGTGTTCGCCAATGGCCTGGCGAACTGGGCGAACAGGTCCCGGTCGCTACCTTCACGCCCGAGGATGAGGACAAGACCCGCGCCGGCCGTGCAGCAGGCCTCGATCAGGCCTCTGAGTATCGCGCCGCCCTGCGCCGCCGCCTGCGCATCGGTTCCGCTGCCGAACCAGGTCGGGCCCGGTAGCATGACCATTACCGGAAGGGCGCGCTTCAGCTCGGCCGCCAGACGGGCGACGGTGTCGAGAAGCGGGGCGGCCGCAGCCCGTACGGCGTCGGGGTCGGGCAGCGGCAGGTCCATGGAGTGGGGTTCCGTGCCCTGCGGGACAGGATCCTCGCCCGCGGCCTGGCGGATGATGCGGTCGAACCGCACGGCCACCGTGTGGGTCCCGAGAAGGCGTTGCATATTGACCAGCGCCCGCGTCAGCCGCGCGGGTTCGGCCATCAACTCCGCCATGTCCGCGTCTTCGAGCGTGGCGGCGGTCTCGAACAGGGTCGAGAACAGCGGCGGGGCGGCGGCTCTGCCGGTGCGCAGATAGTCGGTCGCCGAGACCACGGGCGCGCTCATGAGCCGGCCTTCGGGTCGGGCGCGGGGCCGATGCGGCGTCCCTCGTTGCGGCGTTCGATCTCAAGCGCCATGGCCGCGATGTCGGCTTCGCCGAAGCCATCCTGCGAGAGCCTGCCGAACATGCCGCGCGAGAGCGTGGCGACGGGGAGATCCAGCCCGTCGCGTTCGGCGAGGTCGGCGGCGGCGTTGAGATCCTTGAGGAAGGTGCGGATGTGCCCGCCGGGCTCGAACTGGCGTTCGATCATCCGCTCGCCGTGAAGGCGCAGCACCTTGCTGTCGGCATAGCCGCCGAACAGCGCCTCGCGGGCCCGCTCGACCGCGACGCCGGTCTGCGAGAACAGCATCAGCGCCTCGGCGACCGCAGCCAGTGCGGCGCCGGAGATGATCTGGCTGCCGAGCTTGGTGATCTGGCCCGAGCCGGCCGGGCCGACATGGATGGCGCGGCCGAAACAGCCGAGCACCGGCTGCGCGCGCTCAAACGCATTGACCTCGCCGCCGACCATGATTGCCAGTGTTCCCTCCACGGCACCTGGCGGGCCGCCCGAGACCGGGGCATCGAGATAGAAGACGCCGTTTGCCGCCAGACGGGCGGCATTGGCGCGGGCCGCATCGGGATGCAGCGAGGTGAGGTCGATGACGACGGTGCCGGGCGCCAGCGCTTCCAGCATCGCCGGCGCGAACAGCACATCCTCGATCGCCGCGGCATGTTCGAGGATGATGCACACGATCCCCGCGCCCGCCACCGCTTCAATGGGGGTGGAGGCGATCGCCGCGCCGTGTTCTTTCAGCGGATGCGCCTTCTCCTGCGTCCGGTTCCAGGCGGTCAGCGCATGTCCGGCGGCCAGCAGCCGCTCGGCCATCGGCCGGCCCATCAGCCCGGTGCCCAGGAACCCAATCCGCTCCGCCACGACCGTCCCCTTGTCGATCCCAATCCGCATTATCTTAGAGCGCACCCGATACATGTCTAGACAGGTTTGGAAAAACGCTCTGGAATCAGGTTCGAGACCGTGCCATGGCATAATTTGTCATGAGATGAGGCGGCGAGAGCCGGCCGGGCGGGCGGCCCTTGCCTGCCGGGACGCGCCGCGACCCGACCAGGCAGGGTGGACCGCGCAGTGACCGTTTCCCTCGACCAGTTTCCCCAGGACCCGGCGCCGCTCTATGAGCGTGTCGAGCGGTTCATTCTCGGCAAGATCGAATCAGGCGAATGGGGCACCAGTCATCGCCTGCCGAGCGAACCCGAATTTTCCCGCCTTCTCGGCATTTCCCGCATGACGATCAACCGGGCCATGCGCGAACTGGCGCGGCGCAATGTGATTGACCGCATTCCGGGCGTGGGCACCTTCGTCGCCAGCGCCAAGCCGGCTTCGGCGGCGGTGGAGATCCACAACATCGCCGACCATATCCGCTCGCGCGGCGAGGTGCATTCGAGCCGGGTGATCGAACTGCGCGCGGTGGTGCCGCCGCGCGAGGTGAGCTTCGGCATGGGCACGACGGAGAAGACGAAGCTGTACCGGGCGCTGATCGTGCATTGCGCCAATGACGTGCCGGTGCAGCTGGAAGACCGCTACGTGCTGCCCGCCTTCGCCCCGGACTTCCTGAAGCAGGACTATGCCAAAGGAAGCACCACCGCCTATCTGTTCTCCATCTCCCCGCCGACCGAATCCGACCACCTGATCGAGGCCATGGCGGGGCGCGAGGAATGGTGCCCGCATCTCGACATCGCACCGGGCGAGCCCTGTCTGGTGGTCAAGCGCCGCACCTGGGTGGGGACGACGATCACCAACTACATGACCTTCGTGCATCCGGGCTCGCGCTACAGCCTTTCGGGACGCACCAGCAGCCGCGACTGATGCGCTGGGCCGGTGGCGCGCTGCCGTTGGTGCGAATTATCTAGGCTTGTATAGATAGGGTGGTGGCGCTTAAGTAGGCGCCTGCTTCATTGCCTGCCTCGGGAGATCAAGGTGGCCGGATCAAAGCCGCTCGACGGCATTCGTGTACTCGACTTTTCCCGTGTTCTTGCCGGTCCGTTCTGTACTGCCCTGCTGGCCGATGTCGGCGCCGAGATCATCAAGGTCGAGCCGCCGCAGGGTGATGACTACCGCCATATCGGCCCCTTCACCGGCGGCGAGGGTGGGCTGTTTCTGCTGATGAACCGCAACAAGCGCAGCATGGCGCTCGACCTCAAGCAGGACGAGGCCCGCGCGCTGGCTCATGAGCTGATCGCCAAGAGCGACGTGCTGATCGAGAATTTCCGGCCGGGCGTCGCCGATCGTCTCGGCATTGGCTACGAGCAGGCGCGGGCGATCAATCCCGGCATCATCTATCTCTCGATTTCCGGCTTCGGGCAGGAGGGGCCGCTGTCGAAGCGCCCTTCCTACGACATCGTCGCGCAGGCCATGGCCGGCATGATGAGCATGACGGGCGAGCCTGATGGCTCACCGACGCGGGTGGGTGATGCGCTCGGCGATCTGTCCTCGGGGCTCTATGGCGCCTGGGCGGTGGCGGTGGCGCTGGTCGGCCGGCTGCGTGGCGGACCGGGACGGCGGATCGACGTCGCCATGTTCGATTCCATCTTCTCGCTGCTGCCGACGCCGCTGAGCCTGATGCTGTTCGCCGGCGCCAGTCCGACGCGCACGGGCAACCACCACGCCATTTCGACGCCCTTCGGCAGTTTTGCCGCGCGTGACGGCCAGGTCATCATCGCGGTTGCCAATAATGCCCTTTTCATCCGGCTGGCGGGCGCGATGGGGCAGCCTGAGCTTGCCACCGATCCGCGCTTCTCCAGCGACAGTCTCCGCACCGCGCACGCGGATGTCCTCAAGCCGCTGGTCGAACAATGGACGCGCGGATTTTCGGTGGACGAAGTGGTGGAGAAGCTCGACGCCGAGGGCGTTCCCGCCTCGCCGATCTGGTCGATCGAACAGGCGGCGTCCAGCGCTCATGTCGCCTTCCGCAAGCTGTTTGCCGATGTCGAGCATCCGGCCGCCGGCAGCATTCGGGTGATGGAGCAGCCGGTGCATTTCCAAGGCATGGCGCGGGGCGAGGTGGCGCCTGCTCCGCTGCTGGGCGAGCACACGGACGCGATCCTGGAGGAGGTGCTCGGCATGCCGGCCGAGCGCCGCGAGGAACTGCGACGCGCCGGCGTTATCTAGCCGGCTTCGTTTCCCGTCATTTGGCGCGACGGCTGGCCCGTGCCTCAAGAAACGCCGCCATCGCCGCGCGCTGCTCGGGCGTGCCGTAGAGCGGAGCGCCGATGCGCCCCTCCTGCCGTGTCGCTTCCGGCAGGGGGAGGGTGAGCGGCAGGGCGAGCGCGGCCTTCATGGCCTTGAGCGCGGGCGGGCTGAAGCCGGCAAGCTCCGTGGCCAGCGTGTCGACGCGGGCGTCGAATGCCTCCTCCGAGCAGACCTCGCTGACCAGCCCGGCGTGGAGCGCGCGCTCGGCCTGGATGATGGCGCCGGTCAGGCACAGATGGCCCGCGCCCGGCGCCACCCGCAACAGCCGCGCGATGCCGCCGCCGCCGGGCAGAATGCCGAGCTTGATTTCCGGCAGGCCGAAGCGGGCATCTTCGCTGGCGAGGCGGATATCGGCGGCCAGCGCCAGCTCCAGCCCGCCGCCCAGGCACCAGCCGCGGATGGCGGCGATGACCGGTACCGATAGCCCGGCCAGAAGGTCGTGGAAGTCGGCAATGGAGTCCGACAGCGCGATGGAGCCCGCTTCGTCGAGGTCGATCAACTCCTCAATGTCGGCGCCGGCGACGAAGGCGCGCTCCCCGGCCCCGCGCAGAACGATGACGCGGGTGTCGGGAGAGGCGCCGGCATGTGCGACGGCGTCAGCCAGTTCGGCCCGGAGGCGGTTGTTCAGGGCATTGAGGTGCTGGGGTCGGTCGATCACGATGCGGGCGATCCCGCCGGTGATGTCGAGCCCGATCCGCCCTGCGTCCGCCGCGATCTCCGCCATCTGTGCCCGTCCCTGCCGGTGCCTGCCTGGCCTTGCGCGCCATTGCGGCACCGTCCGCGATGGGCTGCCTAAACTTTGAACGCGGCACTCTCTTCCGCGCCGCCGGTATCTATGTTTACCTGTATATACAGATTGAACGGGAACGGAAGTCCGGTCATCCGAGGCTTCCGGTAAGCGGCGGAGTCTCGGGGTGTACACCATCGATATCGACACCGGCGGAACCTTCACCGATGGCTATGTGGCGGGTCCCGAGCGCAAGGTCGGGGTCAAGGTGGACACCACCCCCCATGATCTGACGCTGTGCTTCTGGAACTGCATCGAGAGCGGGGCCAGGGCGGTGGGGCTGGCGACCAGCGAATTGCTGGCGCAAACGCGCGTGGTGCGCTTTTCCTCCACCATCGCCACCAATGCCGCGGTCCAGCTCTCCGGTCCCAAGCTCGGCGTCATCGTCACGCGCGGGGCCGAGGACACACTCTACGGGGTGGGTGCTGACAATCCGCTGTTCGCCTTCCTGCCGGCGCGGCTGGTGGTCGGGCTGGACGAGGAGGTGGACGCGTCGGGCCGGGTGGTGAGGGCCCCCTCAACCGACGAGATTGAGGAAAAGGCGCGGGCCATACTGGAGCAGGGCGCGCGCATGGTCGTCATCTGCCTCGCCAACGCCCACCACAATCCGGCCAACGAGAAGAAGGTCCGCGCGGTACTGGAGGCCTCCTATCCGCGGCACTATCTCGGCGCGGTGCCGATGCTGGCCTCGCACCAGATTTCCATGGTGCCGGATGACGCGCTGCGCACCAACACCGCCGTGATCAACGCCTATTTCCACCGCTCGCTGGCGCAGTCGCTCTACAAGGCGGAGGATCTGGTCCGCAACAACCGCTACCGCCATCCGCTGATGGTCGTGACCGCGGATTTCGGGTGCACCCGCGTGGCGAAAACCCGGGCCATCAACGCCTATCAATCCGGTCCTGCGGCCTGCGTGCGCGGTGCCGGGGTGACAGCGGATGCGCTGGGTCATGCCAAAGTGCTGGTGATCGATGTCGGCGGCACGACCTCGGATGTCGCCTATATCGCCAATGGCCGTCCCAACGGCGCCAGCCAGCGCCCGATCCGTGACGTCGACGTGCTCCAGCGCATTCCCGACATCATCTCCTATGGCGTTGGCGGTGGCTCGAAGATACGGGCGAAGGGCGGCGCGCTCAGCGTGGGTCCCGACAGCCAGGGCGCGGTGCCGGGCCCTGCCGCCTTCGGGCTTGGCGGCTCGATGGCGACCCCGACCGATGTCTGGCTCGCCCTCGGACTGATCGAGGCTGATGCCTATCTGGGCGGGCGCAAGAAGCTGAAGGCCGAGCTGGCGCGCGGCGTGATCGAAAAGCAGATCGCCGCGCCTCTCGGCTGCACGGTGGGAGCCGCCGCGCTTGCGGCCAAGGAGGCAGTCGAGGCCCGGCTGGCGGCGTATATCCGCGAGGGTCGCTTCCTGGCGGAAGGCGCGGACTTCAGTGACGTGACGCTTTATGCGGTCGGCGGGGGCGGGGGGCTCCTGACGGTGGGCGTTGCCGAGAAGCTCGGCGCCGGGAGCGCCTATTTCCCCCTCACCGCGCCGGTGTTTTCCGCCTTCGGGGCGTCCACGCTCGATGTCGCTCATCATTACGAGGCGATCCTGCCCGCCGGCGCCGAAATGGCGGCGATCGAGGCGAAGATCACGGTCATGACGGGCGAAGCCGCGCGCGACATGCGTGGCGAGGGCTTCCTGCCCGCCGATGTGGACAGCACGATCGAGGCGACGGTCTACCAAGGCCGTGAGCCGGCAGGCGGCATCGGCCCGCTTCCGCTCGGCGAGGAGGCGATGACGGCGATCGGTGCGCTGGTTGGCACGGCGGGCCGCGGGGCCGGCTATATCGAGCTGCGCCTCACCGCGACCGGGCGCATTCCCCATCCGGTGCTCGCGGCGCTTGGCGCGCGGGCGGCCGATGCCGATGGCGCGCTCGCCGGCAGCCGCGAGATCATCACGCCCGAGGGCCGTGTCCGCGCGCCGGTCTACCGCTTCGACGAGCTGCCGATCGGCGCCGCCATCGCCGGTCCGGCCATCGCCGAGACCGAGCATACCTCGATCCTCGTGCCGGCGGGGCGGACGCTGGAGATCGACAGCCATGGGGGCGGCGTTGTGGAGATCACGTCATGACCGGGAAGGTTGAGATCACCGAATATCTCGCCATCGATCTGGCCAGGGAGCGCTGGGAGTGCCGGCGCTGCGACCACGATCTGGGTTCGGCGCGCGCCAACTACAAGGAAGGCTGCGTCGTGGCCGACCGCGACCCACGCGAGGTTCACGAGCCGGTGGTGGAAGGCGAATACACCTTCGCGCCCGACCCCGAATGGTGCCGGCTGGTCGAATTCTACTGCCCGAACTGCGCGACGCTGATCGAGGTCGAGTACCTGCCGCCCGGCCATCCGATCACCCACGACATCGAACTCGACATCGACGCGCTCAAAGCCCGGCACGGGGCATGAGCACGCCCAGCTTCGCAGCCTTCGCGGGGATGCACGCATGACCACCGCAATCGACATCGACATCGGCGGCACCTTCACCGACTGCTATATCGCCCGGGGCGATACCAGCGTGTGGTGCAAGGCGCGCACGACCGCCTACGATCTCTCGGTCTGCACCCTGCAGGCGATCGAGGAGGGCGCGGACAAGCTCGACATCTCGGTCGAGGAACTGCTCGCCGAGACCGGCATCGTGCGCTACTCCTCGACCATCGCCATGAACAAGCTGATCCAGCGCAACGGCCCCAAGGTCGCGCTGATCACCACCCATGGTTTCGAGGACACCATCTTCATCGGCCGCTGCAGCCAGTGGGCCGACGGCCTGCCCTTCAAGACCACGCGCAACATCGCGCGCATGAAGCGCCCGCAATCGCTGGTCGACCGCGAGATGGTGGTCGGGGTCGCCGAACGCGTCGATTCCACCGGCGAGGTCATCTATCCGCTCGACGAGAAGTTGTTCCTGGAACAGCTGCGCGGCCTGGTCGACCGGGGCGCCCGCAGCTTCGTGGTCTCGCTGCTGTGGTCGTTCATGAACCCCTCGCATGAGCAGCGCATCAAGGAGCTGATCCTGGAGGAATATGGCGACGCCTATCTCGGCTCGATGCCGGTCTTCCTCTCCAGCGAGGTCTCGCCGCGCATCTTCGAGTATCCGCGCACGATGATGACGCTGCTGAACGGCTATCTTCATCAGGCGATGTATCACGAGCTGATGGGCATCGCGGAGGAGTTCCGCGAGCGTGCCTACCGCAAGCCGCTGATGATGGTTCACAACACCGGCGGCATGGCCTCCGTGCTGAAGACCTCGGCGGTGAACACCTTCAATGGCGGGCCGGTCGCCGGGGTCATGGGGAGCTTTCACCTCGCCCCGCTCTACGGCTTCAAGAACGTGATTTCCGCCGATATGGGCGGCACCAGTTTCGATATCGGCATGGTGGCCGAGGGCTCGACCCGTTTCTACCAGTTCCAGCCCGTCATCGACACCTGGACGGTGGACGCCACCATTCTCGACGTGCGCTCCATCGGGGCGGGCGGTGGCTCGATCATCCAGGTCAACCCGCTGCTGGGCAACCAGCTCACGGTCGGGCCCGAAAGCGCGGGCTCGCATCCCGGCCCCGCCTGCTACGACCAGGGTGGCGCACTGCCCACCGTCACCGACGCGGACGTCGTGCTGGGCTATCTCAATCCCGACACCTTCCACGGCGGACGCCTCACGCTCGACCGCGCGCTGGCCCGCAAGGCGGTAGAGGAGAAGGTGGCCGGGCCGCTGGGCATCCCGGTGGAGGAAGCCGCGCTGCTGGCCAAGCGGGTCATCGACGGCACCATGGGCGGCGAGATCTACAAGGAGACCGTGCTCAAGGGGTTCGACCCGCGCGACTTCATCCTGTTCGCGCTGGGCGGTGCCGGGCCGGTCCATGCCACCGGCTTCGCCGAGGCGGCGCAGCTCGAGACCGTGGTGGTATTCCCCTATTCCTCGACCTTCTGCGCCTTCGGCTCCTCCACCATGGACATCGTCCATCTCTACGAGCAGTCGCTGCATCTCCACCTGATGGACCTGCACGGCAGGACCTTTGACGATTTCGCGACCTTCAACGCGGTGGTCGACGCGCTGATCGAGCGCGGCCGGCAGGACTTCCGCGGTGAAGGGGTGGATCCCGACAGGGCCGAATGGCAGCTTGAACTGGACATGAAGTTCGGCGGCCAGCTCAACACCAGCCGCACCATCTCCCCGGTGCTGCATCTCGGCTCGGCCGAAGATGTCGGCGCGCTCTACAAGGCGTTCGAGGCCGACTATGCCGCCGCTTACAGCGCCATGGGCCTGACCCCGGAGGCGGGCGTCGAAATCGAGAATTTCGTCATCCGCGCCACGGTGCGCATGCCCAAGCCGGCGGTGAAGAAGCTGCCGCTGTCGTGCGCCGACGCCTCGGCGGCGCGCACCGGCACCCGCGCGGCGTTCTGGCAGGGCATCGGCTGGCACGACACCGACCTTTACGACCGCGACCGGCTCGTCCCCGGCAACGCGTTCGATGGTCCGGCGCTGATCGAGGCGTCTGACACCACCATCGTCATCGAGCCGGGCTGGAACTTCCTGCTCGACGAATACGGCAACGGTCTCATCCGCCGCCTCGGCACCGCACCTCGTCCCCGCTCGCAAGAAGGCTGAAGGAGCGCGCTATGTTCGACATGGAACTGGTCACGTCCGGCCTCAAGCCGACCCCGGCGACCCCCGAGGCGCTCGCCGCCATGGAGGAACTGGGGCCGGGCGACTACGAGATCTTTTCCGAGAAGCTGAACATGATCCTGGAGGAGGGCAAGAAGGTGATGACCCTGATGGGCATCTCCTCCATGCTGCATTCCGGCGACACCATGGCCGGCCTCTACACCGCCGAGGGCGACCTCGTGACCACGGCGTGCGGCACCTATCTGCACTGCGTCACCGGCCAGATTCCGGTGAAGTTCATCCTGCGCTATTTCGAGCAGGACCCGAGCGTGGGCGTGCGCGAGGGCGACGTGTTCTACTGCAACGAGGCGATCTATGGCGGCATCCACAATCCCGACCAGTTCGCCATCATGCCGATCTTCCATGAGGGGGCGATCGTCTCCTGGGTCGTGGTTGGCGCGCACCAGTCCGAGACCGGTGGCAAGGAGCCGGGCGGCGAGATCACGACGGCGGTGAGCCGTCACGACGAGGGCATGAAGCTCACGCCGATCAAGATCGGTGAGAACTACCGGCTCAAGACTGACATTCTGATGATGATGGAGAACTTCATCTCGCGGGCGCCGCGCATGCAGGTGACGGATGTGAAGGCGCGCGTGGCGGCGTGCGACCGCATCCGGCTGCGCGTGCAGGAACTCGCCGCCAAGCGCGGCGCCCGCTTCCTGTCCGGCCTGTTCCGCAAGATGATCAAGGAATCCGAGGACGGCGCGCGCAAGCGTATCTCGACCTGGAACGACGGTGTCTATCGCCATGTCGTCTTCATCGACACCACGGGCGCGGAGGCGAGCCTGCTGCGGGTTCCGATCGCGGTCCACAAGAAGGGCGATCACCTTACCATCGACCTGACCGGCACGTCCCCCGAGCACGAGGGCTCGTTCCAGGCGCTGGCGCCTTCGGTGCGGGCGCATTGTGCGGTGAATCTCTACCAGTTCCCGTTTCACGATTTCCCGATCTCGGCGGGAACCATGGAGCCGGTGGATTTCATCATTCCGCACGGGACCATCATGGATCCCGACCCGGAGGCGGCGATCTCCTGCTCGCCGATTACCGCCTCGGCGGTGTTCCCGCTGCTTGGCGTCGCGATTTCCAAGATGATGTATGATAGCCCCCAGCGCGATTTGGTTTGCGGCTTCTGCTCGTCCAATTCCTCCGCGCCGATGATCGCCTGCACCAACCAGCACGGGGCCAAGGTGGTGGACTTCATGGGCTTCCCGCTCAACGCCTGGGGCCTGTCGGCGCGCCACGACATGGACGGTATCGACGCCTTCGGCTTCCCGCACGGGCCGTGGGGCAAGGGGCCGGACGTAGAGGACATCGAGCGCGCCTTCCCGCTGCTGCATCTCTACCAGAAGAACATGCCGGATTCGGGTGGCTTCGGGCGCTACCGCGGCGGCAATGGCGTGACCATCGCCTATGTCGTGCACAAGGTGCCCTATGCGGTGTTCACCGCGACCACCAAGGAGTCCAAGTTCCCCACCCATACCGGCCTGTTCGGTGGCTACTCCGAAACCGTGGTGCCGGCGATCCGCGTGATCGAGACCGACGCGATCGCGGCGATGGAGGACGGCACGGTGCGGCTGGCGGACGGCGATGTGGATCTGGTGAAGGACAACCCCTTCGGCGGCAGCATCGTCATGGAGCATCAGGCGCGTCCGGCCCGCGTGGTCCATCGCGGCGAGATCATCTGTTCCTCGACGCAGGGTGGGGGCGGCTATGGCGACGTGCTGGAGCGTCCCGCCGTCGAGGTTGCCGAGGATGTGCGCACCCGCGCGATCACGCGCGAGACCGCGCAGCGGGTCTATCACGTGCTGCTGGAGCCGGGCACCTTCACCGTCGACGTGGAAGCGACGGACGCCGCCCGCATGGAGGCCCGCCGCGCCCGTCTCGCCCGCGCCCGCCCCTATGGCGAATTCATGCGCGAGTGGACGCAGAAACGCCCGCACCCGCAGGCGCTGAAGTTCTTCGGCTCCTGGCCGGATGCCAAGCCGAACCGCGAGGTGATCCGCATCTGACAGCGCCCGGCCGCGCCGCCGGGAAGCTGGCGCAGCCCACACCCGGGCATGATAATCCGCGCCGGCGGAGGGCCATCCGCGGTCGCCCGGCGGCTGCCACGGCATGCGGCATTCGCCTTTCCAAAATGACGGATTTTCGCATTCGGACGGATGAAATTCAGGTGCTCTATACGCATGTATAGGGCCTTCAAAGCCAAGATATATTTGGAGACACCCAAGTAGAGTGGCGAGCGCCGCCACCATTCCTATCCTCTGACCGCAAGCCAAAGCGCAACGCCTGTCCTGAGCAGGCGTTTAGGGCCCCGGCATCGCGACATGAAGCCTTCGGTCAGAGGAGACATCCATGGGGATCGTGAAGACCATTCGGCCCTATCACCAGCCCGCCGGCGGCTGGGGCGCCTTGAAAGCGATGGGGGAAGCCCTCGTCGAGCAGGATATCCCCGCAGCCGGCATGGCCCTTCTCTCGCGGATGAACCAGCCGGGTGGCTTCGATTGCCCCGGCTGCGCGTGGCCCGATGCCAAGCCGACCTCTCCTTTCGAGTACTGCGAGAACGGCGCCAAGGCAGTCGCCTGGGAGGCGACGGACAAGCGCTGCACGCCCGAGTTCTTCGCCGCGCATAAGGTGAGCGACCTTGAGGAGTGGAACGACTTCGACCTCGAAATGGTCGGGCGTCTCACGCATCCGATGCGCTATGACGGCGGCAGCGACACCTATGTCCCGGTGAGCTGGGACGAGGCCTTCGCCACGGTGGCCCGCCATCTCAACGCGCTGCCCAGCCCGAACATGGCGGAGTTCTACACCTCCGGGCGCAGCTCCAACGAGGCGGCGTTCCTCTATCAGCTCTTCGTGCGTGAGTACGGCACCAACAACTTTCCCGACTGCTCGAACATGTGTCACGAGGCGACCAGCGTCGGCCTGCCGCTGTCGCTTGGCGTCGGCAAGGGAACGGTGCTGCTCGAGGATTTCGAGAAGACCGACGGCATCTTCATCTTCGGCCAGAATCCCGGCACCAACTCCCCGCGCATGATGACGGAGCTGCGCAACGCCTCCCGGCGGGGGGCGACCATCATGTCGTTCAACCCGTTCCGCGAGCGGGCGCTGGAGCGCTTCCAGTCGCCGCAGAACCCCGTGGAAATGGCTACCCTGACGTCCACGCCGATTTCCTCGCGGCTGTTCCAGGTCAAGGTCGGTGGGGATGTGGCGGTCATCAAGGGCATGATGAAATGGCTGGTCGATGAGGACCGGCGCGCCCTGCGGGAGGAGCGCATGCGCGTCCTCGACTGGGACTTCATCAAGGGTCACACCGCCGGCGTCGATGCGCTGGTGGCTGATCTCGACGCGACCGACTGGGTCGACATCGAGCGTAAGTCCGGGCTGGCGCGCGCCGATATCGAGCTTGCAGCCGAAGCCTATGCGAAGGCCGAGCGCGCCATCCTCGTCTTCGGCATGGGCCTGACCCAGCACCGGCACGGTGCCAAGAATGTCCAGCAACTGGCGAATCTCGCGCTGCTGCGCGGCAATGTCGGGCGCGACGGGGCGGGGGTGTGTCCGGTGCGCGGCCATTCCAACGTGCAGGGCGACCGCACGGTGGGTATCACCGAGATCCCCAATGAGGCCCTGCTCGACGGCCTCGCCGCCCGCTTCGGCTTCGAGCCGCCGCGCGCACCGGGCCACAATGTCGTCGCCGCGCTTGAAGCCATGGTGCGGGGCGAGGCGAAGGTGTTCATCGGCCTTGGTGGCAATTTCACGGCGGCCATTCCGGACTGGCAGGCGACGCAGGCCGCGATGCGCGAGCTGGAGCTGACCGTCCAGATCTCCACCAAGCTCAATCGCAGTCATCTCATCCACGGGCGCGAGGCCCTGATCCTGCCGTGCCTCGGACGCACCGAACTCGACATGCAGGCGACCGGCCCGCAGGCCGTGACCGTCGAGGATTCAATGTCGATGGTGCATGCCTCAAAGGGTCTCCGGCAGCCGGCTTCGGAACATCTGATGAGCGAGCCGGCCATCATTGCCGGCATCGCCCGCGCAACGCTGGGCGCGGGCTCCAAGGTGGCGTGGGAACGCCTCGTCGGCGATTACGCCCTCATTCGCGAGGACATCGAAGCGGTGTTCCCGATCTTCGAGGGCTACAATGCGCGCATCGCCCAGCCGGGCGGATTCCACCTGACCTCTCTGGCGCGTGAGCGCATCTGGGCCACATCGTCCGGCAAGGCGAATTTCCTCGTCTGCGAAGGGCTGTGCGAGGACCCCGCGATCGACGATCGCGAGGCGCTGTGGCTGACCAGCGTACGCAGCCACGACCAGTACAACACCACGCTCTACTCGCTCTCCGATCGCTACCGCGGCGTCTATGGCCAGCGCGACGTGCTCTTCCTCAACGAGGCGGAGATGCAGAAGCGCGGGCTTTCCGCCGACGAGCGGGTCGACATCGTGACCATGTCGCTGGATGGCGTGGAGCGCCGGGTCAACGGCTTCCGCGTGGTGCCCTACGCGTTTCCGGACGGTGCCTGCGCGGCCTACTACCCCGAAATGAACCCGCTGGTGCCGCTCTACGCCCATGATCCCCAGAGTTTCACCCCCTCCTACAAGGCCGTGCCGGTCCGCCTCGTGAAGGCCACCACCCAGTCGGGAGCGCGCTGACCATGACCGCCGTCGATCTCGCCCGCATGCAGTTCGCGTTCACCGCGGGCTTCCACATTCTGTGGCCGACCTTCACCATCGGCATCGCCTGGTTCGTCACGCTGCTCAGCTTTCTGTGGTGGCGTACCGGCAAGCTGGTCTATCGCGACCTGATGCGTTTCTGGATGCGCATCTTCGCCCTCGGCTTCGGCATGGGGGTGATCACCGGCATCGTGCTCAGCTACGAGATCGGCACCAACTGGGCCGGCTACTCTCGCGCGGCGTCCAACGTGCTCGGTCCCCTGTTCGTCTACGAGACGCTGACCGCGTTCTTCCTGGAGGCCGGTTTTGTCGGAATCATGCTGTTCGGCGAGGGCAAGGTGGGCAAGGGCCCCCATTTCTTCGCCTGCCTCATGGTGGCTTGCGGGGCGCTGTTCAGCGCGACCTGGATCATCGCGGCCAATAGCTGGATGCAGACGCCCGCCGGCGCGGTGGCGGATGCCAATGGCGTCTTCCATGTCACCGACTGGTGGCAGGTGATCTTCACCTCCTCCTTCCCCTACCGCCTCGCGCACATGGTGTGCGCCAGCTTCCTCACCGGTTCCTTCATCGTCGCCGGGGTCTCGGCCTGGCATTTGTGGCGCCGGCAGCATGTGGAGGCTTCGCGCACCGCGTTCTCACTGGCGATGTGGCTCGCCCTCATCGCGGCGCCGACGCAGATCGTTCTCGGCGACATGCATGGGCGCAATACGCTGGCCGAGCAGCCCGTGAAGCTCGCCGCCATGGAGGGGCTGTGGGACACCACGCGAGGCCCGGGCATGACCGTCATCGCCTGGCCGGACATGAGCGAGCAGCGCAACCTTTACGCCCTCGACATTCCCCATCTCGCGAGCCTCTACCTGACCCATAGCTGGGATGGCGAGGTGAAGGGATTGAAGACCGTCGCGCCCGCCGACCAGCCCAACGTGCCCGTGGTGTTCTTCGCCTTCCGCATCATGGCCGGCATCGGCGTGCTGCTGCTGGCGGTGGCGATCACCGGGCTTGTGCTGCGGGTGCGCGGCCGGCTGTTCGCGACACGTTGGTTCCAGCTTCTCGCCATGGCGACGACGCCGCTGGGATTCATTGCCGTCGTCGCCGGCTGGACGGTGACGGAGGCGGGGCGCCAGCCCTGGGTCGTCTATGGCCAGTTGCGCACCATGGACGCGGTGTCGCCGGTCAGCACCGGCGCGGTCGCGTCGAGCCTCATCGCGTTCTTCCTCATCTACAACGTGCTGCTGCTCAGCTTCTTCTGGTTCGGCGCCCGCATCGCGCTGAAGGGGCCCACGGATACCTCGCCACCCACCCGCGAGCATCCCGGCCTCGACCGCATCAACACAAGGGCGCTGGTCGACACCACCGGCGCACGGACCACCGGTTCCATCGAACAGGCAGGAGCCTGACCCATGACCGAGCTCATGCACGCGCACTATATTCCCCTCGTCTTCGCCGCGGTCGTGGCCTTCTGTGTCACCGTCTACGTGCTGGCCGACGGGCTCGACCTCGGGGTCGGCATCATCTTCCTCGTCGCCCCGCGCGAGGAAGATCGCGACCTGATGATGGCCAGCATCGAACCGGTGTGGGACGGCAACGAGACCTGGCTGGTCATGGGCGGCACGCTTCTCATCGCCGCCTTTCCCGCCGGCTACTATATCCTGCTGCCCGCTTTCTACCTGCCGGTCATGCTGATGCTGTTTGCTCTCATCTTCCGGGGGGTGGCCTTCGGATTCCGCCTTCAGGCGCGGCGTTTCCGCTATGTGTGGGACATCGCCTTCTCCGCCGGCTCCATCGTCGCGACGATGTGCCAGGGGCTGATTCTCGGCGGGCTGATCGAGGGAGTCCCGGTTGCGAACGGCATGTTCGCCGGCGGGCCGTTCAGCTTCCTCAGCCTGCTCGGCGTGCTGTGCGGCGTCGGGCTGATCGGGGGCTATGCGCTTATGGGCGCGGGCTGGCTGATCTGGAAGGCCGAAGGGCGGACGCAGATCTTTGCCCGCGAGATCGCCCATGCCGCGTTGCTGCTCACCGCGTTCATGATGGCACTGGTGAGCCTGTGGAGCGCGTGGAGCGTACCGGAAGTGGCGGCGCGCTGGTTCGCCTGGCCCGGCATCCTGGCGTTGGCGCCGGTCCCGCTGGTGACGCTCGCGGTCATCGTCGCACTCTGGCGGGGCATCTGGACCGGTGCGGAGCCACGCACCTTCATCCTTTCGCTGGTCCTGTTCGCGCTCGGCCTCATCGGGCTGGTCGTCAGCCTCTGGCCCTATGTCGTGCCGCGTGCCGTGACGGTGTGGGACGGCGCGTCCGACCCGCAGACCCTGGCCTTCATCTCCGTTGGTCTCGTGGTCGTCCTGCCCATCGTCCTTTCCTATCAGGCCCATGCCTACTGGGTCTTCCGCGGCAAGACCGTGGTCCATGAAGGCGGTTATGGCGATTGACGGATGAGAATGCGTGCCGGTGGGTCTGCTCACCGGCACGCTCAGGCGCGGGATCATCTCAGCTGAAATGCAATGCCGGCGCATCGGGAATGTCCGCCAGCGGAACGACAAGGTCGACCGCGCCGGTGAGGGCTGCGCTTGATCGGATCAGGTCGCTCCTCACGCGGGGCACTTTGACAGTCGGGCGGACAGGCCGCGGTACTCCCGCCGGACGCGGATGGCCTTCCCGCCGGCCACAGGCCGATCGACCCGGCGCCCCAGCGCAAGGGATCTTCATCGGCCCAACTGTGGCGCCCGCCCCATCCGGGCTTTCGGAGCGGGTTTGAGCGGTCCGTCAGCTATGCGGGAGATCGCCAAGGCTCGGCCTGACGCGCGTGCCAGCAAACAAAAGGCGCCCCGAAGGGCACTGTCGAAATCGTCAATATGTTTGGGAAAATTTGGAGCGGGCGATGGGATTCGAACCCACGACCCCAACCTTGGCAAGGTTGTGCTCTACCCCTGAGCTACGCCCGCCCGCTCCGTGCGCCCGGTGGCGGCGGAAGACCGCGGCCCCGAACGGGCCGTCTCTATGCCTCAGCCGCGCGACGAATGCAACGGGCTTTCTTGCGGTTTCTCACAGCCTGTGAAAAGCGCCCGTTCGGCTTCCTCAGACACGGCGCAGGGTGAAGGCATCCGCCAGCCGAACGCCGTCGCTTGCGCGTTCCAACCGGCAATGGTGGGCAAGCCGCCCCTCGCCGCGACGCGTATCGTGCCGGCTCACCCGCACTTTCTCTCCCGGATCCACATTGCCGTAAAAGAACACGTCCCGGTGAATCGTTGTCGCCCTGGGTGCGCGGCAGGTCTCGAATTGCCACTCGGCCCTGTCCACAAAGGCAATGAAACTCGGGAAGTAGAGGAAGCCGGCGCCGTTGAAGTCCTGGGCCGGGCAGGGCTCGATCTCGACCGCCTCCGTCGTCGTCCTGCGGCGCAGATCGAAGTCCTTGTAGGTGTCCATCCTCTCCGCCCGCATGTCCGCGGCGAGACCCGCCAATCCGGCGGCAGGCGACGCAAGGGGCGGCGGCAGGGTTTCGATCGCGACGCGGGCCACCGCGTGATTGCCGGTGGCGGAGCGTCGAATGAATGTGGAGACAAGCTCCACCGTTCCCATGGCGCGTCCCTTCGCGGTGAGGCGGTGCCGGCTGAGGAACTGCGTGCGCGATACCCGCATCAGGTCGGAATGGAGGGTCAGCCGGTCGTTCTCGCCGAGCACGCCGAACGCGGCGTCGCGGATGGAGAGGGCGCAGAACGCCGCATAGACCGGCGCCCCGTCGACATCGCGAAAATCGGGTGCGGCGTGCCCGGCCAGGCGCGCGAGCAGCATCCAGTGGCGATGGCCGAGTTCTTTCAGCAACCAGGCCTCCGACAGGCCGCCGAGGCACAGCTGGGGCATGCCCAGCTGTGCCGTGTCCTCAAACAGACTGCCGGTGCCGGCGCCAATGGCGAGAGCGTTCCCCAAACCTCCGGGCGGGACTGCGAGGTTCATGCGGCGCTTCCCTGCGTCGCCTGGCCCGTCCGCGCCGCCATGTGGCCGGCGATATGGTCGACGATGTAGGCGGCATCGCGTCCCACGCTGCCGAAGCGGCCTGAGCCCCACGTGTGCAGCCAGGGCAGGCCGATGAAGTACACACCCTCGCGCTGGGTGACGCCCCGCCGGTGCTGGGGGTGGCCCGCGCCGTTGAAGACCGGCACGTCGAGCCAGCGGAAATCGGGCCGGAAGCCGATACACCAGACAATGGCGGCGATGCCTGACGAGGCGAGGTCGAGGCGGGGGCGCTCGGTGGGCGGGGCCCAGACCGGCTCATAGACCGAGGCCGGCGGCGCGTCGATGCGGTTTTCCAGTATGTGGTGGTCGATGGCGGCGTTGATGCCGTTATAGGTCCGGTCCGCGCCGTCGAGCGCCTGGGTCAGGTTGGTCTCGAAGATCAGCTCCGCGCCGTCATAGTCGCGCAGCACGCCATAGAGCTCCATGCCCTCCAGCGCGAATTTGCGCAGGTCGATGTCGCGCCCGCCGTCGCGGCCGGTGACGTAATGGTTGGTGTTGTCGCGCACGCCCTCGCGCAGCGGATGCTCGTCGACCGACATCTCGTAATAGCTCATGTCGGCCAGCCAGGAGACGACGTCACGCCCGCGATAGAAGCGGGCGCAGCGGGGTGCGTTGCCAACAGCCAGGTGCACCTTGCGTCCCGCCAGATGAAGGTCCTCCGCGATCTGTGCCCCGGATTGGCCGGAGCCGACCACGAGGACGTCGCCCGCGGGGAGCTGGTCGGCGTTGCGGTATTGCGCCGAATGGATCTGGACGATGTCGGCCGGCAGCCGCTCGGCCATGCGCGGTACGATCGGTTCATGGTAGCCGCCCGAGGCGACCACGACCGCGTCGGCGGTCACCTCGCCGGAGGTGGTGGAGACGTGGAAGCCGCCCTGAGGCTGCGGCGCGACGCGCCGCACCGAGACGCCCTCGCGAATCGGCGGCTCGACCGCAGCGCGAAACCCCTTGAGATAGCTGAGGATTTCGTCCTTTTTCATGAAGCCGTCCGGGTCCGGGCCGGCATAGGGATGACCGGGCAGTTCGCATTGCCAGTTCGGCGTGACGAGGCAGAAATTGTCCCAGCGCTGCGTTTCCCAGCTGTGCATCGCCTTGTTCTTCTCGAACACGACATGATCGATGCCCTGTTGGCGCAGATGGTAGCTGGTCGACAGCCCTGCCTGCCCGCCGCCGACGATGACGACCGGGTAGTGCTGGATGAGATTCTCGTTCATGGCGGGGTTCCGATCGGGTGGCGGTGTCACTCGTCGAAGGCTTCGACGAGGACGCGGGCATCGGGGAGGGTGAGGAAATGCTGGCCGGTGTCCTCGATCCGGGCGAGCTGGCCGAGGGCGAGGGAACAGGGCCTGCCGTAGCGGGCTTCGACACGCTGGCTGGCAATGTTCAGCGCCTCTCGGCTTTTCGCGAGAAAGTCTGAAATTTCATAGCTTTGGCCCGGTTCGAAGTAATCCTTGACGATGAGCGAGGGCGAGTAGCACCGCTCGCGCCGACCGTCCGGCCAGCGAATGGAAAAGCGCATTTCAGGCATGGGCCGGCTCCCGCAGGCGTTGATAGGTGGTGACATGGGCGCGGGCGGTGGCGTCCCAGTCGTGACGGGCGGCGGCGGCCGGGCCGAGGCGGGCGAGGCGCGCGCGCAGGTCGGGCTTCAGCGCAATGACCAGCGCGTTGGCGATGGACGCAACGCTAAGTGGCTTGCACCACACGACTTCTTCCTCGCGCAGATGCTCGGTGAAGGGCGCGATACGCGAGACGACGCAGGGAATGGCACTGGCCATCGCCTCCAGCACCACCAGCCCGAAGCCCTCCTTGACCGAGGCGAAGGCGAGCACGTCGGCGAGCCGGTACAGCGCCGGCATGTCCGCGTGCGGCAGCGGGCCGGTGCGGATGACGGCGTGTTCGGGCAGGCCGGACAGGAACCGGGCGTTTGAGAATTCCTGAGCATATTCATGATGATCGAGCAAAGTCGCGCCGCCGGCGATCACCAGCTGGGCGCCGGGGTGGAGCGCGTGGAGCTGGGTGAAGGCGGAGAGGATCCGCACCGTGTTCTTGCGGCTCTCGACCCCGCCCACGCTCAGAACAATCGGCCCGTCGCCCAGGCCGAGCCGGGCGCGCAGGCCCGCTTCCCTGCCATCGGGTAGGGGTGAAAAATGCTGGAGATTCACACCGTTACCCACGATCGCGGCCTCTAGGCCATAGTCGCGGGCGAGCGTGTCCCGCCACACCTGGCTGACCACGAAGTGCCGGTCGGCGGCGATGATGGCGCGGCGCTGGAGAGCTTCGAGCGGCGCGTGGCCGAAGAGGTCGATGTGGTGGACGGTGCGTGCGAAGGGGCCGATGAGGCCACGCTCCTTCAGCGTCGCCAGCGCATTGCCGGAAATGCCGTCCTGGGCGTGGAACACGTCGAAGTCCCGATGACCCTTCTTTTCGAAATGGCGGACATAGTCGGCGGCGCGCACCCGGACCATTTCGGTAATGTCGGAGCCGGCCGGAGAGGCGGGCACGCTGACCGTGCCGCACAGGGTCGGGCGGAAAAAGCCGGCGCCGCTCGGGTCGGGCGCGTGGACCACGACGTCGTGGCCGAGCCGGGTGAGCGCGTCGCCCAATTCCAGCGCATGCACGACGCCGCCGCGCGGATTGGTGGAATGCGCCAGAAGGGCGATGCGCAGCCTGCCGCTCATGCCGCGTCCTCCGTCCGGGTGAGGGCGGAAGGCCCGCAGCCCAGCAGGCCGCGCGCGGTGAAATCCCAGATCACCTCCCGCGCGGCGCCATGGGTGACGCTCACCCGGTGGTCGGCGGTGATGGTGCCGATGTCGGCGGCCTTGATGCCGCGCGCCTCGAACAGGGCGAGGATGGCCGGCACCTCGGCCTCGTTCGCGGTGAGGAGATAGCCGAAGCTCGGAAAACTCATGAGCCAGCGCGCCGGGTCGACCCCTTCCGGGGCCGGTACACGGGAGAGCGCGATCTCCACCCCTACATTCGAGCATTCCGCCAGCATGGCGGCGGTGCCGACCACGCCGGCCTGGCTGATGTCCTTGGCGGCGCGGGACAAGCCGCGCTCGGCGATGAGCGGCAGCAGTTCGAGGTCGCCCTTCAGCTGCGCGGCCGGCGCCCCGGTCGCCGCTTCCCAGTTGGCAAACGGCGCCCGGTAACGCCCGCGCAGGTCTATGGCGGCGATCAGCGTCTCGCCCGGGCGGGCGTCGAAGCTGGTCAGCAGCCGATTCGCGCGCCCGAGAATGGCGACCGAGAGCTGGCCGCGATCGGTCGACAGATTGGTGTGCCCGCCCACCAGCGGCACGCCGAAGCGCTCGGAGGCGGCGCGCAGCCCGTCCAGCACCGGGGCGGCGCCGTCCTCGCCCGCGGCCCACACCGCGTCCACCACCGCGAGCGGGCGCCCACCCATGGCGGCGATGTCGGACACGTTGACCATCACGCCGCACCAGCCGGCGAACCAGGGGTCCTCGGCGACGAAGGCGTTCATGAAGCCTTCGATGGCGAAGAGCAGATAGCCCTCGCCGTCGGGCAGCGCCGCGCAGTCATCGCCGACGCGGATCGCCCCGCTTAACGCCGCATCGGTCCCGCCAAGACCGAGCCGGGCGGCGGCACGGGCGATATCGGCCTTGGCATGCAGCCCGGCCGAGGCGCGCAGCCGGGCGACGATGGCCTCGAAGGCGTCCGGGCCGATGGGAAGGGGCGCGCGCATCGTCATGGCTCAGGCCGCCTTCGCCGGCAGGGCTTCGCGCGTGCGGGAGGCGCGCGAATGGGCGTGGAATCCGGTCTCGGCGTCGCGGATCGGCGGGTAGAAGGCGAGGTCCGCCTCCATCAGCAGGTGGGGGCGGCCATGGATCTCCTTCTCCTCGACGGTCGCCCAGTGCAGACGGCGGAACAGCAGGCCGTTCTGGCTCTGCACATGGGCGAGGAAGCGGGTGCAGCCGCGCGCATGGGCGGAGCAGACCGCGAGGCGGATCAGCGCCGGGCCGAGCGCCCCGACCTTGCGGTAATCCGCCGCCACGGCGAGGCGCGAGCCCCACCACAGGCCGGGCGCCTCCTCATGGACGCGCACCGTGCCGACCACGTCGTCCGGCGTCACGCCGAGCATGGAGACGGCCACGATCGGGGTGGCGACGGCGTCGATGGTGTCGCGGTCGTCACCCGCGAACAGGCCCTGCTCGTCGCAGAACACCTCGCGGCGGATGCGCGCCGCGCCGCGCTGCTCCCAGGTGGCGGTGGCGAACTTGACCTGGAAGGCGCAAGGCAGGAAGGGGCGGAACGGCTCGAACATCATGCGCAGCCTCCCTGCCCAAGACCGCGCGGCGCGGGGGTGCCGCGCCGCTCATAGGTGGAGAGCGCCGAGCAGGCGCCGCATTTGGCGCAGCCGGCCTTGACGTCGATGGACTTCAGCCCGCGCGCGATCATCATTCCCGACAGCGGCCCGAGGATGGAGTTCATGAAGGCGGGGCTTGGCGTGGGGTGGCTTTCCAGCGGGGTGCCGGAGATCGGCACGAAAGGCACCACGAAGGGATAGACGCCGAGCGTGGTGAGCCGGTCGCAGACGTCGAGGATTTCCTCGGCCGTGTCGCCGAGCCCGGCGAGGATGTAGGTCGAGACCTGCCCGCGCCCGAACACCGGCACGGCGGCGGCGAAGGCGGTGAAGTAGCGCGCGACCGAGACCTGGGCCTTGCCGGGCATGATGCGCGCGCGCACCGGCTCGGTGACCGCCTCCAGATGCATGCCGAGCGCGTCCGCGCCCGCTTCGCGCAGCCGTGCGAACCAGGCGTCGTCGTCGGGCGGCTCGCACTGCACCTGGATGGGAAGGTCCACGGCCGCCTTCACCGCCGCCGCGCTGTCGGCGAGGATTTTCGCGCCGCGGTCCTTGCCGGGAGGGGTGCCCGTGGTCATGACCATGTGCTTGACGCCGTCGAGTTCGACAGCGGCCTTCGCCACCTCGGCAAGCTGGGCCGGGGTCTTGTGGGCGATGGTGCGGTCGGCCGCCAGCGACTGGCCGATGGCGCAGAACTGGCAGGTTTTGGTGCGGCTCTGGTAGCGGATGCAGGTCTGCAGCACCGTGGTGGCCAGCACGTCGCGGCCATGCAGCACCGCGATCTTGGAATAGGGAATGCCGTCCGCCGTGCTGCGGGCGTAGAATTTGGGCTGCCGGGGAAACGACACCTCGCCCAGCACCAGCCCGTCGCGGCTGATGCGGCTGCGGCCATAGGCGTCCGGCTTCTCGACCAGATAGGGGCTCTCGAAGGCCGGCGCGGTGTGCACCGGCACCATCACGGTCATGCCGTCGATGGTGAGGGCCTTGTGGTCCGAGGGGCCGGCACCGCCGCGCCGGGAATCCGCGCCGGCTTTCGGGTCAACCAGCCGCACCCCGTAGGACTGCAACTCGTTGATCAGGTGCTCGGTCGGCATCGGCTGAAGCTCGGTCGCCGGATCCATCGGTTTCATCGGCCGCACTCCCATGGCGGGGGAAGGAGGGGGCGGCCTGCATGTGGGCGTGCAGCATGGGCTCTTGCCCCATGTGCATCGGCACGGCAGGCCGGTTGTCGAGATTGAGGCTGAGCAGTTCCGGCCGGGCGTAATGGCCGACCGAATCCATCATCCGCTTGCGCTTGGTGATGAGCGCCATGTCGAGATCGGCGATCAGGATGCCCTCGCCGGAGGTGAGCGGGGGCACGATGTGGCTGCCCTCGGGCGAGATGATCGCGGTCATGCAGCCGCCGGTGAGCGCCTTGCGCAGCTTTTCGTCCGGGGCGATGCGGGCGATCTGGTCCTCGGTGAGCCAGCCGGTGGAATTGACCACGAAGCAGCCCGATTCCAGCGCGTGGTGGCGGATCGTCACCTCGATCTGGTCGGCGAAGATCGGCCCGACCAGCGAGCCGGGGAACTGCGCGACGTGGATCTCCTCGTGCTGGGCCATCAGCGCGTAGCGGGCGAGGGGATTGTAGTGCTCCCAGCACGCCAGCGCCCCGACGCGGCCGACGGCGGTGTCCACCACCTTCAGCCCGGCGCCGTCGCCCTGGCCCCAGATCATCCGCTCATGGAAGGTCGGGGTGATCTTGCGGCGCTTGAGCTTGAGGGCGCCGTCGGCGTCGAAGACGATCTGGGTGTTGTAGAGCGAGCCGTGGTCGCGCTCGTTCACCCCCAGCACGACGACAACCCCCAGGCGCCGGGCGGTGGCGGCGACCGCCTCCGTTACCGGGCCCGGGACGACGACGGCGTTCTCATAGAGCCGCAGATGCTCGCCGCCCGTGAGCACGGGGGGGTAGACGAAGGAGAAGTACGGGTACCAGGGCACGAAGGTCTCGGGGAAGACGACGAGCTTCGCCCCCTTGGCCGCCGCCTCCTCCAGCGCGGCGAGCACGCGGGTGAGCGTGCCGTCCACGCTGTCGAGGCTCGGTGCGATCTGCACCGCGGCGACCCGGACCAGCCTTTTCTCATTCATCGCGGCCTCCTTCGGCTCGCGGACGCGTCACGGCGTCCGGTCGCTCACAGTGTCCAGGTGTCGAGGATGAAGGCGTTGTCGCGGCGGTGCAGCAGCACGATGTCGAGCACGTCGAGCGGGCTGATCGGGATCACGCCGGGGATCAGCGCGCCTTCGCCATGGCCGTAGAGCGCCTGCAGGGCGAAGCGGCAGGCATAGACCTTGCCGCCGTCATTGATGATCTTCTCGATGCGGTTGTTGAAGTTGAGGTGGCCGGGGAAGGCCTCGTCGCCGAGCTTGGGGAAGCCGCGCTGCACGCCGAGCGTGACGCCGGGGCCGTAAAGCAGGACCGAGGTCTCGAAGCCCTTCTGGATCAGGCGCGAGGCCTGCAGCAGGTTCACGAGGCCGATCGAGCCCTCGAAGGCGACGGTGTGGAAGGTGACGAGCGCCTTTTCGCCGGGAGCGGCTTTGACGTCCTCGAACTTCTTCTCTTCGTAGTCGACCAGGACGTCGCCCTTCTGATGGGCGGGAACGGTGATGGTGGCCATGTCGCTCTCCTTGAGATGGTGAGGGGCCGCGGCGGCGTGCCAGCCCTTGCCAACAGGATTTGCAATCAATGTGCCAATTGACAGATTTAAAAAAGAATCAATGAAACAGTCAAATTACAGTCAATAATACATACAATAAGATCTTTGGATGGGTCGGTGCTGTGCTGAGTAAAGGAGCGAAAGCCTAACCATTGAGCGGGGAAGTGCCCGCTTCCTGCGCATGCGTCGGCGGCTACGTAGTATCCCCTAGTGTCCAGCAATTTGTGGACCAGTGGTGACAGGCCACCTCTGCAACATTATACAGTCAATTATCATGAGCCGACCGACTCAAGGGGAAGGCGTGCCGCCCCGGGGGCGGCGGAGCCCGACGACAGGCAGAAGAACGACGACGACGATGGCCGACTGGATTCCCGACCTCTCCCGCTCCGACAAGCCCCGCTACCTCGCCATCGCCGATCTCGTCGCCGAGGACATACGCGCCGGGCGCCTCGCCATCGGCGACCGGCTGCCGCCGCAGCGCAAGCTGGCAAGCCGGCTCGGCATCGACTTCACCACGGTGGCCCGCGGCTATGTCGAGGCGCAGAAGCGCGGGCTGGTGGAATCGCGCGTCGGGCAGGGCACCTTCGTCACCGGCCTGCCGCGCGCCGAGCCGCGTGCCTCCGAGCCCCGCGCGGCGGCGGCGCTGCGGCCCGCCAGCGTCGACCTGTCGATGAACCTGCCCCCCGAGCCGCAGGACCCGGCGCTGATCGCGCGAATGCAGGACGGGCTGGCGGAGGTGGGGCGCGATCTGGTGGGCCTGCTGCGCTACCAGGGTTTCGGCGGCACCAGCGCCGACAAGGACGCGGCGAGCGCGTGGCTGGGGCGGCGGGCGCTGGTGCCTTCGCAGGAGCGCGTTTTCGTGACGCCGGGCGCGCATCCCGCCTTGCTCGGCATTCTCGGCCTGCTGGCGCGGCCGGGCGAGACCGTCTTGTGCGAGGCGATCACCTATCCCGGCGTGCGCGCCATCGCCGCCCAGCTCGGGCTGAAGCTCGCCGGCCTGCCGATGGACGCGCAGGGCATCGATCCGGACGCGCTGGCCCACGCCTGCGCGAGCGGCGAGCCCAAGGCGCTCTATCTCAACCCGACGCTGCAGAACCCCACCACGCTCACCATTCCTGAATCCCGGCGCGAGGCGATCGCGCGGGTGGCGCGGCGCTTCGGCCTGCCGATCGTGGAGGATGACGCCTATGGCTTCATTCCCGCCCACGGCCCGCCCCCGCTGGCGGCGATCGCGCCGGATCTGACCTGGCATGTGGCGGGGCTGGCGAAGTGCATCGGCGCGGGCCTGCGGGCGGCCTATGTGGTGGTGCCCGACACCCGCTCGGGCTACCCCTTCGCGGCGGCGTTGCGCACGGGAAATGTGATGGCCTCGCCGCTCACCGCCGCGCTCGCCACGCGCTGGATCGAGGACGGCACCGCCGACACACTGCTGCGCTTCATCCGCGCGGAGACGCAGGCACGGCAGGCGATGGCGAGCGAGATCCTGCCCGCCGGCAGCTTCCATGCCGACCCGCTGGCCTTCAACCTCTGGATCGAGCTGCCCGCGCCGTGGACCCGCTCGGCCTTCGTCGGCCATATGCGCACGACCGGGATCGGCGTGGTGGCGAGCGATTCCTTCACCGTCAGCGGCCCCGCGCGCGAGGCGGTGCGGGTGTGCCTGGGCGGTCCGGCGAGCCGGGCGCAGATCCGCTCGGCGCTGGACTACATGGCCCATGCGTTGACGCAGGCGCCCGAGGCCGTCTCCTCGGTGATGTGAGGCCTCTCTCCCGGAGCGTTCCGGTTTGAGAACGCCCTAGGCGCTGCCGCGCGCGGCCTCCAGCAGCGCGTCGACATCCTCCGCCGTGGTGGCGAAGGAGGTGACCAGCCGCACGACGCGCGCGCCCCAGCGGTCGACATAGAGCTTGTAGCCCCGCGCCAGCAGGCCGTCGATCATCGGCTGCGGCAGGCGGGCGAACATCATGTTCGCCTCGACCGGCCCCATCATCTCGACGCCCTCCAGCGCCGCCAGCCCCTTCGCCAGCCGCGCGGCCATGGCGTTGGCCTGCCGGGCGTTGGCGAGCCACAGATCATCGGTGAGATAGGCGTCCATCTGCGCCGCGAGGAAGCGCATCTTGGAGGTGAGGTGCCCGCCACGCTTGCGGCGGAAGGCGAGTTCCCCGGCGCGGGCGGGATCGAACAGGATCACGGCCTCGACGCCCATGGCGCCGTTCTTGGTGGCGCCGAAGGAGAGAATGTCGACGCCGGCCTTCCACGTCATCTCGGCCGGGCTGGCATCGAGGGCGACCAGCGCGTTGGCGAAGCGCGAGCCGTCCATGTGCAGCGACAGGCCGGCCGCGCGGCAGGCGGCGCCGATGGCGCGGGTGTGCTCCAGCGAATAGACCGTGCCAAGCTCGGTGGTCTGGGTGATGGAGACGCAGGCCGGCTGCACGCCGTGCACGTCGCCGCGATTGCGCAGGGCCGTCTCGGCGAGCGCCTCCGGGTCGATGCGCGCGTGATCGCCGGCCACATGCACCAGCTTGGCGCCGGCGGTGAAGAATTCCGGCGCGCCGCATTCGTCATTCTCGATGTGGCTGTCGGCGTGGCACAGCACCGCGCCCCAGGGCGGGGTGAGCGTGGCGAGAGACAGTGCGTTGGCGGCCGTGCCGGTGGAGACCAGCAACGCCGCGACGTCACGCTCGAACAGCGCCGAGAGCCGGGCCTCGACGCGGGCGGACAGCGCGTCGCCGCCATAAGAGAGCATGGCGCCCGCATTGGCGGCGCCCAGCGCGTCGAGAATGGCGGGGGAGACGCCGGCCATATTGTCGCTGGCAAAGCCGGGCTGGGGGCGGGAAGATGATTCGGTCACGGGCGTGGTCCTGTGGTGTCGGCGCTTGTGCGGCATGCTTAAGCCGGAATCGGCCTGCCGCCCATGGTCAATTCGGCGCGTGCGGGCCGCACGCGGGCCCCCGGATGCGCGTCGACGCCTGTTTCCCGCGGCGGGGGCGGTTAAGATGGCGCCCGCGCCCGCCGCCCATGGACCGTTCATGACCGCCACCGATTCCCACCCCGCCGACCATGTCGTCGCCGACCAGCAGCCGGTGTTCGCCCTGCTCGCCAACCCCGCCACCCATGGGTTTTCGGGCGAGGTGACGCGCATCGACACCCATGGCGCGGCGCTGTTTCTGGTGGGGGACGATGTCTACAAGGTGAAGCGGGCGGTGCGCTTTTCCTTCATGGACCTTTCCACCCTGGCGCGGCGCGAGGCGGCCTGCCGGCGCGAGCTGGAGCTGAACCGGCCGGCGGCGCCCGATATCTATCTCGATCTGGTCGCCATCACCCGCCGCGACGGGGCGCTGCATCTGGGCGGGGAGGGCGCGCCGGGAAGCGAGATCGTCGAATGGGCGGTGCATATGCGCCGCTTCGACGAGAACGCGACGCTGGACCGCATCGCCGACGCGGGCGGGTTGACCCCCGCGCGGATCGACGCGCTGGCCAAGGCGGTGTTCGCCTTCCACCAGGGCGCGGCGGTGCACCGCGATGTCGACCCGGCGGCCTCGCTCGCCGGGGTGGCGGACGGCCTCATCGAGGGGCTGGGCGAAATGCCCGAGCTGTTCGCGCCGGCACGGGTGGCCGCGTTCGCCAGCACCCTGGCCGACACGCGGGAGCGGCTGGCCCCGCTGCTGGCGCGCCGCGCGCGGGCGGGCGAGGTGCGGCGCTGCCATGGCGACCTGCACCTGCGCAATGTCGCGCTGATCGAGGGCACGCCGGTGCTGTTCGATGCGCTGGAATTCGACGAAGCGCTGGCCACCATCGACCGGCTCTACGACCTCGCCTTCCTGCTGATGGATCTGGACAGGCGCGGGCAGGCGCACGCGGCAAACCTGATGCTGAACCGCTATCTCGCCGCCTGCGGAGACGCCCCGCCCTATGACGGGCTGACGGCGCTGCCGCTGTTTCTCGCCCTGCGCGCGGGCATCAGGGCGCGGGTGATGGCGGCGGCGCTCGGTTCGCGCCCGGGTGCGGCACGGGCCGCGGCGCACGCCGAGACGCTGGGCTATCTTTCCTATGCCGAGCGGGTGCTGGTCCCGGTACCGGCGCGGCTCATCGCGGTCGGCGGGCTGTCGGGCACCGGAAAGAGCACGCTGGCCGCGAACCTCGCCCCGCATATCGGTCCCGCGCCGGGCGCGGTGCATCTGCGCAGTGATGTCGAGCGCAAGCGGCTGGCCGGCGTGGACGAGTTGGAGGCGCTGCCGGCCACGGCCTATTCGCAGGCGGCGGCCGATGCGGTCTATGCCGAGCTGCGCGCCCGTGCCGGCGCGGTGCTCGCCGCCGGCCACGCCGTGGTGGTGGACGGCATGCACCAGCGCGTGGACGAGCGCGCCGCGATCGAGGAGGTGGCGCGCGGCCATGGCGCGGCGTTCATCGGCCTGTGGCTGGACGCGCCGGTGGAAGCCCGCGCCGCGCGGGTGGAGGCGCGGCGCGGCGATGCTTCCGACGCCACCCCCGAGGTGGTGCGCCGTCAGGCGGCGTGGAATTCAGGCGCGCCGGGCTGGACAACGATCGACGCTTCGGGTGCGCCGGAGGTGGTGCTGGCGCGTGCGCTGGCGCGGCTTGGGGCCACCCGCTAGCTGCGTTCACGCTCGCTGCGTTCAGGTCCGCTGCGTTCAGGTCCGGGACAGCGCCTCGACGGGATCGAGCCTCGCCGCGCGCCGGGCCGGCAGGTAGCCGAAGCCGACCCCGATCGCGGTGGAGCACACGACGGCGGTGACGATGGAGGTGGCGGAATAGACCAGGCTGAAGCCGGTCTGTACCTGCGCGAACACCAGGCCGAAGGCGAGGGCGAGGGCGATGCCCAGCACCCCGCCGATGAGGCACACCAGCACGGCTTCGATGAGAAACTGCTGGAGAATGTCGCGCCGCCGCGCGCCGACCGCCATGCGCACCCCGATCTCGCCCACCCGTTCGGAAACCGAGACCAGCATGATGTTCATCACCCCGATGCCGCCGACCGCCAGCGAGATCACGGCGATGACGGCGATCAGCACGGTCATGGTCTGGGTCGTCGAGGTGATGGCGCGGCGGATGTCGTCGGTGTTGAGGATGAAGAAGTCCTTGCTGCCGTGGCGGCGGGTGAGGAGATCGGTGACCGCCTGCTCGGCGAGGCCGGACGAGACGTCGTCGGCGACGCGCACGGTGATGGAGCGCAGCGACTGCGAGCCGATGAGGCGGGTCTGCACGGCGGTGTAGGGCAGGTAGACCGACAGGTTCTGGTTGGAGCCGAAGCCACCCTGCTGGGGTTCGGTGACGCCCACGATACGGGCCGGCATGGAGCCGACCAGAATCACCCGCCCGAGCGCGCTGACGCCTTCGCCAAACAGGGTGGTGCGGGTGTTCTCGTCGATCACCGCTTCCTGGGTGCGGCGCTTCACGGCATCGGTGCCGAAGAGCCGGCCCTCGGCAAGGTGGGTGCCCTTGGCCAGGAAGTACTGGGCGCCGACGCCGTTGACGAGGGCGTTGGCCTCGACCGCCCGGTAGCGGATCACGGCCGAGGTCGAGACGGTCGGGGTGACGGCGGCGACATAGGGCTGGCCGGCAAGCGCGTCGGCGTCGGAGATCACCAGCGTGCTGATCTTCGCCGAGCGCACGTCGCCGTAGCTCTTGCCGGCGAAGACCTCGATCGTGTTGGTGCCGAGGCTGGAGATGTTGGTGAGCACGCGCTGGCGCGATCCCTCGCCAAGGGCGACGACGCACACCACCGAGGCGATGCCGATGATGATGCCGAGCATGGTGAGGAAGGCGCGCATGCGGTGTGCGTTCATCGCCAGAAGCGCCATACGCAGCGCCTCGCCCAGTGCGGTGAGGTGGCTGCCCTTGCCCGCGTCCGCCCACTCGGTCCTCGCCGTCGGCGCGGAGACCGGCTCGGATGCGGGGGCGGGCGATGCCTCGCGGCGGCGGTCGGCGGTGATGACGCCGTCGCTGATCTCGATGACGCGGCGCGCGCGGGCGGCGACGGCGGGGTCGTGGGTGACGAGGATGACGGTGCGCCCCTCGGCGTTCAGCTCCTCGAGAATGCGCAGCACCTCCTCGCCGCTGCGGCTGTCGAGGGCGCCGGTCGGCTCGTCGGCGAGGATGACCTCGCCGCCATTCATCAGGGCGCGGGCGATGGAGACGCGCTGCTGCTGGCCGCCGGAGAGCTGGCCGGGGCGGTGATCGGCGCGCGCGCCCATGCCCAGGCGCTCCAGCAGGGCGCTGGCGCGGCCGTGGCGGGCGCCGCGTTCGGTGCCGGCATAGACGGCGGGAACCTCGACATTGTCGCGCGCGGTCAGTTCGCCCAGCAGGTGGTAGCGCTGGAAGATGAAGCCGAAATGCTCCCGCCGCAGCGCCGCCAGCTCGTTGCTGTCCAGCGAGCCGGTGGCGCGGCCGCGTATGTGGTAGCTGCCAAGGCTCGGCCGGTCGAGCAGGCCGAGAATGTTCATCAGCGTCGACTTGCCCGAGCCGGAGGCGCCGACGATGGCGACCATTTCCCCGGCTTCGATGGTGAGGTCGATTTCCTTGAGAACCTGCAGCCGGTCCTCGCCGGAGACATATTCGCGCCAGACCCCCTTCAGCGCGATGAGAGGTGCGTCCATGGCCTAGAACCCCATTGGCGAGGGCGGGCCGCCCCCGGAGGCCGGCGACGCGGTGGTGCTGGCTTCCTTCAACACCACGCGCTCGCCCTGCGTGAGCCCCGCGCGCACCTCGACGTTCATCCGGTCGTCGAGGCCGATCTCGATGGCGCGTTCCACTGCGCGGCCGTCATCGTCCAGCACCCGCACCCGGGCGGTGCCATCCGTGCTCCCGGTGAGAAGAGCGGCCGAGGGAATGGTGAGCACCTCGTGGGCGGCGCCGAGCACGATGTGAACCTCGGCGGTCATGTAGGTGCGCAGCCGCCGCTCGGGGTTCGGCACGGTGAAGATGCCGTTGTAGTAGATCGCCTCGGAGGTGCTGGACGAAGAGGAACTGGAACTCGACGCGGACGAGGTGGTGCTGAAGCTCGTATCGTTGCGCACCGATTCAGGCGCCGGCTCGATCGAGGCGAGGCGCGCCTCGTAGCGCCGGTCCGGCTCGCCCAGAATGGTGAAATAGACCGCCTGTCCGGGCGCGACATTCACCACGTCGGCTTCGGAGATCTCCGCGCGCACGGTCATGGTGTCGAGTTGGCCGAGCACCACGATGGTCGGTGCCGACTGGGTGGCGTTCACCGTCTGCCCTTCCTGGCTGACGATGGCGAGCACGGTGCCGTCGATCGGGGCGGTGATGCGGGTGTAGCCGAGATTGGCCTCCGCCGTGGCCACCGCGACCTCGGCCGCATCGATGTCCGCGTCCAGCGCGGTGATCTGGGCGCGGGTGACGTCGGCTTCGGCGATGGCGCTGTCGAAATCGGTGCGCGAGACGGCATTGGTCGCCACCAGGCGGGTCTGGCGGTCCAGCGTCTTCTGGTTGAGGGCGAGGGTCGCCTCCTTCTCGGTCCGCTGCGCCCGCACCTTGGCCAGCGTCGCCTGCGTGGTGCGCAGGTCGTTCTGCTGGGTGACGGAATCGATCTCGGCGAGAAGATCGCCCGCATGCACCGTGTCGCCCAGCGCCACCTTGACCGAGGTGATGCGCCCGGAGGCCTGCGAGCCGACCGCGACCAGCTTCACCGGCTTCAGGATTCCGGTGGCCAGCACGGTGCTTTCCACGTCGCCGATGACGACGGGTGCGCTGATATAGACCGGGGCGGCGGGAGCCGACAGCTTGTCCCACAACAGCCAGCCCCCGCCCGCCAGGACGGCGAGCAGCAGCAGGACGGAGAGAAGCTTGAGGCGCGAAAGGGAGACGGAGGGATGTGTGGTCATGATCCTGCGCGTGGGTGCGCCCTCGACGACGTTCCGAACGCGATCACCGTCGAGAGGTGCGCCGTGAAAATGGGAAGCGGTGGACGCGCCTTTCGACGCGTCCACCGCCGGGAACCGATCGCGGGGGGGCGCATAGTGATCGGTTCCCTGCGCCCCCGGATTGGGCGATACCCGGGGGGATGGAGGGGCTTATCGGGCCGGCGATGCGGGGCCGGGAAGCGGTGAGCCCGGCGGGGAAAACGGCGGCGGGCACAGCGGCTCGGCTTCGGCAAACCGGGCGAGCTGGGCTTTGGAAAGCGCGCCACGCAGCGTGCCGATGGCCGCGGTCAGGCGGCGGGCCTCGTCGCCGTGGGTAGCAAGCGCCTGCGCCAGCCGCTCGCCGGGAAGCATGTCGGCATCCGGCGCGGCAGGCTCCTCGCCGGGGTTCGGCCCGGCCATCAGCGCCTGAAGCGCGTCGGTGTAGCCGCGCCAGGCGTCAAGCTGGGCGCTGGTGATGCCGATATAGGTTTCGAGCGTGGACAGGCTGGCGGCAAGGACGAGCGGGTCGCCCGGCGGGGGCGGCACGTCATCGCGCGCAAATCCGGGGGGCGGAAATCCGGGCGGTCCGAAACCTTCCGGCGGCGGCGGGAACGGCAGGACGGACACCCCGCCGGCCTCGGCCTCGCTCGTATCGGCCTCGCTCGAACCGAAAGCCAACGCGGACGGAAATGCGCCATCGGCGTCGGTGCCGAGCGACGTCGCGCCGACGGGGCACGCCATCACGCAGTCCGTCAGCGCCACGCGTCCCGGCACCGGGACGGGCGTGGCGATGGCACCCCACGCGCTTGATCGGGAGGCCATCGGGGGGACTTCCTGCGCCAGGGCGGGCGGGGCCAGCACGGCGCCGAGCGCGCCGCCGACCACAAGGCAGGTGAACAGATGTTTCGGCATCGGGTGCTCACATCCAATTTTCGATGCTGCACTATCCGGGCCCTGTGTTTCCGGCGAAGGTCTCACGGTTTCCGAACGTTGACGCCGTCGCCCCTTTTTGTTGCCCAATGTTGCTGGAGGGCGTCTGGAAACCTTCGGTTGCCATTTCCGCATTGATGGCGGCACATCATTGCTGCCTCTTCCGAAGCACATCATCGCCGGGAGGAACCCGTTGGAAGCGAGTACGCATGTCCTTGTCGTCGACGACGATCAGGAAATCCGCCGGCTGCTGGGCCGCTATCTCCAGGGGCAGGGATTTCGCGTCAGCCTCGCCAACAACGGGCGCGAGGCCGAGGAGCGCCTGGCCTCGAACCGCATCGACATCGTGGTGCTGGATCTGATGCTGCCGGACGTTTCCGGGCTGGACCTGTGCCGGGATCTGCGCGGGCGTTCCAGCGTGCCGATCATCCTGCTCACGGCGCTGAAGGAGGATGTCGACCGCATCATCGGGCTGGAGGTCGGCGCCGACGACTATCTCGGCAAGCCGTTCAACCCGCGCGAGCTGCTGGCGCGCATCCGCGCCGTGCTGCGGCGGACGGCGGTGCGCGAGGCGCCGGCCGCGCCGGCCCGCCAGAGCTTTCGATTTGCCGGCTTCACCGCCATTTCCGCCACCCGCCTCGTCCATGACCCGGCCGGCGCGGAGGTGGCGCTGACCGGGGCCGAGTTCGACCTGCTGGTCGCCTTTCTGGAGCGTCCGGGGCGGATGCTCTCGCGCGATCAGCTGCTCGACATCACCCAAGGCCGCAGCCCGGGTGCCTTCGACCGCTCGATCGACGTGCTGGTGAGCCGGCTGAGGCGAAAGCTCGGGGATGCCGGACAGTTCAAGATACTGAAGACGCTGCGCAACGGGGGCTACCAGCTCGCGGTGCCGGTGGAACTCGTGGACGGGCCCGACGGGCCGGCGGAGGTGTCGTGAACACGCTTCGCACCAAAGTCACCGCGCTGCTGGTGGGCGCCGTCTTGGTGGTGGCGCTGCTGGCGACCGGGCTTTCCCTCCTGCTTCTGACCCCGCCGCACTTTGAGGAGGCCGACGCCGCGCTTGCCACGCAATGGGGGCTTTTGGCCGATCTCGCCGCCGGCGCCGGGCAGGACGGGGCGCTGGTCAACCCGGCCGCGACCGCGGGTCTGCGCGCCGCGCCGCCCGGCGGTACGGCCGAGCCGGGCCCCACGGAGGGGATCAACGCCGCCCTTGCCCGCGCCGGCCGCACCGAACGGGTGACGATACGCCGGGTGGAAGGCGTGCCCTGGCCGATCATCTCCGGCCAGCTTGCCGACGGGCGCTGGCTGCTCATGCCGCTGACGGCGCCGCCCGCGCCGCAGAACGGCTACTGGGCGCTCGCGGGCTGGGTGCTGGTGATGGCGCTCGGCACCACGCTGGTGATGGTCGTCGCGGTGCGCCGGCTCACCGAGCCGCTGGCGCTGCTGGAGCGCACCACCGCCACCATCGGCCCCGACGGGCGGCTCGATCCGCTTCCCGAGGAGGGGCCGACCGAGGTGCGCGCCGCCGCCGAGGCCATCAACCGGCTGTCCTCGCGGCTGAAGCAGGCCATGGAGAGCCGTATCCGGCTGGTGGCGGCGGCGGGGCACGATCTGCGCACGCCGATGACCCGAATGCGGCTGCGCGCCGAGTTCATCGAGGACGAGGCCGAGCGCACCACCTGGATCAACGATCTGATCGAACTCGACCGCATCGCCGATAGCGCGATCCGGCTGGTGCGCGAGGAGGTGAACGATACGGCGCGCAGCCGGGTGCGGCTCGACGAGCTGGTGGGCGAGGTGGTCGCCGAGCTCAAGGGCATCGACATGAAGGTGGAGCTGGACCACGCCGAGCCGGTGGAGGTGATGGCACGCCCGCTGTCGCTGTGCCGGGCGATCCGCAACCTCGCCATCAACGCCGCGACCCATGGCCGGAGCGCCCGAGTCTCCGTGAAGGCGGTGGAGGGGGAGGCCGTCCTGACCATCGCCGATGAGGGGCCGGGCATCCCCGAGGCGCTGATGGAGCGGGTGTTCGAACCCTTCTTCCGGGTCGATCCGGCGCGCGGCAAGCCGGTGCCCGGCGCCGGTCTCGGCCTTGCGATCGCCCATGAGATCATCACCGCGAGCGAGGGGCGGCTGGTGCTGACCAACCGGCCGGGCGGCGGGCTGGTGCAGCAGGTGCACCTGCCGCTGGCGCGGCCCTGAGGGGGGCGGACCTCAGCCCGTCCGGTCCCGCGCGATGCGGGCGAGGAGCGCGGCGCCGGTGGGGATGATGGCGTCGTTGAAGGCGTAGCGCGGGTTGTGCAACGCCGCGCCATGGCCCTGCCCGAGGAAGCAGTAGGCCCCCGGCACCGCCATCAGCATGTCGGCGAAATCCTCGCTGGTGGTCACCGGCGCGGTGTCGGTCACCACCTTGTCCGCGCCCACCACCGCGTGGGCGGCGCCGGCCAGCGCGTCGGCCTGCGTATCGTGATTGACCAGCGTGCTGAAGACGTCGCGGATGGAGACGCTGGCGCGTGCGCCGTAGCCCTGCGCGATGCCCGCGCACAGCGCCTCGATGCGCCCGGCGATGAGCGTGCGGGTGGCGGGCGAGAAGGTGCGGATGGTGCCCGACAGCGTCGCCGTGCCGGGGATGACGTTGTAGGTGGCGCCGGCGTTCATCCCCGTCACCGACACCACCGCGGCCTCGTTGGGATCGACATTGCGCCCGACAATGGCGTGAAGCGCCTGGGCGATGGTGATCGCCACCAGCCCGGCATCGATGGTGCGGTGGGGAAAGGCGGCGTGCCCGCCATCGCCGGTGATCTCGATGTCGAAGAAATCCGCGCTGGCGCTCACCGCTCCCTTTCGCAGGGCGACCTCGCCGAAATCCCGGTTGGGGTCGTTGTGCAGCGCATAGACCTCGTCGCAGGCAAAGCGCATGAACAGGCCGTCGGCGAGCATGGCGCGGGCGCCGCCCCGGCCTTCTTCCGCCGGCTGGAAGATCAGCACCACCCGGCCGGCAAAGTCCCTGTCGGCGGCAAGGTGGCGCGCCGCGCCGACCAGCATGGTGACATGCCCGTCATGCCCGCAGCCATGGAACAGCCCCGGCACGGTAGAGCGCCAGGGCAGATGGCTGTCCTCCTCGATCGGCAGCGCGTCCATGTCCGCTCGGAGGCCGACGGAGCGCCCCGGCCCGCCCGCACCCTCGACGATGCCGACCAGCCCGGTGCCGCCGATGCCGCCGACGACCGGGATGCCGCAGGCCTCCAGTTCCGCGCGCAGCCGTGCGGCGGTGCGGTGTTCCTCGAAGCCAAGCTCGGGATGGGCGTGGAGATCGTGCCGGAGCGCGGTCAGATGGTCGAGATCGGCCTCGATGGCGGCGCGCGGCATGGCGGCTCCGGGATGGTTCGGGTGAGCAATGTTCAGGCGGCGTGGTCGAGCGTGTCGGTAAAGGGATCGTAGCCGAAGAACCAGCCGGTATCGCCGGGCAGCTTCAGCCAGGAATTCTCCGCCGAGATGCGCTGCACGTCGCCCACGCGGGGCACCCGGTTGGCGACATAGGTGCGGAAGGCCGCCTCGGGACTGTCGCAGGCGGCGATGGCACGCGACAGGATGGCCGCGTCCTCGATCGCCATCGAGCCGCCGGCCGCCATGAACGGGCGTACCGCGTGGCAGGCATCGCCCATCAGCACCGCGCGCCCCGCGCTCCACACATCGTTGCGCTCCCGGTCGCAGATCGGCAGCAGGGAGACATTGTCCACCGCTTCCAGCAGCGCGGTGAGGTCGGGATGCGCGTTCGGGAAGGCGCTCAGGAAGTCCTCGCGCGTGCCCGGCGCGGGCGGGGTGTCGGCGCCCCATTCCTCGCTGGGCACGGCCGCCATGACATAGCATTCGTCGCGCCGGTCGGTCATGAAATAGGCCAGCAGGTGTCGGTCCGCGCCCCACCATTTGGTGCAGTCGCGCATCGGCACGCCGGCGGCGCGGGCGCTGGGGAACACCGCGCGCAGCGCCACCTTGCCGATATAGCGGGGTGGCTCGCGCCCCAGGATCGCCTCACGCACCCGCGAATGGATGCCGTCGGCGCCGATCACGATGTCGGCCTCCACCCGCTCGCCATTGTCGAAGGACAGCACCGCCGCGCCCGGCCCCTCGTCGAGCCCGTCGAGCCGGTGGTCGAAGTGGATCGTGCCCGGCTTGAGCCGCGACACCAGCAGGCGGTGCAGGTCGGCGCGGTGGATGTTGACGAAGGGGCCGCCGAAATCGGCCTCGCGCGCGGCGTCGAACACCAGCTCGTTCAGGATCCGCCCGCTGGCGACATCGCGGCTGACGAAGGCGTCGGGCTTGATGCCGGCGCGCACCATGCCGTCCTCGATTCCAAGGCGCCGCATCACCTTGGCCGTGCTGGCGCCGAGAATGATGCCGGCGCCGATGCGCCAGAACCTGGCCGCCTGCTCGTACACTCTCACCTGGTAGCCCTGCTGCTGCAGCAGGCCGGCAACCGTCAGCCCGGCAATGCCGGCGCCGATCACGGCGATGCGTGTGTTCTGGTCCATGGGTATCCGGGAATTCATTCTCTATGGAATGATCAATTCTGGAGCGCGCCTTTGCCCCCTGTCAAGCCGCAACATCCGCCGGGGGCGGCATGGCCGGCGACACGCCGCGCCGGACAGGAGGCGGATGCGGGCGGCCCGGTGAGCCTTGACGAAGCGTTGATAACGCAGGCATGAAGGGGTGTTCAGGGTTTGGGCAGGATGCCCGGTATATGAGCGGCATTCGCCCCCATCTGCCCACCGAATGAGCCGGGCGGGTGATTGACCTAAATCAAACCCGTCACTAGCCTTCAATCATTCGCAATGGAATGAAATGGCCGTCGGCCCACCACGAGGGCGCCGCCGGAAATGTTCGCCGCCCTCGACATTCGCGATGCTCGTATGGAGACGACCCCATGAAAAAGCGCCTGGCCGCCCTTTTCGCGCTCACCGCCCTTTTGTGCCCTCCGCTGTCGGGGGCGCAGGCGGCCGAGGTGAACCTGATCACCGACTTCGGCTTCAATGGCCGCCACGCCTATTTCTACGTCGCGCTCGACAAGGGCTACTACAAGGCCGAGGGGCTGGACGTGAACATCCTGCGCGGGCAGGGCTCGGCGGACGCGATCAAGAAGGTCGCCTCCGGCGCCGCCACGATGGGCTTTGCCGATGCCGGCTCGCTGGTGCTGGCGCGCGGCAATGACAAGGTGCCGGTGAAGATGGTGGCCATCGTCTACGCCACGCCGCCGCAGGCGATCTTCACCCTCACCGAGAGCGGCATCACGGCGCCCAAGGATCTGGAGGGCAAGACGCTGGCCGACACCGCGTCCAGCTCGGTGCGGCTGCTGTTCCCGGCCTATGCCGAGGCGGCGGGCATCGACGCTTCCAAGGTGAACTGGGTCACGGCGGACGGGGCGTCGCTGTCCTCGGTGCTGGCGACCAAGCGCGCCGATGGCATCGGCCAGTTCCTCGTCGGCCAGCCGCTGGTCGAGAAGGCCACCGCGCCGAACCCGGTGACGGCGCTGGCCTACAAGGACGCGGGTCTCAACTTCTACAGCAACGGCCTCATCGCCAGCGAGGACACCATCGCCGGCCAGCCCGAGATGGTGCGCGCCTTCGTGCGGGCAACACTGAAGGGCATGAAGGATGCCTTCGCCGACCCGGCGGAAGCCGCCGCCATCATGCACGGCTACCAGAAGCAGATCGATCCCGCCGTGATCGAGGGCGAAACCCGGCTGGTGAAGGAACTCGCCACCGTGCCCGGCCAGCCGCTCGGCAAGATCGACCCCGCCCGCGTCAAGGAGACGGTGGACGTCGTCAGCAAATACTTCAAGCTGAACGCGCCGGTCGACCCGAAGGACGTGGTGGTGGAGGGCTTCGTGGAATGAGTGTCGAGACCGCGCGCGCGCCGGGAGTGCGCGCGCCGCTAGGGCGGAACGGGGACAGCGCGGGCGCGGGGGACGGCACGCGCGAGGTTCCCGTGATCGCGCTGGAGGGCGTGAGCAAGCATTTCCGCGACCGCGCGGGACGCGAGGTGCACGCGCTTGGCCCGGTCGATCTCACCATCCGCACCGGCGAGTTCGTCTCCCTGGTCGGCCCGTCGGGCTGCGGCAAGTCCACCTTGCTGCGTCTCATCGCCGGGCTCGAACCGGCGAGCGCGGGCACGCTCAATCGCTACGGCAATCCGCTTTCCAGCCCCTCCCACGAGGTCGGCATCATCTTCCAGGAGCATGTGCTGTTTCCCTGGGCGAGCGTGCTGGAAAACGTGCTGCTGCCCGCCGATATCCTGTCGCTGCCGCGAGAGAGTGCGCAGGCGCGGGCCTGGCAGCTGCTGGAGATGACGGGCCTCAAGGACTTCGCCCATCACCGCCCGCAGAACCTGTCGGGCGGGATGAAGCAGCGCGCCGCGTTCTGCCGGGCCATGCTGGCCGATCCGCGCTTTCTGCTGCTCGACGAACCGTTCGGCGCGCTGGACGCGCTGACCCGCGAGGAGCTTTCGCTCGAACTCTCGCGGCTGTGGGGCGCGCTGGGGCGCACCGCCTTCATGATTACCCACGACATTGACGAGGCGATCCTGCTCGGCGACCGCGTGCTGGTGATGTCGCCGCGCCCCGGACGGATCGAGGCCGACATCGAGGTCGACCTGCCGCGCCCGCGCAGCATCGACACCCAGAGCCTGCCGCGTTTCCTCGAGATCAAGAACCAGGTGCGCCATCTCATTTTCGGCCACAGGAAGGGCTGACGCATGCATCTGCCCGCCCTGTCTCGCGCCCTCTCGCGCCACGTCGTGACGCCGCTGGTCTATCTTGTCGCCCTCCTCGCGTGGGAAGGACTGGTGCGCGCTTTCGCGGTGCCGACCTGGCTGTTGCCCGCGCCCTCGCAGATCGCCGCCGCCAGCGTGGAGTGGGCGCCGGAACTGGCGGTGAACGCGCTGGTGACCCTGCGCGAGACGGTGTTCGGCTTCCTGCTCGCCCTGGCGCTCTCGCTGCCGCTGGCGGGGCTGATCGCGTTCAATCCGATTGCGCGGCGCATCGTCTACCCGATCCTGCTCGGCCTGCAGTCGATCCCCAAGGTGGCGCTGGCGCCGCTGGTGACGCTGTGGTTCGGCTTTTCCGAATGGCCGAAGATCGTCATCGTGGTGCTGGTGTGCTTCTTCCCCATCCTCGTCAACGTTGTCGCCGGCTTTGACGCCGTGCCCCGCGCGATGCTGGATCTTATGCGCTCGCTGGGGGCCTCCCAGCACATGATCCTGCGCCGGCTGCGCATTCCCGCCGCCTTGCCGGCGCTGTTCACCGGCTGCAAGGTGGCGATCACCTTCGCGGTGATCGGCGCGGTGATCGGCGAGTTCGTCTCGGCGCAGAGCGGGCTGGGCTATCTCATTCTCATCACCACCTCGCAGTCGCAGACCCCGGTCGCCTTCGCCGCGCTGCTGGTGTTGACGGTGATGAGCGTGGCGCTGTTCTACGTGCTGGAATATCTGGAACGACGGGTGGTGACGTGGAGCGCGTGAGCGATGAGGAGGGCGAGGGGATGAGCGCGAACCCGCCGGCACGCAAGCCGCGCCGCGTCTCGACCGACAGCGCGGCGCGCCAGCGTGTCGACGAGATCTTCCGGCAGTGGCAGGCCGAGCGCCCGGATATCGACCCGGTGCCGGTGCACATTTACGGCATGATCGGGCGGCTTCACATCCAGTCCACCGCCTTCATCGACGAGGTGCTGGAGCCCTTCGGGCTGGTGCGGGGCACCTTCGACGTGCTCACCGCGCTGCGCCGTGCCGGCCTGCCCTACGCGCTGACGCCGAAGGAACTCGCCCATTCGCTGCTGCTCAGCGGGGCGGGGCTGAACAGCCGGATCAACAAGCTGGAGGCGCTGCACTACATCGCCCGCCTGCCCGAGCCGAGCGACCGCCGCACCATCCGGATCCAGCTCACCGCCTCGGGCGAGGCGGTGATCAATCAGGCGATTCCCCAGGTGTTCGAGGCGCAATGGGCCCGCCTCAAGCCGCTCGGCGGCGAGGTGCTGGCGCGGCTGATGGACGACCTGCTGCGCTTCGCCGATGCCATGGACGCCGCCGAGAAGCCGTCCCGTCCGGAGGCGTGAACCCCGGGGCGTCCTCTGCCCCGAGGTTCGTACGATCCGGAGAAGGCCGCGTCAGCGCTCGTAATAGCCGGCCTTGATGGTGGCGCCGATCAGGTTGACGAACAGGCGGCAGGCGGCAATCGACGAGATCCGGTTCACGTCCTTGGCCGGGGTGATCTCGACGAGATCCATGCCCACCACGCGCCCCTTGTTGACGAGGCCGTGGATCAGCTTGCGGGCCTGGTGGTAGGTCACCCCGCCCAGCGCCGGGCCGTTCACCGCCGGCATCACCGAGGGGTCCATGCCGTCGGCGTCGATGGTGATGTAGTAGCGCCCGCCGGCCGGAATGCGCTCCAGCACCGCGTCCATGCCCACATCATGCAGCTCGTAGGCGGTGATGATGTTGGCGCCGTAGGCGAGGGCGGCGTCGACCTCCTCCTGCCGGGCGCTGCCCTGGGCGCGGATGCCGATCTGGAAGATGTCCTTCACATGGTCCATCTCGGAGATGCGGCGGATCGGGCTGGAATAGCCGTCCTTCACCCCGTTCACCTCGTCGCGCCAGTCGAGATGGGCGTCGATGTGAACGAGGGTGATCGGGCCTTCCTGGTCGTCATAGGCGCGCAGCACCGGGATCGGGATGCCGTGGTCGCCGCCGAGGATGAGCGGCAGCGCGCCGGCCTTGAGGATCTTGCGCACGGCGGCTTCCGCGTTGCGGTAGCTGGTGCCGAGGTCGCGCGCATCGTTGATCACGTCGCCGCAGTCGACCATGCGGATCGGCTTGTTCATCAGCAGGGGTCCGCCAATGTCGAAGTCGTAGCGCTCAAGCGCCCGCACCGCGCGGTCGCTGGCCTGGCGGATGGCGGTCGGCGCGTTGGACTGGTCGTTGCTGACTTCCTCGATCGAGTAGGCCGAGCCATAGGGAATGCCGAGTACCGCGATGTCGGCCTGCAGCGTGTCGAGGTCGTCGGCCAGTTCGGAATAGAGGAAGCTCTTGTGGCCATGCTTGGGAGGCGTGGTGAGGCGGGCACTCATGACGTTTCGTCCTTGGTGGTTTGCAAGCGGCTGTCCGCTTTCTTGGAACAGTTATTCGGCGGCGGCGGGCAAAGGCTCGGGCAGCACCGGGGGCCCGCGCATCAGCTCGTCCAGCGGCAGATGGCAGGCGATGGAATGGCCCGGACGGGGCTCGTGCACCGGCGGCGCGGTGGTGGCGCAGATCTCGCCGATCACGCGCGGGCACCGGGTGTGGAACACGCAGCCCGCCCGCTGCGCGCCCGAGGGCGGGCGGTCGCCGCGCAGGCGGATGCGTTCGCGCTTTTCCGCGCCGGGGGTCGGCAGCGGCACGGCGGAGAGCAGCGCCTGGGTATAGGGATGGTAGGGCGGCTGCAGCACCGCCTCCGCCGGCCCGACCTCGCAGATGCGGCCCGAATACATGACCGCGATGCGGTCGGCGATGTAGGCGACCACCGAGAGATCGTGCGAGATGAACAGGTAGGACAGGTTCAGTTCGTCGCGCAGCCGGTCCAGCAGGTTGAGCACGGTGGCCTGCACGGACACATCCAGCGCCGAAACCGGTTCGTCGCAGACGATGAAGTCCGGCTCCGTCGCCAGAGCCCGCGCAATGCCCACGCGCTGCTTCTCGCCGCCCGAGAGCTGGTGCGGGTAGCGCTCGTAATAGTCGCGCGGCAGGCCGACCCGATCGAGCAGGTCCTCCACATGCTGGCGCCGCCGCTCGGCCGGCACGTTGGTCTGCAGCTTCACCGCGCGGGCGATGGCGTTGCCGACCTTGCGCCGCGGATTGAGCGAGGAATCCGGGTTCTGGAACACGATCTGCGCCCGCTTGCGCAGTTCGTCGAGGTCCCCGGCCGGAACCTGCGCCACATCCCGGCCCTCGAAGACGATCCGCCCGGCGGAGGGGTCGATGAGGCGCAGGATGGTGCGCCCGAAGGTCGACTTTCCGCTGCCGCTTTCGCCCACAAGGCCCACCACCTCGCCGCGATGGATGTCGAGCGAGATGCCGTCGACCGCGTTCACGGTTTCGGCGCGCGCGCTCGGCCAGGGAATGATGCCTAGCTTTCGGGTCCATTCGATGCCGCCACCGAGGCGCCCGCGGGTGTAGCGCTTGGCGAGGTTCTCGGTGTGCAGCAGCGCCGGGGCGGTCGTCTCCCGCCGGCTGCGCTGCTTCGGCGCGGTGGCGGGGGCTTCCGGCCAGCCGGGCAGTCCCGCGCTTTTCCAGCAGCGCGCGCCATTGCCCTCGGCGTCGGTGGCCAGCACCTGCTCGGTGGTGGTGCAGGCCTCTTCGGCGAAGGGGCAGCGGGCGGCGAAGATGCAGCCGGGCGGGGCGTCGATCAGGTCGGGGAAGCGGCCGGGAATCGGCGCGATCGGCTTGACCTCGCCGCTTGATGTCAGGCGTGGCAGCGAGGCCAGCAGGCCCTTGGTGTAGGGATGGGAGGGGTTGCCGAGCACCACGTCCTTGGCGCCGACCTCGACCACGCGCCCGGCATAGAGCACGCAGACCCGGTCCGCGATGCGGTTCACCACGCCCAGATTGTGCGTGATGAACACCATGCCCAGCCCGCGGCTGCGCCGAAGGCTGTCGAGCAGGTCGAGGATCTGCGCCTCCACCGTCACGTCCAGCGCGGTGGTCGGCTCGTCGAGGATCAGCAGGCGTGGATTGCACACGATGGCGGCGGCGATCAGCACACGCTGCTGCATGCCGCCCGAGAGCTGGTGCGGGTAGGCGGACGCGAGCTCGCGCGGGCCCGGCAGGCCGACCTCGCCCAGCGCCGCGATGGCCTTCTCCAGCGCGTCGGCGCGCGAGAGACCCTGATGGTAGACCAGCGGCTCGGCCACCTGCTCGCCGATCCTGAGGCTGGGATTGAGCGAGGTGAACGGGTCCTGGAACACCATGCCGATCGCCCGTCCGCGCAGGTCGCGCCGGCTCGGCTCGTCCAGCCCGATCAGCTCGCGGTCCTCGAAGCGGATCGAGCCGGCGAGTCCGGCCTCGGGGCCGAGCAGGCCCATGGCGGCGAGCGCGATCGAACTCTTGCCGGAGCCGGATTCGCCGACCACGGCCAGCGTCTGCCCGGCATGGACGTCGAAGCTGACCGCGTTCAGCGCGCGCAGCGGGCCGCGGCCGGTGCTGTAGGTGAGGGTAAGGTCCGTGACGGACAGCAAGGGGGAGGTCATCAGCCGCCTTTCCGCTGCATGCGCGGGTCGAGCACTTCGCGCAGGCCGTCGCCGAGCAGGTTCACCGCGATGACGGTGATGCCCATGGCGATGCCGGGCGCGAGCGCGACCCAGGGGGCGCGATCGATGAGGGGACGGGCTTCGGAGATCATCAGCCCCCAGTCGGAGCTGGGGGGTTGGGCGCCGAGGCCGATGAAGGACAGCGCCGCTCCGAGCAGGATGGCGAAGGTCACGCGCAGGCTGGCTTCCACCATGATCGGTGGCCAGGCATTGGGCAGGATCTCCGCGTGCAGGATGTAGGCGGAGTGCTCGCCGCGCGCGCGGGCGGCCTGCACGAATTCCTCGCCGGCCAGATCCAGCGTGACCGAGCGGGTAAGGCGCACCGTGCTCGGCACATAGACGATGCCGACCGCGAGGATCAGCTTCCACAGCGAGGGCGGGGTCACCGCCAGGATCAGCAGGCCCAGCATGATCGGGGGGAAGGACAGCAGCACGTCGGTGACGCGCATCACCGCCTCGTCGATCGTCCCGCGCCGGTAGCCCGCCCACAGGCCGAGCGGCACGCCGATGGCAAGGCTCACCGCCGTGGCGGCGAAGCCCATCAGCAGCGACAGCCGCGCACCCATCAGCGTGCGGCTCAGCACGTCGCGGCCGAACTCGTCGGTGCCGAACCAGTGGGCGAGGCTCGGCGGCTTCAGCCGGCTGAGAATGCTCATCTCGTCGAAGCGGTAGGGCGCGATCCACGGCGCGGCGATCGCCACGCCGATCAGCAGCGCCAGCACCAGCGCGCCGACCACCAGCTTGGGGTTGGCCCCGGCCAGCAGGGAGCGCGGGCGCCGTGCGGCCCCGGCTTTCACAGCGTCAGCTTTCGACATGGCCATACCGGATCTTCGGGTTGAAATAGGCGTAGAGCAGGTCGGCGATCAGGTTCGCGAAGCAGTAGACCCCCGCGATCAGCAGGATGCCGGCCTGGATGAGGGGCAGGTCGTGGCGCTCGATGGCGAAGAGCAGCAGACGGCCGATGCCCGGATAGGAGAACACCGCCTCGACCACGACGATGTTGCCGAGCAGCCAGCCCACATCGATCGCGAGCACGGTGATGGTCGGCAGCAGCGCGTTGCGCAGCGCGTGGCGGCGGATGATCACGCCTTCCGGCAGCCCCTTGGCGCGGGCGTTGCGCACATAGTTGGAGCGCAGCGTCTCGATCATCGAGGAGCGCGTGAGGCGCGAGACATGGGCGATGAGGGTGAAGGTCAGCGTCAGCGAGGGCAGCACCAGATGTGAGGCCCAGGGCCAGAACCCCTGCGAGATATTGCCCGCGCCCCCGCTCGGCAGCCATTCCAGATAGCGCGCGAACACGATGATGGCGACGATGGCCCAGAAGAACTCGGGCACCGAAACGCCGACATAGGAGAACACCGACACCGCGTGATCGGTGAACCTGTTCTGGCGGATCGCCGCGAGCACGCCGAGCACGATGCCGAAGAAGGCGACCATGACGAAGGCGATGGAGGCGAGCAGCGCCGAGGACTTGAAGGCTTCCCAGATCAGCGGGCCAACCGGGCGCTCCATGATCAGCGAGTTGCCGAGATCCCCGCTCAGCACCCCACCCGCCCAGCGCCAGTACTGCACATAGGCCGGCGCATCGAGGCCGAGCTTGTGCTCGATGGCCAGGATCGTGGCATCGTCGGCGAACTGGCCGGCGAGGATATGGGCGACGTTGCCCGGCATCACCTGGGTGATGGCGAACACCAGCACCGACATCACGACGAGGATCGCGGCGATACCGAACAGGCGCATGATCACGTAACGGACCATCGGTCATCCCGGGCAGCACGGACCCGCGACAGGCGGGCTCCGTTATGGAAACGCGTGGGTAAGACGCGCCCGGCACCGGCCGCACCGGTGAGGGTGACGGCGGGCCGGGCCGGTCTTCAGGGCGGCACGTCCTTCAGGTCGTGGTTCCCGCGGGCGGCACGCGAGGCGCCGCCCGGCGGGGCCAGCTCACTGAACGGTGGTCTCGCGCAGGTCGAGCCACATCATCGGGCTGGAGGCGAAGCCCTTCACGTTCTTGCGGTAGGCATTGACGTGGTTCAGCACGTAGGGGATCGCCCCGGCGGGGGTTTCCTCGGCCAGCGCCTGGAACTGCTTGTAGAGAGCGGCGCGCTCTTCCTCGGTCTTGGCGGCGCGGGCGTCGTCCAGAACCTTGTCGATGGCCGGGTTGTTGTAGTTCCACAGCTGGGTGTTCCACGAACCCGTGGAGTGGAAGAAGGGGTAGATCGAGGTGTCGATGGTCGGTCGGCTGAAGAAGCCGTCGGTGTAGAACGCCGCCTTGCCCTCGATTTCCTTCACGAACTTGTCCCACGGCACGCGTTGGATATCGACCTTGATACCGACGGGGGCGAGGAACTCCTTGGCGGCGATGCCGAGGCGCTCACGCGTCGGGCGACCGACCGGCACGTAGAGCGTGGTCTCGAAACCATCGGGGAAGCCGGCCTCGGCCAGCAGCTTCTTCGCGCCCTCGACATCGGGGGGCGAGATCGGGATGTCCTTGTTGTAGTAGGGGTGCGAGGGCGGGATCATGGTGTGGGTCGGCGTGCCCTGGCCATACAGGGCGACCTCGACCAGCGCGGGCTTGTCCAGCGCCATCAGCACCGCCTTGCGCACGCGCGCGTCGTCGAACGGCTTCTTCGCCGCGTTCATGATCAGGCCGTCCCAGGTCGAGGTCGGCGTGGCGTCGACGGTGACGTCGGGGTTCTTCTTCATCTGGTCGATGGATTCGAGCGGCAGGCTCCACACCAGATCGATGTCGCCGGTTTCCAGCGCGGCGATCTGGGCGGCGCTTTCCGGCATGATGCGGAACGTCACCGCGTCGAGCTTGGGCTCGCCCTTGATGTAGTAGTCCGGGTTCTTCACCAGCTCGACGCGGTCGCCGGGGGTGAAGGACTTGAACATGAACGGCCCGGTGCCGATCGGGTGGGTCGCCACGGTGTCGAATTCGTCGCGCTTCATGATGCGGACCTGACGGTCCCCGAACAGCTCGGCGAAGCCCGAATAGGGGATCTTCAGCTTGAAGACGATGGTCTCCTTGTCCGGCGTCTCGATGCTCTCGACGAGGTCGAAGTTCACCCGCGCGGTCGAGCCGGTGGCCTTGTCCTTGATGCGCTCGATGGTGGCCTTGACGTCCTCGGCCTCAAGCGGGCTGCCGTCATGGAACTTCACACCGGGGCGCAGCTTGAAGGTCCAGGTCTTCTGATCGTCGCTCTTGGTCCAGCTCTCGGCCAGATCCGGCTTCACGCTGCCCTTGCCGTCGACTTCGGTCAGGCCGCTGAAGATCAGGAAGTTCATGATGTACTCTTCGCCGAGCTTGGTCTTGGCGGCGTCGAGTGTGTTCAGGTTCGAGGGGATGGCGACGCGCAGATTGCCGTCGGCCATCGCAGGTGCCATCAGTGCGGTCATGCTGATCGCAGCCGCGCCCAGGGCGCCGATAAGTCGTTTCTTCATTCCCAACTCCTTCCAGGTCTTCGTTTGTACTCGCCAGGTATTGTCCGTGCCTGGCGTTTCTCGGTGCGTGCCCGGCGCCGCGCGCGGCGCCGGGTGCGGTTCGGTGTCCCCGCGGAGCAGGGGCCTTCCGTCAGCCTTCGTCCGCATGGACAACGGCGTCGGCGGACGGATGAACGGCGGTGGATGCCTGCGCCGGATCGGGGCGAACCCGTTCCGGGGCGGCAAAGGCCGGCAGTGCTTCCTCCTCGCCCCACCACACGCCCAGCTCCCACAGCTTGGCCTCGGAGCGCGCGACCGAGGCGGCGACGTCGCCCGGATGCAGGCCGGCGATGAGCGCGACCAGCGTCTCGCACACCGCGAAGGCGGGCGTGACGGTGTCGAAGAACGAGGGCGACTGGCACGGCGTCAGCAGGGTGAGATGGGCGAGCCGGCTGATCGCATTGGCCTCGCTGTCGGTGATGGCGATCACCCGCACCCCCTGCCGGCGGGCGAAGGCGGTGGCCTCGATCACGTGGCGGGCGGCGGGTCGGTAGCAGATGACCAGCAGGACATCGCCGGGCGCGGCGTCCAGCATGTTGGGGTGGCCGACGCCGCCGGTGGCGTCGAGCAGGATCGACCGGCTATCGAAGAACGACAGCAGATAGTTGAACTGGAACGCCACCGGGAACGAGGAGCGGTGGCCCAGGCAGTAAATCCGCCGCGCCGCCACCATGTCGCGCGCGGCCTCGGCCAGCCGCTCGACGCGCGAGGGCGTGGCGACCTCGCTCAGATGCACGGCAAGTCGCTCCAGCATCTCGGTGGCGACGCCGGCATTGCCGACTTCGCGATGGCGGCGCACGAGGTTCTCGGCCCGCCCGCCATAGGCCACGGGGGCCTCGCGCAGGGCGGCGGCGTGGATCGCGCGCACCTCATCATAGCCGGGCAGGCCCATGTGCTGGGCAAAGCGGGTCATGGTGGCCGGAGGCACCCCGGCGCGGCGCGCCTGCTCGCGCATCGACAGCAGGGCGACGTCCTCGGGATGGTCGAGCACGTAGCTGGCAGCCACCCGGATCCTGCCGGGCAGCTCGTCGAACTGCTGCTTTACCTTGGTAACGAAGTCGATGCGCTCCATGGCCGCGACGATAGAAGGGCGTTTCGTGCCTTGCAACATTTGTTTCAAGATACACAAAATTTGGTCTATTTGATCCAGAATTGAGCAGGATTCCGTCCAGCGCTGCCCAGTTCCAAGGCAGATGCGGGCGCTCATGTCCGGCCCCGATCCTGCCGCCCTCACGCCAGCTGCGCGCGGGCGATGATGTTGCGCTGGATCTCGGACGAGCCCTCATAGATGCGCAGGATGCGGGCATCGCGCACATAGCGCTCCAGCGGCAGGTCCTGCGCATAGCCATAGCCGCCGTGGATCTGCAGCGCCTGGTCGGTCACGCGCCCGGCCATCTCGGAGGCGAACAGCTTCGCCATCGCGGCCTGCTGCGAGAAGCGCTCCTGGCGGGTGCGCAGATGCGCCGCGCGCAGGCTCAGAAGGCGCGCCGCCTCAAGATCGGTCGCCATGTCCGCCAGCATCCATTGCAGCCCCTGGAACCGCGCGATCGGCTCGCCCTCGACCTGCCGCACCTTCAGCCAGCCGCGGGTGGCCTCCAGCGCGGCGCCGGCGATGCCGGTGGCGGTGGCGGCGACCTCGACGCGGCCATTGTCCAGCACCTTCATCGCGGTACGGAAGCCGCTGCCCTCCGGGCCCAGCCGGCACGTGGCGGGGATGAGGCAATCGTCGAAGCGGACCTCGAACACATGCCCGCCGCGCAGCCCCATGGTCGGCTCGGGAGCGCTGACACTCACCCCCGGTGTCGCCCGTTCGACGACGAAAGCACTGATGCCGCGCGCCTTGGCGGCGGGGTCGGTGAGCGCGAACACCACCAGGAAGTCGGCGTGGGCGGCGTTGGAAATGAAGTGTTTGGTGCCGGTCAGCCGGTAGGCCTCGCCCGCGCGCACGGCCCGCGTGCTCATGTCGGCGGGGTTGGAGCCCGCGCGCGGCTCGGTCAGCGCGAAGGCGCCAAGGCGGCTGCCCGCCGCCGCCTCCGGCAGCCAGCGCCCGCGCTGGGCGTCGTCGCCGCCGATGAGGATGGCGTCGGTGGCGAGGAAATGGGCGGTCAGCATCGAGGTGGTGGAGGCGCAGGCGCCCGCGAGTGCTTCCACCGCGAGATAGAGCGCCACCGCCGAGACGCCGGCCCCGCCCCACGCTTCCGGCAGGTTCATGCCGGTGAGGCCGATGCCCGCCAGCGCCGGCAGGTGCTCGCCGGCGAACCGCCTCTCGGCGTCGATCGCCCGTGCGTGGGGCGCGATCTGCTCGCCCGCAAAGCGGGTGATCGCGTCGGCAATGGCGCGGTCGTCGTCGGTGGTGAAAGGGGTCATGGGGGCTCGCCAGCTGAAGGACGGGTGAGCTTGACACTCCCTCTCAATTAACAAAAATATCGGCTTTTCATAATCTGAATAACTTCAGGTAATTCAAGACGTGGCCATCAACGTGTCCTGGCGACAGCTCACCTACTTTGTCGCCACGGCCGAGGCGGGCAGCACGCTGCGCGCGGCGGAGGCGCTGCACGTCTCCCAGCCGGCGATCTCGGTGGCCATCGGCCAGCTGGAGCTGAGCTTCGGGCAGAAGCTGTTCGTGCGCCGCCACGCACAGGGTGTCGACCTCACCCCGTTCGGGCGCAGCAAGCTCGCCGAGGTGCGCCACCTGCTCGCCCATGCCCATGCGGTGATGGACAGCACCAAGGACGGGCGGCTGACCGGCGAACTGGAGATCGGCGTGTTCTCCACGCTCGCCCCGGCCTATGCGCCCGGCCTGCTGCGGGCCTTCGGCGCGGCCCATCCTGATGTGCGGGTACGCCTGCGCGAGGCCACGCTCGACCAGCTCCACCGCGATCTCGCCGACGGTGTGGTCGAGCTGGCGCTGCTCTACGATCTCGACACCATCGGCGAGATGGCGCGCACCCCTCTCGCCGCGCTGACCCCCTATGCGCTGCTGGCGCGCGACCACCCGCTGGCGGGCATGCCGCAGGTGTCGCTGCGCGATCTCGCCCAGGAACCCTTCGTGCTGATCGACCTGCCGCACAGCCGCGACTATTTCCTCTCGCTGTTCCGTATGATCGGGGTGATGCCCGAGCAGCTGCTGCGCTGCACCTCGCTGGAAACCGTGCGCGGCATGGTGGCCCACGGGCTCGGCAACAGCGTGCTGGTCACCCGGCCCTTCGGGGATCACTCCCATGACGGGGTTCCCCTGATCTGCCGCCCGCTGGAAGAAAGCGTGCCACCCCAGCGCGTCATCATCGGCTCCTCGGCGCACGCACCGATGACGCGGGCGGCGGAAGCCTTCGTCACCGTGGCCAAGGACTACTTCCACACCCGGGGCCCGACGTGACGCGAGCCGCTGAATAAGATTGAATTATGCAATCTATGAAAATTCGTTAGTACACTTAATTCGAAGCCCTTCCTATGCTTCCGTCGTCGAGCCTGTCGATCGACCCGCATGAGGAGCCCTGCGTGAGCGCCGCCACCCCCAACCGCCGGATCATCCGCGCCCCGCGCGGCGCCACCCTGAATGCCCGCAGCTGGCACACCGAAGGCCCGCTGCGCATGCTGATGAACAATCTCGACCCCGAGGTCGCCGAGCGCCCGGAGGATCTGGTGGTCTATGGCGGGCGCGGCCGCGCGGCGCGGAACTGGGAATGCTACGACCGCATCGTCTCCACGCTGAAGGCGATGGATCAGGACGAGACCCTGCTTGTTCAGTCGGGCAAGCCGGTCGGCGTCATCCGCACCCATGCCGACGCCCCACGCGTGCTCATCGCCAATTCCAACCTCGTCAGCCGCTGGGCGACGCAGGAAGTGTTCGACGAACTGGAGCGCAAGGGACTGATGATGTACGGCCAGATGACGGCCGGTTCCTGGACCTATATCGGTAGCCAGGGCATCATTGGCGGCACGTTCGAGACCTTCGTGGAGGCCGGGCGCCAGCATTATGGCGGCGATCTCGCCGGCCGCTGGCTGCTCACCGCCGGGCTTGGCGGCATGGGCGGTGCCCAGCCTCTGGCCGGCGTGATGGCCGGCTGCTCGGTGCTGGCGGTGGAGATGCGCGCCGAGCGCATCGAGCGTCGCATCCAGGGCGGCTATCTCGATTGCAAGGCGGAAACGCTCGACGCCGCGCTGGCCCTGCTGGCGACGGCCCGGCGTACCGGCGAGCCGGTCTCGATCGGGCTCATCGGCAATGCCGCCGAGGTCTATGAACAGATTCTGGCGCGCGGCACGCTGCCCGACCTCGTCACCGACCAGACCGCCGCCCATGACCCGCTGTTCGGCTACATCCCGGCGGGCTGGAGCCTCGATGAATGGGAGCGCCGCCGCGAGAGCGACGCGGAGGGCACCATCGCGGCGGCCAAGCAGACCATGGCCCGGCAGGTGCGCGCGATGCTCGACTTCCGCGCCCGTGGTATCCCGGTGTTCGATTACGGCAACAACATCCGCCAGATGGCGCGCGACGCGGGCGTCGAGGCGGCGTTCGACTTCCCCGGCTTCATCAGCGCCTATGTGCGCCCCCAGTTCTGCCGCGGCCGCACCCAGTTCCGCTGGATCGCGCTGTCCGGCGAGCCGAACGACATCCTGCATTCGAGCGCCAGGCTGAAGACCATCGTGCAGGATCCCAGCTTCGGGCGCTGGATCGACATGGCGGAGAAGCGCATCCAGTTCCAGGGCCTGCCCTCGCGCAGCTACTGGATGGGCCTGCAGGACCGCGTCGCCGCCGGCCTGGCGCTGAACGACATGGTGGCCTCCGGCGAGGTCGGCGCCCCGATCATCGTCACCCGCGACCATATCAGCTCCGGCTCCGTCGCCAGCCCCAACCGCGAGAGCGAGGGCATGCTGGACGGTTCCGACGCGGTGGCCGACTGGCCGATGCTGAATGCGCTCACCGCCTGCGCCAGCGGCGCCACCTGGGTGTCGCTGCACAATGGCGGCGGCGTGGGCATCGGCTATTCCCAGCATGCCGGCTTCGCCGTGGTTGCGGACGGCACGCCCGATGCCGCGCGGCGCCTGCGCCGGGTTCTGGGCAATGATTCCGCGGTCGCGGTGTTCCGTCATGCCGATGCCGGCTATGAGGAGGCCCTCGCCACGGTCGAGCGCGAGGGGCTGACCATGGCCGCCCGCTCCTCGCTGTGAGCCACCCCAGCGAGCGCCTGGCCCGATGGTCGTCCGGCTTCGCGCCGGACGATGTGCCCGGCGCCGTTCGGGCCGTCGCCCGCAACTGCCTCATCGATACGCTGGGCGTGGCACTGGCGGGCGCGACCAGCGCGGTCGCCCGCACGGCGCAGCGTGTGGCGGGCGACAGCTTCGCGCTCGGTCCCGCCGTGGTGCCGGGCACACGGATGCGTCTCGCTCCGCCCGGTGCGGCCTTCGCCAACGCCACCGCCGCCCATGCGCTCGACTTCGACGACAATTGCTATGCCGGCGTGGTCCATGGCTCGGCGATCATCGTGCCGGCGGCGCTGGCGCTGGCGCAGGCCGTCGATTCTTCCGGCGCCCAGCTGATCGATGCGATCATCGCCGGATCGGAGGCGGAATACGCCTTCGGCGCCGCCGCCACCATGCATCTGTATGAAAAGGGCTGGTGGACCACCGCCGTGCTGGGCCCGGTGGGCGCCAGCGTCGCCGCCGCGCGTCTGCTCGGCCTCGATGCGAGCGCCACCACCTCCGCCATCGGCCTTGCGCTGGCCGGCGCGGGCGGAGCCAAGGCGGCGTTCGGCACCGATGCCAAGCCCTTGCTGGCCGGCCGCGCGGCCGAGGCCGGGGTGATGGCCGCGCGGCTCGCCATGGAGGGCGCCAGCGGCCCCTCGGACATCGCCGGCCATCCGCGCGGCTTCGCGGCGTTGCTGAATGACGGCGTGTTCGACGCAGGCGCCTTTGACGGGTTCGGCGTGCGCTGGCGCCTTCTGGACCCCGGCATCGACATCAAGCGGATCCCGGTCTGCCTGTCCGCGCACACCAGCGTCGATGTCGTCGCCGGGCTGGTGCGCACGCACGCGATCGCCCCGGCCGAGATCGCCCGCATCGTCTGCGACGTGCCGCCGGTCATCCTCGCCAATCTCATCCATGACCGGCCCGCGACCCGCCAGCAGGCGCAGTTCTCCATGCCCTTCGCCATCGCCGCCACGCTGGTGCTGGGCGATGTGACGCTGACCGCCCTGGCGCGCGAGGCGTTTCGCGACCCGGCGGTCCACGCGCTGATGGAGAAGGTGGAGATGGCGAGCGGCCCGTATTGGGACGAGGCCGCCCGCCGTGCCGCGCCGGAGGGCGCGCGGGTGCGCATGCACCTGACCGATGGCCGGGCTCTGGAGGGGTTTCGCGCCTATCCGCGCGGCGCGGCAAGCGACCCGCTTGGGGACGGCGAACTGGCCGCCAAGTTCGACGATTGTGCCCGCCTCCTTCTCACCCCCGAGGCGGCCGGCGAGCTGTATGAGCGGCTCCGCCACATCGAGACCCGCGCCAGCGTGCGCGATCTGTTGGACGGTCTGGACGCGGCCGCCTGACTACCCGGCACGGCGCACGCCAGCGGGGAATTGGACAAGACGGGCCGGGCGATTTCGGGCACTCTGGCCCCGCGTCCGCCATTTGACGGGGCCGATGGCGGGAGCGTGCACCCAGGCGCGCCTTTCGTGCTTCCGTTTCCGGGCCCTGTTCGAAGGCATGTCCATGTCGGTCCGCTTTCCCGCTCCTGCCCCCTCTTGTCCCCTCGGGAGTGCATGGTGATGGCGCGGGCTTTCGATGCCATCATCGTCGGTGCCGGGCAGGCGGGGCCCTCCATGGCCGGCCGGCTCACCGCCGCCGGCAAACGGGTCGCGGTCGTTGAGCGCCGCTATTTCGGCGGCACCTGCGTGAACACCGGCTGCCGGCCGACCAAGACACTGGTGGCGAGCGCCTATGCCGCGCGCATGGCCCAGCGTGCCGCCGAGTTCGGCGTGGTCCTGAACGGGGCGCCGGGCATCGACATGAAGGTGGTGCAGGGCCGGGCCGGCAAGATCATCCGTGACAGCCGCGCCGGCATCGAATCCTGGCTGGAGGGCATGGAAGGCTGCACCGTGTTGCGCGGCCATGCCCGCTTCACCGGCCCGCGGACGATCGAGGTGGCGGGCGCCCAGGGGGGAGAGACGGTGCAACTGACGGCGCCGCTGATCTTCCTCAATGTCGGCGGCCGCGCGCTGGTGCCGGACCTGCCCGGCCTCGATCAGGTGCGCTACCTCACCAATACCGACATGGTCGGGCTCGACATCGTGCCCAAGCATCTGGTGGTGATCGGCGGTTCTTATATCGGGCTCGAATTCGGGCAGATGTTTCGCCGCTTCGGCGCCCGCGTCACCGTCATCGAGAAGGGGCCTCGCCTTGTCGCGCGCGAGGACGAGGACATTTCCCACGCGCTGCGCGCCATTCTGGAGGCCGAGGGCATCGAGGTGCACACTGGCGCGGAATGCATGAGCTTCGCCGCCCATGAGGAAGGTGCCGAGGTCCATGTTGAAGGGCCGGGCGGCAGGGCGAACGTCACCGGCTCGCATGTGCTACTGGCGATCGGCCGCCGGCCGAACACCGATGATCTCGGGCTGGAGGCCGCCGGCATCGCCACCGATTCCCGCGGCTACATCACCGTCGACGACCACCTCCAGACCAGCGTGCCCGGCATTTATGCGCTGGGCGACTGCAACGGCCGGGGCGCCTTTACCCACACCTCCTATAACGACTTCGAGATCGCCGCCGCCAATCTGCTCGACGGGCGGGATTGGAAGCTGAGCGCGCGCATTCCCGGTTACGCGCTCTACACCGATCCCCCGCTCGGGCGCGTCGGCATGAGCGAGACGCAGGCCCGTGCCACCGGCCGGCCGCTGCTTATCGGACGCCGGCCGATGGATCGGGTCGGGCGCGCGGTGGAGAAGGCGGAGACGCAGGGCTTCATGAAGGTGGTGGTGGATGCGCAGACCCAGCGCATTCTCGGCGCCGCCATTCTCGGCACCAGCGGCGACGAGGCCATTCATGGCCTGCTCGATGTAATGAACGCGGACCTGCCCTGGACCCTGTTCCAGCGCGCGGTGCCGATCCACCCCACCGTCTCCGAGCTTATCCCCACCCTGCTGGAAGGCATGGAGCCGGCTTAGGAGTGGTATTCCGACGGCATCAGGGCCCGCGCGTGTACCAGCCCTGCAGCTCGCCGAAGGCAAGGTCGACGCTGACCGCGAACAGCGCCACCAGCACCGTGCCTTGCAGCACATAGGCGGGGTTGTTGCCCGACAGCCCGTCGATGATCGGCGAGCCGAGGGTGAGGGCGCCGACCGTCGAGCCGATGGTCGCGGTGCCGATGCCGATCGTCACCGAGGTCCGTACGCCGGCGAGGATGATCGGCGCGGCGAGCGGCAGTTCGACCCGCCACAGCCGTCCGGCCGGGGAGAAGCCGATGCCGTCCGCCGCGTTCATCACCGCCGGGGGTACGCTGCCAAGCCCGGCCACCGCCCCGCCCATCACCGGCAGCACGCCGTAGAGCACCAGCGCCAGCACGGTCGGCCCCGCGCCATAGCCCATGGCCGGCACGGCGAGCGCCAGCACCGCCACGGGCGGAAAGGTCTGCGCGACGGCTGTCACCATTTCCAGCGTCGCGGCATAGTCCCGGCCCATCGGGCGGGTGGCGAAGATGCCGGCGGCAAGGCCGATGACGATGGCCACCAGGCTCGCCAGCCCGGTGAGCAGGGCGTGAGAGGCGACAAGCTCGGGATAGCTGGCGCGGGTGTAGACCAGCCGTGTGCCCTCCGGAAACAGGAAGCCGAGATGGGGCGCGATCGCGCTCATGGTGAAGGTGAGCACGAGGAACAGCGCGCCGACCCAGAAAACCGGGCGCCTCATCAGCCTCATCGCCCCCATCGGCCTCATCGTCCGCCTGATCGCCCTCATCATCCCACCAGGTCGGTGAGGGCGATGGTCCCCTGACGGCCCGCATCGGTGTCGAGGACCCGCAGGTGCGACACGCCCTCCGCGATCATCCGCGCCAGCGCCTCCTCCAGCGTGGCGTCACTGGTGATCGGCGCGGCGCCGGCCTGCGGAGGGGCGGAAAAATCCGCGCGTTCCCGGACACTTAGCGCCTGAAGCAGGTGCAGGCCCAGCAACGGCCCGCCAAAGAAGCGCGCCACCTGCTCATTGGCCGGTCGCGCCAGAACCTGCGCCGGCGTGCCGGTCTGCACCAGCCGGCCATGCTCCATCACCGCCAGCGTCCCGCCCAGCCTTATGGCCTCCTCCACATCATGGGTGACGATCAGCACGGTGGTGCCGGTGCGCTTCTGGATGGCGACAAGGCTGTCCTGAAGGCTGCGCCGGGTGGGAGGGTCAACCGCGCCAAAGGGTTCATCCATAAGCAATAATTCGGGATCTGCGGCCAGCGCGCGGGCCACGCCGACGCGCTGTTGCTGGCCGCCGGAAAGCTCGTCGGGGTAGCGCCCGGCATGCGTATCCGGCTCAAGGCCGACCAGTTCAAGCAGCTCCGCCACCCGCGCCCGCACCTGCCCGCTGTCCCAGCGGAGCAGGTGCGGCACGGTGGCGATGTTGCGTTCCACCGTCCAGTGCGGAAAAAGCCCAATTGATTGAATGACATAACCGATGCGTCGGCGCAGGTCGACCGGCTTCATGCCGGCGATGTCGACGCCGTCGAGCCGGATGCAGCCCGAATCGGGATCCTCCAGCCGGTTGACCATGCGCAGCAGGGTGGATTTGCCCGAGCCGGAGGTGCCCACAAGCGCGCATACCGTGCCGGGCTCCACTGTGAGCGACACCGCGTCTACCGCCTTTACGTCGCCGAAGCTCTTGGAAACGCTCTCGAATTGAATCAATTCGCGGGCCTCCTGAACAACAGCATCGCCAGTGCGCGCAGGCCGATATCGGCAAGCAGGGCCAGCCCGATGGCCGACAGCGCACCCAGCAGGACGAGGTCGTTCGCGGTCTGGCCGAGGCCGCGAAAGATGAAGGTGCCGAGCCCGCCGGCGCCGATCAGCGCCGCCAGCGTGGCCAGCCCGATGAGCTGGACCAGCGTCACCCGCAGGGTCTGGAAAAAGGTCGGAAGCGCAAGCGGAATCAAGGTGTTGGTGAAGATTTGCCGGCCGGTCATGCCCATGCCTCGCGCCGCGTCCACCGCCGCTTTGGGCACTGATGACAGCCCGGCATGCACTCCGCGCGCGACCGGCAGCAACCCGTAAAGTGCCAGAGCCAGGATCGCCGGAAATGGCCCGATGCCGCCCACGCCAAGTCCCCTGAGCGCCGGCGCCAGTGCGGTGAGCGCGGTGAGAGGGCCGATCAGCAGCGCGAACAGGGCAATGGAGGGGATCGTCTGCACGATGTTGAGCGCCGCGAAGGCCGCCCCCGCGCGCTGCGGACGGCGATACGCCATGAGGCCGATGGCCGTGCCGGCGACCACCGCGACGACCAGTCCGGCAGCGGTCAATTCCAGATGCCTGCCAAGCTCGCCCAGATAGGCGTGTCGGCGCACCGCGAATTCGCGGGAGAGCGACAGCTCCGAGAGCGTGCCGCTGGCCGCGAGCAGCACCAGCCCCGCGCCCGTCGCCAGCACAGGCGCGGCCTTCGCCGCCAGCCCTGAGGTTCGCTCCACGGCGTCAGCCATGATGAGGAAGCCTGCGGCCAGCAGGCACCAGAAGCCGGCGCCCAGCGACACGCGGGTCAGGCGACCGGCATCCGCCGCATGGGAGCTGGCGGCGAGGCCGGCGACCGCGACGCTGGCGACGATCACCAGGCCGCCGGCACTCCCGAGCAGCACCTGGCGGGCGGGGAATTCACCAGCGAAGGCAAGGGCAAGGATCGCCGCGAGAGGCACTGTCACGGCGATCGCGCCCATCGCCCCCGCCGCCTCCAACAGGCCGAGAGGCGTGCCTGAGAGCAGGCGGTTCGGCGCGACGACGACGAAGCCGGCGAGAAGCACGGCGACCAGTGCGAAACCGGCCAGCAACAGCGGCAGGGTACGGGCCGGCGCGGCGGCGCGGACCGTCATCGTCGACCGCGCCGGGTCGCCCCGTGGCTGATCATCCCAGAAGTCCCTGCGCGCGCAGGTAGTTTTCCGCCACGGTCCGCGCATCAACCCCTTCGAGCTGGACCTGGGCATTGAGCTCTTGGAGCGTCGGCAGGGTGAGGCCGGCGAAGGCCGGAGCGAGCAGCTCGGGGATCTTGGGGTGGGCGTCGAGCACGGCTTTGCGGATCACCGGCGCCGGTTGATAGACCGGCTGCACGTGCTTGGTATCTTCCATGACCTTCAGGCCAAGTGCCGAGATGGCGCCATCGGTGCCGTAGACCATGGCCGCGTTGACACCGGAGGTGCCCTCGGCTGCCGCCTTGATGGTCGCCGTCGTGTCGCCCCCGGAAAGCACCAGGAGCTGCGGGCCGGAAAGCGTGAAGCCATAAGCCTTCTGGAACGCCGGGAGCGCCGCTGCGCTTTCCACGAATTCAGCCGACGCCGCCAGCTTCACGTCGCCGCCACCGTTGGCCCAGCGGGCGAAATCCTCCAGCGTCACGAGCTTCTCGCTTCCCGCCACATCGCCGCGTACCGCGATGCCCCAGGTGTTGTCGGCGGGCGCCGGCGCCAGCCAGACAAGCCCGTTCCTCTCATCCAGCGCGCGTGCCTTCTCATAGGCCTCGTCGGCGTTCTTCCACAGTGGGTCATCCGCCATGTTGAAGAAGAAGCCCGCATTGCCGGTGTACTCGGGATAGATGTCGATCTCGCCGGACAGCAGCGCGGTGCGCACGATTTTGGTGGGGCCGAGCTGGATGCGCCGCGTTACCGGAATTCCAGCGTTTTCAAGCATCAGCGCGATGATATTGCCGAGTACCGCGCCCTCGGTGTCGATCTTCGAGCCGACAACCACGCTGTCCGCGGCGCGGGCCGCGTTTACCGGCAGCAGTGCCGCGAGGCTGGCGCCGAGCAGCAGATGGCGGCGATTAATGCCCATTGTCATGTGACCCCCCTGGAGCGGACGTTCCGATCGACGGCACGATCCGGCCTGAAAGCCCGAAACGCGATATCCCGCCAATTGTTCCAATATCCGCCGGGCATGGAAAGGGGCTTGGCACACGATTTCGCGGCAAGCCCTGCCGGGGCGAGGGTGTTGTCGACGGCACGCGATCCTGCCGCCGATACGCGCCCCGCCTCCGCTCGCCGATCAACCGCTCTGCTTCGGGCTATCGGAGATCTCGTCCAGGGCAAGCCGGCGCGGAACGGCCCGGCAACGCCGTCAGGCACCCGCCGGATGCCGAACGCTCTGACGCACGCGCCAGGCGTCCTCTATCATCAAGGCGAGGGTGGACCGCTTTGGTTGCCAGCCCAGCACACGCGTGGCGGCGGCGCTGCCGCACACGAGTTTCGCGGCATCGCCGCCGCGACGCGGGCCGATCTCCGAGCGAATGGGCAGTCCGGTTACTTCCTGTGCCTTGGCAATAACCTCATGGACGGAGAACCCCTGGCTACTCCCGAGGCAGAACACGCGACTTCCCTTGGACGCTTCGAGCCAGGCGAGGCCCAGTAGATGCGCCTCCACCAGATCGCTCACATGCACATAGTCGCGGATGCAGGTTCCATCGGGCGTGGGATAGTCCGCGCCGAAGATCGTCACTTTCTCTCTCTCCCCACTCGCGACCTCAAGCAGAATGGGAATGAGATGGGTCTCGGGAATATGGAACTCGCCGATTTCTGCTTCCGGATCGGCGCCCGCGACGTTGAAGTAGCGGAAGATCACGCTGTTGAGGCCAAAGCTCTGGCCGAAATCCGCGATCATGTCCTCGATGGCGCGTTTGGAGGCGCCATAGGCATTGATCGGGTGTTGCGGCGTGTCCTCATCCAGCAGGACCCCGTCCTTGTCGCCATACGTGGCGCAGGTGGAGGAGAAGACGAGGTTGAGGCAGCCGTGGTCCACCATCGTTTGCAGAAGAGTGACGGCACCACCCACATTTGCGCTCCAGTACTTGCCGGGATCGCGCGTCGCCTCCCCAATCTGACTGAGGGCGGCGAAATGCATCACGGCGGTCGGCTTCCAGCGGGCGAACACTTCGTCGAGCTGGACCCGATCGCGCAGCTCGCCCTGCTCGAAGGGGCCGAACTTCACCATCTCGGCCCAACCGGTCTCGAGATTGTCGAAGGTGACAGGGGTATAACCGGCCCGCTGTATCGCCTTGCACGCATGGGAGCCGATATAGCCGGCCCCGCCTGTGACAAGGATTGTTCTCTGGGTCATGTTGGAAAACCGCTGCCAAATGCCTGAGTTTGCACGTAATCAAGCGCCGTATGATCGATCTTGCAGGCCGGGCGATTACGCCCGTCAGCAGGTGAAAATTCCGGATGCGCGAGAGACCTTATTCACCCGACCAAGCCGGCGATACCTGTCGCCGACGCCAAAGGCCCACCCCTATCAGGACACTCCAGCAAAACCATCTAGCTGGCATCGCCGGATGGTTTCAAGGCGTGATCCCCGAGGATGCCTGCATCGGGTGTGGAAGCTGTGACGGTATCTTGGCAAGCGCAGCACCACGAGCCCGCGCGCACGGGTCATGAAGCCGCCGGAAGATGAGGGGTCCCCTCAAGGGGCGGTGAGATTGAGCTCGCCCGTTTGATAATTGAAGTTGGCGAAGGCTCCATCGTCAGTGACCGGGAAGGGAAGCTCCGCTTTGGTCAGCTCGGCGCCCTCGCGCCGGATGTCGACATCGACGTCGCCTGTTTCCTTTGGCACGCTCACATTGGTGACGCCGGCAGGAAGGCTGAGCTCGCTGGTCGTCTCACCAATACGCACGGTCAAGGTGATCGGCGCCGTCAAGAACGCGGTAAAGTAGATCTTATCCTCCAGTGTCTCCGATCGCCTGGGGCGACCGCGTTCGCCGGTCTTTGGGGAGATGACTCCCAAGGCTGAATTCATGTGAGGCACGTAGAAATAGATGACCCGATCCTGGGTTATCGGGGGCGGAGCTCCCGTCTTGAACCATTTAATGTAATATTCGCTGGCTTTTCGGAATCCTGAATGATCCAGAAGAAGTGGTTTTTCCGAAAAGCTGTCCGGGTATTTCCAGTTGGGTGTTTCCGCAATGTAGGTGGATTCATTCCAGTCGTTCCATGTAACAATCTCGACCCAATCGGATTTTGATTCGATAGCCGCCATCCATTGCTTCTGCATGCCTTCAAAGCCGCGGCCATCGAACATTCGTGCATTGCTCATGATGCCACGATAATAGGGCGACACTCCGGCCATGAATATTTTTCCGGAGGCGTGCATTATTTGGCTTATCGAGCTGATGCTCGTCGCCAACTCATTGAAATCGCGGTCGGCTCCAAAATAGAAATACCCGTCCATGGGGATGTCGCTGAGCGCGGCAGTTGCATTCGGTATCGCGGGATCGCCGCCCCAGAATTTCATTTGCGCGCGCGAGGCGAGTTTCCGGCCCCAGTATCCGCTGTTGGGGACGTAGAACATGTCGATTTTTTCGTCTGTCAGGGCTTCGCGCAAAAGGGCCGACCATTCGGGCGGGCCGCCAAAGGTAGAGACCACCAGTTTGCCGTCAACGCGAAGGCTGGCCGGCTGGTCGGCCATTTCCTTCACTGCGGTGACGGCCTCGTCGACAGGGGGAGTGTCCAGCGACAGGAACAGCTTGAAGTCTCCCTCCAGCCTGGCGGCCTCATAGAGCAACTGCCCACGGGCCTGATAGACCGGCTGACCTGTCCACGAACCTATGTTGACGGCGAATCCATCAATACCCGCCGATTTCGCCAGCCTTATCTCTTCGCGGAAATCCTCGACCGTCGGCGTCGCGGTCATCGGGCAACAAAGCATGTAATGGGCGAAGACAAGTCGTGGAACGTTCGGGTAATCTCGGGCCTCGACTGAAGTTATGGTGAGAATACACATCAACAACGCGGAAATTGGGCCCAAGAGTCGTCGCATCCGGTGTCTCTCCTCGCCGTACACGCGCGTCTGGAGGTGATGCCAATCGCGGTGATGCTTTCAGTCGTGGCGGATAATACAGCCCACCGGGCATACGGCGATAAAATGGCCTTAATCAGGACGGCGTCCCGGAGACGCCCCTCTTGGCCCGGCTCCATTGCCGTAAGGCTGCATGACGTAAAGGAATCGAATGACTGCCCGATGCAGATGGGCGCGCGGCTCTCTTTCTGTGGCCGTTCGGGATGGCATTGGCGCCGGGCTCTGCTCGGGGGCCCGCCGGTAAAGCTGTCGACCGCGCCCTATTCAAAGCGTGACGGTATCGATTGTCGCGCCATGCCACAGGAGGCCGCATGATCCTTCTGCCTCCTCCGTCGGGCCCGTAAGATCCAACCGCAAGAGCGAGCTCAATACCGACCTGAAGGTCGGTCTCTCCTCGCAACCCGTACCCGTTCGGCAGCCGCCTAGGATCTCGTTGGATCGATAATGTCGGCATGCTATGGCTGACGGAATGGACACCACTCATGGCGCCGGCGCGACCCCCGGGGCAGCGAAGGACGTAGGTGCAACCGTGAGCGCGTCTTCTCAGGGATGAGGTTTCGGGCTTCCTGGGCGCATCGTTCCTGATCAAGCCGCCGCGTCTGTGTCGTTGGCATTACCGAAACGACGGATAAGGTTAGCTAGGTATGTATGAGTTTGCCCTGATTCTGGGTTTCGCCTTCTGGGTTGGCGTGTGCATTCTCTATTTAAAGCTGCCGTGCGCGTCTATTTTTCACCCTGCCACGTACTATTTGGTGTTCCACGGACTTTGTTTTGCCGTTCGTCCGCTTTTCCAATACTGGTGGGACATCGACAAGATTTATGAACTGTATCTGTTCTGGCCGACGGACAATGTCAAACTTCTGAGTTTGTTGATAGCCAATCTCGGGTTCATATGCTTCATGGCCGCGGTTCTTTTTGTCGGTCGGCAACCTTTCCGATTTCCGACCAGGGAGCAGCTGGCGCTCCAGAGGCGTCCGTTCTGGGGGGCGGTCACGATGCTGCTGCTCTGCGCCCCGCTCATCGCCTACTCGTTCAGCTATGTGATCGGCCGGAAGCTGCAGGATCCGTCGGAGATCGTTCAGGCCTACCGAGCGCTTGGCGAGCGTTATACCCAGACCGAAGTCGCGGGCTACGTTTTCGACGCCAACATGATGCTCGGCGCCTTTGCCTGCATCATCGCCTGGTCGTGCCGGTTCCGGTTGTGGAGTTTGATCCCGTTCCTCGTCTTTTTCGGGCTGCGCATGGCAGTGGGTGGCGGGCGCTTCTCCTTCGTTATGATTTCGATCAGTCTCGTCCTGTTCTATCTCTATGATCGTCATCGTCGTTGGGTGACGCCGAAATTCATCATCCCTGCGATATTGATGCTGTTCGTGTTCAAGTCGATCGGTGAAAATCGCCGCGTTTTCATTGAGATGATTTACCCGACTGAAAACTCTCTGCTTGTTCAGGCTCCTGATGAAGAAAAGCAACAAGGCTTCATGTACTCTATGGATTTTGCAAATCTGGAGTATTTGCAGTATCTGGTTAGAACGGTCCCGGATCTTACGGGGACATATAATTATTTCGTTGATGCCCTGGAGATATTCATAGCTCCAATCCCACGTGTTCTGTGGACAGGAAAGCCGAACGGCTCGCCGATCGAATTTTACAATCTGTTTGACTATGGACGGCCCATTGGCATGTCCTGGTCATTGCCCGGCGCCGGATGGCAGGGATTGGGAATAATCGGAGTTGTCTTCTGGTGCGCGATGGGCGGAGCCATCTGGGGTGGAATTTACCGGTGGTACGTCAACTCGGCGCAGAACGTCTTCCACACCTGCTATTATTTTCTCCTGCTCCCGCTATCCGTCCAGTGGTTCCGCGACGGCGCCCTGCTGACGCTGGTTAAGTTTCCATTGTTCTTCCTGCTTCCAGTCGCGCTGGTGCAGGCTTGGGCGATTAGTATCAAGTGGGGCCCCTATTCCCACGGGCATGCAGCAAGGCGGAGCGTGCAGCTGTAGCCGGCCTCCTCACGCCGCGTCATGGGCGGCTTCGTGCCGAGCGCCCGCGTGCATGCCGCGCGCCGACACCGCTGGCGCCTAAGGCTGACATGGACGGAGCGCGTTAACAGGCCAGCGACGGGCGGCGGAGAGCCTGTGCTTGCGGCGAACATCGGCGGTCCTCGCGCCCATCCTCCGCTTCTCTGGCGTCCAATCCTTTTCCCGAGAGGGACGAGCGGTTCATCCGTCGGTCTCCCGTGACGGGCGGACTCTACCGAATTGGGAAAATTCGCGAGCCTCATGCCGCCGAGACGTTCGCCGACCGCCCCGACGCCACCGCGAGAGTGGGCTCTTCGCTGGTGAGGAGGCGTGTCAGATCACGCCGGACCGAGCATGATCGTTCGGATCACGCCGTCCCCGCCAGGCTCTCCACCAACTGAAGAACATTCTGCTTGTAGTTCCGAAAGGTGAAGTTCTTCGCCCGCGCCAGCGCTTCGACGGACCATCCTTCGAGGATGGCGGGATTGTCGATGACGGTCATCATTTTCTCGTACAGCTCGTCTTCCGTCAGTTCCTTCAGCAAAAGGCCGAACGCATCATCCACGACCACGCCAGTGTTGCGCGACTGGATGATCGGAAGGCCGCAAGCCAATGCTTCCAGGATCGAGATTGCCGAGCCCTCGAAATAGGAAGGAAACAGGAGGCAATCAGCGTCGCGCATGATCGAGGGGACCTCTGAGCGCGAGACGGTGTGTTTCCACGTGATCCGGTCCGCATATCTGGCAAAGGTGGCCTTGGGGACGTGGAGATCGCCAACGACCGTCAACGTGGCCGCCGATGCGGGGATGCGCTCGAAGGCCTTGAGAACGAGATGAAAGCCCTTGCGCGGTCCGGCCTGGCCCAGAAAGAGGAAGTTCACCGGCCTTCCCTGAACCTTCGCGTGCGGCGGGCTCTGCGAGAACCTCGCCTCGTCATAGCAGTAGGGCAAGACGCGGACCTTTTCCGGACTTGGTGAATTCGCACCCACCTGGAGAAGTGTCGAGGCGCAAAAATCCGATCCATTCAGTATGACATCCGCGAGCGCATGCTCCTGTATCAGATTGTCGATCGTCTCCTGGTTGATCTTGAAGTTCTGTGAAATGAAAAATTCAGGGTACTTTTCGTAAACCTCAGTCATGATCCGGTTGTAAACTTCCGGATGGCCGATTGTCTGATCAAGAATCGTGATGATGTTTCGCTTTTTTGCGGCCCGGAAGGCGGCAAGGGATGCGTTGTTGTAGCCCCAGATCGCCTGTACGGGCTGTCGATCCATCAGCTTGATCACCGAGCTGGGAAAACGCCGGTCGCCCCGCCTCATGAAGCGCATCCCCAGTCTGGGATAGCCCAGCCGATTGAAGATCCGCATCCCCCAGCTCTCCCAGCCGGCGGTGTGGATCAGGCTCGGATCCAATGCTGGATGGTAGAGCCGCATCAGCTCCGGCTCGATTGAGGCGCGGGCGGATTTGGGGAGGTATCTCACCCCCTTATAGGGCCAGCGATCCTGGAGGTAGAAAATGCTGGTTTTGTACCAGGCCAGCCGGTCAGCCTCCTGCAAGGCGCGCGAGGTCTGCCACGAATGCTGTGTTCCAGGATGGAAAACGCCTACTTTGTAGTCCGACATATGATCGCCACCGTAAATTTCATACGCGCCGCTTGCGGAAGATCACGAGGCCCATCAAGGCGAACTTGATCAGTCTGGTGGTGCTGATGAAAACAAATGCGAGCGCGACCTGGGCGACGCTGCTGCCGCCGAAGATCAGGATGGGCGCAAGGAAGGCCACAGCGTCGATCGGTATCGTGATCCACGCCTTCATGATCTGGCCACGGCTGCGCAGCAGGCCGTCGGCGAATTCGCTCATCTGATGCAGGACGAGGCCGGCGGCGTAGAGTTTGAGGGCGAGCCCCAAATTGCTGTAGTCCGGGCCGATCAGCAGCAGAACGTAGCTCGGAAAGAGATAGCAAACGACAACGATCGGCAGCAGCACCAGGCCGACCGCGACGACAAGGGCGAAGAAGTATTTCTGGAGATCATGCTGGGAACGCAGGCGTGCGAACCCGGGTATGAGAAACCCCTGCAGCAACACGGTTACCGGATAGAGAGTTTGGCCCAGCCGGGCGATGGCGGCAAAACCGGCGACGCCGACGGGTCCAACGAAGAAGGCCAGCACCCAATAATAGAACTGGCCGGTCGCCGCCTGGAACGAATCCACCGGCAGGCTGTTGCGGCGCATGCCACGGCTGCGATCGGTCATTTCGGCGACAAGGCTGGCGTCGGCGGGCACCGATCCGAAGCTGCGGTCGAGACTCCGCGATATGAGCAGCAAATTGCCAAGGAGCCCAACCACCGTCGTCGCGAGCAGGAAATAAATGGCTTCATCGCCCAAGAGCAGAAATCCAAGTCCTGCGACTCGGATGAAGGACTGCAGGAAGGAGCCGTAGACAATGACGAGCTGCCGGCCGGTAATCCGAAGCGAAACTTCCTCGATCCGCATAAGCGAGCCGATGGCGCACGACATCATGATGATGATGACGCCGATAAAGATGTCGAGAATGGAGGGCGTCAGTCGTCCCAGGAGTATCGAGCAGACAATCGCGGCGACGAGGTAGGTCCACCAGTTTTCTCGGAGAATGAGGCGTCTGGCATGCTGCCGCAGCGCGATTATCTTGGCGGTTTCATCGGAATGCTGGCCAATAATGGACATGTAGATTGGCAAAATGCCCGAGACGAAAATAATCGAATAGATCGGCGACGTCCCTACGACTGTGGCGTATACCGCGTACTTCTCCGGGGTGAGGTGGTGAATGATCAGCAGGGCTGTCACGAGGTCGATGCCGCGGGCAGCCATTCCGCCCGCGAGATAGCCCGCGATGTGCGACAGCCGGAGCTGGAGAAGATCCGCGAACCTCTTCACCCGATGCTGGAGCGATCCGCGTTCAAGACTCATGGCGTGGCAGGGCGACCAGTTGGGTGGAACAGGCGGATCGTGGCCGTCGGCGCGCGGCCGTCACTGCTTGACCCGTTCGGAAAGCACATCGAGATAGCGCTGGGCGACGGGGTTTTTTTCATGCTCTCTCAAATGACCCTCGACGCCTTGAAGCAATTCGGCACTGAGCCCCGGTTCCTGCAGAACCCGCCGCAGGCATCGCTCAAGATCGTCGGCGTCGCCATTTTCAAATGTGAGGCCGTGCGGCCCGATCGCGTCGACGAGCCCGCCGTGCCGGGAGACGATCGGGAGGCACCCGCAGCCGAGCCCTTCCAGGGCTACAATGCCGAAGGGCTCGTGGTAGCGCGACGGCACTACCAAGACCTTGTGCCGGCGCATGATCTCGGCAAGTTCATCGCCTCTCTTGGGACCCATGAACGTCACACGTGTCGAAAGCTCGTGCTGGGCGACAAGTTGCTCGAGTGTGTCCCTGAAATCACCGACACCAACGATGTTGAGACGAACTTCGGGAAACTCGTCGGCGACCCCTGCGAATGCCTCGATCAGGGTGTCGCAGCCTTTGACCGGCGACAGGCGGCCGACAAAGAGGAGGTCGGTCGAACGAGGCATGTCCGAGGTGAAGAAGGTCTTGTCGTCGTAGGGGTTGCGGATGATGACGGCGTTGCGAACGACCGAGGCCATGTAACGGCTCTGGACGATATTATTGGTGAACCGGGCGACAAAGCGCTTCAATCGATCGACGGGCCGGAGCCTGGCGTCATTGCCCAGCGGGCTGGGATGACGGATGAAGACCGGGCGGCCAGAGGCCAAGAGAATTGGCAGGCTGTGCAGCGCCAGCGGCATCGCCAGAATCACATCGCATCGACGGCAGGCGGCGAGAAGCGCCATGCGGGACGGATGGCGCATGACAGGAAACGGGAACTCGTCCTTCCCGTCATAGGTCGTTTCGGTGAGCACGACGACCTCGTGGCCGCACCGCTGGAACTCCTCGGCCAGCATTTCCGCGATCGCTTCCATACCGCCGATACTCGGACGGAAATGGGACGAGTAGATTGCGATCTTCATAGGGCCTGGTTCCTTGCGTTCGTGAAGCCTGGGCTTTGCGAGCGGAGACGTCATCACTGCGATCGGTCTGTCCCGATCGTCGCTAACTTGCCGCATCGGCACTGCATTGGTGCCAGATGCGGAGCCGTCGCGGCTCACTGCCCATGTCGCGATCCACGCTGTCCGCGATCATCCGAGCGGGGCATTGCACGACATGGGCGCATTACCCCGAACTCCCTGACGTTGCGCGTGGCGGCACCGCGACAGGCTGTTTCAGCAGCTTGTTGACGACGGAAGCGCGCACCGCATGCAACGGATGATCGAAGCCGATCCAGATCACCCAGGAGCCCAGATAGGTGAGTACGAAGGCGAGCGCCACATAGGGAAGGCGGGCTGTCGGAGGAAGGTTGCCGACATACAGACTGACGATGACGACCGGTGTCCAGTGAAGCAGATAGACAATGTACGACAGGTCCCCGTACATCGAATCGAGCCGTCCGCCCCTGCGGTACACGGTGGCCAGGGTCGCCGGTATCAGAATTATCGCCAGAATGTTGTTGACCAGCGTGACATACTCGAAGGCCGGTTTGCGCTGTGTGCCGCCAAGAAGCGTGTCGCGCAGGCCCGGCGTGGCGAGTATGGCCAGAAGGACGGCAACGCCCAGAAAGGCTGAGGCTGCCGCAAGCCGGTCCGAAGGTCGCCAGTTCAGCCGATAGGCCGCTATTCCCAGCGAGAAGAAGAGCAGGAAAGTCGTGAAGAGTGACTCGTCAAAAAGGGCGTAGCTGCCGATGGAAATCACCAAGGCGCCCGCCAGCCCGAGCAGTGGCTGCCTGAAGACGGCGGCAACGACGAGAGGCGCGGCGATATAGAACTGCATCTCGATGTCCAGTGACCACGCCGATCCGAGCGGATGCGTGCTCAAGGACTCATAGCCGATCAGGAATATGTTCGAGATGATGGCATGGGCCGCGGCCAGATAGGTATCCATGGGGACGAGTTGGGACGCGTCGACAAACCAGAGGGCCAGAAGGGTAATGAGGTTTATCAGCCAGAACGCGGGAAGCAGGCGCATCAGGCGGGACAGAATGAACGTCCGGTAGGGATTGCGGCCTTTGGAGTACTTTTCCGTCCACATCCTGGCGATCCAGTAGCCGCTGAGGATGAAGAACAGCATCACCGCCATGTGGCCGAGTGCCAGACGCGAGAAATGGTGCACGACAACAATCGAGGCCAATATCAGGCGATATGACCCAGGCCCGGTGATGGCCTTCACCGAGCATATGTCGCGTATGGGCGCCCCCAACCGATGCAGCAACGTCTTCCCCCACTCCGGTCGCCGAGCCGCAATGCGCCGAGCCGAGCGCCGTAGAAGTAGCTAATCCGTCTTTCGCAGTGCAAGGCGTTTTTCGCGGCGCCAGCTCATTAACCTGCCTATGAGCTTAGCACGCCCAGAGGAATGGAGCCGGATTGGTGCTGCTGCGTTGACTGATCCACGTACGTGGGGCGCCAGCCTGCATGTACACCCATTATCTGGCGTGATATTTGCTGCACTGCAGGAGCAGGATACGCTCCGATGTTCTGGCGGGGCGAGCAGGCATGCCGTGTTCGGCGCCACCACCTGTCACGGCCCAGCGGCAGCCAGGGCGATGCTGAGATCCTTCGGGTTTCGACATGCAAACGGACGGGTGGCGGGATTTGGCTGCGTGTTCAAGGAGCGTCAGATGACATCGACAAGCCGGGACAGGCGTGGCCGTGGGGTTAACCTACGAGGCGCGGGCGTCGGCGGGGCGCCAGCCCGAAGGTCGCCGTTTCTTCCGGCGGGGTCCATCATGCGCGCGAGCCTCTGACGCCGTTCGATTGCCCGGAATTTATTGGCCTGCCGAGAGCTCCCACCATGTCGCCGCCGAAAGATCACCTGTATCAGGACCTCGCCAGTTTCCGCGTGCCGCCCGGCTTTCGGGGGCGCTCGGGAGTCATCGTGCTGCTCTGGCAGTTGACCCAGGCCACCCTGTTTCGCCTCTCGCCGCAGCCGGCCTATGGCTGGCGCCGCTTTCTGCTGCGGCTCTTCGGGGCGCAGGTGGGCGTCGGCGTGCTGATCCGCTCCACGGCGCGCGTGACCTATCCCTGGAAGGTGATCCTGGAGGATCGCTGCTGGATTGGTGACGATGTCGAGATCTACAGCCTTGGTCCGATTCAGATTGGCCATGATGCGGTGGTCTCGCAGCGCAGCTATCTCTGCGCCGGCAGTCATGACTACAAGGACATGAGCTTTCCGCTCATCACCAAGCCCATCATCATCGAGCCGGAAGCCTGGATCGCCACCGGGTGTTTCGTCGCGCCGGGTGTGCGCGTGGGGCGCGGCGCCATTGTGGCGGCGACGAGCACGGTGACCACGGATGTTCCCGCGGCTATGATTGTCGCAGGCACTCCGGCGGTGCCGCTCAAGTCGCGTCCGCCGGCCCAGCGGGCGGATAATAGTACATTGGCGGAGGGGCGGATCCGCGTCGACATTATCGGCCAACTACCGCCGCCGGTACATGGCTTCTCCTTCATCACCGCCTGCGTCGTGGACGTGCTGAAGACACGTGAAGATATCGCCGTTACAACCTTCAACATCGCCAAGCCGCCGGACCGTAGCGGTCTCAAGGGGGCGCTGAGCCGCGTGACGAGGAGTCTTGGTGCGGCCGCCGCGGTGCTCAGGGGACCGCGCACGCAGGACAGGGTGTGCTACATCGCGTGCGACGGGGGGCTGGGGCTGGTCTTCACCATCCTCTTCCTTGCGGCGGCGCGCTTCGCCGGGAGGCGGGCAATCCTGCATCACCACAGCTTCAATTACATCACGACCAAGCGTCTGCTGATGCGGATTGTCGTTGGGCTCGGCGGGCGGTCGCTGCGACATGTCTTCCTGTGCGAGAGCATGCGCGACATGTTCATCGCGCGTTATGGGGCGGGCATCACCTCCACCATCGTCAGCAATGCCGCCTTCCTGCCGCCGCCGACCGACATTCCCGGGCGGCGGGATTCGGACGGCACGCTGGTGCTCGGCCATCTCAGTAATCTAAGCCGGGAGAAAGGCCTCTATCTCTTTCTTGACCTGCTTGAGACGCTCGCGGGCCAGGGAGTGCCTGTGCGCGGCATTCTTGCCGGCCCGGTAGCCGCAGAGGCCGACCGCGCCCGGATCGAACAGGCGCGCGCCGTGCTGGGCACGCGGCTCGACTATCGCGGCCCGCTTTACGGGCCGCAGAAGCGCGATTTCTATGAGGAAATCGATGTCTTCATCTTCCCGACCACCTATGAGAACGAGGCACAGCCGGTCGTGCTGTTCGAGGCCCAGGCGGCGGGCAACCTCATCGTGGCCTATGGACGTGGCTGCATCGGGAGGCAGGTCGGCGCCTATGGTTGCGTGATAGCCGAGGCGGCCGACTTCATCGGCACCGCCAGTTTGTGGCTAACCGACCGGGCGAATGGCATCGGTCAACCTGACACGAGGGCAGAGGTCCGGCGCTTCTATGCAGAGCAACACGCCGCGTCCAAAAAGGACGCTCTCAGCATAATCGACGCATGAAAGAGCGGCCTGTCGCCGCGAAATGGGCTTTGGTGCTTGATACCTCGCACATCGAACTCAGGGGCGACGTGCCGGTCGCAAAAGAATGACGCTGAAAATCGAAATCTGGCATAACCTTCTCTGGTCGCCCTACAAGGCCAAAATATTCAATGCCTTGGATGACCTCGCGCGAGCGCAGGGCGACTCGGTTCATATCTTTCAGATTGCGCTGACGGACGGTAGCCGAAAGAAGCTTGGGACCATCGACAGGTCCGAGCACAGATATAATTACGAACTGTTATTCGATGAAAGCTATGAAGAGACGGGCCGTCTCCGTCGGTTGTGGGCCTGCGTGAAGCGCGTGGTTCGTACGCGGGCCGATGTGATTGTGCTGGCAGGTTATGACCAGCCGGAGTACTGGGCTCAGCAGTTCATTCTTCGCCTGCGAGGAAAGACGGTCGGCCTGTTCTGTGATTCGACGCTGCTGGATAATCCCTACAGCCGTCTGAAATCGACCATCAAAACGCTGATCTTCTCCAATGTTCAGGGCGTGTTCTGCTACGGCCAGCGCAGCAGGGAACTGGCGCTCCATCACGGGGCTCCACCGGAGGGTGTGTTCGTCGACTGTCAGGCGGCTCGGTTGCCGGACGACTATCGCCGAGACGAGGTAATTCCCCGTCGCGCTGCCTTGCGGGCGCCCGTTGAAACGCCGCGATTTCTCTTCGTCGGCCGGATCGCCGTCGAGAAGAGAATTGACGATTTGCTGCAGGCCTTCGCGGGGCTCGTCGAGGTCCATCCCTCGGCAGAGCTGGTCATTGTCGGCAGCGGAGCGGAAGAGGCGCGACTACGGCAACTGGCGCAGCAGCTGGGTGTGGCCGAGCGCACGCAGTTCACCGGCCCCCAGTCAGGCGAGGCGCTGTGGGACCAGTATCGCCGGGCGACGTGCCTGGCGCTGCCGAGCAGCAGTGAACCGTGGGGCCTTGTCGTGAATGAGGCGCTGGCCTTCGGCTGCCCAGTCGTCGCCAGTAACCGTTGCGGTTGCGTGCCGGAACTCATCCGGGAGGGCGAGACGGGTTTCGTGTTCGCGTGCGGCGACATCGCGGCGCTGCGTGACCGTATGGAGCAGGCGGTGCACCAGTTCGCGGATGCGCGGGCTACTGGAGACGCCTGCCTTGAGACGGTGGGTCGGTTTACCCCTGGCAATGCGGCGCAGCAGATTTATCGCGGCGTTCGAGCGCTGGCGGGGGAAAAGGCAGGCACGTCGCTTTCTTGATGAACAGGGGGCAGACGGCCCGGATCTCCTGTCACGGCGCGCGTCACGCCAGCGCCGAGACAACCGTCAGCGTTACATCGCGATCGTCATCCGCAGCAAACCACTGACCCGTGGCACATGGGGCTGACGATAGCGGTCTCCCTTAGCCACGAGAGCGGTTGCCTATCGGCGCAATCGACGCGCTCTTCGTCGCGAGTGACGGCGTCGGGGCGCCCATCGCCGATCCGACCAACTTGCCCGCCTGTTCCGCTGGCCCGGATCCTTCCTGTCCGTCCGCGGATGGGTCCAATGGCGCCACGCCCGATGCGTTCCGAGCCTGACCGATGGCGGCGTCCGGTCAGTGCTGTCGCGGGCGCTGTTTCGTTGCAGCGCAGCAGAGTGCGTGCTATCTCTACCGATGACTTCGGGGCGGCTTGAGAACGCCATTCTGGGGTTCAGTCAGATTGTGTGCCCTGTCGAGTGTCACGTCTAATGTAAAACGTACACTATTGCGCTGTTTCTAGTGTCGATTGTACTGGATAGTTTTAGATATGCGCTGCGACACGGCTGAAGAGTGTGTGTTTGTGCTTAAATAAAACGCTCGTCACATATTTGATGGTCGTGTTCTTGGTGGGCGGCATTCCGCTGTGGCGCTGTTTTGGGGTTGTTGATGCCGCTCACGCATCTTCCGCAGTTGAACGCTGACTCGACCCAGGTTTTCCGTGATCTTGTGACCCGCTTTGCGCGGGCGGTACCGCTCTACTTCATCGGCAAAGAGTCGTCCGCGACGTTGGATCCGGCCGCGAAAGCACTCTTTCTGGTGAGGTCGCCCTCTCTGTTCATCCGCGCATTCGGAAGGTGGCCCGTCTTTGGCGGGAGCCCGCCCGACACCGCCTCCTTGCCGCGTTCGATGGTGTGTGGCGTGACCGCGCGACGTCGCGCGCCAGAGAGCCCATTTTTACATTCCACGACGAAGATCGCAGCGGGGACCCGATGGGTCGGCGACCGGAGTTGTCCAAAGCCTGCGGCGCACATCTCGGGCTGGGCGAGGCCCTATCTGGCCGCACCTCCTGCTCAAGGATGTTTCCATCGTGCCGCTGTATTTCGTGGCGCTGCGGCGGGCAGGTGAGCGGAGCAGCACGGTGAACACGGGCGAGGCTGGGCATAGGCCCATCAGTGAAGATGACGTGGTTGAGGACAAGCAGGTTCGCTTCCGCACGCTGGGCTGCTACCCCCTGACCGGTGCCGTCGAGTCGGGTGCCGAATCCGGCCCGGCGCGCCGCCGCACATTGGGCATGATATTTACGGGCATTGTGTTAACCGGGGGATGGGGATGCTGAAGCTGGCGGAATGGTACGGAAAGCGCGTGGTTTCCTACGTCCTGAGACCGCGCGTCATTGTCCAGGAACGCCCGGTCCTGCTCGGGAGCGACAACATTTGCGAGCATCCGATCTTTCTGATCGGGGTTCATCGCTCTGGGACCAGCTTGGTGCGGCGCATGTTCAACTCCCACTCGAAGATCGCCTGTCCGCCCGAGACCTTCTATCTTGAACACTATGTCCGCATGCTGGAAGATCCAGTGACCTTCAGCGGCTATGAGGGATTTGGCTATGATCGCGAGGCCATGCGCGCGGATATCGCCGCGACGGCATCGCGCCTGCATGAAGCATTCCGTCTCACTCAGGGCAAGGAGCGCTGGGCGGACAAGACACCGCAATATGTCTGGTGGACGGAGGGCATCGACCGCTTGTTTGGCGGTCGTCCGTATTACGTGCTGATCCAGCGCCATCCCTACGATATCGTGTTTTCGCTTGTCGCGCGTAAGTGGCGCTTCAATGATATCGAGGACCTGTTCACCTCCAACCTCACCTATGTCCGTGATTCCGTCGCCAAGATGAACGAGTTCGAGGCCGCGCATCCCGATCGCTGCATTCGGCTGCGCTACGAGACGCTCACCACAAATCCGACCGACGAACTGACCCGGGTGCTGACTTTCCTGGGCGAGCAATTCGAGCCGGGTATGCTGACCTTTTACGAGAAGAGCCACAATCAGGGTCTGGAAGATCCGATGGTTCTTGGCACTCGTGGCATCAGCGGAAGTCACGAGAACTGGCGTTCGTGGACGGATGCCCAGAAGCAAGAGGCCGCGCAGATTCTCGGTGAAACGGCGAAGGGCCTTGGTTACAGCATCCAGTAAATTCGGATTGTCACAAACGGACGCATTGGGCAGGTGTATTCATAGGTTCACTCGATGAAAGAAGCACTTATTACCGGCTCTAAGCACCGTCGCGCGACAACCTAGTGGCAGGCAGTATCCTTAAATGGGAACGTAAATCTTGCTGAAAAAGGTCTTTTCATGAGTGAATTTAGAAAATCTCTCGCCCGTGCTGCATCGGCTCGTACGTGGACGGAGAGGATGTATCTAATATCTCCGCTGATGTATGGCCTTTCGAAGGATGCCGCCGCCTTTCTTGGATTGAGCGACAAGCGGGCGAAAAAGCAGACCAAGGCGCTCGCGGCAACCGTCGCACTTCGTAACCACGCAGGCCTCGCCAAGCTCGACGAACTCGGCATACCTCTCATCGTTCAGCGCGGCCCCTTTGCGGGCATGCGCTACACGCGCAGCTCGGCGGGAAGCCTTCTTTGCGCGAAAATCATCGGCTCATATGAGAGCGAGATCGCGGAGTGGTTCGAGCATGCCGCTGCCGACGGCGGGTACGACAGGTTCGTCGATGTTGGTTGCGCAGAAGGCTATTATGCGATTGGCATGGCGACCAGATGCCCAACGATCAAGGTTGACGCTTTTGATATCGATGAGCAGGCTCAGGAAATGGCCTCCGAGCTGGCTCATCTGAACGGTGTCGATACTCGCGTTTCCATATCGGGCATTGCTGAGCCTTCTGTTCTCCAGAAAATTCTTTCTGAATCTCAGCATCCTTTGCTTTTGCTGGATATCGAAGGATACGAGGACATTCTCCTTGATCCTGTAGTGATACCCGCTCTTGCTGATGCGGACATTATCGTGGAGTTGCACGAACACAAACGTCCCGGCCTCACCTATCGAATAATGGAACGGTTCGTTAAGACACACCGCATGGATGCAGTGGCGGCGGTTCCCGATGCTTGGAAGATGAAGAAGGCGGTCGAGGCGAACAGTGACCTCGCGTCGTTGCTGGATCTATCAGCCGAAGGGCGCCGATTGCCTCAATTGTGGCTCAGACTTAATGCGGTTAATAGGCATAATCCATGATATCATCTGTTCGCGACTAATATTCATGCTGAATTTTATGGATATAATAAAAGTTACTCGAATTTCATAGGGCGTCATGATCAAATTTTGTTTCATATGGCATTATAAATGAAACTCAATTATTTCATGATATTAAATCAGATATATTATTCTGATTTGTCGTTATTAATCGTTCGGTGATGTAGGCGTTCGTCGTTGATGCAAGGAACTAACGTTGTAAGGTTGAATGTGGTCAAGAACGGTTCTCGCGAAGACGGGCCGGATTTCAGCTGAAAATCCGGCCTGACCGCATAGAAACCAACTCTCTGCCGTTCAAATTGTGTTTGCTCTTGAGGACTTCTGTTTCATGGATCTCAATAAAAAAGTGGCCCTTGTGACTGGGATTACAGGCCAGGACGGTGCGTACCTGGCCCAGCTCCTCCTTGACAAGGGTTATGTAGTGCATGGCGTGAAACGTCGATCGTCATCATTCAATACGGGGCGAATTGAGAGCATTTATCAGGACCCGCATGAGTCGAATCAACGTTTTGTCCTGCACTATGGCGATATGACGGATTCGACCAACCTGATCCGTATCGTTCAGCAGTCGCAGCCGGACGAAATCTATAATCTTGCCGCCCAGAGCCATGTGCAGGTCTCGTTCGAGACTCCGGAATACACGGCCAATGCCGACGCCATCGGTACGCTCAGGCTGTTGGAAGCCATTCGGATTCTGGGGCTTGAAAAGAAGACGCGCTTCTATCAGGCCTCAACCTCCGAGCTGTATGGCCTCGTGCAAGAGGTTCCCCAGTCGGAGACGACGCCCTTTTATCCCCGTTCGCCATATGCTGCGGCCAAGCTCTACGCCTACTGGATTGTGGTGAACTATCGCGAGGCCTACGGCATTCACGCCTCGAACGGCATTCTGTTCAACCATGAGAGCCCGCTGCGTGGCGAGACCTTCGTCACCCGCAAGATCACCCGCGCCGCAGCGGCGATCAAGCTGGGCAAGCAGGGACGGCTCTACCTCGGCAATCTCGACGCCAAGCGCGACTGGGGTCATGCACGCGAATATGTGCGCGGGATGTGGCTGATGCTGCAGCAGGACGAGCCCGACGATTACGTGCTTGCCACCGGAGAGACCACGCCCGTGCGTCAGTTCGTTTCCTGGGCCTTTGAGGATATCGGCATCGAGCTCGAATGGCGCGGCAGCGGTGTGGACGAAAAAGGCTACGATAGGGCGACGGGCACATGCCTGGTTGAGGTCGATCCGCGTTACTTCCGTCCGACCGAAGTGGATCTCCTGATTGGTAATCCGGCCAAGGCCCACGCGAAGCTCGGCTGGTCCCACGAGACGCCGGTGCGCGAACTGTGCCGCGAGATGGTGCTTGAGGACCTGAAGGTCATGCAGACTGCCACCGTCATGAAGGACGCGTAAGAGGCTTGGGGGCTGAGTTCGGTCCGTGATTTGAAATGGGGGCGGCATGAACGCGCCGGAGCCTACGTCGTCCTCTGGTCTTCTCTGCCAAGGCTCTCGACACAACAAGGCCGGCCAACCCTTCCCGGCACGTCGCGCCGTTCGATGCGCGTCATTCGGCGCGCAATGGGCAGCCGGACAGGGCGAGTGCTTCCGATTGATCACCAATCGGGAGGGCGACTATAAGACGCCGATCATGCTCAAGCTGGCGCTGCGGCGGGCGGCCGGCACTGCCGACCGGGCGTGCGGAAAGCGCCAGCGTTATCCCGTCGGACCTGGGAGTATCTTTCTGTGAGCGACGACGTTTTCTCCATCGTCAATAAGCGTGTCTTTGTCGCCGGCCATGGCGGCATGGTGGGGAGTGCCGTGGTGCGGCGGCTGGCCAGCGAAGGGTGCGACATCATCACGGCAGGCCGCAGCGTCGTCGACTTGAAACGTCAGGCGGATGTCGAGGCCTTCATCGCCGACACCAAGCCCGACGCCATCGTCATGGCGGCGGCGAAGGTGGGCGGAATCCTCGCCAATGATCGGTTCCCGGCCGATTTTCTCTATGACAACCTGATCATCGAGGCGAACCTGTTCGAGGCCGCGCACCGCAACGATGTGAACCGCTTCCTCTTCCTTGGCTCAAGCTGCATTTACCCGAAGATGGCGGCGCAGCCTATCACCGAGGATGCGCTACTCACCGGCCCGCTCGAACCGACGAATGAGTGGTATGCCATCGCCAAGATTTCCGGCATCAAGCTGGCCCAGGCCTATCGTCGCCAGCATGGGCGCGATTACATCTCGGCCATGCCGACCAACCTTTATGGAATCGGCGACAATTTTGACCTCAACTCCAGCCACGTCATTCCGGCGCTGATCCGAAAGGCGCACGAGGCGAAGTCCAAGGGAGACGCGTCGATCGAGGTGTGGGGTACTGGAAGCCCCCGGCGGGAGTTCCTCTACGCCGACGACTGCGCGGACGCGCTTGTGTTCCTGCTGAAGAACTACTCTGGCGACGAACACGTCAATGTCGGTTCTGGTGATGACATGACCATCCTCGAAGCTACGCAGACCGTCTGCGAGGTGGTCGGCTTCGACGGTGAGATCGTGCACGATCTCACCAAGCCCGACGGCACGCCGCGCAAGCTGATGAGCGCCGAAAAACTGCGAAGCATGGGCTGGGCGCCCAAGGTCGGGTTCGAGGACGGTCTGCGTCGGTCCTATGAGTGGTTTCTCGCGAACAAGGCCGGGCCGGTCGCCGCATGAAAATCCTCATCCACGGGCTCAATTGCGCGCCGGAGAAGGTCGGCATCGCCGTCTATACCAGCGAGATGGCGGAAGCGCTGGTCGCGCGGGGCCACGAAGTACATGTGGTCTGTGGGCAGCCCTATTATCCGGCCTGGAAGATAGCCGAGGGCCATAGCGCCTGGCTCTATCAGAGCGAGACGCGTGGGGGCGTGCAGATCACACGGGTGCCGCACTATATTCCGGCCCAGCCAAGCGGCGCGAAGCGGCTTATCCATCATGCCAGCTTCGCCGCAACCTCGCTGCCGCCCTTGCTTGCCAAGGCGGTATCCTTCCGGCCCGATGTGGTGCTGGCCGTTGCGCCCTCACTCGTGGCTGCGCCGATGGCGCGGTTGACCGCGGCCCTTACAAGGTCACCGAGCTGGCTGCATATTCAGGACCTTGAGGTTGAGGCGGCCTTCGCCACCGGGCTGATCCGCGAGGGCGGGCGCCTCGCGCGTTGGGCGCGCGGCTTCGAGCGTGCGGTGACTGGCAGCTTCGGAAAGATCAGCTCCATCTCACCGCAGATGTGCGCCAAGATCACTCTGAATTGCCGGCCGTCCGTGCCGGTCTACGAGTTCCGAAACTGGGCGGACATCGACGCGATTACGCCGACCGACGTTCCCTCGCCCTACCGCGCGGAATGGAACATCACGACTCCTTTCGTCGCTCTCTATTCGGGGAACATCGCCAACAAGCAGGGGATAGAGATTGTGGTCGAGGCCGCGCAGCGGCTGCGCGAACGGGGTGACCTCACCTTCGTCGTCTGCGGCGAGGGCCCCAACCGCGCCAATCTGGAACGACAGGCCTCTGGCCTGACCAACATCGTTTTCCACGATCTGCAGCCCAAGGAGCGACTTGGCGACCTGCTGTCGCTCGCCACGGTGCATCTACTTCCGCAGATCGCCGGCGCGGCTGATCTCGTCATGCCGTCCAAGCTCACCAACATGCTGGCCTCCGGCCGTCCGATCGTTGTTACGGCCGATCCCCAGACGGCGCTTGGCATCGAGGTCGAGGGTTGTGGCAAGGTGGTGCCACCGGGCAGCGGGGAAGGCTTGGCGCGGGGTTTGGCGGAGCTCCTGGATGACGCCGAACTGCGCCATCTGTGTGGTGTGGCCGCGCGACAGCGCGCGGAAGAACGCTGGAGCAAGACTTTCGTCCTCGCCGCCTTCGAAGCCGAACTGGTCGCGCTGGTCGAGGCGGCAAAGGCCCCGCGGACCACATCAAAGGCTCCGTAGGTGGCTGGCATGTGGCCTGCGGTCTGGCTCATCTGCGTCTGTGGCCGACAGAGCGCGTCAGTCGCCCAGTCGCCTGAAGTCGTAGAGGACCGAGGCCCGGCAGTTCGCCATGCCCGCAGCGGCGAGGACTGCCGCGTTCGCTCCCTTGCCTGCCCGGATGCGCAACTGCATCGAGGCGGTCGCCCGGTCGGAGTTCAGCAACGTTGAGGTCAACTCCATGCTGACATCCAGCATGGCATTGGACGGGATGTTCAGCCGGCCCTTGAAGCGACCCGGCGCCGTCTCCGTCCATTGGATCACCTCCGCACCGCCGCTTCCGTCGAATTTCGCCGGGTCGAACCGCCCGTTCCACGTGATGGGCATTGTGCTTCCCATCTCATCGACAACCGGCGGGACCATCTGCGCCACCTGCGGCAGGCAGCCAGTCATTGACCGGACCCGCACCGAGCCTTGCCACAGCCCATCTCTTGGAACCATGGGCGCGAACAGGGTCACCTCGCAGCGTCCGGTTCCGCCCGCCGCGCGATGCACCTCGTCGGCCGTCCGTGGCGAGAAATAGGTTTTGCCTCCCATGGATACCAGCGTCATGCGCGTCGCATTGGCGGGTACCTCGGGTCCGAGCAGGAATTCCAGATCCTCCTGGCTGACATCCAGAAGGGCGCAGGTGCAGCCACCTTGGCCGCAACGGGCCGCCATCAGCTCTTCACCGCTGTTCTGCTGCGCGCACGCCATGAAAGGCACAAGGGCCGTCACGGCCGCAATGAGGAGGTACCGGATCACGGATATCACTCCGTTACAGAAAGCTGCGGGGCGAGGATTTCAAGCGGATCGAAACCGTCCGGTCGCTTCACCTCGATGCCGCCGATCGCCTTGATCATGGCGGCCGGCATGCCACCTTCCGCCGTCGCGGTGGAGTTGGGCGCACGAGCCGGGGCCTCGGGCGGCGAGACGTCCAGTGTAGCGGCGAGGATCCGATAGGCTTGAAGATCCGGTTCGGACATCGGTTCGGTGCGGCAGAGGACGCCGATCGAGATGTTATCGCAGGGTCCGAGCATCGCATCCCACTGGCGGGCGTTGAGGGCGATCATGGTCTCGTTGCGGTTTGGCCGAAGCGGCAGGAAGATCGTCGAAGCGTAGCGTGCAGCGACGCCGGCCGCGGTCTCCATGACGAGAGGGGGCTCCATTCCCCATCCGCTGGGCAACAGCAGGTTGAGGCCGGTGGCGGCGTCGCGATACAGGCACGGATCCGGGGAGTCGCAGGCGCTTTCGAGGCCATTGATCTCCGTAGCCGCGCGCGCGGTGTAAGCGGGCGGGCCAACGGCAATCTGCTGGGGGTTCGGCGACGGGGACAGCTTTTTCAGGGTCATATGGCTTACCGTCGCGCCTGTGGTCTGCCTGCCGATGATCAGCCACATGCCGGCGTCCACCCGCGTCTCCCAGGTGCCGCGCACCGGATCGGTGCTGCCAACGGCAAGGGTATTCTGCCCGCCGATGGGATAGGCGGACCATCGGATCGCGCCGTTGGCGGGAACGCCCGTGAGTTGGAGCGTCACCAGCCCGTCAGCGGCGCGGGGCGAATCCTCGCCGGCGGGGCTGAGGGCTGGCGAATAGGGGATGACGAAGTGGTTGGCGCCGCCGGCAACCACGGTGATGCGACCGGCGAAGACGGTGTCTCCCGCATCGCCACGGACATCATAGACCCCGGGGAAGAACTCGGCCTCGACGGGATCGGGCGTGCCCTCGTTCATCGCCCAGGCCTCGGGCGGCAGGTGCTGGCCTGGAGCCGGCACCGCCGACCACACGATATTCAGTTCCATGGTGCCGGTGTCGGCCTGAACCGTGATCGGCGTGAGATCCTGTGGCGTCAGCAACGTGCCGTCCTGCGGGGCGCTCGCGCCTGCTGTCGCCACTTCGGTGGGCTCAGCTGTTGGCGCGGCTTCCACTTTTTCGAGCACCACGGTGATCGGCCGGCGGGCGATGGTGTCCCGGTCGCCGAAGACATAGAGGAACTCGTAGAGCCCCGGATCGTCCGGCATGCGGAAGGTCAGCGGAATGCCGGCCTTCACATAGTCATAGCTGATGCGCTCGCCGTCGCTCTGCCGTACTAGCTGGATGTTGTCATACGGCGCGTCGGGGCCGACCCATGTGATGGTGACCTCGGAGCCCACCTGCGCCCGGCCCGGTGCAGTCATCGTCACCTTGCCCTCGCTCAGGCTGATCGGCCGCGAGAAGATGGGGTCTTGGTTGTTGAAGGAATAGACCAGCGTGAAGCGCCCCTGCGTGAAGGGCAGCCGCAGCGTGGCGGGGTTCCCGTCGCTCACAGCAACGTCGGCGACGCGCTCGCCCGTGGCGTCGAGCAGCTGGATGGAATCATGCTCCGCGGCCGGTCCGGTCCAGTCGATCTCGATGAGAGAGCCGGCCGGCGCGCTTTCGGGGGCTTTCAACATGACCTCGGCCTTGGTCACGGCCAGCGGACGGCGGGCGATGATGCCGGCGGAGCGGTTGGAATAGACCAGCTCATAGGAGCCTGGTTCGAAGGGCAGGCGCAGCGATAGCGGGTTCTGCTCGCCCACTGCCGCTTCGGCGACACGCTCGCCCTTCGTGTCCAGCAGGTAGACGTAGTCGAAGGCGTTCTTCGTCGCGGTGAACCCGACCGCGAGCACTGATCCCGCGGGCGCGCTGTCCGGGGCGCTTAAGGTGGCGCTGGGCATTGCCGGTTTGGGCGCGGGAGGCGGGGACTGTGCTGTCACCGTCGAGGCCAGCGCATCGCGCAGGGCGTTCGCGTTGGACGCCTCGATATAGCGTCCGCCTGTATTCTTCGCGAGGCAGGCAACCTTGGTACCTTCCTCCTTGGTCAGGCCGAAGCCGATGACGTGGGCGGTGAAATCGAGCCCCGCCGCCTCCAGCTCGCGCCCGAGCGCGCAGGGGTCGGCATTGCAGGTTTCCAGACCGTCCGTTACCAGCACGACGGTTGCCGCTTCCTCGCCATAGCGCAGCGCCTCGGCCGCCTGGCGCACGGCGGCCGACAGCGGTGTCTTGCCGAGGAAGCGCATGGAGTAGACCTTCTCCCCGATCACCCCGGCGGTGCCCTTCGCGGGAGGCACGATCAGTTCGATGTCGCTGCAGTCACCCTTCGTGCGGTGGCCATAGGCCATGAGACCCAGCTCCTGATCCGGTGGCAGGGTGCCCAGCACCTTGGCGACGGTTTCCCGTGCGATCTCAAGCTTTGCCCGTCCGTCGATCTGCCCCCACATCGAGCCCGAACCGTCCATCACGATAATGGTGCGCGGCGCCTCGGCATGTGCCGTTCCTGACGACAGGAAAAGCGCAGCCAGCAGGCCGGTGAACAGTGACCTCATGCTGTCTCTCCTTTGGCGCCGAAGCCCATGCGCGCGCCTACCCAGGCGCCTGCGCGCTGGCCAAGGGACTTGAACTTGTCCGATGCCTGATCGAGTCTCGCCTCCCATTCGGGGTTCGGCGTCTGGCCGGCGGTTTGCTGGAAATAGGCCTGCAACATGCAGGCAATGGCGAAGGGCTCGATGATCGCGACCTTGAACGCCCAGGCGAAAAGGATGGCGAAGACGAACCCGCCCGCCGAGACTTGGCCCGGCATCAACCACACGATGGTGCCCGCAGGAACCAGCATTACGAGAAACACGACAAGCGAGAGCAGCCATACCCAGGCCGTCACCCAGGCGGCGCTGATCATCAGGGGCCGCGCATTCTGGGCATAGAGCACAAGTGCGGTGCGTGAGGCGGTATAGGGATCCTCCTCGCGATTGTCGAAGCAATAGGCGAGCATCACCTCGTCCATCAGTCCGACGGCTATTTTCAGATAGGAGCGGAGGATCGACGCCAGCCGGTCCAGGCCGGGAATGGGCAGGATCGACAGCAGTCCCTCCATAAGCCCGGTCACGGCCGTGATGACGCCCTTCACCAGTTGATCGATGCCGAAAAGGATGTTGGAGGTGCCGAAACGCTCCGTCACCCTCGCTCGCGCATAGGCAATCTGGCCCTGACCGCCTGGAATCTCGCGGCCCTGCAGCAGCTCGACCATGACGGCGATGTGGCCGGCCTTGACGATGTACAGGATGTACTCGCGCAGCAGATACAGCACCGCGCCGACCAGTCCGAAGCCGGCTGCGGCCCCGTAGAAGCTCGCGGAGAAACGGGTCTCATCTTCCCAGAACGAGCCTATTCCATATCCGATGCCGGCCCCGGCCCCTGTCGCCATGACGTAGGCGGCGGCGATGCCGGCATAGACCAGCAGGCGAAATACCAGGAACGGGGCCGTCCTGCGCATGACCGCGAGCGAGGTGGAAATCCTGAAGGCTGACAAGCTGAGCATCCCGAATGGACCGTGTGGTCGACCCTAGGGGCATTCGGAGAGCCGGAAAAACTACCATATGGTAGTCGGATCTTCCCTTTCGGAAGAATTGTCTCCGGTGATCAGCACTCAACCGCGTCCAGTCCCAGCCCGGCCTTGTGGCCGACAGCCAGCACATGGCGCAGGATCAGGGCGGTATGGCTGAGCGGCAGGCTGTGTCCGGCGCCCTCGATCGATCGAAAGCGGCCCTGCGGCATCGCGGCCGCCAGGTCCATGACGGCACGTTCCGATACGGTCAGGTTCTGCGTGCCATGCCAGCAATGGAAGGGAACCGTGACCTCCACGGCTTCGTCGCGCCAGTCTTCATTGGTGAGCCGCATGTCGCGGCGGAAACCGGCGCCCTGTTGCGCCCATGCGAGGTGAAACCCTTCCTGCAGGGCCGCGCCGGCTTCCGGGCGGCGCAGCATTTCCTGGTCGAAGGTACAGCCATCGAAAACCAGTTTCGGTACCACCTCGATCCCCTGACGGGCGATCTGCGACAGGCCGAGGCCGACGATCTTGTCCATCAGGCCAGGCAGGTTCTGGGCCGCCCAGGCGTTCACACGGTGGCGGGTGGGCATTCCCGCTGTCTGGGCCCAGGTCTGCATCGGAGGCGTGGTCGAGGCCGCCACGACCGCGACGACACGGTCCGGCGCGATGCGCGCCAGACGTGCCGCAAAGCGCGTTCCAATGTCGTGGGCAAGTACCACCACCTGATGCCAGCCAAGGGCGTCGAGAACCTCCAGTGCCTGGGTGCAGGCAAGTGCTACCGGTTCCGCATTGTCGGGCAGTTCGGTATGCCCGAAGCCGGGGCGCTCCGGGGCGACGATGCACAGACCCAGCATCTCGGCCGCGTGCCGCAATGCGGTATGGCCACCGATACCGAAGATGGCGCCGTGAAAAAGAAGAACCGGCAGCCCATCGTCGGCGCCGAAGCGATGCAGGCCGACCTGTCCAAGCGAACTCTCGAACAGCGTTGCGCCCGGCGTGTCACGTGTCGTGCCATTCGCCTCGGCAGGACTGCCGGCGTGTGGCTGTGTTCGCTCGAACATGAGCGAGAGTGCGTAGGCAGTGGAGATCAGTTGGGCCTGCGAGTTCACGCCCATCTTCGCCATGATGGACTTGACCTGCTGGCGTACCGTTCCCTCCTTGCGCGACAAGGCGACGGCGATCTGGTCTATGGGCTGGCCATCCATCAGGCCCGCCAGCAACTGAGCCTCGGAAGGGATCAGGTTTATCGCCGCGGCCAGCCGGTTCAGCACCGGCTGTTCGATGCCGCGCCGTACCTCTGCCAGTGAGATGAATCCACCGGCTTCCGCCTGCGTACCCAGCAGAAACTGTGACCGTCCGGTACGCGTCGCCACGGCCAAAGGTACCGGTCCCTTGGCGCCTCGCAGCGCATCGAGAAAGGACGGGAGTGCTTGAGGCGTAAGGGCCACTTCGGCAAGGGAGCCGCCCAGCGACAGGCCCAGCCCCTTCGCCGCGGCGGCGTTCAGGCTGATGACGAGCCCGGAGGCGTCGGCCATCAGCATCATGCGGCCACTATCCGGAAGGGGACGGTCCAGGTCCCGCAGCACCTCCGGCAGGTCCTGCAGATGCGACGCCAGCTTCTCGATAGCGCCGGGATCGTCGAGCGAGGCTTCTATTTGACCCACCAGATGGAGGTAATGCGCTTCGCTGCGGCTGCTTCGCATCTGTTTCCATTCCGGCCGCGACCGATCTGAGTTCCCGAATTCTATCCAAGCGCCCTCTCGCTAGGTCAAGCCGGAAAACAACGATCGTCGGGGCACAAAGGACGCCGGCTGCGGCGCAGCGACCCCCGATGCTCCGCACCTTCCGTAGCGGAGCGACCTTGTCGTCGCGCCGAAGAATGGCATCCAGCCATGTTCGCGGACGTGAGTAGACTGGCGAGGTCAGGCGCGGCGCTGGTTGTAGACGTCGAGACAGACGGCACCCAGAAGCACCAGCCCCTTGATCACCTGCTGGTAATCGATGCCGATACCGAGGATCGACATCCCGTTGTTCATCACCCCCATGATGAGCGCGCCGATGACCGCCCCGCCAACCTTGCCGACCCCGCCATAGGCCGAGGCGCCGCCGATGAAACAGGCCGCGATGACGTCGAGCTCGAAGCCGAGGCCGGCCTTCGGCGTCGCCGTGTTCAGCCTTGCGGCGAAGACGAGGCCCGCCAGTGCGGCCAACACGCCCATGTTGACGAAGGTGAGGAAGGTCAGCCGTTCCGTCTTGATGCCGGAGAGCTTCGCCGCCTTCTCATTGCCGCCGACCGCGTAGATCTGCCGGCCGATGATGGTGCGGGTGGTGAGGAAGGCATAGAGCGCGATCAGCGCGGCCATGATGACGAGCACATTTGGCAGGCCGCGATGGGATGCTATCAGATAGGCGAAGTAGAGGATAACGGTGCCCAGCAGCAGGTTCTTTATCAGGAAGAAGGCGTAAGGTTCCGTTTCGACATGGTGTTCCTCCTGCCGCGCGCGGCTGCGGAAATTGAGCCAGACCATGGCGAGTGCCAGCACCGCACCGAGCGCCAGCGAGGTGGGATAGAGCGCACCAGCGTCTGGCAGCAGCTCTGGAATGAACCCGGACGAGAGCTTCTGGAAGGCGGGCGGAAACGGGCCGACCGACTGGCCCTGCAGGAGTGCGAGCGCGAGACCCTTGAACACCAGCATGCCGGCGAGGGTGACGATAAAGGACGGAATCTTGAAGTAGGCCACCCAATAGCCCTGCGCCGCCCCGATCGCCCCGCCGACAGCGAGGCAGATCAGCGCGGCGGGTATGAAGTGTATGTTGAGTTTCACCATCAGCACGGCTGCCACGGCGCCGATGAACCCGGCCACGGAGCCGACCGAAAGGTCGATATGCCCGGTAACGATGACCAGCAGCATGCCCAGCGCCATGATGACGATGTAGCTGTTCTGCAGCACGAGGTTGGTCAGGTTCAGAGGCCTCAGAAGCGTGCCGTTCGTTACCACCTCGAAGAAAATCATGATGGCGAACAGGGAGATCATCATCCCGTATTCGCGCAGATAGTGCTTCACGAAGCCGGCGTGATTGGGCTTGTCCTGGCGCGGCTTGTCCTGAAGCGCGGCTGCCTTGTCGCTCATGGACGTATCTCTCCCTTGCGCATGATGGCGCGCATGATCTTCTCCTGGGTGGCCTCGTGGCCGGCGAACTCACCGACGAAAGCGCCCTCGTTCATCACGCAGATGCGGTCGCAGATGCCGATCAGTTCGGGCATCTCGGAGGAGATCACCACGACACCCTTGCCGGCGTCTGCCAGCTCATTGATGATGCAGTAGATTTCGTACTTGGCGCCGACATCGATGCCGCGCGTCGGCTCATCGAGGATCAGCACTCTGGGATCGGTGAACAGCCATTTCGACAGCACCACCTTCTGCTGGTTGCCGCCCGAGAGGTTGCCGGCCTCCTGGTAGACACTGTGGCAGCGGATCCGCATCCGGCCGCGATAGTCTGAGGCTGCCGCCAGTTCCTTGATATCGTCGATCACCCAGCCGGTTGCGACAGCCGGCAGGTTGGCAAGGCTCACATTCTTGCGGATGTCCTCGGAGAGCAGCAGACCGAGCTGCTTGCGGTCCTCGGTGACATAGGCGAGCCCCGCATCGATGGCCCGCCCGACGCTCGACAGGTCGAGTTCGCGGCCCTCGATCTCGGCCCGCCCGGTGATCTTCTGGCCCCAGGAGCGACCGAAGACGCTCATGGCGAATTCGGTGCGCCCCGCGCCCATCAGCCCGGCGATCCCGACGATCTCTCCGCGCCTCACCTCGAAGTCGACATTCCGGATGACTTGCCGGTCGGCGTGCTGGGGATGGTAGGCCGACCAGTTCGAAACCTTGAAGATCGCCTCACCGATTTTCGGCTGCCGCTTCGGATAACGGTGCTCGAGATCGCGGTCGACCATCTTGGCGATGATGCGGTCTTCCTCGACCGCGCCCTCGTGGCAATCCATGGTGTCGACGGTGCGCCCATCGCGCAGCACGGTGATGCGGTCGGCGACCTTCGAGACTTCGTTCAGCTTGTGCGAGATGAGAATGGACGCGATGCCCTGCGCCTTGAATTCCAGCAACAGGTCCAGCAGGGCCGCACTGTCCTTCTCGGAAAGGCTGGCGGTCGGCTCGTCGAGGATGAGCAGGCGCACCTTTTTCGACAAAGCCTTGGCGATCTCGACCAGTTGCTGTTTGCCGACGCCAATGTGGGTCACCAGCGTGTCGGGGGATTCTTCCAGTCCTACCTTGGCGAGAAGTTCGCGCGTGCGCCGCTGAACCGTCCCCCGGTCGATGATGCCGAAGCGGCCGGGCGGGTTGGCGATGAAGATGTTCTCGGCGATCGACAGCAGCGGGATCAGCGCCAGTTCCTGATGAATGATGATGATGCCGAGTTCTTCGGAATCGCTTATGCCGCGAAAGCGCCGCTCCTCGCCGTCAAAGACGATGGCGCCCTCATAGGAGCCGTGCGGATAGACGCCGCTCAGCACCTTCATCAGCGTCGATTTTCCCGCACCATTCTCGCCAACCAAGGCATGGATCTCGCCCGGTGCGACGCTGAGGGAAACTTCGCTCAGCGCCTTCACGCCGGTGAAGTGCTTGCTGATGTCCTGCATTTCCAAAAGAGCAGTCATGGTGGCGTTCCCATGCGACAGGGGATCCGCGCCGGAACGAACGCCCGGCGCGGGTCGTGACGACCGCCGGGCGGCGTCAGTTGATCTGGTCGGGCTTGTAGTATCCGGAGCCGATCAGGACCTTCTCCCAGTTGTCCTTGTCGACAACGACCGGCTTGAGCAAGTAGGACTGCACGACCTTGACGCCGTTGTCGTAGGTCTTGGTGTCGTTGACGATGACCTCCTTGCCCGAGAGCGAGGCGTCGACCATGTCGGCGGTCACCTTGGCGAGGTCGCGCGTATCCTTGAAAATGGTCGAATACTGTTCGCCGGCGAGGATTGACTTGACCGAGGGCACCTCGGCGTCCTGCCCGGTAACGACCGGCATCTTCATGTCGCCCGAGCCGTAACCCACGCCCTTGAGCGAGGAGAGAATGCCAATGGACAGACCGTCATAGGGCGAAAGTACGCCGTCGAGCTTCTTGTCGTTGTAGTAGGCGCTGAGCAGATTATCCATGCGTGCCTGGGCGGTGGCGCCGTCCCAGCGCAGCGTGGAAACCTTGTCCATGCCCATCTGGCCGGAGGCGATCTTCAGCGTGCCGTTATCGATCAGCGGCTTCAGCACCGAAAGCGCGCCGTCGTAAAAGAAGTAGGCGTTGTTGTCGTCAGGCGAGCCGCCGAATAGCTCGATATTGAACGGTCCCTTGTTCGCGGGGTAGCCAAGCCCCTTCAGGAGAGACTCTGCCTGCAGCACGCCGACCTGAAAATTGTCGAAGGTCGCGTAGTAGTCGACATTGGGCGTGTCGCGGATCAGGCGGTCATAGGCGATGACCTTGATGCCCTTGTCATGCGCCTGCTTGAGCACATCGGAGAGGGTGGTGCCGTCGATCGAGGCGACCACCAGCACCTTGGCGCCCTTGGTCACCATGTTCTCGATTTGTGAGAGCTGGTTGGGGATGTCGTCATCGGCATATTGCAGGTCGGTGTTGTACCCGCGCTGTTGGAGCACCTTCACCATATTGTCGCCGTCGGCGATCCAGCGGGCGGAGGACTTGGTGGGCATGGCGATGCCGACCGTGGCCTTGTCCTGCGCGGCGGCCGGCAGGGCCAAGCTCAACGCGCCGAAGGCGAGGGCGGCGAAGGCGGTGGAAAATGTCTTCGTCAGGCGTTTCATTGGAATCTCCCGAGAGTTGAACGAAGGCCGCGTTTGGCGTGCCGGTTTCTTGGCGGCGGGGCCGCGCGTGGGGTTCGCGCCTCAGTCGCGGGCGCGCGAAGTCTCCTGTGCGGTGGAGAACACCGCGTCATAGGCGGCGATGACCGAGCGGGCACTGGCGCGCACTTGCTGAGCATTGGCGCCGGGGTGGTAGAGGCTGGAGCCGAGCCCGAAGGTGCGGATGCCGGCGCCCGCATAGGCAACGAAATCCCTCTCGCCGACACCGCCAACCGCGCCGACCACCGTGGCGGGTGGCAGCACCACGGCGATGGCCTGGATGACGGCTGGGCCGAGAAGGTTGGCAGGAAAGAACTTCAGCCCGGAGGCGCCCGCTCTGACCGCCGCGATGGCCTCGGTCGGCGTTAGAACCCCCGGCATGGTGACCATGCCGTGGCCGCCGGCGCGGGCAATGACGCCCGGATCGACATTCGGGCTCACCATCAAACGGCCGCCGGCAGCGGCGAGGCTGTCGACCTCATGTTCCGCCAGTACCGTCCCCGCGCCGATCAGCACCCCGGACGGGGCGAGGCGCGCCGCCGTCTCGATGGAACGGAACGGATCGGGCGAGTTCAGCGGAATCTCGATCGCTTCAAGCCCTTCCTCGATCAGCGTGCCGACGATGGCCTCGGCTTCATGCGGTTCGAGGCCCCGCAATATGGCGACCAGTCCGCGCCTCAGGTTTGGCCACGCGACGTGGAGCGGTGAAGGAGCCGCGGCGGTCTTCATGACACGGCTCCCTCGAGCTGGAAGGTGGCAAGCGCGGCCGCGTGTAGCCCCTCGCGCACGCAGCTCTCGGCGTCGAACGCGCGAATGTCGGCGAGGCCGGCCACGGCGAAGGCCTGCCGGTAGAGTGGGGCGGCGGGCGCGGAGGCAATAAGGCTGACCCCGTCGAGGTTCCCGAAGCGCTGGCGCGCGCCGGCAAGCTCAAGCCCGATCAGCAGGCCGGACAGCCGTGCCAGTGCCGAGGTTGCGGGCGTCGCCGCGAGCAGCCAGCTGGCGCGGAGCGCGAACAGGGCATTGCCTATCGATTCGGGCGCGGCGAGCGCTTCGGCGACACCTTCGGCAAAGGCCGGCGAAGCCGGTTCCACCGGCGCGGCGCCGCTCAGTGCCGGGGCAAGCACGGAGGCCTCGCGGATGAGCTGGAACAGTTCGCCGGTCATGAAGCTGGCGAAACCCTCGATCGTGCCATCCTCCAGCCGCACCCATTTCGAATGTGTGCCGGGCAGACAGGCGAGGCAGGCCCCCTCGCGCGTCGTCAGTGCCAGCAACTGCGTTTCTTCGCCGCGCATGACGTCGAAATGGTGCGGATCGTTCTGGGCGATGCCGGGCAGGACGTGAATGGGGCGCCGCGTGGAAGGCACGAGGGTCGTTTGCGCCGCCAAGCCCGCCAGCGGCACGGGTGCCGCGAGATAGGCCGCTTCGATCCAACCGGAGCGGGAGCCCACCATGCCGCACATCATCACCGGCACATCTTCGCCGATGCCGAGGGCGGCGATATGGGTTTCAAGCACGACTTCGAAGCCGTCCGTCGCGGACGCGGCAAGTCCCTGCGTGCTGCGCCGTTCCGCCAGCACCTGTCCGGCGCGGTCCAGCGCCCACAGGCGGAAGCTCGACGTGCCCCAGTCGACCACGATGTGCGAGACAGGCTCCATCATGCCCCTCCCAGAGCGACGCGCGGCTCGGCCCGTCCATGCGCCCCGGCGTCGATGAGGAAGGTGCGGCCGTGTTGAGGATCGGCCGCACGCTCGGCTTCATCCATGCTCACGAAGGCCGATGTCACCAACAGACGGTCGAAGCCGGGCCCGACGAAGACCGGGCAACTTGTCTGGCGTGCCGGGACCGCGACGCGGCGCACGATGCGACCCTCGGGCGAATAGACGTCGAGCCTCCCCGCGCCCCAGATCGCGCACCAGATGCGCCCCTCACTGTCAGTGACCGCCCCGTCCATCCCGCCCTCGCCCGTATGGACATGAAGCACCGCGGGTGGCTCGAGCGGCAGGCCGGTCGCGGGATCAAGACGCACACGGTAGAGGCGGTTGCTCGGTGTATCGGTGAAATAGCCCTGGAGGCCGTCGGGTGAGAAGCAGATGGCGTTGGGAATGGTAAGGCCAGGGAACAGCGGGGTGAGAATTCCCTTGCGGAAAGCGTAGATTGCGCCAGCGCCCGGCTCGGCCTGCAGGCCCATGGTGCTGACCCAGAAGGTTCCGGAGGGATGCACCCTGGCGTCGTTGGAGCGGGTCGCCGGATTGTCCGCTTCCACCGCAATCACGGTCTGCAATTGCCCGGTGGCAATGTCGCGCAGCACGAGAGCGGCATCGCTCAGGAGGAGCTGCCGGCGATCGTCGACGAAGGCCAGCGCGCTCGCCCTGAAGGGAAGTGCGTGGACCTTGACCTCGCCCGTCCCCAGATTGGCCTCGAAGAGCTGGCGCTGGAGAATATCGAACCACCAGGCCGTGTTACTCGCGGCATCGTAGGTTGGGCCTTCGCCAAGTTCGCAGCGCGCCGCGCTCAGCAGGGAAGCCGGCGCCGTCTCGGCGGCGGGTGACGCGGGGCCGACCGGAGGGGTGCTAGTGGTTGTCACGAGGAACCCCCCTGGTCTGGGCGATGCGCTGGAACTTCACCGCCGGCTCCAGCACCGCCCCCGCTTCCAACTGGCCGACGACGCTGCGCTGGAGTTCTTGCCAGGGGGTCTGGCTCGGGGGGTAGAGATAGCCACCTTCGGCGTCGAGTGTCCTGCGGCGCTGCGCCAGCTCGTCGTCCGGCACCAGCATGTCCGCGGTGCCGCGTCTCAGGTCGATGCGCACGCGGTCGCCGGTATGCAGGAGCGCTAGCCCTCCGCCCACGGCGGCTTCCGGCGAGGCATTGAGGATGGAGGGAGAGCCGGAAGTGCCGGACTGGCGCCCGTCACCGATGCAGGGCAGTTCGTGGACGCCGGCCCGGATGAGGTAGTCGGGCGCGCGCATGTTCACCACTTCAGCGGCGCCGGGATAGCCGACCGGGCCGGCGCCACGCATGAACAGGATGGTGGTCGCATCGATGGCGAGCGCAGGGTCGTCGATGCGGGCGTGGTAGTCCTCGGGCCCGTCGAAAACCACCGCTCGTCCTTCGAAGGCGTCCGGGTCCTCCGGATTGGAAAGGTAGCGGGCGCGGAAATCGGCACTGATCACGCTGAGCTTCATGATCGCGGAATTGAATAGGTTGCCGCGCAGCACGCGAAAGCCGGCCCGCTCCTTTAGAGGGCGATCGAAGGGGCGGATCACCGCTTCGTCCTGGATCGTCGCGGCGCGGCAGTTCTCGCCGATGCTGCGCCCGTTCACGGTCGGCGCGTCCTCGGCGATCAGCCCCTGCTTCATCAGCTCGGCGACCACGGCGGGTACGCCGCCGGCGTGGTAATAGTCCTCGCCCAGATACTCGCCGGCAGGTTGCAGGTTTACCAGCAGCGGGATGTCCTCGCCGAATTCCTGCCAGTCGTCGAGACTGAGCTCCACCCCGACATGGCGGGCCAGCGCGTTGAGATGGATGGGGGCGTTGGTCGATCCGCCGATCGCGGAGTTGACGCGGATCGCGTTGAGAAACGCGTCGCGGGTCAGAATGTCGGAGGGCTTCATGTCCTCATGCACCATTCCGACGATGCGCAACCCGGTGCGGTAGGCCATTTCCTGTCGATCGCGATAGGGTGCGGGAATGGCTGCTGAGCCCGGCAACTGCATGCCGAGCGCCTCGGCGAGCGAGTTCATCGTCGTTGCCGTGCCCATGGTGTTGCAGAAGCCGGTGGAGGGCGCGGAGGAGGCGACCAGCTTTACGAAGCCCGCGTGGTCGATCTCGCCTTTCGCGAGCAGCTCGCGCGCTTTCCACACGATCGTGCCCGAGCCGGTGCGCTCGCCACGAAACCAGCCATTGAGCATCGGGCCGACCGACAACGCGATGGCGGGGATATTCACCGTCGCGGCCGCCATCAGGCAGGCAGGTGTGGTCTTGTCACACCCGATGGTGAGCACCACGCCATCAAGCGGATAGCCGTAGAGCACCTCGACAAGGCCGAGATAGGCGAGGTTGCGGTCGAGACCGGCCGTGGGTCGCTTGCCGGTCTCCTGGATGGGATGGACGGGGAACTCGATGACGATGCCGCCTGCCTCGCGAATGCCCTCGCGAACCCGCTTGGCGAGTTCCAGATGGTGGCGATTGCAGGGCGAGAGATCGGAGCCGGTCTGGGCAATGCCGATGATCGGACGCCCGCTCTGCAGTTCCTCCTGGCTCAGCCCGAAATTCAGGTATCGCTCCAGATAGAGCGCCGTCATGTCGATATTGTCGGGGTTGTCGAACCAGGCACGCGAGCGGAGCCTGCGGTCGGATGGGGGCGCCTTGGCGTGCATCACGGGGCTCCTTGAGGTCACAGGGTGGAGAAGCGATAAAGCGAGACGTGTCGGTAGGTCTCGCCAGGGTCGAGCCGTGCGCTGGGGTAATCGGGACGGTTTGGGGCGTCAGGCCAGGCCTGCGGCTCCAGGCAGAAAGCATCTGACTGGCGGTAGAGCCGGTCGAACTTGCCGCTTGCGGCCCCGTCCAGGAAGTTGCCGGAATAGAACTGTAAACCGGGCTGGTTGGTCAGAAGCTCCATCACCCGGCCGGAGCGGGGATGTTCGACACGTGCGGCGAGCCGTGGTGCCGCGACATGGCCGTCCGGCAGGCAGTAATTGTGATCGTAACCGTGCCCGAGGCGGATCTGCTCATGCGCTTCGCGGATGCGCGCGCCAATTGGCGTTCCGGCGCGGAAGTCGAAAGGTGAGCCCTCGACTGAAACAGGCGCACCCAGCGGGATCGATGCCGGGTCGATGGGTAGATAGGCGTCGGCGTAGATCGTTAGCCGATGGTCGAGAATGCTCTCCCCCACTGCGACGCCCGCCAAATTGAAGAAACCGTGATGCGTGAGGTTGGCGAGTGTGGGGCGATCGCTCGTCGCCTCAAAGCTGATGGACAGCGTTCCGTTTGCGGTAATTGCATAGGTCAGGCGGGTGTGGAGCGTGCCGGGATAGCCCTCCTCTCCATGGGCGCTGACATAGGAAAGCCTGACCCAGGGCTCTGGCTCATTGCCCACGGCATCGACGTTCCACAGCTGCCGGTCGAAGCCTTGGAAGCCGCCATGGAGACTGTTGGCGCCTTCGTTCGGTGGGACGCGGCAGATTTCGCCGTCGAGCGTGAAGGTCGAACCGGCGATGCGGTTGGCGTAGCGCCCGATGGTCGCGCCAAAATAGTGGCGCTGGGCCAGATAAGGGGTGAGATCGTCATGCCCGAGCACGACGTCGGCCACCGCGCCCGCGCGGTCGGGGACGTAGAGCGCCTGCACCGCCGCGCCATAGGTGATGATCGCCACCTCAAAGCCATTCCCGCCGGAAAGGCGCAGGCGTTCGACCGCCCGGCCGTCCGGAAGGACGCCGAAGGGTTCGCGCAGGATCGGCAGGCGTTCGGCAGTGTCCATCATCAGTACTCGAACGGCTCGACGAGCGAGCGCCGGCCGATCAGGAAGGCATCCGCGACCAATGCCAGTGGGGCGAGGTCGACGTCGCTGGCGCCCTGCTGGATCAGGTGGACGAAGTGCCGGTAGATGCCGGCATATTCGGCCTCGTTCCCGTCGATCAGCGGGGCGTCGTCGTGGAACAGCTTCGCGCCCCCGGAAGCGAGGGTGAGGCGGCCGCCATCGGTCTCGACGTGGATGTCCCACGTCTGCGGCCCCGTCTGGAGGAAGTCGAGCTCGGCCCGGATCGGCAGGCCATCCGCGTCGGCGAGGTCGACCTCCGCCGCCACCGGCGCGTCGCGATTGGCCGGAAAGGCGAGATGAGCTCCGGTCACGAAGACCGGGCGCGGCAGGATGCGGGTGAGGATCGACAGGGCATTGATGGCCGGGTCGAACACGCCGAGCCCGCCGGCCTCCCAGATCCACTCCTGCCCGGGGTGCCATACGCGCACATCCTCCTTCCATTCGATCGTAACCGAGCGAGGCGCGTGCTCGGCGAGGAAGGCGCGGGCGGGCTCCACGGCCGGGGCGAAGCGCGAATGCCAGGTGGCGAAGAGCGTCTTGCCCGACGCCTGCGCGGCTGCGACGAGGGGGGCGAGTTCGCTCACCGTCGCTCCTGGGGGCTTCTCCAGAAGCACATGCTTGCCTGCCTCCAGCGCCATCTGGGCCTGCGCACGACGCACCTGCGGGGGGGTACAGAGAGCGACCGCGTCGATTGGTTCGCCGCTGGCCAGTAACGCGTCCAGCGTGGCGTAATGGGCGATACCCGGCTGCGCCGCATTGCGACTGGCGACGGCGGCGAGGCTGATGCCCTCCGTTTGCGCGATGGCGGGAATGTGCTGGTCGCGGGCGATCTTGCCGAGGCCGACAATGGCCAGACGGATGGGGCTCATGACCGCGGCTCCCGTGATGTTTCCGCGACGCCATCGACAAGGCGGGGGAGGTTGAGCGGGTTGCCCGCCTGCACCGCATGCGGCAGCAGCGCCTCCGGCAGATCCTGGTAGCAGACCGGACGCAGGAAGCGGCGGATGGCGAGCGTACCGACCGAGGTCGAGCGCGGGTCAGAGGTGGCGGGAAAGGGGCCGCCATGCACCATGGCGTGGCACACCTCGACGCCGGTCGGCCAGCCATTGGCGAGAATGCGGCCGGCTTTTTCCTCAAGAATGGGCACCAGCTGGCCGGCGAGCGGATGATCCTCGCTCTCCAGATGCAGCGTGGCGGTCAACTGCCCCTCAACGGCGTGGGCTACCTTCAACATCTGTGCCTCGTTCGCACAGCGCACGACCAGTGCTGAAGCGCCGAACACCTCATGCCCGAGTGCCGGCGTGCCGATGAAGGCGTCGGCGTCGGTGACGAACAGTGCCGGGCGGCAGGCATTGGTCCCGCCTTCCTGCCGACCCAGCGCAAGTTCGTGCGCGGCTGGGTTCGTCTCCAGTGCTGCCACGCCCTTCGCATAGGCGCTGGCGATGCCGGGTGTGAGCATTGTGGCGGACGGAGCGGCAGCGATCGCGGTGCCAGCCGCCGGAAGAAAACGATCGAGCCCTTCGCTGGCCAGGGCAATGACGAGCCCCGGATTGGTGCAGAACTGCCCGGCGCCCATGGTGAGCGAGGCGGCGAAGCCTGCCGCGAGCGCTTCAGCACGCGCCCTCAATGCGCCGGGCAGCAGGAACACCGGGTTGATGCTGCTCATTTCCGCATACACAGGAATGGGCTCCGGACGGTTGTTGGCGATGTCGACCAGCGCGAGCCCGCCGGCGCGCGAGCCGGTGAAACCCACCGCCTTCATGCGAGGATCCGCCACCAGCGCCGCGCCGAGCGCGGTGGTGGTGCCTGTGACCAGCGAGAACACGCCTTCCGGCAGCCCGCTCTCGGCGATGGCGGCGCGGATGGCGCGACCTACCAGCTCCGAAGTGCCAGGGTGGGCGGGGTGACCCTTCACGATCACCGGGCACCCGGCGGCCAGCGCGGACGCTGTGTCGCCTCCGGCCACCGAGAAGGCGAGGGGGAAATTGGAGGCGCCGAACACCGCCACAGGCCCCACGCCGATATGACGCAGGCGGAGATCCGCGCGTGGCAATGGCGTGCGGTCGGGCAGGGGGCTATCGAGCCGGGGTTCGTCCGCGCCGCCCGCGCGGACCCAGTTGGCGAACAGGCGCAGCTGGCCGGTGGTGCGGGCTCGCTCGCCCTGCAGCCGTGCGGCGGGCAGACCGGTTTCCTGCGTCGCGCGTTCGATCAGTGCCTCACCGAGGCTCTCGATCCCGGCCGCGATCCGCTCCAGGAAGTCGGCGCGCTGGGTAGGCGTAGTGGCGCGGTAGATGGGGAAGGCCGCGGCGGCGAGGGCGGCGGCTCTCGCGACCTCGGCCGGGCCGGCCTCGGTGAAATCGGGACCGATGGCCATATTGCGCGCCGGGTCGACGGCGCGGAAGGTTGTATCGCCCGCTACATCGTGGGAGCCGATGAGGGCGGCGCCGGTAAGCATGCTCAACGTCCCCATTTCAACACCACGGGATCGAGGCGACGGGCGATTTCGATCAGTCCGGTGCGGGTGGCAGGGTGGACAGGCGGCAGCGGGGCGCGCAGCGTGTCATGGGCGATGACGCCGCCCTCCTTCATAAGGATCTTGGCGCAGGCAAGGCCGGTCTGGCGGTTCTCATAGTTGATGAGCGGCAGCCAGCGCTGGTAGGCGTCGAGCGCGGCTTCCCGGTCGCCGGCGACATAGGGGTCGATGATCTCGCGAATGCCGTCCGGATAACCTCCCCCGGTCATCGCGCCCGTCGCCCCAGCATCGAGATCTGCCATCAGGGTTATGGCCTCCTCACCGTCCCACGGGCCGATGATGGCGTCCCCTCCCGCCTCGATCAGCGCGCGCAGCTTGTTCGCCGCGCCGGGCACCTCGATCTTGAAATAGGCGAGATGCTCGATCTCCCGCGCCATCTTCGCCAGAAACGCCACGGACAGCGGCGTGCCGGCGACGGGAGCGTCCTGGACCATGATCGGAATGTCGATGGCGTCGGAGACAGCGCGGTAGAAATCGTAGATCGCGCTTTCCGGCACTCGGAAGGTGGCGCCGTGATAGGGCGGCATGACCATGACCATGGCGGCGCCCATCTCCTGCGCCCGCCGGGAGCGCTCGGCGCAGATATGGGTGGCGAAATGGGTGGTCGTGACGATGACCGGTACCCGGCCCGCCACATGCTGGAGCACGGTGCGCATGACGAGATCACGCTCATCATCGGTCAGCACGAACTGTTCGGAGAAGTTGGCGAGGATGCACAGGCCGTGCGAGCCGGCGTCGATCATGAAGTCGATGGCGCGCTTCTGACCATCGAGGTCGAGCCGGCCATCGGCGTCGAAAATGGTCGGCGCGACGGGGAAGACGCCCTTATAGGGACGGGCGGCGGCGGTGGTCGTCATCATGCAGCCTCAGTGGTTGTCGCGCGGGACCGGCGAACCGGTGCGCCCGACGAGGAAATCGAAATCGGCGCCGCGGTCGGCCTGGAGCACATGGTCGATGTAGAGGCGCTGGTAGCCGCGGCTGGCATGGGGCTCCGGCGCCACCCAGGCGGCGCGGCGGGCGGCTAGCTCGGCCTCGTCCACATGCAGGTGCAGCGAGCGGGCCGGCACGTCGAGGGTGATCATGTCGCCGTTCCTCACCAGAGCCAGCGGGCCGCCGGCGGTTGCCTCCGGCGCAACGTGGAGCACCACCGTGCCGTAGGCGGTACCCGACATGCGGGCATCGGAAATGCGGATCATGTCCCGCACGCCCTCGCGCAGAAGCTTGGAGGGCAAGGGCATGTTGCCGACCTCGGCCATGCCCGGATAACCCTTGGGCCCGCAATGCTTCAGCACCATGATGCAGGTCGCATCGATGTCGAGCGCGTCGTCGTTCACCGCGTGATGCATCTCCTCGACGCTTTCGAACACCACGGCGCGACCGGTGTGGATCATCAGTTCCGGGGAGGCGGCAGACGGCTTGATGACGGCGCCATCAGGAGCGAGGTTTCCCTTCAGGATGGCGATTCCGGCATCGGCCTTGAACGGGGCGTCAAAGGAGGTGATGACCTCGGCGTTCCAGTTCGGCGCCTTCTCGACGTTCTCCCAGATGCTGCGCCCGTTCACCGTGCGCGCATCCTTGTTGAGGAGGTCGCGCTCGCCGAGGGCGCGCAGCACCGCGGGCAGGCCACCGGCGTAGTAGAAGTCTTCCATCAGGAAGCGACCCGACGGCATCAGGTCGACCAGGCAGTGGATGTCGCGGCCGAGATCGTCGAAGTCGGCCAGCGTCAGGTCGACGCCGACGCGGCCCGCCAGCGCCAGCAGGTGGACCACCGCATTGGTCGAGCCTCCGATGGCGGCCAGCGCCCGGATGGCGTTCTCGAAGGCGCCGCGGGTGAGGATGTCGGACGGCTTCACGTCCTCCTTCACCAGCTCGACGATGCGCCGTCCCGCCATGCGCGCGAGCAGGTTGCGCCGCGCGTCCACCGCCGGAATGGCCGCATTGTCCGGCAGGCCGAGGCCGAGCGCCTCCACCATGGAAGCCATAGTGGAGGCCGTACCCATGGTCATGCAGCTGCCCGAAGAGCGGTTCATGCCGGCTTCCGCCTCGTGGAACTCCTCAAGCGTCACCTCGCCGGCGCGCAACTGCTCGCTCATCGAGATGATGTTGGTGCCCGAGCCGATGATCTGGCCGCGATACACGCCGCGCAGCTGCGGCCCGCCCGACACCCCGATCGCTGGCAAGTCGGCGGAGGCTGCGCCCATGAGCAAGGCGGGCGTGGTCTTGTCGCAGCCCATGAGCAGCACCACGCCGTCAAGCGGATGGGCGCGGATGGCTTCCTCCACATCCATCGAGGCGAGGTTTCGGAACAGCATCGCGGTCGGCCGCATGGTCACCTCGCCGAGCGAGGAGACCGGGAACTCCAGGGGATAACCACCCGCGTCCAGCACGCCGTAGCGCACGTGCTCGGCCAGCGTACGGAAGTGAATATTGCAGGGGGTCAGCTCGGACCAGGTGTTGCAGATGCCGATAACCGGGCGCCCGTCGAAGCGGTCCTGCGGCTGGCCGGAGTTCTTGAGGAAGGAGCGATAATAGAAGCCCATCTTGTCCTGGCGGCCGAACCAGCTCTGGCTGCGCAGCTTCTTCTTGTCTTTGTCATTCGAGCCGTCGTTGTTCATCTAGGCACCCCTTCAGGCTGCGCCGTGACGGCGCAGGCCGTTGAAGATCACGTTCAGCATTGCGGCTCCGGCCGCTTCGCCGTCCTGGTCGGCGATGGCCTCGACGATGCGCTCATGGGCGGCCACAGCGATCTCGTGCTCGCGCGCATCACCCGGTGCCGACAGCACGAAGGAGGCACGCAATGCCGCTTCGATTACCGCGCCAATCGAGCGCATGAAGGGGTTGCCGGAGGCGGTCGCCACGGCGACGTGCAGCGCAAGGTCGGCCTCGGCGAAACTGTCCGAGGCGCCGGGCTCCGCCTTCATCAGGCCGACCGCCTTACGCATGAGCGCGAGATCCTCCTCTGTTCGGCGTTCTGCGGCGAGGGCGGCGGCGCGCGGTTCCACCGCCAGCCGGATCTCGGCAAGGTCGCGAAGGAACCGCTTGTCGATGCCGGCGTCCAGATGCCAGGCGAGCACGTCGGAATCGAACATGTTCCAGGCGGCGCGCTCGCGAACGACGGTGCCGACCCGTGCCTTGGTGGAGAGAAGGCCCTTGGCCACAAGCGTCTTTACGCTCTCGCGCAGAACTGGACGGGAGACGCCGAACAGCAACGTCATTTCGGCATCGCCCGGCAGCTTGGCGCCCTCGCCATAGCGGCCGGCGATGATGTCGATGCCGATGGTCCGAGCCACTTCGGCATGGTTGGAGTGGGCACGGCGGGCCGGAATGACAATGATCTGGGAGCTCGACTGAGTGCTCATGGATGGACTCCGGCCGGGGCGCGTCGGGAGCGACGCGCCATATGCAATGTGATCTGCTGGAAGGCGATGAAGGCGAAAAGCAGTAGGCCGGTGGCAATCTTGGCCCACCAGCTCGACAAGGTGCCGTCGAAGCTGATGTAGGTCTGGATCAGGCCTTGGATCAGTACACCGACGAAGGAACCGAACACGAAGCCGTAGCCGCCCGAGAGGAGGGTTCCCCCGATCACCACCGCGGCGATCGCGTCCAGCTCGACGCCGACACCAGAGAGCGAATAGCCGCTCGAGGTATAAAGGGAGAAGACGATGCCGGAGAGCCCGGCCAGCACGCTGGAAAGCGTGTAGATCGCTATCGTCGTTCGCGCGACGTTGATGCCCATCAGTGCCGTGGCGACGCGCGAGCCGCCAAGCGCATACACGTTGGCGCCGAAACGGGTGAGATGCAGCAGCGCCATGCCGCCCCCCACCACCAGCAGCATGATCATTGCCGGCACGGCGAGGCGCGCCCCGCCCGCGAATCGTATCGCGTGACTTGAGAGGTTGGCATAGAGGTCGGCGTCGATCGGGATCGAATCCGTCGACAGCAGGAAGCTGACACCGCGGGCCAGGAACATGCCGGCCAGCGTGACGATGAAAGGTGGTAGCTCAAAGTACTGGATCACCGCCCCCATGGCCGCCCCGAACCCCGCGCAGAGGACGAGGACGAGGGCGAAGGCCATGAGTGGCGGCAGTCCCCAGCGCTCGATCGCGATTGCGAGGAACACGGTGGTGAAACCGATCACCGAGCCGACCGAGAGATCAATGCCGCCCGAGATGATGACGAAGGTCATGCCCACCGCGACGATGCCCAGGAACGCATTGTCGGTCAGCAGGTTCATGACCACCCGCAGCGAGGCGAAGTTCGGATAGATCGCCGAGCAGATCAGGAATCCCGCGAGGAATACCGCCGTCGTGGCCAGAACCGGGGAGAGGCGGGAGAGGGAGCGGATCATGAGCGCCTCCGGGAGAACAGCACGGTCATACCCGACAGGCGCGGCGACTGCGCCAGCAGCACGACAAGCACCACTACCGCCTTCACCACGAGGTTGGTTTCGGGCGGAAAGCCGGAGAGGAGGATGCCGGTGTTCATTGCCTGGATGATGAGTGCACCGATCACCGCCAATATGAGCGAGAACCGCCCGCCGAACAGCGAGGTGCCGCCGATGACCACGGCGAGAATCGCGTCCAGCTCCAGCCACAGCCCCGCATTGTTGGCGTCCGCGCCGAGGATGTCGGCGGCGGCGACGATGCCAGCGAGCGCGGCGCAGAGTCCGCTCCACATATAGACCGCGACGGTGATGAGGCGTGTACCGATCCCGGCGAGCGCACTGGCGCGCGGATTGCCGCCGGTGGCCTCGATCATCAACCCGAGCGCACTGCCGCGCACGACCAGAAGCGTCAGTCCCAGCATGCCGATGGTCAACGCAACCGGGGTCGGCAGGCCGAGCACCGAGCCGCCGCCGAGGAAGGCGAGCCCGTGCGAGGTGAAGGTGACGATGCGCCCCTCGGTGATGAGCTGGGCGATGCCGCGCCCGGCCACCATGAGGATGAGCGTGGCGACGATGGGCTGGATGCCGAGCACGGCGACAAGGAGCCCGTTCCAAAGCCCGCACAGGAGACCCGCGCCCAGCGCGGCGGCGAGCACAACGGGCAGGGAATGGGTGTCGGCGAGACTGGCGGCGATGGCGCCGCAGATCGCCATGACCGCGCCGACCGAGAGGTCGATGCCGCGCATGGCGATGACCAGCACCATGCCGATCGAGAGCAGGGCCACCGGCGCGCCGCGATTGAGCACGTCGATCACGCTGCCGAACAGCCGGCCGTCCTGCATGCGGATGTCGAAAAACTGCGGCGAAACCAACCAGTTGGCGGCGAGGATGAGGGCGAGGGCGACGACCTGCGACGTGCCGATGCGGGGCAGACGGAGCGACATGACGGCCTCCCTCACGCGGCCGCCGCGCCGGCGGGGGCGTCGTCGTCCGCAATGGCGGCGAGGATGGTGGGCACGGTGATCGCCTCGCCGGTCAGCCGGGCGACATGCGCGCGGTCGCGCAGCACGATGACCTCGTCGGCATAGGTGACGATCTCGTCGAGCTCGGAGGAAACCACCAGAAGGGCCATGCCTTCCGCGCACAGTTCACGGATGCGTTCGATGATCTCGGCATGGGCGCCGACGTCGATCCCGCGCGTCGGCTCGTCGAGGATCAGCAGGCGCGGGGAGGTGGCGAGCCAGCGGGCGAGCAGCGCCTTTTGCTGGTTGCCGCCCGACAGCAGACCGATGGGGCGCTCGGGGTCGGGCGGGCGAATGTCGAGCAGGCGGATGAACCGCGCCGCGATCTCGTCCTGCTCGCGGCGCGACAGCGGGGCCAGCGCGCCGCGCTGTGCCTGCAGGGCCAGAATGATGTTCTCGCGCACCGTGAGTTCGGCGACGATGCCCTCCGTCTTTCGCTCCTCGGGGCAGTAGCCGAAGCCGAGCCGCATGGCCTCGCGCGGCGAACCGATGGTGACTTTGCGTCCCTCGATTTCCGCCGAGCCGCAATCCGAGCGCTCGGCGCCGAACACCAGACGCACGGTCTCGGTGCGGCCGGAGCCGAGCAGGCCGGTGAGGCCGATGACGTGGCCAGTGTGGAGCGTGAGATCGAAGGGGCTCACATAACCGGCCTTGCCGAAGCCACTAAAGACGGCCAGCGGCTCGCGCTCGCTGGTTGCGCCTTCGGTCGGACGCCGGGATGTCGCCTCGCTCAGTTCGCGCCCGAGCATGAGCCGCACCAGATCGATGCGCGGCAGTTCCGCGACCGGGGCCATGCCGGCGAGCCGCCCGTTCCGCAGCACGGTGATGCGGTCGCAGATCGCATAGACCTGATCGAGGAAATGGGTGACGAAGACAATGCCGATGCCGCGCGCCTTCAATTTGCGCATCACCGCGAACAGCACCTCGACCTCGTGGGCATCGAGGCTGGCGGTGGGTTCATCGAGAATGAGAATGCGCGCCGACTGGTCGACCGCGCGGGCGATCGCGACGATATGCTGGATGGCGACCGAATAGCTTTCCAGCGGGGCGCTTACATCCAGTGTCAGGCCGAACTCGGCCATCAGTGCCTCGGCGCGCCGGCGCATCTCCCGCTCGCGGACAAAGCCGAACAGGCTGGGCTGGTGGCCAAGGAAGAGATTCTGCGCCACCGACAGGTTCGGTGCGAGATTGACCTCCTGATAGACCGTCGCGATGCCCGCCTTCAGCGCCTCCTCGGCCGAGCGCGGCGCGATCTCGCGGCCGTCGAGCCGCATGGTGCCGGCATCGCGGGAGACCACGCCGGTCATGGCCTTGATGAGGGTCGACTTGCCCGCTCCGTTCTCGCCGAGCAGGGCGTGAATCTCGCCGCCCAGCAGCGCGAAGTCGACGCGGTCGAGCGCGACGAAACCGGCAAAGGATTTCGAGAAGCCGCGCAGCTCAAGCAGAGCGGTGTCGTGGTTCGCTACCATAGGGGCAGTCTCGCCGGCCGGGCTGGCCACGGGTGGGGACAGGCTGTGGATCACCCGGTGGAAAAGGCACCGGGATCCACAGGGAAGAAAGGAGCGAGAAGCGAGTGCCGGGCCGGATCGTCATGCCCGGACGGGTCCGGGCACGAAGGAGGTCAGGCGCCCGTCAACCTCAATAGCCGAGGTCTTTCTTGCTCTCATAGACCGCCATCGGCTTATCGGCCTGGGTGAAGAGCCGGGATTCGGTCTGGATCCACTTCGGCGGCACCGTGCCCTTTTCCTTGAAGGCGACGACGGCGTCGAAGGCGGGGCCTGCCATGTTGGGGGTCAGCTCGACGGTGGCGTTGGCTTCGCCGGCCGCCATGGCCTTGAAGATGTCCGGCACGGCGTCGATGGAGACGGTGAGGATCTCCGAGCCCGGCTTGAGGCCGGCTTCCTTCATGGCCTGGATGGCGCCGACCATCATGTCGTCATTGTGGGCGTAGACGGCACAGATGTTCTTGCCGCCCTCGGCCTTGATGAAGCTCTCCATCACCTCTTTGCCCTTGGCACGGGTGAATTCGCCGGTCTGGCTGCGCACGATCTTGACGTTCGAATGCCCGGCGATGCCGTCCTCGAAGCCCTTCTTGCGATTGGTGGCGACCGAGGCGCCGACCGTGCCCTGAAGCTCGACCACGTTGCACGGCTTGGTGCCGACCGTCTTCACCAGCCATTCGCCGGCGACCTTGCCTTCGTGCACGCTGTCGGAGGTGACGGCGGTGAGGTAGAGATCCTTGCCCGAGGGGTCGATGTCGCGGTCGAGCAGAACGACCGGGATATTGGCTTCCTTGGCTTCCTTCAGCACCGAGTCCCATCCCGTCGAGACCACGGGGGCGAGGAAGATCGCGTCCACGCCCTGCGCGATGAAGGAGCGGATCGCCTTGATCTGGTTTTCCTGCTTCTGCTGGGCGTCGGCGATCTTGAAGGTGATGTCGCGCTTCTTCGCCTCGGCCTTTGAGACGGTGGTCTCCGCCGCGCGCCAGCCCGATTCCGAGCCGATCTGCGAGAAGCCGATGGTCATCTCGCCAGCATGCGCGCCAGCGGCAAAGAGTGCGCCGGAAAAGGCGCTAGCAAGCAGCAAAGCCTTGAAATTCATTGGCGTTTCTCCCGTGGGTGTCACCGTCGCACCTCTGTCGGGTGTCTTCCGGCGCTAAATCTATGCCACAGGATAAGCGGTCTGAATAGTCATACTGTTTGACTTTTTAACGCCTGCCGTCGCGCTGCCTCGCAAACGGCCATCCCGCCCCCGTCGAGGCTCGCGACCCACGCCCCCCCCCCCGGGCAGGTGCGTGCCTTCACAGGCGCGGTCATGTGTCCACCGCCACGACCTTCCGCCCCCGGCAGAGGGTCTGCGCCGCAGGACGGTCCGTGAAACAGGGGCGGCTTCTCCGGCAGGCGGGCCGCGTTCGTGGTGATGGGAGGGGGCCGGCTTCAGGGCTGCGCCGCGCGCCGCGTTCAGCCGGGTTCCGACAGCGTCCTGAGCTCGGCGAGAAGCGCGGCGGAGACGAGGGCGCCCTCGCGGCTGCGCGCGCGGGCGGCGTAGCGCCGCTCCGAGGGCAGGCGAACGCCCGGCTGTTGCCGCGCGGCGGCGAACACCGCGTCGGCCTCGGCCAGGCGCTGATCGAGGGTGGCAGGGCCGAACACGGCGGGGTCGATGGCGATGAAGAGTTCGCCGCCGAGCGGGGGGCCTGAATCACCGTTCTCCACCGCGGCGGCCTGCCGGCTGGTGAGATCGCCGATGAGCGGGCCGGCAATCAGCTCCACCATCATCGACAGCGCCGAGCCCTTGTGGCCCCCGAACGGCAGCAAGGCGCCGGCGAGCGCCTGCGCGGGATCGGTGGTGGGTGCGCCGTCGGGACCCACGGCCCAGCCCTGCGGAATGGGTTCGCCGGCGCGGCGCTTGAGTTCGATTTCGCCGCGCGCGGCGGCGCTGGTGGCGAAGTCGAAGATGAAGGGGGCCTGCTTCGGGCCGGGCCAGCCGAAGGCGATGGGGTTCGTGCCCAGCAGGGGCCGGGTGCCGCCGGCCGGGGCGACGCAGGACTGGCCGATGGTGAAGCACCAGGCGGCCAGTCCTGCGTCCACCGCCGGCTCGATATCCGCCCAGAGCGCCGAAAAATGATAGCAGTCATGGATCGCCAGCGCCGCGATGCCATAGGTCTTCGCCGCCTCGACCAGCGCGGGAACGCCGATCTCGATGGCAAGCGGGGCAAAGGTGCGGCGGGCATCGACGCGCAGGATCACCGGCGTGGTCCGGCTGAGCACCGGCAGCACGTCGCGCGCCGCCTTGCCGCTGCGCACCGAGGCGACATAGCCGAGGAGCCGGTAGAGGCCGTGGGAATGGCACTCGTCGGCCTGGGCGCGGGTGATGGAGCGGGCGATCGCCAGCGCATGCGGCTCGGCGAGGCCGACGCCGAGCAGGGTGTCGCGGCACAGCGCATGCACCTCGTCGAGGCTGATCCGTACGGTGTCGGCCGGCGTCGGGCTCATGGCGTCTCCTCGCGCGAACCGCGCTCGATGGCGCGCAGCAGATCCTCATGCACCGAGGCGATGTGCTGGCGCAGGAAGGCGCAGGCCTTCTCGATCGCGCCGCTGCGGCACAGGTCGATCAGCTCGGTGTGCTCGCTCATCGCGCGCTGCATCCCGTCCATGCCCGAGCCGGTGGCGTCGCTGAGCTGCACGCGGGTGTAGCGGTCGCTCGACTGCAGCAGGGAATGGACGATGGACAGTGTGCGCGGCTGCCCGGCGTGACCATACAGCGCCATGTGGAAATCGGCGTTGAGCTGACCCCAGCGGCTGAGATCCTGGGTGGCGGTCGCGGCCACCATCTGGGTGTGGAAGGTGCCGAACTGGGTGAAGTCGTCCCGGCCCAGATTGGGGATCGACCGGGCGAGCAGGCGCGGCTCCAGAAGGCAGCGCAGCTCGAACACGTCGTTGATCTCGTCCGCCGAGAGCTCGGAGACGATGGCCCCCTTCTGCGGGACGAAGCGCACCAGCCCTTCCGCGTCGAGCTGGAACAGCGCTTCGCGGATGGGAATGCGGCTGACCTTGAAGGTCGCCGCCAGCGCATCCTGCCGCAGCTGCGTGCCCGCCGGGTAGGTGCCGTCGAGGATCGCCTTGCGCAGCTGGTCGAGAATGGCGGCGGAAAGCGTCCGGTGCTGGAGGATCGGAGTCATTTTGCTGCGTTTCTAGGCCTGTTTGTTCCTCAGGCATATTGACGGACAGAATTTATAAAATCTACGATCCTTGGACAGGCACAAGGAAAGCGTGATGATGTCACGGGTTGACGGTCCGCCCGCCGATGGCGGTCCCTTTCGAGCGGTCACGGCCATGTCGGAGGCGCTCCTGTGCGTCGAGCGCTACGCCATCAGCCTCCTGATGGTGCTGCTCACCGGTCTCATCCTGCTCAATGTCGCCACCCGCTACACCGGCGCGCCGCTCTACTGGGTCGACGAGTCGGCGATCTTCACCACGGTCTGGCTCACTTTCTTCGGCGCCTCGGCGATGTCGCGGCTGCGGCTCGATTTTTCCATGACCCTGCTGACCGAGCATCTCTCGCCCGCGATGGAGCAGGCGCTGCGCGTGCTGGCGACGCTGTGCGTGCTTGGCTTCGGCCTCGCGCTCGCGGCGATGTGCTGGCTGTGGATGGACCCCATCGGCATCGCGGGAGCGGGCTTCGACGCCAAGGAGTATGGCGCGGCGACCTTCAACTTCCTCTACACGGAGCGCACCCAGACGCTGAACTGGCCGAGCTGGCTGGTCTATCTGGTGCAGCCCTTGTTCGCCCTCACGCTCATGGTTCACAGCCTCGCCAACCTTCTTGAGGATCTGGGCCTGGCGGAGCGACCCGACCGCAGCCGCTTCGGGCTCGGCCGCGCCGACGAGGTCGCCTGATGGTCACGAGCGCCGCGTTCCTCATCACCCTGCTGATCGGCGTCCCGATCGGCATCGCGATCTGTCTGACCGGCGTGGTGTTCATCGCCGCTTCCGGCAATCCGGTGCTCTACCAGAGCTTCCCGCTGCAGATGTTCGGCAGCGTCGACAATTACGGGCTGATCGCCATCCCGCTGTTCGTTCTGATCGGCGAGATCATGAACGGGGGCGGCATCACCCGGCAGATCGTCAACATGACGATGGCCTTCGTCGGCTCGCTGCGCGGCGGGCTTGCCTATGTGAACCTGCTGGCGAACATGTTCGTCTCCTCGATCCTGGGCTCGGCGACGGCGCAGGTGGCGATCATGGCGCAGATCATGGTGCCGGAGATGGAGGCGAAGGGCTACGACAAGACCTTCGCCGCGGGGCTCACCGCCTATGCCGGCCTGCTCGGCCCGATCATTCCGCCCTCGATCATGTTCGTCATGTATTCGGTGCTGGCGCAGGTGCCGGTGAGCGACATGCTGATCGCCGGCCTCCTTCCCGGCGTCGTCCTCACCGCGATGTTCTGCGTCGTGATCGCGCTCATGGGGATTTTCTACAATTACCCGCGCGGCGAGGCGACCTCGATGCGCGAGCGCGTCTCGACCGTGCTGACCTGCGCGCCGACGCTGCTCATTCCCATCGTCATCGTCGGCTCGATCCTCACCGGTCTCGCCAATCCGACCGAATCCGCCGCGATCGGAGCGCTGGCCTCCATCCTCGTCGGCCGGTTCTGGACCCGCGAGCTGAAACTCTCCCAGCTGCCCAACATGTTCCTGCGCGCGGGTGTCTATTCCGGCATCGTGCTGTTTCTGGTGGCGGCCGCGGGCGTGCTTTCCTGGGTGCTGGTGTTCGCCAAGATCCCGCAGGAAGTCGCGCTGTGGATCCAGTCCGTCGCCAGCGGACCGATCTCGTTCATGCTGCTGGTCAACGTGATCCTTCTGGTCATCGGGACGGTGATCGACGGCGCGCCGGGCCTGATCATGACGGTGCCGATCCTGCTGCCGGTGGCGACGGACATCTACCATATCGACCCGGTGCAGTTCGGCGTGGTGGCCGTGGTCAACCTGGTGCTGGGCTTCCTGTCGCCCCCGGTCGGGCTCTGCTTCTTCGTCGCGGCGGCGGTGACCGGCGCGAAGCCCGGCAAGATGTTCATCGTCACGCTGCCGTTCTTCTTCGCGGCCTGCGCGCTGCTGATCCTGCTCTCCATCTTCCCCGTTCTTTCCACGGCGCTCGTTCGATGAGGCGCCGGCAACAAGAAACGTTCGCAACAGAACCTTCCAAAACAAAGAGGAGAATTCGGTGATCACACGTCGTTCCCTGCTCATCTCCGCGGCTGCCGGCGCCGCCCTGCCACTGGCCGCCCCCGGCGTGCTGCGCGCCCAGTCGCGCGACCTGCGCCTCGGCATCATCACCCCGCCCGGACACCCCTGGAACAATGCCGCGCTGAAGGTCGGCGAGGTGCTGAAGGAGAAGACCGGCGGCAAGCTGACCATGACCGTCTTCCATGCCGGCCAGCTCGGCAATGAAGGCGCGATGATGCAGCAGCTGCAGACCGGCGCGCTCGACATGGCGTTCCTTCAGGCCGCCGAGGTCGGCAACCGGGTGCCCAACGTCGCGGCCATTCTCGCGCCGTATGTCATCCGGTCCACCGAGGCGGCCGCCAAGCTGGTGCGCCAGCCCATCGCCATGCAGATGCTCGATCCGCTGCCGAAGGAGACCGGCACGCTCGGCCTCGGCTGGGGCATCACCTCGATCCGCGTCGTGTTCTCGGCCAAGGAGATCGACAGCATTGCCGGGCTCAACGGCATGAAGCTGCGCATCAACACCACGCCGGCCTTCCGCGACTTCTACTCGCTGCTCGGCGCCGCGCCGACGCCGATCCCCACCCCGCAGGTGTTCGACGCCATGGCCAATGGCCAGGTCGACGGGCTGGAGGCCGATCTCGACTTCTCCTGGAACCAGCGCTTCGACAAGGTGTCGAAGGTGATGATGCGCATGGATGCGGTGTTCATGCCCTTCATCGCGCTGGCTTCCGGCAAGGCCTGGCAGTCGCTGTCGGCCGAGGATCGCAAGCTGATCACCGAGGCGACCAAGGAAGCCCTTGAGGTTCAGGTCGACGAGACGGTGACGAACGCCCCGACGCTGATCAAGAAGTTCGAAGGCACGAGCATCAAGGTCGTCGTGCCGCCGGCGGCGGATTCGGCGCCCATCATCGCCGAGTACGACAAGATCTGGACGCCGAAGGCGCCGATTCTGCCGGAGCTGCGCAAGATCGGCGCCACGCTGGGCTGATCGGGCCGACAACGCCCTGACACGCGAGAGGCGCCCCACGGGGCGCCTCTTTCATATAGAGAGCCGGCTATTTGTCTCGCGGGCGGCTTTGCCCGCGTTCAGTCCTGCTTCCATACCGGCCAGGTGTCGGAGAGCCGGTAGCCGGTGGGCCAGGGGTCTTCCGGGTCGAGCATGAGCTGGGCGGTGTGGGTGACGAAGGCGCGGCCCATGATCGAGGGCACGATAGCCGGGCGCCCGCCCATGCGGGTTTCCTCCTCGATCCGGCATTCGAACCGGGAATCGATGATCGAGCGGCCGACGAAGGTCTCGCCGACCTTGAGCTGGCCCTTGGCATGGAGCACCGCCATGCGGGCGGAGCAGCCGGTGCCGGTGGGCGAGCGGTCGATCTTGCCGGGACGGATGGCGACGGCGTTGGCGCCGTTCTTCACGCCGTTCTCCTCGACCACGGGCGCGGCGAACTGGCAGAAGGAAATGTGGTTCCAGTCGGCATTCTCGGGATGTTTGAAGCCGAGCTGGCGATTGGCGGCCTTGACGATCTTCATCCCGGTTTCAGCCAGATCCTTCGCCTCGTCTGGCGTGATCGAGAAGCCGAGCGCGTGCGCGTCGACGATGCAGAAGCTGTCGCCGCCATAGGCGGTATCCACGGTGAGCGTGCCGAGCCCTTCGACCTCCAGCTTCGCGTCGAGCCTGTCGGCAAAGGAGGGGTGATTGCGCACCTTGATCCGCTCGGCCTTGCCGGCGCGGCAATAGGCGGTGACCTCGATCAGCCCGCCCGGCGCCTCCAGCACCATGTGCGTTTCCGGCTCCACCATGGGGATGATGCCGGTGTCGAGCAGCACGGTCGACACGCAGATGGAATTGGAGCCGGACATTGGCGGGGTGTCCTCGGGCTCCATGATGATGAAGCCCATCTGCGCGCGCGGGTCCTTCGCCGGTACCAGCAGGTTCACATGGCGAAAGACACCGCCGCGCGGTTCCTGCAGCACGAAATTGCGCAAGGTGTTGTCGCTGGCGATGAAGCGCGATTGTGCCCACAGCGTGTCGCCCGGCGGGGGCGCGACACCGCCGACGATGACGTCGCCGACCTCGCCCTCGGCATGGCAGCCGACGACATGAATGACCTTGGATGAGCGCATGGGAGGCCTCTTCGGAAGGGCTCAAGGAAGGGGTGTTTCCAGCCCCGTTAGGAAATGTCGTCGCCGACGTGGCGCGGCGGGAAGGCGCGTGCGTCAGATCACCACCACCGGATCACCGAGCGCCTCGAAGATCGGCGTGAGGCCCAGGCCCGGCGCGTCGGAGGCGGTCATGAAGCCGTTCACGCGGCGGGGCGCGCCGCTCGCGATGTCGACCGTGCCGTAGCTGTTGAAGTCGGTTGCGGAGAAGCAGAACTCCTCCGGCGTCGAGCGCGCGAGATGGGCGATGGTGGCGGTGACGATGTCGCCGCCCCAGGTGTCCTCGATGGTCATCGGCGTGCCGGAGGCGACGCAGATGTCGCGCATGAGACGCGCCTTGGTGAGACCGCCGACCTTGGAGATCTTCAGGTTGATGATGTCCATGGCGTCGTCCGCCAGCGCGCGCTGAAGGGTGGCGACGCCGTCGATCACCTCGTCGAGCACGAAGGGGCGATGGGTGCGTCGGCGCACCGAGACGCATTCCTCATAGGTGGGGCAGGGCTGCTCGATATAGACGTCGAGATCGGCCACGCTGGCGGTGATGCGTGCCGCTTCCGCCCGCGTCCAGCCGGTATTGGCGTCGGCGACGAGGATGTCCGAGGGGTCGAGGATGGTGCGGGTGACGCGGATGCGGTCGATGTCCTGGTCGGCGTCGCCGCCCACCTTGAGCTGGAACTTGGTGTAGCCCTCGCTCTTGTAGCCGGCAATCTTCTTCGCCATCGCCTCCGGCGCCTCCTGCGAGATGGCGCGGTAGAGCGCCACCTTGTCCTGCGCCGCGCCGCCCAGCAGCTTGTAGACCGGCAGCCCGCACAGCTTGCCCAGAATGTCCCAGCAGGCGATGTCGATCGGCGCCTTCACATAAGGGTGGCCGCGCAGCACCGAATCCATGTGCCGGTTGAGGACATTGAGGTCGGTGGGGTCGAGGCCGATGATCTTCGGGCCGATCTCCTCCAGCCCCGCGCGCACGCCATGCGCATAGGCCGGCAGATAAGCCGAGCCGAGCGGGCAGCATTCGGCATAGCCGGTGATGCCGGCGTCGGTCTCCACCGCCACGACGGTGGAATCGAACACCTCGATGAAATTGCCGTTGGACCAGCTGTAGCGGCCTTCCCTGAGCGGCAGGCCGACCTTCCAGGCCTTGAGACCGGTGATCTTCATAGGGTGCTCCTCAGACAACGACGAAGCCGTGGGCGAAGGGATCGCGGTCGTCGATGAAGATGGTGTTGTAGCCGGTCATGCGGGCCCAGCCGGCGATGGAGGGAATGATGGCGTCCCGGTCGCCGACGCGCGCCGTGGCCTCGACCCGTCCCTTGAACAGCGAGCCGATGATGCTCTCATGCACGAAGTCGTCGCCCACCTTGAGCTTTCCCAGCGCGGCGAGCTGCGCGATGCGCGAGGAGGTGCCGGTGCCGCAGGGCGAGCGGTCGATCGCCTTGTCGCCATAGAACACCGCGTTGCGTGCATGGGCCTCGGGGTGCTGCGGGGCCCCGGTCCAGAGGATGTGCGACAGGCCGGCAATGTCGGGCTTCTCGGGATGGACGAAGGTGTACTTCGCGTTCAGTGCCGCGCGCAGGCCCGCGCTCATGCCGATGAGCTCGCCGGCGGTGAAGTCGGCCATGTCGCGATAGTGTTCCTGCGGCTCGACGATGGCGTAGAAGTTGCCGCCATAGGAAACGTCCACGCGCACCTCGCCAAGACCCGGACACTCGGCGGTGAGGCCCTGCGCGTAAAGGAAGGCGGGCACATTGGTGAGGCGCACTTCCTCCACATACTGGCCTTCCTGCCGGTACTGCGCCTTCACCACGCCTGCCGGCGTGTCGAGCATCAGCACGCCCGGCGTCTTCGGCGTGACCAGGCCGTGCTCGATGGCCATGGTCACCGTGCCGATGGTGCCGTGCCCGCACATGGGCAGGCAGCCCGAGGTCTCAATGAACAGGATGGCGACGTCGCAGTCCGGCCGGGTCGGGGGAAACAGGATCGAGCCGGACATCATGTCGTGGCCGCGCGGCTCGAACATGAGCCCGGTGCGGATCCAGTCGTATTCGGCAAGGAAATGCGCCCGCTTCTCCAGCATGGTCGTGCCCTGGAGATTGGGGCCGCCACCGGCGACGAGGCGGACGGGATTGCCGCAGGTGTGGCCGTCTATGCAGAAGAAGCTGTGTCGCGCCATTGGGATGCTCGGGTTGTCAGAAGCGGTTGGAATGGAGGGCGAGTGGGGCGTGCGGGCCGGCGCGCCGGAAGCGGGTGCGCCCGTGTGGGGCCCCCGGTCCACCTGGCCGGGCGGGCCCGGCCATGGTGTCTCGCGGTGCCGGAGACCGCCGGGAGAGGGACCGCGGGAGAGAGAGCCGGCGGGCGTGTTCCCGCCGGGGAGGCCCGCCGGTTGGTCCCGGCCTCAGGCGGCCTTCGACAGCAGCGGCCGCGTGGCCAGCGCCTCGCGCACGATCGCCTCGACCCGCGCCCGCGCTTCGCCCTCTAGCGGCAGACGCGGGGCCCGCACCCGCTCGGTGGTCCCGGTCACCAGCGCCTCGACCAGCTTGAGGTTCTGGACCAGGTAGCTCGACACGTCGAGATCGAGAAGCGGGCGGAACCAGCGGTAGATCGCCAGCGCCTCGTCATAGCGCTTCGCCTTCATCAGCCGGTAGATCGCGACCGTCTCCTCCGGGAAGGCAATGACCAGACCCGCGACCCAGCCCACGGCACCGACCGCCAGCGCCTCATAGGCGAGATTGTCGACGCCGGTGAAGACGTCGTAGCGATCGCCGAACGCATTGATGATGTCGGTGGCGCGGCGGATGTCGTCGGACGATTCCTTGATCGCCACGAAGCGCGGGTCCGCCGCCAGCTCGCTCATGATCTCCACCGTCACATCGACCCGGTAGGCGATGCGGTTGGAGTAGATCATCACCGGCAGATCGGCGGCCGCGGCCACCGCGCTGAGCGTGGCGACGGTCTCTTTGGCGTTGGTGTGGTAGACGAGGCTCGGCACCACCATCAGGCCCGAGGCGCCGGCCTTGGCCGCGCGCGAAGCCAGCGAGGCGCAGTCGCGGGTCGAGGCATCGGCGATCGTCATCAGCACCGGGCGCCGGCCGGCGACGCCCTGCGCCAGCGAGAGCACCTCCAGGCGCTCGTCATGGCTCAGCATCGGGCCTTCGCCCAGCGAGCCATTGACAATCAGGCCGTCCACCCCGGCCTCGATCTGGCGCGCAAAGCAGCGCTCCATCTCCTGGTGATCAAGCTCCCCCGCCTCGGTGAACTTCGCCGAAACAGCCGGATAAACACCCTGCCACATCGTTATGCTCCTTGGGTCGTTCGAACGCGCATGCGTGGAATTCAGAGAACGGATTTGAGGAAGTCGATCGTTTCCGGCTGCCGGGGATTGCCGATCACCTGCGCGGGGGGGCCGATCTCGTGGATCCGGCCCTTGTGGAAGAAGGCGACGCGGTTCGACACCTCGCGGGCGAAGGCGATTTCGTGCGTGACCACAATCATCGTCATGCCCTCGGCCGCGAGCAGGCGCATCGTCTCCAGCACCTCGCCGACGAGCTGGGGATCGAGCGCGGAAGTCACCTCATCGAAGAGCATATAGTCCGGGGACATCGCCAGCGCACGGGCGATCGCCATGCGCTGCTGCTGGCCACCGGAGAGCTTGGACGGGTAGACCTTCAGCTTCTCGGAGAGGCCGACATGGGACAGCTTCTCCGCCGCGATGGCCTCCGCCTCCGCCTTCGATTTGCCGAGCACCTTGCGCGGGGCGAGCATGACGTTCTCCAGCACGGTGAGGTGCGGGAAGGCGTTCCACTGCTGGAACACGATGCCGATCTTGCGGCGCAGCCTGTTGAGGTCGGTGCCGCGCGCATGCACGTCGGTGCCGTCGACCAGGATGCGGCCGGAATTGATCGGCTCCAGCCCGTTGATGCACATGAGCAGGGTCGACTTGCCCGAGCCGGAGCCTCCGATGACGGAGACGACCTCGCCCTTGTCGACGGTCATGGTGACGCCCTTGACCACTTCGAGATTGCCGAAGGATTTGTGGACGTTATCGATCTCAATTGACATGGCCGCTTCTCAGTCGTTTTCGCGCCAGCGCTTCTCCAGCCGCGCACCGAGGCGCGCGATGGGGAAGCTCATCAGGAAGTAGATCAGTCCGGCGATGGAGAGCACGAAGAGCGGCTCCTGGATGCGGGTGACGATCACCTGCGAGGAGCGCAGCAATTCGACGACCCCGATCCACCAGACCATCGCCGTGTCCTTCATCACGCCCAGCGTCAGGCCGATCCAGCTCGGCAGCGCCACACGCAGGGCGATGGGGAAGACGATCTCGGTAACGTCCTGCCGGTAGGTCATGCCGAGCGAACGGGCGGCCCGGCGTGTGGTCGTCGGCACGGCGAGGAAGCCGGAGCGCACGATTTCGGTGCAGTAGGCCGACATGTACAGCGCCAGCACCACGCAGCCCACCGTGAACGGCCCCCAGTGGATGCCGACAATGGTCTTGAACGAGTTGGCCAGCACCAGCTGGATCAGCAGCGGTATGGAGCGGAACACGTCCAGTACCGCGCCGAGCGGGGCGTTGATCCACCAGGGCGAGACCGCCCGGATCACGCCGAAGGCAACCCCCAGCAGCGTGCCGCCGAGCACCGCCCAGAAGGTGATCGCCAGCGTCACGCCCGCGCCCTTGAGCATGAACCAGAGATCATTGAGCGAGAAGGTGGTGTCGAACAGGGAGGAGAACATCGTGCGGCCTCCCTCAGTAACGGAACAGGCGCCACTCCATGAGGCGGGCGGAGGCTGTGACGAACTTGGCCAGCAGATAGTAGATCACGGCGGCCATGGCGAAATATTCGAAGGTGCGGAAGGAGCGGACGTTGAGCTCCTGGGTCACGCCGGTGAGGTCATCATTGAGGCCGACGACGACGCCGAGCGAGGTCATCAAGATCGCCCAGACCATCTGGTTGGTGAGCGGATAGAACACGATGCGGAACATCTGCGGCATCACCACCAGCCGGAAAGCCTGGATCTGTCCCATGCCCAGCGAACGCGCGGCGCGCATCTGCGTCGGCGGCACCGCGCGCAGGCCGCCACGGAACGTCTCGGCGAGATAGCCGGCATTGTTGAAGGTGATGCCGGCCAGCAGCGCCACGAAGCTGTCCAGATGGATGCCCAGCGAGCCGAGGCCGAAATACGCCATGTAGATCTGGAACAGCGCCGGCGTGTTGCGCGCCAGCTCCACCCAGCTGATCGCGACGGCGCGCAGCGCGCGGTAATTCGAGCTGCTGCCCACCGCCAGAAGAATGGCGAAGAACACGCCGAGAACCATGGAGAGCGTGGCGATCTCCAGCGTTACCAGCGCGCCCGCGAGCATGTCCGGCACGGCGCGGAACGCCGGTAGCCAATGGAAGGTGTAGTTCATGCCACGCTCATCCTTCGGCTGATGCGACGCCGGGCCGCTTGCCTGAGGTTGATGGTCCTGAGGCCGTCATCGCGAACCGATCGCGCGTGCGACGCGGGGATGGCCGGGGGCGGCGGCCCGGATCCTACCGGACCGCCGCAGTGCAGGACGCTCAGCGATAGACGCCGGCGATGGTCAGGTCGGGCGCCTCGCCGAGGCCGATCCACTTGTCGTAGAGCGCCTTGTAGCGGCCGGTGCGGACCTGCTGGTTGATGAACAGGTTGAGGTAGTTGATCAGGCCCTGCTCGTTGCGCAGCGCGATGAGCGCGACATAATCGATGTCGTAGGGCGCGTCGCCGCCCATCATCAGGCCCTTGTACTTGCCATCCTTCACGATCGCCGCGGCGACGGTCGAGGTGACGACGGTGGCGTCGATCTGGCCCTGGGACAGCGCCAGGAACACGTCGGCCTGGGTCTGGTAGCCGTTGAAGGTGGTGCCGTCGCCCCACTTCTTCACGTCCTTCTCAAGCGCAAGCGCCTCGAAGGTGCCGGAGACAGAGCCGGTCTTCTTGCCCTTGAGGTCGGCGTAATCCTTGATGCCGAGGCCGTCCTTGGTGAGAACGACCATCTTGAAGGCGAAGTAGGGGATGGTGAAGCCGGCGGTCTTGGCGCGCTCCAGCGTGTCCGAGGTGGACGCGACACCGACGTCGACGCGGCCGGAGATCAGCGCGGGAATGCGGTCCGGGAACGGCGTCTCGACGATCTCGGCCTTCACGCCAAGCACCTTGGCGAGGTCGTTGCAGTAATCGACGTCGAAGCCGATCGGCTCATTGTTGGCATCCCGCGAACCCATGGGCGGGAAGTCGAGCACCACGGCGCAGCGCAGTGTACCGGAGGCGATGATGTCGTCGAGCTTGTCCGCCTGCGCGGGCAGCGCGGCAGCAAGCGTCAACGTCGCGGCGGCCAGAATGCCGAATCCCTTGAACATAACGGCTGTCCTCTGAAGGAGTTTGTTTCGCTGTTAGTGGCCGTTGGCGTCGAAGGTGAAGGCGCCGTACGGCGACCGGGAAAGTGTCCGCTTATTGGATCCAAGTTTCAATATCCTTTTTGCAAACTCCGTGCGATTTTGTCTCCTGCCCGATGGGCTTTGGCGTCGCAGGCTGGGAAACGGCAAGGTATGCAATGCGTTGGTTGGCAACGAATCGGCCTTGAAGCCGGTCGCGCCACTCGGGAGGTGAATGGTGAAGGTTAGGGCAACGGACATAGCGCAGATGGCGTCTGCCTCGGACGTCATCTTCGATGCGCTGCGCGAGGCGATTGCCAAGGGGGATATCGCCGAAGGCCAGACCCTGCGGCAGGACCATATCGCCCGGATGTTCAATGTCAGCCGGATACCTGTGCGCGAGGCGCTGACCCGGCTGGAAGAGCAGGGGCTGGTGACGACGCAGCGCTACCGTGGCGCGGTGGTTACGACGCTCTCCACCGACGAGATCCGCGAGATCTTCGAATTCCGCGCGCTGCTGGAGCCGGAGGTTCTGCGCTATTCGGTCGAGCGCATCTCGGATGAGGGGCTGGAGAACGCCAAGCGCTTTGCCCACGCCTTCTCGACCGAGACCGATTCATCGCACTGGGGTGAACTGAACCGGGGCTTCCACTACAGCCTCTACGAGGCGTCCGGACGGCCCTATTACCTTCAGACCATCAGCGCGGCGCTGGATCGGGTGGATCGCTACCTGCGCGCGCAGCTCGTGCTGACGTCCGGCATGGAAAGGGCCCGACGCGAGCACGAGGGCATCCTGGATGCCTGCATCCGTCGTGACGCGGACGAGGCCGCGCGGCTCACCCGGGAGCACATTCTCGGCGCCAGCGTTTCGCTGATCGAGTTCCTGCAGCGGACGCGGACGCGGACGGGGGACGATGCCGGCGCGGAGCGGGGGTGACCGTGATCGCATCGGCACGCCCCTCGTCGAGGGCCGCCTGCGCCTTTTGAGCGTCAGAGTCGGAGTTGAGCACCAGCGGTGCCTTGAAGATATTGCGGATCATCGGGGCGCGTGCGGGCCGGTCCGGGCTCGCGCAGCTCCAGAAAGGCGATGCCGATACCTTCGAGTATCTCCGCGCCCTGGGCGAACAGAGGCTCGGGGTTCGGGTCGTTGACCCCCTGCTCTTCGCCGTTGGGCGACAGCCGTACCGCCGTCCGTTTCCGGAACCATCCAATAATCTGGCGCGACAGGGAGGTGAAGGCTCAACCGCCCGGCATTGCGCCGCCGGGTCAGGCGCCGGTAGAGGAAGGCGCGTGATGCTCGGGAGCAATCGGCCGGCGTGTGCCGGCCGGTGCCCTGTCAGACTAGGCGCGGCTCACCGTGCCAGCTTCTCGCGCTGCTTCAGGAGCTCGTCCAGCTGCGCCTGCTGTTCCGCGATGCGACTGGCGGCGCGATCCTCGTCCGCCGCGCCGGAATAGGCCGCCGCCTGTTCGGTCAGTTCCGACAGGTTGCTGCGCGCGATGGCGATGCGTTCATCGAGTTCGATGAGGGTGGTGGCGTCCGGCATGGCAATGTCCTCTTGTTCGGCAAATGGAGACCGCAGCATCATCTTGTCGCGGATCGCCGCGGCGGCAGAGTCTCTAGACCCCGCCACGGGCTTTTGTAAGTACCAGCTAAATGGTGAGGTCGTCCCTCATCGGTCCGCCGGGAGCCTGAAAAGCGGGCGATCCGGCGCGCGTACGGCAAGCGGATGAGGCCGCCGGTGTCATGAGCGCTTAAGTGTCCGCGAGCGGGGCGCGCGAAGGGTGTCACAGCGGGCCGGTCGGGCAACCCCGCTCAGGCGCAAAGCCGCGCCTGCCTTATGTCGCGTGCGGGAGGCGTTCCGAAAAGCCGGCCATATTCGCGGGTGAACTGCGGCACGCTTTCATACCCGACCGCCCAGGCCGCAGAACGGATGTCGGCCCCTTCGGCCAGCATCATCCGCCGTGCTTCGATCAGGCGCAGCTGCTTCTGGAACTGGAGCGGCGACAGCGTCGTGATGGCGCGAAAATGCTGGTGGAAGGACGACAGGCTCATGCCTGAAACCTCCGCCAGTTCCTCGACCCGGAGCGGTTCAGCGAAGTCCCGCCGAATGACCGCGACGGCGCGGGCGATGCGCTGGGCGTGGCTGTCGGTGATGCCGAGGGCGCGGATCGCGGCGCCATGTCGGCCGGCCAGCAGCCAGTAATGCATCTCGCGCAGCGAGGGATCGCGCAGAACCGGCAGCGCCGTTGGGCGCTCGACCAGCCGCATCAGGCGCGCCGCGGCATCGGCCACATCCGCATCCGTCGGTGCGACCTGCGCCGCGCCGGCGCTGTCCGCCGATACGCCGGCCATCTCCATCGACAGATCGCGCAGGATGGCGGGGTCGAGTTCCAGAACCAGCGAATAATAGGGGTGCGCGGGGCTGGCCTGAACGATCTGGCTGACCGTCGGCACATCCGCTGAAACCAGCAGCGATTCACCGGGGCCGAATTCGATGGTGTCTCCCGCGATGGTCACGCGCTTCCTGCCCTGGAGAATCATCGCCACCAGGGGACGGTAGACCATGACCTGCAAGGGACTTGGGGCGGTGGCGCGGATGAGGGTGAGGCCCGGTATCGGCGTCTGGGCCGCGCCGAACCGGTCAGCATGTGCGTCGGCATGGCGGCGCACATTATCGAGGAGAGCATCCATCATCTTCGAATGATGAGCCTTCCCGATCTTTCAGGCAAGCGGTTGTCCCAGAACAGGCAAGGGCGTAACGAGTTTTTTCGAGCTGAAGCAATCTCTTGTGTACTTCGGCGCGTGAAATTTCAGAGAAACAGGCAATTCGTTGCGAGGAATTGGCAACCCACATCGCTCTTCCTGTCCCATCTTTCGCTCATCTCTTTGGACGGAAGGAACAGACATGACCAAGATCACGCTGGTGACAGGGGCCAATCGCGGCCTCGGCCGCAACACCGCGCTCAGCATCGCCCAGCGTGGCGGCGATGTGATCGTCACCTATCGAGGCAACGAGGCGCAGGCTCAGGAGGTGGTTGCTGACATTCGCGCCCTCGGCCGCAAGGCCATCGCTTTGCAGCTTGATGTCTCGAAGTCCGCCGATTTCCCCGCCTTTGCCGGGGTGCTGCGCGAGGCTCTACGCGAGACCTGGGGGCGCGAGACATTCGATCATCTGATCAACAATGCGGGCCACGGAGAATTCGCCCCGATCAGCGAGACCACCGAAGCGCAGTTCGACGGGCTCTTCGACGTGCATGTGAAGGGCGTTTTCTTCCTCGTCCAGGCGCTTTTGCCCATCATCGCCGATGGCGGTCGAATCGTGAATTTCTCCACGGGCCTGACGCGCTTTGCCAGTCCGGGATTTGCCGCCTATGCGGCGGCCAAGGGGGCTGTCGAGGTGATGAGCGTCTACATGGCCAAGGAATTTGGCGCGCGCGGCATTACGGTGAACACGGTGGCGCCCGGTGCGATCGAGACGGATTTCGGCGGCGGCGTGGTGCGCGACAATCCCGAGATGAACAAGCATTTCGCCGCGATGACGGCGCTTGGCCGCGTGGGCGTTCCCGACGACATCGGGCCGATGGTGGCGAGCCTTCTTCGCGATGACAACCGTTGGGTCACGGCGCAGCGGATCGAGGTTTCCGGCGGCCAGATGATCTGAGCACCGGGGCTTGCGAGCGAGGCGGCGCGCGGCTGAACTCCGCGCGCCGCCTTTTCGCGTCTCGCCGCCAGGTCCACTGGCGACGGCGGCGCGCGATGGTGCGGACCGAGCGTTCCTCGGGCGTACGCAGGCATGCCGTGTCAACCCGGTGCGCCTTCCCTGGGGGATGACGCGCCGTGTTGTTCGCGCATGACATCGGCCGCGTGGCGGACCGCCTCGGATATCTGGATGAGCTGCTTCGCCAGCGGACTTGTCTTGCGCCAGACCATTCCGATGGTGCGCGAGGGTTCGGGGTCTTTGAAGCGCACGACGGAAACCGACGCCGAGCGGGTTTCCAGCGCAACGGCCATTTCCGGGATCAGGGTGATGCCGATGCTGGCATCGACCATCTGCACCAGCGTGGAGAGGGAGCTCGCATCCAGAAAGTCGCGCGCGGGTGTCGCGCGCATGTCGATATTGCAGAATGAAAGGGCCTGGTCGCGAAAGCAGTGCCCTTCTTCCAGCAGCAGCAACCTCATTTCGCGAAGCGCTTCGGGGCTGGGCACCGGCTTGCCTTCATCGTGGCCGGGCCGAACCAGCACGAAGCTCTCCTCCAGCAGGGTGATCTCGGTGAGTGCCGATTCCGAGACGGGCAGGGCGACGATCGCCGCGTCGAGCCGGCCTTCTTCCAGCTCTTGGATAAGCCGGGGCGTCTGCGTCTCGCGCACGTGAATGTCGAGCCCCTTGTACCGGCGGCTCAGATTGCCGAGCAGCGTCGGCAGCAGATAGGGCGCGACGGTGGGGATCACGCCGATGCGCAGCCGCCCGACCAGCCGATCCTGCGACGCCCGCGCCAGATCGTTCAACTCGTCGACAGAACGCAGAATGGCGCGAATACGCAACGCGAACTCCTCGCCGAAGCCGGTCAGGCGGACCTGGCGCGAGCTGCGCTCGAACAGCTCGATGCCGACCTCCGCTTCCAACTCCTTGATCTGCATCGACAATGCCGGTTGGGAGATGCCGCACGCCTCCGCCGCGCGCCTGAAATGTCCATGCCGCGCCAAGGCCTCGAAGTAGCGAAACTGCTTCAATGTCAGATTTTTCATAAGAGGAGCTTATCGTTCCAATCAGCAAATCGGAATTAATCTAATGAGGGAAACTTGATATGAGCCTTGGGGCCGATCAGGAATGGCCGATATTCGCCGCCGCCTCGCCTCCCTTGTGCCCGCTGACGGGTATTATGGTGAACAAGGACGGTGGCGTATGTTGGCTCTTCTGCTCTCGGCACGGCAATTCCGAGCTGGCCACGGCAATGGGATCTGGTTCCCGTGCCGGCCCCGGTTCGTCCAGTTAAGCAGCGCAACGACCACAGTCTTGATCGGAGAACAGCATGAGCGAGACGACTGACGGCAGCACGGGTAAATGCCCGGTCGCTCACGGCACCAGCGGCACCCAGAACCGGGACTGGTGGCCGAACCAGTTGCGGGTCGACCTGCTGAACCAGCACTCGTCCAAATCCGATCCGCTGGACAAGACGTTCAACTATCGCGAGGAATTCAAGAAGCTCGACTACGAGGCGCTGAAGAGCGACCTGCGCAAGCTGATGCGGGACTCGCAGGACTGGTGGCCGGCTGATTTCGGCAATTACGGCCCGCAGTTCGTCCGCATGGCCTGGCATTCCGCCGGCACCTATCGCCTGGCCGATGGTCGTGGCGGTGGCGGTCGCGGCCAGCAGCGCTTTGCGCCGCTGAACAGCTGGCCGGACAATGTGAACATCGACAAGTCGCGCCGCCTGCTGTGGCCGATCAAGCAGAAGTACGGCCAGAAGATCTCCTGGGCCGATCTGATGATTCTGACCGGCAACGTCGCGCTGGAGACCATGGGCTTCCGCACCTTCGGCTTCGGCGGCGGGCGCGAGGACACCTGGGAGCCGGATCTCGACGTGAACTGGGGTTCCGAGACCAGCTGGCTGACGCACCGCTCTCTCGACAAGTTCGACGCCCCGCTGAGCGCCACCGAGATGGGCCTCATCTATGTCAATCCGGAAGGCCCGAATGCCAGCGGCGATCCGCTGGCGGCGGCCGCCTTCATCCGTGAGACCTTCGCCCGCATGGCGATGAACGACGAGGAAACCGTCGCGCTGATCGGCGGCGGCCACACCTTCGGCAAGACCCATGGTGCCGCGCCCGAATCCCACAAGGGCGCCGAGCCGGAAGCCGCCGGGCTGGAAGCACAGGGCCTTGGCTGGACCAGCAATTTCGGCACTGGCAGCGGTGCCGACGCCATCGGCAGCGGCCTTGAAGTGACCTGGACGCAGACGCCGGCGCAGTGGAGCAACTTCTTCTTCGAGAACCTGTTCGGGTTTGAATGGGTGCAGACCCGCAGCCCTGCAGGCGCCATCCAGTGGGAGGCCAAGGACGCCGAGGCGGTTATCCCCGACGCGCATGATCCGACCAAGAAGCGCAAGCCGACCATGCTGACGACCGATCTGACCCTGCGGTTCGACCCGGTCTATGAGAAGATTTCGCGCCGCTTCCTCGAGAACCCGCAGGCCTTCGCTGAGGCCTTCGCCCGCGCCTGGTTCAAGCTGACCCATCGTGATCTGGGTCCGCGCGCCCGCTATCTGGGTCCGGAAGTGCCCCGGGAAGTGCTGATCTGGCAGGACCCGGTTCCGACGGTTGATCACGCGCTGATCGACGATGCCGACGCCGCGGCGCTTAAGGCGAAGGTGCTGGCCTCCGGCCTGACGGTGTCCGAACTGGTCGGCACCGCCTGGGCTTCGGCTTCCACCTTCCGTGGCGGCGACAAGCGCGGCGGCGCCAACGGCGCGCGTGTTCGCCTTGCCCCGCAGAAGGACTGGGAGGTCAACCAGCCTCAGCAGCTGGCCAGGGTGCTTGCGCTTCTGGCGGGCATCCAGTCCGAGTTCAATCTGGGCGCCGGTGGCGTCAAGAAGGTCTCGCTCGCCGACCTGATCGTGCTCGCCGGCAATGCCGGCATCGAGCAGGCGGCGAAGGCTGCCGGTCACGATGTGTCCGTGCCGTTCTCGCCGGGGCGCACCGATGCCTCACAGGACGAGACCGATGTTCACTCCTTCGAGGTGATGGAGCCGACGGCCGATGGCTTCCGCAACTATCAGAGTGCGGCGTCGAAGGTGCCAGCGGAAGTGGCGCTGATCGACAAGGCGCAGCTGCTGACCCTGACCGCGCCCGAGCTGACCGTTCTGATCGGTGGCCTGCGTGCGATCAACATCAACGCCGGCGGTTCCGCCCATGGCATACTCACCGAGCGTCCCGGCGCGCTGACGAACGACTTCTTCGTCAATCTGCTGGATATGGGTACGCAGTGGAAGGCTTCCGCCGAGGCCAAGGACGTCTATGAGGGCCATGACCGCAAGACCGGCGCGCCCAGGTGGACGGGCACCCGTGTCGATCTCGTGTTCGGCTCGAACTCGGTGCTGCGTGCTCTGGCCGAGGTGTATGCCAGCTCCGATGCGCAGGCGAAGTTCGTGAACGACTTCGTCGCGGCCTGGACCAAGGTGATGAACCTCGATCGCTTCGATCTGCTCTGATCCTCGCCGAAAGCCCCCGACCGCCGCCTGGCGGTTGGGGGTGGAGGCATGGTGAGGAGACGCAGACCCAAGACGGGCGCGCGCGATCACATCAGTGTCGTCCGGAGACCGGATCGGCACCCGCGGCGCTCATGCTGACTGAGTGGCGGCCTCGATGTCGAAGAGGTCGGCGGCCAGATGGAACAATGCCGCACGCCCTGTAGCGGCCTTTTCCTTCGCGGCGAGGCAAAGGCGGGCCAGGCTTTCGATCGGCTGGCCTTCCTCATGGCCCATACCGGCCAGCGACCAGCGCACGACCCGCCAGCCGCTGACAAGGTGGGCGTCCGCGATGACCGTATCGGGGATCAGCCGCGACAAGGTCGCGTTCAGTTCCGCGAACAGGTCAAAGGCGTCGGCCTTGTCGACCGCCTCACCTTGCCGGATGTGCTGCGCCAGTCCTGCAAGTCGCCCTTTCACCTCCAGCGGCAAAGGTGCGTCGGGCAGGGCGGCGACGAGCCGCAACAGCCCGCAATGCACGGCGAAGTGCATCCTGCGCGCCGTCAGATCAATCGGGTTCGAGATCGAGCCGACGCCGGTCCGAACCTCGATCAATCCCTCATAGGCCAGCCTCTGCAGCGCCTGCCGGACTGGCGTGCGCGACACGCCGAATTCGACGGCCAGCGTGCCTTCGAGCAGCATGGCCTGCTCGTCGAGCGGTTGCAGGCAGATACGCTTGCGGATGGCATCCGCGATCTCATCAGCCCGTGGTCGCGGGGAGAACGACGTCATCGCGGTCCTTCGCCTGTTGTCAGCGGTCCGTCATTTTGTTGACGTGCGACATGTATACACGTATGCAGGGTAAGCTACCCGAAGGGCGAACACCTTGCAAGATTGCCGTCCCCCTCTCGCGCGTGTCCGCCCCGACTGGCTGGGAATAGCCGTCGTCGGGCTGGTTGCTGCCGGGCTGGGGCTTCTTGGCGTCAACGTCATTCTCAACATGCATGCCGCTGGATTGACGCCGGGCTATGGTTTCATGGCGCAGGCGGCCGGTTTCGATCTCAGTGAAAGTCTGATTCCGTATACTGCGGGCGACACCTATGCGCGAGTGATCTTCGCGGGGCTTCTCAATACAGTCTTCCTTGCGCTTGCGTCTCTGGCCCTGGCTACGGTGCTGGGGGTCGTGATGGGGCTGGTCAGCGTCACTCCGAGCCCGCCGGGCCGTGCGGTCGCGTTGCTCTACGTCGAACTGTTCCGCAACCTTCCCAAAATCCTCGTATTGCTGGTGCTCTACGTGGTCGCGGTGCGCGGCCTTCCGCCGGTGCGGGCGGCGCTGTCGCTGGGACCGGCGCATCTGTCGAACCGCTCGATCTATCTGCCCACGGTCCTGCCCGACCCGAGCCAGATCTGGCTGATCCTGCCTCTGGCCGCGTCGGCGCTCGCGGCGCTTTGGTGGACGCGCAAGGCTGCGCGGATCAAACGCGATACCGGGCGCGAATGGCCCGTCGTGCCCGTGGTGTTGGCCTTGATCGTCGGCGGGCCGCTCGGCTTTGCCCTTCTCGCCGATGTGCCGCTGACGCTCAGCCTGCCGAGGCTGGAACGCTTTGACTATGTGGGCGGCATGCGGCTCTCGGTGCAGTTCATCGTGGTGCTGCTGACGCTTGGGCTCTACCACGGCGCGCAGATCTGCGAAGTCGTGCGTGGCGGCATTCTCGCCGTGCCGGCGGGTCAGGTCGAGGCGGCCCGCGCCCTCGGGCTGACGTCCGGACAGGTGACGCGCCTTGTGGTGCTGCCGTTGGTCTTGCGGACCGTGATCCCGCCGATGATCAACCAGTATGTCAACCTGATCAAGAACACGTCGATCGCCATAGCGGTGGGTTATTCCGACCTGATGTCGGTCAGCGGCACGATCATCAACCAGACCTTCCGCCCGCTGGAAATGATGCTGGTTACCATGGGGCTTTATCTCGGCCTGTGCCTTCTGGCGTCGTCGCTGATGAACCGCGTGAACGACAGGCTTCAGGCGCGGACCGCGAGGACGGCGCCATGATGGGCGCGGCGCGACCCCCCGGACAGCGCCGGGAACGGTTGCGCAAATGGGCCGGTACGCCGGTCACTGCCCTGGTGTCGGCCCTCAGCGCGGCGCTCGGGCTTTGGGTGTTGTGGCGGGTACTCGATTGGACCGTGCTTTCGGCTATCTCGCCGGCGCACCCGATGGCGATCTGCGCCGACGCGCATGGAGCGTGCTGGCGGTTCTATGTCGAAAAGAGCCGGTTCATGCTCTTCGGCACCTACCCCTATTCCGAACACTGGCGGCCGGCGCTGGTCTCTGCGCTACTGCTGGCGTTGTCGGGACTGGTGGGCCTGCGCATCACCGGAAGGCTCAGTTTCATTCGCCCGAGAGTGCTGATCGCTGCCTGGCTGGTGATGATCCCTCTGGTGTTCGTGCTGATGGGCGGGGGCTGGGCAGGACTGGCGCCGGTGGACATCTCGCGCTGGAACGGCATGCCGGTGCTGCTGATCCTGTCGGTCATCGCCATCGCGCTGTCCCTTCCGTTGGGAGTGATGCTGGCGGTTCTGCGGTATCAAAGCCGGTGGCCGGTCCTGCGCAGGGCCGCCGTCGTCTACATCGAGACCATGCGCGGCATCCCGATGGTGACGGTGCTGTTCGTAGGGGTCTTCGTCCTGCCCCTGACGCTTCCACCCGGCACCGTCATCAGTCCGGTGCTGGCCACATTGGTCGCGCTGATCTTCTTCCATGCCTCCTACTTCGCCGAGGATGTGCGCGGGGGACTGCAATCCCTGCCCGGCAGCCAGGATGAGGCCGCGCGTTCGCTTGGTCTGTCCTGGGGGCAGATGATGCGTCTTGTGCTGTTGCCGCAGGCGCTGTCGCGCAGTCTGCCCGCCTTGGTGAACTCGGTAATCGGTGCCTACAAGGACACCTCGCTCGTCGTCGTGCTGGGCATTCACGACCTGACGTCGACCGCGCGAATGGCCTTCAGCGAACCCGGCTGGGGAGGCTTCGCGTTCGAGGCCTATGCCTTTGTCGGAGCGTGGTTTCTGGTGTCCTGCGCCTTCCTGTCCTGGGTCGGGCGCGAATTGCATCGCCGGCAAGGCGCGCAAGGCGGTTGAAACTGTCACGAAAGTAAAGAAGTATACAAGTATACAGTGCTTCCGTTATTCAGCCCCTCAGGAGAAGCCGATGTCCCTTTCCAAGCCCGTGATGCCCCTCATCTCCGTCTTCCTCGTCCTTGCCGCGGCGCCCGCCGTCGCCGGACCGGTCATGGACGACATCAAGGCGACGAACAGCGTGGTTTGCCTGGTCAGCCCGAGCGCGCCGGGCTTTTCGGTTCCGGACAGCAAGGGCGTCTTCCAAGGTTTCAACGCCGATTTCTGCCGCATGGCCGCGGCCGCAATCCTTGGTGATGCCGGCAAGGCGGACATCCGGGGTGTCGGCTTTTCCGACTCGATGAAGACCATCGTCGCTGGCGGCGCGCATATGGCCTCGCGCTCGATCACCCGCACCGGCACCCGCGACGCGGACGAGGGCATGGCCTTCGTCGTGACCACGTTCTTCGATGGCCAGGGCTTCATGGTGTCGAAGAAGCTGGGTGTCAGCAGTGCCCGCGAACTCAACGGGGCCAGCGTCTGCGCCGAGGACGGCTCGACCACGCTTCTCAATATCGCCGACTGGTTCGGCGCGGAGGGCTTGACCTACCGTGTCGAGAACATCGCCGACAAGACGGCACGTCTCCAAGCGTTCTTTTCCGGCAAGTGCGATGTCTATGCCTCCGACGTGACCGCGCTCACCGCCGACCGCCAGCTGGCGCCCAACCCGGCGGATTACGTCATCCTTCCCGAGGTGATCTCCAATGAGCCGCTGACACTTGTGGCGCGCCCCGACCAGGCTTTTGAAGCGGCGCTGTTCTGGAGCTTCCAGGTCATGCTGAACGCGGACAGCTACGGCGTCACCTCGGCCAATATCGATGAGATCGTGGCCGATCTCGATCAGCAGCCGCCGGCCGTGAAGCGCATGTTCGGCACCGACTCGGCCACGACGGACATGGCCGCCAAGCTCGGTCTGCCGAAGGATTGGGCCTATCAGGTCGTCAAGCAGGTTGGCTCCTATGGCGAGGTGTTCAACCGTCACCTCGGTGTCGACACGCCGTTCGGCCTCGACCGCAAACAGACCCCCAACGCCCAGTCGGCCGATGGCGGCCAGATGTACCCGTACCCGATCCGCTGATCGCCATCCTTAAGAGTGCCACGGATTCCTGCGCGCCCCATGGACAAGTGGGGCGCGCAACCACGCGACAGGACGCCTGCCCAATGGGATTCCCCGACGAAAGCGACGCCAGCTCGGTGCGCGCGATCTGTGCCCGCCCCGGTGGCGGGCGTGTCATTACCATGGGCTTTCCCGGCCTTGATACCGATCCGCGCGGGCGCGCCTGGCTCAATCCTGAACGGCTTGAGGCGACACTGGATGTCGCCGTGACGGCCGGGTTGCGGCTTCTCCTCATTCTCGCGCAGGCGGACGAGTTGCCGGAAGGAGCCGTCGCCTATGTGCGTGAAGCCTCACGGGCCCGGAGAGTGCGGGCGCTTGCCCTGCCGATCCAGGATTATTCGGTTCCCGGCGCCTCTTTCCTGCGTGCCTGGCGCCGGCTGGCGCCGCTCCGCCAAAGGATCTTCGCCGATGGACAGGCGGTGGGCGTGTGCTGCCACCATGGTGCGGGTCGCAGCGGCGTTGTCGCGGCGATGCATCTGATCGAGGCGGGCGTCGAACCCGCCGCGGCTGTTTCCGCCTTGCGCGCCCAGTTTGCCGAAACGGTGGAAAACAAGCTGCAATACCAATGGCTGGAACGGTATCCAGAGCTGTTGGCGTCCGCTTGAGACGTGCCGTGCGTGATCGGTGCGGCGGTGGAGCTGGCGCCCCGTTGAGACGCCGCGACGGGTACTGACGCAGGTGATGCTTCTCACGCATCGAGGCCACCTTCCGCGACCTTGGACGGAAGTTCGCGCGTGACGGGACGCATCAGGACGTTCCGTCGCCGCTCCCCGTGATGCCGAGGCGCGCGCGCAGCGCGGCATTTTCCGCTTCGAGCTGAGATACCCGTTCGCGAAGCGGACGCACCGCCTCGGCAATTTCAGGCTCGGTGAAGCGCGGCGTGATGTGCTGGGGGCAGTTCCAGTCGAAAGCGTCGAGGCGCAGCCTGAAGATACGCTCCAGCTTGGCCCGGTAGCCCTTCGGGGTGATGCGTTCCGTCAGCGCCGGGTCGGCGTCGAGCGACAGGATGTCGACATGGGCATAGATCTTCAGGCGCGCCCGATGAGGATAGTCGACGAGGAACAGGCAGGCCCGGCTGTCCGCGGCTAAATTGCCGGCGCTGATGTACTGAAGATTGCCCCGGTAGTCGGCAAAGGCCAGGGTGCGCTCATCGATCATCTTCAGAAAGCCGCGCGGGCCACCGCGGTGCTGAACATAGGGCCAGCCGGTTTCCGAGACGCTGGCCATGTAGAAGCTGTCGCGGGCGGCGATGAACATCGCCTCGTCTTCGGTAAAGCGGTCGGATGCGCGGCTGCCCTTGAAGTCCTTCCACAGATGGTCCACCCCCATCTCGGCCTGCACATTCCGAACACTGGGCGTTACCGCAATGTCGAGGAAGCCGTAGGGCATGATGACCTCTGTGCGACCCGTCGGCAGGGCCGCCTTTCTTCCGGTTTGATGTCACACGGGGGCAGCACGAGGCGAGAGCCGCCAGCCTTCGCGTGTCCCCGACAATGCCGCTTTCCGGCCCGCCGCATAACCCGGCAAGTTGAGAACCATCCTTCCAGTAAAAGCAAAGACGAGGAGATCGTCCAGCGGTGGTGACACGCGGGCCATTGGGCTGGCGATGTTCCCAAGCCTGCGTTCGCCAAGCCCGCGCTCAGCGGGTCGTGCCGAGGTCGCGCCCGGATGCGAACGTCGCCGTTTCTTCCCGCAGCCGATCTCTCAGCCGCGGCGCCGCGAAGTCGAGAAAGGCCCGAACCTTCCGGGGCAGCAACTGCTGCCCGGCATAGACGAGGCTGACCGGCCATGCGGCGAGTTCGTAATCCTCAAGGACGAGTTCCAGCGCTCCGGCAAGCCGCGCTTCGGTGATCTGGTAGGACAGGAGCCGGGTGAGCCCCAGGCCGGCGACGGCGCCAGCGATGGCTGCCTCTGCCGTCGTTACCGTCAATCTCGAATGGATCGGCACCATCACGTCGCCCGTGGGTGACGAAAAGCGCCAGGCCTCGGGCGAGGAGAGATTGTCGAAGGTGACGCAGGCATGATCGCGCAACGCCTCCGGCTGCTGCGGCCGGCCATGGGCCGCGAGATAGGAGGGACTGGCGCAGGTGACCCGTCTTACGCTGCCAACGCTTGAGGCGATCAGACTGCTTTCGCCCAGCTCACCGATCCGCAGCGCGACATCGACGTCCGATTCCAGAAGGTCCAGCAGGCGGTCGGCGAGGACAAGCTTCACGTCTATGTCGGGATACTGGTTTAGAAAGCCGGCTATGATCGGGACCATATGGAGGCGCCCGAACACGATCGGGGCGGTGACGGTCAAGCGGCCCTTCGGGTCCCGATGAACGCCCATCGCCGCGCGTTCCGCTTCCTCGACCTGTTCAAGGATGCGCCGGCAGGCCTCGACATACAGCCGTCCTGCTTCAGTCAGGCTGAGATGGCGGCTCGACCGATTGAGCATGCGTGTTTTCAGATGAGCTTCGAGCTCGGCGATCCGTCGGCTGACCGTGGCCAGGGGAACGTCCATCTGCTTGGCGGCGGCCGACAATGTGCCGGCTTCGACGACCTTCAGCAAAACCGCCATAGCGCTGAACTTGTCCACCGGCCATCTTCCCAAAAAGAGCAATCAACCTTCTCGGAATCGTTGATTTACCGAGCGCCGCGCAAGGATATAGCTTCCTCTTCAAGAAATACACATGCCATCAACTTCGACTTTCCGAAGGCTCACTGCAGATGACGCCTTCGAAAGCGATGCCGGGGTTCGCCCCGGCGGCCTCGCATGCCTCATCCTTCGGTGTCGATACCGAACGGTTTCAACCACTTCCAACCGCCATTCGCAGGAGCCGTCCATGGGCCTCACATCCGCATATCCGGTGACGCATCATCGCACCGCAACCGTCGATGGCGTGAAGATTTTCTATCGCGAGGCCGGCCCGAAGGACGGTCCGGTGGTGCTGCTTCTGCACGGGTTTCCGACCTCGTCCCACATGTTCCGCAATCTGATCCCGTATCTGGCAGACCGCTATCATGTCATCGCGCCGGACTATCCCGGCTATGGCCAGAGCGATGCGCCCGACCGTGCCTCGTTCTCGTACACCTTCGATCGGGCCGGCGAACTGGTGGACGGCCTGCTGCATCAGCTGGGGATCGCGCGCTACGCAATGTATGTGATGGACTATGGCGCGCCCGTCGGCTGGCGGCTGGCGCTGAAGCATCCCGACGCGATCACCGGGCTGATCATCCAGAACGGCAATGCCTATGACGAGGGGTTGAAGGAGTTCTGGGATCCCATCAAGGTCCACTGGGCCGATGGGGCCAAGGCGAGCCGCGACAAGCTGCTTGGCCTGATCAGTCTGGAGACCACCATTTTCCAGTATACGGATGGCGTATCGGACAAGACGCGGATTTCACCGGACAACTGGACACACGACCAGCCGCTGCTCGACAGGCCCGGCAATGCCGATATCCAGATGGATATGCTGTACGATTACAGAACGAACCTTCCGCTCTACCCGCGGGTGCAGGCCTGGCTTCGGGACAAGCAGCCGCCCGCGCTTCTGGTCTGGGGCAAGAACGATTTCATCTTTCCCGAACCCGGCGCGCATCCCTACAAGCGGGATCTCCGCGATGTGGAGTTCCACCTTCTCGACACTGGTCATTTCGTGCTCGAGGACAAGGCGGACGAGGTTTTCCCGCTCATTCACGACTTCCTCGATCGCAAGGTGGCAGGCGCATAGCGCCAGCCTCAAGGGCCTGTGCTTGCAAAGGTTTTCGGCAGTTTCGGCCGACCTGCGTCTTGCATGGCACGGGTCGACGACGTAGCCACTCCGCCTCTGTCCTGCTATTGCGCCATGGTTCAGCAGGAGGGAGCATCATGACGCTGCGGGTCTATCTGTCCGGCGAGATCCACACCGATTGGCGCGAGCAGATCATCGAAGGTGCACGCGATCTCGATATCACCTTTGACAGCCCGGTAACCGATCACGAGGCGAGTGACGATTGCGGCGTCGCCATCCTCGGGGCGGAGGAAAACAAGCTCTGGCATGACCACAAGGGCGCCCAGCTCAATGCGATCCGGACCCGGCGCGGGATCGGCCAGGCCGATGTGGTGGTCGTCCGCTTCGGTGACAAATACCGGCAATGGAACGCGGCCTTCGATGCGGGCATGGCCTCGGCATTGGGAAAGTCGCTCATTGTGCTGCACGGGCCCGAGCATCAGCACCCGCTGAAAGAGATCGATGCCGCGGCTCTCGCTGTCGCCGAGCGCCCCGAGCAGGTCGTTCAGATCCTTCGCTATGTTCTGACCGGGACGTTGCCGTGATCGGGACAACGCCCGCCTGTCCGCTTACATGGCAAGGCTGCCCGATGCGGGTTTCTGCCCGATCGGCGCCGGCAGCGCCCCTGCGCCACACTTGTGGGCACGCCGACAGATGACAGCCGAAGAATTCCAGGACGCGCTCGGAAAGCTTGGATACACGCCCGCGAGTCTCGCCAAGCTGATGGGCGTCGACCTTCGCACCGCGCGCCGGTGGAGCACAGGCGCGAAAGCCATCCCGGAGGGCGTGGCCGCCCAGCTCGCCGCCCTTCTGCAGGCCGGCGGCGTGACGCCGGAGATGGCCGCCGGAATAGAGGCGATGCGAAGCGGCGAAAGCACGGGACAGGCGATCGCGCGCTTCGTGTGGGTTCAGCGCAGGGGGGATGATCCGCACTGGACGGTTGCCGAGCACGACCTCATATCGGACGTCTTCTACCTTCCGGGCCGAGTGGAGCGATTTACCATTGAAGAGCTGGTGATCGGCCCGGTGATCGTTGCTCCGCCCGAATGAGCCCTGCCGGCGGCGCGACGCCAGCGGTCGGCTTTCCGGCACGGAAGGATGGCGCCGCCCCCGGCGCGGTTTCGACGTCGGGAGCTTGAGCCCGGGGGCAGGCCCGCCGGCGAGACGGTTCAGAACCTTGGCCGGTTCGGGCGATCAGCCTCCGCGCCAGAGCTTCGCGCCGCCTGTCAGCCCGGCGTCGTTCGAGGCGATGATGACCCTGTCCGGCAGGTCGATCTCGACATGCTTGGAGTTGCCGCCGCCGAGATAGAGCCGGTCGTAATGGAGCAGCACATAGAGCAGTTCGATGACGTGCGCGACGTGCCGGTTCCAGTGCTTCTTGCCGTGCGCTTCATAGGCGGCGACACCAAGATATTCGTCATAGGTCAGGCCTTCATGCACCGGGTGGTGGGCCAGCTCCATATGCGGCATCAACTGCCCGTCGCGAAACAGCGCCGTGCCGGCGCCGGTACCGAGGGTGAGCACCATTTCCAGCCCCTTCCCGGAAACGATCCCCAGTCCCTGCATCTCGGCGTCGTTGATCAGCCGGGCAGGGTGGCCGCCGAGCCGTTTCGACATGCCCTCTGCCAGTGCGAAACCGGCCCAGGCCTCCGTGCCCAGATTGGGAGCGGTCAGAACCGAGCCGTGGCGGACCACGCCGGGAAAGCCGATGGCAATGCGATTGAACGCCGGTAGCTTCGCCGCCATTCCGGCATAGATGTCGAGCAGAACCTGTGGTGGGCAGGGATGGGGCGTGTCGACGCGCTCGCGTTCCGAGATCATCACGCCTTCATCGTCGATCACCGCGGCTTTCAGCCCGGTTCCGCCAACGTCGACCGCAAGAATGCCTGCCGCTTTGCTACTCATCGGATTTACTCTCTCACTTCGCCGTTTCGGCGGGTTCTGCGACGCGCCGGCTGGCGTCGGGTGCGTTCGGATCCTGGCTGCCGTGGAACATGGTGCCGTCGCCATCGATGGTCACCGCGAAATCCGTGCCTTCCCAACGGTCCGCCTCGGGCCAGTAGAAGGTGAAACGCAGATGCTTGCCATGTGCCGTGGCCGCCGTGGGCAGGTCGGCAATGTGCAGGCCGAAGGCGTTGGCGGATGTGGTCGTGTCGTGCGTGGTGGCCCAGCCGTCGGGCGACCAGTGGATGCGCGCGGGCGCGGGAAGCTCGATACGTAGCGACAGGCCGGTGGGAATCGAGCGGAGCTTCTGGTTGAAGCGCCAGATACGGCGTGGCGAGGTCACCTTGTCGGCCAGGTAGCGCTGGACTGTCTGTGGGGGCATGTCGAACACCTTGCCGTCGCGCAGCGAGCGCATCAGCTTGATGTGCTCGGAATGAGCCCACACCAACGGCATGGCACTCCCCGACGGCCGACCCTTGAACAGTTCGCGCTCGGGAATGTCGTCGCCGTCCCAGACCTGTTCGGGCAATAGCCCGCCGGGCCCGGCCGAATCCTCCAACGTGACGAGAAGCTGCTCCGCGCGGGCCAGATTGCCGGCGGCGATCTCGTAATGTGCCCTTTCGCCGGTGAGCAAGGGCCAGGCCCGGCCGATGCCGGTGCCGTCGAAGGGCGCGCCATCGTCATGCTCGCCATAGCCGTCGCCATTGTAGCGATACCAGAGCGGCCCTTGCGGGAGCTCCACTTTCAGCAGCGCATCGATCGCCTTGATGGTGCACCGTATACGTGGATCGTCCGGTGCCCTGAGGCCGAAGCGCACCAGGGCGAGCGCGTCCGGGCTGATGAGCTGCGCCGCCGGCTGGTCGGTATCGGCCGGCGGGCGGTTCTTCACCGGGACGAAGCCGTCCAGCGGGGAAGCCGCGTCGGAGGTCTCGACCGGGGCGATCCGCACATAGTAGCCCTCGACGCCGAGCTTTTCCGCCAGCTCGGTGTCGGTGGCGAAGGTCCATCGCTCGACTGAATCGTTCCATGAGTCGGCGGTTTCACGCAGATACACGGCCTGCTCCCGGCGTCCGATGATGTCCATCATGTCGGCGGCAGCAAGCAGGGCAGCGATTTCAACGGCCAGCGTGAACGGAGAGTAGCCCGCATCCTCCTCCCAGCGATCCTGGCCCGTTACAGGGCCGTTGCGAAGGATGAAGGTGGCGGCGCGCTCGACCATATCCATGTAGGAGTCCAGCTCGCCATGGGCGAAATGGCCGCCGCGCCGTATCATGTCGGTGAGCAGAATGGGGAAGGCGCATTCGTCCATCTGCACGCCGCCCCAATAGGCGGAGCCGTCCAGCCAGACATTCTGCGACCAGTGGCCGTCCCCCTCCTGGATCGCCCGCAAATAGCCAAGCACCGACTTGGCGTCGTCGATCGCGCCGGCCGCGAGCAGCCCGCCGGCATTCTCGACCAGGTCGCGCGGCCAGACGAGATGGTACCCTCCCAAGTCCTCGTCGCCCTTGTTGAAGCCCCACGGTATCGAGAGACTGGCGATGATGGCGCCAGGGACAGAATTGGGCTGGTGGGTTGCGAGCACGATGGTGCTGGCGCGGTAGGTGTTGATGTTGGATCGGTTCTGCGGGTGGTCGAGCGGCAGCAGCGTGCCCTGCCAGGCGCGCCAGCCCTGGACATAGTTCCGGCGCAGCTGCTCGAAACCGTCATTCAGGCTGGAGACGGCGCGAAACCCGGCTTCCTCCGGGCGGGCGCCAAAGCCCAGCGCGATCAGCATCGTGCCCTCGCAGGCGGAAAGGTCGATCTCCGCGCTGAGCGCGACGTTGCCGTGTTCGGCACGCTGGTAGCGCTCGTCGAGGCAGCCATTCTCGCTGAGTTGACGCCATCCATCCGACGCGCCGACATAGCCCACGGAGCGCGCCTTCCAGGGCACCGAGCAGGCGAGCGCGAGCGAAATGCCCCGCCGGCCGGCGCCGAACAGCATCGGCGTGCCCTTGTAATCGCCGACCCAGGCGGAGTTGTCAGCACCGGCATTGACGAGATGGGGCGCGAGCAGTGCAAACAGCCGATAGTCGGAAATGTCGCCGATCAGCGCTTCGAATGTGATCTGCTGAAGCAGGGACTCCCGGCGTGTATCGGTGATGATCTGCTTCTGGATGCGCCAGCGCCCGTCCCGTGCGGTATTGAGCAGGTGATAGGCCGGCACGCCGTGCTCAAGCACGCCCACTTCATGGTCGGCGTCTCGCTTCTCCTCGGCGAAATAACCGTTCGCGGAGGTGACGAGGAAGCCGAAATCGCGCGTGCAGGCGGTGTCGACGCGCGGATAGTAGATCTCATTGAGGATGCCGTGGCTGAGTGTGAACCACACACGGCTTGCTGCCGTAAGCGCGGTGCCGACGCCCACCTTGGCACTTGATGTCCAGCGCGCCGGGCCGCCTGGTCCGCCCGGCGGCGTGATGGCGTTGTCCTCGTTCATGGATGTTTCCCCACATTCATTGGGCCCTCGATCATTGTCGTGGCCAGTGGACAACCTGAAACCAGTTGGGCGTGCTGCCAAGCCCGCCGAGGATTTATTTCTGTGCTGACAAGGCGATCCGGCGCGCGCGCGGGATCTGATCGCGATCCTTGGACGGGTCGACGGGTCGACGGGTCGACGGGTCGATGCGGGTACTCGCTGGCGATCCACGTCATCGGGCACACGCCGATCGCACCGTTCGGCATGACGTAAGGGACGTGTCTCTGCCTGAGATCACACGGCCAGAGGCTGCGCCGGCTCCACGACGCCATCGAATCGCGCGTCGCCGATATCGCGGATCGGGCACGGAAAGAGCGGATTGGCGGGCTTATCTCGCCCGCGCCCGGTCATCCCTCGCCACCTCATGCAAAGTGCCCTCACGCCGGCCATGGCGACGTATGTCGCCGAAATCGCCCGCAAGCATATATGCCCCGCAGGCGCAGGTGCATGGAAGGCGGCGGCTCTCGGCGCAATCATCTGCGCGCCTTGGCTCAGCGCGTGGAGGTCGGAGCGAAGGACGTCCGTATCATCGGATCGAAGGGAGGCCTGCTCTGCACCCTTACGGCCGTTTCACAAGGGAAATCGGCAGCTCTAGGCGTGCCCGGTTTCGGACTGAAATGGCGGAGGGAGCGTCCGAAATACTATGCATCGCTACTGTTCCCTGAAGTTCGAAAAGCCATTGAGATATAGGGATATTTCCCGCCGACTTGCTGCCAAGGTTCATCGCCGTTCGCTAGAATGACGGTTGATGGGTGGGGTAGATGGTGGGGTAGATATGGCCAAGGCAACCAAGAAACTGTCCGCCCGAGCGGTCGCCTCGATCACCGATCCGGGCCGCCATTCCGATGGTGATGGCCTCTACCTTCAGGTCACTTCAACCGGAGCCAAGTCCTGGCTCTTCATGTTCAAACGGGACGGAAGACGTTCCGAGGTCGGGCTGGGCTCCGTACGCGACGTAACATTGGCCGACGCCCGTCAGAAGGCTGTCGACGCTCGCAAGATCATCGATGCTGGCAAGAACCCATTGGAAGAGCGTCGTGCCGCCGAGGCTGCTCGGAAGGCGCGGGCAGAAAAGCCTACCTTCGGGCAGGTGGCCGACAATCTGATTGAGAGCATTGCCGCCGGCTTCCGGAATGCCAAGCATCTCGATCAGTGGCGGATGACGCTCGGCCCCACCTATTGTTCGTCGATACGCTCCAAGCCCGTGGACGCAATCACGACCGAGGATCTGCTCGCCGTTCTTGAACCCATCTGGACAAAGAAGGCAGAGACAGCCTCCCGTCTTCGTGGCCGGATCGAGCGGGTGCTGGATGCCGCCAGGGCGAAGGGCCTGCGTTCAGGAGAGAATCCGGCCCTATGGCGCGGTCATCTCGATAGCCTCCTGCCTAAACGCCAGAAGCTCCAACGTGGCCATCATGCCGCCATGCCCTATTCAGAGGTGTCAGCGTTTATCGCAACCCTTCAAGATAGTGAGGGCGTGACGGCTCGGGCTCTTGAATTCCTGATCCTGACCGCCTCCCGCTCCGGCGAGGCAAGAGAGGCGCGATGGGGAGAAGTCGATCTGAAAGCGCAGATATGGACGGTCCCAGCTCATCGTATGAAGGCGGGGCGTGAACATAGAGTGCCGCTCTCGGTTCGTGCGACTACCCTGCTGGCTGGAATGAAGCTGCCGGGCTCCGATATCGATGCCTTTGTCTTCCCTGGCGCTCGAAACTCGAAGCCTTTGTCGGTCATGGCCTTCGATATGCAGCTGCGCCGGATGGATTGCGATTACACCGTGCATGGTTTCCGCTCGGCCTTCCGCGACTGGGTTGGCGAAGAGACCGCTTTCCCGCGGGAGGTTGCCGAGGCTGCATTGGCCCACACGGTGGGTGATGAGGTCGAGCGCGCCTATCGCCGAGGGGATGCATTGGAAAAGAGGCGCAAACTCATGGAGGCGTGGGCTTCCTACTGTGCAGGCGAGACCGCCAAGGCGGATCAGGCTGAACCTCAGGCCGAGGAAGTTGCAGATGTCATCGGAATTTCGGAGGAACAAGGGGAACACGGGGTACAAGTTTGATCCAAAATGGGAATTCCTGTTCCCCACGGATTTTCGCGTTGGGGAACATGGGGAACAGAACGCGCCATGTGATTGAAACAGGAGAGGGGGCGGAAATGCTCCCAAGCGCCATCTGGACTTGCCGTTGCGAACGTCCGCTTCGCGCCGCCATTTCCGACATTCACGCAGTTCGGGCGAGTTCCCAAAAGCAGACGTACGAGCGAGGCTCCCAGAGCCATGCAAGCAATCGCGCCGGAATAGTCCACGATATCGGGGTCGGCCCGAAGAGCCGAGACGCATTGCGCATATGCTCCCTGCACGGTTTGAACGGCATCCTCGAGCGCATCATCCTTGCCGTAGAGGTAGTTGGCGGCAACCTCACTGGAGGCTGAGGTTGAGAAAACCGTGAGCAGCCATCATGATGCCGCCCTCCACGCGGCGATGGAGCAGCAGGCAATCGGCGCGGAAATCATCGAAGCAAGGCTAGAACCGGGCGTGCACCTGCTTCTTCGCTCGCAAGCGATGTGAGCAGGAGTCATCAGCTTCTCCAACGAAGCGGTTCGGCCATTGTGGCCCGGCAGAATCCATTGCCTTGAAACCGCTCGTATTGAGGCGGGAGGCGGCTTAACAGCATCGGATCAGGCGCCCGCGCCCGGCTCCTCGCGTGCCGCGACCGACGCGACGCGTCACAAAATCTTAAAATCCAAACCTCCGTATAATTTTAAATTATGCGTTTCCGTAGCATTGTCGTTGTAGCACGCCGATGCGCGCACCGCCCGCGATAAGGAATAGCGTTGTGTCCCAGGTTCCGATTATTGCAATCGTCGACGATGACGAATCGGTTCGCTTGGCCACAGAAAGCCTCATGCGATCTTTCGGCTTCAGGACTAATATATTTGCTTCGGCGGAATCTTTTCTTAACTCATCGACCCTACCTGACACCGATTGCTTGATCACCGACGTTCAGATGCCGAACATGGGCGGCCTCGAACTGCATGAGGTGCTACGCGCGCGCGGCGCCGCACTGCCGGTGATTTTCATGACCGCCTTTCCCGAAGAGCAGGTTCGACGGCGGGCGCAGGAGGTGAGAGCCGTCGGCTTCCTCGCAAAGCCCTTCGACGGCGACGCCATAATGAGCTTAGTCTTCGAGGCACTCAAGAACCCCTCCCAGGCGCCGTAGGGCTCCCGCGGCCGGCTGCATCCTCGTACGGAATAAGCCGATCACGCCGACAAACCGTTCGAGCCGAAGAGAAGCATGCCGTCCTGCGGCACATGCTCAGCCCCGCCATGCCTGGAAATCACCGATCCACCCCCACCCTATGGCGACCGGTGTGGATGTTGAGACCCTCAAGACCCGCTGCCTCGCGCCGCTCGCCACACCCACTTCGCTGCCGTCGAACGCGGTGAACGACATTGCCGCCACCCTGACCACTCTGCTGACCGATGTGTTCACGCTCTATGTCAAGACGAAGCACTTCCACTGGCATCTCTCTGGCCCGCATTTCGGCGACTATCGCCTGATGCTCGACGAGCAGGACAAGCAGATTTTCGCCATGACCGACGGCCGAACGCGCCCGCAAGCTCGGTGGCGTCACGCTGCGTTCGGTCGGCCATATTGCCCGGCTGTCGCGGCTTGCCGATACCGACGCCGACTTCTTCACCGCGCAGGACATGCTGGCCGAACTGGGCAGTGACAAACTTTAACTCGCCGGCTTTCTGCGTGCCACCCATGCGCTCTGCGACGAGCATGGGCGACGTCGCCAGCGCCAGCTTGATCGAAACTGGATCGACGAAACCGAGCGGCGCGCCTGATTTCTCTATGGATCCGGCCACAACGACGAGTCCCACGGACGGTGAACCCCGGCGGAGAAAACCGCCACGCCGCCTGGCTTGGTCGACCGGGCGGCGCCAGACGCGCGGAACGATGTCCGCGCGTTCACAGCGCGGGTTCAGCGTGCCAGATGGGCGTGAATCTGGGCGACCACGGCCGCCCCCTCTCCCACCGCCGCCGCGACGCGCTTGGTGGAGCCGGCGCGCACATCGCCAATAGCGAAGACACCGTGACGACTGGTCTCCAGCGGCAGGCGCACCGCACCACCCTGCGCGCCGGCGTCTCGTGCGCCCGCCTCCTGCCCCGTCAGTACGAAGCCCTGGCGATCCACCGCCACGTATCCGCCGAGCCATGCCGAATTGGTATCGGCACCGATGAAGAGAAACAGATGCTTCGCAGGCAGCGGCAGCGTCTGCCCGGTGTCGCGGTTCCGGCAGGTCACGGCGGTCAGACCGCTCTCGCGGTTGCCCGCGAGGGCGTCGTCCTCGGTGCGGGTGTGGATGGTGACGTTCGGAAAGGAGGCGATGCGATCAATGAGGTAACGCGACATCGACGCGGCGAGACCATCGCCACGAACGACAAGATGGAGATGGGCGACCTTTGGCGCCAGAAAGGCCACGGCCTGCCCTGCCGAGTTGCCTCCGCCCACCAGCACCACCTCCTGCTCCGCGCACAGCTTGGCCTCCACGGGAGACGCCCAATAGGCGACACCTGAGCCTTCGAAATCCGCGAGGTTGGCGATATCCGGGCGCCGATAGCGGGCCCGGTCGCGATCACCACCGCGCGGGCACGCACCGTTCCGTCATTGGAGAGATGCAGCCGGGAGGGCTGGCCGTCTCGCGTATCGCCCGAGAGATGATCGGCCTTCCAGAGGCATCGCGAGTTCGGCACCAAATTTCTGCTCCTGATGGTAAACACGGGCCGCCAGCGCCAGCCCGGAGATGCCGGTAGGAAAGCCGAGATAATTCTCGATCCGCGCGGAGGCCCCGGCCTGCCCGCCCATGGCGCGCTGGTCCAGCACCAGCACCGACAGGCCCTCCGAGGCCGCATAGACAGCCGTCGCGAGGCCGGCGGGGCCAGCCCCCACAATTGCGACGTCGTAAAGCGCGTCGGGCTTGAGTTCCGGCAGCATGCCAAGGCAGGTGGCGACCTCGGCGATGGTGGGGCGCTTGAGCACCTTGCCGGTCGGGGACACCAGCAACGGCAATTCGTCGGGCAGGACGCCGAGCCGCTGCACCACAGCCCGGCCTTCCTCGTCCACGCTGGAATCGAAGGCGGTGAAGGGATAGCCGTTTCGCGTCAGCAGGCCCTCGATCATCACCCGGTTGACCTCGCCGGGCTGGCCGATCAGCACCGAGCCGGCCGTGTCACCCTCCAGCAGACCGACCCTGCGCAGGATCAACGCGCGCATCAGCATCTCGCCGAGCTCCGCCGAGCCGACGGCGAGCGCCCGCAAATGCGCGGCGTCGAAGGGCAGCGCGCGACAGCCCCCGGGACCGGCGGTGGCGGCGGCAAGCGAGGGGCGCCCGGCGAGCTGGCTGATCTCGCCGGTGAACTGCCCCGCCACTTGAACGACGATCGGCTTCTCACAGCCGAGACCGTCGCGGCGGACGATCGCGATCGAACCCTCGACGATCAGCCATGTCGGGACGCCAACATCACCGACCTCGAACAGGGGCTGGCCGGGCTCGAACCGCCTTTCAACGTCGCTGGCGAAGCGCGACATGTTTTCCATCTGCGCCGGAGTGAGCACCGGAAACATCTGTTGCCTACGCTCATCGACAACGCTCATGGCCTGTACTCTCGCTAGAATTGAAATGGCGCTGCCGAAAACACCCTCAATTCTATCAATTCGCGTTCGACAGGGCGCATATACAAACGTTTGATCAGATCATGATTTCATATTATCGACGAAAGAGGCGTCTTCTATTCATTCGACGAGGCCGGTTCGACATTGACGCTGAGAGCGCGCCAGGCTCGCCTCGCATTGTGCGCGATATGCCTGCAACTCGACCGGATATCGGAAGCTTTCGCGGCCTCACCAATCAGCTGATCAATCGTGGCGGCGTGCAGCATGATGGCCGTCATGGCGCTGTTGGTCACGACGAACACGCCGCTGCCGAGGCTTGTCTCGGACGAGGCGAGATGGGGATCCTCGCTCAGGGGCAGATGCCACTCGAAGATCGCTTCGCCGTCGCGTTCAACGTTCAATCGGGCGCCGGTCACGGCGCCGTCGGCGCCATGGGCCAGGTGAACGCTTGAACGCACGCGTCGCGACAAGGCGCCGGGCGTGCGCACCACCTGCTCGATCTCGAATTGAGCTTCCTTGCGCAGCGCCTCGACGAGCGACTGAGCCGCGAGATGGCACTCCCATTCGTCGAGCCGGGCCTGCATCGCTGCAAGCGCCAACTCGCGATCCAGTTGCTGGTTGAGCCGCATCGAAAATCGCTCCCGGGGAAGACCTGCCAGACGTCATCGACCGGGAATTTACCCGCCTGCTTTTCGCGCGGGTGTAAATTAGTGAAAAATCATCGCCCCGCCGGCACCTTGCTCGCCCACTCGCCGCGCAGCGAGAGGGCGAACATGCAGGCGGCGACCATGACGGTGGCCACCGAGACGCCGACCAGAAGAGGCGCGCCGTGCGAATAGACGATGCCCGCGATGGCGGGGCCGCTGGCCAGCCCGAGCTTGGACGCGAAGCCGGCGAACAATGCCGCCCGCCCGGTGCTGTCGTCGCGTGAACAAAGTGCAAACGCATAGGGGAGCGCGATTGCCATGGTGAAGAAGATCGCCGCCACGGCCAAGGCATAGAGCGCCGGCTGCGCGCCCGCTAGCACCAGCAGCTTCGAGAGGCCGGCGGCGGCGACCACCGGAACCAGCGGCATCCAGCCGAAGCGTCGGCTGAGCGCCAGCATGATGAGCGCGCCGGGCACGCCCGCACACAACCCGAAGCCCACCACCGTGCCGGCGAAGGCCGGCGTATGCCCGAAGTCTCCGGCCATGCCGATGAGAAACGCGCCCAGCCCCAGATTCGCCGCCTGGAAAAGGAACAGCCCGCCGATGCGCGCCGCGAGCGGCGCCGACCATCCCACCCCGCCCCGCAGTGCAGCGGGCAGGCGGGCGCCCGGCTGGCGGAACGCGGGAAGCCGCAGGAGCAGCCCCAGCGCGACGACGCTGAACACCACCAGAACGGCAAAGACCATGCCCTGCCGGAAGAAGCTGGAGGCGAAGATGGACGCCACGATGCCGACACCCCCCAAGCCGAAATGAAAGACAAACAGGATGCCGAAGCCGCGTCGCGGATCGGCCATCTGGGCAAGAAGGGCATAGGACACGCCCACCAGCAGGCCGCCGGCAAGCCCGTGGAAGAAGCGCAGCACGACAAGGGTTTCGAACCCGTGCGTGCCGATAGTGGCGCTGTCCGCCGCCACCATGGCGAGGAGGAGCGCCGCCGACAGCGGGCGCCAGGCAAGGCGCGGCACGACGAAAAGAGATGCCAGGGCGCCGCAGGTCGAGCCATAGCCGTTGCTTGACGCCACATAGCCGGCCTGCACGGCGCTCAATCCGTATTCCGTGCGCAGCGCCGCGATCATCGCCGGCATGATGTCGATGTAGAGCGGCCCGGCCATGGCCAGCAGGGCGACCATGACGTAGACCGACAGGGCAGCGTGTGGCACCGGAGCTCTGTCGGTCGGCAAACTCGCTGTGGCGGAAGGCATTCGGCCGAACCCTTTAGCGCGCGTGGTTTGGACGGCACATTGTCAGAGGCCCATGCCTTGCGTCTACGCTCCCGGCGGCACGGACGCCATCGACCGGCCGATCCTTGCCAGTATGCACGACGACGCGGGCAAAGCCGCCGCAGGTCAGCCTCGCCCGAGGCGCTTCGCCAGCGCTTCGCATTTCGGAAGCCATGCAACCGTGCCGTCGCTGCGGGCGATTACCTGGGCCTGCTCGAGGCAGTGGAGCGCCTCGTCGGGCCGCGTGGTTTCGAAAAGCACCGCCTGGACGCGCAAAAGTTCGGGCAATATCCACCGCTCCCGGCATGCCCGCGACAGCGCCAGTGCTTCCTCTATCCGCTGCTGCGCGCCCTCCGGTTCGCCGATGGCGTGAAGCGCCTGCGCGAGGTGGCCGAGAAACATCGCGCGCCGGATCGGCCATCCCGTACGCGCGAGCTTGTGCAGCCCCTCGCCAAGCTCCGCGACCGCGCGCGCGAGATCGCCCCGGGCCAGATGAAGCGCGCCCCGGAAGCACTGGCCCCAGGCGATCCACGGCCCGAACGGGTGCCGAACCGATATATCCTGCAGCAGATCGACCCGCTCCTCCATCACGTCGAGATCGCCGGCATAAAGCGCGACAGGGCAGCCCGACTCGACCAGCACCAGCGACATCGTCGTCGCATGCCCGAGCGCCCGGGCATCCGCGACGCAGGCCGCGGCGATCGCCAGCGCCTGATGCTGATGCCCCAGCAACCACAGGGCCTGCGAGTGGTAGGCGCGCGCATTGAGTTCCTGGTCGAACTGCATGCGCACCACGGCGCTGTGATCGGATTCGCCCGCGCTGAGCGCGGCTTCGAGAGACAGGCGGGCGGCCCTTACGTCGCCGAGATAATACTGCGCGAAGCCTTTCAGCCGATGGCCGGTCCGCACATTGCTGCTGGCGGAAAAGCGCGACTCGTCGTCAGCCAAGCACGCGAAACGTTCCGCTGTCGCGAGCGACGCCCCATAGTGGCCCGAAGCCAACTCGACCAGGAATACGCACCAGAGCGCGCGCAGTTCGAGCCCGATATCACCCGATTGCCGGGCGATCCGGCAGGCGGAGACCAATGTCTCGCGGGCCTCCGCCGTCGGCCCCACCGTATAGACGAGCGCGGTGCCCAGCGCGCAGAGCAGCGTGACTTCGCGCGCCGGATCGGGCCGCCCACGAAGGGCAAGGGCCGCCATCGCCCGTTCGAACAGGCCGCGCGCCTCGTCGATCAGGGACATCTGGAACCACAGCACGGAAGAGACGGCCATGAGTTCCGCCCCCAGTGCCGGATCGCCCTCCGGCCCGAAACACCACTCCAGCGCCAGCCGCAGATTGTCCAGCTGGCCCGCATGGATATTCACCCATGCCGCCGCCGGCACACGCGTCCATTCGCTTTCGGCCTGCTGCATCGCCTCCTTCATGAAGAGCGCATGCCGGTGCCGCAGCCGGCGGACTTCGCCACGCGCGCGCAACTTCTCCATCGCGTAGGCGCGCGTGGTCTCCAGCAGGCGGTAGCGCGGCACGGCCTGCGAGAAGTCCGCGCTGACCAGGGACTTGCTCACCAGGTTGGTGAGGTTTTCAATCGTGTCCCAGCTTGGTTCGTCGAAGGAGGCGACGCGGGCGGCCGCCTCAAGCGGGAAATGACCGACGAAAACGCTCAGCCGTGCCAGCGTGGCCTGTTCGCCCGCCGTCAGGTGGTCATAGCTCCAATTGAGCGTCGCCTGCAGCGTCTGGTGCCGCTTCGGGGCCGTGCGCCGTCCCAGCACGAGGAGGCCGAGAACATTGTCGAGCCGCTCCGCCAGGCCCTGAATCCCGAAGGCGTCGACCCGTCCCGCCGCCAGTTCAATAGCCAGCGGAATACCGTCGAGGCGCCGGCAAAGCTGTACAATGGTCGCGATCTCGCCGGGCTCGGGGTCATAGCTGCCAAGCGCGGCGGCGGCCCGATCAACGAAAAGCCGCACGGCCGGAAGGGCCAGGGCCCCATCCGGCGTCAGCGTGTCGGCATCGAGCGGCACGTCGAGGCCGGGAAGGCGCAGCACACATTCTCCCCGTGTGCGCAGCGGCTCACGGCTGGTGGTCAGCACCCGTATGCCGGCGCCCGTCTGCAGCAGGAGGTCCGCGACATGGGCCGCAGCGTCGATCACATGTTCGCAATTATCGAGGATGATGAGGCCGCGCTCGACCGGCAGGGGATCGCCTACCTGCCACTGGCCGATCCCCATTTTCATGCCGATAGCTGTCGCCACCGCCGGCACGACATGAACGGGATCGCCGATCTGGGCGAAATCGACCAAGATCACGGCACCGTTTTCGTGCAGGCTGGCTCGGGCCACTTCGATCGCGACCGTGGTCTTTCCAACGCCGCCGGAGCCCACCAGTGTCACCAGCCGGTGCCGCCCAAGCTCCTGCCGGATCGAAGCGACGACCACCTCGCGTCCGATAGCCGGCGTGACCACGAGGGGGAGGTTTTCGCGCACGGAAGCGGGCGCCGCCGGTCCCGCCCGCTCAGCCTCGTCGAGTTCGACGAGGCGAACCGGGGCGACGAAGCTATAGCCGATGCGGGTCGCGTTGACGATGTAGCGCTGGCCGGACTGACCGTCCCCCAGAGCCCGGCGCAGCGCCGCCATCTGCACCCGGAGATTGGCCTCTTCGACAAAGAGATTCGGCCAGGCCCGCGTCAGAAGCTCCTGCTTGCCCACGACCTGCCCCTGGTGCTCCACCAGAATGACGAGAAGCTCAAGCGCACGCCCGCCCATCGCCACGGGCAGGCCCTCCTTCAACAGCTGCTTCGAACCGAGCAGCAGCTTGAACGGGCCGAAGAGCGCGGCCAGAGGGGCCGGCCTTTTCCCGAATCCGTCATTTTCCGAGGCTGGCATCGCTGAGCATAGATCACATTGCCTCCCGCTGTTTCAACCCTGACGGCGGGTGTCTGAGCCCGGCCGACCGGATCGGGCATTCTGGAAAGGGTTATCATCGTCCCAATGTATCCATGGTTCCAGTTGAGGTCATGGATGTCATTCAGGCGCATACTATTGTTTGGTTGCTTGCTGGCGATGACGGCCTTTGCCGCGGCGCTGGTCTATGCGTGGCGCAGCGCGCTTGCGCCCATCGACCCGCCCTCGACGGCCTCATTCAGTGACGACGAGGTCCGCCGCGGCGCCGCGCTTGCCCTGATCGGCGATTGCCGCACCTGCCACACGGCGCCCGATGCCCGCACCTTTGCCGGCGGCCTCGCCATGCCCACCCCGTTCGGCACGATCTACTCGACCAATATCACCCCCGATCCCGAAACCGGCATCGGCCGCTGGTCGCTGGCGGCCTTCACCCGTGCCATGCGGGAAGGGGTCGATCGCGAGGGACGCCATCTCTACCCGGCCTTTCCCTATGACCATTTCAGCCTGACCACCGACGGGGACGTGAAGGCGCTCTACGCTTTCCTGATGACCCGTGACGCGGTGGTCGCGCATGCGCCAGCTAACGACCTGCCCTTCCCCATCAACATCCGCCTCGTCCTCGCCGGCTGGAAGCTGCTGTTTTTTCATCCTGGGCCGTTCGTTGCGGAACCTTCGCGCGATGCGCAATGGAACCGAGGCCGGTATCTCGTGGAGGGCCTCGCGCATTGTGGTGCCTGCCATACTCCGCGCAATCTGATGGGGGCCGAGATCGGCTCGCGGGCATTCGCCGGCGGCGAGGCCGAAAGCTGGACCGCATTTCCGCTCGGCAGCCATTCGCCGGCCCGCATCCCGTGGACCGAGGCGGCGCTGGGCCACTATCTGCGCGCGGGCTGGGACGCCGACCATGGAGCCGCGCTCGGCCCCATGCGCCCGGTGGTCGAGAATCTCGCCGAGGCGCCGGCGGACGACGTGGCGGCGATGGCCCACTATCTCGCCTCGCTCGGCCACCCGGTTGAAAAACCGCTGGCCCTTGCTCCCACGCCCGCCGAGGCTGCGGGCCTGCGTCCCCAGTCGGCAGGCTGGCAGACGGCTAGTGCCGCGCCGCCCGCCGGCCTGCCACCGGGGCAAACCATCTTCGATGCCGCTTGCCGCGCCTGCCACGCGGCCGGGCGACCCCTGCCACTGGGCGGCGTCGACCTCGCGGTCTCGTCCAGCCTGTCCGCGTCGTCTCCGCAAAACCTGCTGAACATCCTCCTGCAGGGCGTTCCGGCACGTGATGGCGAGGCCGGTCCGATCATGCCGAACTTCGGTGGCGCGCTGGACGACGCGGCACTCAGCGCGCTGGTCGGATATCTGCGGCAGGATCTTGCCGGCCTCGCGCCGTGGCCGGGCCTGGCGGACGCCATCGCCGCCGCCCGCCGCGCCGCCGCTTCCTCAAGCCATGCGAGAGCTGACCGATGATCACGCTCACTCTGAACGGCGAAGAACGCCTGGTCACATCCGAGCCCGATACGCCGTTGCTCTATGTGCTGCGTGACGAACTGGAGCTTAACGGCGCGAAATTCGGCTGCGGGCTTGGTCAGTGCGGCGCCTGCACGGTCCTGGTGGACGGGGAGCCGGTCTTTTCCTGCGTCACGCCGGTCATGCTCATGAACGGGCGCGACATCCGCACCATCGAAGGGCTCGGCACGATAGCCGCTCCCGGCCCGTTGCAGGCCGCCTTCATCGAGGAACAGGCGGCGCAGTGCGGCTACTGCATCGCCGGCATGCTCCTGCGGGCACAGGCGCTGCTGGTGCGCGTTCCCGACCCGCAGGACGACGACATCCTCGCCGCCCTTGAACCGCAGCTCTGCCGCTGCGGCACGCATATGCGCATCATCCGTGCGGTAAAGCGCGCGGCACGGACCTTGTCGCGGGCGGCGGAGGCGGTTCGATGAGTCCCGCCCTTTCGCGCCGCGACGTGCTGCGCGGTACTGGCGCGCTGATTCTCGCCTTCGGCGTGCCGCACAGCGCCTCTGCGCTCACCGAGACCGGCGCCAGCGCTACGCCGCTGCGCGGATTACCCGGCAGCCTCGATTCCACACCAAGGCTCAATGCATGGATCCGCATCGAAGCGGATGGCAATGCGACGATCTTCACCGGCAAGGCCGAACTCGGCCAAGGCATCAAGACCGCCCTTCTGCAGATCGCGGCGGAAGAGTTGAAGCTACCCCTGCCCCGTATCACGCTGATCACCGCTGACACGGCGCGCACGCCGAACGAAGGCTACACAGCCGCCAGCCACTCGGTGCAGGATTCAGGGACCGCGATCCGCAACGCCGCCGCGCAGGTGCGCGAGATCCTCATCGGCGAAGCCGCCCGGCGGGTCGGGAGGAGCACGGACGGCCTGAAAGCATGGGACGGCGTCATCACCGGGCCCGATAACCTCAGCTTTGGCTATGGCGAACTTGTCTCCGCGCAGCTTCTCAACGTCGACGCCCAGCCGACCTCGATCCTCACCGATCCGAAGAATTTCGCGGTCATGGATCGCCCGGTCGCCCGGGTCGACATCCCCCCGAAGCTGACCGGCGGGGCCGCCTATGTGCAGGACATGCGCCTGCCCGGCATGGTGCACGGGCGCATCGTCCGGCCGCCAAGCTATGGCGCGCGCCTGATCGACCTCGACGCCGCGCCCGTCGAAGCCATGCCCGGCGTGCTCAAGGTCGTGCGCGACGGCGCTTTCATCGGCGTGGTCGCGGAGAAGCAATGGACCGCGATCCAGGCGATGCGGCGGCTGGCGGCCTCGGCCCGGTGGAACGAAAGCGCGGCGCTGCCCGACGAGGCACAGCTTCCCGAGGCGCTCATGGCGCTGCCCACGAAGGATACCACCATCCTCGATGTGGGTACGCCGGACGCCGCCTCCTATGATGTCGATGCTCTCTTCAGCCGGCCCTACCTCTCCCACGGCTCGATCGGCCCGTCCTGCGCCATCGCCCATATGGACGGTGAGGACCTGACCGTCTGGACACATACGCAAGGCGTCTATCCCCTGCGCGACGCGCTCGCCACGCTGTGTGCCATGCCGCGCGGCAAAGTCCGCTGCATTCATGTCGAGGGCGCCGGCTGCTATGGCCAGAACGGTGCCGACGATGTCGGCGCCGACGCCGCCCTGCTCGCCCGCGCCCTGCCGGGGCGGCCGGTGCGCGTGCAGTGGATGCGCGAGCAGGAGCATGCCTGGGAGCCTTTCGGGCCGGGCATGGCTGCCCATGTGCGGGCGTCTCTGGGGCCGGACGGGTCGATTTCCGCGTGGCAGCACGATGTGTGGAGCCAGTCCCACATGATGCGGCCGGGACCGCCGGGCACGCTGCTCGCCGCGCGCGACATCGCGAATCCCTTCCTGCCGGCGCCCCCCGTCGACCTGCCGATGCCGGAAGGCGGCGGCGACCGCAACGCGGTGCCGCTCTACGTGCTGCCGAACGCGCGCGCGGTGAACCACTTCCTGCCGCAGATGCCGCTACGCGGTTCCTCCATGCGCTCGCTCGGCGGCTATCTCAACGTGTTCGCCATCGAGAGCACGATGGACGACCTGGCAAGGCTTTCCGGCCAAGACCCGGTCGCGTTCCGCCTGCGCCACCTGAGGGACGAGCGGGCGAGCGCCGTAATCACGCTCGCCGCTGAGCGCTTCGGCTGGAACGGGCGCCCGACGCTGTCGGCCGGCAGCGGATATGGCTTTGCCTTTGCCCGCTACAAGAACCTCGAAGCCTATTGCGCCATCGCGCTTGAGCTTGCCATCGACCAGGACACCGGCCGGACGGTCGTCCAGCGCGCGATCGCCGCTGTGGATACCGGGCAGGTGGTCAATCCCGATGGGGTCCGCAATCAGATCGAGGGCGGGATCGTGCAGGCCACGAGTTGGACGCTGTTCGAGGGCGTGCGCTTCGATCGCCAACGCATCACCTCGGTTGACTGGGCATCCTACCCGATTCTGCGCTTCGCCCATGTGCCCCGTCGCGTCGAGGTTCATCTCGTCGAGCGTCCGGGCCTGCCGTTCCTCGGCGCGGGCGAGGCCGCGCAGGGACCGATGGGCGCGGCCATCGCCAACGCCATCCGCGACATCACCGGAACCCGCCTACGGGCGCTTCCGCTCGATGCCGCCAAGGTTCGCGCGGCGTCCAAGGTTCGCCCGGCGTCGATGGGATCCTCGCTGCCGCCGCGATCACCTTCCTGAGGCTGGAGGACGGTTAAGGTCGCGCGACTGGGGCAGCCGGCATCTGACGACCGGGCGAACCGAACAGCCTAGATTGGCGCCCCGCCTATCTTTGCAGCTTCCGCAGGTGAAACGGCGGGTCCGAGACCGTCCTTCGATCGGGGCCGTGACCAGCATAGGAACAGACGATGAAGATAGATCTTTCCGGCAAGACCGCCCTTGTCACCGGCTCGACCGCCGGCATCGGCTTCGCCATCGCCAAGGGCCTGCGCGACGCCGGCGCGGACATCGCCATCAATGGCCGTACTCAGGACAATGTCGACAGCGCGCTGGCCCGGCTGGGCGGCGCGGCGCGCGGGCTCGCGATGGATCTCGGCACGCCGGAGGGGGCCCGCGACCTTGTCGCGGCGGCGCCTTCCTTCGACATCGTGGTGAACAATCTCGGTATCTTCCAGCCTTCGGACTTTTTCGATACGACCGACGATATCTGGGAACGGCACTGGCAGATCAACGTCATGACGGGCGTCCGCATGGCTCGCGCCTACCTGCCGGGCATGGCGGAGCGCGGCTGGGGCCGCATGCTGTTCCTAGGCTCGGAATCCGCCTTCAACATTCCCGTCGACATGATCCACTACGGCGTCAGCAAGACCGCCGACGTCTCGCTCGCCCGTGGACTGGCCAAGCGCATGGCCGGCACCGGCGTCACCGTCAATTCCATCCTGCCCGGGCCGACGCTTTCCGAAGGCGTGGCGGCAATGCTCAAGGCCGAGGTGACAGCCGGCAAGACCTTGGAGCAGGCCGGCGCCGACTTCGTGAAGGCCCACCGACCAACCTCGATCATCGGCCGGCCGGCAACCGTCGACGAGGTGGCGAACCTGGTGGTCTACCTCGCCTCGCCGCTCGCTTCGGCCACCACGGGCGCCGCGCTGCGGGTCGATGGCGGCGTGATCGACTCGATCATGTGACGCCTCCGGCCTTTGGATGACGAAGCAGTGGCAGGTCAGCCCATTGCCACGGGTGCCGCCGTGCGGGCGCCGCATCGCGTGAGTATCAAGCCGCCACTCATGACATATAGGCATCCCTCGAAGCCCTTTTACAGAGGTCTGTTTTGGCGTGGGAAGGGGACGGGCTGATATTCAGCTGCCAACGTCCGCTTTGCGCCGCCATGTCGGACGTAGAGATCGGATTATCGCATTCCTCAAAGCTGACGTTCCACTTACCGCTCTGGAGGTCATGGTTGCGCCATGAACTGACCTTCCCATGGCACCAATAACCGGACCTTTCAGCAGCCTCCACGCCACGGCAGGAACGAGTTCACGAGCTTATTGGCTGAAGAATGAATGCCGGAAAACTCACGATGTTCGCAGTGTCTCTAATCGCCGAACTGACAGCTTCGAGCGATTCGGAAGTCGATACGATGACCTGCCGCCCGGCCGCAGCTCCCCTAGCTGCTGATCGAAGAAATTCGAACAGGCTGGCGGACTCGATCTCCTGCTGGCCCGGTTCGTCAAAGATCGCCAGACCGGGGTGGTTGGTCGCAACGTGCGTCATCAGCTCAAGACACGACAAGTAGTAAGCCCACTTAAGCCGGATCGCATCACTGGCCGAAACTTCGAAGTTGATCTCCTTCTCGACCGTCTCTCCTTTTTCTGTTTGCGTGACCAGCGGCCGAAAATTGTCGGTTGATAGGCAAATCTCATCAGGCTGGAACGAGCGAAAGCCGTATCGATCGAGGTGTTGGCGAATAGTGGTCTGGAATAGCTCAAGCTTCATTCGATCCGACGACGTGAGCTCATCACTCGGCAAAAGGCGAAGCTCGTTGGTCACGGTAGCCCAGTCCGCGGCGATCTGGCGCAGCTCGTCTAAGAGAGACAAGGACAAGTCGTCCACGGCTCGCAGCCGCTCCACAAAAGCCTGAAGGCGGACGATCTCTTCAATCGCGGCACGTGAGGGCGAAGCACTCGGCCTCATAAGTTCCTGACGAAGTGCACGCAACTGTTGCTGCATGTCCTGTAGGTCACGCTCGGACCCGCGGTAGCGAGCTGCGATTTCCTGAAGGCGTTCCCGTGAGTTCGAAAATGCCGAATCGTACAGCTCAAGTTGAGACTTTACGAAAGTAACATTTTCTTCGAGAGCCATGCCAACGATCCCAACACTGGGTAGAAGTTCGTTCGACACATCCTAGTGGCATGTCGGGCAGACGTGCTCGGATGCAGCCTTCCCCAAGTCCGATCCCAGGCGTTGGAGCTTCTGCGCGTCCTGGTTTCGCTTCAGGTCGGCCTCCAGCGACTTAACCCGAGCCTCAAGAGCCTTGTTGTCCTGCATTTCCGCCCCATGCTCGACCCGAACGGCTTCGAGCACGGCCGCGAGAACGTCGATCTTCCCGCGCAGGTCCGTCACACGGGATTGTATGTCGGGCGCCGCGACCTCTACGGTCTCCAGCTGGCTCGCCTCCAAATCGGCAATTCGGGCGGAAACGGTTTCGACTACGTCTCCGAGCCTCACCCACTCGCCTTGATAATAGAGCTGGAGGTTGATGACTGGCGTCGTAGCAAACTCTGGGGTCGGTTGCGCAGGAAGCCCCCGGATTCGTCCGACGCTGGCTGCGCCATCCTCCAGCGTCCTGCGGCGGTCCGACCACTGTCCCACTAGATCGGAGACCATCCCTCGTAGTTCTGCCCGCTTCCGCCGGTTGCGAGCAGTCTCGAAGTCTAGAAGAAATTCCATCACCCGGCGGGCAATGTCCTGAATCCGAAAGAATGTCGGGAACGGGCCCTGAATGCTCGACCAGCCACGCTTTTGCTCGACGAAGAGCATCGGAAAGATCGCCTCGAGGTACAGCGGGCACTCAGTCCCGTCGAACCGGGCCACAATTGGCAGGTCCCAGCCGAGAAACTTGGCGAGGAACGCGTGGAAGCCGTCCTCGTGAGTCGCGGAACCGGCATCGAGCACGAAATAGTCACGCTGCTCGCCCGCTGGCAGTCCCGAGCTGAGTGCTGGGCCGCTCCAAGTCTGGATCAATTTGGTGTTCTTGCCGCCAACGATATCGCGGTGGAGAACGACGATATCGCCCTCCGCATTCTCCATCTCGAGTTCCACATAGGATTGTAGGACGAGTTCGTAGGGTGCCTCCTCGAACTCATGGATTCGTTCACGCATCGCATACGGCAGCGGTATCGTGAGCTGCGGGCCCAGAGATCGCTCAAGTCCAAGAGCATATATTATGGACTGAAGACAGGTCGATTTGCCCGACGTATTTGGCGCCTGAACGATATTCAAGCCCGACTGAAACGGGATGTCGGCTCCGAAGGCTCGGGAGGCGGTGAAGGAGCGCAATCGCAGGTGCCGCAGCCGGATCATGCGCTACGCCCCTCACCCAGCAGATTGCCTACCCTCGTCTCGGTAATTGTCTTCGCCAACTCAGCGACAACCGCACGCTCAACGACTAATGCGTCCTCGAGGTTGAGCACGGCGTTGGCCGACTCGATGCCGTTCTTCGTCAGTTGGAGGGCCGCGCGCCCGGTCGTTTTCGTCCAGGTCGCCAACTGTTCGCCGACCACGAAGTCGATCGCCCGGGCGAATGCCGGTTCGACTCGAAAACTCCACGGCAGTTGATTCTTGTCGCCCGCAAGAGCGAGCTTCAACCGATCATGGCTGTCCGACCGGACGACGTCGTTGAGAATATGCAGTTTGGCCAGCGACGCGCGGTTGGATCGCGAGCAACCAAGCATCGCCATGATCAACGCGACGCGCCAGACAATCCGGAGGTCTCCTGGGACAGGGGTCGGCCGGCGCTGAAACGAAAATCGGCGCGTGGTAACATCAATCTTTGGCACGACTACGTAGTCTCCGGGAAGTCGAGCGGACAGCGGATCAGCCAGTCGCTGACTGTTCCGAGTGCGATCTGCGTGACTACGCCCGTCGACAGTGTAGGGAGCGCTTTCGTCAGCGACTCCTCAATCCTCGTCATGCTTGCCTGAAGCTGTTCGGCGGGCAGCGTAGCGGAACCGGCGCCAACCGCTATCAACCGGGTCTCTTCCGCCTCTAAGGACTGGAAGGCTCGTTCCCAAAGTACTGAATGGTTTTGACGGAGCTGATCGAGCGCGTTCTCGCGATAAAGGTGGGCCTTCACATATGCATCCCGCCGCGACGAAATTTGCGCATCGGTGGCGGAGGGCCCGTAAGCCCGCACAAGCTTCTCGTCTATCCTCATTCCGATAGATGTTCTGCTCGCGGTCATCACGTCGTCAGCAGACGGCATGTCAACCTTTAGTGGAGGACCGAGGGAAAGTGCTTTCAGTTGCTCAATTTCGCCGGCGAAATTCTCCTGGCATTGGCAAAGCGCTTCGAAGCCGGAATCAAGGAACGGTAGCCCCTGCGACTTGATCGCTAGGCCTCTTTTCCTTACATCGGCTACCACCTCTTTGTTATCCAGAAATGGGCACAGTAGTATCCATCGACTGGCGACAATGCCCGATAAGATGGGTTCGATCTTGTCTTTATATTTGGCGAGCTTCGGCAGATCCTGACCAGCCTTCGCCTTCATTGCGCTTGCGGCCTTGGCCACATCCGACGCCTCTTGGGGCGCGTAGCACTGATAGAGACAACCAGATGTTGTGAAAAACTCGAGGCCAGCATCACCTTGCACTGCATCTGGCACCACTTGGACGTTCTCGGCCCCGTGACGCAGCTGGACGAGTTGCAGGGCAAACGCCTGCCACTCGTCGCCCTTCCATGCTCGCCGATAGCTCATTTGCGCCCCCCGCACAAAACCTAGCCGTGCAAGCAAACCCTGCAAGGAGATTTTTATCCAAGTTCAGTGCAATGTTGAACGAGCCGTTGCTCTGGGATCGGATGAAGTCCAACTCAACGGCCGAATTTGGACGCAAACTGGCGGTGCGTTGATGGGCAGCGCACTGCCGCTCTACAAGCGGACACGGGGGCTATCCGGTTGCGGAGGCGACCGCGCGGCTAGGAATCAACAAATACTCACTACGAGTCGAAGGAGCCGTACGGCAAGGAGGGAATTTTGATTTGATCGCTATCCTACGTCTGCTCGGGGGCGGGCGACCGTACCAAGATGCCTCCGTGCTCATCGATCAAAATTTGGAGTTCCATCATTTATGCGGTTCAAACGCTCCGCAGGTCTTACTCAATCGGAAAAGGTCCTCTCGGACCTGTGCGACCGTTCTTTCCTGAAGTTGTGGACCTATCCCAATCTGTTCAAGAAGCCAGGCAAGGAACTCACAGACCTGCTAGTCGTGTTCGGCCGCGACATACTGCTTTTCTCCGACAAATCGTGTGCCTATCCCAATACGGGTAACCCGGGATTGGATTGGTCACGTTGGTACCGGAGATCCATTTCCGATTCCGTCCATCAGATCGACCAGGCCGAGCGCTGGCTGAGTAGCTGTCCGGACCGTGTCTTCCTTGACGCTAAATGCACAGCGCCGCTTCCGCTCGATCTCCCGTCCCGACAGGACAGACGAATTCATCGCATCTGTGTCGCGCTCGGCGCCGGCGAGCGGGCCCAGGCCAGCACGGGCAGACGCGGTTTAGCCGTCTTCCCGTCGGTACAGAACGATGCGATACCGTTCACGGTCGGAAAGACTGATAAGGCTGGCGGCTGGGTACACATTTTCGATGACCAGAGCTTGGCAATTATCCTTAAAGAATTGTCGACGATATCGGACTTTATCCACTACTTGGACAGCAAAATGGAGTTTTTCAACCGAGGTAAATTTGTCGGTGCGGAATCGGAACTCGATCTCCTAGCGTATTATCTTTGGAACGATCGGACGTTCCCGCCCTCGGAACTTCCTGTCCAGCTCGAGCCGGGCCTCTGGCCTCAAGTCGAAGCCGATCCTTCGTTCCAGCGCGGACGTGCTAAAAACGAGGCCAGCTATTTCTGGGACAGACTTATCGAATATGTCACCGGGCATTATCTCGAAGAAACGTTGGAGTTTGGCAACGAAATGGAGATGAGTGACCATGAGCGGCTGGTCAGGATAATGGCTGGTGAGACCAGATTCTTCCGACGTATACTCTCCAACTGCATTCTAGAGCGCGCGGAAATCGCCAGGCAGAACGCCATAGGAAGCATTCTAGAATCCGGCCAGCCCGACGTGAATTATGTCCTTTACATCGGGCGCGGAGATCAGGGAGGGGATCATGTCGCCTATCGGGCAGATCGCGCCTCTATCTTAAAAACTCGGTGCATTGCTGCAAAAGCGGTCAAACCAGAGAAGCGCTATATCGTCGGTATCGGGCTGGATGCGCGTGGGGCAAAAGGATCGTCGGAGGATTTCATGCTCCTCGACACTCAAGATTGGTCTTCCGAAGCCGTGGAAAAAGCTGACCAGCTACGGCGGAAACTTGGCTATTTCATTCCAGGCAATGTGATCGAGAGCCAAGTACAAGTGGATGAGTACCCGGACTCCTAAATTGACCCACCAAGCCAGCGCCATTCTATGTCGTCCAGTGCCCCCCGTGGAGTGTGTTGCATCCGCGACCGAACCGACTACCTCGCCAGCCATACGGCGAGCGGCTCGAAGCTACACATAAGACATAAGAGTCCATTGGAAAATGCTCAAGGACGGACGACCCGTCGCAGGATGAGGCTTCCGAGCGCGACATGGATCATGGCTTCGGAGACGTCGAGGCGCTGTTCGTAGTTTCGGACGATGCGCCTGCTCTCGGGCAGACACTTAACGACTGATCCTATCCAGAAGCGGCCCTTCTGAACGTCCGTCATGGGTCAGTTTCTGCCTCGGACATTCATCCGCGATATGTCCGCTTCCCACTTAAGGTCCCCAATAGAGGACGGTCTGCAGTCGGCCTCGCAACGGCCGTGGAAAATCATTCCCTCGCCGGGACCGAGTGTGGTGGGGCCAACGGCCACAATCGGGTGGAAGCGGACAGTCCGCTTTCGTACGATGCCGTGGCATAGTTGCCAGTCGAGGATGCGGCGCGATCATTCTAGCGCCTCGTTTGATACGCCGATGGCGCTGATCCCAGCAGTCGTTTGAACATCGCCGTGAACGAAGCCGGGTTCTCATAGCCGAGAGCGAGCGCGATGCTGGTCACGCTTCGTCCTTCGGCCAGTTGCGGCAGCGCCGACATGAGGCAGGCTTTCTGACGCCACTCAACGAAGGTGCATCCGGTTTCCTGTTTGAAAAGCCTCGTGAACGTTCTTCGGCTCATTCCAACCTCATCGCTCCAGTCGTCGATCGTTTCGTGAGGCGACGGGCTCTCTATGAAACTCCGACACCTCTGAGCAAGGCGTGGATGCCGAGGAAGCGGCAGCGAAAGGGGCAAGGGTGACAGCCCTCGCAGCTCATGTAGCAACAGGTTGACCAGGGCGCCGTCCCGTCCTGCCTCGTCGTACTCGGTGGCAATGCCGGGTGCAGCCATCAGAAGGCTTCGAAGCAGTTCCGACACGCCAACTACTTCGCATCCGCCGAAACGGTCGGGAAAGACGGCCTCATCGATATAGAGGCTGCACATCGCGACCCGGCCCAACATCCTAACAGCATGCTGCGTATTGGCCGGGATCCAAAGCCCACGCTGTGGCGGCATCATCCACGAACCCTCGGGCGTGGACACGAGGACGACGCCCGATGATCCATAAAGGAACTGGGCACGCTGGTGATGGTGAAGGGCAGCCTCGTACCCGTCCGGGTAGTCGATGCCGAGCACCAGAACCGGCCGATCGATTTCCCGATCTGCGAGCAGAGATTCCGATGTTGTCGCTTGGCCCATCCGCATAAGAGTTTAGCCTAGCAGCGGTGGCAGGCCAGCAGCAAGAGGATCAAATTGGAGATGAGGATTCCATAAAATGTTACCTATCCCTCGGAGGCTAAAATGGCCGATGTTTTGGTCCGCCATCGCACACTGTCGACGCCCCGGCATACGATCAGCCAGGCAGACGCACTGCAGAGTCTGGTGAAGCGGATCCACCTTTGTATCCAGCGTTCGCAGCAGCGATCAGTGCTTGCCGAGCTCGATGACGAGCGCCTGCGCGACCTGGGCCTTTCTCGGGAAGACGTTGCGCGTGAATGTGCAAAGCGCTTCTGGCAGTAGGACCAGTCCGAGCAGCGTGTGAACTCGCGACAGTCGGAATGTCCGCTCGCGGTCGTTCAAGCAACGTCTGAGAAGGGCGACAAGGGGGAGCAGAAGGGCAGCTGCGCGGTATTCGTTACCCGATAGCTGACTGCCCGGAGACGGCCCCAAATCGGTCATTCGTGATAACCGCTGCGAACGTCCGTTTCAGGCTCGAACCGCGCTGAGGACTTTCGCGCTACCTAATCCCTTGGCAGGTTGGAATCTCAAGACGGCAAGGCTGGCGTGAAGATGCCGGGAACGGCGCAGTCAATCCAACTCGTTTCCAAGTCCCCTGGCGCTATCTCGGGCGGCGTCTCCGTTTGGTACGGTAGGCCATCGCCCATGAGGCGGCAACGATAATGACGGCCAATCCGTGCGCCGCGCCCGGCAATCAGTCGAACGTGCTGGCGAGCTCCTCCTTCAAGATTGGACAGCGTATCGCTTCAGGCGAAATCGCTCGCGATGATGCGGAGCGCTCCCTCCTTGCTGCCGGCATGCAGATGGTCAACGGCGATGAGAAGCATCGTTGGACCCAGCGAACCGTGCTGGATGTCGTAAAGCGCCAGATCAAGGCCAGCATTGGAAGCGCTATTGGGCCGGATCGCATTGAACATCGTGTCATCGTCGATCTCGACGGTTGCTTCGACCGTAAGCCGGCCCCCTCCGCTACCACGCCCACCAGGATGCCGATCGTTCCCGTGCCCGTCGATGCGCCACCGATGCGCTTCAAGCACCCCGCTTGGGGCGAGCCTCAGAGGGCCTGGGACTATCGCGATGCAGCCGGCCACCTGGTGGGCTATACGGCTCGCTGGCCTTCCGACGATCACGACTCCAGCCAGGTAGCGCACGTCACCTTCTGCGATCTGGGTAATGGCAAACGCGGCTGGCGCATGAAGGCGATGCCGGCGCCCCGGCCGCTGTTCAATCTGCCGGCGATCCTATCCCGCCGCTCGGCGCCCGTGCTGATCTGCCCGGACGAATGGTCGGTCGATGCGGCGATGATGTTACTGCCGGACATGGTGGCGACCACGACGGCACATGATCCTAAATCCCCTGCATCGACGGCCTTCTCACCGCTGGCCGGCAGGTCGGTCGTCTTGTTGCCTGCGATAGGCCGCGCGGGTCAGGCGTGGGCCGACATGGTCGCTCATGAGGTGGCCAAGGCGGGTGCCGGCAATGTGAAGGCGCTCGATCTCAGCCTCGTTGCTGCCGACGTTTGGGGTGATGCGCTGCCTCCTGACGAAGGGTGGGGCATCGTCGATGCTGTCGACGCGGGGCTGACCGCTGAAACGTTGGCAAACCTGATAAATACTGATGCCGAAGTGATCGGTTTCCATCTCGACGCCCGCCAGAAGCGGGCCGCCGATGCCGTGTTGAACTCCGATGTGATGCGCGCTGCCGAGGAGGCATCGCCTCTATTCAAGTCGGATCCGACGGGCGTCTTCAAGCTCTGCGACGTCAAAGAGATGGGCGAATCGCGACAGGAATATCGCTGGTTCTGCTCGCCATTGACCGTTGTTGCCGAGACGCGGGACGAGGATGGTCGGAATTGGGGGCGATTGCTGCGCGTCCTCGACCGCGATGGTCGCTCCAGAGAATGGGCTATGCCCATGGAACTGCTGGGGGGCGATGGCTCGGACTATCGGCGCGAATTGCTGCGCATGGGATTGACCCCAGCGCCCGGCAACAAGGCGCGGGAATTTCTGCACGAATTCATCTGTACCCAGCGTCCGAAGGAAAAGGCGCGGTGTGTGTCGCGAACCGGCTGGCATGGCCGGACCTACGTCACCGTTGACGGCGCAATCGGCTCTGGCGCCGCTCACAAGCGCCTATTGTTGCAAACTGCCGTGCCGCCAGATCATCCGTTCCGCACTGCAGGCAGTCTCTCGGGTTGGCAACAGGACGTCGCCCGATACGCGGCAGGCAATTCCCGCTTGGCTCTCGCCATCTCGGCCGCACTTGCTGCGCCGCTGCTTTATCCCCTCGATGCCGAGGGCGGCGGCTTTCATTTCCGTGGAGCGTCGTCGACCGGCAAGAGCACGGCGCTCATTGTCGGCGGCTCGGTCTGGGGTGGCGGTGGCCTCAATGGCTTCCTTCGGACGTGGCGAGCCACGTCCAATGGCCTGGAAGGTGTCGCCGCGCTTCATTGCGATGCGCTGCTCTGCCTGGACGAAATGGGGCAGGTCGATGGGTGCGAGGCCGGCTCCATCGCCTACATGCTTGCAAACGGCTCAGGGAAGTCGCGTGCCGGTCGAAGCGGTGAGGCCCGGTCTGCGGCAAGTTGGCGCGTTCTGTTCCTGTCCAGTGGCGAAGTGAGCCTTGCCGACAAGCTCTCCGAGGATGGGCGCGCCCGACGTGCGGCTGCCGGCCAGGAGGTGCGTATCGTCGACATCCCCGCCGATGCCGGCGTTGGTTTCGGCCTGTTCGAGGATCTTCATGGCTTCGACAGCGCCGACGCCTTCGCCCGCCATCTGAAGTCTGCGGCCGGTCATCATTATGGCCACGCCAGTCGCGCCGACCTCAAGAGCGTGGTCGAGCGGTTCGCCGAAGTTCGCCAGCAGGCACGCGCTCTTGCCGATCAATTTGTCCGCGACCACTGTCCCGATGGTGCTGACGGCCAGATCAGCCGGGTAACCGCGCGGTTCGGCTTGATCGCGGCGGCGGGTGAGATCGCTCGTGAGGCGGGGATCCTACCTTGGCCGGAAGGTGAGGCCATGCGGGCAGCGGCGCGGTGCTTCCACGACTGGCTGGCGCAGCGTGGTGGCATCGAGCCTGCGGAAGAGCGGAGCGCCATCGCACAGGTGCGCCACTTCATCGAACTGCACGGAGCATCGCGGTTCGAGCCGATCGGAGAAGGGCGAGACCATGCCGAACCGCGCGTGATCAACCGGGTGGGATTTCGGGGCGGTGATGCCAGCAATGGCTACGAGTACATCGTTCTGCCGGAGGCTTGGAAAACCGACATTTGCGCCGGACTGGACGCGGCTTTCGTCACCAAAGTGCTGGCAAAGCGCGGATTTCTTAAGGTTGGTAGCGACAGCAAACCCCAGACCAAGTGCCGGCTACCGGGCTTTGAGAAGCCACCCCGCTGTTACGTCCTTCGCTCGACCATCATGGAAGACGCGGAGGCTTGAGCGCACAGGTGCCCGGCCAGCTGTGTGCTGTCGAGGCCAAGCGTGTTCCCCTTGTTCCCCAAGACAAAAACAGGAGGGGAACAGAAATTCGGCAACGATATCAGTCGCGTACCCCTTGTTCCCCCCATTCCCCACGAAAACACACTACAAGTGAGACGTTTCATGACACGCGCCAGTATGACGGCCAAGCAGCAGCGTTTTGCCGAGGAATACCTCGTTGATCTGAATGCCACCCAAGCGGCGCGGCGAGCGGGGTACAGCGCGAAGACGGCTGTGGACATCGGGCGTCAGCTCCTCCGCAAAACTCCGGTTGCCGAACGGATCGCGACCGGAATGGCAGAAAGAGGCGCCCGCACCCAGGTCACCCAGGATCGCGTGCTTCAGGAAGTCGCGCGGATTGCCTTCCTTGATATCCGCAAGGTGTTCAATGGCGATGGCACGATGAAGCCACTGCACGAGATGGATGACGACACCGCTGCCGCACTGATCGGCCTGGATGCGATTGAACTGCGCGAGGGCGGCACGGCGGTCGGGTCCATCAAGAAGCTGAAGCTCTCCGACAAGACAGCCGCGCTCACACTGCTGATGCGCCACATGGGCATGCTCAATGACAAGCCGAAGATCGTCGGTGAGACCGAAAATCCGCTCACGCTGCTGATCAAGCAGTGCCAGGGTACGGCAATTCCGGTCGTCGCTAATCCGCCCGACGATGATGATGACGACTGACAGCACGCGCAACCGATGACCGGGAACAGGGCGGCGGCCACGGGCCTGCCGCCCTTTTTTGTTCAGCCGCGTTCGCCAGAATTCGCCGGAATGTCTGTCGACGGGTGGGGTATGCGGTGGGGTAGCTCTTCGCGAGCTAAAAAACTATCAAACAATATCAAGTATTTGATGAGAAATGTTGGCGGAGGGAGCGGGATTCGAACCCGCGATACGGTTCCCCGTATACACACTTTCCAGGCGTGCGCCTTCAACCACTCGGCCACCCCTCCGTCGCTGGGCGCCTCTGCCCATTGCAGGTGGGCGAGATATAGGGAAGTGGCGCGGCTGGCAAGCCCGCCACAGGGCTGATCGCCACGCCGTGTCGCAGGCGGTCGCCAAAGTGCACTCAGAGCACGCGCTGCCCCGTGGCGAGCATACTCGTGCCCGCCACTGCGGCCGGAAGGCGGCGCGCGCGGCGGCCGGGGTGCTGTCCTGCTATTTCGTAGCGGAGGTCGACGCAATGGCGCAGGTCGCGGCATCGGCCTCGGGGCCCATCAGGTGCACCTGGTCTTCGCCCTTGGCTCCCGCGACGATGTTGTAAATCGTGGTGCTGGCCTGGCCCGCCGGCTTGCCGCCGGAGGTGAAGTCACACGTGACCTCCACGGAGGCCAGCGTCGCCGGGGTGCCGTTGGTGACAGACACATTCAGCACCGTCCCGACCGGATCGGTGAACATATCGCCTTGATGCAGCTTGATCGCAGGGTCGGCGGCCTGAACGGACCCGGCCGCGAGGAGCGAAGCGCTTGCCAGGGTGGCCAGAAGGAGGGCTTTCGGCGTCATTGAGCGTCTCGCAAGGGGCGCACCTGCGGTGTCGGGGCGCACATGTTTCCAACAGCTTCTACCGCAGCGCGAGCCTAGTGGTTGCAGCGCTCAAATCAACCGGTTTGCCGGAATCCGCACCGTAATACGCCCGGCGCGCGACGAACGTTTTATCCCGGAGTTTCCAGGCGGACATGCCTCCGGTTGCGCGGGCGGATTGTTCCCGCCGTGGCAAATACAACACTATGCAATAATATTCTTGAATTTACTTGTCAGATAAAGCCGATGCACGGGCGTAGACAAGCCTAGCCTCACCGGTATATTTCCTCCGCGGGGTTGCGAGGCATGGGGGAAGCGGGATGATTCCGAGCGCACGTCTGTCCGGTTCGCGGCGCCGTTGGTTTGGTGCGGTCGCCGTCGTTGCGGTTGCGGGAGCGCTGACGGCGTGCTCGGAAGAGAACAAGTATGTCCCCCCGCCGCCGCCCAAGGTGACGGTGACGACCCCGCTGGCGCATCCGGTCACCCGCTACCTTGAACTTACGGGCAACACCGCATCGATCAATACGGTCGATCTTGTCGCTCGGGTCGAGGGCTTCCTGATGGCCATCGACTACAAGGACGGTACGGTGAAAAAGAAGGGCGACCAGCTCTTCCTGATCCAGCAGGACACCTACCAGGCCAATCTCGACCAAGCTAAGGCCTCGTTGGCGTCAGCAGAGGCGCAGCTCACCAACGCGACGGCGGAATATCAGCGCCAATCGACGCTGGGCAAGCAGGACTTCTCCTCCCAGGCCGTCGTCGACAAGGCGCTGGCGGCGAAGCAGCAGGCAGAGGCCTCGGTGGACGCGGCCAAGGCCGATATCGAGGTTGCGACGATCAATCTGGGCTACACCAAGGTGCTGGCGCCTTTCGATGGGATCGTGACCCGCCATCTTGCTGATGTCGGCCAGCTCGTGGGCCACAGCGAGCCGACCAAGCTTGCCACCATCGTCCAGATGGACCCGATCTATTCCTATTTCAGCCTGAGCGAGAATCAGGTTCTGCGGATCAAGCAGACGCTCGCCGAACGCGGTCGCACCATCGAGCAGGTGAAGGATGTCGAGATCGACATCGGCCTGCAGAACGAAGAGGGCGAGTACCCCCACAAGGGGCATCTCGATTATGTGTCGCCTGAGGTCGATCCTTCGACCGGTACGCTGCTCGTTCGGGCTATTTTCGACAACAAGAACCTTTCCCTGCTTCCCGGCCTTTTTGTGCGGGTTCGTATTCCTGTGCAGAAGATTCCAGACGCTCTTCTGGTTGACGATACCGCCATCGGTGATTCCCAGCAGGGCCGCTATGTGCTGGTGGTCGACAAGGACAATACCGTGCAGCAGAAGGTGGTGACCACGGGCCAGCAGGTCGGTGACCTGAGAGTTGTCGAATCCGGCCTGACGGTCGACGACCGGATCGTGATCGGCGGCATCCAGCTCGCGACCCCGGGGTCCAAGGTCGATCCGCAGATGCAGGCGCCCCCGACCATGCCTGCCGACGCGACATCGCAGACGCCGACGACCGGCGCGGCCAAGCCCTCGGATGCCGCGCCTGCAGAAGCAAAGCCTGCCGAGGCAAAGCCTTCCGATTCAACGCCCGCTGATTCGGCACCCGCGAAGTCCGCGCCCTGATCCGAGAGCCCCGCCACCTGGCAAGCCCGCACCGAAGGTCAGAGCCATGATCTCACGCTTCTTCATTGAACGGCCGGTTCTCTCGAACGTGCTGGCGCTGGTGTTCGTGCTGATCGGCTCGGTCGCGCTGTACACGCTTCCGGTCGCACAATATCCCAATGTCGTGCCGCCGACCGTGCAGGTGACGACGCTGTATCCGGGTGCGAGCGCGCGTACGCTGGTCGACACCGTCGCCTTGCCGATCGAACAGCAGGTCAATGGCGTCGAAGGCATGCTCTACATGCAGTCGACGAGCGCGTCCGACGGCACCTACACGCTCACCATCACGTTCGCGATCGGCACGGATCCCGATTTCGCGCAGGTTCTGGTGCAGAATCGTGTCGCGATTGCCATGGCCTCGCTACCGCAGGCGGTCCAGGTCCAGGGCGTGACGACGCAGAAGAAGTCGACGGCGATCCTGCAGTTTGTCGCGCTCTATTCCCCCACCGATCAATTCGACAGCCTGTTTCTGGCCAATTACGGCATCATCAACCTGCAGGACGAGATCGCCCGCCTCGATGGCGTCGGCAGTGTGAGCGTGTTCGGCTCCGGTCAGTACGCCATGCGTGTCTGGCTCGATCCTGATCAGCTCCAGTCGCGCGGTCTGACCCCGCAGGACGTGATCGACGCCATCCAGCAGCAGAGCCAGGAGGTCGCCTCGGGCGTCGTCGGCATGCCGCCGGTGCCGAAGGGGCAGAATTTCCAGTACACGCTCACCATTGCCGGGCGTCTGAACGATGCGGCCGATTATGAGAACATCATCGTCAAGGTCAGCAATGCGGACGGCGGCCGAATAACGCGTCTACGCGATGTCGCGCGGGTCGAGCTCGGGGCGCAGACCTACAGCCAGACCTTTACTTTCAACGGGAAGCCCGCCGCGGCGCTCGGTATCTATCAGCTGCCGGAAGCTAATTCGCTCCAGGTCGCGACCGAAGTGCGGGCGAAGATGACCGAGCTCGCCAAGAATTTTCCGCCTGGCCTAGCCTATCAGGTGCCATTCGATACCACGATCTTCGTCAACGCGTCGATCAGTGAGGTCTACAAGACCCTGTTCGAAGCCGGCATTCTGGTCCTGATCGTCATCCTCGTCTTCCTCCAGGACTGGCGCGCGACACTGGTGCCGGCGACGACCGTGCCCGTCACCATCATCGGCACCTTCGCGGCCATGGCGGCGATGGGATTCTCGGTGAACCTGTCGACACTGTTCGCCATCGTGCTCGCCATCGGTATCGTGGTCGACGACGCCATCGTCATTGTGGAAGGCGTCGCCCGCCACATCGAGGCGGGCCTGCCGGGCCGGCAGGCGGCCGAGAAGGCGATGGACGAGCTGTTCGGGCCCATCATCGGCATCACACTTGTGCTGATGTCGGTCTTCATTCCAGCCGCTTTCATGCCGGGGCTGACCGGGCAGCTCTATCAGCAGTTCGCCCTCGTCATTGCCGCCACCGCCTTCATTTCCGCCATCAACGCGATGACGCTCAAGCCGACGCAGTGCGCGCTCTGGCTGCGTCCGCCCGTGCCGCTGGAGAAGCGTAATTTCTTCTACCGTGGCTTCAACGCGGTCTATGACAAGGCGGAGCATTGGTATGCCGGCCTCATCAAGCGCATGGTCCATGTGAGCTATATCACCGTGTCCGTGGCTCTGGTGCTGATCGGCGTGGCGATCTGGGGCCTGACCCGGGTTCCCACCGGCTTCCTGCCGACCGAAGATCAGGGTTATGTGCTGATCGGCGCGCAACTGCCTGACGCCGCCTCGCTGCAGCGCACCGACGCGGTGATGAAGCAGATTTCGGACATTGCCTCGAAGAACCCCGCCGTCGACAACGTGATCGCGATCTCGGGCATTTCGGTTCTGGACAATAACGCGACCCTTCCCAATGCCGGCGTTGCCTATGTCATGCTCAAGGACTGGGGCGTGCGCGACAAGGACGGCGAAGGGCTGCTCTGGGTCTACGAGTCGCTGAACAAGGCTCTCAAGGATGTCGAGGGCGCGCGCACCTTCGTGCTGGTTCCGCCGCCGATCCAGGGCATCGGCAACGCGTCCGGTTTCACCATGATGGTGGAATCAAAGAACGGCAGCTTCGATTTCGTGGAGTTGCAAAGCGTTACCCAGCAGATCGTGAAGAACGCGTCCAGCCAGTCGGCGCTTCAGCATCTGAGCACCTCGTTCCGCGCCAGCGTGCCGCAGCTTTTCCTGGAGATAGACCGTGTCAAGGCGGAGACGCTGGGCGTCACGGTTGGACAGGTGTTCTCGACGGTCCAGGGCTATGTGGGCTCAAGCTACGTCACTCAGTTCAACCAGTTCGGGCAGACCTTCCAGGCCTATATCCAGGCGGAGGCCGACTTCCGGCGTACGCCTGAGGAAATCCTGAATCTCAAGATCCGCACCCCGACGGGCGTTATGGTGCCGCTCGGCACGCTCGCCACGGTGCGGCCGATGTTTGGGCCGCCGCTGGTCACGCTGTACAACCTCTATCCGGCCGCCACGATCGTAGGCAGCCAGGCGACGGGCTTCAGCTCCGGTCAGGCGATCGACATCATGGCGCAGGTGGCGGACCAGACCCTGCCCAAGGGCATGGGCTTCAACTGGAGCGCCATGTCCTACCAGGAAGTGGCGGTCGGCAACGAGGTCTACTTCGTCTTCGGGCTTGCCATCCTGCTGGTCTATTTCGTGCTCGCGGGCCAGTACGAAAGCTGGATCCAGCCGTTCTCAGTGCTGCTCGCCGTGCCGCTCGCTCTGCTCGGCACCGTGGGGGCGCTCACCGGTATCGGCATCGCCAATAACCTTTATACCCAGATCGGTCTTATTCTGCTGATCGCGCTGTCGGCCAAGAACGCGATCCTCATCGTCGAGTTCGCGCGCGAGAAACGTGCGGAGGGTATGGAGATCATGGACGCGGCGGTGGAGGCGGCGAGACTGCGTTTCCGCCCGATCCTGATGACCTCCTTCGCCTTCATTCTCGGCGTGCTGCCGCTGGTGCTGGCGACCGGCGCGGGTGCCAATTCGCGCAAGTCGATCGGCATTGCCGTGTTCTCGGGCATGCTTGCCTCGACGTGTCTGGCGGTGTTGTTCGTGCCGTCCTTCTACACGGTGCTCCAGCGCTTCGAGGAGTGGCGCATGCGCCGCGGTGGTAAGCAGCCGGAGACGCCGACCCATCCCGCAGGCGAGCCCAAGCCGACGGCCTGAGCCGCCGGCTTCGGGGGGCGGGGGCACGCGGTTTGGCCTCGTTTCGTGGCGACCGCCTGAATTTGCGGCAATGTTCTGCTGTTTCGAAGAGCGGGCGTGAGCCTACGCCGCCGCGAGCTTTTGCGAAGGCCTCTTGGCGCGTCTGCTCCAAGGGATTGGCTGTATCAAGCCGGCATGAATTGTGCGTTCATCATGAGATGTCTTGGTTCCGCGACCTCGTGCTTCTAAGCTCGGTCGCCGCGCCGCGGTCCTGCAGTTCAGTTGGTGCCTATGACAATCTTTGCGAGCCTTCATCACGTTACGAGCTACAAGTATGATCGCCCCGTCGCGCTCGGGCCTCAGATCATCCGGCTCCGCCCGGCACCTCATTGTCGCACTCCTGTAAGAAGCTATTCGCTGAAGGTCACGCCGGCCAATCACTTCGTGAACTGGCAGCAGGATCCGTTCGGCAACTGGATGGCCCGCTTCGTCTTTCCCGAGAAGGGCACGGAGTTCCGCATCGAGGTCGACCTGATTGCGGACATGACCGTCTACAATCCGTTCGATTTCTTCGTCGAGGAATTCGCCGAGACGCTGCCTTTCGTCTATCCGACGGCGCTCGCAAAGGAGCTCATCCCTTATCTTGAGGCCGAGGAGGGGGGACCCCTGCTCGAAGCCTATGTGGAGAAGGTGCGCCCGGAGAACGGCGAGCCGACGGTCGATTATCTGGTCAAGCTCAACCAGCAGCTCCAGTCCGATGTGAACTATCTCATCCGCATGGAGCCCGGCGTTCAGGCTCCCGACGAGACGCTCAAGCTCGCCGCGGGTTCCTGCCGCGATTCAGGCTGGCTTCTGGTGCAGATCCTGCGCCGGCTCGGTCTCGCGGCGCGTTTCGTCTCGGGCTATCTCATCCAGCTGAAACCCGATGTGAAGGCGCTCGACGGTCCTGCCGGTACGGATGTCGATTTCACCGATCTCCATGCCTGGTGCGAGGTCTATCTGCCGGGCGCCGGGTGGATCGGTCTTGATCCGACATCCGGCCTGCTCTGCGGTGAAAGCCATCTCCCGCTGTGCGCCACGCCGAACTATGCCTCGGCGGCACCGATCTCCGGTTCCTACGCTGCCGATGGCGAGACCCGGACCGATTTCGAGTTCGACATGCGGGTGACGCGCGTCGCCGAAAAGCCCCGCGTCACACTGCCGTTTTCGGACGATTCCTGGGCGTCGCTCGACGCGCTCGGCGACCGTGTCGATGCGGATCTTGCCGCGCAGGATGTCCGCCTCACCATGGGCGGTGAGCCAACGTTCATTTCCATCGACGACTATCAGGGCGCGGAGTGGAACACGTCCGCCGTGGGGCCGACCAAGCGCATGCGCGCGGATGATCTGATCCGCCGTCTGCGCAAGCGTTTCGCGCCGGGCGGCATGATGCACTACGGGCAGGGGAAGTGGTATCCCGGCGAAAGCCTGCCGCGCTGGACCTTCTCACTGTATTGGCGCAAGGACGGCAGGCCCATCTGGCGTAATCCCGACCTCATCGCCACTGAGAGCCTCGCCTCCGCGACGATAGAGGATGCGCGCCTCTTCACGGAAGGGCTTGCCGAGCGTCTCGGTCTGGGCCCCACCTATGCGACGCCAGCCTTTGAGGACCCTGCCCACTGGGTGCTGAAGGAAGGCGACCTGCCCGACAATGTGGACCCGTTTGATTCCAAGCTGGAAGACCCGGAGGCGCGTGCCCGGCTGACGCGTGTGTTCGAGCGTGGACTTGGGCGGCCGACCGGTTATGTGCTGCCGGTGCAGCGCTGGCAGAGCCGCTCGAAGCCGAGCTGGATCAGCGAGAAGTGGCGGTTCCGCCGCGGCAGGCTGTTCCTGGTGCCCGGCGATTCTCCTGTGGGCTACCGGCTGCCGCTGGCGAGTTTGCCCTGGGTACCCCCCGCGGCCTATCCCTACGTCAATCCAGCCGACCCGATGACGATCACCGGCGACCTGCCGGACGCGGAGACGCTGCATCAACTCTATCGCCGCACATCCACCGATGACAGCCAGCAGGATCAGGTGGATCAGGTCCTCACCGGAACCGGTTCGGTGCGAACCGCGCTGTCGGTGGAACCTCGCGATGGCCGGATCTGCATCTTCATGCCGCCGACCGAGCGCCTCGAGGACTATCTCGAACTGCTCGCCGCGGTCGAGGTCACGGCGGACGAACTGAAGCTCCCGGTGCATGTCGAGGGCTACACGCCTCCGGTGGACCCGCGCCTCAACGTCATTCGCGTCGCGCCTGATCCGGGCGTGATCGAAGTCAACGTGCATCCCGCCTCGAACTGGAAGACCTGCGTCGAGATCACGCGCGATCTGTATGAAGAGGCGCGCCTGTCGCGGCTCGGCACCGAGAAGTTCATGGTCGACGGGCGCCACACCGGTACGGGCGGCGGCAACCATGTTGTGGTGGGTGGCGCCACGCCGGCGGACAGCCCGTTCCTGCGTCGGCCGGACCTGCTCAAGAGCTTGGTTACCTATTGGCAGCGCCATCCTTCGCTCTCCTATCTTTTCTCGGGGCTCTTCATCGGCCCGACGAGCCAGGCGCCACGCATCGACGAGGCACGGCACGACAGCCTGTACGAGCTTGAGATCGCCATGTCGCACGTGCCGGTTCCGGGCACCGGACAAGCGCCGCCGCCGTGGCTGGTGGACCGCCTGTTCCGGAACCTCCTGACCGATGTCACGGGCAACACGCATCGCTCGGAAATCTGCATCGACAAGCTGTTTTCGCCGGACGGGCCGACGGGACGGCTTGGCCTGGTGGAATTCCGGTCCTTCGAAATGCCGCCGGACTGGCGCATGAGCCTTGCCCAGCAGCTTCTGGTGCGGGCTCTCATCGCCTGGTTCTGGCGCGAGCCGCAGGAAGGCCCGCTGGCCCGCTGGGGGACCGCGCTGGCGGACCGTTTCATGCTGCCGCATTTTGTCTGGTCGGACTTCACCGACGTGCTGAAGGATCTCGGCCGCGCCGGCTATCCGTTCGATCCAATGTGGTTCGAGGCCCAGCGCGAGTTCCGCTTTCCCTTCTTTGGGCAGGTCGAGTATGGCGGCGTGTCGCTGGAGTTGCGGCAGGCGTTGGAGCCATGGCACGTGCTCGGTGAGGAGGGGGCCGTGGGCGGCACGGTTCGCTTTGTCGATTCGTCGGTCGAGCGGCTACAGGCCCGCGTCGAGGGGCTGAACCCGATCCGCCACATCGTCACCTGCAATGGCCGGCGGCTGCCGCTGGTGCCGACCGGGCGTTTCGGGGAGTATGTTGCGGGCCTGCGCTTCAAGGCGTGGCAGCCCGCCTCCGGATTGCACCCCACCATCCCGGTCCACGCCCCGCTGACCTTCGACATCGTCGATCTGTGGTCAAACCGTTCGCTGGGCGGCTGCGTCTACCATGTCGCGCATCCGGGCGGACGCAATTATGAGACTTTCCCGGTGAATTCCTACGAAGCGCAGGCCAGACGTCTGGCGCGGTTCCAGGATTACGGCCACACTCCCGGCTACCTGTTCGTTCCGCCGGAAGAGCCGACGTCGGAGTTCCCGACCACGCTCGACCTGCGGCGCCCGGCCAATATCTGACGGGTCGTAGCAGGACGTGTAAGCGCCCAAGCATCGCTTGCCCGCTCCCAGCCACGAGCTGGGAGCGGGCGGAGCTTTTTGGGCGTGCGGAGAGGAACAGATGCCCAGACGCAGTGACCCGAGGTTGCGCACGCGCCGCTTCGAGGAGGACGCGGTCGCCGCGCTGCTGGCCGGATACCGGCCGCTTCCCGGAGTGCATGACGAACTCGTCTCGGCAGATGGCCAGCCGCGTCGGCACTGGACGTCGATGCTTGCGGCGCTGGCCGAGATGGGGGTCGACGAGGTCAATCGCAGCTTCGCGGCGGCGGATCGGCAGCTGTATCGCTCGGGCGTGTTCTACCGTGTCTACGGCGACCCCAATGGTGGCGAACGGCCCTGGCCGCTCTCGCATCTTCCCCTTGTCATTGACGGCGAGGAATGGCGGATGTTGGAGCGCGGGCTGATCCAGCGTGCGCAGATGCTGGAAGGCGTGCTTGCCGACCTCTACGGCGCGGGAAATCTGGTGCGTTCGGGCGTGCTGCCGGCGGCGGTGGTGGCCGGCAGTCCGGAGTTCCTGCGCCCGATGGTGGGCGTTGATCCTCATGGCGGCAGTTTCCTGCGCATCTACGCGGCGGATATCGGTCGGGGTCCCGACGGGCGCTGGTGGGTGTTGTCGGACCGCACCCAGTCGCCATCGGGCGCGGGTTATGCGTTGGAAAACCGCATTGCCATCGCCCGTGCTCTGCCGGAGCTGGCCCGCTCGCTCAACGTCGTGCGTCTCGCCGGCTACTTCCAGGCGTTGCGCGCGGGGTTGACGCGCCTCGACCGCTCGGGCGAGGGCAGGGTAGGCCTGCTGACACCCGGACCGCTCAACGAAACCTATTTCGAGCACGCCTATCTCGCCCGCTATCTCGGCTTCGTCCTGCTGGAGGGCGAGGACCTCACGGTGCGCGACAACGTGGTCTATGTGCGGACCGTGGCGGGGCTCAAACGGGTCGACGTGCTGATGCGTCGCCTGGATTCGGATTTCTGCGACCCGCTGGAGCTCAATCCGCGCTCGCGCCTCGGCATTCCGGGTCTCGTGCAGGCAATCCGCTCGGGCGGCGTCGCGGTGGTGAATGCCGTCGGAGCCGGTATCGCCGAAGCCCCGGCGATGATGGGGTTCTATCCGCGCCTTGGACAGGAGGTGGTCGGCGAGGACCTCGTCCTGCCCAATGTCGCCACGTGGTGGTGCGGCCAGAAGGCCGAAAGCGAGCGCGTGCTCGATACTCTTGACGACCTCGTGCTTTCACCGGCTTTCCAGCGTCCCTTGCGTGGGCTGATGGACAAGGGGCCTGTGATCGGCGCGGATCTCGATCCGGCCCACCGCGTCTTGATCCAGAACGCCATCCGCACCCGCGGCGTCGATATCGTGGGCCAGGAGGCGGTGCGTCTGTCCACCATGCCGGTCTGGCGCGATGGGCGGCTGGAGCCACGTCCTTTCATTCTGCGCATCTTTGTTGCCGCGACCGAGAATGGCTGGAAGGTCATGCCGGGTGGCTTCTGTCGCGTTTCCGACAGCCTGGATGCGCGCGCCGTCACCATGCAGAGCGGCGGTCGGTCGGCCGATGTCTGGGTGCTCGACGAACGCAAGGTCGAGCAGATAACGCTGCTGCCGCAGACGGGCCAGGCGGAAATCAAGCGACAGACAGGCCCATTGCCGAGCCGTGCCGCGGATAATTTTTTCTGGCTGGGTCGTTATCTGGAGCGCGCCGAGACCACGTTGAGGTTGCTGCGTACGCTTGTCGGGCGGCTCTCGTCTTCGGCGGAGGGGGGCGGTGCATCGGTCGGCAAGCTCATCGGTCTGCTGCAGTTTTCCAATGCGATTCCGGAGGACCTTGCCCGCACCCGCCCGGCGCGGCATGCGCTGGCGGCGCTCACCCGACGCGACCTGCCGGGCGCGCTGCCCAACATTCTGGAGGCGGCGCGCAAGACCGCCGCTGTTATTCGCGACCGGCTGTCACCGGATGCATGGCGCACTTTGGCTGATCTCGCGGCCATGATGGAGGAACCGGTGCCTGCGGCGGCGAGCGCGCAGGCGGACGCCTATGAGCGCTCCGACAGGGCGTTGCGCGCGCTCGCGGCCTTTTCGGGTCTTGCCTCGGAGAACATGAACAGACTCGCGGGGTGGCGTTTCCTCGATCTGGGTCGTCGTGTCGAACGCGGCATCGCCACCTGCCGCTTCGCCCGCGTTCTGGTGGGCGAGGCGGCAACTGCCGGCATGCTCGATGTGCTCCTGGAACTCTGCGACAGCCAGATCACCTATCGCTCGCGCTATGTGATGGCGGAAAGCCGGGCTCCGGTGCTCGACCTGGTCCTTCTGGATCCGGTTAACCCGCGGTCGCTGGCTTTTCAGATCGAGGCGATCATGGGCCATCTCGACGCGCTGCCCGGCCATGTGGGCGACGAGCCGCCCCCTCCTGAAGAGCGACTCGCCGCGCGGCTTGTTGCCTCGATGAAGGCGTTTGATGCGCTCGAATTCGACGATGAGCGGCTGCGCGAACTGGAAGGCCAGCTCATGGAGCTTTCCAATGATGTTGCCGAGCGCTACTTCATCCACCACCTTCCGGTGGAGACGCCGTGGGACCTCATGGCATGATGTACGATATTCACCAGACAACGGCGTATCGTTACGCCAACGCTGTGCCGGTGGCGCGCCATGTGGTTCGCATGGTGCCGGTGGAGCGGGCGCTCCAGCGCGTGATCGTCAGCCATGTCCGCGTTGAACCCGAGCCGGTGGAGTGGACCGAGACGCGGGATTTCTTCGGCAACAGCGTGCTGCATATCCGCATCGAGACACCCCATACCGACTTCAAGGTCCACACCCGCGCGCGTGTTGCGGTCGAGCCGGCGCCGGCGCTGGATGCGGAGGGCTCGGTGACGTGGGAGGAGGTGCGCGAGATGGTGGCCTCCAGCCGCGATCTGTCGGCCCAGTCCCCGGTTCATCACATCTATCCCAGTATCGCCGTCCCGCTCAGCTCGCCCATCACCGACTGGGCGAAACAGAGCTTCGCGCCGGACACGCCGATGCTCTCCGCGGCCATCGACCTGATGAACCGGATCTATGACGAGTTCACCTATGATCCGCGCGCGACCGACGTCTCCACCCCGGCGCTGGAGGCTTTCAACATGCGTGCCGGTGTTTGCCAGGATTTCGCGCATATCATGATCGCAGGGCTGCGCGGCCTCGGGCTGCCGGCCGCCTATGTCAGCGGATTTCTGCGTACGGAGCCGCCACCGGGCAAGGAGCGGCTTCAGGGAGCGGACGCCACTCACGCCTGGGTGGCGGTGTGGTGTGGCCCCGAGATCGGATGGCAGGGCCTGGACCCGACCAATGCATTGCTGGTCTCGACCGACCATGTGGTACTCGCGGTCGGGCGCGACTATGCAGACGTTGCCCCGATTGGCGGCGTGCTTCTCGGATCGGGCGGGCAGAAGCTCTCCGTCGCGGTCGACGTCATCCCGATCGACGCGGTGGCCCAGGCCAAGCCATTGGCCGAGTGACACCGGAGCGTGGACTGAACGCTCTGCCGCTTTCTCGATTCAATGAGATGGCAAAGCGCTTTAGACATAGGTGAGCCAGAAGACCGAATCGTGCCGCGGCCGCCCATGCGGTCTTTTCACCAGCGAGCCCCTATGAGCGACGCCTCTCCACCGGACGCCGGACGCCTTCCTCGCGAGGAGGATGACGGCTTTCTTGCCAGTCTCGCCGTCTATCTGCGTCCGCGCGTTCTCATCGTCATTCTGCTCGGATTCTCCTCCGGACTCCCGCTTGCGCTTTCGGGGGCCACGCTCACCATCTGGATGGCTGAGGCGAGAGTGGACCTGGCGACGATCGGTCTCTTTGCGCTGGTCGGGGTGCCCTATAATTTCAAGTTCGTCTGGGCGCCGCTGGTGGATGCGCTGGATGTTCCCCTGCTCGGACGCTGGCTGGGGCGACGGCGCGGCTGGCTGGTCCTTACCCAGCTCCTGTTGGCGCTGGCCGTGGTCTGGCTCGGCTTCCAGGATCCGGTGTCCGCGCCATGGCATGTCGCCTTCGGCGCGCTGCTTGTCGCGACCGCCTCGGCGACGCAGGACATTGTGGTTGATGCCTTCCGTGTAGAAAGTCTGGAAGTGCGTGAACAGGCGGCCGGCATGGCCGGCTATGTCGCCGCCTACCGTGTCGGCATGCTGGCTTCGGGCGCGGGTGTGGTTCTGCTGGTGGCGTGGTTCGAGCTGCTTGGCGTGCCGCACGTGGATGTGTGGCGTTATGGCTATTTCGCTGCGGCCCTCATGGTCGGAGTGGGCCTCATCGCCTCGCTGCTGGCCAGGGAGCCCGAAGGCGGCCCCGTGATCTCGCATGATGTGAATGTGTTCCGGCGTATCAGCGAGACGGCAATCGGTGCTTTCGGCGAATTCCTTTCGCGCCGGAACGCCCTCGCGATCCTGTCCTTCGTCGTCCTGTTCAAGTTCTGCGACGCCTTTGCGGGAGTGCTGACCGGCGCTTTCGTCATCGATATTGGTTTCGACAAGGCCGCCTATGCGGGCATCGTGAAGGGCGTGGGCTTTGCTGCCGCGCTCCTGGGTGGGTTCGCCGGCGGGGTCATCGCGCGGGCCTTGCCACTGTCGACCAGCCTGTGGGTCGCGGGCCTGCTTCAGATGGCGTCCAACCTCGTCTTCTCCTGGCAGGCTTGGGTCGGGGTGGATCTGGGCGCGTTGACGCTCACTATCGTGGTCGAGAACTTCACCGGCGCGATCGGCACGGTGATCTTCGTCGCCTATATCTCCGCACTTTGCGGCGCCCGTGCGCATACCGCGACCCAATACGCGCTGCTGACCGCACTCGCGGCTGTTGGGCGGACTTTCCTGGCCTCGGGGGCGGGTTTCGTCGCGGAGGAAACCGGATGGATCGCCTTTTTCGCCGTCACGGCGCTGGCCGCGCTGCCAGGGCTCGTACTGTTGGCCTATTTGCAGGCGCGGGGCCATTTCCGCGAGGTCGCTGCCGAAAAGGCGTGATGGGCGGCACGGTGCCGTCGTTACGGCTTTCGCTCTTGGCGGCTGATGTTGATACGGACTTAGAGGTTGGTGCGCGCGCGGATCGCGGCGGAGAGCGTGCCTTCGTCGAGATAGTCAAGTTCCCCACCCACCGGCACACCATGGGCGAGGCGTGTCACCTTCACGCCTGAATCGCGAATGAGTTCCGTGACATAGTGGGCTGTGGTCTGGCCGTCCACCGTGGCCCCGAGGGCAATCAGGACCTCCTTGATGGTGCCCTCGTGCACCCGCGCGACCAGCGATTTGAGATTGAGATCGTCCGGCCCGATTCCGTCGAGAGGCGATAATGTGCCTCCGAGCACGTGATAACGGGCATTGAGGGCGCCCGCCCGCTCCAGCGCCCAGAGATCGGCAACATCGGCAACGACGATCAACAGGTTGGGGTCGCGTGTGTCGTCGACGCAGATCGAGCAGGGATCGCGCACATCCACATTTCCGCAGACCCGGCAGGTCGCGATTTTTCCCAGAACGTCCTCAAAGGCGGCGGCCAGCGGGCTCATAAGCTGTTCACGCTTCTTGATCAGGTGCAGCGCGGCGCGGCGCGCCGAACGCGGACCAAGTCCGGGAACACGGGCCAGGAGGTTGATAAGGCGTTCGATTTCGGGGCCGGCTACGGCGCGGGGCATGGCATCCTCATCGCCGGCAGCGTTCCGGCCGTTTCCGGTCTAGCGCACCACGGCCCGAGCCGCCAAGTGGGACGCCCGCAACCGGCTCGCGCCGCTGATTTTTCAATCGCCTGGTACCAGAAGGCGCCGGTTTCGCTCGACACCGGATAAGGGCATTGCTAACCCGGGAGCAACGGATAACGCAGCCCCCGAGGGAACCGATGACGACGACGAAGGCCGCCGCCCGATCCGCTGTACTCCTGGCCGCCATTCTCCTGTCCGTGGCGCCGGCGCAGGCGGCGGAAGGTGTCGGCATCGACGGGGCAAGCCTTTCCCTGATCTGGGGAATTCCATTTGTCGGAATGCTGCTGTCGATTGCGGTCATACCGCTCATCGCCGGCAGCTTCTGGCACCATCATTATGGCAAGGTCGCGCTGCTGTGGGCGCTGGCCTTCCTGGTGCCATTCACCATCACTTTCGGCGCGGGACTGACGACATATGAGGTCGTGCACGCCGCTCTGCTGGAGTACATTCCCTTCATCATACTGCTGTTCACGCTGTTCACCATTTCAGGCGGGATCCTGCTCACGGGAAACCTTCGTGGCAGTCCGGGTGTGAACACGACGATGCTTGCCATCGGCACGATCCTGGCGAGCATCATCGGTACGACAGGCGCGTCGATGGTGCTGATCCGTCCGCTCCTGCGCGCCAATGACGAGCGGCGCCACAATGTCCACACGGTCATCTTCTTCATCTTCCTGGTGTCGAACATCGGTGGCTCGCTGACGCCTCTGGGCGATCCGCCACTCTTCCTCGGCTTCCTGAAGGGGGTCGATTTCTTCTGGACCACCGAACACCTGTTTCACGACACGGCGTTGATCGCGGCGATCCTGCTCGGGGTGTTCTATCTGCTCGATCGCTACTTCTATGCCCGCGAGGATAAGCTTCCGGAAAAGGCGGATCCGACCCCGGAGACGGAGCGGCTGGGGCTGCGGGGCCTGCGCAATCTGCCGCTGATCGCGGGTGTCATCGTCGCTATCCTCCTGAGCGCGCTGTGGAAGCCGGATATCGAATTCAATGTCCTGGGCACGCATCTGCCGCTGCCGTCCATCGCGCGGGATGTGCTCCTGCTGGTGTTCGCGGCCATTTCGATGTGGATCACGCCCGCCTTCATACGGGAGCGCAACGGCTTCGACTGGGAGCCCATCCGCGAGGTCGCCAAACTGTTCGCGGCCATCTTCCTCACGATCATTCCCGTGATTGCCATCCTCAAGGCAGGTAGCGAGGGGGCGCTGAACCCGCTTGTGGCCTTCGTCACCGGCGATGGTGGCGAGCCGTTCAATGCGGGCTACTTCTGGATGACGGGTCTGCTCTCCGGCTTCCTCGACAACGCACCGACCTATCTCGTCTTCTTCAACCTCGCCGGCGGCGACGCTCAGACGCTGATGGACAAGTACGCGCTGACCCTGGAGGCCATCTCGGCCGGCGCCGTGTTCATGGGCGCACTTACCTATATCGGCAACGCGCCGAATTTCATGGTGCTGGCGATCGCGCGCAGCCGCGGCGTCGCGATGCCCAGCTTCTTCGGCTACATGGCGTGGTCGTGTGTGTTCCTGCTGCCCGGCTTCGCTCTGCTGACCTGGCTCTATTTCCTGTAGGCGGGATGCCGCCTGAGGGGCGTCCGCACCCCATCGCCGTCCATGCCTGCCCGATAAAACCTCCTGCGCGCCGTCACAATGGCGGCGCGCAGGATGCTTTCACTCCGCCGCGATGGCGGTGCGTGGCTGTGCGTGGCGGACCTCGTCGTCCACCGCGGTTTCGAAACGCGTGAAATTGTCCGTGAACATGCCAACGAGGCGCCGTGCGGTCATGGCGTAATCCATGCGGCTTGCCCAGGTTCGGGAGGGGTCGAGGAGGCGGGGATCGACGCCTTCGACTTCCGTGGGCACCGCGACGCCGAAATAGGGGTCGGTGCGCGTTTCGACCTCGGTGAGGCTGCCATCGAGCGCGGCAGCGACGAGACGGCGGGTCGTCTCAAGGGGAATGCGCGCACCCGTGCCGGCCCGGCCCCCGCTCCAGCCGGTGTTCACCAGCCAGCACTCGACACCATGCTCGGCGATGAGGTCGCCCAGCATGGTTCCATAAACCGAGGGCGGCTGCGGCAGGAAGGCTGCGCCGAAGCAGGGGGCGAATGTCGCCTGCGGCTCGGGGGCGCCGGTGTCGGTGGCGGTGACCTCTCCGGCATAGCCGGACAGGAAATGATACATGGCCTGTGCCGGCGTCAGCCGGGCGAGCGGCGGCAGTACGCCGAAGGTATCCTGGGTCAGAAACAGGATCGAACGGGGTGCGCGACCGCATCCGTCCTTTCGGATATTGGAAAGGAAATCAATCGGATAGGCGGCGCGGGCGTTGTCCGAAAGGGCGGCGCTGTCGAGGTCGGGCATACGGGTGTCCGGATCGAGCGCAACGTTTTCGAGCACGGTGCCGAACCGCCGCGTGGCGGCGAACGGGGTCGGCTCGGCCTCGGCTGAAAGGCCGGTGGTTCTTGCGTAGCACCCGCCTTCAAGGCTGAAGATGCCGTCCGGGCCCCAGCCATGCTGGTCGTCGCCGATCAGGGCGCGGGAGGAATCGACCGCCACCGCCGTCTTTCCCGAACCCGCCGCGCCGAAAAACAGCGCAACATCATCGGTTTCGCCGACATTCGCGGCGCAGTGCAGCGGCAGCACGCCACGCGCCGGCAGAATGTGCCAGAGGTAATTCGATATCGCCTCTATCACCTCGCCGGCATGCAGCGTGCCGGCGATCAGCACGATCCCGCGGTCCAAATCGCTGGCGATGACAGTGCCCGAGCGCACGCCGTGGCGCTCCGGGTCGGCCTTGAAGCCCGGCGCGCAGAAGATGGTGAGCTGCGGCACGTAGCGGGACAGCGCGTCGCGATCGGGGTGGCGCAGCAGGTTGCGCAGGAACAGGCCTTGCCAGGCGTGTTCGCAGAACAGGCGTACGCCGACCCGGCGCGCGGGATCGGCGCCCGCATCAAGATCTTGAGCAAAAAGCGTTTTTCCGGCGCAATGGGCGAGGATATCGGCCTTCAGAGCGTCGAAATTCTCGCGGGACAGCGCGTTGGCGTTGTCCCAGGACAACGTATCCTCAACGGTGTCCTCGCCCGCCTCATCGCGCACGATGTAGCGGTCCTCAAAGCTGGGTCCGGTGTGGGGCGCGGTGTCGGCGGCGAGGGCGCCGAAGGCGGAGAGACGGGCCTCGCCACGGGCGATGGCGCGCTCGTAGAGCACCGATTGCGTGAGATTCCAGAACACTTTGCCAGTGCCGGAAAGGCCGGACGCGGTGGCGTCGTGTTCCTGGTTGCGTATGCCGGTCTGATGCAAGGTCGGCTCCTCCTGACGCGTGACATGCAGGGGGCAATTTGCGCGCCCACTCCGACCTTTTGGCTCAGATTCCGGGTCGACAGTGTGGCGAAACCGGGCCGAACCGGTGATGGCCGGTGCGGTGGACGATGAGTGCGATGAGGTGGAGCGTGAGTTCAGTGGGGCCGGTGAGGCTCACTGCGGCGAATCGACCGTGGCGCCGCGCGCCCGGTTGGCCAGCTCCACGAGCGTCTCGCGCATGCCCCGCGCGGTGGTAACGCGCTGGGGAAAGGGCAGGCGGCGCACATCCAGCCCGGCCATCAGGTCGCAGCCCTCCGGATCGAGGCCGATCATCCGCCACGCGCCGGGTCCGGCCCCGAGGAGTTGCATGGCGTAGAGCTGGATCGCGTCGGCGTGGTCGGCGTTCATGTGCTCGACGGCGCCCTCTTCGCTCGCGAGCAATTCACCGGCATCTGTGAGATCCGTGAGCAGGGCGGGGCCTTCGACATCGGTGATGCGGCCGAACCCGGCGACCAGGTGGGCGGAGTCCGGCACCAGTCGGTAGAAGGCGAAATCGGAAAAGCCGGCGAAGCCTTCGGCGTCCGGGTGGCGGGCAAGGAAGCGGCGGCGGGCGGTGCCGGCATCGGCCACGCGCTCGATATGCCCCCTCACGCTGGCTCGTGCGCCCTGCAGCTCGTCGCCATGGCGCTGTTCGTCGACCAGCAGCGAGACGCGGGCATCGCGTGCGAGATTGCGGGTGTGGCGGGCGAGGCCCGACAGCAGAAGAAGCGGGCTGCCATCATTGAGCGTGGCGACCTGAACCAGCGAGGCGTAGGGCGCACCGTCCGCATCCAGCGTCGCCAGCGCGCCCGTGCGCGCCTCGCGCAGCAGCCGGCGGACCACGATCGTGGCGTCGAAACCCGGTTCGGAAAGCGGTGCGGCGGGCATGACGGTCTCCTCATTGTGGAGGACGCAGTGGTGCGCCCGCGCGGGCGCCAACGTCAACCCTCGGCTGACCCAGCGCGAGCTTCGCCTGCCTTGATTGGCTATGTGCCTCGAAACGCGCTAATTTCGGTGGAATCAGTTTGCGTGTCACATTCTGGCCACGCCGGCACGGTTCACCCGCGAACTGCGTCTACTGATGCCGAACAGGAAAGTGTGCAGATGCCGACCATCGCTCTCGTCGACGACGATCGCAACATTCTGACGTCCGTCTCGATCGCCCTCGAATCCGAAGGGTATCGGATCCAGACCTATACGGATGGTGCCACGGCCCTCGACGGCTTCAAGACCAACCCGCCCGACCTTGCCATCTTCGACATCAAGATGCCGCGCATGGACGGCATGGAGCTTCTGCGCCGGCTGCGGCAGAAGAGCGACATGCCGGTGATCTTCCTCACCTCCAAGGATGACGAGATCGACGAGCTGTTCGGCCTCAAGATGGGCGCGGACGACTTCATCAAGAAGCCGTTTTCCCAGCGCTTGCTGGTGGAACGCGTCAAGGCCGTGCTGCGTCGCTTCGCCCCCAAGGACGGAACGATGCCGCGCGAAACCGACAGCGCGAAGGTTCTGGAACGCGGCCAGCTGCGCATGGACCCGGAGCGGCACACCTGCACCTGGCGGAACGAGAATGTGACGCTGACCGTCACCGAGTTCCTCATCCTGCAGGCGCTGGCCACCCGTCCGGGCGTGGTGAAGAGCCGCAACGCACTGATGGACGCCGCCTATGACGACCAAGTCTATGTCGACGACCGCACCATCGACAGCCACATCAAGCGGCTGCGCAAGAAGTTCAAGGTCGTGGACGACAATTTCGAGATGATCGAGACGCTGTACGGCGTCGGCTACCGCTTCAAGGAGTAGCGGCTTCTTGCTCGATCCCGACTCCACACGGACCGCGGACGAGGACGAGGACGCGCGGTTCGACGACGCCGAGGCGCCCGCGGAGGTTCCCCGCAAGCGGCGTATCACGTGGCTGCTGGGCGCGATCCGGCGGCTGCCGAACCGTGTTGCGCTGAAGAGCTTCTCCAGCCTCACGCGGCGCATCGTTCTGCTCAACCTCGCCGGCATGTGCGTGCTGGCCTCGGGTATCCTCTACCTTTCCGAATTCCGCGCCGGCCTAATCGATGCGCGCGTGCAGAGCCTGCTGGTGCAGGGCGAGATCATCGCCGGCGCCATCGCCGCCTCCGCGCAGGTCGAGACCAACGCCATCACCATCGATCCCGAGCGCTTGCTGGAACTGCAGGCGGGGGAGAGTTACGGGCCGGGCGAGGACGGGTTCGCCCCGCTTGAATTTCCCATCAATCCCGAGCGCGTGGCGCCGGTGCTCAAGCGCCTGGTGGAGCCCACCGGCACCCGCGCGCGCATCTATGATCGCGACGGCCTGCTGCTGCTGGATTCGCGCTCGCTCTATTCGCGCGGCGAGATCCTGCGTTTCGACATGCCCTCGCCCACCACCCGCAAGCCGAACTGGCTGGAGCGGGCCTGGAACAAGCTGAAGACCTGGTTCGAGCGCGGCGACCTGCCGCTCTACAAGGACCTCGGCCCCAGCAACGGCAAGGGCTACCGCGAGGTGGTCGACGCGCTGCAGGGGCAGAAATCGAGCGCGGTGCAGGTGAATGATCGCGGTCAGGTCATCGTCTCGGTGGCGGTGCCGGTGCAGCGCTTCCGGGCCATTCTCGGCGTGCTGCTGCTCTCCACCCAGGGCGGCGAGATCGACGCGGCGGTGGCGGCCGAACGGCTGGCGATCGTGCGCGTCTTCCTCGTGGTCATGGCGGTGATGGGCGTGCTGTCCTTCCTGCTCGCGGGCACCATCGCCGGCCCGGTGCGCCGTCTCGCCGACGCGGCCGAGCGCGTGCGCCGACGCACCCGCCAGCGCGTGGAGATTCCCGATTTCACCAGCCGCTCCGACGAGATCGGCCATTTGTCGGGCGCGCTGCGCGACATGACGGACGCGCTCTATTCGCGCATCGAGGCGATCGAGAGCTTTGCCGCCGACGTCTCGCACGAACTGAAGAACCCGCTGACCTCGCTGCGCTCCGCCGTGGAGACGCTGCCGCTGGCCAAGACCGAGAATTCGCGCGGGCGGCTGCTGGAAGTGATCCAGCACGATGTGCGGCGCCTCGACCGCCTGATCACCGACATTTCCGACGCCAGCCGGCTGGATGCCGAGCTGCAGCGCCAGGAGGCCGAGCCGGTGGACATGACGCGGCTGCTCAGTACCGTGACCGGCGTGCACAACGACGTGGTGCGCGGCGACGATGTCCGCGTGACGCTGAATTTCGAGCGCGCGGCCGGGGCGGGCGGCGAGTTCATCGTGCCGGGCCATGATTCCCGGCTCGGGCAGGTGATCAACAACCTGATCGACAATGCCCGCTCGTTCTCGCCCAAGGGCGGCGAGGTGCGGGTGACCTGCCGACGGCTCAAGGAGGCGGTCGAGGTCATGGTCGACGATGACGGGCCGGGGATTCCCGACCATGCGCTGGGCCGCATCTTCGAGCGCTTCTACACCGATCGCCCGGAGGAGCAGGGCTTCGGGCAGAATTCGGGGCTGGGGCTTTCGATCTCGCGGCAGATCATCGAGGCCCATGGCGGGCGCATCTGGGCCGAGAACCGCCCGCTTGCCACCAAGGCGCGCCGGCCGGGGCGCAAGAAGGCGCGGGACGGCGCCGCCAAGGAACCTGCCGAGCCGGTCGCCACGGTGGCGGCCGAGGGGGACGCCGAGGTGCCGCGCTCGGGCGGGGCGCGCTTCGTGATCTGGCTGCCGGCGGCATGAGCGCGGTGGGCGAGCCGGTGCCCGCGCGCGTTCCGACCGTCCACGCCTCCTGCGTCAGCGTCGGGGATAAGGGCGTGCTGATCCGCGGGCCGTCCGGCGCGGGCAAGTCGCATCTTGCCTTCGGACTGATCCTCGCCGGGGGAACCGCGCGGGTGCCGCCGACGCGTCTGGTGGCGGACGACCGGGTGCGGCTGGTCGCGCGCGGGGGCGCGCTTCTGGCCAGCGCGCCGGAGGAACTGGCGGGGCTGATCGAGGTGCGCGGCGCGGGGCTGCGCCGGATCGACTACCGGGCCGAGGTGCGGATCGCGCTGGTGGTGGATCTCGGCGCCGCCGATGCCGAGCGTCTGCCCATGGAGGCGGCGCTGCGCACGCGGGTCGAGGGCGTGGAACTGCCCCGTCTGCCGGTGCTGGCGCGGGGCGATGGGGTGCAGCAGGTGCTGGCCATGCTGCTCACCGCGCCGGGCATCTGACGCCCGCCACCCGTGCACGGTATTGTGCACCGTGATTTTCGCAACGTCAGCCCGGGTGGCTCTTGCCATTCGTGTGCAGTGCAACGATGATGTGCGCCCCGCGAAGGGGGTGCCCGATTTGGTTACCGCGCCACCCCTCAAGCAGACAGCACTCGTGCCGAACCGGGCGCGGCGGACAGGATGATAGGTCTCGTACTCGTAACGCACGGACGCCTTGCCAGCGAATTCCGCGCTGCGCTTGAACACGTCATGGGCCCCCAGTCCCAGCTGGAGACCATTACCATTGGTCCCGATGACGACATCGAGCAGCGTCGCAAGGACATTGTCGAAGCGGTCGGCACGGTGAACAGCGGCGGCGGGGTGGTGATCCTGACCGACATGTTCGGCGGCACGCCGTCCAATCTCGCCATTTCGGTGATGACATCGCCGGATATCGAGGTGGTGGCCGGCATCAACCTGCCCATGCTGGTGAAGCTGGCGACCGTCCGCGGCGAGGTGCCGATGGACGAGGCGGTGGCCCAGGCCCAGGAAGCGGGCCGCAAATACATCAACATTGCCAGCCGTGTGCTTGCCGGGAAATGACGGTGGCGACGGACCAGGCCATGCAGCGCGAGCTCGCCATCCATAACAAGCGGGGCCTGCATGCGCGCGCCTCGGCGAAATTCGTGCAGACCGTCGAGCGCTTCGACGCTGACGTGCGGGTGACGCGCTGCGGAGAGACGGTGAACGGCACCTCGATCATGGGGCTGATGATGCTGGCCGCCGCGCCGGGCACCACGATCCTGGTCGAGGTCAGCGGGCGCGAGGCGCAGGCGGTGCTGGACGCCCTCGACGCGCTGGTGGCCGACCGCTTCGGCGAGGGCGAATAGCCCGCGCTTGCCCGCATGTTTCGGGCAGCGAGCCTCGGTGTCATATAAAGATATCTTTATATCGTTATTGTTTTCGGCGCGCAGGGCTGGTATCACGCCGCCAAAGCCACCTGCAAAGCCCCCGTGTCAGGCAGAAGGATTACTGCATCATGGCGATCGCCAGCGAATATCTCGTCAAGGACATCAACCTCGCCGACTTCGGCCGCCTCGAGATCGATCTCGCCGAAACCGAGATGCCGGGCCTGATGGCGATCCGCGCCGAATACGGCCCGTCGCAGCCGCTCAAGGGCGCGCGCATCGCCGGCTCGCTGCACATGACGATCCAGACCGCGGTGCTGATCGAGACGCTGAAGGCGCTCGGCGCCGATGTGCGCTGGGTCTCCTGCAACATCTTCTCGACGCAGGACCACGCCGCCGCCGCCATCGCCGCCGCCGGCACGCCGGTGTTCGCCTTCAAGGGCGAGACGCTGAGCGAGTACTGGGACTTCACCGCCAAGCTGTTCGACTGGCATGGCGCGAAGGACCGCGAGATCCTGGTGCCGAACATGATCCTGGATGATGGCGGCGACGCCACCATGCTGGTGCATTACGGCCTGCGCGCCGAGCAGGGCGACACCGCCTTCCTCGACACCCCCGGCTCCGAGGAAGAGGAAATTTTCTTCGCGCTGATCAAGAAGCTGCTCGCCGAGAAGCCGAAGGGCTGGTTCGCCGAGGTCGCCAAGTCGATCAAGGGCGTGTCGGAAGAGACCACCACCGGCGTGCACCGCCTCTACAAGCTGGCCGAGCAGGGCAAGCTGCTGTTCCCGGCGATCAACGTCAATGACAGCGTGACCAAGTCGAAGTTCGACAACCTGTATGGCTGCCGTGAATCGCTGGTCGACGCCATCCGCCGCGGCACCGACGTGATGCTGGCCGGCAAGGTCGCTTTCGTCGCCGGCTTCGGCGATGTGGGCAAGGGCTCGGCCGCCTCGCTGCGCCAGGCCGGCGCGCGCGTCATCGTCTCCGAGGTCGATCCGATCTGCGCGCTTCAGGCCTCGATGGAAGGCTATGAAGTCACCACGATCGAGAACGCCTATTCCCGCGCCGACATCTATGTGACCTGCACCGGCAACCGCGACATCATCACCGTCGACGACATGCGGCAGATGAAGGACCGGGCGATCGTCTGCAACATCGGCCACTTCGACAACGAGATTCAGGTCGCCGGCCTGAAGAACTTCAAGTGGACCAACATCAAGCCGCAGGTCGACGAGATCCAGTTCCCCGCTGGCAACCGCATCATCCTGCTGTCGGAAGGCCGCCTGGTGAACCTGGGCAACGCCATGGGCCACCCCTCCTTCGTGATGTCGTCCTCCTTCGCCAACCAGACGCTGGCGCAGATCGAGCTGTGGGCGAACCCCGGCAAGTACGACAAGCAGGTCTACACCCTGCCGAAGTTCCTCGATGAGAAGGTCGCGGCGCTGCATCTGGAAAAGCTCGGCGTGAAGCTGACCAAGATGAGCAAGGAACAGGCCGACTATATCGGCGTGCCGGTCGCCGGCCCCTACAAGCCGGACCACTACCGCTACTGAGAGCGGCGTGCGGCCAGTGCCGCACGGTTGCAACGTTTCGAAGGCCGGGCTCGTCCCGGCCTTCGTCGTTCTGGGGATCGCGAAGGCGGTTCGGTGCGCGGCCCCTACAGTTCCTTCTGCATCAGCACCAGATCGAGCGGGCGGCCGAATTTGATGCCGATGCCCGGCATGAAGCCGGTGCGCACGAAGCCGAGCCGTTCATGCAGGGCGATGGAGGGCTCGTTGCCCCCGGTGATGCCGCCGATCATCACCTTCTTGCCGAGCGCACGCGCGGGCTCGAACAGCGCCTCGACCAGCCGGCGGCCGAGGCCGCGCCCGCGCGCGCCCTCCGCCACATAGACCGAGTGCTCGCAGCAGATGCGGAACCCGTCAAAAGGGCGGAAATCGCCGAAGCTGGCATAGCCCAGCACGGCGTCGTCCTCCGCTGCCACCAGGATGGGGTAGTTCTTGGTGCGGCGATCGGCGAGCCAGAGCGCGCGGTTGGCGAGGTCGACCGTGGTGTCGTTCCAGATCGCCGTGGAGTGCAGGACGGCATCATTGTAGATGGCGACAAGGGCCGGAAGGTCCTGCGATGCCGCGCTGCGTATGATCATTCAATCCGTCTCCACGAGGCCCGCCGCCCGATTTTCGCCGCCCGATGCTGGCAAGTAGGCGAGAGGGCACCATATTCCAAGAACAGGGTGACCGTTCAGGAGGAAAGACCCAGACGATGAGCTCGACCGATCCTTTCGATCGCATGCGTTTCACCGTCCGGCGCGTAAGCTGGTGGCAGGTGGCGCTGGTGGTTGCCGTGGCGCTGGCCGTCGGCATCGCGCTGGCGCTTGTCGCGGCGAGCGTGTTTCTCGTGGTGTTTCCCGTTCTTGCCGTGCTCGGCCTCGCCTATCGCCTGTTCGGCGGGCGCAAGGGCACGGGCGGCGGGCCCGGATCCGGCGTCATCGACGCCGAATATCGCGTTCTCTCCCCCGAAGAGGCCGCGCGCGACGACCGCGCGGCATGGGACCCCGACCGCCGCCTGCGCTGAGCGGGCAGAGGGGAAGCGCCCGATCGGCGCCTCCCGGAGGTGGCCCAGGGCCGGGGCCGCTGGGGTTACTTCTCGACGAAGGCCTTCTCGATCACGAAATCGCCCGGCTCGGTGGTGGAGCCTTCCTCGAAGCTGTTCTGCTTCAGGATCACGCGCATGTCGTCGAGCAGCTGCGGGCTGCCGCACAGCATGACGCGGTCATCTTCCTTGTCGAGCGGGGGCAGGTCGAGGTCGGCGAACAGCTTGCCCGAGGTGATAAGGTCGGTGATGCGGCCCTGGTTGCGATAGGGCTCGCGCGTCACGGTGGGGTAGTAGACCAGCTTCTCGCGCACCAGCTCGCCGAAATATTCGTTATCCGGCAGTTCGTTCTCGATGAAGTCCTGATAGGCCAGCTCGCCCACCGTGCGCACGCCGTGGACCAGGATCACCTTCTCGAAAGCCTCGTAGGTCTCCGGATCCTTGATCAGGCTCATGAACGGCGCCAGGCCCGTGCCGGTGGAGAGCAGATAGAGCCGGCGGCCGGGCACCAGATAATCCACCAGCAGCGTGCCGGTCGGCTTGCGGCCGACAATGACCTCGTCACCCACCTTCAGGTGCTGAAGGCGCGAGGTCAGCGGGCCATTGGGAACCTTGATGGAGAAGAACTCCAGCGTTTCCTCGTAATTGGCGCTGGCGATTGAATAGGCCCGCAGCAGCGGCTTGCCCTCGACCTCGAGCCCGATCATCACGAACTGGCCGTTCTTGAAGCGCAGCGCCGGATCACGCGTGGTGGTGAAGGTGAAGAGGTTGTCGGTCCAGTGGTGCACGGACAGGACGCGCTCGTGATGAAGATTGCTCATTTACGGACCGTCGTTGTGGAAACAGATAAACAAACCGGAAGTTCATGTAATTCTCGCTTCCCGTTTACTGCGCCGCGCGGCGTCTGTCGACCCTCGCTTGCGCGGGCGGGGTGTGCGGGGCGAACATGCGCGCTGAACATGGGCCCCGGCGCGGTGCCGGCCCATGAGGCAGGTCAATAGAGAGACGGGTCGATGTTCAGCCATATCATTCTCGGCACGCGCGACCTTGCCCGGCTGACCGCCTTCTACGATGTGGTGCTCGCCCCGCTGGGTCTTGTGCGCGTGGACCAGGGGGATGATGGCGGGCCGGCCGGCTCCATGTGGGTGCTGCCGGGTCGGGCCTGGCCGCAGTTCTTCATCCAGCTCCCGTTCAACGGATTGCCGGCGACCTGGGGCAACGGCACGCAGGTGAGCTTTGCCGCGCCCTCGCGCGCCGCCGTGGACGCGGCGTGGCAGGCACTGGTCGATCACGGCGGCCTGGACGAGGGCGCGCCGGGACTGCGGCCGAACTACGGGCCGGACTATTACGGCGCCTATGGGCGGGACCTTGAGGGCAACAAGCTCTGCTTCGTCCATGCCGAGGGGCTGGGTGGGCTCCTCGCCTGAGGCGGGGGCTCAGCCGCGGGTGCGCGAGCCGGGCTCGTGGTTGCGCTTGGCCTCGTACATGTCGAAGTCGGCGCGCTTGACCACCTGCTCCAGCCGCTCGCCAGGGACGCTGGTGGAAAGGCCCATGGAGAGTTCGAGCGTGCTGGCGGAATAGAACTGATTGTTCAGATCGATCAGCTTGGTGATGTTCTCCATCACCGCGAGGCCGCCGGCCCTGTCGAGGCCCGGCAGCAGCACGGCGAATTCATCGCCGCCGATGCGGGCCGCGCAATTGGGCTTGTCCACCGCCTTGCCGAGCACCTCGCCGGCCCGTCGCAGCAGCGCGTCACCCGCGGCGTGCCCGAGCAGGTCGTTGACCCGCTTGAGATCGTTGAGATCCACCATGATGACGGTGACCGGGAAGGGCCCCTTGCGTTCGAGCCGGTTTAGCTCGTCGACATAGAAGGAGCGGTTGTAGAGCTTGGTCAGCACGTCGTGCTTGCCGAGATATTCGAGATAGGCCTCGGCCTTCTTGCGGGCGGTGATATCGATGAGCGAGACCTGGACCAGCGACCAGTCCTGCTCGTGGCCGGGCAGTACCGAGAACTGCAGGTGGACATGCAGCGGGTCGCCGCCGAGCGTGTAGTTCACCACCTCGCGCTGATGGAACAGGTTGCCGTTCCACAACTCGATGAGCTGCTCGCGGAAATGCAGGGCCATGTCCTCGCGGAAAATCGTGGCGAGATTGGCGATGAGGGTCGCCTTGCTGGACGCACCGAACATGTCGAGCGTGTGCTGGTTGACGTCGATGACGCGGATCTCGCTGATGCAGCGCTGGACGAATTCGGGGTGCACGTCGGTGAAGACGCGCAGGTCCGTGATGCCGCGCATGCGTACGTCGTCGATGAGGTGCTTCACGCTGGAGAAGTCCTCGACCCACAGCGAGACCGGGGAATATTCGAACAGGCCCCGGGCATATTCCTCGGCGCGGGCGGCCTGGCGGCGCGCCGTCTCGCGTTCGGTGACGTCTTCCACCGTGACCAGCACGCGGGCCAGCGTGCGCTCATGGCCGGGAAGCACGATGCCGTTGAGCTGGATGTCGAGGCGCTGCCCGCTCAGCGTGTAGTTGACGGTGTGGCTGGCGAAGGTGGTGGCGCCGTCCCAGAGCCGCACCATCTCGTCGATATGGGCCTTGAGCATGTCGTCGCGGAACACCTGGTGGAGATTGGCGACGAGGTGCGCGAGGCTCTCGGCCTCGAAAAGGTCGAGCGTGCGACGATTGACCTTGAGGACGCGAATGCACTTCGAGCATTCAAGCACCTGCTCGGGATGGTCGCGCAGGTAGTCACGCAGCGAGGAAATACCCAGCGCGCGCCAGGTGTCGAACAATTCGCGCAGGGCGCTGTAGTCTTCGAGCCAGAGCGAAACCGGAGCGAGTTCGAACATGTCAATAAAGTCGCGCGACTTGCTTTCCGCTAGGGCGGCATCCGTCAGACTGAGCATGCTCGATCCATCATTCATCTGCGTCGAACTAGCATACGCATCGCACTAGCACACGCCGCCCGCAGATGCAGTATCCCTATAAGACTCCGCCGGCGGAACCGCGGATACTGTGCCTTGGAGATCATCGATCGGACCAGTTGATCCGGTATTATATCCAATGTCGGTGCGGTCTCCAGCAAAAGGTGCAGGCGAGTATGTCCGATCGATGGCGGAGGCTCGGCTAAGGCCGGACGACGGCTCGGTCCGGGCTCGGCACCGCCGGGCTGCCGGCGCCAATGGACGCCGCGCCTGCGCCCGCGTTATATCGCCATGCCCTGGGGAGTGTTGCCGGAGAACGGCCGTGAATGATGTTGTCTGCATATCGCCGGTCGACGGATCGGAGCTGGTGCGCCGTCCCGCGGCAACGGAGTCGGCGCTGGCCGCCGCCGTCGATGCCGCCCGCACGGCGCAGCGCGCCTGGGCGCAGGTGCCGATCGCCGAGCGGACCGGCCATGTGCTGGCCTTTCTCGACGCAATGCTGGCGATGAACCAGGAGATCGTGCCCGAACTGGCGCTGCAGATGGGCCGGCCGGTGCGCTATGGCGGCGAGTTCGGCGGCTTCGAGGAACGCGTGCGCTACGTCGCCGCGATGGCGGAGACGGCCCTCGCCCCGGTTGTTCCTCATGACGAAAGGCCGGGTTTTCGCCGCTACATCAAACGCGACCCGCTGGGCCTGGTCCTTGTGGTGGCGCCCTGGAACTACCCCTATCTCACGGCCGTGAACACCATCGCCCCGGCGCTGATCGCGGGAAATGCGGTGCTGCTGAAGCACGCGGCGCAGACCCTTCTGGTCGGCGAACGGTTCCAGATGGCGATGGATCGCGCCGGCCTGCCCAAGGGGCTGTTCACCAATCTGGTGCTGACCCACGACCAGACCTCGCGCCTGCTCGGTTCGGGCGCGGTGGATTTCGTGAACTTCACCGGCTCGGTGGAGGGCGGGCGCGCCATCGAGCGGGCGGCGGCGGGCACGTTCACCGGGCTTGGCCTCGAACTTGGCGGCAAGGATCCCGCCTATGTGCGGGCCGACGCCGATCTCGATTTCGCCGTCGAGAACCTGGTGGACGGCGCCTTTTACAATTCCGGCCAGTGCTGCTGCGGCATTGAGCGGATCTACGTGCATGAAAGCCAGTATGAGCGCTTCGTCGACGGCTTCGTTGCCATCACCGCCAAATATGTGCTCGGCAACCCGCTGGATGAGGCAACCACTTTGGGGCCGATGGCGCAGGGCCGCTTCGCCGATCTGATCCGGCGGCAGACCGGGGAAGCGGTGGCGCGCGGGGCGAAGGCCCATCTGGATCCGGCCTCGTTCCCCGCCAACCGCGAAGGGACGCCCTATCTGGCGCCGCAGGTGCTCACCGGTGTCGACCATTCGATGTCGGTGATGCGCGATGAGAGCTTCGGGCCGATCGTCGGCATCATGAAGGTGAAGGACGATGCACAGGCGCTGGCGCTGATGAATGACAGCGCCTACGGCCTCACGGCCTCGATCTGGACCGCCGACATCGACGCCGCCGAGCGGCTCGGCAACCAGATCGAGACCGGCACCGTGTTCATGAACCGCTGTGATTATCTCGACCCCGGCCTTGCCTGGACCGGGGTGAAGGACACCGGGCGTGGCGCCTCGCTCTCGCGGATCGGTTTCGAGATGCTGACGCGGCCGAAGTCCTTCCACCTGCGGCAGCTTTGAGGTGGGCGGCCGGGGCAAGCGGGTTGACGCCCGGCGCGCAAGGCATCACACCAGTGTCAAAGGGTGGAGAACGCGTATGACCATGCACGATTGGACCGTGAAGCATTCCATTGCCGCGGTTGTCATTCTGCTTGTTGCCGTCGGTGCCTTCCTGTTCAGCTGGACCTGAACCGGGCGGCGCATGACGCGCCCGCGCATGGGTGGGGTGCCGTGTGTTCCCGCGTCCGTGCGTCTCACGCCGCGCTTCTGGCTAATGTCACATTCAGTGCCTATCTGACGTGGCGGCGGTGCCGGCGGGTGCTCGCCCGAGTGCAGGAGTGCCGTTTTCCGTGCCGACCCATCTGCCGTCCGAGGCCGACACCGCCAGTATCCCGCCCGGGGAGGACTTCGAGGTCCTTCGCCTGTCCGTTGTGCTCAATCGCATCGCGAATGATTCCACGCGCGAGCGTGTGGCCGTGGGCGACCTGCTGGCGGTGATGCGGGAGCGCGCCTTCGGGCCGCTGATACTCATCTTCGCCTTGCCGAACGTGCTGCCGACGCCGCCGGGGACCTCGGCCGTGCTCGGGGCGCCGCTGGTGTTCCTCACCGCCCAGCTGGCGCTGGGGCGTCAACCCTGGCTGCCGGCCTTCATCGCCAACCGCTCGATCGCGCGCAAGGACTTCGCGGCCCTGATCGGGCGTGCCACGCCGTGGCTGGCCAAGGCCGAGGGGCTGCTGCGGCCGCGCCTTCGCGCGCTGGCTCTGCCGCCCGCGGAATATGTGATCGGGGTGATGTGCTTCATCCTGGCGGCCGTGCTGGTGCTGCCGATACCGCTCGGCAACATGTTCCCCGCGCTCGCCCTGTGCGTGCTGGCGCTCGGCGTGCTGGAGCGCGACGGGATATGGATCCTCATCGGCACGCTGATCGGCCTCGCCTCGCTCGTCGTTGTCTCCGGCGTCATCTGGGGCTTCGTCCAGGCCGGTCTTTATCTGCTCAGGAGCATTCTAGGCTGACGGGCTGGGGCGTCGCTCCCGCGCGCTCAGCCCACCGCCAGCGCGTTTTCCAGCGCACGCGACAGCATGTCGAGGCACTGTTCGGCCTGTGCCTGCCCGCTCTCGTCGCCGCGCAGGCGCATGGCGATGTCGCGCAGGTCGCGGATCGCGACATCCACGGCGGTGTACAGGTCGATGTCGAGGGAAGGATCGGGTTCGGCGGGCCGGACCGGGAACTGGATAACGTTACTCATGAAGCTACTCATGCGGAACTGAGGGGCGACGAATCGGCGGGCAACTGCCCTTGCCTCACCATGCGCGGGATTGGTTAACGTCCCCCTCCGGTACCGTAAGCGGGCGCGGCTTCGCCATGCATTGCTGCGTACTATCCATACAATTGGCGGATCTCGTTGACATTGTAGGTGCCGACGCCCAGATGCGTGGGGTCGAACAGGCGCTGGCGCCGTCGACCTGAACGGGAGGTTGCGATGCATGATCGCGAGTGGCCGAAGCTGTCGCCTTTCGAGTGCGGCGTGAAGGGATGCTGTCCGCGCTGCGGGCAGGGGCGCCTGTTCAACGGGTTCCTGACGCTGGCGCCGCGCTGCGAGGTGTGCGGGCTGGACTATTCCTTCGCCGACCCCGCGGACGGCCCGGCCTTCTTCGTCATCTGCTTCGGCTGCGTACCCTCGGTGCTGTTCGGGCTCTGGCTCGAAGTCGCGTTCCAGGTGCCTTACTGGGTGCACCTGTTCACGACCCTGCCGGTGATGCTCGCCACCTGCATCCCGCCACTGCGCCCGCTCAAGGGATGGCTGGTCGCCAGCCAGTACTATTACAAGGCCGAGGAGGGGCGTCTGGTCGAGGCGCCCGCCGGGCCCGGTCCCCGCGCGTAAGGCGCTTTCTGCCTACGCCTCACTCCCGGCTCCTGACGCTTCCCCCTCGATCAGCCCTGCCAGCGATTCGAGCGCCTCGGCGAGGCGCGCCCGGTCGGCCACGGCGCCGAGGGCGATGCGCACCGCCTGCCGCGCGGTTCCATCGACACTGAACGCCTCGGCCGGCATGACGCCGAGCCCGCGCCGCCGCGCCGCCTCGATCAGCCGGGCGCTGTCCCAGTGCGCGGGCAGGTGCTGCCAGACATGCAGCCCATCGGGATGCGCGCGTGCCCCCGCCGGCAGCAGCGCCTGCGCCAGGCCCTGGCGCGCGCGGGCCTCGCGGCGGATGGCGCCGAGCAGATGCGTTGCCGTGCCGGTGGTGATCCAGCGCGTCACCAGCGCGGTCATCAGCGGCGCCGGCATCAGGGTGAGTGCGCGCAGGGCGCCGGCAAGCCGCTCCGGATCTTCCCGCGCGGGAATGACGACAAAGGCCGTGCGCAGGCCCGGCGCCAGGCATTTGGCCAGGGTGGCGAGGTGATAGGCCAGATCCGGCAGCAGGCTGGCGAGAGCCGGGGCGGGCTGGTCGATGAGGCGGCTGTAGGGATCATCCTCGATCACGGTGAGGTGGTAGGCGCTGGCCACCGCCGCGATCTCGTGGCGCCGTGCCGGCGGCATGGTGAGGGTGGTCGGGTTGGCGATGGTGGGCTGGACATAGAGCGCGCGGGGCCTGAGCTGGTGACAGGCGCGCGCGAGCGCTTCCGGCTCCATGCCGTGGGCATCGCCGGGGATGGCCTCGACGGTGAGGCCGAGGCGGGCGCAGGCGGCGAGAAAGCCGGGATAGGTCTCGGGATCGGCGAGAATGACGTCGCCGGGTTTGGCCAGCACCGAGAGCAGGGCGGCGAGCGCGGGCTGGGTGCCGGGGGAGATGACCACCCGCCGGGGATCGAGCGGGCCGAAGCCGGGCTCCAGCCACTGTGTCGCGGCGAGCCGGTCCGGGGCGGAGCCGGGGCCGATGTGATAGGCCATCAGCACATCGGCATTGGTGCGGGCGAGCAGCGAGGTGAGCCCGCGCTCGATCAGCGCCCCGAGCGACAGGCCGCGCGGGGGCGGGGGCATCAGCATCGACAGGTCCAGCGCCGGTGTGGTCGCGCCCGGACCGCCGGGAATGAACGAGCCGCGCCCGGTCACGGCATCGATGAGGCCGCGATGGCGGGCTTCGCTGTAGGCGCGCGTCACCGTGGTGAGATCGACCTGCAACTGTTCGGCGAGGGCGCGCTGGGTCGGCAGGCGGTCGCCCGGACGCAGCACGCCGCGCGCCACGGCATCTTCCAGCGCGGCAAGAATCTGGGTGTAGAGCGGCCCCGCCGCGCGGTCGAGCGGGCCGATCCAGCCCGGGGTGGCAAGCGGCTCGAAAACGGCGGGTTCACTGTCCTGCATGGCGTCGGCTCCCGCACCAGCCTTGCCGTGCCTGCGCGCCGCGCGCAACTGCGGCGTCGTCATTGGCTGTGAAGGACGCTTGACTCGCGCGGCGGAACGAGTCGTTTTAAGGGAACATAACATGAACATATGTGAGCGCGACCATGGGCCCTGCCCGAGATGTTTCCGCGCTGAGGCAGCTGCTCGCCGGTCTTGAGGCGGAGCGCCTGTCCGGCGAGACGTCCAGCTTCCGCCTTGGCGCCAACGGGCCGGGCCCCCTCGCGCTCGGGCGTGGGGCGCTGCACGAGATTCAGGCCGTGCAGGGGGCGGACATGGCGGCGGCGGCCGGTTTCACGCTGGCGCTGGCGTTGCGGGCCAGCGCGGGTGCCGAGGCGGCGGGGGACTCTTTTCCGCGCGGCGCTGCATCGGCCGTCGCCCCGCCACGACCGGTGCTGTGGGTGCGCCAGGACATGGTCGAGGCCGAGCTTGGCCGGCTCGACGCCGACGGCCTCGCCGCGCTCGGGCTCGACCCCGCGCGGCTCATCCTGGTGCGGGCTTCGGACGCGGCCACGGCGTTGCGCGCGGGCGAGGACGCCCTGCGCTGCGCGGCGCTCGGGGCCGTGCTGATCGAGACCTGGGGCACGCCGAAAGCGCTCGACCTGACCGCCACGCGCCGCCTTTCGCTGCGCGCCGATGCCTCAAGGGTCACCGGCTTCCTGCTGCGCGGGGCGGGGCAGCCGATTCCCACCGCCGTGGCGACACGCTGGCGGGTGGCGCCGGCCGCCTCCTCCCCGCAGGGCGAGGGCCATGCCCCCGGCGCGCCGGCCTTCGCCGCCACGCTTCTGCGCCATCGCGGCGGGGAAGGCGGGCGCCCGGTCGAGGGCGGTACCTGGAACCTGGAGTGGGACCGTGAGACATGTTCCTTCCGCGACCTCGCCGCGCTACCTCGCGCTGTGGTTCCCGTTCCTTCCGGCCGACCGGCTGGAGCGGACCCGGCGCGCGCGGGGCGGGAAGACGGCCTCGCGCGGCTGCGCCGTGCAGGCTGATGGGGCGCGCTTTGATGGTGCTCCCGCGCCTTTTCCCCCCGCGCCTTCTCCCTTCGCACCGTTGCCGCTGGTGTTCGTCGAGACCGTGAAGAACGCCCGGCGCCTTGCCGCGGTGGACCGGCAGGCGCGCGCGTGCGGGCTCGTGCCCGGCCTGACGCTGGCCGATGCGCGTGCGCGCCTGCCCGACCTTGCCGTGGTCGAGCATGACCCGCTGGCCGACGCCGCCTTCCTGGAGCGGGTGGCCGACGATTGCGACCGCTGGACGCCGCTCGTCGCGCTGGACGGGACGGACGGGCTCACGCTCGACATTACCGGCTGCGCGCATCTGTTCGGGGGTGAGGCGATGATGCGCACACGCCTTATCGCCCATCTTGAGCGCCATGAGCTGGGCGCCGTCGGCGTGATCGCCGGCACGGCGGAGGCCGGGCAGGCGCTGGCGCGCGCGGGCCGGGGCGGGGCGGGTAAGGGCGGCGTGGTGCCGCCGGGGCAGGAAGCGCGGGCGGTGGCCGGGCTGCCTGTCGCCCTGCTCGGCATTGGCGAGGACATCGCGCGCGGGCTTTCCCGTGCTGGGCTGAAGACCATCGGCGACCTCGCCGCCCGGCCCGGTACGCCGCTGGCTGCCCGCTTCGGCGAGGACCTGCTGGTGCGCCTTCGCCGCACGCTCGGCCAGGAGGATGGGCGCCTCGTGCCGCGCCGGCCGCTGCCGGCCTGCATCACCGAGCGGCGCTTTGCCGAACCGATCGCCCGGGTGGAGGATATCGAGGGCGCATTGTCGCTGCTGATCGCGGATCTCGCGCTGATGCTGGAGGCACGCGGGGCGGGCGGGCGGGCCTTCGAGGCCTCGTTCTTCCGTGCCGATGGCGCGGTGCGGCGGCTGAAAGTGGAGACCGCCCGCCCCTCGCGCGATGTCGCGGCGCTGATGCGGCTCTACCGCGAGCGGCTCGAGACGCTGGCGGACCCGATCGACCCCGGTTTCGGCTTCGACCTGGTGCGGCTCGGCGTGCTGCGGGCCGAGCCGCTCACCCCCGCGCAGGTGAGCCTCGACGGACGCGCGATCGAGGAAGAGGAGGTCGCCGCGCTGACCGACCGCCTCGCCGTGCGGCTGGGGCGCGAGCGGGTGCTGCGTTTCCTGATACGCGACACCCACGACACGGACCGGGCGAGCGCGCTGGTGCCGGCGGGCGAGCGGGTGCCGGCGGTGGCGCTGCCCGAGGACAGGCTGCCGCGTCCGCTGACCCTGTTCGACCCGCCCCAGCCGATCGAGGCGCTGGCGGAGGTGCCCGACGGGCCGCCGCTGCGCTTCCGCTGGCGGCGCGTGGTGCACGAGGTCGCCCGCGCCGAGGGGCCCGAGCGCATCGCTCCCGAATGGTGGCGGCGCGAGGAGGGCACACCGACGCGCGACTATTTCCGGGTGGAGAACCGCGAGGGACGGCGCTTCTGGCTGTTCCGCGCCGGGCTCTATGAGCGCGAGCCGGGCGCGCCGCGCTGGTTTCTCCACGGCCTGTTCCCGTGAGGCGGCGATGAGCTTCTTTGCCGAGATGGTGGTGGCCTCGAACTTCTCCTTCCTGCGCGGGGCCTCCAGCGCACAGGCGCTGGTGACGCAGGCGCTCGCCCTCGGCCATGCCGGTATCGGCATCGCCGACCGCAACACCGTGGCGGGCGTGGTGCGCGCGCATGCGGCGCTGGAGAGGGCGCGGGAAATTCATGCCGAGGCGCACGCCGAATGTCTGGCCGAGTGCCGGGTCGCGACAGGGCAGACGCCCGACCCCCTCGCCGCACGCCCTGCGCTGATAGAGGACGATCCGCTGGCGCAGGTCGCCCGCGCCCGGGGACGGGAAGCCGCCGCGCGCGGCGACGGGCCGGCGCTGGATTTCAGGCTTGCCGTGGGGGCGCGTCTCGTCTTCGCCGACGGCACGCCCGACATCATCGCCCACGCGCAGGACCGCGACGGCTGGGGGCGACTTACCCGCCTACTCACGGCCGGCAATCTGCGCGCCGGGATCAAGGGCGAATGCCATCTTCGTATCGAGGACCTGCTGGCGGATGCGCGCGGGCTGCTGCTCATTCTGATGCCGTCCCGCCACCTGCCGGCGGGGGCGGGAAGGAAGCCGGAGGGCAAGGTCTCGGCAGGCGAGGGGTTATTGGCGGCGACGCTGGAAGAGCTCGGCGCGGCGGCGCCGGGCGCGCTCTGGCTCGGGGCGGCGATGACGCGCCGGGGCGACGACCGCGCCCGCCTCGCGCGGCTGAAGGTCCTCTCCCGGCGCGCGGGCGTGCCGCTGATCGCCACCAATGACGTGCTCTACCATCACCCCGACCAGCGCGACTTGCAGGATGTGCTCAGCTGCATCCGTGAGGGCACCACGCTTGAGGCGGCGGGGCGGCGGCTGGAGGCCAATGCCGAGCGCCACCTGAAGCCGCCGGCGGAGATGGCCCGGCTGTTCCACGACGCGCCGGAGGCGGTGGAGCAGGCGCGCGACTTCCTCGCCCGCATCGACTTTTCGCTGGGCGAGCTGAAATACGAATACCCCGAGGAGCCGGTGCCGCCCGGCCATACCCCGCAGGGCTGGCTGGAGACGATGACCTGGCGCCGCGCGGCCATCCGCTACCCGGACGGCGTGCCGGCCAAGGTGGAACGCCAGCTCCATGCCGAGCTGAAGCTGATCGCCGAGCTGGGCTACGCGCCCTATTTCCTCACCATCCGCGACATTGTCGACTTCGCCGAGCGCAACGCCATTCTGTGCCAGGGGCGCGGCTCGGCGGCCAATTCCGCCGTGTGCTACGTGCTCGGCATCACCAGCGTCGATCCGGCGACGAGCGAGCTGCTGTTTGCCCGCTTCATTTCCAAGGAGCGCCGGGAGCCGCCCGACATCGACGTCGATTTCGAGCATGAGCGGCGCGAAGAGGTGATCCAGTACATTTACGAGCGCTATGGCCGCCACCGCGCCGGCATCGCCGCCACCGTGATCTCCTACCGTCCGCGCAGCGCGATCCGCGATGTGGGCAAGGTGCTGGGCCTCACCGAGGACGTCACGGCGCGGCTCGCCGGCACGGTGTGGGGAAGCTGGGGCGACGCGATCCAGGACCGCCAGGCCATGGAGGCGGGGCTCGATCCAGGCAATCGGGTGATCGCGCGGGCCATTGGCCTCGCCAGCCGGCTGCTGGGATTTCCGCGCCATCTCTCCCAGCATGTGGGCGGCTTCGTGCTGACGCGCGGGCGCCTCGACGAGATGGTGCCGATTGGCCTCGCGGCGATGGAGAATCGCACCTTCATCGAATGGGACAAGGACGACATCGACACGCTCGGCCTGCTCAAGGTCGACGTGCTGGCGCTGGGCATGCTGACCTGCATCCGCAAGGCGTTCGACCTGATCGCGGCGCATGAGGGCGAGGCCTACACGCTCGCCGAGGTGCCGGAAGAGCAGAGCGATGTCTATGACATGCTGTGCCGTGGCGATTCGATCGGGGTGTTCCAGGTGGAGAGCCGGGCCCAGATCAACATGCTGCCGCGGATGAAGCCGCGCTGCCTCTACGATCTGGTGATCCAGGTCGCCATTGTCCGGCCTGGCCCGATTCAGGGCAACATGGTGCATCCCTATCTGCGCCGCCGCGACCGGCTGGAGAAGGAGAGCTATCCCGCCCCCGCGCCCCCGCACGACCCGAACGAGCTGCGCGAGGTGCTGTCGCGCACCATGGGAGTCCCGCTGTTCCAGGAGCAGGCGATGAAGCTCGCCATGGTCGCGGCCGAATTCTCCGAGGTCGAGGCCAACAAGCTGCGCCGGGCTATGGCAACCTTTCGCCATGTCGGCACCATCGGCCAGTTCCAGCATCTGCTGGTCGAGCGCATGAGCGCGCGCGGCTACGATCCGGCCTTCGCGGCGCGCTGCTTCGAGCAGATCAAGGGTTTCGGCGAATACGGCTTTCCCGAAAGCCATGCCGCCTCCTTCGCCCGGCTGGTCTACATCTCGGCCTTCATCAAATGCCGGCACCCGGCGGCCTTCGCCTGCGCGCTGCTCAATGCCCAGCCCATGGGCTTCTACGCCCCCGCGCAGATCGTGCGCGACGCGCGCGAGCATGGGGTGGAGGTGCGCGCGGCGGATGTGAACCACAGCCTGTACGACAACACGCTGGAGCGCCGGCCCGATGGCGGCCTGGCGCTACGGCTTGGTTTCCGGCAGATCGACGGCATGAGCCGGGAGGCGGCGGAGCGGCTGGCGCGGACGCGCGGGGCGGGCTTTGCCGATGTCGAGACGCTGGCCCGGCACACCCGGCTGCCGGTCGCGGTGCTGACGCGGCTCGCCGAGGCGGACGCCTTCCGCTCCATCGGGCTCGACCGCCGCGCGGCGGCCTGGGCGGTGCGCCGCCTGCCAGACGACGCGCCGCTGCCGCTCTTCGCCGCGGCAGATGCGCGCGAGCTTGGCGCCGATGCCGATGCGCACCTGCCGCTGATGGCGCTGCCCGAGCAGATCGCGGTCGACTATCAGACGACGCGGCTCTCGCTCAAAGGCCACCCGATGGGAATGCTGCGCGCGCGCTTCACGGCGGAGCGCGTGCTGTCGAGCGCGCAGCTGGGAGCCGCGCGGGACGGGGCGTTCGTGCGGGTGGCGGGAATCGTGCTGGTGCGCCAGCGGCCGGGCAAGGGTAACGCCATCTTCATGACGCTGGAGGACGAGACCGGCATCGTCAACGTGCTGCTCTGGGCCCGCCAGTTCGAGCGTTTCCGGGCGCAGGTGATGGGCGCGCGGCTCGCCGTGGTGGAAGGGCGGGTGCAGAAGAGCAAGGAGGGCGTCATCCATGTGATGGGCGAGCGGGTGCACGACCGCTCGGGTGAGCTGGCCCGCCTGTTCGAGGAGGACACGCTCGACAGGATGCCCGACAGGGCCGCCGAAGCGGAGGGGCGTGCGGGCGGGGACTATCTGCCGCCCCCGCAGGTCGACCCGGGCCGGGACGAGCGCGAGACGCGCAGGATCAAGGCGCCATCACAGGAAGCCCCGCGCGAGGCGCTTCCGGGGCGGGGGACGCCACGGCACGGACATCCGCGACAGGTGCGCGTGCTGCCGAAGTCGCGCGACTTCCATTGAGCAGGTGCACATTCAGGGGAGGCATTGCGTGTGGAGCACCCGGCCGGGCGGGGCGGCTTCTTGGGGCAGCGGGTCTGTCGCGCGCGCCCTGATCGATGCTAGACCGGCACCAGGCGGCGCGGGGCGCGCCGCACCGCGTGAAGGAGAACAGCATGGCCGGGCGCTTCGACGACTGGGACAAGGACGACAAGGGGCACCTGAAGGTGTGGCCGATGCTGGCCTTCACCACGGCCCTGTTCGGCACCGAGAAGGTGGGGCTGCGGGTCGAGATCGGCACGGAGCAGCCCAAGCCCGGCGAGCCGGTGCCCGCGCTCCAGCTCGTGCTCGACCCGGCCCAGGTGCGCCAGCTCGCCGATGCGCTGGCCGAGGCGGAAGCGCGCCTTGTCGACGCCCGGTTCACCGAGCGGGCCGGCGGAGCCAAGCCGGGGAATGCGTGAGCGCAACAGCCGGCGGTCTTCGCGCGTGACTGGACGGCACCACGGCACAGTACCCGGGTCCCGTGCGGCACATGCACCCCGATGAATCCGCCGTGCGTCTGAGGACGGAACGATGCCCGCCGCACCCCATCCCGCCGCATCCCTGACTAGCGCATTCCTGACCGGCACATCTCTGCCCGCCATGCCCCGTTTCCTCGGCCTTCCCGAGTGCCTCGCCGGGGACCGTAGGCCCCGCGTGGTGCTTCTGGGGGCCGGCCACGGCAGCACCTATCCGGGCCGGGACAGCGGCGGTCATGCTTTGGCGCCCGCGGCCATCCGCGCGGCGAGCCAGGAAGACGCCGGGCTGATCGGGCACTGGGATTTCGATCTCGGCGGCCCGCTTTTCGAGGGCGGGCCGATCAGCGGCGTTGATGCCGGCGATATCCCGACCACCCTGCACGACAATGCCGGCAACCGGGCGCGGATCGAGGCGGCGACGCGCGCGGTGCTGGCGCTGCCGGCGGTGCCGGTTCTGCTCGGGGGCGACGATTCCGTGCCCATTCCCTTTCTCGCCGGATTCGCCGATCAGGGGCCGGTCTGGGTGCTGCAGATCGATGCCCATATTGACTGGCGCGACGAGGTGCAGGGGGAGCGCTACGGCTATTCGAGCCCGATGCGGCGGGCGAGCGAGATGGCTCATGTCGCCGGCATCGTGCAGGTCGGCCTGCGCAGCGTCGGCAGCGCGCGCGCCATCGAGATCGACGCGGCGCGGCACTATGGTGCCCGCTTCGTGACCGCCCGCGACATTCACGCCGAGGGTGTCGATGCCGCCCTGCGGCATCTTCCCGAAGGCGCGCGGGTCGTCATCACCCTCGACTGCGACGGTCTCGACCCCGCCCTCATGCCCGGCGTCGCGGCGCGCACGCCCGGCGGCCTCAGCTACACCCAGGCGATCGATCTGATCGCCGGTGCCGGCCGTCGGTGCCGGATCGCCGGTTTCGACCTCGTCGAGCTGTACCCTCCCGCCGACCGGGACGGACTGTCGGCCCTGACCGCCGCGCGCCTTGTCGTCAACGCGATCGGCGCCATCGTTCGGCAGCGGTAGCGCGGGGCCTCTCAGGCGGCCAGATACTGCGCGTCGGCCTGGTCGAGGCGGCGGCGGATCTGGGTGACGACCAACTGGTCATCGGGGGCGCAGTTCTCGTAGGTCAGGCGCTCGCCCGCCTTGACCGGGCGCAGCACGCGCGCCTTCTCGGCAAGGCCGAGGGGCAGGGCGAAGCCGTCGCGGGCCTCCCGCCAGCCCATGCAGAAGCCGCGATAATCATACTCGCCGATCCGGCCGAGCACGTCGCCGGGCTTGAGGTCGCGCTTGGCGACCGCGGTGCATTCGGCCACGGGGTGATCGAGCACCTCCATGTCCGGCCGCCCGTGCATCACCGCGCGCATCGCCGACAGCGGCACTTCCAGGCTGGTGAGGTGATAGGGCCGGATCAGCGCGAAGCACGGGCCGGGACCGACCTTGAGATCGGCCATGCGCTCGATGACGCGGGGGTGGCGCGGCTTGACGATGCAGAACACGCCCGGCGCCACGCCCTTGCCGATGGTGTAGTCGACCACGCCGGCGCGGGAGAGGATGCCGCCATCCTCGCGGGTGCACAGCACCTGCGCCAGTTCCTCGCGCGAGGCCGCCGGGCCGTGCAGGCCCGCCACGTCCGGCACCAGACCGGTGGCATTGGCCAGCGCCGTCATCTCCACCATGGTCTTGGAGCCGTCGACGAACTCCACCAGCATGCGCGGGTTCATGTTGCGGGAGATGGCCTCGGCCTCGAACTCGTCGGGCGTGGCGTCGATCTTCAGCGGGTTGTTCTTGCCCTTGCCCGCGGCGACGATGTCGAAGCCGAGCGACTGGGCGAAGCTGATGAGCTCAATGGTGGCGGCCGGCTCGTCGCCCGCCGCGCCGGTCAGCACCACGCCGGCGTTACGGGCCTCGTGCTTGAGGAAGCGGCCGATGGTGATGTCGGCCTCGACGTTCAGCATGACCACGTGCTTGCCGTTGGCCATCGCCTCCAGCGCCACCAGCGTGCCGATATTGGGATTGCCGGTGGCGTCGATGACGACGTCGATGTGCCCGCTCGCGCACATGGCGTGGTAGTCGTCCGTGACCACGAACTGCCGGGCCTCGATGGCGCGGTCGATCGCGCTCGCGGTGCTGGCGCTGACGATGTTGCCGCGCGCGTGCCCCGCCATAAGCGCGGCATCGATGGCGGCCTGGGCGTCGATTTCAGAGACGGCGCCGATTCGCACCCCCGGCATCAGCGCCACCTGGACGATGAGATCGGTCCCCATCTGCCCGGCACCGGCAAGGCCGATGGTGACCGGGCCATGGGTCGCGGTCCAGTGGTCAAGCTCGGCGGCGATGCCCGACCGCATGATCCCGTCTGCCCCGAGCATCACTCACACCCTTCTCTGACCTTCGGCATTCCGTCCGCAAGCGGAAGCCTCACGCCCTTCGGTACTCGACATTGAGGCCGAGGAAAATAGCGCGATGCGGCAATTCTGGGATCAATAATCGGCGCCGACCGCATCAAGGACGGCGGCGGCGGTCACTTCGTCGGTGATGAAGACGGTGGGACGCAGCATGTGGAGCCCGGCGATGACCGCCTCCGTCTTGCCCGGCCCGCCGGAGGTGAGGATGCGCTCGGGCGTTGCCTGCAACGTCTCGATCGGGATCGACATGACCCGCTTGTTGACCGGGTGATCGACCGGCCGGCCCTCGATGTCGATGAAATTGTAGATGACGTCGCCCACCGCGCCGGCGGCGATGAGCGAGGCCCAGTCGGCCTGCGAGAAGAAGCCGAAGCGCAGCGAGGTGCTGTCGCTCTCCATCTCGCCGACGCTGAGCACGACGGCGTCCATTTCGCGGGCGAGCGAGTACACCGTGCCGAGCCCGCAGCGCTCGATCAGCGCGCGCTTGGTTTCCACGCTGTCGACGATGGCCGGGGCGGCGATGAGATGGCAGTCGGCCTGGAACAGGCGCGAGAGCTGCCAGGCGAATTCCGAGGGGTTGTACTGCTTGGCCTTGGTGATGCCGCCCAGAAGCGAGATCACCGAGAGGTTGGCGACCGACTTCTCGTCGATGAAGCCGAGCGCCCGCATCAGGGTGCGACCCCAGCCGAAGCCGATCTTCATGTCCGGGCGGATGAAATCGGAGATGAACTGGCCGGTGACGGCGCCGATGGCGCTGGTCGGGTCGGCCAGGGGGCCCGAGAGCGGGGCGACGACCGCCTCGCGCAGGCCGAACGCCTTCTGCAGGCCCATTTCCAGCCGGGGCAGCTCGGCGATCTCGCGCGAGAGCGAGATCTTGACTTCATTGAGCTGGCGGGCGTCGGCGAGCAGCCGCACCACGGTGACGCGGCCAATGTCCAGCGCCTCGGCGATGGCGCTCTGGGTCATGCCCTCGACATAGTACATCCACGCCGCGCGCAGCCGCAGCCGGGCCGACCGCCGCCCTGTGACGCTGAGTTCGCCATGAAGGGGGCCGGCCACGGGATCGGCGGATGCCGGCGTGACGAGAGCATCTGGCTTGGGCGTGGCTCCCCCCGACATCGGCTCTCATTCCCCAAAAAGATGCATGCGCGATGCTATAGAGGAGCCGGCGTGCTTGTTCAAATCGCCCGCGAGGCTCCACGGCCCGCTGTCTTACGCAAAAACCCGCTTGTTGTCGTATCGTGCGCGAGGCACTTTGCCAGAACTTAAAGACGGCAGGTCGCCGTCGGTCGCGCCGACAAGGTCATCATGTCCACCGACGATACGCTCACGCTCGACGATTTCCTGTGCTTCGCGGTCTATTCGGCCAACCACGCCTTCAATCGCGTGTACCGGCCGATGCTGGACCGGATCGGCCTCACCTACCCGCAATATGTGGTGATGGTGACGCTGTGGGGCGAGGACGGGATGACGGTCGGGCAGGTCGGCGAGAAGGTGCTGCTGGAGACCAACACGCTGACCCCGCTGCTGAAGCGGCTGGAGGCGGCCGGGCTGGTGCGGCGGGTGCGCGATACCGGTGATGAGCGACAGGTGCGTATCTTCCTGACCGATCAGGGCCAGGAGCTGCGCCGGGCGGCGCTGGAGATTCCCGGCGAGATCGGCAGCTGCCTGGAGCGCGACATGTCCGAGATCACGGCGCTGGCCAGCCAGCTCATCGCCGTGCGCGATACCCTGCTCGCCCGCCTCAAGCCGTGACGTCGGTGGCAGGACCGTCAACGGGCGGGACGCGCGACTGATGCCCGGCCCCGCCCTCCATGAAGCGGCGGTGGCGGGCGATTTCGGTGGCAAGAAAATCGAGAAAGGCGCGCACGCGCGGCGAGTGGCGCAGGTCCGGGTGGGTGAGAAGCCACAGATCGGCGGCATAGTCTTCATCGGGCGGGCCGATACGCACCAGCGTCGGGCGTGCATCGCCGATGAGGCAGGGTATGTGCCCGATCCCGATGCCCGCCTCCACCGCCTCGGCGAGGCCGAGCACGCTGTTGATCTTGTAGGCCACGCGCTCGGGCGCGACGTGCTCCTGGACGAACTTGACCGCCTTGAGCGCCCCCAGACTGTCCCCCAGCGAGACCCAGTTGGCGGTGTCGAGCTGCTCCTGTGTCACCGCGTTCGGCTCGGGATAGTCCTGCGACCGCCCGTACAGCGCCCAGGCGATGCGGGCCACGCGGCGGCCGACGAGGTTCTCCGGCGGATGATCGGTGGCGCGGATGGCGACGTCCGCGTCGCGTTTCGACAGGTTCAGCGCCTGGTTGGAGAGCACGATGTCGAGCCGCACCTCCGGATAGCGTTGACGGAAGCTGGCCAGGATCGGCACCAGAAAGTCGATGAGCAGGGAATCGGGCACCGTCACCCGCAATTCGCCCGAGGGAGCGGGCTCGCGGCCGGCCAGCTTGCGGCCCACCGCCGTGATCTCCTCGTCGAGCCGGTTGGCGAGCGCGACCATCTCCTCGCCCGCCGGGGTGAGCGCGTAGCCGGTGCGGTGGCGCTCGAACAGGACCGAGCCGAGGTTCTCCTCGATCTGCTTGAGGCGGCGGAACACGGTGGAATGATTGACGCCGATCTGCGCGGCGGCGGCGGGCAGGCCCTTGGCATCGGCCACCGCCTTGATCAGGCGGAAGTCGTCCCAGGCGAGGTTCTTGAACGGCTCGGCCACGATGCTTCTCCTGGATGGCGGGCAACTATCGGCAATAACTGATGAATTTCGATCGTCTCCGGCCGCGGACCATAGCAGCAGGAATGACATTGCGTCAATGCAATTGATCGGGTCTGGCATTGCGTCGATGCCGGGTTATCTTCTCCTCACAACGAGCGCGGACGTCGCGCTCATCGATCAGGGCGAGCACCGGACGGGGCTCGCAGGAGGGTTTGACCATGAACCGCAATGGCATCCATCATGTGACCGCGATCGCTGGCAATGCGCGCCGCAACGTCGAGTTCTACACCCGCACGCTGGGCCTGCGCCTTGTCAAGAAGACCGTCAACTTCGACGATCCCGGCACCTATCACTTCTACTATGGCGACGAGGCCGGCGCGCCCGGCACCATCCTCACCTTCTTTCCCTGGGACCATGTCGCGCCGGGCCGGCTGGGCATCGGCGAGACGCAGGAGACTGCGTTCCGGGTGCCGGAAGGCTCGATCGGGTACTGGACCCAGCGCTTCATCGAGAAGGGCGTGGCCTACCAGCCGATCGTGCGCCGCTTCGGCGAGACCGTGCTCTCCTTCACCGACCCCCACGGCATGCGCCTCGCGCTTGTCGGCGTGGCCGGCATCGCCAATGAGCCGGCGTGGATCGGCACGGATGTGCCGGCCGAGCATGCCATTCGCGGCTTTCACAGCGTGAACCTGCTGCTGGCCGAAGCCGCGCCCACCGGCGCCATCCTCACCGACGTGTTCGGGTTCACCGAGATCGGCCGCGAGGGATCGCTGGTGCGCTTCAAGGCGGAGGGCACGGATATCGGCGGCATCGTCGACATCCACGAGGCCGGCGGCTTCCTGCCGGCGCGCATGGGTGGCGGTTCGGTGCACCACATCGCCTTCCGCGCCGCGGATGACGCCGCCGAGTTCGCGATGGTGAAGAAGCTGAACGAGAACCACGGCATCCACACCACGGAACAGAAGGACCGGAACTACTTCCGCTCCATCTACTTCCGCGAGCCCGGCCATGTGCTGTTCGAAATCGCGACCGATACCCCCGGCTTCGCGGCGGACGAGCCGCTGGCCAAGCTCGGCGAAGCGCTGAAGCTGCCGGACTTCCTGGAAAGCAGCCGCAGCCGCATCGAAGCCGTGCTCCCGGAAATCGCGTGACCCGAACAGCGTGACCCGACCCCCGGCGCCGTCCACTACGGGCGGCGCCACCCCCCCTTCATACGAGGAGGCCATGATGAGCAACCCTGCTCCGCTTTCCTTCGTGCATCGCTATGAGCCGGCCGCCCAGGCCGGGGCTCCCCCGCTGCTCATGCTCCACGGCACTGGCGGCGACGAGAACGATCTTCTCGGGCTTGGCCGCATGATCTCGTCCGGTTCGGCGCTGATCTCCCCGCGCGGCAAGGTGTTGGAGGGCGGCATGCCGCGCTTCTTCCGCCGCCTCAGCGAGGGCGTGTTCGACGAGGACGACGTGCGGGCGCGGGCCGCTGAACTGGCGGCCTTCGTCACCGAGGCGCGCGAGGCCTATGGTCTCGCGGCTCCGGTCGCGGTCGGCTTCTCCAACGGTGCCAACATCGCCGCCGCGACGCTGCTGTTGCAGCCGGGCGTGCTGGCCGGCGCAGTTCTCCTGCGGGCCATGGTGCCGCTGGCCGATCCCCCGCCTGCCGAACTCGGGGGCGTGCCGGTGCTGCTGCTCTCCGGGGCGATGGATCCCATTGTGCCGGTGTCCAATGCCGAGCGCCTCGCCGGGCAACTGCGCGCGGCGGGAGCGAGCCTCGACCATCAGGTGCTGCCGGCCGGCCACGGCCTGTCGCAGGCGGATGTGAACCTCGCCCGGCAGTGGATCGCAGGACCCGCCCGCGCGGCGGCCTGAACCTTTGTCGGGAACCCACAGCCCCCGGCCGCATTGCCGCCACGGCGCGACTGCATCAGTATCGCGCCGTGATGGCGGGCAGTGGAGGCTGACATGCGGTGGGACGATTTCCGGCGGAGCGACAACGTCGAAGACCGCCGCGGCAGCGGCGGCTTCGGCGGCTCCGGTGGCCGTATTCCGGGAGGGCGTGGCGGCCTCGGCATTGGCGGCCTGATCGTGATCGGCCTGATCGCCTGGGCCACCGGCATCAACCCGGCGGTGCTGATCGGCGGCGCCGAGATCCTGATGGGCGGCAAGGACAGCGGCTACAGCCAGCAGCAACAGCCGGCCCCGGCAGGGAAGCAGGCCGCGCCCAATGACCAGATCGGCCAGTTCGCCGCCGTGGTGCTGGCCCAGACCGAGGATGTGTGGACCGACATCTTCAAGGCGCAGGGCGCCACCTACCAGGACCCCGGCATGGTGCTGTTCTCCGGCGCCACGCGCTCGGCCTGCGGCACCGCGCAGTCGGCCATGGGGCCGTTCTATTGCCCGCTGGACGAGAAGGTCTATCTCGACACCTCGTTCTTCCAGGAGATGAAGCAGCGCTTCAAGGCGCCGGGCGACTTCGCCGCCGCCTATGTCATCGCCCATGAGGTCGGGCACCATGTCGAGAACCAGATCGGCCTGCTCGCCAAGGTGCAGGCCGAGCAGCGCCGCGTGTCGCGCTCGGAAGCCAACGCGCTCTCCGTGCGCGTTGAACTGATGGCCGACTGTCTCGCCGGGGTGTGGGCGCACCATGCCGACGCGCAGTGGCAGATTCTGGAGAAGGGCGATGTCGAGGAAGCGCTGAACGCGGCCTCGGCGATCGGCGACGACACGCTGCAGAAGCAGTCGCAGGGCTATGTGGTGCGCGACAGCTTCACCCACGGCTCGTCCGCGCAGCGGGTGAAGTGGTTCCGCACCGGCCTCGACAGCGGTTCCATGAACAAGTGCAACACCTTCCAGGGCAGCATCTGAACCATGACCGCCACCCACGCCGACAAACCCTTCGTGCCGCTGTCGATCGCCGTGCTCACGATTTCCGACACGCGCCGTCTTGAGGACGACCGCTCCGGCAACACGCTGGCGGAACGAATCGAGGGCGCCGGCCATCGCCTTGCAGCGCGCGCCCTCGTGCCCGACGATATCGAGACCATCCGTGCCAGGGTCGCCGGCTGGATCGCGGATGCGGGGATCGATGTGGTGATCACCACCGGTGGCACCGGATTCACCGGACGCGACGTCACGCCCGAGGCCGTCGAGCCGCTGTTCGAGAAGCGGATGGAAGGCTTTTCAACCGTGTTCCATATGGTGTCGTTCCAGAAGATCGGCACCTCCACCCTGCAAAGCCGGGCGACGGCGGGGGTCGCCAACTCCACCTATGTGTTCTGCCTGCCGGGCTCGCCGGGGGCCTGCCGTGACGGCTGGGACGAGATCCTCGTCCACCAGCTCGATATCCGCCACCGGCCGTGCAATTTCGTCGAGATCCTGCCGCGGCTGGATGAGCACCTCAAGCGCGGCAAGCTGCGCGCGCCGGCCTGAGCGGCGGGTCGGAAAGCCTCAGCGGGCCGGCAGCAGCATCTGCGAGCGAAGCAGCACCAGACGGGCGCGGCCCACCCGCGCGATCAGGCGGCGCTGGGCCTGCGCGCCGGGCTCGTGACCGCCCAGCGCCTCATAGAAGCGGCGATGAATCAGCAGCCCCTGTTCCGGTCGGGGACGGCCGGTAAGCGCGTGGCGGGCGACGGCGATCGCCTCCTTCAGGCGCGGGGCCACGCCGAAACCATCCAGCGCAAGGCGGAAAGTGGCCGCGCGCCGGTCGACGGTGCCGGTGCGCTCGGCCTGGTCGGTGAAGCCGCGGACCTCGCGCGCCCAGCCTTCCTGCAGAATTCCGTCCGGCTCCAGGAACAGGATCCACGGCGCCCGCGCCGCGCCCGCGCCCTGCCGCCGTCGCGCGCCGGAGCCGTCCGGTCCATGCAGATATTCACAGCCGGCGGCATCGGCGATCTCGGCGATCTCGGGCGAATCGCCGGTGTCGACCAGCAGCACCTCGCGCACCACGCCAGCCGCCGCCCCTGGCACCAGAGAGGCGAGAGTGGGGATCAGCAGGCGGTGGGATCCGCTGGTGGGAATGACGACCGAAATCACGCTTGGCTGCAGCTTCCTGGGAGACGGAAAGAGGGCGGACGGCTTGACGGCGAGAACAGCCCGCGCGGCGAACACAAGGCGTTGCCCTGCCTATAACAAGCGCCCGCGCCCGTGAAGCGGCAGCTGTCATATTTCGCCCAATGTTCTTGATATGTTCCGTTCGTCGCGCTAAGAATCCGGGCATGGAACGCCGCACCGAACCCCGCATCCCGCGAAAGACGCCCCCGATCGCCGCCGCGATGGCGCCGCCGAAGCATCTCGGCCGGCTTGCCGAAGAGCGCCGCGTCCGACGCGCGAAGGAGGAGGACATCGCCGCTCGCGACGTCTCCACGCTTTCGGAGATGGATGGCCCGCCCGAGGAGGCGGCGCCGGGGATCGATGGGGAGCGCCGGCGCGGGCGCGGAGCGCTTTCCAACGCGGCGGGGCGCTTCGAGCCGCGCGCGCGTGAAGCCTTCGACGACGGATGGCAGAGCCTGGACGATCTGCCCGCGTTCCGCACCAGCGTGACGGTGGAGCGGGCGCGCACCATCATCAACCGCAACGAATCGCCCGATGTCGGCTTCGACCGTTCGATCAATCCGTATCGGGGGTGCGAGCATGGATGCGTCTACTGCTTCGCGCGGCCGACGCATGCCTATCACGGCCTGTCGGCGGGGCTCGACTTCGAGACCCAGCTGTTCGCCAAGGCCGACGCGCCCGAGCTTCTCGCCAAGGAACTGGCGAGGCCCGGCTACGAGCCGCGCACCATCGCGCTCGGCATCAATACCGATGCCTATCAGCCGATCGAGCGCGAATGGCGGCTGACGCGGCGGATTCTGGAAGTGCTGAGCGACTTCGGGCACCCGGTCGGCATCGTCACCAAATCCGCCCTGGTGCTGCGCGATCTCGACATTCTCGCGCCCATGGCCGAGCGTGGGCTGGTGAAGGTGGCGCTGTCGGTGACCTCGCTCGACCACAAGCTGGCGCGCCTGATGGAGCCGCGCGCCGCGACGCCGATGCGGCGCATCGAGACCATCCGCCAGCTCAGCGCGGCCGGCGTGCCGACCGCCGTGCTGGTGGCGCCGGTGGTTCCGGCCGTGACCGACGCGGAGATGGAGCGCATCCTCGACGCGGCGGCAGCGGCGGGCGCATCCGAAGCCGGCTATGTGATGCTGCGTGTGCCGCTGGAGATCCGCGACCTGTTCAAGGAATGGCTGCTCGCCCACTTTCCGGACCGCTACCGCCATGTGCTCACCTTGCTCAAGGAGCTGCATGGCGGCAAGGAATACGATTCCACCTTCGGCAAACGCATGACCGGGAGTGGCCCCTATGCCTGGACGCTGGCGCGGCGCTTCGAGATTGCGGTGGAGCGGCTGGGCCTGAACCGCCGCCACACCCGGTTGACGACGCGGGCCTTCACCCGGCCGCCGCGCACGGGCCAGCAATTGTCGCTTTTCGGAGAGGACGCATGAACATCGCGGTTGAGTGGGAAACCGGCGGCGAGCCCGCGGCGGAACCGGGGAGTCCCAGGGCCCGGCGGCGGGACATTCCGGCGCTGCATATGTCACTGGTGACACTGGGCGTCTCTGACCTGCCGCGTGCCACGGCGTTTTACGAGGCGCTGGGGCTTGAGCGGAAGATGCGGGCAGCCGAGGGCGTCGCCTTCTTCATGGCCGGCCCCGTGGCGCTGTCACTCTACCCACGGCACGAACTGGCGGCTGATGCGGGGGTGATTGATGGGCGTCGCGGCCAGTTTGGCGGGATGGCGCTGGCCTGCAACCGGGTGAGCCGGGCCGAGGTCGACGCGACGCTCATTCGCGCCGTGGCGGCGGGCGGGCGGGCGCTGCGCCCGGCGCAGGCAACCTTCTGGGGCGGGTATTCAGGCTATGTGGCCGACCCCGATGGCTATCCGTGGGAGATCGCCCACAATCCCGGCTTCGCGATCGACGGCGAAGGACGGCTGACACTGCCGGCGTGAGGGGAGGGGGCTGAGATCACCGGCGGGTTGGTCCGGTGGACAGTCACTACCTGTAGGCGCACGGCTTGGTCGGCCACCATATGGGCACGCACCGCTCGGCGCGCACCCTCTTCAAGTACCCGGCGGGCCGGTTTCACGGATCGGCGCGCCGTGGCCCGGCTTGTTACGGAGCGGCCGGGAGCGAAGCTGGTCAACCCGGTAATCGACATGCACTGGCGGGCGGCGCGTTGGCTTGCGTCCGCCCGCATGCGGTTTCGATACGTAGGGGCGCGCGTCGCGTCCCATGACGTTCTCACCCGGCAATGTTCGCCCGCGACGCCGTTCATACCCAGCGCCGTTCACACTCAGCGCCGTGCACACTTGGCATCGTTCACATCCGGCGCCTTTCGCGTGCGGCGCCGGAGGCGGCCGGCTCAGTTCGCGTTGAGCAGGGGGGCCAATTCCTTGTCGAGTTCTTCGGGGGTCATCGCGCCGGAGATCTTCTTGCCGTTGATGAAGAAGGTCGGGGTGGAATCGATGCCGAATTCTTTCGCGCCGCGCTGGGCGACCTGGTCCACCTCACCGGCGAGCTTCTGGTCGTTCAGGCAGGTGTTGAACTGCTCCTCGCTCATGCCGCCCTGCTTGGCGATGGCGAGAAGGGCCTGCGCCGGGTTGTTGTTGAAGGCCCAGTTCTTCTGGGTCTCGAACAGGGTGTCGACCATCGGGTAGTACTTGCCGTCGCCGGCGCAGCGCGCCAGCATGAAGGCGGCCTTGGCGACGATGTCGAGCGGGAATTCCCGGAGGATGAACTTCACCTTCCCGGTGTCGATGTATTTCTCTTTAAGCACCGGATAGGTGGTTTCATGGAAATGCGCGCAGTGTCCGCAGGTCATCGAAGCGTATTCAACGATGGTCACCGGGGCGTCAGCCTTGCCGAGCACCTGGTCGGGCAGGGCGCCGGGCGCCATAAGCTCCACCATGTCCACCGTCTGCGCCTCGGCGCGGCCGATGAACCCGATCTGCCCCAGGCCGAAGCTCTGCGGGCTGGCGATCGTGAAGAGGGCGGCCGCGGTAAGGGCGGTGGTGCCAAGCCCTTCGAGGAAGCGACGGCGATCGATCATGAACGGTCTCCAAAAGGAAGCGCGGTGCCGATCCACCGGCCCCGGTGCTGTTAGCGCCTACAGGCAGCGCGTAAACATGGCAACGGTGGGGCATGGCCGGAGCTTGTCACCGCTGCGTGAAGTTGAGGGGCGGTTCACCACCGCGAGGGCCTGCGTGGTGGCGGTGTCTGGCGGGGACGGTGCTCGCGCGCGACCAGTGCGCCCAGGCGCGAGAGCGCGTCGGCGAGGGCAGGGTCCTCGAAGGTGCCGAGCCGGCGCGCCACCGCCTCGCGTTCGGCGGCATCGGGTTCGCTCGGGGGTGGCGCGGGCGCCCGCATCTTGGCGATGGGCCCCTGGCGCAGCGCCAGCCGGCCGATGCAGCGCCAGCCGAAATAGCGGTTCACACGCTCCACCACGACGGGGGCGAGGTGCTGAAGCTCGATGGCGTAGCCGCCCTCGACCCGCACATGGAGCACTCCCGGCTCCGCGCTTTCCGGCCGGCTGGGCCACGCCAGCTTGATCGGCAGCGCACGCGCGGCCATGTCTTCGCCGATGATCTCCGCCCAGCGGGTGACGATCTCCACCGAGGCGAGGCCGCGCTGGCGGCAGCTTTCGGCGATCGTGTTGTCGATGAAGTCCGCGAGGGGCTTGGGTGCGTAGGAGCGGGGAACGTAGGTGCGGGGCGAACGGGGCGGCATGAGGTCTGTCCAGCAGCCGACGCCGGTGAGCGCGCCGCGAAAGATGATGTCCACGGAATGCCTTGCGGGAATGGCGCGGGATCGCCACCCTGCCGGGCTTCCAGAACCGAGGATCGCATGGTCGCCGCCGCCAATCCAGCCCGCCATCCGACCCACGCCGTCCCGGTGCCGGCAGCCGCCTCGCACGACCCGCAGGCCCTGCTCGACTGGTATGACCGGCATCGCCGCCGGCTCCCCTGGCGGGCGGAGCCGGGTCAAACGGCGGACCCCTACCATGTGTTCCTCTCCGAGATCATGCTGCAGCAGACCACGGTGGTGACGGTCGCGCCCTATTACGCGGACTTCCTCGCCCGCTGGCCGGACGTGGCAGCGCTGGCGCGCGCGCGGCTTGAGGAGGTGCTCTCGCGGTGGGCGGGGCTCGGCTATTATGCCCGCGCCCGGAACCTGCACGCCTGCGCCCGCGCGGTGGTGGAACGCCATGACGGGCGTTTCCCGGCGGAGGAAGCGGCCCTGCGCGCGCTGCCGGGCATCGGCCCCTATACGGCGGCGGCGATCGCCTCCATCGCGTTTGATCGCCGGGCCGCGCCGGTCGATGGCAATTGGGAACGGGTGGTCGCCCGCCTGTTCGCCGTCGAAGAGGCGCTTCCGAAGGCCAGGGCAAAGCTCAGGGCGCTGGCCCTGACATTGCTGCCCGACGCACGCTTCGGGGACTTTGCGCAGGCGATGATGGACCTCGGCGCCACCCTGTGCACGCCGCGCAAGCCCGCCTGCGCGCTGTGCCCGTGGCGTGAGAGCTGTGCCGCCCGCGCGGACGGCGCGCCGGAGCGCTATCCGGTGAAGACCGCCAAGGCGGCGCGGCCGACGCGGCGCGGCATCGCCTTCCTCGCCCTGCGTGCCGATGGCGCCGTGCTGGTGCGCTCACGCCCCGAGAAGGGGCTGCTGGGGGGTATGAGCGAAGTGCCTTCCACGCCCTGGGAGGTTGATGGACCGGGCCATGTGGCGGCGCACGCCCCGCTTCAGGCGGACTGGAAGGCGCTCAACGCCACCGTCACCCATGCGTTCAGCCATTTTGCCCTGGAGCTTGGAATCTGGCGGGCGCGTTTGCCCGCGAAAATGGCGGCGCCAGCTGGCCATCGCTGGGTCCGGCCGGCACAATTCGAGGCCGAGGCGTTCCCGAGCGTGATGGTCAAGGTATTGGAGTATATCGATTAATTCGTGCCGGCCGCAGTGAACCCGCACGACCTTCGCGCGTTGTCTGCCCGACCCGCATAGGCGGGATGTCAGGAGATGACGATCATGGGCAGCACGATGGATAAGGCCAAGGGTCACGCCAACGAGGCGGTCGGCAACCTCAAGCAGGCGGCCGGCAAGGCCACAGGCTCGAAGAAGCTCCAGGCCGAAGGCAAGGTGCAGGAACTCAAAGGCGAAGGCCAGAAGGCCGTGGGCAAGGCCAAGGACGCGGTCAAGAAGGCCGTCGATCACTGAGCCCCGGCCACGGGCCCGACACGAGGGAGAGGCCGCCGCCAGGCGGTCTCTCCTTGTCGGACCGGGCGCCGCGCGGTGGCGCCGGCCCGTTGGGCGGATTACTCCGCCGCCATCGCCATTTCCGAGCGCACCACCGCGCGCAGCGAATCGATCGGGCGCAGACCCTCACCGGTCTCCAGATGCCAGAAGGTCCAGCCATTGCAGGCGTCAAGACCCTGGGCGAGGGCGCCGGCGCGATGGATCGAGCCAACCGTGCCGAGCCCCGGCGCGGTTTCCAGCGACAAGGTGCCGTCGGCGCGTACCAGCGCCCGGTAACGGGACTTGGCGTCCGTGAGCATCGTGCCCGGTGCGATCAACCCGCGTTCGATCAGCGAAGCGAAGGCGATGCGCGGTGCCTCACGGGCGCTGGGCGCGCTCGCGAGCGCCGCATCCGGCAGCGGCTGGACGGCGTCGATGCGCGCGCGCGCGGCCTCCGCATAGGTGCTGTCACGCTCGATGCCGACAAAGTGCCGGCCGAGCCGCTTGGCAACGGCTGCCGTGGTCCCCGAACCGAGGAAGGGGTCCAGCACGACATCGCCGGGCTTGGAGGAGGCGAGCAGGATGCGGGCGATGAGCGCCTCGGGCTTCTGGGTCGGATGAACCTTGTGGCCGTCATCGTCCTTCAGCCGCTCATGACCCGAGCAGATCGGGAACAGCCAGTCGGAGCGCATCTGCACGTCCTCATTGGCGGCCTTCATCGCCTCGTAATTGAAAGTGTAGCCCTTGCCGCCGGGGTCCCGCGCCGCCCAGATCAGGGTCTCGTGGGCGTTGGTGAAGCGGCGCCCGCGGAAGTTCGGCATCGGGTTGGTCTTGCGCCAGACGATGTCGTTGAGGATCCAGAAGTCCAGATCCTGCAGCATCGCGCCGACGCGGAAGATGTTGTGATAGGAGCCGATCACCCAGAGCGTGCCGGTGGGCTTCAGCACGCGGCGGACGGCGAGAAGCCAGGCGCGGGTGAAGGCGTCATAGGCCTGGAAGCTCTCGAACTTGTCCCACGCGTCGTCGACAGCGTCGACGCGGCTGTCATCAGGGCGCTTCAATTCGCCCTGAAGCTGCAGATTATAGGGCGGGTCGGCGAAGACCAGATCAACCGAGTGCGCGGGCAGCCGCGACAGCTCGGCGATGCAGTCACCCTGAAGAATCGAATCAAGGGGAAGGCCGCCATTGAGGCCGGAGGAGCGCGAGGCTCCGGGACGGGACGCCCTGCGGGCCTCCCCATTACGCACCACCAGCTTCATCAAAGGCTACCCGACGCTTACAGGACGCTACGGAATTCGTATCCACAATCTCCGTCGGTCAGGGTAAAGACCGGGTAAAGGTATCGGGTAAGGATCGCGACTTGGTCGATGCATCGCCGCCGCCGGCGGTAAAAACGCCTGTTGCCGGGACTCCTCCGCAGTCTTTGGCAGGGCGCGATTCTCTTCCGCCATCCCCTGCCGAACTACCGTTCTGGCATGGCGACGGGCTGGCCGCGCGCTCCATCCGATTCGCGCTGACGGTGATGGCGCCCATTGCCGGGGGACTGCTGGTCGGGGTCGATACGTGGCTGATCTACGCCATCGTCACCTCGATCCTGGCCTTCGCTCTCGATACCGGCGGATCGCCTCCGCATCGCTTCACCCTGATGGCCGTGGCCGGGCTGGTGGTGATCGTGGGAACCGGCGTGGGAACGCTCGCGGCGGGTCATGTGGGGCTGATGCTGGTGGCCGTTGCCGGCGCGGGCGCCTTGTATGCGCTGGTGGAAAGTCTTGATCCGAGCGCCGCCGTCGCGGCCCGCTTCCTGTGCCTCACCCTCGCGATCGGCGCGCTGTTTGCGCCACTGGATGCGCGCGAGGCCGGCGTCGTGGTGGCGTACGCGATTTATGCGTGGGGGGTCTCGATCGCCTGGGACCTGGTCACCGGAACCCGTCGTCCCTCGACCGCGCCATCGCTGGCGATGGTTGTTTCACGGCTGAGGGCGACGGAACGCGAACGCTGGGTGTTCGCGGCCGCGGTTGCCATCGCCGTGCCGCTTGCTCTCCTGACCAGCCTGTCTCTGGGCCTGCACCGGCCCTACTGGACGCTGATCGTGGTCGTTATCGTGCTTCGGGCCGATGCGCTCTCCAGCCGCCGGGAGATGGGCCAGATGCTGCTTGGTACGATGCTCGGCATCGGGGTGGCGCTGGTTTACGGCTATGCGCTGCCGTTTCATTCCGCGCTGCTGGCCGGCATGGCGCTGGCGGCGCTTATCCGCTGGCCGGCGCAGCAGCTCAATGGCGCATTGGGCGCGGCGGCGCTCACAGCCTTCATCATGCTGCTGCTGGAATTCATTGCCGGCGGCGTCACCGGGGCCTCGCACGATATTTTCGAGCGCTTCGTCGATGTCGCTGTCGGGTGCGGCTTCGCTGGCGTGGCGCTGGCACTGGATCGGCTTGGCCAGTTCCTGCTCAGACGACACAGGCTCGGAGAAGGGCGGCGAAGCGGGAGCTGAGCCTTAGGGCACCATCCACAGGATCGGCAGGATGCCCTGATTCTGCGCCATCTCGATGCCCTCGGCGAGAGGGATGGCCGCCAGGAAGACGCAGGCATCAATGAAGGTGCGCACCACGAGCTGGGGACGGATATCCAGCGAGTCGACGTTCTTCCACAAGCCGAAATTCGGCACGAAACGCGGCACCCGCGCCTTGTAGGTGAAGTAGGGCTCGCCGAACTTCTCTCCCAGGAAGCGTTCTTCCTTGCGCACGACGACTGCGAACACCAGCACGGTGATGAGGGCCGCGGCGATGGCCGCCGAGAAGCTGCCGAACTGCGCGCCTGCACCGGCGGCACCGATGAACGAGAAGACGTAGAGCGGATTGCGGACCACCGAATAGGGGCCGACATCGACGATCGTCGCCTTCTTGCGTCCCGCAATATAGAGCGAACACCACGTCCGCCCGATAATCGCGACAAGAATCAATCCAAAGCCCGCGGTCTCGATCATCTCGTGGAGATTGCCGTCACCCTCGTCGGACCAGAGAGAACTGCCAAAGAGCAGCACCCCGACCGCCGCTGCTCCGAGGACATAAAGCACAAGCTTGCGCGAGGTCTGGACGGCGGCAATGTCCAGGCTGGGGGTGTTGTGTGGGGGCAATTTAGTGTTCATCCGGATCTTTCAGCGGAGCCAGCGGGGGGAGAGCGCCCCCTTAAAGGCTGCCGCTCGTGGCCTTTTTCAGGCGCCAGATGACACTATCTCTCCGTTTGTGTCGTTTCTGTAAAGAACCGACGTCAATGGGCCGAGGCCAGACGGCGGTCGCGCAGGGCAAGACCGGACAGCACCAGCGCAAAACCCAGTGCGTGATACAGGTGCAGCGTTTCCCCGATCAGCCCCACCGCCAGCGCCGCGCCGAAGACCGGCATGAGCTGGAGGAACTGGCCCGACCGGGTGGGGCCCAACACCGCGACGCCGCGCGCCCACAGCACGAAGCCGAGCGTCGGCAGGCTCGCCACATACAGCACCAGCATCAGCGCGGTGCCTGATGTGGCATTGGCATCGAGGCCCTGCTGCGCGACTTCCCAGGCCGCGAACGGCGCCAGTGCCAGCAGGCCGAAAGGAATGCTCGCGGTCAGCGCTGCGGCCGCCGAGAGCGAAGAGGGGAAGCGCTTCAGCACGACGGCGTAAAGCGCGAAGGCCGAGATGCCGAGGAACAGCATGAGATCCCCGCCGCGCAGATCAAAGCCGACAAGATTGCCGATATCGCCGCGCAGCACGATGAGCGCGACGCCGGCCGTGGAAAGGGCGAGGGCGAGACGGGCGCGGGCGCTGGTGCGCTCGCCCAGGATCAGCCAACCCAGTACGCCCACGACGATCGGCGCCGCCGAGCCGATAATCGACCCGTTGACCAGCGTCGTGCGGGCGAGGCCGGTGTAGATGAGCACGGTGAAGACCGCGATGTTCAGCACGCCCGAGGCCATCCATAACGGCCATAGCCGGGTAAGCTCGCCGCGCTTCTGCGAAAGCTCCCGCCAGGTGAAGGGAAGCAGCATCGCCAGGGCCAGCGCCCAGCGCACGGCGGAAAGGACCGCCGGCGAGATGATGCCCGCCGCGACATGGCCCGCGAAAAAATTGCCGGACCAGAGCAGCGCGGCGCCCGATAGGGCCAGCGCGGCCAGCGTGGCGGGGGAACCGGCAAGACCGGCGCGGGCGCTGCCGGTGGTACGCGAAACCAGCGGAGTCAACGTGTCTGCGACGAATGCCATGACGCGCCTCCAAGGAGTTCCGGGGGAATGCGGAAGGAGAGGATCTCCCCGCACCCGCTGATATAGGTCAGTGTAGTTGACCTAGTCCGGCATGTCCTTGCGTTGTTGGCGGCGCTCAGGGGCGCGAGCGGCAGATTCTGCCGCTCAAGGGCGCTTTTTTGGGCCTGTCGTTTCGTTGCCTTGTTTTTCGGCAATCGTATCCGGGGCGACGGGGACGGGGTGCAGATGGTCGAGCGGCAGGCGTCCGCTCTCCTTTACCCGCTTCAGCGCCAGCGAGGAGCGCACCCCGCGCACGCCCGGTAGGCCCATCAGAATGTCATGGGCGAAGCGTGCGAAGCCGTCGAGATCCTCGCACACGACCTGAAGCAGATAGTCGCTGTCGCCGGTGGCGCTGTAGCAGGCGATGACCTGCGGCAACGCCATCACGGCGGCTTCGAAGTCGTTGGCCGCTTCCTCGACCTGCCGTTCCAGATGGACCTGGATGAAGGCAAGCACGCCTAGGCCGAGCCGGTTGGCGTCGAGCCGGGCCTGATAGCGCGCGATCAGGCCCTCCTCTTCCAGTCGCCGTGTGCGCCGCAGGCAGGGCGAGGGAGAAAGGCCGATCCGATCGGAAAGCTCGGCATTGGTCAGCCGGCCATCTTCCTGAAGTTCGCGAAGGATACGCAAATCGAACATGTCGAGCGAAGGCGGGCGCATGTTCTGCCTCCAGTTCCAGAAATATCGGCAGGATCGGTCGTCTCCACGTAGAATGTGGGCAGGTGGTGCTGGCTGGCAATTGGGCTTTTGGACAGCAGGGCTGTCCTGATGGCGCCGCTCTCCCGCCTTGGGTGGCCGGCGGGGCGGGAGCGGGCGGCGACCTCCCGTGGTTTTCCGCCCCTCCTTCCTGCGAAATCCCCAACATCTCGTGGATCGGGGTGCTTCTGCCACTTGAACTTGTGGTTGCGTGGCTTCACGCTTGGGGCATGAAATTCACCCGTCTGCGCCTTACCGGCTTCAAGACATTCGTCGAGCCGACCGACATGCTCATCGAGCCCGGCCTCACCGGCGTGGTGGGGCCGAATGGCTGCGGCAAGTCGAATCTTGTCGAGGCGCTGCGCTGGGTGATGGGCGAGAGTTCCTACAAGGCGATGCGCGCCGAGGGGATGGACGACGTCATCTTCGGCGGCACCACCACCCGCCCGGCGCGCAACACCGCCGAGGTGATGCTGGTGGTCGACAATCTCGACCGTTCCGCCCCCGCGATCTTCAACGATACCGATACGTTGGAAATCTCCCGCCGCATCGAGCGCGAGTCGGGCTCCGCCTACCGCGTCAACGGGCGGGAAGTGCGCGCGCGGGACGTTCAGCTCCTGTTCGCCGATGCCTCATCCGGTTCGCGCTCGCCTTCCATGGTCCGGCAGGGGCAGATCGGCGAGATCGTCGGGGCCAAGCCCTCGGCCCGGCGGCGCCTTCTCGAAGAGGCGGCGGGGGTGGCGGGCCTGCATGCGCGCCGCCATGAGGCGGAAATGCGGTTGCGCGCCGCTGAGACCAATCTCACCCGGCTCGAGGACGTGATCGGCCAGATCACCAGCCAGATGGATGCGCTGCGCCGCCAGTCCCGGCAGGCTTCGCGCTACCGCGCGGTGTCCACCGATATCCGTCGCAACGAGGCGGCGTTGCTGTGGCTGCGTTGGCTGGAGGCGACGGGTGCCCTCGGTGAGGCCGGACAGGCCTTCGATCTTGCCCAGCGCGAGATCGCGGCCTGCACGCTCGCGCAGGGCGAGGCGGCGCGTCAGGCGGCGATCGCTGCGCACGGCATTCCCGCGCTCCGCGAGGCGGATGCCGCGGCGGCGGCCACACTTCAGCGTCTGACGCTGGCGCGCGGTGAACTCGACCGCGACGAGGCCCGCGCCAGCGCCCGGCGCGAGGAACTGGACCGCCGGCTTGTCCAGCTGGGTGGCGACGTGGAGCGCGAGCGTTCGCTCGCCGCCGACGCCGAGGACATGCTGATGCGCCTCGTCGAAGAAGCCATGGAGCTTGAGGAAGCTCAGGCCGGGGCCGAGGAGATGGCGCAGGAGGCGGTGGCCGCGCGCGAGGAGGCCGCCGCGCGGCTGGCGGATTCGGAGCGCGCCTTCGCCGATGCCACGGCGGCCCATGCCGAAGGCGCCGCCCGGCGCGGCGCGCTTGAGCGCGCGGTGCGCGAGGCCGCCGAGCGTCTTGCCCGGCTGGGCCGCGAGAGCGAGCAGCTCGCCGCCCAGCGGCGCGCACTGGAAGCGGGCGGCGGTGCCCATCGTCTGGACGAGCGCCGCGAGGCGGCCGACCTTGCGCAGGAGAGCTTCGCCGCCGCCGAAGGTGCGGCGCAGGAGGCCGAGGCCGCCCATGCGCAGGCGCGCGCCGCGCTCGATGCCGCCCGCCGTCCGCTCGCCGAGGCCGAACGCACGGCCCAGCGGCTGGATACGGAAGCGCGCACGCTTGCCAAGCTGCTGGATGTCGGCGCCGGCAAGCGGTGGCCGCCGGTACTGGATTCGATTCGCGTCGCCCGCGGCTTCGAGGCGGCGCTCGGCGCCGCGCTCGGGGACGATCTTGATGCGCCCGATGCCGCGGAAGCTCCGGTGCACTGGTCGCTGCGCGCGGGTGAAGGTGACCCGGCATTGCCCGAAGGGGTCGAGCCGCTGTCGCTCCATGTCGAGGCGCCGGCCGCGCTGGCGCGTCGTCTTGCCCAGATCGGCGTGGTGGAACGCGCGGACGGGGCGCGGCTCGCCCCAGGCCTGAGGCCGGGCCAGCGTCTTGTGTCGCGGGAAGGCGATATCTGGCGCTGGGACGGCCTGGACGCGGCGGCCGACGCACCGACCGCCGCCGCGCGGCGGCTGGCTGAGCGCAATCGTCTCGCCGATATCGAGGCGGAGCTGGTCGAAGCGCGGGCCGTGGTGGCCACGCACAAGGCCGCGCTTGAAGCAGCCGAGGCCGCGCTGCGCGCCGCCGGTGTTCGCGAGAACGCCTCACGCGAGGCCCGTCGCGCCGCTCTGCGGGCGATGGAGACCGCCCGCGAGGAACTGGTGCGCGCCGAGCGTGCGGCGGCCGATGAGGCGGCCCGGCTCGCCGCCCTCGTCGCCAGTCTCGCCCGTGTCGAGGGCGAGCGCGACGACGCAGCTATCGCGCTGGAGGGAGCCCGCGAGAGCGTCGACGCGCTTTCCCCGCCCGTGGAAAGCGAGGCCCTGCTTGCCGAAGCACGCGCCGGGGTGGCGCAGGACCGCGCGGCGCTGGCGGAGGCGCGGGCGCGGGCCGACGGCGTGATGCGCGAGCGCGAGCAGCGCGCGCGCCGTCTCGCCGCCATCACCACGGAGCAGGCGTCGTGGCAGTCGCGCGCCTCGGGCACCGGCGAGCGCGTCGCGGCGCTGGAAGCCCGGCTTGCCGAGGCGGCCAATGAACGCGCCGAACTCGACGATGCTCCCAACCTCTTCGCCGGCCGGCGCCGGGCGCTTCTGAATGAAACGGCCAAGGCCGAAATCGCCCGCAATGAGGCCGCCGACGCCCTTGCCCGGGCCGAGGCTGGGCAGCAGGAAGCCGATCGTATGGCACGGGCCGCGCTCGATTCGCTCGCCGCCGCGCGGGAGGCGGGTGCCCGGGGCGAGGCCCGCGTGGAGGCTCTGCGTCAGCGTCGCGACGACCTGATGCGCGAGGTTGCCGACATGCTCGACGGCACGCCCGAGAATGCGCGCGAGATTGCCGGCTTCGAACCCGATTCGGAGCTGCCGACCATGGACACGGTCGAGGCGGAACTGGAGCGGCTCAAGCGCGAGCGCGAGCGGCTCGGCGCCGTGAATCTGCGCGCCGAGGAAGAGTTTTCCGAGGTGGAGACCCAGCAGCAGGGACTTGTGGCCGAGCGCGAGGACCTGACCGAGGCGATCAAGCGGCTGCGGCAGGGCATTCTCGGGCTCAATCGCGAGGCCCGCGAGCGGCTGCAGGCGAGTTTCACCGTGGTCGACGGCCACTTCCAGCAGCTTTTCGGCACGCTTTTCGGCGGCGGTGAGGCGCGGCTGGTGCTGACGGATTCCGACGATCCGCTGGAAGCGGGGCTCGACATCATCGCCAAGCCGCCCGGCAAGAAGCCGCAGTCGCTGTCGCTGCTGTCGGGTGGCGAGCAGGCGCTGACCGCCATGGCCTTGATCTTCGCCGTCTTCCTCACCAATCCGGCGCCGATCTGCGTGCTCGACGAGGTCGACGCCCCGCTCGACGACGCCAATGTGGAGCGCTTCTGCAACCTGCTCGACGAAATGCGGCGGCTGACGGAGACCCGATTCGTCACCATCACCCACAATCCGATCACGATGAGCCGGATGAACCGTCTTTTCGGTGTCACCATGGCCGAACGCGGGGTGTCGAAGCTGGTTTCCGTCGATCTCGCCACCGCTGAAACGTGGCGCGAGGCGAGCTGAACGGTGGGCCGTGCTCGCCTATGGGGCGTTCGGCGTATTCCTCGGCGTTCTCTGGCATGCCAAAAACACGGTTGTCAGCTTCCCTTGGTGCGAGAGTGGCTCCGGAAGGGCTGCGACAGGGTGTCCACCCGCCTAATTTGCACATATTTTTCAAAGGGTTAAAACGTGAATTCACGTCCTTGACACCCCTTTGGGCGATCACTATGGTGCGCGCGGTTTCGGGGGCGGAAAATCATCCTCCGGCTGAGTTCGAGCGCAGGTTATGGACGACCGGAATAAAACGGACGGCCAGAAGGGTTCGGGCACGCCGGAAATTTCCGACGCCGAGCTTTCGGGCAGACTCGAGGGGCTTGGCGCCGAACTGAAGAAGGTTCGTGCCGAGCGCAAGATGGACGAGGTGTCCTCCGTTGCGGACAGGACATCGACCTCGGCGGGTATGGCGTTGGCTTTCCGGTTGGGAGCCGAGTTCGTTGCCGGGGTTCTGGTTGGCGCTGGCCTTGGCTGGGGTTTCGACCGTCTTCTCGGGACGACGCCCTGGGGATTTATCGTGTTCCTGCTGCTCGGCTTTGGGGCGAGCATTATGAACATGATGCGCGCCGCCGGCGAGACCGGCCGGAAAACGCCGTCCTAGGGCGGGGCGTGACGAGCAGTTGATTTTAACGATGCCGCCTGCGGGCTGGCGTCAGATACGGGGCCGGCGCCGGAAGGTGCCGCGTTTGAGGGCAGCGACCGGCGATGGCCAGCGGAAGCGTGATCGATCCGATCCACCAGTTCCAGATCCACAAGATCGTGGACCTGGGGGCACCCGGCGGTGTTCAGCTCGCCTTCACGAATTCTGCCGCGTTCATGTTCGGCATCGTGGCGCTGATCTTCTTTTTCCTGACCTTCGCCACGCGCGGCCGTACTCTTGTGCCCGGCCGGATTCAGTCGATGGCGGAGATGTCCTACGAGTTCGTCGCCTCCATGGTGCGCTCGACCGCCGGCAACGAGGGGATGAAGTTCTTCCCGTTGGTGTTCTCGCTGTTCATGTTCGTGCTGGTCGCGAACTTCGTCGGCATGATCCCCTACACCTTCACCGTGACCAGCCATCTGATCGTGACCGCCGCACTGGCGCTGATCGTGATCCTCACCGTGATCATTTACGGCTTCGTGCGGCACGGAACGCATTTCCTGCACCTGTTCGTTCCCTCGGGTGTCCCGGCCTTCCTGCTGCCCTTCATGGTCGTGATCGAGGTGATTTCCTTCCTCTCGCGCCCCATCAGCCTGTCGCTGCGTCTGTTCGCCAACATGCTGGCCGGGCACATCGCGATGAAGGTGTTCGCGGGCTTCATCGTCATGATGAGCGCCTCCGGCCTCTTCGGCCTGCTGGGTGGGGCGCTCCCGCTCATCATGGTCGTGGCGCTGACGGCTCTCGAATTCCTGGTCGCCGCGCTGCAGGCTTATGTCTTCGCGGTGCTGACCTGCATCTATCTCAACGACGCGCTGCATCCCGGTCACTGATCGGCGCGTCGCGGGACACTCATCCAGCCTTCAAATCAATCAGCGAAATTCAATAGGAGAAGACCATGGATCCGATTGCCGCCAAGTTCCTCGGCGCCGGTCTCGCTTGTCTCGGCATGGGCCTTGCCGCTATCGGCGTGGGTAACATCTTCGGCAACTTCCTCTCGGGCGCCCTGCGCAACCCGTCGGCCGCCGACGGCCAGTTCGCCCGCGCGTTCATCGGTGCGGCGCTCGCGGAAGGTCTCGGCATCTTCGCGCTCGTCGTCGCGCTGGTTCTGCTGTTCGTGGTCTGACGCCTAACGTCGCGGGCGGGTCGCGCTGCGGCCTGCCCGTCGCGTCGAGCTGTCGTTCTACTGACCGAGGAAGCCTGAACCATGTCCGAGACCCAGGGTCCGGCCGGTATTTTCGTCATCGCCCAGGCGGACGCACCTGCCGCGCACGCTACGCCGACCCATGCCGGCGTCGAGTTCGAGGTGCCGGCTGGAGAGGCGCATGCCGGGGGCTTCCCGCCCTTCGACGCGCACACTTTCCCCTCGCAGCTCATCTGGCTGGCGATCGCCTTTGGCGCGCTTTACCTGTTGATGAGCCGCATCGCGCTGCCGCGCATCGCCAATATTCTTGAGGAACGTCACGACCGTGTCGCCGACGATCTCGAGGAGGCGGGCAAGATGAAGGCGGAGAGCGAGGCGGCGGCCGAGGCTTATGAGCAGGCGCTCGCCAGTGCCCGCAACAAGGCCCATGGCATCGCCACCGAGACACGCGACACGCTTTCGGCGGAATCCGAGGCGAGCCGCAAGTCGCTGGAGGCCGAACTCGCCGCCAAGCTGGCAACGGCCGAGGAGAAGATCCTCGCCACCAAGACCGCGGCAATGACCAATGTACGTGGCATTGCCGTGGACGCCGCTGGCGCCATTGTCGGTGAGCTGATCGGCTCCACGCCCGCTCCCCAGGCGGTCGAGGCGGCTGTCGATCAAGCCATCAAGAACTGAGGGCGCGGGTATGGGTACAGCTGAACTCTGGGTAGCCATCGCCTTCGTCATCTTCATGGCGATCGTGATCAAGGCCGGCGCCTTTTCCAGCATCACGCGCGCGCTCGACGGGCGCGGCGAGCGCATTCGCGCCGAGCTGGAAGAAGCCCGCCGCCTCAAGGAAGAGGCGCAGAAGCTGGTCGCCGAGTACACGCGCCGCCAGCGCGAGGCCGAGGCCGAGGCCGAGGCGATCATCACCACCGCCAAGGCGGAGGCCGAGCGTCTCGCGATCGAAGCCAAGACCAAGCTCGACGACCTGGTCACGCGCCGTACCAAGATGGCTGAGCAGAAGATCGCGCAGGCGGAGGCGCAGGCGCTGGCCGACGTTCGGGCCGCTGCTGCGGATGCCGCGGTAAAGGCCGCCGAAACCCTGCTCGCTGCGAATGTGGTGGGCCAGACCGCCGACAAGCTGCTCGACGAGGCCGTCTCCGAGGTCAAGTCGAAGCTGAACTGAACGGCTCGACACGCAAGAATTTGAACGCCCGGTCGCCGCGCCGGGCGTTTTCTTTTTGTGCGCCGGGCGCGGTGACGGGGGTGAACTCGAGCGGCGGACGGGAGAGGCCAGCCGCACCGCTGCGGTGATGCGTGTGGCACAGATTAGCGCCCGGCCCCGAGGGGCGCGCTTGGGTCCCGAGCGGGACGTTCCATGATCGAGGCGCGCGGGCGCAGGCGGGCCTTCGATCGAGCCGGGTCCGTGGCCGCCGGGACGGTCAGGGAGTCGTCATCTGCGGAAAGGCCTCATCATCTGTTCGCCGAATCTGGCGCGCATTCCCGGCCGGCTGTCCCGGCAGATGATCCCGGTTCATGACGTTTGCCGGATGGCTGCGGGGCTTCTCACCTCGGGTCCATCAGCGCGGCATGATGGTGGCCGCGGAGATCAGCTCGACCAGCGCCGCGGCCGGTAGAAGGTGTGCTCGCCAATACGGTCGAGCTTGCGCATCTCTCGGATCCAGTTCGGGCGGACCGAGCGGGCATGATAGTGGGTGGCCCGGCCGACTTTCTCATCCCACACGCGCCCGTCCAGCATGTCGCTGGCGATTTCCTTGGCCTGCTTCCACATCTCTGGCTCGGTGATCACGTCCTTGACGTTGTCGCAGGCGAAGGTGAACTGGCAGCCGAGTTTGCGATTGGCGTTCTGATAAACCGCACGGCACACGTCGGCGGGATAATAGCCGGAGAAGACCCGGTTCATCACGACCTGCGCCACGGCAACCTGGCCCCGGCGCGGTTCGCCGCGGCTCTCGAAATAGACCGCTTCCGCAAGGCATTTGACCGATCGGGCGAGGCGTTTTCCCGAAAGGCCAAGGCGCTCGGCGGGCGTCGGTCCTTCGACAATGCGTGTGTCGGGGGATGCGCCGTCGGACTTTTCGGCTGTCGACGTGCCGCCGTCGGTATCGGGAGCGCCCTCGGCGTGCAGGAAGGGCTGCGGCGGCAGGGCGATGCTGTCATAGCCGAAGATGAAGGCCGACTGCCGGTATAGCGGCAACTGGTCCTGGCCATCTGCCAGTGTGTCGCCCTCGTCCGGGCCGGTATCCGGTTCATCGGGGCCGAGCGCAATTGCCGGCGTGCCGGCATCTTCGAGCTGGGTGGGATCGCCGGTCGGGTCGCCGGCCGATACCGAGTAGACGCCCTCTGTCGCGCGCGTCGCGGCGCTCGGTAGGTCGGCAATGTCCTCGTCGACCTCGTAAGGGTCCGTGCCGATACCCGCACGAATGTTGGCAGGAGTGCCGGTTCCCGTGCCCGTGCCCGTCCCTGTCCCTGTCGTGGCGCCTGCCATGGTGCCGGTGCCGGCGCTGACAAGGGTTGACGGGGTCGCCACGCCGGCGAGCGGGTCGGGGGCGAGCGGGTCTTCGCCGAGGGCTGCGGGGCCGGGCTGCGGGGCGAGGGCGAGACGGTCTGTCTTGTCCGAGCGATTGATCTCAATGGCGAGCGGCACGGCGTGTGGCGCTTCGGGAATGGCGGAGCTGGCAAGCAGTGACGAGTGTGAGGGCCAGGCGAAGGTGGCGGCCTTCAACGTGTGCAGCGAGCCAGAGAGCACCGAAAGGCGCACGCGCTCGGCAACGCCGGGCTGGCGGGCCAGAAGACCGGTGATGTCCTGCGGGCCGATGGTGACGCTGCCGCCGCCCACCATGGCCGCAAGCAGCGCTATCCTGATCCCGTAGCTTCTGACCCGTTCGGATATGTGCATTCGACGCCTACGCAACAACAGAACCGCGCCACCGCGTGGCTCGCCGGCGACAGGCAAGACCTCGCGTGCATGACTTCATGGTTGTCGCTTATTAACCTTGCGAGCGGGTTAATGCCGGCCGCGCTGGGCGCGATGATGGTCATTTCTGGAAAAGTTGCGGCGTCAACGCGGCGCTGCTGCGCGGCTCAGCCTGTCGGCAATGGCCTCGCCCAGCCCATGGCGGGGGAGGGGGACGACCGCGATCGCGCGCGCGCCGCTGGCGTCGAGATCGCGCAGATAGGCAAAGAGATGCGCGGCCGCCTCGACAAGCTCGCCGGAAGGGCTGAGGTCCCGGTACGCCCGCGCTGCCTCGAAACCGGGCGGGTGGGCGCCGGCGAAGGTGAGGAGCGCCTCGCCTGGACGCACGTCCCGCGCGTTGAGACGCACCGGCACGGAGGGGGCGTAATGCGAGGCGAGCATGCCCGGCGCCAGCGGGGCAATCTCGGCGCCCGGTTCTTCTGGCGCTTTCGGGGAAGGGCTTTGGATGGATTGCCGCAGGGCGGCCTCTATCTCCTCGCGCGGCAGGCCGCCGGGCCGCAGCATCACCGGCGTTTCGCCGGTGCAGTCGAGAATGGTCGATTCCACGCCGACGAGGGTCGGGCCGGCGTCGAGAATGAGATCGATGCGACCCTCGAGGTCGGCGAGGACATGTGGCGCGGTGGTCGGTGACACATGGCCGGAACGGTTCGCGCTGGGCGCGGCGACGGCGCGTCCCACCATGCGCAGAACCTGCCTGGCGATCTCATGGGCCGGCACGCGGATGGCAACACTGGCGAGCCCCGCGCGTGCCAGCGCGCATGTCGGCCCGTCATAGGCGGGGACCACCAGCGTGAGCGGGCCGGGCCAGAACCGCTCGGCGAGCGTCTCGGCCGAAGAGGTCAGATGGCCGACCTGCCGGGCGGCGGCAATGTCCGGCACATGGGCGATGAGGGGATTGAACGAGGGGCGACCCTTGGCATTGTAAAGGTTGGCCACGGCTGTGGGGCTGGTGGCGTCGCAGCCAAGGCCGTAGACGGTTTCGGTCGGCAGCGCGACAAGGCCTCCCGCTGCGATGAGGCGCGCGGCTTCCGCGATGCCGGCGGTGTCGGCCGGCACAAGACGGGTGTTTCGCGGCTCAAAGGGCGCGCTCACGCTATTGCTCTCCGCGACAGGGCGAGGTCGAATAGGAGGTCGCGCCGACGGGGTCAACCGCGGTGCGTGTTTAAAAAGCCGTCCGACCGCGCTGGTCGCGTGGACGGGGCTGGCATATCGTCCACCATAACTTAGATATTGCCATCAAGATCATAACGACACGAACAGCAATCCGGGAACGCCATGACCACCCTTCTCATCCAGCACGACGCCTGCCTCGACCACCTCACGCCGTCGGGACATCCGGAACGGCCGGATCGCGTGCGGGTGCTCAATCGCGTGTTCGAGGACGAGAAGTTCGCCAACCTCGCCCGCGAGCAGGCGCCGCTGGGCGCGCGCGCGGACATCATTCGCGTGCATCCGGAAGATTTCGTCGAGGCTCTGGAAGCGGCCATGCCGACCGAAGGGTTGGTGCGGATCGATGGCGATACGGTGATGTCACCCGGTACCGGCGAGGCGATCTGGCGCGGGGTCGGCGGCGCGGTCCTCGGTGTCGACGAAGTGCTGTCAGGCAAGGTGAGGAATGCGTTCGTTTCCATGCGCCCGCCCGGCCACCACGCCGAGACGCGCACCCCGATGGGCTTCTGCCTGTTCAACAATGTCGCCATCGCCGCACGCCACGCCCAGAAGGTGCATGGCGTGGGGCGCGTGGCCATCGTCGATTTCGATGTCCACCACGGCAATGGCACGCAGGAGATCTTCTGGTCCGACCCGAGCGTGATGTACGCCTCGACCCATCAGATGCCGCTGTTCCCAGGCACGGGAGCCGTGGGCGAGCGCGGGACCTCGGACAACATCGTCAATGCGCCTTTGAACTCGGGTGATGATGGCGAGAATTTCCGTGCCGCCTTCGAGAGCCGCATCCTGCCACGGCTGAATGCGTTCGGGCCGGAGCTGATCATCATCTCCGCCGGCTTCGATGCACATACCCGCGATCCGCTCGCGAACCTCAATCTGCTCGAGGACGATTTCGCGTGGGTGACCAAGAAGCTGATGGATGTCGCGGACAAGCATTGCGGCGGCAAGATCGTCTCGGTCCTGGAGGGTGGCTACGACCTGGAAGGGCTGGCGCGTTCGGCTTCGGCGCATGTGACCGCGTTGATGCGCGGCTGAGGGCGCGGTGGGGTCGAGTTGGTGGGCGCGAGCCTGTATAACGGCGCGACTCGCAGCGGGAGACAGCGATGAGCGATCTGGCGGACGTGAACGGGCTGAGCTTCGAAAAGGCACTGGCCGAACTGGAGTCCATTGTCGCCAAGCTTGAGAGCGGCAATGTCCCGCTGGAGGAATCGATCACCCTCTATGCGCGGGGTGAGGCCCTGAAGGCGCGTTGCGACGCCCTGCTCAAGGACGCCGAGGCACGGGTGGAAAAGATCACCCTTGGTGCAGACGGCCGCCCCGCCGGTACGCAGCCGCTTGACGGGGAATAGCGCGGTCCGATGAGCGAGCGGAGCCTGTGCAGTCCCGAGACTGTGCGTCTTCGCGCGCATCATCTGCTGTGCCTGCTGACCTTTGTCGGCAAGGGCTACACGCCTGCCTTCGTCGCTCACTATGAGCGGGTTGTCGCCCGGCTGAATGCGGGAGCGGAGGCCGTGCTGGTGGAAGGGCCGGACGATATCTGTGCGCCCATGCTGGAAGGCGGCCACCACTGCCTGAAGCCGCGCATTGCCGCGCGCGATACGGAAGCGCTCGCCGCCGTGGAAGCCGCACTTGGCACGCGGATCGGCGTCGGCGCACGTCTGCTGCTTGACCGGGAGCGTGTCGCCAGGCTGCGCGAGGCGTTCGCGGATGGCTCGATCCGGGCGGCCTGCGTGCGGTGCCAGTGGTCGCAGCTGTGCACGGAGGTGGCGGCGAACGGCTATGCCGGTGTGCGCCTGATCGGCAACTGAAGGCGTTCAGCCCGCTTGTTCGCTGAGGCAGTCGGGGTTGAACACACGATTCGTCGATGCGGGGTGCCGCGCCAGCGCGCCGGGCGGGCGGATGGGGCGACGCACCAGCTCGCCGCTGCAGTTGGGGCAGATGCCGCCAAGCCTGTCCGTCGCGCAGTCGCTGCAGAAGGTGCACTCAAAGGTGCAGATCATCGCCGCCCGCGTATCAGGCGGCAGGTCGCGATCGCAGCACTCACAGTTCGGCTTCAGCTCCAGCATCATGCTTTTTCCTGTCCTGCGGGATGACGCGGCCCGGCGTCAGTAGATGCCCGGCACGAGGCGGGCGGTGCGGGCACTGTAGACACGGTACTCCTCCCCGAACGTGTCGAGCATCATCGCTTCTTCCCGGCCGATGCGGAAGGCATAGAGGATACCAAAGCCGATGAGGCCGGACGGGCCGGCGATGAGGTTCGGCACGAGCACGACCTGCGCCAGCGCCCAGAGGAAGAAGGCCGAGTACATCGGGTGCCGCACATAGCGGTAGACGCCTTCGGTGATGAGCTTGTGGGTGTCCTTGATTTCCAGCGTCACGGACCAGTTCTTGCCGAGATCCTGGTGGGTGCGCCGGAACAGCCAGAGCGCCGCTGCGAACAGCAGCGTACCCAGCGCCAGCTGCACGGGCGAATAGGGGTAGTTGTAGCGATCGAACAGCTTCGATGTCGCCCAGAGCAGCGGGATGATGCCAAGGCCGAGGGTCGAGCACGACAGCAGGATGAGCTCGCGCACACGGTGGCGGGCGTCGACCACGCGCTCGCGCTTCACCTTGCGTTCAAACGGCAGGCGGATGACGTACCAGCCGATCACGCCGATGGCCCAGATGATCTTGGCGGCGACAAGGAGATTCATGGAGTGTCCATCATTGAAGCGAGAAGGGCGCCCTTGTCCGAGAACAGGCCGACAGGCCCTTCCATACGGGACGCGAGCTCGGCGAACGGCACCGGGCCGAGGGCGAACATGAAGTAGTCGTAGGAGGCGGGTCGCTCATTGGCCAGCAGGAACTGGTAGTGAATCCGCATGATCTGCCAGCGCAGCCGGCGCAGTTTCTCCGGCGTCAGCATCTGCTTGATATTGGCATTGCGCAGCAGGGGCTGGACGGTCGCGACCGGGTCGAAATCGGCGCGGGCCAGCGTGACGGGATGGAATTTGTAGAAATTGATGGCGTCGTGGCGGGCCTGATACTCGACCCAGCCGAGGCCCTCCGTCGTCGCCACCCGGCGCGCGGCGGCGCGCACCTTGTGGCCCTTGGGATGAAGCGCGAGCTTGGGAATGGTCGCGCCGCAGGTGAGCAGGCGCAGCCGCGGCCCCAGCGTTGCAAGGGCGGGCTCCTGGTCGAGCGCCCGGTTGATCACGTCCAGCATCAGCGTGGCGCCGAGGCTGTGGCCCACCAGCAGGACTTCGTCGTGCGCACCTGAACGCATGACGTCGACCAGCAGGTCGGCGAAGCGCTTCATCCGCTCATCAACCTGTGGCGTACGGTCGTGCAGGTAGTGATGGGCAAGATCCCAGTCGTCCAGCGCCTGATGCAGGCGCCAGTCACGTCCCGGCCGGTGGAACAGGGCAAAGAACACGCCGATACCCACAACAACCGCCATGAGGAGCGGCAGCGGTGCCGCCAGCACCGAACCGGCAAGGGCGAAGGCGAGCCAACCCCCGAGGACACCCGCCACCGCAAAGAGCGCGACGATGGCGAAGGGAAAGGCGAAGAAAAACCAGTAGCGCGGGCTCGCCTTGATGTAGCGCCGTGCCGTGCCGCTTATGAGAACCTCCCAGAGGCCCCTGAAGCCGCCTATGAGCCGGCGCGGATCGGCGCGCTTGTCCAAGGCCACAATGATGTCGTCCCAGCGCAGGATGCGGTAGTCGGTCCGCATGTGCCAATTGGGTCCGCGCGTGGATACCTCCCAACGCGCCGCCGGGTCGGTCTCGTCATCGAGACGCGGGGAAACCTCCACCTGCGCATGCCACAGCGCGGCGAAGCGGCCGGCCTGATAGGCAAACCGGTCATGATGGTAGTCCATGTCGGTCGGGTCGTGACCGGGCAGGAACATCACGAGGCGCCGACCGCCATCGCCGCCGGTTGCCACGTCCTGCTCCGCTGTCTCGGCGTCGTCGGGGCGCACGTCCATCATGCGGCGGTTCTAAACAATGCGGGCACGAGAGGCCAACAATTGTGCGTGCCTGAACTCCGGTCTCCACATTCTCATGTGCCGCGCTTGCCAACGGTTTCCGTGGCCTGCACCGGGGGCCGGCAGGGTGGGCGCGCGTTGCGCCGCGAGGGACGTTTGTGTATGCGATTGAATTTCGTCCACGGCACCGTATTTGCCTGAAGACCGACGTGACGTGACCGGAGACGTAATTGACCCGTCCCACCACCCCGCTGCTCGACGCGATCCGTGAACCCGCCGACCTGCGTCGACTGTCCGATGAGAGGTTGGTCGAGCTCGCCGCGGAGCTGCGCGAGGAGACCATCGATGCCGTCTCCGTGACCGGAGGGCACCTCGGTGCCGGGCTCGGCGTGGTGGAATTGACCGTCGCGCTGCATCACGTGTTCGACACGCCGTATGACCGGCTGATCTGGGATGTCGGACATCAGTGCTATCCGCACAAGATCCTCACGGGACGCCGCGAGCGCATCCGCACGCTGCGGATGGGAGAAGGCCTCTCCGGCTTCACCAATCGCGCCGAGAGCGAATTCGATCCTTTCGGTGCCGGTCATTCCTCGACCTCGATTTCCGCCGGTCTTGGCATGGCGGTGGCGCGCGACCTTGATGCCGCGCGCGACCCCGAGGCGAAGCGGCGCAATGTGGTGTGCGTGATCGGCGACGGGGCGATGTCCGCCGGCATGGCCTATGAGGCGATGAACAATGCCGGGGCGATGGATTCGCGCCTGATCGTGATTCTCAACGACAACGACATGTCGATCGCCCCGCCCGTGGGCGCGATGTCGGCCTATCTCGCCCGCCTCATTTCCGGACGGACCTATCGCTCCCTGCGTGAGACCGCCAAGCAGCTCGCGGGAAACCTGCCGAAGTTCTTCGGCCGTCAGGCGGCACGCGCTGAGGAGTTTGCTCGCGGGTTCTGGACCGGGGGCACGCTGTTCGAGGAACTCGGCTTCTACTATGTCGGGCCGATCGATGGGCATAATCTCGATCACCTGCTGCCCGTGCTGCGTAACGTGCGCGACACCGAGACCGGGCCCATACTGGTTCACGTCGTCACCCAGAAGGGCAAGGGCTACCCGCCGGCCGAAGAATCCGCCGACAAGTATCACGGTGTCCAGCGCTTCGACGTCGCCACCGGCACGCAGAAGAAGGCGGTCTCCAACGCGCCGACCTACACCAGCGTCTTCGCCGAGAGCCTGATCGAGGAAGCGCGGCACGACGACAAGATCGTCGCCATCAATGCCGCTATGCCGGCGGGCACCGGGCTTGATCTGTTCGCCCGCGCCTTCCCGGAACGCTCGTTCGATGTCGGCATCGCCGAGCAGCACGCGGTCACCTTCGCGGCGGGGCTGGCGACCGAGGGCTACAAGCCGTTCTGCGCCATCTACTCCACCTTCCTGCAGCGCGCCTACGACCAGATCGTCCATGACGTTGCCATCCAGCGCCTGCCGGTGCGCTTCGCCATCGACCGTGCCGGGCTCGTGGGGGCGGATGGGGCGACGCATGTCGGGGCCTTCGACGTGCCGATGCTGGCCTGCCTGCCGGGCATGGTGGTGATGGCTCCCGCCGACGAGGCGGAGCTCATGCACATGGTGGCGACCGCCTCCGCCTATGACGAGGGCCCGATCGCCTTCCGCTATCCGCGGGGCGAGGGTGTCGGCGTGGAGCGCCCGGTGCGCGGCACACCGCTTGAGATCGGGCGCGGGCGGATCGTTCGCGAAGGGTCCAAGGTCGCGTTGCTGTCGCTTGGCACGCGGCTCGCGCCGTGCCTTGACGCGGCTGAGCAACTCGCCGGCTTCGGCCTGTCGACCACGGTTGCGGATGCGCGCTTCGCCAAGCCGCTGGACCGTGACCTCATCCTGCGGCTGGCGCGCGAGCACGAGGTGCTCGTGACCGTCGAGGAGGGCGCCTTGGGTGGCTTTGGCGCGCATGTGCTCTCCTTGCTGGCCGAAGCGGGGGCGCTTGATCGCGGCCTCAAGGTGCGGACGCTTCACCTGCCGGACCGCTTCATCGAGCACGACACTCCCGCGGCCCAGCTTCATGATGCGGGCCTCGATGCCGGCGGTATCGTGCGCGGGGTCTTTGGTGCGCTGGGACGTGGCGAGGACGCGGCGGCCTACGCGCTTGTGCGCGGCTGAGCCGCCGCGGAGAGCGACGATGATCGCTGACGACGACGTTTCGGCGCCCCCCGCGCCTGCCTCGCCCATCGGGCGCCAGCGCGCTGACCGGGTGCTGGTGCAGCGTAACATCTTTGACAGCCGCGCCCGCGCCCAGGCGGCCATTGCCGCCGGACTGGTGACCGCCGATGGGCGCCGTATCGCGAAACCTTCCGACCTGATCAGCACGGAGGCGGTCATCGACGCCCGTGAGGCCTATGAATGGGTGTCGCGGGCCGGCCTCAAGCTTGAGGCCGCGCTGGACGCCGCCGGTATTGATGTTTCCGGCTTCGAGGGGCTGGATGTCGGGGCCTCGACCGGCGGGTTTACTGAGGTGCTGCTCGCGCGCGGCGCCCGGCGTGTGCACGCGGTGGATGTGGGACGCGATCAGCTTCATGCGCGTTTGCGGTCCGACACGCGGGTGGTCTCGCTCGAGGCGACGGACATTCGCGGGTTGACGGTGGGCGAGGTGCCGCCTGCGGATATCGTTACCATCGATGTCAGTTTCATCGCGCTCGGTCAGGTTTTGCCCGCCGCGCTTTCCCATGCCGCGCCGCGGGCGATGCTGGCGGCGCTGGTGAAGCCGCAGTTCGAAGTGGGGCGCGACAAGCTCTCCAAAGGCGGGATCGTCAAAGACGGGGTGGCGCGCCAGGAAGCGGTGGACCGCGTCGAAGCAAGCCTTGCCGGTCTCTGTTGGAAGGTGACGCATCGCCTTGCCTCGCCGATAGTCGGGGGCGACGGCAATGAGGAATTCCTTCTGGTCGCCCGGCGGGCGGGAGAAATGCCGAAATGACCGCCTCCTCGCTCGCAGACCGTCTCACCGTCACCATTGATCGTCTGGGGCATCGCGGCGATGCCATCGCGGTCACGGAGGATGGGCCGGTTTACGTGCCTCTGGCGCTGGCGGGCGAGACGGTCGAGATCGAGCGGGTCGGCGATCGCGGGCGACTGCTGGGCGTGATCGATCCCAGCCCGGAGCGTCGTGATCCCATCTGCCCTCACGTCGGCCTGTGCGGGGGCTGCGCATTCCAGCATTGGCGCCGCGAACCCTATGAGGCCTGGAAGCGGGCTCTCGTGGTCGACGCGCTGGCACGGGTCGGTCTCGCACCCGACGTCGCCGCGCTGGTGCCCGCTCATGGAGAGGGGCGCCGGCGGGCGACCTTCCATGCGCGCAGCCCCGGAGGCGCGGCGAAAGGGGGACGGGACATCCTTGCCGTCGGTTTTGCCGGACGGCGGAGCCATGCCATCGTTGCGATAGACGCCTGCCCCATTCTCTCGCCGTCGATGGCCGGCGCGCTGCCGGCGGCCTGGGCCGTCGCTCAGGTGCTGGCGCCGCTGGCAAAGCCGCTCGACCTGCAGGTGACGGCGACCGACACCGGCCTCGACATGGATGTGCGCGGGAGCGGACCATTGAAGCCGGCGCGCGTTGCGGCGCTGGCCGAGGTCGCGGGTACACTGGGACTTGCGCGCCTGTCACGTCATGGCGAGCTGGTTCTACAGCGTGAACCGCCGATGGTCGCGATGGGGCGCGTGCGGGTGCCGCTTCCGCCGGGTGCGTTTCTGCAGGCGACGGCCGAGGGCGAAGTCCGTCTCTCCTCTCTCGTTAGGGAAGCGACACGCGGACAGGGACGGATTGCGGATCTGTTCAGCGGTGTGGGCACCTTCGCGCTGCGACTTGCGGAAGAGTCGCGGGTCCGCGCCTACGAGGGATCGGCGTCGGCGGTGGAGGCGCTTCAGCGCGCCGTGCGCGGTGCGATGGGGCTCAAGCCGGTGACTGCGGAGACGAGGGACCTGTTCCGGCGCCCGCTGCTGCCTGTCGAACTCAAGGAGTTCGACGCTGTGGTGTTCGACCCGCCGCGCCAGGGGGCGGAGGCGCAGGTCCGCCAGCTGGCCGCCAGCAAGGTGCCGCTGGTGGTCGGCGTCTCGTGCGATCCGACGACCTTCGCCCGGGACGCGCATATTCTGTGCGAGGGTGGGTACAGGCTGGAGAGTGTGACGCCGGTCGATCAGTTCCTCTATTCGGCTCATATAGAGCTGGTCGGCGTATTCCGCCGCTGAGGGGCCTCAGTTGCCCCAGCGCTCCATCCACATGCGCTCGCCGATGGTACAGGAGATGCGCGCTTCGCCCGCCGCCCGGTGCACCAGAGACTGCCGGGGCGGGGTGACGCCGGCGATTTCCAGCACCAGCTTGGTTTTGATGGCATCGGCGAATTCATGGGGACCGCGAACGGGGATGACGAAGGCGCCCGGCCCGCCGATGACGCAGTCCTCGTAATAGATGTCGAGCTGGCCGATATCGAGCATCGAGCCGGCGGGCTCCTTCAGCATCAAAGGCAGGCCATTGATCGTGATGCCACGCGAGACCAGCGAGTCGCGGGTGGGTTCCACCATCGGTCCCTGATTGTTGGTGCCGTCTCCTGAAATGTCGATGACGCGGCGCAGGCCCCGTATGCCGTTATTCTCGATCAGGTCGGCACCGAAATCCATCACACCGGAGATGGATGTGCGGTAGACGCGGCGCAGCGGAGCATCGCGAATGGCGCGCGCGAAAGCCTCAGCCTCTTCCCGTCCGCTGACAAAGGTCCAGTCGACCACGAGCTTCTGCTCATCGACGCCTGCCCATTCCACATAGGCAAGCGCCACGCGGCCGTTGGGTCCAAGCTTGAGTGCGTTGAGGAATTCGGACGAGGTGACGGCCTTCATGTAGCCCTCGCGCTGCAGGGCCAGCTCGTCCAGGTCCATCGAGTAGGAGACATCGACCGCGAGCACCAGCTCGACATCGACCCGTTCATCCGCCCGTGCGGGATAGCCCGCCAGCGTCGCTGCGAGCCATGCAAACACAACCAGGCAAAAGCGAACACACGACATCGCGACCTCCGTCGATGACGGGACCTCGACGTGTCAGAGACGCGTCACAATGATCGTGACACGGCGAACCGGTGGCCAGAAGACGAAATTGCGAGCAACCTTCAGGCGCCGATGCCATTCATGTGACCGTCGTTACCCGGGTAGGCGTGCTCACGTGTCGAGCGTCTCGGTGCCCGTGATCTCGATGCCGAAGCCGGCCACGCCGACATAGGTCCGCGCGCGGGACGCCAGAAGCCTGATCGACGAAATCCCAAGGTCGCGCAGAATCTGGGCACCAAGACCGACCTCGCGCCAGTTCTCGTCGCGCAGTTTCGCACTTTCAGGCTGCTCCTCGCCACCGACAGCGGTCGCGGGAACGCCGGCCGTGCCGTCGCGCAGATAGATCAACACGCCACGTCCTTCGGCCTTGATCCGCTCAAGTGAGGCGCGGATCGCCTTGCCGCCGGTGAAAACGTCGCCGATGGGGTCGGCGCGATGGAGGCGAACCAGCACGTCGCGGCCCTCGCCGATCCTGCCGTGAACAAGCGCGATGTGGTTCACCGACTCGAAGGGCGTCACATAGGAGATGCCGTGCATGTCCCCGACGGCGGTCGGCGCGGTGAATTCGGCGGCACGCGAGACCAGCTTCTCGCGGAGCTGGCGATAGGCGATCAGGTCGGCGACCGAGATGCGGGTCAGCTTGTGGGTCGCGGCGAATTCGTCGACCCGGGGGCCGCGCATGACGGAGCCGTCATCATTCACCAACTCGCAGATGACGCCCACGGGCTCGAGATTGGCGAGGCGGCAAAGGTCCACGGCGGCTTCCGTATGGCCCGACCGCATCAGGACGCCACCTTCCCGCGCGATCAGCGGAAAGATGTGGCCGGGCCGCACGAAGTCGGTCGCGCCCGCATTCGGGTTCGCCATCGCACGCACAGTCGCGGTGCGGTCGTCGGCGGAAATGCCGGTGGTCGTGCCGTGCTTGTAGTCGACCGAAATGGTGAAGGCGGTCGAGTGCGGGGCGTCGTTGTCGGTCACCATTGGGCTGAGGCGAAGCCGCTTCGCATGCTCCGCGGTAATCGGTGTGCAGACGATGCCCGAGGTGTGGCGGACGATGAAAGCGAGCTTTTCCGGCGTCGCGTGGACAGCGGCGACGATGATGTCGCCTTCGTTCTCGCGGTCGTCGTCATCGGTGACGACGAGCATGTCGCCGCGAGCAAAAGCCTCGATCGCCGCCTCGACGCGGGACTGCAGATTGTCGGTCATGTACGTCACCTCTACGCCTTCTAGCCCGAGGAAGTCATTCGGCGTCACGGCCCCGCCCGTCGCGGCGGCGATCCTTGAACCCGCTTCTCGGGAGATCCAGGCCCGTTCGTCCTTGCACAGCGCGGTTATGCTTGCCGGCGACAGGCCCACGGACCGCGCGAACGCGCTACGGGTCGTGCCTGTCCTGGTGAGCCATTCCGCGAGTTTCATCCCGGCATGGTAATTCGCAGCGCATTCGGTGGCAATGAAAGTCGAAGGCGATTTCAGCAATACTGAAATTGCATTCTCAGCGCGGGAGCGGCCATTGCGGAGGCGTGCCAAGCTGGGCGCGTGCGCGAAGGGCGTGGTCGGCGAGCACGCACGCCATCATTGCCTCGCCCACCGGCACCGCCCTTATGCCGACGCAAGGGTCGTGCCGGCCCTTGGTGACGATCTCGGCATCCTCGCCATATCGGGTCACCGTGCGACGCGGGGTAAGGATGGACGAGGTCGGCTTTACCGCAAAGCGGGCCACAATCGCCTGACCGGTGGAGATGCCGCCAAGAATGCCGCCGGCATGGTTGGAGAGGAAAAGGGGCTGGCCGTCATTTCCCATCCGCATCTCATCGGCATTGGCCTCGCCGGTGAGGGTGGCACTGGCGAAACCCTCACCGATCTCCACGCCTTTGACCGCGTTGATGCTCATGAAGGCGGCGGCGAGGTCGGCGTCGAGCTTGCCGTAGATCGGCGCGCCAAGGCCCGGGGGGACACCTTCGGCGACCACTTCGATGACGGCGCCCACGGACGAGCCGGATTTGCGGAGGCCGTCGAGATATTCCGCCATTTGCTGGGCCGCGTCGGCGTCAGGACAGAAGAAGGGGTTACGATCGACCTCGCCCCAGTTCCACCGGCCCCGCTCGACGAAGAGCTCGCCCATCTGTACCAGCGCCGCGCGAACCGTGATGCCGGGCAGCACCTTCGCGGCGATGGCGCCCGCGGCGACGCGAATGGCGGTCTCGCGCGCCGAGGAGCGCCCGCCCCCGCGATGGTCGCGCAGGCCGTACTTGCGATCATAAGCATAGTCGGCGTGGCCGGGACGGTAGCTTTCCGATATCGCTGAATAGTCCTTTGAACGCTGGTCGACGTTCTCAATGAGCAGCGCGATCGGCGTGCCGGTCGTGGTGAGCTCGCCGCTCTCGCCTTCGATCGTTCCGGAGAGGATTTTCACTTGGTCCGGTTCGCGGCGCTGGGTGGTGAAGCGCGACTGGCCGGGGCGGCGCCGATCCAGCGCGGCTTGGACCTCTTCCAGCCGGAAGCGAATTCCGGGAGGGCAACCGTCGACGACGCCGCCAATCGCCGGCCCATGGCTCTCGCCGAACGTCGTCACACGGAAAAGCTGGCCGAAGGTGTTGAAGGACATGGACGTTCCGCCAGCATTGGGAGGTGGTCATCAGGGGATTTCCGGGCGCTTCTAGGCGCCACCGAGGCAGGCGTCAAACATCGGCGGGCGCATGAAGGCACACGCGATCGCGGTGGGGGCCGTGGTCAGCGCGGACAACCATGCTACATAATGACGAAACAAGGCTGCACCCGTCATCCGATGCCACTCTTTGAAATTGCTGTCGTCCTCCTGCTCGTGCTGATCAACGGCGCTCTCGCCATGGCTGAGCTTTCCGTGGTTTCCGCTCGCCCCGCCCGGTTGCGTGCCATGGCGGACAAGGGGTCGCGCGGGGCGCGCATCGCGCTTTCACTGGCGGCGGATCCGGGCAGATTCCTGTCGACCGTGCAGATCGGCATCACGCTGATCGGCATTCTCGCGGGCGCCTTCTCGGGCGCGACGCTCGGCGAGATGATGGGGGATTGGCTGAAGGCGCAGGGCGTGGCTCCGGGCATTGCCGGGGGCCTTGGCTATTCGCTCGTCGTGGCGGCCATAACCTATGTCTCGCTGATCATCGGCGAACTCATTCCAAAGCGCCTCGCCCTGCAGAGCCCCGAGCGATTGGCCAGCATGGTGGCGCCGAGCATGATGCTGCTCTCGCGCGTCGCGGCCCCCGCGGTCTGGCTCCTCGACCTGTCCTCTCGGCTGGTGCTGCGCCTGCTCGGCGATGCCGCGCAGGGCGACGGGAGCAAGGTCTCCGACGAGGAGATCCGCGCCATTGTCGCCGAGGCGGAGACCGCCGGCGTGATCGACCCCGAGGAGCGGCGGATGATCGGGGGCGTGATGCGCCTTGCCGACCGACCGGTTCGCGCCGTGATGACGCCGCGCACGGATGTCGACTGGATCGACCTGACCGATGATCCCGATGTCGTGCGCCAGACGATCCGCGAAACGCGCCACACCCGCATGCCGGCCTGCGAGGGAACCCCGGACGAGAGCGTCGGCGTGATCGACATACGCGACCTGCTCGAGGCCTATCTCGACGGCCAGACGCCGGATCCGCGCCAGTTCGTCAAGCCGGCCGCGGTGCTCGTGGAGACGGCGGGAGCGCTGGACGCGATGAAGTCGCTTCGCCACGCCGAGTCACCGCTGGCGCTGGTGGTGGACGAGTATGGCTCGATGGTTGGCATATTGACGCCGGCGGACCTGCTCGATGCCATCGCCGGCACCGTCGTGCTGGACGAGGACGGACAGGCCAAGCCGCATGTGACCGAGCGCGCCGATGGCAGCTATCTGGTCGCCGGGGCTACGCCAATCGACGAGCTTTCCGAGGTGCTGGCGATCCATGTTCCCGCGGATGCCGATTTTCACACCGCCGCGGGCTACGTGCTGCACGAGCTCAAGGCTCTGCCTTTGGAGGGCGTGTCGTTCGAGGCGAAGGGCTGGCGCTTCGAGGTGATCGACATGGATGGGCGGCGTATCGACAAGCTGCTGGTCTCGCGGGCCGTGGCGCCGCGCCGCCGGGCGCCTGTGATCGGCTGAGCCGCGCTCTCTTCAGTTGGATACGCGCTGCATCGTGCTGGTGAGCGGCGCCTGGGTCCCGTCCTGCGCCCCTCCATAGCGGGCGCCGAGACCGGCGACCACGGTGACGATGGCTACCGCCAGCGCGGCGGCGATCAGCCCGTATTCAAGCCCGGTACCATGCGGCCGACGCGCTATGGCTGCGCGTCGGCCGTAGGCCGGACGGTGGTTGGCCAGACGGCGATCGACCAGCTCCCTGTCCACCAGCTCTCTCATGATCCGTACTCTGCTTGCGCTCTTCTGCATCCGATCTGCCTAAGGACAGATTTTATTGTTCGGACACCTTGGGCCGCAGATGTTGACCACGCGTTAAAGCGCGCCGTCACCTTCCGGACTCTCCGTCCGTGGTTAACGCTTTGCAGACAACGGGTAATAAATTGCCAGTAGTTCGCGAGACGCCGGCTCGCGATTTTTCGGCGTCGGCGCGTCAGCTGCGCGGCTTGGCGCGGCGGGTTGGCTCGGCATTGGCGGGGTCTTCCGGCCAGGGATGCCGGGGATAGCGCCCGCGCATCTCTGCGCGCACGTCACGCCAGGAGCCGCTCCAGAAATCCGGCAAGTTGCGGGTCAGCTGGATTGGCCGGTGTGCCGGCGAAAGCAGGGCGAGGGTCAGTGCCACCCGTCCGTCTGCAATGGTGGGGTGGGTCTTAAGTCCGAACAGTTCCTGCACACGCACGGCCAGCCGGGGCCCGCCCTCCGCGGCATAGTCGACGGGAAGGCGTGAGCCGGTGGGCACCTCGATATGGGTCGGGGCCTGTTCGTCCATCCGGCGGGCGAGGTCCCACGGCAGCAGGCCGGCGAGTGCCTGGCCGAGCCGGTCCGCATCGATGCCGCCCAGTGAGGTCAATCCCTCCAGCGCCGGGGCGAGCCAGTCCTCGACGGTGGCGGCGAGCCCTTCGGGCGAGAGGTCCGGCCAGATATCGGGAGCACTCGCATGCAGGAACCGTACACGATCCAGCCATTGGCGCTGATGGTTCGACCAGCCTAGCCGCTCAAGGCCACGCGTCGCGGCGGCGGTGGCGAGAGCCTGTGCCGTATCCGCGCCTGGCTTCACCGGCGCTGTCCGTTCGGCGAGGACAAGGTCGCCGAGCCGGCGCAGCCGCCGCGCGCGCAGGGAACCGGAAGCGGGGTCCAGGCTGGTCTCGACGGTTTCCTCGATAAGGGAGCCGAATTCGGCTTCGATCTCGTCTTCCGTCAGCTCCGCGGCGAGCAGGATGCGGGCCTCCTCCGCATCGCCTGCAACCTCTCCGGCGACAAGGAAGCGCGCCCTCGCCAGAGCGGAGGCCGGATCGAGCGCGCCCCCACGTCCATTGGCGAGGACGAAGCGGCGGCCGTCGCCGCGTGCACGGGCGATGCGATCGGGGAAGGCCAGCGCGAGCAGGATGGCTGGAGAGGGCGGCAAGGCGTCCCCCTTCTTCCTGCCGGCCAGCGCCCCGGCTTCGCGTGCCCACCGCCCGGCCAGACGGCGGGCTTCCTCGCCGCGCCGGGTGCGATCGCGGGCAAGGGTGTCCAGGCGATGGGCGAGATCGGGCGCATCCCCGCCGAGACCGCGTTCGCTGAGGATGGCCGCGATGGACGCGGCCTCTTCGCCCGCCCCGCGCCGGGCGCCCTCGATGACCATGCGGGCGAGCCGTGGTTCCAGCGGCAGACGTGCCATGGCGTGGCCCAGATCGGTGACCCGGCCATCCGCATCAAGTGCCCCGAGATTACGGAGCAGAGCCCGCGCCTCCTTTACGGCCGGCTGGGGAGGGGGATCGAGAAAGGCAAGGCTACCCGGATCTCGCGCCCCCCAGACCATTAGGTCGAGAACGAGGCGCGACAGGTCGGCCGAGAGGATTTCCGGCGGGGCGAAGGCGGGCAGGCTGGCAGTTTCGGGCTCGTCCCAAAGGCGCCAGCAGGTGCCGGGCTCCGTGCGGCCGGCGCGCCCGCGTCTCTGGTCCGCTGCCGCCCGCGACACACGTGCGGTGACGAGGCGCGTCAGTCCGACCGAGGGATCGAAACGTGGCAGACGGGCGAGGCCGCTGTCGATGACGATGCGTACGCCCTGGATGGTGAGGCTTGTCTCTGCAATGGAGGTGGCGAGCACCACCTTACGCCGGCCGGGCGGCGAAGGGGCGATGGCGCGATCCTGCTCACGAGCGTCGAGTGCGCCGAAGAGCGGGGCGATCTCGATGTCGGGATCGCGGATCATCTCCCGCAACAGTCTTTCCGTCCGGCGGATTTCGGCGGCGCCGGGCAGGAAGGCCAACACCGAGCCGGCCTCGGCACCGAGCGCACGCAGCACCGCGTCCGCCATCTGGCGCTCGATCGGCCGGTCGGGTTGCCGGCCGAGGTAGCGGGTTTCGACCGCGTAGGCGCGGCCGAGGCTTTCCACTACCGGTGCATCGCCAAGCAGCCTGGCCACCCGCGCGCCGTCGAGTGTCGCGGACATGACCAGGATGCGAAGATCTTCGCGGAGGGCGCCCTGGGCATCGAGGGCGAGGGCAAGGCCGAGATCCGCATCGAGGCTGCGTTCGTGGAATTCATCGAACAGCACGGCGGCGACGCCGGAGAGTTCCGGGTCGTCAAGGATCATGCGGGTGAAGATGCCCTCGGTGATCACCTCGATCCGGGTGCGGGGCCCCACACGGGTGCCGAAGCGGGCGCGGTAGCCGACGGTTTCGCCGGCGCTCTCGCCCAATGTCGCGGCCATCCGCTCGGCGGCGGCACGGGCGGCGAGGCGGCGGGGCTCCAGCACCAGTATTCGCCGGCCCGCGATCCAGGGCTCGTCCAGCAGCGCCAGCGGCACGCGCGTCGTCTTGCCCGCGCCGGGTGGGGCGACGAGGACGGCGGCATTGCCGGCGGCAAGCGTCGCGGTCAACGCCGGCAAGGCGTCGTCGATGGGCAGGAGAGTGGCGGCCCGGTAGGTCATGGGGCAGGCTTAATGCCCCACGGGCGCAGTGTCACCCGGCCGTTCAGGGATGGCGCGCCGCTCGATGGCGGTACGAGGGCTGCATTCCTGAGATCGCAGCCCTCAGCAGGTTGTCACATCACCGCGTCGATGGTCTTGGACAACTTGTCGACGATCTCGCCGACCTGGCTTTCGCTGATGATCAGCGGCGGGCTGACGGCGAGGGTGTCGCCGGTGACGCGGAACATGATGCCGTTGTCGTGGAAGCCCACTTCCATCGCCTTGAAGCCACGCTTGCCGGGGCCTTCGGGGCTCGGCGCCATGTCGAAGGCGCCGACGAGGCCGACGGTGCGGATGTCGAGGATTCCGGGCTTGCCCTTCAGGCTCATCATCGCATCGGCGAAAACCGGCTCCATCTCCCGCGCGCGCTCGAACAGACCCTCGTCGCGGTAGAGATCGAGCGTGGCCAACGAGGCCGCGCAGGCCAGCGGGTGGCCCGAATAGGTATAGCCGTGGAACAGTTCGATGACGTGCTCCGGGCCGTCCATGAAGGTGTCGTAAATGCCCTTGCGCACGATGACGCCGCCCATCGGCACTGTGCCGGAGGTCACGCCCTTGGCGAAGGCGATCATGTCCGGCACCACGCCGTAGCGCTCGGCGGCGAAGGGGAAGCCGAGGCGGCCGAAACCGGTGATCACTTCGTCGAAAATCAGCAGGATGCCGTACTTGTCGCAGATCTCGCGCAGGCGCTTGAGATAGCCCTTCGGAGCCGGCAGGCCGCCGGTGGAGCCGGCCATGGGCTCGACGATGACCGCCGCGATGGTTTGCGCGTCATGCAGCGCGACGATGCCTTCCAGTGCCTCGGCGCGCTCGGCGCCCCATTCCGGCTCGCCCTTGGAAAAGGCCTGCTTCTCGCGGTCATAGGTGTGGGGCAGGTGGTCGACGCCGGTCAGCATGCCGCCGAAGAAGCGCCGGTTCGGCGAGATGCCACCGACCGAGATGCCACCGAAGCCGACGCCATGATAGCCGCGCTCACGGCCGATCAGACGGGTGCGCGTGCCGTTGCCGCGAATGGCGTGATAGGCCAGCGCGATCTTGAGCGCGGTATCGTCCGCCTCGGAACCCGAGTTGCAGAAGAACACATGGTCGAGATCGCCCGGCGCCAGCTCGGCTATGCGCGAGGCGGCGCGGAAGGCGGTGGGGTGGCCGTACTGGAAGGTGGGCGCGAAATCGAGCTCTGCCGCCTGCTTCTGGATCGCCTGCACGATCGGGTCGCGGCTGTGCCCCGCATTGGCGCACCACAGGCCGGCAGAGGCATCAAGAATGGGACGGCCTTCGGGCGTGAAGTAGTGCATGTCTTTGGCGCGGGCCACCATGCGCGGACGCGCCTTGAAGGCGCGGTTCGCGGTGAAACCCATCCAGAACGCTTCGAGGTCGTTCGGCGTAGCCGTGCTGACGGTGTCGAAATCGTAGGCGACAGACATGACCGGTCTCCAGTAAATCGGCGCGGGTAAAGCCGCGATTTTGGCCATGTATAATGCTTGAGCATCAATCCGCTTACGAGAAATTGTGATGATGTGATCACTTTCCTTTCTATCGGCCCGTGCCGCTTGACCGCGGATGTCGGGAGCGGCCATCAACTCGCCGCAAGCCGTGGTAGACTCACCTAGCGTTAGGTTTTCTGACAGGCCGCCGCCGGGATCGCTCCGGCAGGGGCCGCGAGAGGAACTTCAGAGTGCTCGACAGCACGAATACCGAACCGGCGGACGAAGCGACGTCTTCGCCCGGCAAGCCGACGGATGCCGTCGCGCCCGAGCAGGTTCGGCGTGCTCTCGCGAACGTGCTGGAGTCGGAGGAACTGAGTTCCTCGCCACAGCTCTCGAACATTCTGCGCTTTGTCGTCGAGGCGACCCTGGAAGGCCGACGCGACGCCATCAAGGGATATACGATCGCGGTCGAGGCGCTGGGGCGCGACGCTTCCTTCGATCCGCAGGCGGACCCCATCGTGCGGGTGGAGGCGACGCGGCTGCGCCGGGCGCTGGAACGCTACTACGCCGGTGCCGGCACGGGTGACGAGATCGAGATCGTGGTGCCGCGTGGCAGTTACGTGCCACTGTTCGTGCCGCGCCGCCTGACAGACACGTCCCGCGCCGAGCTGGCGGCGGTCGATGCCGAGAACGCGCTCGCGCCGCCGGGCCCCCCGGACAGGCCTGCGGACGTTGCCCCGGTCCGGGTCGCACCTTCTCCCCGCCGCTGGTGGAAACCGCAGGCGGTTGCCGTCTCGGTGCTGATTCTCCTTGCCACCGTCGTGCTCGCGGGCCTCGTGGTCGAGACGGTCGATCCGATGGCCTGGCGGGCGCTGGTTTCCGGGGTGGCCTGGCATCCACTCGAACGTACCAACCGGCTGGGCATGCCCATGGTCGAGGTGCGCCCCTTCGACAGCACCGGCGGCGCGCCGCTGCCGCCCAGCGAGATCACCCGCAGCGCCGGGGTGGTGACCAGCGGCGAGTTCACGGCCCGCGCGATCGAAGTGCGGGTGCGGGACGCGCTGGCGCGCTTCGACATGCTCGACGTGCTCGCCAGCCCGGAGGCCCGGCCCGCCGTGAGCTGCGGCGCCGGGGGTGTTTCCCCGCATTCGGCCTTCGCGCTTGGCGGGCTGGTGGAAAACCATGAGGATGGCAGCCTGTCGGTGCTGCTCCGGCTTTCCGACCTGTGCGACGGCACGATTGTCTGGTCGCGCGAGTTCGACAGCCTGAAGCCGGGACAGGATCCTTCCGCGACCGAGGTGTCGCTGGTGCGCGACATCATGGCGGCCATCGCCGAACCCTATGGCGTGATTCAAGCCAGAGCCCGCGCCCGCGTTACCGCTTCCGGCGGCCCGGAGAAGGCCGGTCCCTATGGCTGCGTGCTCGAGGCCTATTCCTACTGGCGCAGCTATCTTCCCGCCGACCATGAACGTGCCCGCCAGTGCCTCGAAGGGATCGTCGCCACCGACAGCACCTTCGCACTTGGCTATGCCTTGCTGGCGGAGCTCCATCTCGATGAAATCCGTAACGGCGTGGAGGCCCGGCCCGGCCCTCCGGCGCTGAGCCGGGCGCTGGCCGCCGCCGAACAGGCGGTCGAGCTGGCCCCGACCAGCGCCTATGCCCGCCGCGTGCTGATGGACGTCCACTTCTTCCGGGGCGAGCGTTCCGCCGCGATCTCCTCCGGCGAGACGGCGGTGACCCTCAATCCCTACGATGTCGACGTGCTGGCCGATTTCGCCGGACGCCTGATCGCGCTGGGGGAGCTCGATCGCGGAGAGGCGATGCTGGCAACGGCGAGCGCGGCCGCGCCCGGCATGCCCCCATGGGTGGATTTCCACCGCGTCATCGCCGCCTATCTGCGCGGGGACGCACCGGGCGCGGCTGCCGCCGCGGACCAGCTCATGGGCGATGGCTACGCGCCGGGCCTGCTGGCCCGGGCGCTTGCCAGCAACATGGCCGGTGAGCACGAGGCGGCGCAGTCGGACCTGCGCAAGCTGGTACAGATCGCGCCGGCCTGGCAGACCGAGCCGGAGGCGATGATCGAGCGTTTCTTCCCTGCCCCCGCGGTGGCGAAGCGGGTGAAGGCGGACCTCGCCGCGGCGGGGCTGCCCATCGTCAAATCCTCCGCTGCGGCGGATTGACCGCTGCGGCGCGAAAGCGCCGCCAGCCACCATCGTTCCGTGGCGGGCAGGACGCGAACCGGCTAGAAGGCTATGCCATTTCCCGGCGGGCGCCTGCCGCCCGCTCCTGCCAGCGGACCCGCCATGTCGGACAGCTTTGATCTCGCCATTGTCGGTGCCGGCGTCGTCGGCCTCGGCCACGCCCTGGCCGCGCTCAGGCGCGGTTTGAGAGTTGTGGTTGTCGATCGCGATGCCCGCGCCAACGGCGCCTCGGTACGCAACTTCGGCTTCGTCACCGTGACCGGCCAGCAGCGCGGCGAGTGCTGGCGGCGGGCGATGCGGTCGCGCGATATCTGGGCGGAGGTGGCCCCGCAGGCGGGAATCGAGATCGTCCATCGCGGCCTGCTGGTCGCGGTGCGCCGGCCGGAGGCGGTGCCGGTGCTCGATGCCTTCATGGCGACCGAGATGGGCGAGGGCTGTGCCCGGCTTTCTCCCGACGAGGCCCGTGCCCGGCTGCCGGCGCTGAAAGGCGAGGTGACGGGCGCGTTGTGGAGCCCGCATGATTTGCGGGTCGAATCGCGCGACGCGATCCCCCGGCTTGCCGCCTGGCTGGAGACCAAGGGCGTTACCTTCCGCCGCGAAACCGCCGTTACCGGCGTGGAACCGGGTCGGATCGACACCTCGGGCGGCCCGGTCCGGGCTTCGCGGATCGTGGTGGCGCCGGGCGATGATTTTCATACCCTGCTGGACGGGCGCTTTGCGCCCTATGGCCTGACCCGCTGCAAGCTTCATATGCTCCGCGTCGTCGATCCGGGCGTGGGAACGCTGCCGGGCTCGGTGATGACCGACCTCTCGCTGGGGCGGTATCTGGGCTATGCGGAGCTGCCGGAAGCCGAGCCGCTGAAGCGGCGGCTGGCGGCCGAGCAGGCCGACCATCTCGCCAACGGCGTTCATCTCATTGTCGTGCAGTCGGGCGACGGTTCGCTCATTGTCGGCGACAGCCATCATTACGATGCCACGCCCGACCCCTTTGCGCCCGAGCATGTCGACGACCTGATTCTCGACGAATATGCCGCGCTGTTCGGGCGGGGACCGGAGCGGGTGGTCGAGCGCTGGACCGGCACCTATGCGTCGGCACCGGACCGGCTGGCCTTCATCGACCGGCCGGACCCCGCTATCCGCCTCGTGGTGGTGACCAGCGGCACCGGCGCCTCCACGGGCTTCGCCATCGCGGAAGAGGCGGTGGCCGAGCTTTTCGACTGATCTCTGCGGCGAGGAACCCATATGCTCAAGGCGCTCATTCTGGACTGGGCCGGCACGGCGGTCGATTTCGGCTCCCGGGCGCCGATGGGGGCGTTTGTCGAGGCCTTCGCGCAGGTGGGGATCGAGATCTCCATTTCCGAGGCGCGCGGGCCGATGGGCCTGCCCAAGCGCGACCATGTGGCGACGCTGATCTACAGCCCGGAGATTGCCGCGCGCTGGCAGGCCGCCCATGGCGCGGCGCCGACCGAAGCCGATGTCGACCGGGTGCTGGCGATCTTCGAACCGCTGAATGTCGAGGTGATCCCGCGGCACGCCGACCTTATTCCCGGCCTTCTGGACGTGGTGGGCGAGGCGCGCCGGCGGGGCATGAAAATCGGTTCCACGACGGGCTATACCCGCCCGATCATGGAGAAGCTGATGCCGCTCGCGGCCGAGGCGGGCTACGCGCCGGACAATGTAGTGTGCGCCGGGGACCTCTCCGCCGGGCGGCCATCCCCGCTGATGATGTACCGCACCTTCGCCGATCTCGGCGTGTGGCCGCCCTCGGCCTGCGTCAAGCTCGACGACACCGAGCCGGGCATCGCCGAGGGACTGGCGGCGGGCACGTGGACGGTGGGGCTGGCGCTTTCCGGCAATGCGGCCGGTCTGTCGCGCGAGGAACTCGTCGCCCTGTCGCCGGATGAGCGCGCGGCGCTGCGGGCCCGGGCCAGCGCCCGTCTGTTCGCGGCGGGGGCGCATTTCGTGATCGACAGCGTGGCGGACCTGCTGCCGGTGCTGGATGCCATCGAAGCCCGCCTTACGGCGGGGCTTCGACCCTGAGAGTGCCTTGGCCCGCCTTACGGCGGTGCTTCGACCCTGAGTGCACTTGGCCCGCCCTGCAGTGGGGCTTCGACCCTGAGCGAACTTTGGCCCGCCTTGCGGCGGGGTTTTGGCGCTTTCCGAGGGGCTGGGGCTCCGTGGGGTTGGGGCGCGGTGGTTGCCGGTTGGCCAGCCATCCTCTAAACCGCGCGCCGGACCCGTGCTCAAGGAATGGCGCCCATCATGGCCAAGGACAAGCCCAGCAAACTCAAGGCGCGCTCGCCGCGCGGCTTCGCCGATCGCGGGCCGGCGGAACTGGCCGCGACGCGGACCATGCTGGAGACCATCCGCAAGGTCTATGAGCTCTATGGCTTCGAGGCGCTGGAGACGCCCTTCGTCGAGTACACCGACGCCCTCGGCAAGTTCCTGCCCGATCAGGACCGGCCCAATGAGGGGGTGTTCTCGTTCCAGGACGACGACGACCAGTGGCTGAGCCTGCGCTATGACCTGACCGCGCCGCTGGCCCGCCATGTGGCGGAGAATTTCCAGGACATCGCCAAGCCGTTCCGCAGCTACCGCGCCGGCTGGGTGTTCCGCAACGAGAAGCCCGGCCCCGGCCGCTTCCGCCAGTTCATGCAGTTCGACGCCGACACGGTGGGCGCCCCCACCGTCGCCGCCGACGCCGAGATCTGCATGATGGCCGCCGACACGCTGGAAGCGCTGGGCATTCCGCGCGGCGACTATGTGATCAAGGTCAACAACCGCAAGGTGCTGGACGGCGTGCTGGAGGCGATCGGCCTCGGCGGCGACGAGAATGCCGGGCGCCGCCTGACCGTGCTGCGCGCCATCGACAAGTTCGACAAGGTCGGCGTTGAGGGCGTGCGCGATCTGCTGGGCGAGGGGCGCTGGGAGAACCCGGAGGCCAAGAGCGGCGACTTCACCAAGGGGGCGGGGCTGGATGAGCGCCAAATCAACTCACTTGAGCTTTTCTACCTCGGATACGCTCAACATCCGCAGGAACTGTTCATGGTGGCGCGGGATGCCGCTGCGGATGACGATTATTCAGTTCTCACCGACAATGGCTTAACGGCCTTCCCTTCTAACTCGCTTCAGCTTGCGACTTATCTCGAGCGCTTTCCTGAAGGGCACCCCGCTCATGAAGGTTTTAAAGAGCTGAAGGCGATCAGCGATCTGGTTCGAGCAGCCGGCTATGGGACCAACCGAATTCGTATGGACGTATCCGTTGTGCGCGGTCTCGAATATTACACCGGCCCGGTCTTCGAGGCGGAGCTGACCTTCGAGGTGAAGGACGAGAAGGACCGCCCGGTGCGGTTCGGTTCGGTTGGCGGCGGCGGGCGGTATGACGGGCTGGTCGGGCGCTTCCGGGGGGAAGCGGTGCCGGCGACCGGATTTTCCATCGGCGTCTCGCGGCTCGCCTCGGCGCTGTCCTATCTCAAGGAGAAGGACGCGGCGCCGGACTACGGCCCGGTGGTGGTCGTGGTGATGGATCGCGACCAGAGCGCCCATTACATGAAGCTGGTGGGGATGCTGCGCCAGGCCGGCATCCGCGCCGAGATGTATCTCGGCAACCCGAAGAATCTGGGCAACCAGTTCAAATATGCCGACCGGCGCAACTCGCCATGCGTGGTGATCCAGGGCTCGGATGAGCGGCAGGCCGGCACCGTGCAGATCAAGGACCTGATCGAGGGCGCCAAGGCCGCGGCGGCGATTACCGACAACACCGAGTGGCGCGAGAGCCGGCCGGCGCAGTTCGCCTGCGCGGAGGCCGAGCTGGTGGCGAAGGTGCGTGAGGTGCTGGACCATCACGGCGTGCCCCACGGCGCGGCGCTCGGCTGAGACGCGGGCGCACCGCCGCCCTTAAAAGCCGTGCAGCGGGCCTTCCACCGAGATCTCGATGCCCTCCAGCGTGGCCTTGCGGTGGGGGGCGGCCGGCGGGGTGAGCTGAGGCTCGACCTCGGCCTTGAACAGCTTCAGCAGGTCGCGCTGGGCGGTGATGGTGTTGGCCTCGATCCTGAGACGGAAATCGGCCGGGTTCAGGCCATTGGCCCGGAACCACGCATTCAGTTGTCTCACCGCGTCGTTCATCGCCTTCGTCTCCGGTCTTCAAGGCGGGGCATCGCGCGTGCCCTGCGCCGCGCTCTCAGCCCCGTGCGGCCACGAGATAGGCCCGCCCGCGCGGTTGCGCCAGAGGGCAGGCGCCCACGGCCGCGCGGCTTTCTGCCGGCGGGCGCGCGGGAGCGCCCGCACCCCTGTCGGGGCCGGGCGGGTGCGGCACGGAGCGCCCGTGAGGAGGGCGCGCGGGGCGCCGGGGCGGAACGCTCCGGCGGTCGCCTGCACCGTGTGGGTAGAAGGTGGTGCAAGCCTTTCGTCAACCAACCGACGCGCCGCTTCCGGCGCCCCGCACGCGGTGTTTGAGGCTTGCTCCCTGCGGCCCCCGGAGGACTGACCGTTATTATCCTCCGCTCATGGGACGGCGCTCCGCGTGAACGGCACGCCCGTTCCGGTGGACCGCGGCGATGCGGCCCGGGAACGCAGGGCTTGGGCCGCCATGGGCGCGAGGTGCGTTATCCCCCACACATGGCCACCGCCCCATCCCGCGCGAGCCGGCCGCTCCGGTTGCGCCCCCTTGCCGGGACAGGTGAGCCCAGTATCGCCCCACCGCACAGGGGGGCGGATAAGTTTCCTGCGGGAGGGGCGGAAACCATGAACGCGTGCCGAGGGCTCGCGTGCATGGACCCCGGACGCCCCCTTTGCTAGAAGCGCGCTCACTGACCCACGCCCACCCGTTCCCGATCCGAGGCCCCATGCTCCCCGCGACCACCCACGCCGACGAACTGCTCGCGCTCTATGCGCGCGCCGGGTTCGCGCGCGTCGAGCCGCCGGTGCTTCAGCCCGCCGACGCCTTCCTCGACCTTTCCGGCGAGGAGATGCGGCGCACCATGTTCATCACCACCGACCCGGACGGGCGCGAGCTGTGCCTGCGGCCCGACCTGACGCTGCCGGTGTGCCGCCATTTCATCGACGACGGCGCCGGCCAGCCGCGCGACTTCGCCTATCTCGGCCCGGTGTTCCGCTCCGACGTGCCAAGCGGCGAGGTGCTGCAGGCGGGCGTGGAATCCTTCGGCCGGCTCGACCGCGAGGCGGCGGACGCTGAACTGCTGGCGCTGGGGCTGGAGACGGCCGCGCTGTGGGGCGTGATCGATCCACTGATCCGGCTTGGCGATGCCGGGCTGTTCGCCACCCTTCTGCAGGCGCTGGACCTGCCGCCGGGCTGGCGCCGACGCCTGATCAAGGATTTCGCGCTCTCGGGCGGCATCGGCGCGGATCTGGCCACGCTCAAGGGGCGGCCGGAGGCCAACGGGGCGGGCGCCTATGCCGGCGTGCTCTCGGCGTTCGCCGGCTCCGACCCGGCGGCGGCGCACGCGCTGGTGACGGATCTGCTCTCGATTGCCGGCATCTCGACGGTGGGCGGGCGCTCGGTTTCGGAGATCGCCGAGCGCTTTCTTGAACAGGCCGCCCCCGGCGACGCCGAAGGCGTGTCGCCCGAGAAGGTCGCGGTGATCGAGGCCTATCTCGCCATTACCGGCAATCCCGATGCGGCGGCGCGGGGGCTGCGCACGCTGGCGGCCGACGCCGGGCTGGAGCTTTCCGGGGCGATCGACGCGTTCGAGAGCCGCACCAATTTCATCGCGGCTCAGGGCATCGCGGTGGAGCGGCTGAATTTCGCCGCCGCCTTCGGACGCCCGCTCGACTACTACACCGGCATGGTGTTCGAACTGCACGAGAACGGCGAGGGCCACGACGTGCTTTCCGCGCCGCTGGTGGCGGGGGGGCGCTATGACGGCCTGCTGGCACGGCTGGGCGCGCCGGTGCCGGTGCCGGCGGTGGGGTTCGCGGTCTGGCTCGGCCGGCTTGATGCCGCGGAGGCACGCATATGAGCAGGACACAGGCCTCGCGCCTCGTCGTCGCCGTACCCTCCAAGGGCCGGCTGCAGGAAAACGCCAGCGGCTTCTTCGCCCGCGCGGGCATGAGCCTTACCCAGTCACGCGGGGTGCGGGACTATCGGGGCACGCTCTCGGGCGTGGAAGGGGTGGAGGTCGCCTATCTCTCGGCGTCCGAGATCGCCAGCCAGCTCGCCTCGGGCGCGGTGCATCTGGGCGTGACCGGCGAGGATCTGGTGCGCGAGAACATCGCCGACGCCGATTCCAAGGTGCTGCTGGTGGAAGGGCTCGGTTTCGGCTTCGCCAATGTGGTGGTGGCGGTGCCGCAGGCCTGGATCGACGTGCGCACCATGCGCGACCTCGACGACGTGGCGACGCATTTCCACGCCAGCCGGGGCCGGCGGGTGCGGGTGGCGACCAAATATCTCAATCTCACGCGCGCCTTCTTCGCCCGCCACGGTATTGTCGACTACCGCATCGTGGAAAGCCTGGGTGCCACCGAGGGCACGCCGGCGGCGGGGACGGCGGAGTTGATCGTCGACATCACCACCACCGGCTCCACACTGGCGGCGAACGCGCTGAAGGTGGTGGATGACGGCATCATCCTGCGCTCGGAGGCGAACCTTGTCGCCTCGCTGCACGCCGACTGGAATGCGGATGCCCGTGCGGCGGCGCGGGCGCTGCTGGACCGGGTGACCGCCGCCAAGCGCGCGGCGACGATGCGGGAGGTGAAGACGCGCTTTTCCGCCTGCGATACCGCGATCGTGCAGGAGGCGGTGCGCCGCTTCAGGGCCAGCGCGCCGTTCGGGGCGCCGACCTCGTCGGGCATGGTGACGCTGCACTGCCCGCCGGACACGCTGCACGCCCTCGCGGTATTCCTGCGCGAGAAGGGCGCGTCGACCGTGTCGGTCGGCCCGCTCGATTATGTGTTCGCGGCCGAGAACCCGCTCTACGAGAAGCTCGAAGCCCGGATCGGGTAAGCCCGGCATCAGGCGTGTCGCATCAGGCCGCGCTGCCTCAGGCTTGCGCGGCTTGCGCGGCTTGCGCGGCTTGCGCGGCGGCGTGCTGTTCGAGTTCGCCGGCAAAGGCGGCCGCCTCGCCGATGGCGTGGCCGAACAGGATGAGGCAGGGGCCGGTGGCGCCCTCCGCGACCGCCTGATGCAGCGCGCCGGCAAGCGTGGCGACGGTGGCGGGGACCTGGCGTTCCTCCGGCCGCGTCGCCGAGAACACCGCGATGGCGGGCGTCGCCGGGTCGAGCCCGGCCGCGACCGCCCGTTCGGCCAGTTCCGCCCAGGTGCGCTGGGGCATGTAGACCACGGTGGTCGCCGCCGGGTCGGCCAGCGCGGTCCAGTCGATGTCGCGGGGCAGCTTTCCATCGCGGGCATGGGCGGTGACGAACTGCAGCCGGCGGGCATGGTCGCGATGGGTGAGCGAGACCGCCAGACGGCTCGCCGCTCCCTGCGCCGCGGTGATGCCCGGCACCACCTCCACCGGCAGGCCGGCGTCGCGGGCGGCGGTGATTTCCTCGCCGGCGCGGCCGAACACCATCGGGTCGCCACCCTTGAGGCGGACCACGCGCTTTCCCTGCCGCGCCAGCGAGACCATGAGCGCGTTGATGTCGTCCTGCTTGCAGGACGGCTTGTAGCCGGTCTTGCCGACCAGCATCTTGCGCGCTTCGCGGCGGGCCACATCCAGCACCGCCGGGGCCACAAGGTCGTCGTAGAGCACCACATCGGCCGATTGCAGCACCCGCACCGCCTTCAGGGTGAGCAATTCCGGATCACCCGGCCCGGCGCCGACGAGGGCGACCGAACCCTGTCCGGACTCCGTGCGCTCGTTTTCGGCGCGGGCGAGCAGGCTGTCGCGAAGCTCCGGCGAGGGCACGCCCTCGGGCGTCTCCAGCGCGGAGGCGGTGAAGCGCTCCCAGAAACGGCGGCGGCCCTGATAGGACAGGGAGAGCGCCGAGACGGCCGGGCGCCAGCTGCGCGCGGCTTCCGCCCAGCGCTTGAAGCCCTGCGGGATGACCGCCTCGATCTTGGCGCGCACCGCCTGCCCGAACACTGGAGCGGCGCCGTCGGTGGAGATGCCCACGACGAGCGGCGAGCGGTTGACGATGGCCCCGAAGGCGAAATCGCAGAAGGCCGGCTTGTCGACGACATTGACCGGCACACCGGCCGAGCGGGCGGCGGCGGCGAAGCGCGCGCATTCCTCGTCGTCCTCGATGGCGCCGATGGCGATCGCCGCGCCGGCCAGGTCGGCGGGCGTCCAGTCGCGGGCGACGAGGCGGATGGAACCGTCCGGCGGGTCGGCGGCGAGGGCGAGGAGATCGTCACAGGGCTCGGTGGCGAAAACATCGAGCGCGGCGCCTGAGGCGGCAAGAAGCTCGGCCTTCCAGCTTGCGGCCTCTGAGCCGCCAGCGAGCACGACGCGCTTTCCCTGAAGGGAGAAGAACACCGGCAGACGCGCGAGCGCCGCCATCCGCGCGGTGGCAGGCCGGGCCGTTCGGGGGGCGGGGACAGGCGAAGGGATGGTGTCGGTCATGGCGAAGGTGCCGGCAATGAGCAGGATCGATTAACACATACAGATCACGTTTATTGCAGTCAATAAACTATATTATGATGTGAATACTGAATCTGTCGCGAATTTGGGCCGTCGGGCGCCTCCCGCATGGCTCACGCCCGATAGAGGCGGGAACCGGATGGACGCCGGGGGATTGTCTCCCCGCCTGTAGCACACATCAAGAAGGAGGCACAGCGAGCGGATGTCCGCCCGAAGAGTAACCGGGTATCGTCTGTGTCGAAATCGCTTCATTACAAATTGTTTAGAAATGTATTCATTGGGCGTTCATGTGGAAGATTGCATTCTTCAATCATGAATGATGTGAAGTGACGCATCAGAAGTGGAGTACACGTTATGAAAAAGCTGATTATCGCTGCTTCTATTCTTTCCGTTCTCGGGTCGCCGATGGCGTTTGCTCAGGGGTGGTCGTCCCAGGCACCCGGAAAGCCGCCCTATGTCCAGCCGCATGGCAAGTCCACGCGCCAGGGGCCCCCGCCGCACGCGCAGGCGAAACCGCATCATTCGGAGAATCGCTCCCAGCGGGCGAAGGGCAAGCCGCATTACTCGGAGCATCGCCCGGAGCATCGTTCGCAGTGGTCGAAGGGACACAGGCTGCCCCCCGGCTACCGGCAGAATGTCGTGAGGGACTACCGCCGCCATCATCTTGCCCCGCCGCCGCGCGGCTACAAATGGGTGCGCGTGAATAACGAGTATCTGATGATCGGCATGGTCACGGGGCTCATCTCGTCCATCGCCCAGGGACGATGAACCCCTTCCGAAAGGCGTGACCAGAAAAAAGGGACGCGGCCCGGCCGCGTCCCTTCGTTTTATCTCAGGCGCTGACGCCGGTGCCGATCGGGCAGGAAACGCCGGTGCCCCCAAGGCCGCAATAGCCGCTGGGGTTCTTGGCGAGGTACTGCTGGTGATAGTCCTCGGCGAAGTAGAAGATGGGCGCGTCGACGATCTCGGTGGTGATCGCCGTGAAGCCCTTCGCCTTGAGCGCGGCCTCATAGGCGGCCTTCGAACGCTCCGCCGCCTCGCGCTGCGCGGGCGAGGTGAGGTAGATGCCCGAGCGATAGGTGGTGCCGACATCATTGCCCTGGCGCATGCCCTGGGTGGGGTCATGGCTTTCCCAGAACAGCTTGAGCAGATCGTCATAGCTGACCTTGGCGGGGTCGTAGACCACCAGCACCGCCTCGGCATGGCCGGTCATGCCGGTGCAGGTTTCCTCATAGGTCGGGTTCGGCGTGATGCCGTTGATGTAGCCGACCGCGGTCACCCAGACGCCCGGCGTCTGCCAGAACTTGCGTTCCGCGCCCCAGAAGCAGCCCAGCCCGAAAATCGCGGTCTCATAGCCCTCGGGATAAGGGCCCTTGAGCGCGTGGCCATTGACGAAATGGCGCTCGGCGGTGGGAAGCGGCTGGGCGCGGCCCGGAAGGGCCTGGTCGGGGGTCGGCAGATCGAGACTCTTCTTGAAGAAGAACATGGCTTCGTCCCTCGTTTTCCGCTGCCCAATGTAAGCACTGCCCGCCACTGTTGCGAGGGTGGGGCCGTGCGATCGCGCAAGGGCGCGGTTGCGCGCGGGGCGCAGGGCCGGCGGATCAGCGGGCCTTGGGCCGGCCGATGAGGATAAGCAGCAGGCCCAGCACACCGAGCACCGCGAAGAGCGGGGCTTCGAGCAGGGGCACCATCGCGCCGTTCCACACGCCCGGCGACAGGTTAGTCTCGATGAAGGCCTGGGTGTGCGCCAGGCTCGTCTCGCTGGTGGCCAGCCAGGTCACGCCGAGCGGCGTCATCACCAGGGTGGAGGAGGCGATGGAGCGCACACCGTCGAGCACGAGCGCGACGAAGGCGCCGGCCAGCAGCCACATGCCGATGAAGCGCAACAGAAAGCGGATCATGCTGACGTCTTTTCCCCGAACCGCCGAAAACCGGCGCCGACGTTCCTCTTAGACGCCGTCGCGGCCCCGCCGCAAGGCCGCGCGGCTCCGGCAGGTGGAGGGGGCATGCGGATGTCTGGCGATCCGCTCGTGCGACCTGCTCTTGCGAGGGGGCGGGCACTCCCGGCGGCGGGGCGGCAACAACCGCCCGCCGCCAGGGCCGCCGCGTCATTCCGCCGCCACCTCTCGCGTCCGTGAAGACCCTTAGCCTTGACCTTTATCAAGGCTGCCGACCTGCCGCAGGGCGAATGGTCGACGCGATTTAATGGAGTCGTTCCAGATCGAGCGCGATCGGGGCGTGGAGGGTCGCATGACGCAGCTAAACAGCTCCGCCGGGCAGGGGAACAGCGGTTCGGGTGCCACCGAACCGGGTGTCGATCAATCCGGCCGGAAGAAAATGACGTTCGGCGAGGGCGGGCTTGCCTTCGTCTTCGCGGCCATGGCGCTTGCGTGCATCACCATCGCCTCGCGGGCGCAGGATTCGGCCTACGCCTTCCACGCCTACCTGTCCGCGCTCGCCAGCGTGGCGGCGGTGTTCGTGATCCTGAACCGCTACACCGAACGGCCCGCCGCGCTGCCCGCGCTCGAGGTCGGCGGCAAGCCGAACTACAATATGGGCCCGGTGAAGTTCGCCACCATCGCGGCGATGTTCTGGGGCATTGCCGGCTTCACGGTCGGCGTCATCATCGCGTTCCAGCTCGCCTTTCCGGTGCTGAACTTCGACCTGCCCTGGACCGCCTTCGGCCGGCTGCGGCCGCTGCACACCTCGGCGGTGATTTTTGCCTTCGGCGGCAACGTACTGATCGGCACCTCGTTCTATGTGGTGCAGCGCACCTCGCGAGCACGGCTGGCGGGTTATCTGGCGCCGTGGTTCGTGGTTCTGGGCTACAATTTCTTCATCGTCATCGCCGGTACCGGCTATGTGCTGGGCATCACCCAGTCCAAGGAATATGCCGAGCCGGAATGGTATGCCGACCTGTGGCTGACCGTCGTGTGGGTGACGTATCTTCTGGTGTTCCTCGCCACGCTGTGGCGGCGCAAGGAACCGCATATCTACGTGGCGAACTGGTTCTACCTCGCCTTCATCGTCACCATCGCGATGCTGCACCTGGGCAACAATGCCAGCGTGCCGGTCTCGGTGTTCTCGCCCAAGTCCTACATCGTCTGGTCGGGCGTGCAGGATGCCATGGTGCAGTGGTGGTACGGCCATAACGCGGTCGGCTTCTTCCTCACCGCCGGCTTCCTCGCCATCATGTACTACTTCATTCCCAAGCGCGCCGACCGGCCGGTCTATTCCTACCGGCTCTCGATCATCCACTTCTGGGCGCTGATCTTCCTCTACATCTGGGCCGGGCCGCATCACCTGCACTATACCGCGCTGCCGGACTGGGCGCAGACGCTGGGCATGACGTTCTCGATCATGCTGTGGATGCCCTCCTGGGGCGGCATGATCAACGGCCTGATGACGCTGTCGGGCGCGTGGGACAAGCTGCGCACCGACCCGGTGATCCGCATGATGGTGGTGTCGGTCGCGTTCTACGGCATGTCGACCTTCGAGGGGCCGATGATGTCGATCAAGTCGGTGAACTCGCTGAGCCACTACACCGACTGGACCATCGGCCACGTGCATTCGGGCGCGCTGGGCTGGGTCGCCTACATCTCCTTCGGCGCGATCTACTGCCTGGTGCCGTGGCTGTGGAACAAGCGCGAGGTGTACTCGCTGCGCCTGGTCAACTGGCACTTCTGGATCTCGACGCTGGGCATCGTCTTCTACATCTCGGCGATGTGGGTGGCGGGCATCCTGCAGGGCCTGATGTGGCGCGCCTACACCTCGCTCGGCTTCCTCGAATACTCGTTCATCGAGACCGTCGAGGCGATGCACCCCTTCTACATCATCCGCGCGGTGGGCGGCGTGCTGTTCCTGCTCGGCGCCCTGCTGATGGCCTTCAACCTCTTCATGACCATCCGCCAGCCCGACGTGATCGAAGCCGACACCGGTGTGACGGCTGGTCCGAACCTTGTGCCGGCTGAGTGAGGACCCGAACCATGGCTGACACAGGCGCAACCAAGACCCCCCCGGCCCCGACATCGATCTGGGCCAAGCATGCCTTCTTCGAGCGCAACTCGATCTGGCTGCTGATCGGCATCCTCCTGGTCGTCGCGATCGGCGGCTTGGTGGAGATCGTGCCGCTGTTCTACCTCAAGAGCACGATCGAGAGGGTGTCCGGCGTGCGTCCCTGGACGCCGCTGGAGCTGGCCGGCCGCAACATCTATGTGCGCGAGGGCTGTTACAACTGCCATTCGCAGATGGTGCGCCCGCTGCGCGACGAGGTGGAGCGCTATGGCCACTACTCGCTGGCGGCCGAGAGCATGTACGATCACCCGTTCCAGTGGGGCTCCAAGCGCACCGGCCCGGACCTGGCCCGTGTCGGCGGCAAGTACTCCGACGAGTGGCAGCGCCAGCACCTGCATGATCCGCGCTCGGTGGTGCCGGGCTCGATCATGCCGGGCTACCCCTTCCTCGCGCAGAACCGGCTGCAGATCGAGTATATCGGCGAGGACCTGTCGACCCAGGCGCTGCTCGGCGTGCCCTATTCACCGGAAATGGTGGAGAACGCGCTCAACGACCTGCGGACCCAGGCCGACCCCAATGCCGACGCCGATGCCCTGCAGGAGCGCTATCCCGGCGCCCAGCAGCGCGACTTCGACGGCAATCCCGCGGCACTGACCGAGGCCGACGCCCTGATCGCCTATCTGCAGGCGCTCGGCACCATGGTCGATTTCAAGCTCTACGACGACAAGGCGAATGTGCGCTGAGGAGGGCATGACATGAACGAGACCTATCGCGCCTTCGCCGAGTTCGCCCAGACCTGGGGCCTGCTCTACTTCGTCGGCATCTTCCTGTGCGTGCTCGTCTATGCGCTGTCTCCGCGGCGCAAGAAGGAGTTCGAGGAAGCCGCCCGCCTGCCTCTGAGCGAGGATTGAGACCATGGCCGACACGCAAAAGCACGAAGTCGATGCCGTTACCGGTGTCACGACGACCGGCCACGAATGGGACGGTATCCGGGAACTGAACAACCCGCTGCCGCGCTGGTGGCTCTGGGTGTTCTATCTCTGCATCGCCTGGTCGGTGCTGTACTGGTTCGCCTACCCGGCCTGGCCGCTGGTGTCCGACTACACCTCGGGCCTGCTCGGCTGGAAATCGCGCGATGCGGTGCAGACCGACCTTGCGGCCCTGCGTTCCCAGCGCGCGGTCTTCGCCGAGAAGCTCGATGCCGCCTCGCTCGAACAGATCGAGGCCAACCCGGAGCTTCTGGCCTTTGCCCGCGCCCAGGGGCGGGCCGCGTTCGGCGACAATTGCGCACCGTGCCATGGCGCCGGCGGCGGCGGGGGCATGGGCTACCCGAACCTGAACGACGACGACTGGCTGTGGGGCGGCTCGCTGGAGCAGATCCAGAACACGATCCTGCACGGCGCGCGTTCGGCCGACGACAACACCCATATGGGCGACATGCCGGCCTTCGGGCGCGACGGCATCCTGCAGCGGCCGGAGATCCTCGCGGTGGCGGACTATGTGCGCTCGCTGTCCAATCTGCAGGACAAGCCGGGGCCCAAGGGCGCGGCGAAAAGCGAACCCACGCCCGCCGACCTCGCCAAGGGCAAGGAGGTCTTCACCGCCAACTGCGCCGCCTGCCATGGCGACGAGGGCAAGGGCAATATCGAACTCGGCGCGCCCAACCTGACGGACGGCATCTGGCTCTATGGCTCGGACCGGGCGACGGTGATCGCGACCATCACCAACGGGCGCGGCGGCATCATGCCGGCGTGGTCGGGCCGTCTCGACCCCAGCACGATCAAGGCGCTGACGGTCTATGTCCACGCCCTGGGCGGAGGCCAGTAGGCCTTTCGCCTGAACGGGTCGGCCTTTATGTGCGGCGGGGCGCCTCAGCGGCGTGCCGCCGCATAAGCATTTTTCCGCCCGGCAACCCCCGGATCAAAAGCGTAGCCTCAAACCCTTACAAGGTGACATCCGAGCACCGGGGCAGATGAGATGAACGTGGCGACAAAAGTGGAAGGTGCGCAGACCGATATCGACGGTCCGCTCTATGAGGCACGGCGCAAGATCTATCCGATCGCCGTTCATGGCACGTTCCGGCGCATCAAGTGGGCGCTGCTCATCATCACGCTGGGCATCTATTACCTGCTGCCTTTCGTGCGTTGGGACCGCGGCCCGAATGCGCCCTCGCAGGCGGTGCTGGTCGACCTCGTCAATGGCCGGTTCTACTTCTTCTTCATCGAGATCTGGCCGCAGGAAATCTACTACATCACCGGTCTGCTGATCCTCGCCGCGCTGGTGCTGTTCCTGATGAACGCGGTCGCCGGCCGGCTGTGGTGCGGCTATCTGTGCCCGCAGACGGTGTGGACCGACCTGTTTCAGGCCATCGAGCGCATGGTGGAGGGCGATCCGCGCCAGCGCCGCGAGAAGGAAAAGCACGCCTCCCGCACGCAGCGCGCCTTTGAAGCCGCCGCCAAGCACTTCCTCTGGATCATGGTGGCGTGGTGGACCGGTGGCGCCTGGGTGCTCTATTTCGCCGACGCACCGACGCTGGCCATGCAACTGCTCAAGGGCGAAGCGCCGCTGGTCGCCTATCTGTGGATCGGCATTCTGACCCTCACCACCTATGCGCTCGCCGGCCACATGCGCGAGCAGGTGTGCACCTATATGTGCCCGTGGCCGCGCATCCAGGCGGCGCTGACGGACGAGTACGCGCTCAACGTCACCTATCGCTACGATCGCGGCGAACCGCGCGGCTCGCTGAAGAAGACCGAGGCGCTGAAGCTGGAAGGACTGCCGGCGGGTGATTGTGTCGATTGCCACCAGTGCGTCGCCGCCTGCCCCACGGGGGTCGATATCCGGGATGGCAGCCAGCTCTCCTGCGTGCAGTGCGGGCTGTGCATCGACGCCTGCGATTCCATCATGAAGAAGATCGGGCGCCCCACGGGCCTGATCGCCTACGACACCGAGATGAATGTGGAACGGCGCCAGCAGGGTCTGCCGCCGGTGACCAAGATTCTGCGGGCGCGCACCGTGCTTTATGCGGCGCTGATCGTTATCGTGGGCGGCATCATGGTCGCGGCGCTGGCGACGCGCGGTTCGGAGTCGGTTTCGGTGCTGCATGACCGCAATCCGCTGTTCGTGCAGCTCTCGGATGGTTCGATCCGTAACGCCTACACGCTGCGTCTGGTCAACAAGCAGTCCATGCCCCGCAGCTTCGCGATCTCGGTCGAGGGCGTGCCGGAGGCGCGGCTGGAGATCGCCGGTGGCGTCAGTACGCTGGAAGACGGCCGCCCGGTGGTGGAGGTGGGTCCCGACCAGACTTACGAGCTGCGGGCGCTGGTCTCGACAGCCGCCAAGCTGCCGGCCAATGCCTCGCTCAATATGAGTTTCCAGATCACCGACATCGCCGGCGGCGAGACCAGCACGACGCCGGACCACTTCAAGGGACCCTGAAGCGGCCCGTCGTCCGACGGGTCGTGAAAGGGGCGGCGCAGACGTCGCCCGCGCCAGACGCATTCGAGGGGATTTCGCCATGGCCTTGCCGGTCAACGCTTCGATCGACGACGAACATCCCGGACGACCGATGACCGGCCGCGCGGTGCTGTTCTGGTTCCTCGGCTTCTTCGGGGTGGTCTTCGCCGCCAATTTCGTGCTGGTGCGCGAGGCGCTGAGCACCTTCGGCGGGGTCGAGACCGAAAGCTCGTATCAGGCGGGGCTGGAGTTCCGTCATGAGAGCGAGGCCGCCGCCCTGCAGGCGGCGCGGAACTGGCGCGTGGATGCGCGCCTGCAGCAGGGCGCGATCGAGGTGAGCGCGCGCGATGCCGCCGGCCTGCCGATCGCCGGAGCGGAACTGGCCCTGACACTGCGTCATCCCACCGACCGGCGCTATGACGAGACGCTGTCGCCAGAACCCGTGGGCGCTGGGCGCTGGCGGGCGAGCGATGCCATCGCGCCGGGCCAGTGGGAGCTGGTGATCGAGCTGAGCCGGAACGGGGAGCGTGAGTTCCGTTCCACCAACCGGATCGTCGTGAAGTAGGCGCAGCCATGGCGACGCATGTGGGTGTGCAGGCTCTTCCTCTTCCCGCTGAGGCGCGCCCTCCTGATTCGCGTCCAGCCGACGCGCCGGCGCAGGATTTCTCGCTGTTCCTGCGCGAGCAGCCAGGCGGGGCGATGCAGATGGCCTTCGCCATTGACGGCATCGACTGCGCGGCCTGCATCGACGAGATTGAGGACGCGGCCGAGCGCGAGCCCGGCGTCTCACTGGCGCGGCTGAACTACACCACCCATCGCCTCACCGTGGACTGGGCCGCCGGCACCGCGCCGGGCCCGGCCGGCGTCATCGCGACGCTGGCGCGGAGCGGCTACCGGGCCTACCCGTTCGAGGCCGACCGGCTGGAGGCGATTGAGCACGCGACCTCGCGCCACCTGCTGCGCTGCCTCGCCGTGGCGGGCTTCGCGGCGATGAACATCATGCTGCTCTCGGTCTCGGTGTGGTCGGGCAATGTGTCCGACATCACGCCCGAGACGCGCGATCTGTTCCACTGGCTCTCGGCGCTGATCGCCCTGCCGGCGGCGGCCTATGCCGGCCAGCCGTTCTTCCAGAGCGCGGTCCGGGCGCTCAGGACGGGCACGCTCAACATGGACGTGCCGATCACGCTCGGGGTGGTGCTGGCGCTCGGTGTCTCGGTGTTCGAGACCGTGAACCATGCCGAGCATGCCTATTTCGATTCGGCGGTGATGCTGCTGTTCTTCCTGCTCACCGGCCGTTACCTCGACCACGCCATGCGCCGCCGGACGCGCGCGGAGGCGGGCAACCTCGCCGCGCTGCGTGCGAGCAGCGCCAACCGTGTCGGCATTGACGGGCAGGTCGTGACCGTTCCCGCCGCCGCCGTGAAAGCGGGCGACGAGGTGATGGTGCGCGCCGGCGAGCGGGTGCCGGTGGACGGGCTGGTACTTTCCGGCAGCGGGGCCGTCGATGAGAGCCTCGTGACCGGCGAGACGCTGCCGCGCCCGGTGGCGGGCGGCGAAAGCGTGCATGCGGGCGGGCTGGTCCATGACGGCGTGCTGCGCGTGCGTGCCACGGCGGTGGGCGAGGACACCTTCCTGCAGGAAATCGAGCGCCTGCTGGACCGGGCCTCGACCGCGCGCGGACGTTATGTGCGCCTCGCCGACCGGGCCGCACGGCTCTACGCGCCAATGGTGCACACCGCTGCCGCGCTGTCTCTGGTCGGCTGGCTGATCGCGGGGGCTTCGCTGCACCAGGCGGTGCTGATCGCGGTCGCCGTGCTTATCATCACCTGTCCCTGCGCGCTGGCGCTTGCCGTGCCGGCGGTGCAGGTGGTGGCCGCCGGCGCGATGATGCGTCGGGGCGTGCTGCTGCATTCGGGTGACGCGCTGGAGCGCCTTGCCGAGGCGGATTCCGTGGCCTTCGACAAGACCGGCACGCTGACCCTGCCGGAGCCCGCCGTTGCCAATAGCGAGGCCGTGCCCGCCGAACTGATGCAGGCGGCGGCGCGGCTGGCCCTTGCCAGCACCCATCCGCTGGCGCGTGCCATCGCGGCCGCCGTACCTGGCGCGGTGCCGGCCGGGCAGGTGCGCGAGGTCACGGGTGCCGGCGTCGAGGGAACGATCGACGGCGTTCCGGCCCGGCTCGGCAGCCCTGCCTTCTGTGACTGCGCCGCATTGGCAGCGGCGGCGGCGCCCGACGCGTCGCTGGTGGCGGTGCGGCTCGGGGCGCGCTGCGCGGTGATCGAGATCCGGCAGGCGCTGCGGCCGGATGCGCTGGCCGTGCTCGACGAGCTGCGCCGCCAGGGCCGGCATATCGTCATCTTGTCCGGCGACCGGGCCGAGGCCGTGGCACCGGTGGCGGAGGCGCTTCATGTCGAGGACTGGTGGGCGCAGGCGCGCCCGGCCGAGAAGATCGCGGTGCTGGAAAGCCTGGAGGCCACCGGCCGCAACGTGCTGATGGTGGGCGATGGCATCAATGACGCGCCCTCGCTCGCCGCCGCTCATGTCTCGATCTCGCCGATCACGGCGGCGGATGTGGCGCGGGCGCAGGCGGATGCGGTGTTCCTCGGAGACCGGCTGGCGCCGGTGCCGGCCGCGCTCGCCATCGCGGTGCGCGCGCGGCGGCTGATGCGGCAGAACCTTGTGATCGCGGTCGCCTACAACGTGGTTGCCGTGCCGCTCGCGATCGGCGGCTTCGTGACGCCGCTGATCGCGGCACTGGCGATGTCCGGTTCGTCGATCCTCGTCACGCTGAACGCGCTGCGCGCCCGGGGTGGGGCCGAGGCGGCCGATGTGGTGGCGGCCGCCGAGGCCGACGCCAGCGCCGGTGCCAGCGCGAGCGCGAGCGCTTTTGCGACAAAGGGGGCGTCATGACCGTGCTGCTCTATCTGGTGCCGGCGGCGCTGAGCCTTGGCCTGCTTGGGCTGGGCGCTTTCCTGTGGTCGCTGCGCTCGGGCCAGTATGAGGACCTCGACGGCGCGGCGGTGCGGGTGCTGAGCGACGACGATCTGGTCGGCTATGACGAGACCGGGGCTCCCGGCAGCAAGGTGACAGCGGGCGAGGCGCGGCGGCGATGAGTGCGGGCGAGGTGTTCGACGTCGATTTCGACGCCGCCCGCGCCGGGCGGCTTGGCTGCGCCTGCCCGGAGGACACGCCGCGCGCGCTGCGCCGACCGGTGGGGCAGGGGCGGCTCGCGGCCGGCTTCGCGCTGGTGGTGCTGGCGCAGGCGCTGACACTGGGCGTGCTGCCGCTCGCCGGGGCGATGTTGGCGGCGGGACAGAGCTACGGGCCGGTGCCGCTGGGCGCGCTGCCGCTGGCCGCTTTTCTTGCCGGGGCGGCGGCGGCGAGCCTGCCGGCGAGCTTTCTGCTCGACGCGTTCGGCCGGCGCGCGGGTTTCGCGCTCGGCGCCAGTCTCGGTGTCGCGGGCGGCTTGGTCTGCGCCTATGCGATGATGGCGGCGGCGCTGCCGATGCTCATTCTCGGCGCGGCCTGGCTCGGCGCGGCGCAGGGCTTCGGCATGTTCTACCGCCACGCGGCGGCCTTCGGTGCCGGCGCGTCGGGACGCGGGCAGGCGGTGGCGCGCCTCATGGGCGCGGGGGCGCTGGCCGGGCTTGTCGGCCCCCTTCTGGCGGGCGAGGCGGAGGCGCTGGCGGTGCCCTACACCTTCGCCGGGACGCTGGTTCTTTCCGCGCTTGCCCAGCTCGGCGCGCTGGCCTTCGCGGTGAGCCTGCCGCCCGCGCGCTTTTCCCATGCGGACCTGACCGTCGAGGCGATGCGCGACGGGACGACAGGCGAGGTGGCGGCGCCGCAGCCGCTCACCTGGCGGGGGATGATGACGCCGCTGGCGATCGGTGCGCTGGCCTGGGCGGCGATGACCTCGGCCATGGCGGGGGCGCCGCTGTCTCTGGCCGGCTGCGGCATCGGCGTGCCGGCAATCGCGGGCTTCGTCGCCTGGCACGTGGTGGCGATGTATGCGCCTGCGCTGGCCGGGGGATGGATCGCGGGGCGGATCGGCGCCGCGCCGCTGGCCGGCGCCGCGCTCTTCGCGTGCGTCGCCTCGGCCGTCGCGGTCCGCGTCCTGCCGGACGCGGCGGGGATCGTGGCGGCCTTCCTGATGGTGGGGGCGGGCTGGTCGCTGGCCATGCTGGCCGCCACGCTGATGCTGCATGAAAGGGGCGTGCCCTCGCGGCTCCAGCTCGCGCTTCATGACGGCACGCTGCTGATCGCGGCACTGGCCGGCGCGCTGGTCTGAACCGAACGCGGCGCCCTCCGGCCCGTCCGATGCGAGCATGCCCTGAACAGGCGTCTCCCGCGCAACAGGAGGTCTTTACGTTTCTCTGAGAGGATGCGCGGGCACATCCCGTGCGACGGGTGAGAAGCCGACGGGGGCGCCTCGGGCAATCCCGGCCGCGCCCGCGCGGCTTCCGGCGCGCCACCGGCCCGCGGGTGGCTTTACCGAACGGCTTGACCATACGATGCGTTTATGTAAGTGATCGTTCACATACATAAGATCGGCATCGCCTGGGAGGAAGTTCCATGTTCACGCGGCTGATGGCGGCGCGGCGGTTTGCCCCGCTTTTCTGGTGCCAGTTCTTCTCGGCGTTCAACGACAATTTCGTGAAGAACGCCATGGCGCTGCTGATTCTCTACGGATTGGCCATCAGCAATGGCGGGGCCATGGTGACGCTGGCGGGCGCCATCTTCATTCTCCCCTTCTTCCTGCTCTCCAGCCTCGGCGGCCAGCTTGCGGACCGTTACGACAAGTCGCTGATCGCGCGGCGGCTGAAATTCCTGGAGATCTGGGTGGTGCTGGTGGCCAGCGCCGGCTTCGTGCTGCAATCGATGCCGGTGCTGATGCTTGGCCTGTTTCTGATGGGCTGCCTCAGCGCGCTGTTCGGCCCGGTGAAATACGGCATCCTGCCCGACCATCTCTCCAAGGAAGAACTCGTCTCCGGCAACGCGCTGGTGGAGACGGCGACCTTTGCCGCCATTCTCGCGGGCACGGTGGGCGGGGGCATCGCCATGGCCCATACCGGCGAGTGGGCGGTGGCGGGGTTCACCTTCGTCTTCGCCGTGTTGTCCTGGCTGTTCGCGCGGGCCATTCCCCCGACGCTGGCGGCGGCCCCCGACCTGGTGATCGATCTGAACATCTGGCGCGGCACCAAGGGGCTGCTCGATGATCTGCGCCAGCGCAAGGCAACGTGGCAGGGCGGTCTGATCATTTCCTGGTTCTGGCTGGTGGGCGGCGTGATCCTGTCGCTGCTCCCGACGCTGGTGAAGGAGAATGTCGGCGGCGGGGAGAGCGTCGTCACGCTGTTCCTCGCGCTCTTCACCATCGGCGTCGCGATCGGATCGACGCTGGCGGCCAAGATCTCCGAAGGGCGGATTGTGCTGGCGCTGGTGCCTTTCGCCGGCCTCCTGCTGGGTGGCTTCGGCCTGCTGCTGGCCGGACTGATGGGCACAGCCGAACCGGCGGTGCCGCTGATCGGCTGGTACGATTTCCTGCTTACCTCGACCGGGTTGTACACCTCCCTGACCCTTGTCGGGCTCGCGGCGGCGGGTGGCGCCTTCGTGGTGCCGACCTTCGCCCATGTGCAGGCGGAAGCCGCCGAGGAGCAGCGCGCGCGGGTGATTGCCGGCGTCAATGTGCTGAACGCCGCCTTCATGGTCGGCGGCGCGGTCATCGTCGCCGTGCTGCAACTCCTGGGGTTTGGCGCGCCGTCGCTGATCGGACTGATCGGCCTCGGCAGTCTCGTCGTTGCGGTGCTGGTCTGGCGTGCCTTCCAGGGGCATGTGCTGCGCGACCTGATCCGGCTGGTGTTCAAGGTGCTGTTCCGGGTCGAGGTGACGGGCCAAGAGCACCTGTCCGCCTATGGGCCGCGCTCGGTCATCGCGATCAACCATGTGAGCTTTCTCGACGCCCCGCTGATCATGGCGCTGCTCGACAACGACCCGATCTTCGCGGTCGATGCGACCATTGCCGAGCGCTGGTGGATCAAGCCGTTCCTCAAGCTGGTGCGCGCCTTCCCGCTCGACCCGACGCGGCCGATGGCAACGCGCGACCTGATCCGCCTGGTGCGTGGGGGCGAACAGCTGGTGATCTTCCCGGAGGGGCGGATCACCGTGACCGGCTCGATAATGAAGATCTATGACGGCTCGGCCCTTATCGCCGACAAGGCGGAGGCGCCGGTGATCCCGGTGCGGATCGAGGGGCTGGAGCAGACCTATTTCTCCCGCCTCACCACGGACCAGACCCGCAAGCGGCTGTTCCCCAAGGTGCGCGTCACCATCCTGCCGCCCAAGCGGATCCAGATCGATCCCGAGCTGCTGGGCCGAAAGCGCCGGCTCGCGGCCGGGGCGGCGCTTTACGACATCATGTCGGACCTCGTCTTCGAGACCAGCCATACCGGCCTCACCGTCTATGACGCGGTGGAGGAGGCGGCGGTGCGGCTCGGCATGGGGCGCACCGTGGTCGAGGATCCGCTCGGCTCCAGTCTGACTTATCGCAAGCTGCTGATGGGAGCCAAGATTCTTGGCGCCAAGCTCGCCGAGCAGACCGCGCCGGGCGAGTGCGTCGGTGTGCTGCTGCCCAATGCCGCCGGCATCGCGGTGGTACTGATGGGCCTTGCCCGCCATGGCCGGGTGCCGGTGATGCTGAACTACACCGCCGGCGCGGTGAACCTGGTGGCGGCCTGCAAGGCGGCGCAGGTGAAGATGGTGGTCACCTCCACCGCCTTCGTCGAAAAGGCGCGGCTGGAGGGGGAGGTGGCCGAACTCGCCAAGCATGTGCGTGTCGTCACCAGCGAGGAGCTGCGAGCCACCGTCACCACGCGCGACAAGGTGATGGGGCTGCTGCCGACGCGGGCGCCTTCCACGGCCAAGCCGGACGATCCGGCCTTCATCCTGTTCACCTCCGGCTCGGAGGGGAGCCCCAAAGGCGTGGTCCTCTCCCATCGCAATGTGCTGACGAACGTCGCGCAGGTGGCGGCGCGGATCGATTTCTCCCCAGCCGACATCATGTTCAACGTGCTGCCGGTGTTCCACTCCTTCGGACTGACCGGTGGCCTCATGCTGCCGCTGGTTTCGGGACTGAAGTGCTTCCTCTACCCCTCGCCGCTGCACTACCGGGTGATCCCGGAGCTGGTCTACGCCACCAATGCCACGGCGATCGTGGGCACCGACACCTTCCTCATGGGCTATGCCCGCACGGCCAACCCCTACGACTTCCGTTCACTGCGCTTCGTGGTGGCCGGCGCGGAGCCGGTGAAGACGGAAACGCGGCGCGTGTGGATGGAGAAGTTCGGCCATCGCATTCTCGAAGGCTATGGCGTTACCGAGTGCTCCCCGGTGCTGGCGGTGAACACGCCGATGTTCAACCGCGCCGGCACGGTGGGTCGCATCCTGCCGGGCATCCATCACCGTCTCGATCCGGTGCCGGGCATCGACGAGGGCGGGCGGCTGCATGTTGCCGGGCCGAATATCATGCTCGGCTACCTGCGCGCCGAGGCCCCCGGCGTGATCGAGCCGCCCGAGAATGGCTGGTACGACACCGGCGATATCGTGGTGGTGGATGCGGAGGGTTTCGTCGCCATTCGCGGCCGTGCCAAGCGCTTCGCCAAGATCGCGGGTGAGATGATCTCGCTCGCCGCCGTCGATGCCATGGTCGCCGCGCTGCGCCCCGATGCCGAACATGTCGCGGTGGCGATTCCCGATGCCAAGCGCGGCGAGCGGGTGCTGCTGCTGTCCACGGCGTTGGACCTGACCCGCGCCGCGCTTCAGGCCCATGGCCGCGCGCTTGGCGTCAGCGAACTGATGATCCCCGCCGAGATCCTGCCCATCGAGCATCTGCCCCTGCTGGGATCGGGCAAGGTGGACTTCGGCAAGGCGCGGGTCCTCGCCCTGGAGATCATCGCCGCGCGCGGCCGGGCGGCTGCGGGAGAGAGCACATGAACGCGCCGCTGCGCCGTGGGCGCGACGGCACGGCAACACGCGTGCGTATCGAGACCGAGGCGCTGCGGCTGTTTGCCGAGAAGGGGGTCGACGGCACGTCGGTGCGCGACATTGCGCAGGGCGTGGGTGTGAGCGAGGGCGCGCTCTACCGCCATTTCCACTCCAAGGAGGAACTGGCGCGTGAGCTCTTTCTCTCGCGTTATGCCGCGCTGGCGGCCGAGATCTGCGCGATCGACGCCACCGAAGGAGAACTCGACGCCAAGCTGACCGATGTCGTCACGCTGGCCTGCGGGCTGTTCGACGCCGAGCCGGCGCTGTTCGCCTATCTGCTCATCCATCAGCACGATCATCTGCGCCATGTGCCGGAGGCGCCCGAGGCGAATGTCGTCGCGGCCGTGGAACGGATGTTGCGGCGCGCGGGTGTGGCACCCGCACGGGCACCGCTGGCGAGCGCCATGGCGCTTGGCTGCGTGGTGCAGCCGGCGGTGTTCGCGCTCTATGGTCGGATCGAAGGTCCGCTCCGTGCGCGGGCGGACGTGATCGCGCGGGCGGTGATGGGCGTGATCGGATCGATGCGGGGCGGTTAGAAAACCGCCCGTCCGGACGCCGGATTCCGGAGCGGGCGGGTGCCCGAACAGGCCCCGCCGGCTCTTCTGTCATCGCGTTCGGGCCGCGCGTGTGCGGCCCGGCTTTTCAGAACAGCTTCATTCCCGGAGGGATGGGCAGGCCGGCGGTGAGGTCCTGTGTCTTTTCCTGGATCAGCCGCTCGCCCTTGGTGCGGGCTTCCGTGTGGGCGGCCACGATCAGGTCTTCCAGGATTTCGGCCTCGTCGGGATTGAGCAGGCTCGGGTCGATGGTGATGGCCTTCAGCGCACCCTTGGCGGTAAGGCGCACCGTGACCATGCCGCCGCCCGCCGCGCCGTCGACCTCGATGGTTTCGAGCTCGGCCTGCATCTGCTCCATGCGGGCCTGCATCTCCTTCACCTTGGACATCATGCCGAGAAGGTCTTTCATGGGATCTCCTGATCAGAATTCGAAGTCGTCGTCGAGATCCGCCTCGTCGCGTGCGGCGGCCATCATTTCATATTCGTCGATCGAGGCCGGGGGCGGGCCATCGTCCGGGGCCTGGGCGCGCACGTCCACGATCGAGGCGCCGGGAAAGCGCGCCAGCACGGCAGCAACAAGCGGATCGGCGCGCACGCCCGTCATCATCGCGTCCCGCTCGGAGGTGGCCTTCTCCGCGATGGTGGGCTCGCCTTCCTCGCGCGAGATGGTGACCAGCCAGCGTTTGCCGGTCCATTCGGACAGCTTGCCCTGCAGTTCCTGAACCAGGTTCGGCGAGCCGCCGGCGGCAAGCGCCATCTCCATCCGGCCGTCCTCGAAGGCGACCGGGCGGACATGGTTCTCCAGCGCGAATTTGAGGCGCAGGTCGCGCTTCTGCGACGCCAGCGCGACGAGATCGGCCAGTGTGCCGATCACCAGCGCCGGGGCGCTTTCCGGCGCGGCAGCCGGCGCCGGGGCGGGGATGCCGCGCGCGGCGACCGAAAGGTGGCTCGCCGCCGAGGGGGCGGAAGAGGGCGCGCGGCTGGGGGCGAGACGTGGCGCGGCGAAGCTGCGCGGCGCGGTTGCCGCCATGGCGGAACCACCGCCCCCGCCCGCACCCCCGCCACCGGAAGGCGCCGGGCGGCCCGCGGGCTCCTCCGCGCCATCGCGCAGGCGACGCAGCGCCTCGTCCGGGGTCGGCAGGTCGGCGGCATAGGCGAGGCGTACCAGCACCATTTCCGCCGCCTGCACCGGTTTTGCCGCCTGGTGCACCTCGGCGAGCCCCTTGGTGAGCATCTGCCAGGCGCGCGACAGCACGCGCATTGACAGGCCCTGCGCGAAGGCGCGGCCGCGGATGCGCTCGGCCTCGATCAGCGCGGGATCGTCGCCGGTCTCGGGCAGGATCTTCAGTTTGGTGACCAGATGGGTGAATTCGGCCAGATCGGCGATGACGACCGCCGGGTCGGCACCGGAATCATACTGCTCGCGCAGCTCGGTCAACGCCTGGCCGACATCGCCCTTCATCAGCGCCTCGAACAGATCGATGACCCGCCCGCGATCGGCCAGCCCGAGCAGGGAGCGTACCTGCTCGCCATGAACCGTGCCGCCGGCATGGGCGATGGCCTGATCAAGCAGCGAGAGCGCGTCGCGTACCGAGCCTTCGGCCGCGCGGGCGACGAGGCTCAGCGCCTCGACGTCGATGCCGACCTCTTCGGCGTCGCAGATCGCGCGCAGATGGCGCGCCATGGTGCCGGCGTCGACACGGCGCAGGTCGAAGCGCTGGCAACGCGAGAGCACGGTGACGGGCACCTTGCGGATCTCGGTGGTGGCGAAGATGAATTTCACATGCTCGGGCGGCTCTTCCAGCGTCTTCAGCAGGCCGTTGAAGGCCGCAGTGGAGAGCATGTGCACTTCGTCGATGATGAAGACCTTGTAGCGCGCCAGTACCGGCTTGTAGCGCGCCGCCTCGATGATCTCGCGGATGTCGCCGATACCGGTGTTGGACGCGGCGTCCATTTCCTGGACGTCGACATGGCGGCTTTCGATGATGTCGCGGCAGTGGCGGCCCAGCGTGGGCATGTCGAGGGTCGGCGCGCCGCCACCCGGCGGACCGTCGGCCGGCTCATAGTTCAGAGCGCGGGCGAGGATGCGGGCGGTGGTGGTCTTGCCCACGCCGCGCACGCCGGTGAGGATGTAGGCCTGCGCGATGCGTCCGGAGGCGAACGCGTTCTTCAGCGTACGCACCATCGCTTCCTGACCGATGAGGTCCGTGAAGGTCTGCGGACGGTATTTGCGCGCGAGAACGCGATAGGGCGCGGCAGGCACGGAGGTGGCTGCGGTCGCCGGCAAGGGGGAAAGCAGGCCGGGCGCGCCCATGCCTGACGCGTCGTTTCCCGGATCGCGGTTGCCGATGTCGGCGTTCTCGATGTCGCTCATGGCCCCCTTCATAGCATCGCCAGCCGCCGGAGGGGCAAGGACCACGGGCGATGGACGGGGGAAAATTCAGCTGCGGCGCGCGCGGATGCCGGCGGCCGGCCCGTCGGGGCGGCGCAGCCGGCGAGGACGCGGCCTACTCGTCGAGCTTCAGATGCTCGGTGTCGCGGATGCGCACGCAGACATAGCGGCGATAGCCGTCTTCATACTGCTGCGCGGTCTCGCCCTGCAGCTTGCCCGGCAGGTCTGCCTTGAGCACGGCCTGGCAGGCCTCCTCGCTGGCATAGACATGCTGAACGTCGGCGGGTTTGGTGATCACGCGGATCTGGGGACCGGTGAGGACATGAAGCGCGACCATGACGATGGCCCACATGGGGATCTCTCCAATGCTGCGGACAATGTTCGACGCGAATGCGTAGAGCGACGCGGCCCGTCCCGCAAGTGTCCGCAACGGCAGGCTCTTGCACAGCAGGATGTCACAGGCGGGAGAGGGGCAGGGGGAGAAGAGGCCGAGCCGGCGGCAGGGGTGCCGCCCGGCATGGGCAAAAGGGTGGGAGGCTGGACAGAGACCCGATCCGGGCTCGTTGGGGCTGCTTCCTTCCGGACCTGACCCGGTTGGCGAGTGGCTCGTCCACCGCCAACCTCCCGGGCGCTATATCGGACAGATGGGCGGGGGATGCAAGGGGGAAGCTCCGGAGCCTGTAAGCGTGGCTACGGATCGGCGGGGCGACCGCGCGACCTTCCAACCCTCGGCCGCGGCGGCGTCTTTCAGGCAAACCCGTCCGTTGCCCGGATCAGCCGGTCGAGTATTCCCGGCTCGCAATAGGCGTGGCCGGCGCCTTCGATGAGATGGAACTCGGCTTCGGGCCACGCCTTGTGCAGTTCCCAGGCGTAGCGCGCCGGGCAGGGCATGTCGTAGCGACCGTGCACGATGACGCCGGGAATGCCGCGCAGGCGGTGGGCGTCGTTCAACAACTGGCGGTCTTCCAGCCAGGCGTCGTGGAAGAAATAGTGGTTCTCGATCCGCGCGAAGGCGAGGGCGAAATGGCCGTCCTTCCACGGGGCGGTGAAATCCGGGTTGGGCAGCAGGGTGATGGTCTCGCCCTCCCAGATCGACCACGCCTTCGCGGCCTCGATCTTGCGCGCCTCGTCCTCGCCGGTGAGCAGGGCGCGGTAGGCACGGACCGGATCGGCGCGCTCGGCCTCGGTCCTCAGCGGCGCCAGGAAGCGTTCCCACTTGTCGGGGAACATTTCCGAGACGCCGAAGCGGTAATACCAGTCGAGCTCGGCCCTCGTGACCGTGTAGATGCCGCGCAGGATGAGCTCGGAGACGCGTTCAGGGTGGGTCTGCGCATAGGCGAGTGCCAGCGTCGAGCCCCAGGACCCGCCGAAGACCTGCCACGTCTCGAAGCCGAAGGTCTCGCGCAGCCGCTCGATATCGGCGACGAGGTGCCATGTGGTGTTGTTGGCGAGATCCGCATAGGGAGTGGAACGGCCGCAGCCGCGCTGGTCGAAAAGGACCACCTCGTAGCGGGCGGGGTCGAACAGGCGGCGATAGTCCGGCGAGAGGCCCGCGCCCGGCCCGCCATGCAAGAACACGGCGGGCTTGGCGCCCTTCGTGCCCACGCGCTCGTAATAGATGGAATGGCCGTCCCCGACCTCCAGCATGCCGGTCTCGAACGGTTCGATGGCAGGGTAAAGCGAGCGCAGCGCGGTCATGATGGGTCCTGGATCAGGATGGGGCCTGGAAAGGAGCGTCGGCGTCCTGCGCCGACGCAAAGGGATGTCATTTTACGCCTGCGAAGCGGACGCGTGCAGAGGGTCTGCGGCTCAGGACACACGCGCGGACCTCAGGCTCGGCAGGAACCAGGCAAGCAGGCCGAAGGCGGGAAGGAAGGCGCAGACCTGATAGACGGCGTCGATGCCGTAATGGTCGGCCAGCAGCCCGAGCGCCGCAGCGGCGAGGCCGCCAAGGCCGAACACCAGACCGTAGAAGAAGCCCCCGATGAGCCCGACCCGGTTTGGCAGCAGCTCCATCGCGTAGACCAGGATCGCGGCGAAGGCGCTGGACATGATGACGTTGATGACAACCGTCAGCACCGCCGTGGGCAGCAGCCCGACATGAGGCAGGGCGAGCGTGAACGGCAGGGCGCCGAGAATCGAGAACCAGATCACCTTGTTGCGCCCGATCCGGTCGCCAATGATGCCGCCCACGATCACCCCCGCCGCCGAAGAGACGAGAAAGAGGAACAGCATGAGCTGCGAGGTCTGCACCGACACGTCGAAACGCTCGATCAGGTAGAAGGTGTAGAACGAGGTGAAGCTCGCCGTGTAGGCGGTCTTGGAACACAGCAGCGCGATGAGAATGGCCAGAGCGGGCAGCACTTCGACCAGTGGGCGGCCGGGCAGGATGGTGTCCTGCGCGTCGCCCCGGCGAATAAGGCGGGCGGTGTCGAATTCGGCATGGCGTGCGGCCGTCCAGCCCAGAAGCATCATCGCGATGAGCGCGAAGGCGCAGAACCAGGCCAGGCTGGTCTGGCCGTGCGGCACCACGATGAAGGCCGCGAGCAGGGGGCCGATCGCCTGCCCGCCCTGTCCGCCGACCTGGAACAGGCCCTGCGCGAAACCATAGCGCCCGCCCGAGGCATTGCGCGCCATGCGGGTCGCCTCCGGGTGGAAGATCGACGAGCCTATTCCCACGCATGCGGCGGCGGCGAGCAGCAGCGAGAAGCTGCCGGCATAGGCCATTCCGAGCAGCCCGACGAAGGTGAAGCCCATGCCGATGACCATGGAGTTGGGCATGGGGTGGCGGTCGGTATAGAGGCCGACCAGCGGCTGGAGCAGGGAGGCCGAGATCTGGAAGGCGAGCGTGATGAGCCCGATCTGGCCGAAATCGAGCGCGTAGGTCGCCTTGATGATCGGATAGATCGCCGGGATCAGCGACTGCATCATGTCGTTGAGCAGATGCGCACCGCTCAGCGCGATCAGCACGGGCATGGCGGAGTGGCGGGCCAGATCCGCCGGGGTGTTGAGGGTCATGGGAAGGGCTCGGTGTCGGACGCGCCTCTTCACTAGGGCAAAGAGACGCGTCCGACAAATGCCGCGGGCGCGTGCCGCTGGCGATTTTCAGGCCGCGGCCGCCGCCTTCTTCAGCGAGGCCATGTCGATGACGAAGCGGTACTTCACGTCGTTCTTCAGCATCCGCTCATAGGCTGCGTTGATGTCCGCGATGTCGATCATCTCGATATCGGAGACGATGTTGTGGGCGGCGCAGAAATCGATCATCTCCTGCGTCTCCACCATGCCGCCGATGGACGAGCCGGCGATGCTCTTGCGGCCCATGATGAGATTGAAACCCATCAGCGGATCGAGCGCGGTCAGCGCCCCCACCAGCGTCATCGTGCCGTCGATCTTGAGCAGCGCCGCGTAGGGGTTCATGTCATGTCCGACGGGGACGGTGTTGAGCAGGAAATCGAAGCTGCCCCGCGCCTTCTCCATCGCCGCCGCGTCGCGCGAGACCAGCACCTCGTTGGCGCCGAGCCGCAGCGCATCCTTGCCCTTCTCCGGCGAGGTGGTGATCATGGTGACGCTCGCACCCATCGCCCGGGCGAACTTCACGCCCATATGGCCGAGGCCACCCAGCCCGATGACGCCGACCTTCTGTCCCGGGCCGACCTTCCAGTGCTTGAGCGGCGAATAGGTGGTGATGCCGGCGCAGAGCAGCGGGGCCGCCGCCTTGAGATCCAGCGTGTCGGGAATCTTCACCACGAAGCGCTGTTCGACCACGATCTGGTCCGAATAGCCGCCAAAGGTCAGCGCGTCGCTACCACGCTCGCGGCCATTATAGGTCGGGGTCGGACCCTCGACGCAGTACTGTTCGAGATCCGCGGTGCAGGCGACGCAGCGCCGGCAAGAATCCACCATGCAGCCCACGCCGGCAACATCGCCCACCTTGAGCTTGGTGACCTGCGCGCCAACGCGCACCACGCGGCCGATGATCTCGTGGCCCGGGACCATGGGGAAGAGGGAATTGAACCAGTCGTTGCGGGTCTGGTGCAGATCCGAATGGCAGACGCCGCAATAGAGGATCTCGATCTGGATGTCGTGCGGACCGGGATCGCGGCGCTCGAAGCTGAACGGAGCGAGCGGTGTCGTGGCGTCCGGCGCCGCATAGCCGATGCATTGAAACATGTGCGAGTATCCGATGAGCGCGCGTCCTCAGGGCCTTGACGCTGTGCAGGGCGCGACGCGCGGGTGCCCCCACCACTCTCCATGCTCGGACCCGGCGGTGCTGGCGTCAACCGTTGCACGGCAATGGACCGGTCTTTTGTCGGTGTTTTGAACGAGCAGGACCTTCCGCACGCGATGCCCGTGGCGGGAGCGGCCCTGTGTCGTCTATAGGTGGGGAGGCGGGCCCACCGCCCTACCACCGCCTCCCTTGTCTCCCTCACGACCGCCGAACCGTTGCAGCCGAGCCATGACCAACGACACGCCAGACTTCGTCCTCGACCCGCGCCTTGAGGCTGACAGCTTCCCGGTGATGGAGCTTGCCCTTTCGACCTTGCGCTTGATGGACGACGCCCGATTTCCCTGGCTGATCCTGGTGCCGCGCCGGCCGGGGCTGGCCGAGCTGATCGACCTCGACCCGTCGGCGCGTGCGGCGCTGACCGCCGAGATTGACCAGGCAAGCCGCACGCTCAGGTCGGTGACCGATTGCCACAAGCTGAACGTGGCCGCGCTCGGCAACATGGTGCGGCAGCTGCATGTTCACGTCATCGCCCGGTTCGAGAGCGATGCCGCCTGGCCCGGCCCGGTGTGGGGCGTGGGTGAGCGCAGGAGCTATGCCGCGCCGCAGGCCATGATGCTGGGCGCCAGGATTCGCGCCGCCATCGAGGCCGGCTAATGACCATGGATACCGTACTGGAGGGCTTCGGAGCCTGGCCGCATATGGGCTACACCGGCGGGCGGCTCGACCGGGCGAGCGAGCGTCGTGGCGAGGCAGCCGTGATGCTGGGCGACCCGCAGGCGAGAACCTGCCTGATCGCCGGGGAGAGCATCGTGTTGAGGCCGGCGCCGGATGCGGCCACCGGGCTCAGCGCCATGTTCGGCATCGCCGAGGCGGTGGCGCTCGGCGGACGGCAGGGCGAGGCGTGCCTTCTCGGGCTCGACGGGCAGGTGCCGCATTTCGTGCTTCCGCTGCACGCGGCCGCGCTGGCCCCGCTCACCGAGCGTGCGGATCTCACCGTCATCGATCTGCGCGCCATCGCCGTGGAGGGGCTGGTCGCGCCCGAGGAGATCGGCGAACTCGCCACCGCCAAGGCGATGCTCGCCTGGCACGCGCGGCGCACCTTCTGCTCCAATTGCGGCGGGCGGCTGGAAATGGCCGAGGCCGGCTGGCGGCGGGAATGCCCCAATTGCGGCGCGCAGCATTTTCCGCGCACCGATCCGGTGGTGATCATGCTCACCGTGGATGGCGATCGCTGCCTGCTGGGGCGCTCCGCCCGCTTTGCCCCGGGCATGTGGTCGTGCCTTGCCGGCTTCGTCGAGCCGGGCGAGACCTTCGAGCAGGCCGCGCGCCGGGAGACCATGGAGGAAGCGGGCATCCGCACCGGAGCGGCGCGTTACCTGGCCTCCCAGCCCTGGCCGTTCCCGATGTCGGTGATGATCGGCTACCACCTTGAGGCGGAGAGCCGCGACATCACCATTGATCCGGTGGAACTGGAGGGCGCGCGCTGGTTCTCGCGCGAGGAAGCCGCGCTGTTGCTGACGCGCACGCATCCCGATGGGCTCGTGGCGCCACCGCCGATGGCGATCGCTCATCACCTGCTCCGCGCCTTCGTGGAAGGCCGCGATCCCCCGCTGGGATGAGGCCGGCGCGCCTATTCCGGGATCATGTCGAATATGCCTTGACCTAGAGCGCGCTCGAACTCGTAGAGATGAGGGCGTCGCAACGGTATCGGGGCAAGAATGAAGATCGGCGAGCTGGCCCGGCGCACGGGCCTTTCGGTCCATACGCTGCGTTATTACGAGCGGATCGGCCTGCTGCCGCGCGTGGCGCGCGACGCCTCCCGCCAGCGGGATTACGACGTCTCGATCCTGCCGTGGATCGATTTTCTCGGACGGTTGAAAACCACCGGGATGCCGATCCGCGACATGCTGCGCTACGCCGCGCTGCGGGCGAGGGGCGAAGCGACCGCAGCGGAGCGGCGCGACCTGCTCGCGGCGCACCGCGCAAGGGTTCGCTCCAACATCACCGAGCTTGAGAACTGCCTGGCCGTCCTCGACACCAAGATCGCCGGCTATGCCGACGCTTTCACCGAGGAGATTCACGATGACACAAGTAAACGCCACCGATGACGCCCGCTTCGAGCGTGGCGCGGCCGCGCTCTCACGGATCGACGGGGAGGCCGGGCAGAAGGTGGTGGATTCCCTGGCCGACATCGCCCCGGATTTCGGGCGGATGCTGATCGAGTTCCCGTTCGGCGACATCTATACCCGGCCGGGGCTTGATCTGCGGGCCCGTGAGATCGCGACAATCGCCGCGCTGGCCGCGCTCGGCAATGCCGCGCCGCAGCTGAAGGTGCATATCCAGGCGGGTCTCAATGTCGGCCTCAGCCAGCAGGAAATCGTCGAGATCCTGATGCAGATGGCGGTCTATGCCGGGTTCCCGGCGGCGCTCAACGGGCTGTTCGCCGCCCGCGAGGTGTTCGCCGCGCCGGCGCGCTAGCCGTCCCGCGACACGCTGCGGAAATGCTTGGAGAGCTTCAGGCCCTGCGCCTGGTAGTTGGAGCCGAGCGCCTCGCCATAAAGCGTCCTCGGGCGTTCCATCATGCGCTCATAGACCAGCCGTCCGACGATCTGGCCGTCCTCGAGGATGAACGGCACCTCGCGCGAGCGCACCTCCAGCACCGCGCGGGCGCCGCGATGCGCGCTCTTGTGGCCGCCGGCCGCGGCATGGCCGAAGCCGGGGTCGAAAAAGCCCGCATAGTGGACGCGGAACTCGCCGACCAGCGGATCAAACGGCACCATTTCGGCGGCGTGGCTGGGCGGCACATGGACAGCCTCCTTCGAGGCAAGGATGTAGAAGGCGTCGGGATCGAGGATGAGCTCGCGCCGGCCTCGGGTGACGAGCGGCTCCCAGTAGTCCTCGACCTCGTAGGCAGCGCGCCGGTCGACGTCGATCAGGCCGGTGTGGCGTTTGGCGCGGAAGCCGAGAAGGCCGCCGAATCCTTCGCCGGAGAGGTCGATGCTGACGCCGATGCCGCCTCCCGCGACATCGGCGGAGGCGGCGTCGACCAGCCCTTCGGACTGGTTCAGCGCGGCTAGCTCGGTCTCGTCGAGCCGGGCATCGCCACGCCGGAAGCGGATCTGCGACAGCCGCGAGCCCTGCCGGACCAGGATCGGGAAGGTGCGCGGGCTGATCTCGAGATAGAGCTTGCCCTCATAGCCGGCAGGCACGACGTCGAAGGCACGGGTCCGGTCGGCGATGACGCGGGTGAAGATGTCGAGCCGGCCGGTGGAACTCTTGGGGTTGGCCGAGGCGGCGATGTCGGGGGGAAGCGCGAGGGACTCCTCCAGCTCCACCAGATAGACGCAGCCGGTTTCCAGCACCTCGCCGTTCGACAGGTCGAGCTGATGCAGCGCGAGCCGTTCCAGCCGTTCCGCCACGGTTTCGCGCGGGCCCGACAGGAAGCTGGCGCGGATGCGCCAGGCGACCGGGCCCAGACGCAGATCGAGGCTTGCCGGCTGCACCTGGTCGACATCGAACGGCCGCGCCACGCGGATGGCACCGTGCGCGGCGAGCGCTTCAATGGCATGGCCGGGCAGAATGCCCTCGCCGGTAAGACCCAGACCCGTCACGCGCGTACTCCGTCCCTGAGGTTGCGTTCGGTTTAACGGACGCGCCCCTTGACGCCAAGCGGGGCGCGGGAGTAATTCGGCCTCACGTGGTTCTTTGAGCCGGCCGGCTTGCCGCCACGCTAAACAAGGATGCTAAAAGGTCGGGGCCGCGCAGTGCATGCGCGGGCGTCCCCGGCATATGATGACCGGAGCCGCCGATGACCACCCCCGACAAGCTGACCCCTGCCGATATTGCTGCGCTGAGGCCCGACACCCGCCTCGTGCATGGCGGCATCCTGCGCTCGCCGTTCGGCGAGACGTCCGAAACGCTCTATCTCACCCAGGGCTATGTCTATGACAGCGCCGAGCAGGCGGAAGCCCGCTTCAAGGGCGACGATCCCGGTTTCATCTACACACGCTATTCCAACCCGACTGCCGCGATGTTCGAGGCCCGTCTCGCGCTGCTGGAAGGCGCGGAGGTCGCGCGGGCGACCGCTTCCGGCATGGCGGCCGTCACGGCGGCGCTGCTGTGCCAGCTCAAGGCCGGCGACCATGTCGTGGCGGCGCGGGCGCTCTTCGGCTCGTGTCGCTATGTGATCGAGGAACTGCTGCCGCGCTTCGGTGTCGCTGCGACACTGGTCGATGGCACCGACATTTCCGCCTGGAAGGCGGCGGTGCGGCCGGAGACCAAGGTTCTGTTCCTTGAGAGCCCGACCAACCCGACGCTGGAACTGGTCGACATCGCTGCGGTGGCGCAGGTGTCGAAGGCGGCCGGGGCGTGCCTCGTCGTCGACAACGTGTTCGCCACGCCGATGCTGCAGAGCCCGCTCGCCCTTGGCGCGGATGTGGTGGTCTATTCGGCGACCAAGCATATTGACGGGCAGGGCCGATGCCTCGCCGGTGCGGTGCTGTGTTCGCAGAAGTTCCTCGACGACCACCTGCAGACCTTCCTGCGCCAGACCGGCCCCTCCGTCTCTCCCTTCAACGCCTGGGTGATGCTGAAGGGGCTGGAGACGCTGCCGCTGCGCATCGAGCGCTCGCAGTCCAGCGCGGCGACACTGGCCGACCGGCTGGCCGGGCAGGCGCTGATCACCAAGATGATCTACCCCTACCGCGCCGACCACCCGCAGCACGAGCTGGCCAGGCGCCAGATGAAGGGCGGCGGCACGCTGGTGACCTTCGAGGTCGAGGGCGGCAAGGCGGCGGCCTTCCGCTTCCTCAATGCGCTGAAGGTGGTGCGGATCTCCAACAATCTGGGCGACGCCAAGAGCCTGGTCACCCATCCGGCGACGACCACGCATCAGCGCTTCAGCCCCGAGGCGCGGGCGGAGATGGGCATTTCCGACGGTATGGTGCGGCTCTCGGTCGGGCTGGAGCATGTCGATGACCTGACCGACGATCTCGTGCGTGCCCTCGCGGCGGTGTGAGGCGGCGGGATCACGGGCGAAACAGCCTCGTGATCCCGACCCGGCTTGCCCTTGCGGCGCAAAAGTCTTTCACTGCGGCGCAACGCAAACAGAAGGGGCGGCGCATGTACCGGGCCACCACACGGAGCGTCCAGGTCACGGTGACGCCGCGCTTCTCACCCGAGCGCTCGGACCCCGAACGCAGCCAGTTCTTCTGGGCCTACACGGTCGAGATCGTGAATCTGGGCATCGATACGGTGCAGCTCAGGTCGCGGCACTGGATCATTACCGATGCGCTCGGCCGGGTGCAGGAAGTGCGCGGGGCCGGCGTGGTCGGTGAGCAGCCGGTGCTGCCGCCAGGCGGGCATTTCGAGTATACCAGCGGCGTTCCGCTGCAGACCGCCACCGGCATCATGGAAGGCAGCTACAATCTCATGACCCAGAGCGGCGAGGCGTTCGATGCCGAGGTGCCGGCCTTCTCGCTCGATCTTCCGGGCGCGGCGCGCACGCTGAACTGATGATGCGCACAGCCATGCGGCTCCTCGTCAGCGCCGCGGCCCCGCGGCGGCTTCCTGCGCCCGGGCGAAGCGGCTATGGTGGGCGCGGCCTTTCCGCCGCCGAGCCTTCTGTCGCGATACACGGTCCCAGCATCTCGTGATCGACTTTCGCCCGATCGCCGCCATCCTCGGCGTGTTGCTCGCCATCCTTGGCACGACCATGATGATCCCCGCCCTGGTGGACGTGGTCACAGGGCAGGGCGACTATATCGTCTATGCCGCGTCGGCGGTGATCACGGCCTTTGTCGGGCTGTCGCTCTGGCTGGCCGGGCGCACCAGCGAGGTTGAAAAGCTCGACCTGCGCCAGGCCTTTGTGCTGACCACGGCGAGCTGGGGGCTGCTCTCCGCCTTCGCCGCCATTCCCTTCATGTGGGCGGACACGGCGCTTACCTTCACCGATGCCTATTTCGAGGCCATGTCGGGCCTGACCACCACCGGCGCGACGGTGATATCGGGCCTCGATCATCGCCCGGCGGGCGTTCTGATCTGGCGCGCCTTCCTGCACTGGTACGGCGGCGTTGGAATCATCGTGCTGGCGATGGCGCTCCTGCCGATGCTGCGGATCGGCGGGATGCAGCTGTTCCGCGCCGAATCCTCGGACAAGTCGGAGAAGGTGCTGCCGCGCGCCGCCCAGCTCGCCAAGGGAATCGTGGGCACCTATGTGCTGCTCACCGTCGCCTGCGCCTTCACCTATGCGTTCTGCGGGATGAGCGTGTTCGACGCGGTGGCGCACGCCATGGCGACGATCTCGACCGGCGGCTTCTCCACGCACGATGCCTCGATCGGCTACTTCCACAGCCCGGCGATCGAATACGCGGCGATCTTCTTCATGCTCTCGGGGTCGCTGCCCTTCGTGCTCTATGTTCGCGTGCTGGCCGGCGATTTCAGCCGGCTGATCGCCAATACCGAAGTGCGGCTGTTCCTCTCGCTGGTGATCCTGTTCGCGCTGGTCTCGTTCGTCGAGCAGGTGCGCGGCAACATCGCCCATGGCGAGGCGGCGATGCGGCACGCGGTGTTCAACGTGGTGACGCTGATGTCGACCACCGGGTTCATCGCCGTCGACTACACCGACTGGGGGCCGCCGACCGATGTGCTGTATTTCATCGTCATGTTCCTGGGAGCCTGCACCGGCTCCACCGCGGGCGGCATGAAGAGCTTCCGCATCGCGATCCTGGGCTCGGCGCTGGCGCAGCATCTGCGGCGGATCATTTATCCCAACGGGGTGTTTCCGGTGCGCTATGGCGGCAAGCCGATCGGCGACGACGTGGTTGCCTCGGTGCTGTCTTTCGCCTTCCTCTATCTGGCGACCTTCCTGGTCATCGGCATCGTGGTGAACGCGCTCGGCTTCGACCTCATCACTTCGTTCTCGGCCTCCATTACCGCGCTGGCGAATGTCGGGCCGGGCCTGGGGCCGGTGATCGGGCCGTCGCAGAACTTCGCCGGGCTGCCCGATCATGTCATCTGGCTGCTGTCCTTCGCCATGCTGCTGGGGCGGCTGGAACTTTTCACCGTGCTGGTGCTGTTCCTGCCCAGTTTCTGGCGCCGGTAGGATTGGGCGCGGCGCCGAACCAGCCTATGCTGGGGCCCACACATGACGGGGACATTCGATGCTGGCCGGACGGACGACGACCGAGGAACTGCTCGCCTATCTGGTCGCGTTCGACACCACCAGCCGCAATTCCAATCTCGACTTGATCGGCTTTGTGCGGGACTACCTCGCCGCCTTCGGCGTGGACAGCGTCAGCGTGCCGAACGAGGCCGGCGACAAGGCGAGCCTGTTCGCCACCATCGGGCCCGGCGGGGTCGGCGGTGTGTGCCTTTCCGGCCATTCCGACGTGGTGCCCGTGGATGGCCAGCCCTGGTCGAGCGACCCGTTCACCCTGACCCCGGTCGGCGACCGGCTCTATGGGCGCGGCTCCTGCGACATGAAGGGCTTCCTCGCCTCCTGCCTCGCCATGGTGCCGGCGATGACGGCGGCGCGGCTTTCGACGCCGATCCACCTTCTGGTTTCCTATGACGAGGAGATCGGCTGCACCGGCGTGGTGCCGGCGGTGCGCCGCCTGGGGGTGGACCTGCCGCTGCCGCGGGCCTGCATCGTCGGCGAGCCGACCTCGATGCGGGTGGTGGACGCGCACAAGTCCGGCATGGCGTATGTGACCACGGTGACGGGACGCGAGGCGCATTCCTCGATGCCCCAGCTCGGTGCCAACGCCATTTTCGCCGCCGCCGAACTGGTGGGCGAACTGGACCGCTGTCGCGCCGAGCTGATCGCGGCGGGAGACCCGAGCGGGCGCTTCGATCCGCCCAGCACCACGGTGCAGGTGACGGTGATCGAGGGCGGGACGGCGGGCAACATCGTGCCGCGGCGCTGCGCCATCCGCTGGAACGTGCGCGGGCTTCCCGGTTTCGACGAGGCCGTGCTGCTGGCGCGCATCGAGCGTTTCGCTGACGAAGTGGTGCTGCCCAAGCTCCGGGCCGACGCGCCGGAGGCCACGATCACCACCGACCTCGTCTACAAGGTGCCGCCGCTGGCGCCGCAGACCGGCTCGCCGGCCGAGCTTCTGGCGCTGCGCCTCGCCGGGCAGAACCGCACCTTCGCCGTCTCCTATGCCACCGAGGGCGGGCACTTCCAGGAGCAGGGCGTGCCGACCATCATCTGCGGGCCGGGTTCGATCGACCAGGCGCACAAGCCGGACGAGTATATCGAGGTGGCGCAGTTGCGCGCCTGCGAGCGGTTCCTCACCGGGCTGATCGCGGAGTGCGGCCGCAGCTAGCCGGCCGGGCACAGGGCGCGGCCGGCTGACAGGGATCTCAGTCCTCGGTCGAGGGTGGCTCGGTGTCGACCACCTCCTCGGCTGAGAACGCATAGGAGCGCCCGCAGAACTCGCAGGTGACGCCGACCTGGCCGTTCTCGACAAGATCGGCGCGCTCCTCGCGCGAGAAGCTCGCCAGCACGTTCATCACCCGCTCGCGCGAGCAGGAGCACTTGGCGACGATGTGCTGGGCCTCGAACACGCGCGCGCCGCGCTCGTGGAACAGGCGGAACAGCAGGCGCTCGCTGGACAGTTCATTGTCGACCAGCTCGATATCTTCCAGCGTGTTGACCAGCAGCTGGGCCTCGACCCAGGCGTCGTCCTCCTCCGCCTCGGGAAGGTCGGTCCCCTCCGGCGCGTCGCCCGGATGGAGGTCGACAGGGCGGATGCGCCCGCCCTCGGTGGGCAGGAACTGCACCATCAGCCCGCCGGCGCGCCAGCCGGACGCGGCGCCGCCCGGACGTACCTCCTCCGCCACGGCGAGCCGCACGCGGGTGGGGATCTGCTCGGACTGGGTGAAGTACTGGTGCGCCGCCGCTTCCAGCCCGCCACCTTCCAGAGCGACCATGCCCTGATAGCGGTTGGCGCTGAGTCCCTGGTCGATGGTCATGGCGAGATGGCCGGCCCCCAGCAGCGCGCCGCTGTCGGGCGCGACGCCCGCCGGGCTGGCGGCTTCCAGCTCCGCGAGCCGCTCCGCGTCGAAGCGGGCATAGGCGCGCACATCGTGCGGGGCGGTGAAGTCGACGACCAACAGGTCCACCGGCCCGTCGGTGCGGGTCTGGAGGATGAAGCGGCCCTCAAACTTCAGCGTCGAGCCGAGCAGGACGGTGAGCGCCACCGCCTCGCCGAGCAGGCGCTTTACCGCCGCGGGGTAGTCGTGATGGGCGAGCACGGCGTCGAGCGTCGTGCCGAGGCGCACCACGCGCCCGCGCACGTCGAGGCCATCAACGTGGAAGGGGGTGACGCGATCGTCCACCGCGTCGGCGGCAGGCGGGCGGGTATGGGGATCTGAATGTGATGTCATGGCGGCTCCGTCCGGCCCATATAGGCAGGCACCGGCCCGAATGCGAGAGGGTATGATGCGAGGGGCGTCATGCGCGCGGCGTGAGCGCGAGGGCGTGAGGCGGGAAGGTCCGGGCCCGGCCCGGCCACGCACGTCCGCGCGGCTTTACGCCGGCGGGCGCGCGGGAGCGCCCGCACCCCTGTCGGGGCCGGGCGGGTGCGGCACGGAGCGCCCGTGAGGAGGGCGCGCGGGGCGCCGGGGCGGAACGCTCCGGCGGTCGCCTGCACCGTGTGGGTAGAAGGTGGTGCAAGCCTTTCGTCAACCAACCGACGCGCCGCTTCCGGCGCCCCGCGCGCGGTGTTTGAGGCTTGCTCCCTGCGGCCCCCGGAGGACTGACCGTTATTATCCTCCGCTCATGGGACGGCGCTCCGCGTGAACGGCACGCCCGTTCCGGTGGACCGCGGCGATGCGGCCCGGGAACGCAGGGCTTGGGCCGCCATGGGCGCGGGGTGCGTTATCCCCCCACACATGGCCACCGCCCCATCCCGCGCGAGCCGGCCGCTCCGGTTGCGCCCCCTTGCCGGGACAGGTGAGCCCAGTATCGCCCCACCGCACAGGGGGGCGGATAAGTTTCTTGCGCGAGGGCGCGCGCGGCATTGCAGGCCGCAGGGCCCGCGCCGCGCCCGCGCCACGCCGCATGGGTGTGGATTGGAGTTCTGGCAGGGAAGGGGCCGGGACACGTCCCGGCCCGAAGGCCTTACGCCGCGGCGCCTTCCAGGCACCAGGCGAGGATGCCCTTCTGCGCGTGCAGGCGGTTTTCGGCCTCGTCGAACACCACCGACTGCGGGCCGTCCATCACCTCGTCGGTGACCTCCTCGCCGCGATGGGCGGGAAGGCAGTGCATGAATATGGCGTCCTTGTCGGCACGCTTCATCAGCGCACCATTGACCTGATAGGGGCGCAGCAGATTGTGCCGGCGCTCATATTCGGCATCGCCCATCGACACCCAGGTGTCGGTGACGACGCAGTCCACGCCTTCCACGGCCTCCTCCGGGTCGAGGCCGAAGTTCACCCGGGCGCCGTTGGCGCGGGCCCAGTCGACCAGCGCGGGGCGCGGGGCCAGCTCGGGCGGGGTGGCGATGTTGAGCGCGAAGTCGAAGCGCTGGGCCGCCTGCACCCAGGAGGTGAGCACGTTGTTGGCGTCGCCGGTCCAGGCCACGGTGCGCCCGGTGATCGGACCCTTGTGCTCCTCGAAGGTCATCACGTCCGCCATGATCTGGCAGGGGTGGCTGTCCCGCGTCAGCCCGTTGATGACCGGGATGCTGGCATGGGCGGCAAGCTCGGCAAGCGCGCCGTGATCGAGGATGCGGATCATGATGGCGTCGACATAGCGCGAGAGCACCTTGGCGGTGTCGGCGATGGTCTCGCCGCGCCCGAGCTGCATCTCGGCGCCGGTCAGCATGATCGTCTCGCCGCCGAGCTGGCGCATCGCCACATCGAAGGAAATGCGGGTGCGGGTCGAGGGCTGGTCGAACACCATCGCCAGCACCTTGCCGGCAAAGGGCTTTTCCGCCGCGATTTCGTGACGCCGGCTCTTGAGGTCGTGCGACAGGCGCATGAGGCCGCGCAGCTCGTCGGGCGGCAGCAGGTCGAGGTCGAGGAAGTGCTTCACGGCACCGTGGGCGGACATGTCGTTCATCGCATTGCTGTGGGCGTTCATGCGGCCGCTCCCTTCACGGCTTCCGGCTTCATGGCGTTTTCCAGCCTTGCGCAGGCGGCATCGAGCCGGGTGAAGGCCGCGTCGATCTCCGCGTCGCCGATGTTCAGCGGCGGCAGCAGCCGGACCACGTTCTCGCTCGCGGTCGGGGCCAGCATGCCTTCCGCGCGCATGGCGGCGACAAGATCGGTGTTGGGCACATGGGTGCGCAGGCCGAGCAGAAGGCCCTCGCCGCGGATCTCGGCGATCACCGCCGGGTGGCGGTCCTTCAGTTCGGCCAGCTTCTGCTTCAGGCGGGCGGAGGTGGCCTGCACCTGCTCCATGAAGCCTTCGGCGAGCACCACGTCGAGCACCGCATTGGCCACGCTCATGGCCAGCGGGTTGCCGCCATAGGTGGAGCCGTGGGTGCCGGCGGTCATGCCCTTGGCGGCCTCTTCCTTGGCCAGGCACGCCCCGACCGGGAAGCCGCCGCCAATGCCCTTGGCCACCGCCATGATGTCCGGCGTGATGCCGGCCCATTCATGGGCGAAGAACTTGCCGGTGCGCCCGACGCCGCACTGCACCTCGTCGAGGATGAGCAGCAGGCCGGTCTCGTCGCACAGCGCCCTGAGCGCGCGCAGCTGCGACCAGGACAGCGCGCGCACGCCGCCTTCGCCCTGCACCGGCTCGACCAGTATGGCGCCGGTCCGCGGGCCGATGGCGGCTTTCACCGCCTCGATGTCGCCGAACGGTACCTGGTCGAAGCCGTCCATGGCCGGGCCGAAGCCCTCCATGTATTTCGGGTTGCCGCCGGCGGCGATGGTGGCCAGCGTGCGGCCGTGGAACGCGCCCTCGAAGGTGATGATGCGGTAGCGCTCCGGCGCGCCGTTGGCGGCGTGGTACTTGCGCGCCATCTTGATGGCGCACTCCAGCGCTTCCGCACCCGAATTGGTGAAGAACATGGTGTCGGCGAAGGTGGCCTGCGTGAGGCGCGCGGCAAGCCGCTCGCCGCCTTCGATGCGGAACACGTTCGACAGGTGCCAGAGCTTGCCGGCCTGTTCGGTGAGCGCGGCCACCAGATGGGGATGGGCGTGGCCGAGCACATTCACGGCGATGCCCGCGGTGAAATCGAGATATCGTTCGCCGTCACGGGTGAAGAGCCACGCGCCCTCGCCTCGCTCGAAGACGAGGTTCACACGATTATAGGTCGGCAGGATGGGGTCGATCATGGCTCCCCTCCTTCTCTCTCCACCGCAGTCCAGGCGTCGCCGCCACTGCCCCAAAACGAAACGTGCCGCCCTTGCGGGGGCGGCACCCGATAGTGTGAATTTTATAGAACCGGGCACACGGGTCAACTGCGCATCGCGCGCGGGGCCGGAACGGGCCGACTCAAGTCCTTGATCCGACTCAACTCCTTTACAAAGTGTTGCCGCGCGGACTCTCAACTGGGGAAAACGATCGTTTCGGACGTGAACCTACTGTGCCTGAGTCGATGCATATTGTAGCCTTCTTCCCGTCGGATACGACATCTCGTGCGGCGGCATTCCCTTAGTGGCGTTAGCGGCGTTTTCCCGGTGGGAGCTTCTCCTGGCCGGTGGGTGAGGGATTCTGTCCGCACCACAGGTGTAGGCGAAGGAGGCACAGCGATGAACTGGACGGATGAGCGCGTCGAGCTGCTCAAGAAACTCTGGTCCGAAGGGCTGTCGGCGAGCCAGATCGCGGCCGAGCTCGGTGGTGTCACACGCAATGCGGTGATCGGCAAGGTCCACCGCCTCGGCCTCTCCGGCCGTGCCAAGGCGATGACGGCCGCCGCGCCGCGCCAGCGCAAGCCGCGCCCGGCGCCGGCCAGCACCGCCAGCGCCCGCCCCATGGTCCATGGCAACACCGCGCTGGCCACCGCGACGCGGGTAATGGCCGAACCGGAGCCGCAGGAGCTGCCCGATCCGGTCGCCAACGTCATTCCGATGGCGGAACGCTGCACCATTCTCGACCTCAACGAGTTCACCTGCCGCTGGCCGGTCGGCGATCCCGGCAAGGAAGACTTCTTCTACTGCGGCAGCCGCACCAAGATCGGCACGACCTACTGCGCCTTCCACGCCCGCATTGCCTACCAGCCGGTGCAGGACCGCAACCGGCGCCGCCTCGCGCGCTGAGCTGCGACCGAAAGGCTGATGTCCAGCCTCTGGCGCCGGGACTGTCCGGCGTCACATAATGGCGGCGAGATTCCTGGTCGACCCGACCGGCAGAGGCCGCCTCCCATGCTGTTTCGTGCCAGAGAGACATCGCGCCTGAAGGCGCCGGTGACGCCTGAACCGGCGACGGTGACGCTGTCGCTCGCCTCGGGCGAGGTGACGGTGGCGCTGAAGCGCAACGCCCGCGCCCGCCGCTACACGCTGCGGGTGCGCGCGGCCACACGCGACGTGGTGCTGACCATTCCCGGCCGGGGCTCGCTGCGCGAGGCCCTCGATTTCGCCCATCGTCATGCCGGCTGGATCGAGGTCCGGCTCGCCCGGCTGCCGGAGACGGTGGCCTTCGTGCCCGGCGCGGTTATTCCGCTGCGCGGCGTCGCTTATCGTATCGAGGCGCGGCCGGAAGCGCGCGGCACGGTGTGGACCGGCACCGATGGAGAAGGGCCGGTGCTCTATGTCGCCGGCGCGCCCGCTCACCTTTCCCGCCGCGTGACGGACTTCCTGAAGCGCGAGGCCCGGCGCGACCTGGTGGGGGCGGCGCAGCGCCATGCGCGCGCGCTGGGCGTCAGCATCGGGCGGGTGACGCTGCGCGACACGGCGAGCCGGTGGGGCTCCTGCTCGGCGAGCGGGGCGCTGTCATTCTCGTGGCGGCTGATCCTCGCCCCGGCCTTCGTGCTCGACTACCTCGCCGCCCATGAGGTGGCGCACCGGCGCGAGATGAACCACGGGCCGCGCTTCTGGGCCACGGTCGATCGGCTGTTCCCCGAACGCGAGGCCGCCGAACGCTGGCTGAAGAAGCATGGGCCGGACCTGCACCGCTACGGCGCCGGCGAGGCGCCGGAGGCGCCGTAACCGGGCGCGGCGGTCTCAGCCGCGGCCAAACAGCTTGTCGAGCAGCCAGTTGTCGAGGGTGGCGGGCTTCTTGTCTGCCGGGGCCTGCGGGCCGCCGGTGACGACGGGCTCGTCGGGCACCTCGCCGGACGGCACGGTGCCGGGCGTGTAATTGCCCGCGCCGGGAAGCGCGACGACCGGCTGGTCCTTGTGCGCGGCGCGCATCACCTCACTCCAGATCGCGACCGGGAGGCCCGAGCCGCCGGCCTTCTTGGTGGGCGAGGAATCGTCGTTGCCGAGCCACACGCCGGCGACATAGCGGCCGGTGTAGCCGACGAACCAGGCATCGCGGTAATCCTGGCTGGTGCCGGTCTTGCCGGCGGCGGGCCAGCCCGGCAGGTCGGCGCGGCGGGCGGTGCCGGTGATCAGCGTTTCCTGCAGCATGCGGTTCATCATCGCCACATGCGGGGGCGCCATCACCATGCCCCGGCTGGGTGTGTCATAGGCGTAGATCACCTTGCCCGAGGCGTCGCGCACCCGCTCGATGACGTGGGGAGTGACGCCGACCCCGCCATTGGCGAAAGGCGCATAAGCGCCGACCATCTCCAGCACCGAGACTTCCGAGGTGCCGAGCGCGATGGAGGCGTTGGGCTCCAGCTTGGAGGTGATGCCGAGCCGGTGGGCGGTCTTGATCACCTCGTCCGGACCGACTTCCAGCGCGAGGCGCACCGCCACGGTGTTGAGCGACAGGGCGAGGGCGGTCTTGAGCTCCACCGGGCCGCGATATTCGTGGGAGAAGTTCTCCGGCTTCCAGCCCTTGAGCTTGATCGGGGCGTCCTCGCGGATGGTTTCCGGGGTGAGGCCGCGTTCCAGCGCGGTGAGATAGACGAAGGGCTTGAACGAGGAGCCGGGCTGCCGCTTGGCGGTGACGGCGCGGTTGAACTGGCTTTCCTCATAGGACTTGCCGCCCACCAGCGCGCGCACGCCGCCATTGGTGTCCATCAGCACGATGGCGCCCTGCTCGACGCCGTATTTCTTGCCGTTCTTGGCCAGCGTGTCCTTCAGCGCCTTGTCGGCGGCGAGCTGGAGGGCGGGGTCCAGCGTGGTCTGCACCACCACGTCATGCTCGATCGGCCCGATCGCCGCCTTGAGCTGCTCCATGATCCAGTCGGCGGCATAGCCGGCCGAATCCGGGCCGCGCCCGGTGGCGAGCGTGGCCGGGCGGGCGAGCGCGGCCTGTTCCATCTCCGCCGAAATGAAGCCGGCATCCTGCATGGCCGCCAGCACCACCCCCGCGCGGGCCTGCGCCCCTTCGAGGTTGCGGGTGGGCGCGAGGGAGGAGGGCGACTTGACGAGGCCGGCCAGCATCGCCGCTTCCGACAGCGTGATCTGACGGGCGGATTTGCCGAAATAGCGCTGCGCGGCGGCTTCCACGCCATAGGCGCCGGCGCCGAAATAGACGCGGTTCACATAGAGTTCGAGGATCTGGTTCTTGGAGTATTTGGCCTCCAGCCAGATCGACAGGATGAGTTCCTGGATCTTGCGCGAGATCGTGCGTTCCTGCGTGAGGAACAGGTTCTTGGCCAATTGCTGGGTCAGCGTCGAGCCACCCTCGCGCAGGCGTCCGGTGGTGAGGTTGACGAACATCGCGCGGGCAAGGCCGAGCGGGTCGAGCCCGAAATGCGAGTAGAAGCGCCGGTCCTCGATGGCCACGAAAGCCTGCGGCAGATAGGGCGGCAGCGCGCGCAGCGGCACGCTGGCGCCGCCCATCTCGCCGCGCGTGGCGATGGTCTTGCCGTCCGTGCCCTGGATGATGACGGTGGGGGGGCGCTCGGGGATGGCGAGGTTCTGGATCGGGGGAAGCTGGCTCGCCTCATAGGCGATGAGCCCGGCCACGCCCAGCACCGCCCAGATGCCGAGCACGAAGCCCCAGTAGATCAGCCGGCCGAAGGTGCCGCACCGCTTGCGCCGGCGTCCCCCGCCCGACGAACCGCGCCCGCCGCCGCGTCCACCGGCGGCACTGCTGGTGGTGCCGCGCGCGTTCGAGGCCTTGGCCCCGCCCTGCTTTGTGCCGCCCGCCTTGGCGTTCGCCTTGCCGCCGCGCGCGGCGGTGCGCTCGCGGGCCATGGGGGAGGCGGCAAGGGTGGGGCGGTCGTCGGAGGTAAGGCGCAGCTCGGACGAAAAGCCGGGCGTGCTCAGCACCGGCTCGCGCCGCTCGCCTTCTCCTCGACGTCCGAACATCCCAACACCCCTCAGCCCATCTCGCCCGACGCACGGGCTCTCGCTTGCGCCGGTAAACGAACTCTAAATCGAGCCGTTTAAGAGGGGCTTAAGGGGCGATTTTGTGTTGGGCAGGGGGTGTGTCCGAGGGGACACGGGCCACACCCGCCGACATTGGGCACCCTCACGCCGCATTCGCCTCGTCGTCGGCGTCCAGAACCTGGAGCAGGGCGCGGCGGATGGCGGAGTGGCGGGCCGCGCCGAGAATCTTCGCGCCCATCAGGTCGGTGACGTAGAACACGTCGACCGCCCGCTCGCCGAAGGTCGCCACATGGGCCGAGGCGATGTTGAGATTGAGCCGCGAGAGGGTCTGCGTCAGCCCGTAGAGCAGGCCCGGCCGGTCGAGGCCGGAGACCTCGATCACGGTGTGACGGTTCGACCAGGAATTGTTCAGCGTCACCTCCGGCTCGACGGTGAAGGCGCGCGGGCGCTTGGTGAGCTTGCGGGCCACCACTTCGGGCAGGCGGATTTCGCCCGAGAGCGACTTCTCGATGGCGCTGGCGATGCGGCCGGCGCGGCGCAATTCGTCCTCGTCGCGCTCCAGCGAGCGGGTGAGGGCGATGGTGTCGAGCGCGCGCCCGTCGGTCGTGGTGCTGATCTGGGCGTCGACGATGTGGGCGCCCGAACTGGCGCAGGCGCCGGCGATGACCGCGAGCAGGCGGGGATGGTCCGGCGCGAACACGGTCAATTCGGTGATGCCGCGGGTGACGTCGGTCTTCGCCGTGGTGGCCAGGGCCCGGCCCTGCGCTTCCGCCGCGAGAATGAAGCGGGCATGGGCGACCTGCTGTTCACGATCGGTCTGCAGCCAGTAGCTGGGGTAGTGGCGGGCGATATAGGCGTCAATCGCCTCCGCATCCCACTCCTGCTCGGCCTCGCGGAACTCGGCCTGGGCGCGGGCGACGCGCCGGGCGCGGTTGGTTTCCGAGAAGCCGCCGGTGACGACCGGCTCGGTCTCGTAATAGAGCGTGCGCAGCAGCTGGGACTTCCAGTTGTTCCACACTCCCGGCCCGACGGCGGCGATGTCGGCGGTGGTGAGGATCTCCAGATGCTTCATGCGCTCGAGATTCTGTACCACGCTGGCGAAGTTCTCGATGGTCTTGCGGTCGGAGAGATCGCGCGACTGGGCCACGCTCGACATGGTGAGGTGCTGCTCGATCAGCCAGGCGACGGTGTCGGTGTCGCTGGCCGAGAGGCCGAAGCGCGGGCACAGCTTGCGCGCCACCCGCGCGCCGGCGATGGAGTGATCCTCCGGCCGGCCCTTGGCGATATCGTGCAGGAACACCGCCACATAGAGCAGCTGGCGGTTCTTGATCTGCTGCGCCAGCTCGTTGGCGAGGCCGAATTCGGGACGGTCGCCGCGCTCGATCTGCGACAGCACGCCGATGGCGCGGATGAGATGCTCGTCCACCGTGTACGAGTGGTACATGTTGAACTGCATCATCGCCACGATGCGGCCGAACTCGGGAACGAAGCGACCGAGCACGCCGGCCTCGTTCATGCGCCGCAGCACGATCTCGGGCGCGTTGCGCGAGGTCAGGATCTCCAGGAACAGCCGGTTCGCCTCCGGGTGCTCGCGCACGCGCTGGTCGATCAGCTTGAGCGAACGGGTGGCCAGGCGCATCGCTTCCGGGTGGAAGGCGAGGCCGTGCTTGCCGGCGAGCTGGAAGATCCGCACGAGGTTTATCGGGTCGCGGCCGAAGGCGCTGGAATCGGCGACGTTGATGCGGTCGTGGTCGACGATGAAGTCCGCGCTTTCCTTCAGCTTGCGATTGGGCGAGCGGCGCAGCCGGGCGATCATGCGGTTCAGCCGGGGCACCGGCTTGTCGTGCCGCTCCTCCAGCGCCGCCGAGACGATGGCGGTAAGGTCGCCCACATCCTTGGCCACCAGGAAGTAGTGCTTCATGAAGCGCTCGACGTCCTGCAGGCCGGGATGCTCCAGATAGCCGAGCCGTTCGGCCATCTCGCGCTGGAGATCGAACGACAGGCGCTCTTCCGGCTTGCCGGCGAGGAAGTGCAGGTGGCAGCGCACCGACCAGAGGAAATCCTCGCAGCGGCGGAAGATCTTGGCTTCCTCGGCGGTGAACACGCCCTTGGCCACGAGCTGGCGGGTCTCGTGGACGCGGTAGACATATTTCGCGATCCAGAACAGCGTGTGCAGGTCGCGCAGGCCGCCCTTGCCGTCCTTCACATTGGGTTCGACCAGATAGCGCGACTGGCCGGCGCGCTTCAGCCGGTCCTCGCGCTCGGCGAGCTTGGCGGCGACGAATTCCACCGCCGTGCCCTCCACCACGTCGCGGTCGAAGCGGGCGGTCAGCTCGTCGAACAGTGCCCGCTCGCCCAGCAGCAGCCGGGCTTCCAGAAGCGAGGTGCGGATGGTCATGTCGGCGCGGGCCTGACGCACGCACTCGTCCACCGAGCGGGTGGCGTGGCCGACCTTCAGCCCCATGTCCCACAGCACATAGAGGATCGCCTCGGCGACGCTTTCGCCCCAGGCGGTCTGCTTGTAGGGCAGGAGGAACAGGATATCGGTGTCCGAGCCCGGCGCCATCAGCCCGCGCCCATAGCCGCCCACCGCCACGATCGCCATGTGCTCGGCGGTGGAGGGATTGTCGGAGCGGTAGAGATATTTCACCGCGAGTTCGTGGACGAGCTGGATGATCTCGTCCTGCAGGCGCGAGAGCCGCTCCGCGCAGCGCCGGCCGGAGCCGTCCTGCATCAGCCAGCGCTCGGCGGTCTTGTGGCCGGCCTGATACGCGACCTTGAGGCGCCGGGCGAGCTGCCCGCGCAGCTCGATCTCGGATCCCGCTTTTCCTTCGCCGAGCACACGCTCGGCGAGCGCCGACAATTCGACGCGCATGGCGTCGATGTCGAACAGTTCCTTGAAGGGGGTCTCGGTACGGCGGCTGCGACGGATTTCGTTCATGATGCGGTCCTGATCGGTAAACCGCTTTAACCGATCCAACCCCTCACGTCATCGGGCGCTGCCGCGATTAGGGTATTTGCCCGCCGCGGAAGCGCCAAAACGGACGGCTGAGCCGAAAGAGGCCGCCGGAACGCGCCGCCGAAACGTGCAGTGCAAACGTGCCGTGCAAACGTGACATGCCCGGCGCGAGGCCGGGCATGTCCATCTTGACGAAGCGCTCAGGCGCGACGTCGCTAGGCGAGGGCCGCGCCTGAGTGGCCGAACCGTCGATCCGCGAATTAGTTGGTGGTGGTCTTCGCGGTCTCGTCGCGCTGCTGCTCAAGGGTCTTGAACTCCGGTGCGGCGTTCAGCTCTTCCTTGGTCATGGCGACGACAATCTTCTGGCCGTCATCGGTCGGGGTCGGGGTCAGCGATTCGAAGGACACCGCGACCGGCTTGGCACCGATGCCAAGGAAGCCGCCGACATCGATCACCGCGGCGATGACGGAACCGTCACGCTCCATGACGAGGTCGCTGATCTCGCCGAGATTCTCGTCGGTCGAGGTCACCACCTCGGTGCCGATCAGCTCGGAACCGAGCCACTGGCCGCTGGACTGGGCGCTGACGAATTTCGGAGTGGCGGGCACCGCAGTCGGGGTGGCGGACGCGCTGGAATTCTTCATCGGCGTCTGCACGGACGTGCCCGGCATCTTGTCGGCCGGCGCCATCGGGCTGCCGGGCTCGGGCATGGTCTGGGTGGCGGTCGGCGGGGTGCTCGCACTGGGCGCGGCGCTCTGGGCGAACGCAGCGGCGGGGGCGAGCGAAAGGGCGGCGACTGCCGTAAGGGTGGCGAGCTTGCTGGTCATTCGTTTTCTCCCGTAGTGGAAAAGAGTGTCTCAGTAAGCGGCTGGTTAAACCGTCTGCCTAAACAACAATACAGGGAGAGAGTTGTTCCGATTTTCTGGCATATGAAGTGAAAAATAATCTGACGTTATATTTCGAATTATTTCAGTTCAGGCTGCGCAACACCGATGCATCAGCCACGCAGATGGTAAGTTCTTCCGTGGCGAGGTTGCCTTTCGGAACGCCGATCGCCGAGAGGCAGCCGCGCGGCGTTTCCATCGCGCGCGGGCGTGCGGCGGGCGAGGCGGCAGGAGACGCCGCAGGAGACGCCGAGGGGATGACGGTGGCGGGGACGGGCCCGGCGGGCGCCGCCACGGGGATAGCCACGGGCGCGGCGCTGCTGTCGTCGCCCGTGCGCGCGGTCTGCGCGGGCGCAGGGGTGCGTAGGTCAAGGCGCGGGCCTTTCGCCGCCCGATTGATCAGGGAAGCCTGGTAGCCCGGCGAAATCGGCCCAATCGTGTCGATGGCGATGACCGGGGGCACGGCACGCGAGGCCGCGACCGCGCCGAAAGAGGCCACCGCCAGCGGCAGCGCGATCACCAGTCCGGTGGCTGCGCCGGCGACATAGGCCGAGGTCCTGAAAGCCATTGTCTTGAAAGCCATGCTCGCGATGTCTGACATCTGCGTTCTCCCGCCTTCAATCGTGGTGCCGGCGCCTACGCCTCTCCCTCGGGAGCGCGCCAAGCACTCCCGCCGGGATCGCTCCCACGGCCATCATCATTTGTAGAAGCGCGAGCGAACGTGCGTTCCACTCGCCGCATGGTTAAACGTTGATGAAATGGATTGGTTCCCGATCCACGGTCCGGGGGCGGCGCAGCGCGCGCGGGACGCCGTTCAGCGTCCCGCGATCAGGTGCATTTCCGGAATTTTGACCTGGCAGATCAGGCCCGAAGGGGCGAAGTCGAGATTGACCTCGCCATCCAGGGCGCGGGCAAGGTTGCGTTCGATGACCAGCGAGCCGAAGCCGCGCTGGCTGGGCGGGGTGACGGGCGGGCCGCCGGTCTCGCTCCAGGACAACTCGAACCCGCCACCGACCTCGGCCGGGCGCCGGGTCCAGAGGATGGCGACATGTCCGCTCGGCACGGACAGCGCGCCGTATTTGGCGGCGTTGGTGGAAAGCTCGTGCAGGGCGAGGCCCACATTCTGCGCGGCCTCGGGCTTCAGGAAGATGTCGGGCCCCTTGACCGATACCTGGCTGTTTTCGCGGTCGATGTGGTGGCCGAGCTGGGAGTGCACCATGTCGGTGAGCGACGCGCCGTGCCAGCTCTCCTGCACCAGAAGGTCATGCGAGCGGGCCAGTGCCTGAAGGCGGGCGCTGAACACCTCGACGAAATCGTCGATCGAGCCGGCATGGCGCGCGGTCTGCCGTGCCATGGCCTGGATGACGGCCAGCAGGTTCTTGGAGCGGTGTGTCAGCTCGCGCATCAGCAGGCGCAGATGCTGCTCGTTTTCCTTGCGCTCGGTGACGTCGACGACCGCGCCGGTGAGGCCCACGGTCTTGCCCGTCAGGTCGCGAAGCGGTTCGACATGCATGTCGTACCAGTATTTGACGCCGCTCTCTTCCACCTCGGTCTCGCCCTTGCGGGCCTCGGCGCAGGCGAGCGCCTCGCGCTTGAGCATGACCAGCGGCTGCGAGCGTGCCTCGCCGAGCAGGTCGGCGTCGGTGGCGCCGAGCACCTGCTCGACCGGAAAGCCGAAGAGCGGCTTGCTGATCGAGGTGTAGCGGAGCTCGCGGTCCTGGGTGAAGATCGACACATTCGAGCCGCGCAGCGCCATCTCATAGCGCTGAAGCGCGGTGGCGAGCTCCAGGGTCAGGCGGCGCTGCTCGCGGGCCACATGCTCGGGCGCAGGCAGGTTCACCAGCGCCCGGAAGTTGTACAGAAGAACCGCGGCCGTCGCGGTGTTGAGCACAGCGAGCGCAGCCCGGAACGCGGTCTGGAGCCAGGGAATGCTCCGCTCCGCGTCCAGCATGGCCATCAGCGACAGCAGGCCGAAGGTGACAACCAGACCGACCAGCAGATGGCCGAGCTGATACATGCGGCTGGACAGGTCCCGCCGCTGCCGCAGCAGCAACAGCAGACCGCCCGCGATCACAAACGAGGCAAGAACCGTAACGAGCCGCGCGGTGTCGTCCACGTAGCTGAAGAGCGTGTCGTTCATAGGTCGGGATCAGGCGGTCGCCCGCTGCTCCCGCGGCCGGGCCCTGCGCTCGAAGAACAGCGCCTGACTGATAACCGCCGCGACGGTCGAGGGCTGGAACGGCTTGGCAATGAGGAAGGCCGGCTCGGGACGGACGCCGGTGAGGAAGCGCTCGGGATAGGCGGTGATGAAGATCACCGGCACTTCCACGCTCTCGATCAACTCGTTGACGGCATCGAGGCCGGAGGAGCCGTCGGCAAGCTGGATATCCGCCAGAATAAGGCCGGGGGCCTTACGCCGGGCGAGGCTGACCGCCTCGGAATGGGTGCGGGCGATGCCGGTGACGCGGTGGCCAAGGCCTTCGACCAGACCTTCGAGATCAAGCGCGATGAACGGCTCGTCCTCGATGATGAGCACATCGGTCGCGATTTCGGCCGCGAGTTCCCGCCCGGCATCCTCGACCAGATGGCGCAGGGTCGGCACGTCCATATCGAGAATGGCGGCGGCTTCCTCTTCGCTGAAACCCTCCAGCGACACCAGCAGGAAGGCCTGCCGCACCACCGGAGTGATGTGACCCAGGCGCTGTTCGCCCTGGATCGGCAGCGGGCCCTTCTCGACTTCGGCATTGATGGAAACCGAATTCCACAGCCGCGTCAGAAGCTGATAAAGCGCGATGCGCGGGTTGGAGGCCTGATCGAGCGAGCCCGGCTCGGCGATCAGCGTTTCAAGCAGGGCGGTCACATAGGCGTCGCCTGCCGACTGGCTCCCACTGAGCGCACGCGCATAGCGGCGCAAGAATGGAAGGTGCTGCGCTACGATTTGCGAAATGCTCACGCGTGTCTCCCCGGATGCATAGGCCAAGCGGTGCATTAACGTTCCATGACGCCATGGGTTCCATGGTGCCTAAAATTCATTTCAATTTTTTTTGGGGGCGGGGAACCGGGCCGCGATTTCGTTGTTATCGGTTCGCAGGCAGCGACGGAGCCGTCCTCCACCCAGGCGTTTCGGAGGCTCAATGTCGGGAAAAAAGAAGATGAATGATGAGCAGTCCGGGGGTGGTGCCGCGCGAGCGGGTACCCTCATGAATAGCCAACCCTCCGAGGGCCGGGAAACCGTGCTCGGCGGCGAAATCCAGGCCAAGATCGGCCAGCATCTGCGCGCCATGTATGACGACGTGGTGCGGCAGGGCGTGCCCGACCGGTTCATGGACCTTTTGGCCAAGCTTGACGCAGCCGGCTCGACTAAGCCGGGCTCCGATGGCGACAAGTGAGGGATGTTGCCGTGAGTAAGGTCGATCCAGGATTACGAGACGAAATCATTGCATCGATCCCAAACTTGCGAGCGTTCGCCATTTCGCTCAGCGGGAGCGTGGACCGGGCGGACGATCTTGTGCAGGAAACGCTTCTGCGCGCCTTTGCCAACATCAGCAGCTTCCGTCCGGGGACGAATCTTCCCGCGTGGCTGTTCACCATCCTGCGCAATCTGTTCCGTTCGGAATACCGAAAGCGCCGCCGCGAAGTGCCGGATTCCGACGGCCATTTCGCGGCCACGCTGACGAGCAATCCGGACCAGAACACACATCTGGACTTCGAGGATTTCCGTACCGCGCTCGACAAGCTGCCGTCGGACCAGCGCGAGGCGCTGATCCTGGTGGGGGCTTCGGGCTTTTCCTACGAGGAAGCGGCGGATATCTGCCATTGCGCGGTCGGCACTATCAAGAGCCGCGTCAATCGTGCCCGCCGCCGGCTGGGCGAGATCCTCGCCATCGAGGACGCCACGGACTTCGGTCCCGACAAGGCGACGCGGGCCGTGCTCGCCGCCGGCTGACACCGTCTCCACGACATTCAGACGCCTGATGACCGGCCACCTTGACGGGTGGACGCCCCCGCCCGTGCGACTGCGCATGGGCGGGGTTTTTCCGTGCGCCGGGGCGGGCAGGTGCGTGGGTGGGCCGGGCCGGTGCGTGGCCGGATTTGTGGGCGGGTGTGTGCAGCGCCGGTGTGAGGGGGCATCCACCGCGAGGCGGGCAAACAAAAACGCCCCCGCGGGTGGCGGAGGCGTTTTGCTTGTTTCTCGTCTCTTCCGGCTGGCGGCGCCGGGCGGGGGTCTAGGAAACCCCGCGCCCACGCATCATGCCGAACACGGCGGAGATGAGGAACAGGATGATCGCGACGAAGAAGATGATCTTGGCGATGCCGATCGCCGTGCCGGCGATGCCGCCGAAGCCGAGGACCGCCGCGATCAGCGCGATCACCAGAAATGTCAGTGCCCAACCCAGCATGGGAGCCTCCACGTTGATGTGCGGCAAACGCCGCGTTGCCCTGACAACGGCTGAGACGGCAACGGGTTCCCTCCGTGGCTAGATACGGCTCGTCAGTCCCGGAGCGATGAGGCGGGCCTCCTGCATCAGCGCGGTGACGATGGGCGTCATCGGATCGCGGTCGAGCACCACGAGGCCCATCTGGTGCAGGACCGCCGGCTGTTCGATCGGGATGGAGCGAATGCTGTCGGGGAAGGCGAATACGTCCGCCAGCGTGTTGGCGACGACGCTGGCCCATTTGCCGGTGCGCACATGCGACAGCAGCGCGATGGTGGAGTTGGCCTCCAGCATCGGGGTAGTGGCGTGGCCGGCTTCGGCGAGCTGCTTGTCGACGATGCGGCGATTCTGCATGTCGGGGGTCAGCAGGCACAGCGGCACCTGGCCGATGTCCTTCCACGTCACGCTCTCGCGGTCGCCCAGGGGCGAGTCCTTCGAGGTGATGAAGCGGTAGCCTTCCTTGTAGAGCGGCACCGTCTTCACCCGCCCCAGCGGGTCGTTGTCGAGATAGGTGACGCCGGCATCGGTCTCCAGGTTCTCGATCAGCCGCAGCACCTCGTTGGAGCTGGCCGAGATCAGGGTGAAGCGCACATCCGCGTGCTTCTCGTGGAACGGCGTGGTGAGCTCGGAGAGCATCGGCATGGCGGTGGGAATGGCGGCGATGCGCAGGTGGCCGGTGAGACCCCGGCGCATGCCGGCGATCTCCTGGCGCATGGCGCGCACGTCGCCGATGACCCGCCGGGCCCATTGCAGCGCGCGCTCGCCCTCCGGCGTAAAGCCGATGAAGCGGGAACCGCGCTCGACAAGGCGCACGCCGAGCTGTTCTTCAAGCTGCTTGAGGCCGGCTGAGAGCGTCGGCTGGGTCACGCCGCACGATTCCGCCGCGCGGCCGAAATGACGCTCCTTGGCGAGCGCCAGCAATAATTCAAAACGGTCGATCACTCACGCATCCCGGCTCGGCGTACGTCGGCGTACGATAGAAACATTCTATCATCCTATCAGATCGCCCTGCGTGTGAAACGTTTTTGCGCGCGCGGCGCCCGGCAGGCGGCGGTCTATTCCGCCGCGCGCCCCGCGTCGCGCTCGGCTGCCCGCCCGGCGCGGAAGCCGAGTGGCGCTGGAAGCTGGTCGTTCGCCACTTCCGTGTCGGTGTCGGGAGCGGGAGTGCGCGCGGCGGCGGCCGGCGCGGGCGAGGGGGTGTCGAATTCGAGCTGCTCGATGCGCGCGCCGCGCCGCGCGATCTTGTCGGCGGAGATCGCGGCCTGGGCCACATCCTCGCCGACCTGCCCGAAGTGCTTTTCCAGATTGGCGATGCGATCGCGCAGGCGCATGACGTCGGCGACGAGGCTGCCGCACTCCTTGCGGATCAGGTCCGCCTGCTCGCGCATCCGCGCGTCGCGGCAGATCGCCTGCACCACCTGCACCGCGAGCATCAGCAGCGAGGGCGAGACGAGGATGACGCGGGCGCGGAAGGCCTGCTGGATGACCTCGTCGAAATGCTCGTTGAGCTCGGCATAGACCGATTCCGAGGGCACGAACATCAGCGCCATGTCCTGGGTCTCGCCGCTGATGAGATAGCGCTCGGCGATGTCCCTGATGTGCTTGCCGACATCCTGCTTCAGCCGGGCCTCGGCCTGCCGGCGCGCCTCGGCGTGCTCCGCCTCGCGGAAGGCGGTGACGGCCTCCAGCGGAAATTTGGAATCGATGAGCAGCGGACGGGCGTCGCCCGGCAGGAACACCGCGCAGTCGGCACGCCGGTTGTTCGACAGGGTGTGCTGGAAGGCGAAGCTGTCGCGCGGCAGGCCGTCGGCGATGATGGCCTGGAGCCGGCCCTCGCCAAAAGCGCCGCGCGCCTGCTTGTTCGACAGCGTCTGGCGCAGGCTCATGACCTGCCCGGACAGTTCGCCAAGACTGGCGCGCGCCTGGTCGACCAGTGCGAGGCGCTCATTGAGCTTCGCCAGATTTTCGTGCGTCGCCTCGCTGGCGCGGGCGAGGCTCTCGCCCATGCGATGAGAGGAGGCGTCGAGCCGCTCGGCGACGGCGCGGGCCAGCTCGCCCTGGCGCTGGGCCAGATATTCCGTCATCGACTGCACCCGCCCGGTGGTTTCCGCCTGGCTGCGGGCGAGCGCGATGAGGCGTTCTTCGGTCTCCTGGGCGCGCCGCGCCTGTTCGTCGGCCTCATCGGCGCGCGCACGGGCGCTGCGGGCCACCGAGCGCTGCACCATCAGCAGCATGAAGAGAGCCACGACGGCGACGCCGGCCAGCAGCTCGGCCAGCGTCACAGGGTGGCCGCGGAGAACGAGAAGGACCTGATCCATCCGGCGCTTGTAGCAGATTTTGCCGTGAACGCGAACAGAAGGCGAACATGGACGCATTCCCTGCGTTGACCCGGCGGCACGCAACGCTTATTTCAGCGCCATCATGTCGGTACGCCCCCTCGTCATCATTCCGGATTCCCGCCTGCGCCTCGTTTCCGACCCCATTGTGCGGGTCGACGCGAAGGTGCGCTCGCTTGTCGAGGACATGTTCGAGACCATGTACGATGCCCCCGGCATCGGGCTGGCGGCGGTCCAGATCGGCGTGCCCGAGCGCGTGATCACGGTTGATGTCGGCCAGCGCGAAAGCGACGAGGAAGACGGCGAGGCCAGGAAGAACCCGATCGCGCTGATCAATCCAGAGATCATCGGCGAATCCGAGGACCTGTCGGTCTATTCCGAGGGCTGCCTGTCGATCCCGGAATATTACGCCGATGTGGAGCGCCCGGCGCGGGTGCGGGTACGCTACATGGATCTCGACGGCGAGACGCGCGAGATCGACGCCGAGGGCCTGCTCGCCACCTGCGTGCAGCACGAGATCGACCATCTCAACGGCGTCCTGTTCATCGACCACATCTCCAAGCTCAAGCGCGACCGGGTGATGAAGAAGTTCACCAAGATCGCGAAAGAGAAGGAGCGTGACGGCGCCTGACGCCGCCCGCTCTGCCGCCTCCACTCCCGTTTCACCGCTGCGAGGGCACCATGCGCATCGTCTTCATGGGCACGCCGGATTTCGCGGTGCCGACGCTGGCCGAGATCGTCGGGCGCGGCCACGAGGTCGTCGCGGCCTATACGCGGGCGCCGGCCAAGGGCGGACGGCGCGGGCTCGACCTGGTTCCTTCCCCGGTGCAGCGCGCCGCCGAGTCGTTCGGCGTGCCGGTGCTGACGCCGCCGAGCCTTCGCACCGAGGAGGCCGCCGCGACCTTCGCCGCGCATGAGGCCGATGTCGCCGTGGTGGTGGCCTATGGGCGGATTCTGCCGCAGGCGATACTCGACCTGCCGCGGCTCGGCTGCCTCAACCTTCATGCCTCGTTGCTGCCGCGCTGGCGCGGCGCCGCCCCGATCCAGCGCGCCATCATGGCCGGCGACGCGCAGAGCGGCGTCGCGGTGATGAAGATGGAGGCGGGGCTCGACACCGGCCCGGTGGGGCTGGTCGAGCGCGTCGCCATCGGTCCCGACATGACGGCGAGCGAGCTGCACGACGCGCTGATGGGGATCGGCGCCGACCTGATGGGCCGGGCGCTGGCGGCGCTGGAGCGCGGCGGGCTGGTTTTCACCCCGCAGCCGGCGGAGGGCGTCACCTACGCCGCCAAGATCGAGAAGGGCGAGGCCCGGATCGACTGGAACCGGCCGGCGCGGGAGGTGCACGACCATATGCGCGGGCTCGCGCCATTTCCCGGCGCGTGGTTCGAACTGGACGGCGCGCGCGTGAAGGTGCTGCGCGCGACGCTCGCCGAGGGCGCGGGCGCGCCGGGCGAGGTGCTGGATGAGGCCCTCGCCATCGCCTGCGGGGATGGCGCGGTGCGGCTGATCGAGGTGCAGAAGGCGGGAAGCCGGGCGATGTCGGCGGCGGAGTTCCTGCGCGGCAACACGCTGGCACGCGGCGAGGTGCTGACATGAGCGCGCACACCCAAGGTGCCGCCGCCGGTGAGATCCGCCCTCTCGGAGCCGAGGACCACGCAATGTGGCTTCCGCTGTGGCGCGGCTATCTCACCTTCTACGGTGCCGAGCTTCCCGAAACGGTGAGCGCGACCACCTGGGCGCGGCTGATCGATCCGGCCGAGCCGGTCCACGGCGCGCTGGCGCTGGACGAGGCCGGGCGCGCGGTGGGGCTGGTGCACTGGCTCTTCCATCGCTCGACCTGGAGCGAGGGCGACGTCTGCTATCTCAACGACCTGTTCGTGGCGGACAGCCAGCGCGGCAAGGGACTCGGCGCCGGCCTGATCGCCCATGTGCATGCCGATGCCACGGCACGGGGCGCGGCGGAGGTGTACTGGCTGACGCATGAAACCAATGCGACGGCGCAGCGGCTCTATAACGCTGTCGCCGAGCGCACCGGCTTCATCCAGTACCGCAAGCTCGTCACCCCCTGAGGGGTGGCGAGGCGGCGTGGACCCGCGCCGGGCTTATTTGCCGGGCTGGTGCACCATGCGCAGATAGGGCTTGAGGGTCTTCCACCCGTCCGGGAACTGCTTCCTGGCCGCCTCGTCGCTGACCGAGGGGACGATGATGACATCCTCGCCATCCTTCCAGTTCGCCGGCGTGGCGACGGCGTGCTGGGAGGTGAGCTGGAGCGAATCGATGACCCGCAGGATCTCGTCGAAGTTGCGGCCCGCGCTGGCCGGATAGGTGAGGGAGAGCTTGAGCTTCTTGTCCGGCCCGATCACGAAGACCGACCGCACCGTCATGGTGTCCGACGCGTTGGGGTGGATCATGTCGTAGAGGCCGGAGACGTGACGGTCCGCATCCGCGATCAGCGGGAAATTCGGCGCATAGCCCTGGGTTTCGGCGATGTCATCGGCCCATTTCGCGTGGGCATCGAGCTCATCGACCGACAGGCCGATCACCTTGACGTTCCGGCGGTCGAATTCCGGCTTCAGCCGCGCGACCTGCCCGAGTTCCGTGGTGCAGACCGGGGTGAAGTTCTTCGGGTGCGAGAACAGCACGCCCCACGAATCCCCGAGCCACTCATGGAAGCGGATCGGACCTTCGGTGGTCTCGGCTTCGAAATCGGGAACGGTATCTCCAAGGCGGATCGTCATAGAGGACTCCAGGGGCGTCAGAGGGATTTCCTGCGACCGGGTGGTTTATTTCCACATCCGCCCGCCAACGCAGGAGATAGCCACTGGTTGACGGGGCGCAACCTCCATCCGGAACCTTACTGAGCTGCCATTCCCGGGAACCAGGAGCGCACATGCGCGTTAGCGCTTCGGAACAAGGGCCGGCTTATCGGGGCGGCCAGGACTGGAGAGAAACCAATGATGCTCAGAATTCTGGCGATTACCATTGTGGCGCTCGGCGTCGCGGCTTGCACGACCACGGAGCGCCGCACGGGCGCGGGTGCGCTCATCGGCGGCGGCACGGGCGCTGTCATTGGCGGTATCGCCGGCGGTGGCACGGGCGCGGCCATCGGCGCGGGCGTGGGTGCGGCGACCGGCGCTGTGGTGGGCGCTGCGACCTCGCCCCGGGAGTGCTGGACCCGCGATCGCTACGGCAACCGGGTCGCCGTGCGCTGCTGATCGCGAACCCGCGCTTGCGCGCTGGATCCGCACGCCGATGATCGACGACGTCGAACGGCCCCGAGAGGGGCCGTTCGCATGTCTGGCGTCTGTAGCTTTCATGCATGACGCGATTGCCCCACTCCGCCCGCGCCAGCGCGGGTGGCTGTTCGCCGGTCGCGAAACTGGCGGTCTGTGCCCAGCCCGGATGGCGCTCCGGACCGCGCACAGAGCCGGTCGTCTCCATGTCGGGCCTTTCGGTCGCCCGCGCCTCGGCCCGGTGCCGACATTCCGGCGTGGTGATTCGCGCCGCCCCGGGGACGGCATGTCTGTGCCGCCGGTCGCTTCGGAGCGCCCCGGTCGAGGTGATCCGCGCGTGGTCATGTCGGGATCCCGCTCGCCCCGGCCATGTCTGCGTCTACTGGCTGGCCCACAGCACGCGGGCGATCCAGGCGATGTCGCGGTCTTCGAGGACCCGGTCGGGATGCTCGGGGTTGAGCGAGCGCAGCTCGATGGTCCGGGCGGTGCGGCGCTTGAGTTCCTTGGCCATCACCTCGCCTTCGCGCGTCTTGACGATGATGCGATCGCCGCGCCGGACGGGGGCGGCGGGTGACACGACCACCACATCACCATCACGGTATAACGGCATCATTGAATCGCCAGCGATCTCAAGAGCATAGGCGTGATTGTCGCCAATATCGGGGAATACGATCTCGTCCCAGAATCCGCCGACGGGAAAGCCCGCATCGTCGAAATAGCCGCCCGCGCCGGCCTGCGCGAAGCCGATGAGCGGCACCGGCCGTCCGGTCGCGCGGGTGCCGTCGACCATCTCCATGAAGTCGTCGAGGTTGGTGCTGGTCGCGGCGAGGATCTTGGCGACGCTCTCCGTGGAAGGCCATCGCGGCCTTCCGTCAGCCTGCTCGCGTTTCGAGCGGTTGAACGTGGTGGCGTCGAGCCCGGCCCGCTTGGCCAGCGCCGAGACGCTCATGCCATGGCGTTGGGCCAGCCGATCGATCGCCCGCCAGATCTGGGCATGGGTCAGCATGTAGGGATGCCGGACTTTTGTCTAAGCTATAGGAAATATACCCTATTCTCGCCAAAGTCCAACTTCCCAGAAATTACAATCATAGGTGTATGTTGCCAGTTCGAACGCCCGCGTTTAGAGCCCTTGCCATGACCGACAACACGACACCCTGCATCTTCAAGATCGCGCCGCGCGCGCTGTGGCAGGCCGCGGTGGCGGCGGGCCGGTTTGACGGCGCGCCCGTCGACCTGAAGGACGGCTTCATCCATTTTTCGACGGCGGCGCAGGCGGCCGAGACCGCCGCCCGGCACTTCGCCGGACAGGACGATCTCGTGCTGGTCGCGGTCGACACCGGCGCGCTGGACGCTGCCCAGCTGCGCTGGGAGCCCTCGCGCGGGGGCGACCTGTTCCCCCATCTTTACGGACCGCTTTTCCCCGCCGCCGTGGACTGGGTACGCCCGCTCCCTCTTGGCCCCGATGGACGACACCTGTTTCCGCCGCTGGAGGGTGATCCCCGATGAGCGCCCTGCTCGACCTTGCCCTGCCTTTCGCCCGGCTGCTCGATCCCGAGACCGCGCACGGCCTTGCCCTGCGCGCCCTGTCCTGCCTGCCGCCGCGTCCTGCGGGGGCGGATGACGGGCGGCTGGCGGTCGAGGCCTTCGGGCTGAGCTTTCCCAACCCGGTCGGCCTGGCGGCGGGATTCGACAAGGAAGCCGAGGTGCCGGATGCCATGCTCGGCGCCGGTTTCGGCTTTGTCGAGGTCGGCACCATCACGCCGCGCCCGCAGCCGGGCAATCCGCGCCCGCGCAATTTCCGCCTGGTCGAGGACCGCGCGGTGATCAACCGCTATGGCTTCAACAGCGGTGGTCATGGCCCGGCCAAGGCGCGGCTGACCGCGCGCGCGGGCCGCCCCGGCCTTGTCGGGGTCAATGTCGGGGCCAACAAGGACAGCGCCGACCGAACCGCTGATTATGTCTCCGGAATCAAGGCCTTCGCCGAGCTGGCAAGCTATTTCACCGCCAACGTCTCCTCGCCCAATACGCCGGGCCTGCGCGACCTGCAGGAGGAAAAGGCGCTCGACGAGCTGCTGGCTCGGGTGATCGAGGCGCGCGACAGCGCCGCGCCGGGCGTGCCGCTGCTGCTGAAGATCGCCCCGGATCTCGCACTCGCCCATCTCGACGGCGTGGTGCAGGTGGCGCGCCGACGCGGGGTCGATGGGCTGATCGTGTCCAACACCACGATCACGCGGCCCGCGACGCTGCGCGCTTCCGCCAGGGGCGAGGCGGGCGGTCTTTCCGGCCGGCCGCTGTTTCCGCTTGCCACCCGCATGCTGGCCGAAACCTATGTGCGGGTGGATGGCGCCTTTCCGCTGGTGGGCGTGGGCGGCATCGACAGCGCCGCGACGGCCATTGCCAAGATCGAGGCCGGGGCGCGCCTGATCCAGCTCTATTCCGGTTTGGTCTATGAGGGGCTCGGCCTCGCGCCGCGCATCAAGGCCGGGCTGCTGGCGCATCTGGCGCGCGAGAATGTGACGCTGGCGGCGCTTACCGGGCGTCGCGCGCGGGACATGGTCGCCGCGCCGTTTCCCGCCTGAGGCGCACGGGGCGTGCGCGCCCGCCTCAGGCGAAGGTGCGCCGCTCCAGCGCGGGCAGGCGCAGGGCGAGGAACAGGCCGCGCCCGCCCATGAAGGTGAGATAGGCGAGCCACAGGCCGGTGTTGCCGAGCGGGAGCGTGAGCCACCACGCGAGGAAGTACAGCGCTACCGCTGGTAGCATCATGTTGCGCATGTCGCGCGACCATGTGGAGCCGGCGAAGATGCCGTCATAGGCGAAGGCGGCGACCCCGAGCAGCGGGGTGAGGGCGGCGAGCGGGAGATAGTCCCGCCCGACCAGGCGCACATCCGCGTTCGCGGCCAGCAGGTCGATGATCGCGCCGCCGCCGTAGAGCAGGGCGAGCGTCGCCGGGCCGGCAAAGCCCGCGCCCCAGATAAGCGTCATGCGCACCGCGCGGCGGAAACCCGTCCGGTCCTTCGCGCCGACGCTCTGGCCGCAGACCTGCTCGGCCGCGGTGGCGAAGCCGTCGAGGAAGAACGTGGTGACCATGACCATGTTGTAGAGCACCGCATTGGCGGCGAGGGTGACGTCGTCGGCGCGCGCGCCCTGCGCGGTGAAGAACAGCAGCACGGCCATGAGCAGGCCGGTGCGGATCATGATGTCGCCGTTCACCGCCACGGTCTCGACCAGCCGGGCGCGGTCCATGACGGCCCGCCAGGGCACCCGCCAGTCGCGCCCGATGAGCCGCGCCGCCGCGCCGAGGCCGAACAGCGTGCCGGCGGTCTCCGCCAGCACATTGGCGAACGCCGCGCCGGCGATGCCGAAATCCCAGTAGAGAACAAGCGCGGCGGTTGCGAGGGCGTTGATCGAGGCGATGAGGATCTGCAGCCCGAGGCCGATATCGGTGCGCGCCACGCCCACCAGCCAGCCAAGGATGGAGAAATTGGCGATGGCGAAGGGCGCGGAGAGGATGCGCACCGAGAAATACAGCGCCGCCGCGGCGTGAACGCCCTCGCTGGCGCCCATCAGCGAGAAGGCGGCATGGCTGACGGGGACATGGATGGCGATCAGCGCCAGCCCGATGGCCAGCGAGATGAACAGCGCCCGCACCAGCACCGCGCGCAGCTCCACCCGTTCGCCCCGGCCAAGTGCCTGCGCGGTCAGCCCGGCCGTGCCCATGCGCATGGAACCGAAGATCCAGAAGGCGAAATCGAACAGGAGCGCGCCGACCGCGACCGCGCCCAGCAGCACGGCGTCGCCCAGCCGGCCGATGGCGCCGGTGGCGACGAGGCCGAGCACGGGCGTGGTCATCTGCGCCAGCGTCGCCGGCAGGGCAATAGCGAGAAACCGCCGGGAGGTGACCTCGACCCGGCCGCCGGCACCGACGTTCACGGCGTTACCGTCCGCGGCTGGCGATGCGGGTGATCAGCCAGAGCGGGATGACAATGACCGCGCCGAGCACGAAATAGCGCCACAGCTTGTCCACCGCCTCGAAGCTGAAATTGAACAGATGCCGGATGAGCCGCTCCAGACTGGAGAGGATGTTCATCGGGTCGAGCCCAAGCGCGGAGAGGATGACGCCGACCACCACGCAGAGCACCAGCAAACGCACCAGCACCCAGAACGGGGAACCACCCATCCAGCGGGCGAGTTGATTGTCGGCCATGTTGTCGGGCTCCTTGCGCAGGCGAACAGTCTTCCCCTAGCACGCCGCGGGGGACGGGGGCGACACCTTGTGAGGGGAGGTCGTGCGCAGGCCCGGTTCTCTTCGTATGATCGCTGCCGGCGCGCCGGACATGTGAGGCGCCGGGCAGCGCGAGGAGTGGGTGAGGACCTCATGGCATTGATCTGTTCCGTCTGCGGCGCGCACGAGGTCGTCCACCAGGAGGTGCTGTGGCCCGAACTCATCGCCGAATGGGAGATCGGGGCGGAGGAAGTCGCCTATATCAACCACCAGCAGGGCACCCACTGCGCCCGCTGCGGAACGCAGGTGCGCGGCCTTGCGCTGGCCGACGCCATCCGCGCGTGGATGAAGGACGGCCGGACGCTGCGGGCCGCGCTGGCCGACCCGCGCCACCGGGCGATGGTGGTTGGCGACATGAACGGCTGCGCCGGCGTTTCCGAGAGTTTCGCGGCATTGCCGGCCTACCGGCGCCTCGACTTCCCCGATTTCGACATGCGAAGCCTGCCTTTCGCGGATGGCAGCTTCGACCTGGTGTTTCACTCCGACACGCTGGAGCATGTGCCCGACCCGCTCGCGGCGCTGCGCGAATGCCTGCGCGTGCTGAAGCCGGAGGGCCGGCTGTGCTTCACCGCGCCGGTGATCGTCGCCCGCCTGTCGCGCTCGCGCGCGGGGCTGCCGCCGAGCTATCACGGCGCGCCGGGAACCAAGCCGGAGGACTATCTGGTCGAGAGTGAGTTCGGGGCGGATCTGTGGTGTCTGCTGGCGCAGGCGGGAGGGCGGGCGATCGAGATCCACACCGTGGACTACCCCGCCGGCATCGCCTGGTCGCTGGCGCCGCCGGCGCCTCGCTCCCTCGCGGCGGCGGCGCCGCAAGGCGGCGTGCGGAACCGGATCAGGCGCTGGATGGGGCGGTGAGCGCCACGTCCAGCATCCGCTCCAGCGTCTCCAGCCGGTCGGCTTCGCCGGGCGGCTTGTCCCAGCGCAGCCGGGCGATGCGGGGAAAGCGCATGGCCACGCCGGAACGGTGGCGGGTGGACCGCGCGAGCCCCTCGAAGGCGACTTCCAGCACCAGCCCCTCGGTGGCGGTGTGGACCACCTCGCGCACCGGACCGAAGCGGTTGACGGTGTTGCGGCGCACGAAGCGGTCGATCTCGACCAGCTCGGCGTCGGTGAAGCCGAAATAGGCCTTGCCGACCGGTACCAGCGCGGCCGCGCCGTTCTCGTCCGTCGTCCACACCCCGAAGGTGTAGTCGGAGTAGAAGGACGAGCGCTTGCCGTGGCCGCGCTGGGCGTACATCAGCACCGCGTCGACGCTGCGCGGGTCGCGCTTCCATTTCCACCACGGCCCCTTGGGGCGACCGGGAAGATAGGCGCTGTCGGCGCGCTTGAGCATGACGCCCTCGACCGCCTCGGCATCCAGCGCGGCACCATGGGTGGCGGGATCGGCGCGGGCCCCGGCAAGTTCCTCCCATGAGGCGAAAGGCACGTCGGGGGAGAGGTCGAGACGGCCATCGGCCGGATGCGACGCGATGAGGCCCTCCAGACGGGCGCGGCGGGCGGCGAACGGCTTTTCGCGCAGGTCCTCGCCCGCTTCGACCAGCAGGTCGTAGGCCCGGATATGGGCGGGAAACTCCGCCATCAGCTTGGCCGACACCACCTTCCGGTTCAGCCGCTGCTGCAGCACGTTGAAGGACTGTACGCGCCCCTCGCGCAGGATAAGCAGCTCACCATCCACGGCGCCGTCGAAGGCCAGTGCCTCGGCGAGTTCGGGGAAAGCGCCGGAGATGTCCTCCCCGGTGCGGCTGTAGAGGCGGGTGACGGGGCGTCCCGCGGCATCGGGCGCGCGCACCGCCTGCACGCGGATGCCGTCCCATTTCCACTCGGCCCGGAAATCGGCCGGATCGAGCGTCTCGAAATCCGCCGTCTCGATGGGATGGGCCAGCATGACCGGCCGGAACGGGGCCGGGTTGTCGGTCTCGGGGCGGGGGCCGCGTCCCTCGGCCCAGGCGAACAGCTCCTCATAGGGCGGGGAAAGGCCGGGCCACACCAGCTCGATCGCGTCCGGCGTCTCCCCGCCGAGCGCCGCGACCGCCGTCTTGGCCAGCCGGGCCGAGACCCCGATGCGCAACCCGCCGGTGATGAGCTTCAAGAGCGCCCAGCGGCCGGTCTCGTCGAGCTGGTCGAGCAGCACGGCGAGCACGGAGGGAAGTCCGGCCCGACCCATATGGGTGAAGGTCTCGACGACATAGGAGAGCGGCGGGGCCTGCGTGCCGTCTTGGCCCGGGGGCGCGGGCCACATCAGCGCGACCGTTTCCGACAGGTCGCCGACATAGTCGTAGGACAGCGCAAAAAGCACCGGGTCGGTGCGCTCGGAAATGAGCTGGCGGATCAGGCCCGCCTTGGCGTTGCGAAACGACAGCGCGCCGGTGAGCGCGGCCAGGGCGAAGCCGCGCTCGGGATCGGGCGTATGGCGGAAATAATCCGCGATCAGCCGGATCTTGCCGTTTCGGCGCGGCTCATAGGCCAGGCGGTCGAGCAGGGCGGCGAAGCGGTTCATGAGCCGCCACTTTCCGGGGACGGCGGAGCGGGCGCTTCCTCCTCTTCGCCATAGCCGACCATGTGGAGCGGGCGTGCGCGCAGGCCCGCGAGCCCCGCCCAGTGTACCAGCGCGTCCTCCTGGCCGTGCGTGACCCACAATTCCTCGCAGCCGGTCGCGAGGATGGCGGCCTGTAGCTCGTCCCAGTCGGCGTGGTCGGAGATGATGAGCGGCAGCTCGACGCCGTTCTGCCGGGCGCGGGCACGGATACGCATCCAGCCCGAGGCGAAGGCGGTGACGGGATCGGGGAAGCGGCGCGACCAGACATCAGCCAGCGCGCCGGGCGGGCAGATGACCACCGCGCCGGGCAGATCTTCCCGCGCGGCCTCGCGTACCGGCCGCACATCTCCCAGCGCGATGCCGCGCGAGCGGTAATAGGCGGTAAGCCGCTCCATCGCGCCGTGGATGAGGATGGGCCGCTCATGGCCCGCCATGCGCAGCAGCGCCATTACCCGCTGCGCCTTGCCCAGCGCGTAGGCGCCGACCAGATGGGTGCGCTCGGGAAACAGGGCGAGCGAGGCGGTGAGCTTGGCGGTCTCGCGTGCCGGATCGGGATGCCGGAACACCGGCAGGGCGAACGTCGCCTCGGAGATGAAGACATGGCAGGGCACGGGCTCGAAGGCCGGTGCGGTCGGGTCCGCGCCCGGCTTGTAGTCGCCGGAAGCGACGATGCGGCAGCCGCGATGTTCCACCAGGATCTGCGCCGAACCCAGAATATGACCGGCGGGCAGGAAGGTGACGGTGACGCCGTTCACCTGCACCCGCTCCCCATAGCTCGCCTGCTGGGCCGCGCCGGCGAAATCCTCGCCATAGCGAATGGCCATGATGTCGAGCGTCTCGCGCGTCGCCAGCACCGCGCCGTGGCCGGCGCGGGCATGGTCGGAATGGCCATGGGTGATCAGCGCGCGGGCGACCGCCCGCGTCGGGTCGATGAAGAAATCGCCAGCGGGGGAATAAAGTCCCTGGGGCGTGGTGTGGAGAAGCTCTTCCGGGCGCATCACGGACAAGATATAGGGCAGCTCGTCCGATTTCCGCGAGACCCCCCAATCATGAATGCCGGCCGGCTGACACTCACGTCGGGAGACCCCGTGGTCGACCGCCGGATCGATTGGGCGCGTGCGTTGATGGAGGAGGGAAACGCTGGCGATGCCGCCGAGCTTCTCACCGAGGCGGTGGCCCGCCTGCCCGGCCATGCGCCGAGCTGGTTCCTGCTCGGCGAGGCGCGCGAGGGAGCGGGGGACGCGCCCGGCGCGCGGAGCGCCTTTGAACAGGTGCTCTCGCTCGATGGCGCGGACCCGCTCGGCGCCGCCTTGCGGCTGGCGCGGCTGGAGGGTTCGGTTGCCAGCATGAGCGAAGCCTATGTGCGCATGCTGTTCGACCAGTATGCCGAGCGCTTCGACGCGGCGCTGGCGCGGCTGGATTATCGCGGGCCCGAGCTGATCGACACCGCGCTGGAGGCCGCCTGCGCCCGGCTGGGCCGGCCTTACGCCTTCGCCCGTGGACTGGATCTCGGCTGCGGTACGGGGCTCGTGGCGGTGCGGCTGAACGACCGTGTCGGGGTGCTGGAGGGTGTCGACCTGTCGCCGAACATGATCCGCCGCGCGCGAAGCCGCGGCATCTATGACCGGACGGTTGCCGGCGAGATGGTCGCGTTCCTCAAGGAACAGCCGGCACGCGACGTGGACCTGATCTTCGCCGGCGACGCCTTCTGCTATCTCGACGATCTCGGCCCGGTGCTGGACGAGACGCGGCGCGTGCTGGAACCCGGCGGGCTCATCGCCTTCACCGACGAGACCCATGACGGGGAAGGGGTGCTGCTGCGCGAGACGCTGCGCTTTGCCCATGCCGCGTCCTATGTGCGCGGCTGCGTCGAGGCGGCCGGGCTGGTGCTGCTCTCCTGCGCGGATGAATGGATCCGCCGGGAAAAGGAGCAGCCTGTGGCGGGGCTGGTCGCGGTGGCGATGCGCGAAACGTGAGACGCGAGGGTGGGGCTCATCGCCCCTCGCAATTCGGCGCCGAGACCTTAGCTTGTAGCGGTGCCGCCCATGGATGACGCCCGCGACCTGAACCCGACGGACCTGCTGCCCGAGCCGTTTCGCCGCTGGTTCGCGGAACGTGGATGGACAGCGCGTGCGCACCAGCTCGACCTGCTGGCGAAGGCGCGCGAGGGGCGCTCGGCCTTGCTGATCGCGCCGACCGGCGCGGGCAAGACGCTGGCGGGGTTCCTCCCCAGTCTGATCGAGCTGGCGCAGCGTCCGCGCCTGCGCAACAGTGCCCGCCCGCCCGGCATCCACACGCTGTACATCTCGCCGCTCAAGGCGCTGGCGGTCGATGTCGCCCGCAATCTGGAGCGGCCGGCGGCGGAGATGGGCCTGCCGATCCGGATCGAGACCCGCACCGGGGACACGCCGGCCTCGCGGCGTCAGCGCCAGCGGCGCGACCCGCCCGATATCCTTCTCACCACGCCCGAGCAGATTGCGCTGCTGCTGGCTTCGGCCGATGCCGAGCCGCTGTTCGGCGATCTGCGCCGCATCGTGCTGGACGAACTCCACGCGCTGGCGGGCTCCAAGCGGGGCGACCTGCTCAGCCTCGGCCTTGCCCGGCTGCGGGCGATCGCGCCCGAGGCGCAGACGGTCGGGCTTTCCGCCACCGTCGCCGACCCCGGGACGCTGCGCCGCTGGCTGGTGCCGCAGACGCCCGCCCGCCCGATGGGCGATCTGGTGATCGCGGAACCGGGCGCGGCGCCGGATCTCACCATGCTGGACAGTGTCGCCCATGTGCCCTGGGCCGGGCATACGGCGCGCCATTCGCTTCAGGAGATCTACGCGCTCATCGCGCGCAACAGGACCACGCTGGTCTTCGTCAACACCCGCATGCAGGCCGAGCTGCTGTTCCAGGAGCTGTGGCACATCAACGAGGCCAACCTGCCGATCGCGCTGCATCATGGCTCGCTCGACGTCTCCCAGCGGCGCCGGGTCGAGGCGGCGATGGGGGAGGGCGTGCTGCGCGCGGTGGTGTGCACCTCCTCGCTGGATCTGGGCATCGACTGGGGCGCGGTGGATCTCGTGGTCAATGTCGGAGCGCCGAAGGGTTCTTCGCGGCTGATGCAGCGTATCGGGCGGGCCAATCACCGGCTCGATGAGCCGTCGCGCGCGGTTCTGGTGCCGGCCAACCGGTTTGAGGTGCTGGAGTGCCGGGCGGCGCTGGAAGCGGTGCGGGCGGGGGCACAGGATGGCGCGGTGGAGCGGCGGGGCGCGCTCGACGTGCTGGCGCAGCACGTGCTCGGCATGGCCTGCGCGGGGCCGTTCGAGGCCGATGCGCTGTATGACGAGGTGGCGTCGACCGAGCCCTATGCCTGGCTTTCGCGCGCGGATTTCGAGGAGGTGGTCGAGTTCGTCGCCACTGGCGGCTATGCGCTGAGAGCCTATGAGCGCTTCGCCCGCATCCGCCGGATGAAGGACGGGCGCTGGCGCGTTGCCAACCCGCAGGTGGCGCAGCAATACCGGCTCAATATCGGCACCATCGTTGAATCCACCATGCTCAGGGTGCGGCTGGCTTCCGCGAAATCGCGCTTTGGCGGGCGGGTGCTGGGCGAGGTGGAGGAGTACTTCGTCGAGACCATGACCCCCGGCGATACCTTCGTCTTCGCCGGCGAGGTGCTGGAATATCTCACTATCGCCGAGGACGAGGTCCGGGTTGCCCGCACCAGCGCCAAAGAGCCCAAGGTGCCGTCCTATGCGGGGGGAAAGTTCCCGCTGTCGACCTTTCTTGCCGCGCGGGTCCGCGCGCTGCTCGCCGCGCCGGAGCACTGGGCGGACCTGCCGCCGCAGGTGCGTGAGTGGCTGGAGATCCAGCGCCGGCGCTCGCGGCTGCCGGGCCGCGAGGACCTGCTGGTTGAGACCTTTCCGCGTGGCGGACGGCATTATCTGGTCGCCTACCCGTTCGAGGGGCGGCTCGCCCACCAGACGCTCGGCATGCTGCTGACCCGCCGGCTGGACCGCGCGGGCCTGCACCCGCTGGGTTTCATGGCGAATGACTATGCGCTTGCGATCTATGGCCTTTCCGATCTTTCGCAGGCGGTAAGCGAGGGCCGGCTCGGGCTTGACGGGCTGTTCGACGCCGACATGCTGGGCGATGATCTGGAGGAATGGCTGGCGGAATCGGCGCTGATGAAGCGCACGTTCCGGCAATGCGCGGTGATCGGTGGGCTGATCGAGCGGCGCTTTCCCGGCAAGGAGAAGAATTCGCGGCAGGTGACGATGTCGACCGACCTCGTCTATGACGTGCTGCGCCGGCACGAGCCGGGCCATGTGCTGCTGCGCGCGGCACGGGCGGATGCCGCGACCGGGCTGCTGGACATACGCCGCCTCTCCGACATGCTGGTGCGCATCCGCGGGCGAATCGACCATGTCGCTCTGCCGCGTGTGTCGCCTCTGGCGGTGCCGGTGATGCTCGAGATCGGCCGCGAGATCGTCGCTGGCGGGGCTTCCGATGCGCTGCTGGCGGAGGCCGAGGACGAACTGATCAGGGAGGCGCTGGATGGCGCTGGAGATGCAGGACGGTGAGGCCGATGCGATCGAGCTGGCCGGCGTCCGGCTGAAGCTCGACCCGGCCGGCGGTCTTCACTGGCCGGCCGAGCGGGTGCTCGTGGTCGCCGATCTGCATCTGGAAAAGGGCTCGTCCTTCGCCGCGCGCGGCGTGCCGCTGCCGCCCTATGACAGCCGTGCCACGCTGACGCTGCTGGCCGGCATCGTCGCGCGCACGCGGCCGCGCGTCGTCGTCGCCCTGGGCGACAGCTTCCATGATCGCCGTGGCGCGGAACGGCTGGGCGCCGCCGAGCGGGCCTTGCTCGCCGACATCGCGACGGGGCGCGACATGGTCTGGATCGCGGGCAACCATGATCCCGAGCCGATGCCGGGGCTGGGGGGCGAGCACCTGCCGGAATTGCGGCTGGGGCGGCTGACGCTGCGACATGAACCCGCGCGGGATTTGCCGAGCGCCGAATTGCCGGCGGGCGGGGCGCGGGGGGAGATCGCGGGGCATTTCCACCCGGTCGCCCGGCTGGTGGTGCGCGGACGGGGCTTGCGCCGGCGCTGCTTCGCGACCGACGGGGCACGCCTGGTGATGCCGGCGCTGGGCGCCTATGCGGGCGGGCTGAACATTCGTGACGCCGCATTGGCGGGGCTGTTCCCCGGTGCCTATGCGGCCCATCTCATCGGCGGGGCGCGGACCTACCGGATCGCCCATCACGCCTGCCTGCCGGATCGCTAGGCGCCAGGGGCCCGGGCGCGGCGCGGCCTTCTCTCAGCGCGGCGCGGATGTCATTTTTAGCGCGACGCGGTTTTGCGGGGCGTGCCGGGCTGTTCCCAGTCCTGCACATTGCCGCCATTGGCCTTGGCGTCGACCATGCGCGGGGTCCAGTTTTCCACCGAGGCGCGGGCGACGGCGAGGGCGTGGGCATCCATGCGGGCGGCGACATCGTCACGCTTGGCGGCCGCCTCGGTGTCGCCGCGCGCGGCGGCGAGCGAGAACCAGCGCCAGGCCTCGCCGAGATCGGCGGTGACGCCGAAGCCACGGGCGTAGAGCACGGCGAGATTGTACTGGCTGTCGCGCAGGCCGTATTCCGCCGCGCGGCTGAACCAGCGCACCGCCTCGCGGTAATCGGGCTGGCCGTCGACGCCCGCCGCCAGAAGCACGCCGAGATTGTGCATGGCGCGGACATTGCCGGCATTGGCGGCGCGCTCATAGAGCTGGCGCGCCCGGGCGACGTCGCGCATCACCCCTTCCGTGCCCTTCTCGTAGATCGAGCCGAGGCGATAGGCCGCCGGGATCGAGCCCTGGTCGGCCGCGAGCTGGAACCAATCGACCGCGCGCACCGCGCTCGCCGCCACCTCGATGCCTTCGAGGTAGCGTCGGCCGACCTCGAACGCCGCCGCCGGATTGCCGGCGAGGGCCGCCGAGCGCAGGGCCGCCCCGCCGATGCTGTCGGGCAGGTTACTGGGCAGGTTGAAGCTAGAGGGCCCCGGCTTCTCCGTGGGCGGGGTGTCGGCGGGCGGGGGCGCGGAACGCTCGGGCATGTCCGGCCGGACCGGGGACTTGCCGACCGAACCGGTGATGTCCTCAAGCGAGGGGCCGGCGCCCCGTGCGGTCGCGGGCAGGCCGGTGCCGGGCGCGGAGGCGCGCAGCTGGCCCTCGCGCAGCGTGCCGAGCAGGTGCCAGGAGCCATAGGCCAGCGCCGAGCCGCACAGGCCGATCAGCAGCATGGCGCGGATGCGGGCCAGCCACGGGGTCGGCTTGCGGGTGTGGCGCTCGCCGATGCGGCTGTGCATGGCGGGGATGACCACCGTTGCCGGCTGGGCGGCGCGCCGGGCCTGGGCGATGAACTGGGTGCGCGCCGGGGCGGCGCCGCCGCGCGGCGCGGTGTCGTCATTGCCCGCCGGGGGAATGACGGGAACAGGCGTGTCGGCCTCGTCCTGGCCGCCATCGCCAAGCCCGTAGACATCGGCCACGGTGTCGGGAAGCGGGTGAGCCTGCTCCGCCGGCTCGTCCGGCACGGTGTCCCGAGGCTGTTCCTGCACCCATTCCTGTTGGGGCGCCGACGCGGGCGCCGAGGCGGTCTTGCGGAAGGCGACCGCCATATCCGGCGACCGGCTGAGTTCTTCCAGCGCTGCGCGCATCAGCTGGGGCTCGAAAGGCTTGGGAATCGAGGCCGGCGCGGGGGTGAACACCGGCTCGGACGCCGAGGAGGGCGCGGGCGCGGCGGTCGGCCTCGCGGCGGTCGCGGCCGCCGGCGCGCCTTCAGCCGCGATGGGGGCCGCGGCGTGTTCGGGTGCGGGCGAGGGAGCGACCTTGGCGGTCGGGGCGAGGGGGGCGGCGCTGGCGGGCTGGGCCGGGGGCGCGGCGAACGCGGTCCCCGCAACGGCGGGAGAGGTGCCGGCGGCGCGGGCGGCCTCGATGGCGGCGATCTCGCGCTTGAGCAGGCTGGCGCCGTTCGTTTTGCCACCGCCGCCGGGGTGGCCACGGTGGCCGGCATTGGCCAGCACGGTCGCGCGGGTTTCCTCCATCTGGATGAACAGGTCGTTTACCGCCCGTTCGATGGTGGAGAGCTGGCCGGTGAGCTGATCGGCGATCCTGGCGGCGGGGGTGGCGCTGTCGAGCTTGGCCGCGATGTCGGTGATCTGCCGGCTCAACGCGTCGAAGCGCGGACCATGGTCGGGGGCCGGGACCGGCCGCTCGATGCGCTCGATGCGGGCGGCGATGTCGCTGAGCCCGGCCGCCATGCTGGCGGCCACGGCTTCGGGCGCCTCGCGACGGGCGGCGGCGAGACCCTGCTGGATGGATTCCAGCCGGCGCTGGATGTCTTCGATCGACAGCGCGGAGGGCGGGGTGCCGATGCGCTCCGACAGGGCGTCCATGCGCCGTTCGAGGCCGCCGACCGCCGAGCGGATCATCGCCTCGTCGGCGCCGGCCATCTGGCTGACCTTGGCCGCGAGCAGCGCGACCTGCTCGGCGAGCAGGCGCACCGCGTCATTGGAGATGGCGCGGCCGAGCAGATCGCGGATTTCCGACGCCTGGGCCTGGAGCCGGGCGATGGCGGAGCCATCCACCGTCTTGGCGCTCACGATGTCGATCTTGCGGGCCAGCGTGTCGATGCGCCCCATCAGGATGGAGGGATGCTCGGGAAGCTTGAGCCCGCCGATCATGTCGCGCAGGGCGAGCAGCGTGCCGCGCAGCTCCTCGTCGCCGGCACCGGCCCGCTCCACGCGCTCGGCGAGGCGGGAGACGGTGCGCTGGAGTTCGTCGACCGAGCGGCGCGGCGCCAGCACGGAAAGGCCCTCGCGCATGTCGGCAAGCTCGCGCTGGAGCGCTTCCAGCGCGTCGCCGTTCAGTGCCGGACGCGCGGCCGGGGCGGGCGGCACGACGCTGCGCTCGCGATAGCCGCGTTCGGACGGGGTGGGTTCGGGACGGGCGGCGTCGGAGCGGCCGCGTTCCGGCTGCGCGCGCTCGGGCCGGCTGCCTGGAAGCCGGGCGCCCTGGGGGGCCCGCGCCGGCTCGAACGGGGCGCGCTCCGCCGGGCGCTCATACGGCCGGCGCTCCGGGCGGGCGGCTTCGAGTTCGCTCTGGCGGGCCGCGATCTCGGCGACGGCGGCCTCGATGTCTTCGGCATTGGTCATGGGGGACGGGCGGTAGCCGCGCCGGCTCTCGGCCTCGCTGGCGCGCACCCTCTCGTCGAGGCGGCTGTCGAATTCCTCGATGCGGCGGCCCGCAGCGGCGGGGGCCGGACGGGAACGGGGAAGGTTCATCGCCTCGATACGCTCGTTGATCTGGCGGATCGCGGCATCGAGGCGCCCATCCGCGGAGTGAGGGTCAAGGGTGTCGGCGGCAAAGGCATCGCCGGGCTGCGAAGGCGCGGGCCGCAAATGCGAAGGCAGCGTGTGGGGGGCGAGCGGCGCGGCGATCGGGGGCGCCTGCTCCGCGATGGCCGCCCCGGCATCGGGGCGCACGGCGACGAGGTTCTCGATCCGTCCGGCGAGTTCCTGGACGCGGCGCTGCAGGTCGCCGATATCGCCGTCCGCGGCCTCGCGGGGGCCGGTGCTGGAGAGGAGCTGGGCCTTCAGCCACTGGTCCAGCGGCAGCCCGGCGCGTTCGGCCGCCTCGCTCATGGCGCGCCACGCTTCGGGAGCAATCTGTCCGGCCGTTGAACTGGCCCCTTCTTGCCGCACCTTGATCTCCCTGACTTCGGCGCCGGCGGCAGGGCGAGAATCGCTGGCCGGCGCTGGGGCTGTTGCGACCGACTGTTCGATTTCTTGGTAAATGTCGCGTTAATGCGCGCTCACGCCGTTACCGCCGGCCGGTCCCCCGCCCCCTTGCCGGGGCCCGTTCCGGCGCCCCGATCTTGAGTCGCCGGCCCCGGAATCGGCATATTGCGGACGCCGCCCGACCCCGCACTTGCTGCGCTGCAAAATGGGGTAAATCCAAAAAATCGTTATATATCAACGATCTAATTTTCCGTTTAACAGTAAGTTGCCCTAACGTCGGGTGCGACTTTCTCCCCTAGCGGAAGCTGGTCTGCGACACTGCGGTCACGTCATGGATACCCCCACGTCATCCACCCGGAGCTGTCGATATGGACTTCACTTCCTTCGAGGCCGAGCGCATCACCGAATCGTCGGTCACGAACGCCTCCGTGCCGAGCTTCTTCACCATCGGTGATCTCGCCCGCGAATTCGGCGTCACCCTTCGCGCCCTCCGCTTCTACGAGGACAAGGGCCTGCTGGCTCCGCGTCGCGAGGGGCTGACCCGGCTCTACAGCGCGGCCGAGCGCGACCGCCTGGCGATCATCCTCAAGGGCAAGAAGCTTGGCTTCACCCTTGCCGAGATCAAGGCGATGGTGGCCCTGCGCGAAGGCGGCCCGGTGCCGTCGGGCGGACTTGCCCTGACCCGCGAGAAATGCGCCGAGCAGCTTGCGCTGCTGGAGCAGCAGAAGGTCGAGATCGAGGAAGCCATTGACGAGCTTCGCCAGATGGTCGGCGCCTTCACCGCCCGTTCGGCGGCCTGACGCTTCACCTCCCCCGTTTCGATTGTCCGGCAGCGGCGCCCCCAGCGGGCGCCGTTGTCGTTTGGGGACCCGCGAGGGGGAGGTTTTCCCCCGACCCATCTTGCTCTAGCCTGCGCCGGCCAGTCGGGGCCCGGCTTGTGAGGCCCGGTGAACGAAGAGCGACGATGTCCCGCACAATCGACTACTACTTCTCGACCGTCAGCCCCTGGGCGTTCATGGGCTATGCGACGTTTCTCGACGTGGTCAAGCGCCATGGCGTGCATGTCGACTTCCGCCCGGTGGGCCTGGGCAATCTGTTCGCCGAGACCGGCGGCACCGCTCTGCCCAAGCGCCATCCCGCGCGGCAGCGCTACCGGCTGGTGGAACTGCAGCGCTGGAGTGAGGCGCGGGGCCTCGATTTCCACGTTCAGCCGGCCCACTGGCCGTTCAATGGCGGGGTGACTGACCGGCTCATCCTCGCCGCGATCCGGGACGGCCATGACGTGGCGCCGCTGATCGCGCGGTTCGGCTCGGCGGTGTGGCAGCGCCAGGAAGACCTTGGCGATCCGGCGCAGATCCGCGCCATCCTGGATGAGCTCAGCCTGCCCGCGAGCCTGCTGGAGGCCGCCGACACGCCGGAGATGGCCGCCGCCTATGAGGCCAATCACGCGCGCGCCGTCGAGGCCGACGTGTTCGGCTCGCCGGCCTATGTGCTCGACGGTGAGGTGTTCTGGGGGCAGGACCGGATCGATCTGCTCGACGCGGCGTTGTCCAGTGGACGGCCGCCGTTCAAGCCCTGAGCGCGCGGACGGGAAACCGGCGGGCGAACACGCGTGCGAACGAGGAGGTGCGGCATGAACGGCGGATCAAGGCTTTGCCAGCTTGGATTGAGCGGGGTGCTGGTGCTTTTTCTCGGGCCGGCGGCGCTGGCGCAGGAAGCGCCGGCGTCCTCGCCTGTCGCGGCGGCGGAGCGGGCGAACTTCTCCATCCAGCCGGTCGAAGGCGGGGTGATGAAACTCGACACCCGCAGTGGAGCGATGTCGTTCTGCAGCCAGCGGGCGGACGCACGGCCCGGCGCCGGCGTTTCCGGGTCGGGCGCCGGTTCCTGGGTGTGCGAGGCGGTGCCTGAGGACCGCGCGGCCCTGGAGGCCGAGATCGGCCGGCTTCAGGCGCGCATCGCCGCGCTGGAGAAGGCGCGGACCGGGGTGACGCCGGGCGTGCCGGACATCATGGTGCCGCCCGAGGGCGGCGCCGGCTCTTCCACGCACCCGCCGCCGCAGGCCGCCGTGCCCGACGACGACGCGAAGCTGACCGAGGATGCCCGCCGCAAGCTCGACGAGGCCATGGATATGGCCGAGCATGTGTTCAAGCGTTTTCTCGGCATGGTCGACCGGCTGCGGGGCGAGAACAAACCCTCGCAGGGCGAACCGCTGTGACGCTCAGCACGCCTCGACGAAGGCGTAGCTGCGCGCCAGCGCCTGGTCGGTAAGGCTGCCGGGAAAGCCGATGAAGACATGGCAGCCGCCGGGGTAGACCGCCAGTTCCGCCGGGTTGCCGGCGGCCAGCCAGCGCGGCGCCAGGAACAGCGTGTCGTCGAGCAGCGCGTCCCGCGTGCCGATGGTGAACAGCGCCGGGGGCAGGCCGCTCAGATCGGCGTGCAGCGGGGAGATGTCCGGTGTCGCGACGTCGCCCCCGTTGCGCAGGTAGTGACCCACGAAGACGTTGATGTCGTTCGTGTTGAGCACCAGCGGCTCGTCGCCCCACAGGCGGGCGCTGGGGGTGAGGCCGAGATCGTAGCAGCCGGCGGTGAGGTTGGCGCCGCAGAACGGGGTGAGCCCGTGCCGGTCGCGCAGGCGCAGCAGCGTGCTGACGGCGAGGTTGCCGCCCGCCGATTCGCCGCCGATGACGAAGCGGCTGGTGCCAAAGCGCGCCGGCCCCTCGCGCAGCAGCCACAAGGCGGCGGCCTCGCAATCGTCCGGGGCGGCCGGATAGGGCACTTCCGGGGCCAGCCGGTAGTCGACCGACACCACCGCAAAGCCGGTGCGCTCGACGAAGCGATGGTTCAGCCCGTCATTCTCGCGCGCCGAGCCGAGGCACCAGCCGCCGCCATGGATATGCAGATACACGCCCTTCGCCGGCTCCGGCGGGGTGAGAATGCGCAGCGGCACCTTGCCGCCGGGACCCTCAATCTCGACCACCTGCGCATAGGGGCTTTCGGGCGCGAGCGGGAAGGGGCCCTTTCCATCCAGCCGGAGCTTGCGCAGCATGGCCATGGGAAACACCCAGCGATCCGCCACGGCGCCGAGCGCCTTGACGATGCCGGCATTGATGGCGCGCGTGTCCGGCGCGATCGCCGCCGGGTCGAACAAGGCGGGGTCGACCACGAGCGGGGAGGTGGTGGCGCGGGGCGCGAAGTTGGGCAGCGGAGAAGACATAAAGCGGAGACGCTCCAAAATAGCGTTTGGCGGGTTTGTCATCAGGGGCTGGTCCGCCCTATCCAAACCCAGCCGATCGCATTCGTCCAGCGCGGTGCAGCATGAAAGGACAGTTTAATGGCGGCGGTGCGGCAAGGCGAGGTGCGCGAAAGCGCCGTGACACGGCGATTCTCGACCCTTTTCACGGTCGGCACGCGCGGGCGGGGATTTACCGACATCACCGCCGAGATCGCGGGCTTCCTCAACGGCATAGGGGCGATTGACGGCGAGGTGAGCGTGTTCTGCCGCCACACCTCCGCCTCGCTCACGATCCAGGAGAACGCCGATCCCGATGTGCGGGTGGACCTGCTTACCGCGCTCGACCGCCTGGCGCCCGAACATGCCGGCTGGGTCCATGACCTGGAGGGGCCGGACGACATGCCCGCCCATGTGAAGGCGGTGCTGACGGGACTCCATCTCTCCATACCGGTGATCGCGGGGCGGCTCGCGCTCGGCACCTGGCAGGGCGTTTATCTGGTGGAGCACCGCGTGCGCCCGCACCGGCGCGAATTGGTGGTAGCGTTTGTCGGCGATGCCAACTAAATCTCGATGGTTGATGCCGGCTCGCGGCACCGGTACGACTCGACCCTGGATTGCGGCGCGATAAGGGACGCGTGCCGGCCCGCGAGTAATGAGGACCGCTTGGACGTGGATACGACGACGAGCTTCCGGCTGGTGATTGCCGACGATCATCCGTTGTTTCGAGGTGCGCTGCGCGAGGCGGTCTCGCGCCGGTTTCCCTCGGTGGAACTGTTCGAGGCCGGCGGTCTCGAAGACCTTCAGGCGCTGCTCGAGCGCGAGAGCGACATGGATCTCATCCTGCTCGACCTCACCATGCCGGGCGTGCGGGGCTTTTCCGGGCTGATGTATCTGAGGGCGCAGTATCCCGGCGTGCCGGTGATCGTGGTTTCCGCCAATGAGGACGCCAGCGTCATCCGCCACTGCATGGAATTCGGCGCGTCCGGTTTCATTCCCAAGACGGCGGCGGTGGGTACCATGGGCGAGGCGATCGCCGCGGTGCTGGAGGGGCGTGTCTGGACCCCGCCCGATGTCGACCTCGACGCCGGCGCGGACACCGAGACCAAGGCTTTGGTGGCGCGGCTGGCCACCCTCACCCCCCAGCAGGTGCGGGTGCTGATGATGCTGTCCGAGGGACTGCTGAACAAGCAGATCGCCTATGAGCTCGGCGTTTCCGAAGCGACGGTGAAGGCCCACGTCTCCGCCATCCTGCAGAAGCTGGGCGTGGAGAGCCGCACCCAGGCGGTGATCGCGGCCTCGAAGATCGAGGGCGGTACCTGGTCGCAGTCGGCGGGGTGAGCGTGACGTCTTCCCGTGGGCCATCGTCCAGCGGCTGGGACTAATCGGCACAGGCCTGGATCACCGAACAGGGCGACAGCGGCGATTACGGACGGCGCTTCGTGCTGGATGCGCCGATGCTGGCGCGTATCCGCGGGCGCGGCTTCAGCAGGGCGCTGGATGTCGGCTGCGGCGAGGGACGGTTCTGCCGGCTGATGCAGGCCATGGGACTGGCTACGGTCGGCGTGGATCCCACCGAGGCGCTGCTGGCACGGGCCCGCGCGCTCGATCCGGCCGGCGACTATCGGCTCGGCCGGGCGGAGACGCTGGAGGGCGCGGCGGATGTCGACCTCGTGGTGAGCTATCTCAGCCTGATCGACATTCCCGACCTGCCCACGGCGCTGGAGCGGATGTCGGCCAGCCTGCGCCCCGGTGGCAGCCTGCTGATTGCCAATCTCACCAGCTTCAACACCGCCGGCCAGCCCGACGGCTGGACGCGCAATGAGCAGGGAGAGGCACGATTCTTCATTGATGATTACCTGGAGGAGCGGGCGATCCGGGCAACCTGGCGCGGCATCAGCATCGTCAACTGGCACCGGCCGCTCAGCACCTATATGAGCGCGCTGCTGGATCTCGGCCTGCAGCTGCGCCATTTCTCCGAGCCGGCCCCCACGGGCGGGGATCCCGCGAAGGCGGATCTGTATCGGCGCGTGCCCTATTTCCACATCATGGAATGGCAGAAACCCGCCTGAGGCGGCGTGACGGCCTTACTCCGCCGCCGCCCGCGTGGCCCGCCACTGCGCCAGCAGGGCGCGCAGCGCGGCGGGGCGCACCGGCTTGTTCAACACTTCCATCTCGGTCGCGCGGGCGGTGTCGCGCACGCGCTTGGAGCGGTCGGCGGTGATGAGAACGGCCGGCAGGTGCTGACCCAGCTTCCAGCGCAGCTGCTTGGCGACCTCGATGCCGTCGGCGTCGTCGAGGTGATAGTCGACCAGCAGCACGTCCGGCAGCAGGCGCGATTCGCGCAGCGCGGCCAGCGCGCGGTGCATGTCGTGAGCCTTGATCACCCGGCAGCCCCAGCCGGCCAGCAGCGTTTCCATGCCGTCGAGGATGGCCGGGTCGTTGTCGATGCACAGCACGATGAGATCGTTCAGCGTCGAGGCCGGCACCGAGGCCGGCAGGGTGCGCGGGGCTTCGGCGGGGATCGGCGGTGCCGACGGAACCTCCACCTCGAAGGCACTGCCGCGCCCGTGGGTCGAGACCAGGGTGATCGGGTGCTCCAGCACCCGCGAGATGCGCTCGACAATGGACAGGCCGAGACCAAGGCCGCGCGCGGCCTTGGCGCCCTGGTCGAGGCGCTGGAACTCCTTGAAGATCAGCTTTTGCTTGGCCTGGGGGATGCCGAGCCCGGTGTCGAGCACCTGAATGCGCAGCTTGCCCCTGCGCCGGCGCACCCCGACCAGCACCCGGCCTTCGGGCGTGTACTTGATCGCGTTGGAGACGAGGTTCTGCAGCAGGCGGCGGAGCAGGCGCCGGTCCGAGCGCACCGCCGCCGAACTCGCCACGAAGATCAGGCGCAGGCCCTTGTCCTTGGCCAGCGGGGTGAACTCGATTTCCAGCTGCGAGAAGATGTCGTCGACGCGGAAGGCGCCGATGTCGGGCTTCAGCGCCCCGGCGTCGAGGCGCGAAATGTCGAGCAGCGCCCCGAGTATGTCCTCCACCGCCTCCAGCGAGGCGTCGACATTGCGGGCGAGCCGGCCGTTTTCGCGGTTCTCGCCGGTTTCGGTGCGCTCGACCAGGCTGGTGGCGTAGAGCCGGGCGGCGTTGAGCGGCTGCAGGATGTCGTGCGAAGCGGCGGCGAGGAAGCGGGTCTTGGAGATGTTGGCGTCGTCCGCCTCGGCCTTGGCCTGGGCGAGCTGGGTGTTGAGCTTTTCCAGCGCCGTGGTGCGTTCGCGCACGCGCCGCTCCAGCGTCTCGTTGGCGCGCTCCAGCGCTTCGGCGGCCTCGACCGAGGGAGTGATGTCGGTGAAGGTGACCACCACGCCGCCGTCGGGCATGGTGTTCACGCGCACCTCCATGACCACGCCGCGCGGGGCGAGGCGCTCCTGGAAGGTGACGCTGCGCCGGGCGTAGCGCTCCAGCCGCACCCGCACGATCTCCTCCACCGGGCCCGGGCCGAGCATGCCGCTGGTGGCGTTGAAGCGCACGATCTGGTCGATGCCGACGCCGATGCGCACGATCTCGGAGGGCAGTTCCAGCACCTCGCCGAACTGCCGGTTCCAGCAGATGAGGCGCAGGTCGCGGTCGAACACCGCGATGCCCTGGCGCACATGGTCCAGCGCGGTCTGGAGGATCTCGCGATTGTACTGGATCGCGGCCGAGGCGTCGTCGAGCAGCTTGAGCGCCGCCTTGGTGGAGACGGTGCGCTTGCGCAGCATCAGCGACAGCACCAGCCGCGAGGAGGCGGCGCCGATCGCGGAGGCCAGCAGGTGCTCGGCGTAGCGGATGAGCTGGAAGTCGGCCTCGCGGCCGGGATCCAGCGTGACGCCGCGCATCGCGGACACGCTCTCGAACGAGGCCCGGGTGCGGTCCTCGCCCAGATAGCGGGACACGGTGCCGAGCAGTTCGCCCACCGTGACCGGCGAGCGCCACAGCCGGAAGCTCGGCGCCGAGGGGGCCCGGTCGGCTTCGACGAAGACGCTGGCCTGCAAGCGCTCGATCGGGGTCGGCTGGCGCATCAGCGACACGCCGAGGAAGCACAGCACGTTGACGGTGAGGCTCCACATCACGCCGTGATTGAGCGGGCTGGCATGGACGCCGAGGAGTGCCTGCGGGCGCAGCATGTCGAGGCCGAACGGGCCGTGGAGCAGCAGGTCGTGGCTGAACAGCCCGGCATCGATGAGGCTCGGCAGCAGCAGCGTGTAGGCCCAGAGCACGATGCCGGCGGCGATGCCGGCGATGGCGCCGGGTGCGGTGCCGCGCCGCCACACCAGCCCGAGCAGCAGGGCGGGGCCGAACTGGGCGACCGCCGCGAAGGACAGTAGGCCGATCTGCGCCAGCTGGGCCTCGCCGGCGAAGCGGAAGTAGAGATAGGCCAGCAGCAGGATGGCGAAGATCGCCACCCGGCGCACCATGAGCAGGCGCTCGCCCATGTCGGAGTGCAGCGCGCGCGGGCCGGTGTCGTCGGCCTCGCGGCTGCGCCGGGCGCGCACCATGAGCGGCATGAAGATGTCGTTCGACACCATGACCGCCAGCGCCACCGTCTCGACGATGACCATGGCGGTGGCGGCCGAAAGCCCGCCGACGAAGGCGATGAGCGCCATCCACCGCGCCCCGACCGACAGCGGCAGGGTGAGGACATACATGTCGCCGTCGATGAAGCCGGGCGGAAAGGCCACGAGCCCGGCCACCGCGATCGGCACCACGAACAGGTTGATGAGCACGAGATAGAGCGGAAACAGCCACGCGGCGGTGCGGATTTCCCGTTCCGAGGTGTTCTCGACCACGGCGACGTGGAACTGGCGCGGCAGCAGGAAGATGGCCAGCGCCGAGAGCAGCGTCATCACCGCCCAGTTGCTCACCGAGAAATCCTTGGTGAGCACCGGCAGGACGCCCTTTTCGGCGGCCTTGGCGAACAGGTCCGCGGGACCCGAGAACATGACGAAGGTGACGAACAGGCCGACGGCGAGGAAGCCGACCAGCTTGACGATCGATTCCGTCGCCACCGCCAGCATCAGCCCTTCCTGATGCTCGGTGGCGTCGATGTGCCGGGTGCCGAACAGCACCGCGAACACCGCCATCGCCACCGCGATCATCAGCGCCAGGTCGCCGACCACGGGGTAGTGCAGGCCCAGCCCCTCGAAATCGCCGAGCATGGCCACCAGCGAGGCCGACACCGCCTTGAGCTGCAGGGCGATGTAAGGCAGCGAGCCGAGGATCGCGACCACGGCCACCATCGCCGCCACGCCCTGGCTCTTGCCGTAGCGCGCGGCGACGAAGTCGGCGATGGAGGTGATGTTCTGCGCCTTGGCGAGCCGCACGATGCGCAGCAGAAGCGGCGCGCCGAGCGCGAAGAACAGCACCGGCCCGACATAGATGGTGAGGAAGTTCAGGCCCTGGGTGGTGGCAAGGCCCACCGAGCCGAAGAAGGTCCAGGACGTGCAGTAGACCGCCAGCGAGAGCGAATAGATGTAGGGCCGCCCCTCGCGGCGCGGGCGCGCGGGACGACGGTCGCCGAAGCTGGCGACCGCGAACAGGAAACCGACATAGACCAGGGCGACGGTGATGATGACCCAGGCCTGAAGCATGGGGAGCTCCCGATGGGCGGCCGCGCCTTCAAGGGCAGCCTCGCCCCTTTATGCGCCGGCCCGCGGCCAGGGGGCAAGCGGGGGGCGAGCGGGTGGTCGAGCGGGGGATGCAGGCCGCTCGCAGGTTGTCGTGAGCATGCGCGGGGATGTCGTTTTCGCCGCTTGCCCGTCCGTCACCGCCGCTTCACATTCGGGATGTTGAACGAGTCGCGCGATGCGGCGTCCCGCTTGCGACGTCTCATTTCCGGCCCACGGAGGCAAGGATGAACAAGGTGCTGAAGGAATTCCGCGAATTCGCGGTCAAAGGCAACGTCATGGATCTCGCCATCGGCGTGATCATCGGCGCGGCCTTCGGTCAGATCGTCAATTCGATCGTGACCGATCTCTTCATGCCGGTGGTTGGCGCGGTGCTGGGCGGGCTGGACTTTTCCAACTACTTCATCGGGCTGTCCGCCAATGTCACCGAAAACTCGCTCGCCGCCGCGCGCGAGCAGGGCGCGGTGTTCGCCTACGGCCATTTCCTCACCGTGGTCATCAATTTCCTGATCGTCGCCTGGATCCTGTTCCTGGTGGTGAAGGGCGTTAACCGGCTGCGCCGTCAGGAGGCCGCCGCCCCACCGGCTGTTCCGCCGGCGCCGACCCGGGAGGAGCTTCTGCTCACCGAGATCCGCGATCTCCTCGCCAAGAAGGCCTGAGCCGGGCGGGACGCCACTAAGCATGCCGGCGGTGATCCTGCCGCCGCTCGGCCGCGTAGAAGCGCAGAGCCGCGCCTCCCAGGCAGCCTTGTGGCCCCGGATCCTCGTTGCTCAGGAACGCGCTGGCGACGACAGCGCCGGTGCCGCGTGCGGGCGCACACATGGGAGGCTGGACCGTGAGCCCTATGGATAGATCGCAAGCGACCTGAATGACCATCGAACGTTCCCGCGCCGTCGGCGAGCTCACCCGCCGGACTGCCGGGCTGTGTGCCCGCAGCCTCGCCCCTCGCCCGCGTGCATGCGCTCTCGCAAGGAGGCGATTGTCGGTGTTTGTGGCGCGAAGCGGAGAAAATCGGCTCGCGCGGACGCACCGTGGGTGCCGCGCGGCCTTTGAACTGCGCTCCCTGTCGGCGCGCCTTTCGCGCCGGGAGCGCGAGCGGCCGATCCCGCGCGCCTGCGATCCGAATGATCGCCGCCGTGTCTTGATTTCGCTGCTTCCAGCAGCCATGGAAAGAGCAGCGGCCGTGCGAGTGGCCGTGGGGGGAAGTGAATGTTGCCGCGCTCTCGGGCCTGTTGCCGGACGAGCGGGGCGCGTTCCCTTGCATGTTGTGGAAGGTAATCGCTGCGATGGACAGCCGGTCTGACGCGTGAGGGCGGCATTGCGTCAAGCCGAGTGTCTTCATCATCACCCCACCGGTAGGAATTCTGAGACATGACCACCTTCACCCGCCTCGCCATTCCCGACGTCGTGCTGGTCCAGCCGAAACGTCATGGCGACGAACGCGGCTATTTCTGCGAGACGTACAAGAAGAGCGACTTCGATGCGTTCGGCATCGACACGGTTTTTGTCCAGGACAACGAATCGCTCTCGCGCCATGTCGGGGTGGTGCGCGGCCTGCACTTCCAGACCCCGCCCTTCGCGCAGGCCAAGCTGGTGCGCGCCGCGCGCGGGGCGATCTTCGATGTCGCCGTCGACATCCGCAAGGGCTCGCCGAGCTTCGGTCAATGGGTCGGCGCCACGCTGAGCGCGGCGCGGGGCGAGCAGCTTCTGGTGCCCCACGGCTTCGCCCACGGTTTCTGCACGCTGGAGCCCGACACGCTGGTCGTCTACAAGGTCGACGCCCCCTACGCGCCCGCCAATGATGCGGGCATTCTGTGGGACGATCCGGCCATCGGCATCACATGGCCGGTCGCGGCCGAGGCGGCCATCCTTTCGGCCAAGGATCGCGTCCAGCCACGGCTTCAGGACTATGCAACGCCCTTTGCGCTGTGATAGCGACCGAGGCTGAAGCGAGCAGCCAAGGGATCGAAATGACGCGTCGTGTGCTTGTGACCGGTGGTGCCGGGTTCATCGGGTCGGCGGTGGTGCGCCGCCTGGTGCGCGCCGGGTGGGACGTGCTCAACTTCGACAAGCTTACCTATGCCGGCAATCTCGCCTCGCTGAACGAGATCGACAACAGCCCGAACTACCGTTTCGCCAAGGCCGACATCTGCGACGGGCGCGCCGTGCGCGAGGCGCTGGAGAGCTTCCGGCCCGATCTGGTCATGCATCTGGCCGCCGAGTCCCATGTCGACCGCTCGATCGACGGCCCCGGCGACTTCGTGCAGACCAATGTGATCGGCACCTTCACCCTGCTGCAGGAGGCGCTGCGCTACTGGCAGGGTCTGGATGCGGCGGGCCAGCAGGCCTTCCGCTTCCACCACATCTCCACCGACGAGGTGTTCGGCACGCTCGGCGAGGAAGGGCTGTTCCGCGAGGACACGCCCTACCAGCCGAACTCGCCCTATTCGGCCTCCAAGGCCTCATCCGACCATCTGGTGCGGGCCTGGTTCCACACCTATGGCCTGCCGGTCGTGATGTCGAACTGCTCGAACAATTACGGGCCGTACCACTTCCCCGAGAAGCTGATCCCGCTGACCATCCTCAACGCGCTGGAAGGCAAGCCGCTGCCGATCTATGGCAAGGGCGAGAATGTGCGCGACTGGCTCTATGTCGACGACCACGCGTCGGCACTGGAGCTGATCGCGACTACCGGGCGGCTCGGCGAGAGCTACAATGTCGGCGGCAATAATGAGCGCCGCAACATCGACGTGGTGCGCACCATCTGCACGATCATGGACCGGGTGGTGCCCGATGCGACGATCGGCGCCCGCGAGGGGTTGATCACCTTCGTCACCGACCGGCCGGGCCACGATGCGCGCTACGCCATCGACGCCACCAAGCTGAAGGGCGAACTGGGCTGGGTGCCGGCGCATGACTTCGAGAGCGGCATCGAGGCCACAGTGCGCTGGTATCTCGACAATGCCGCCTGGTGGGAGCCGCTGAAGGCGCGCTATGACCGCGCGCGGATCGGGCTTTCCAAATGAGCGGAATCCTGCTGCTGGGTGCCGGGGGGCAGCTGGGCCGCGAAGTGGTGGCGCTTGCCGAGGAGCGCGCCGTCGCACTGACCGCGCTCGACCGCGCCGGTCTCGACATCGCGGATGCGGCCGCGATCGAGCGGGTCATCGGGCAGGCCCGGCCCGACATCGTCATCAACGCCGCCGCCTACACCGCGGTCGACCGGGCGGAGAGCGAGCCGGAGCTGGCCACGGCCATCAATGCGACGGCGCCGGGCCTCATCGCCCAGGCCTGCGCCCGCCATGGCGCGGCGCTGCTTCATGTCTCGACCGACTATGTGTTCGACGGCACCAAGCCTTCCGCCTATGTCGAGAGCGATGCGATCGCCCCGCTGGGTGTCTACGGCGCCAGCAAGGCGGCGGGCGAAGGCGCGGTGCGCGAGGCGCTGGACATGCATGTGATCCTGCGCACCTCCTGGGTCTATGGGCCCCATGGCGGCAATTTCCTCAAGACCATGCTGCGCCTCGCCGGCGAGCGCGACCGTTTGACCGTGGTGGCCGACCAGCATGGCTGCCCGACCGCGACGCGCGACATCGCCGAGGCACTTTTCACCGCCGCGGACGCGTTCCGCGCCGGCACGGCGGTGCCCGGCACCTACCATTTCGCGGGATCGGGAGCCACCAGCTGGCACGGCTTCGCCACGGAGATCGTGGCGCGGGCAGCCCGCCATACGGGGCGGCTGCCGGAGGTCGCGGCGATCACGACGGCGGAGTATCCGACACCTGCGCGCCGGCCCGCCAATTCCGAGCTGTCGAGCGATCTGTTCGCGGCGCGGTTCGGCTATCGTGCCGCGCCGTGGCGGCAGCGTACCGCCGAGGTGGTCGACCGGCTGCTGGCGGCAACCTAGAAACAGCACCGAGGGGCACATGAAGGGCATCATTCTCGCCGGCGGGTCCGGCACGCGGCTTCATCCGATCACGCTGGTGGTCTCCAAGCAGCTCCTGCCGGTCTACAACAAGCCGATGATCTACTACCCGCTGACCACGCTGATGATGGCGGGGATCCGGGACATACTGATCATCACCACCCCCCATGACAGCGCGCTGTTCAAGCACCTGCTGGGCGACGGGAGCCAGTTCGGCATCACGCTCAGCTATGCGGTGCAGGCCACCCCGCGCGGTCTGGCGGACGCCTTCATCGTCGGCCGCGACTTCATTGGCGACGAGCGCGTGGCGCTGGTGCTGGGCGACAACCTGTTCTTCGGTCACGGCCTTCCCGAACTGCTGGCGGAGGCGGTCGGCCGCGAGAAGGGGGCGACGGTGTTCGGCTATCCCGTGCACGACCCCGAGCGCTACGGGGTCGCGGAGATGGGCCCGGACGGGCGGGTGATCTCGCTGGAGGAGAAGCCGCTCAAGCCGAAGTCGAACCTGGCGGTGACCGGCCTGTATTTCTACGACAACCGTGTGGTCGAGATCGCCGCCAACCTCGCGCCCTCGCCGCGTGGCGAGATCGAGATCACCGACATCAACCGCACCTACATGGAATGGGGCGAGCTCGGCGTCTCGATGATGGGACGCGGCTTTGCCTGGCTCGACACCGGCACGCCGGGTTCGCTGCTGGAGGCGGCGCAGTTCGTGCAGATCCTGGAGACCCGGCAGGGTCTGCGCATCGCCGCGCCCGAAGAGGTCGCCTTCCGCGAGGGCTTCATCGATGCCGCCCAGCTGCGCAAGCTGGGTGAGGCGCAGAAGAAGTCCAATTATGGCTCCTACCTGATCCGGCTCGCCGAAGAAGGTCACTGAGGCGCCGGAGCCATCTGTTTCGAGGCGCTTTCTCACAGCGGCCGGACCGCTCCCTCGACATGGGCCCGCCCGCGGGCGGGGGCGCCGCGTCAGTCGATGGCGTCGGTGCGCGGGGCGCGGCTTCCCTGCGGGGACGGCGCGCGCAGCGCGTATTCATTGTTGCGCAGGAAATTTGGCCCGAGATGGGGGTCGGTGCGCGTGGCGGTGGCCCATTTGGCCGCGAAGGCCGCGCGCTCGGCCGTGCGGCGCGGGCTTGTGCCGGTCCGGCTGTCCTGCCCGCGTGAGGCCGATTCGTGATGGATCATCCGCGCGAAGGGGGTGAACACCACCTCCCAGCCGGCACGGCGGGCGCGCAGGCACAGGTCGATGTCGTTGCATTCCTCGGCGAAGGCCTCGGCATCGAGCGGGCCGATGGCGTCGAGACAGTCGCGGCGGATCAGAAGGCAGGCGCCGGTGACGGCGGACAGGTTCTGCCGCACCACCAGCCGGTCCTGATAGCCGGGCGCGTTGGCCGGGGCGTGGGCGAACCAGTGGCTTCCCGCGCCGCTGCGCAGCGCCACGATGAAGCCGGCATGCTGCACCGAGCGGTCTGGATAGAGCAGCTTGGCGCCGACGATGCCGGTGGGTTCGCGCAGGGCGAGCGCCACCATCTCGTCGAGCCAGCCCGGCTGGACGATTTCCATGTCGTTATTGAGCAGCAGCACCAGCGCGCCCGAGGCGGCGGCGATGCCGGCATTGCACAGCCGTGAGAAATTGAAATCGCCCGCGTCGCGCAGGATCCGCGTCGCGGGCCATTGCGCGCGCGTCTCCTCGAACAGCGCGAAGGTCGCCGCCTCCTGCGAGCCGTTGTCGACGATGATGATCTCGAAGGCACGGTAGGCGGTGACGGCCATGAGGGTGCGCAGCGTGCGGGCCAGCAGCTCCGCCCGGTCGCGGGTGGGAATGACGATCGACACAAGAGGGGCGGTGGTCGGCGGGGCGGGCCTCTCGGTGGAGCCCTCCGGCACGCCGTAGCGCGGGCGCAGATGATGCCGCTCGGGATCGATGTCGACGGGTACGCCGCGCCGTTCGGACAGGGCGGCGGCGGCGAGCCGCGCGGTGGCGGCATCGGGCAGGCCGGGACCGGCGCGCACGGAGGAATAGGCGATGCGGGGCAGATGGCGGATCACGGCGGAGGCGTCGGTTCCGAGATCGTCGACATAGCGCAGCAGCATGTCGTGCACCGCCGCCCCGCCCAAGGCCGGGCGCAGGCCGAGCCGCCGGGCGCGGGCACCGCGCAGCGCCACCAGCGCGCCCATATACGGCATCGCCTCCAGAAGGTGGCGGTTGAAGGCGGGCTTGAACGCGCCGTCGCGCGGCTGCCCGTCGGGATAGAGATATTCCTCGTCGGTGTAGAGCAGCGCGCAGTCGGGGTGCCGGGCGAAGGCGTCGCGGATCAGCGCCACCGCGTCGCGCGTGGGCTGGCCGGCAGCGTCGAGCGGCACCACGAGGTCGGTCTCGCCGGCGGCATCGAGCGCGGCGGCGAGGCCCATGGCGGGGCTCGATGCCGCGTCGGCGTCCGGCATGGCGAGGAGGGTGGTGCGCTCATGGAGCGGGGCGAGGCTGGCCGCTCCCGCGCTGTCGCCTTCGGCAACCGCCACGATCCAGCGGAAGGTCGGATCGGTCTGCGCCGCCAGCGCCTTGGCGCAGGCTTCGAGCGCACGGGGCGTCACGCCGGCCGCCGAGGTGATGAAGGTCACGCGCGGGGCGGCCGCCCCGGCGGGCACCTCGGTGAAGTCGCCCACATGACGGGCACGGAACCGGCGATAGTCCGGCAGGCCCATCAGCGGCCCGGCGGAAGAGGTGTACAGCACCTGCTTGAGATGCCGGCGCAGCAGGCGCGCGGCCCGCTTCGCCGCCTTCAGCCGGGCGAGCGGGGCCCGGCCGAAGCCGCCATGGCGCAGCGCGCGCGCCAGAAGTGCCAGGTGGCCGAGAGGGTAATGGCCGAGCCGGGCGGTGCCGGCGCCGCGCAAGGTGAGCCGTGCCGCCTCGCGAGGAAGCGCGAGGCCGGCGAGCCCGTCGGCATTCGTGGGGATGCGTTCCAGCACATGGCCGGCGCTGTCCTCGACCTCGATCACCAGCGGGGTGCTGGAATCGACATGGAGCACGCAGGCAACCGCGTGCGCCGCGCGCGGCACGGGAGGGGGCAGAAAGCTGACGCCTTCCGGTGAGGTGGCGGGCGTCAGCCAGATCGGGGGGATGGAGCTGAAGTCCATGGCCGGCAAAGGGTCCGCTACTCCACGGGCAGGCTTGAGGAGGGCCCGTAAAGGCTCCGGTCGAGGGTAGGGCTGCCGCACCCGGCGGCCCGGCTCAATCGCTCCACCAGCCCTTATAGGACAGGGGAGCGGGTGCGGTCAGCGGTGAATTGCGGACCAGGCCGGGATTATAGGCCGGATCGTTCTGCAGGAACTCGTTCCAGCGTTCCAGAAACAGCGAGAGATCCGCGCCGGGCAGATTGTTCGCCCCGCGCGAGGCGCTCTCATAGTGGGTCAACTCGGCATGGGGCGTGTAGACCAGCCGCAGACCCAGCAGCCGCATGCGCAGGCACAGATCGATGTCGTTCCAGTCCAGCGCGAACTGCTCGTCAAAGCCATTCAGCTGGTCCAGCAGGCTGCGCCGCGTCGCGAAGGCCGCTCCGGTCACCATCGAGCACTCGCGATGCACGTCGGCCCAGTTGCCATAGGTCGGCGCCGTCGCCGGCATGCCGATGAAGACATGTGTGCAGGTGCCCATGACGCCGCCCGCCATGCCGGCATGCTGGATGCGGTCGTCGGGGTAGAGCAGGCGCGCGCCGACGCCGCCGATGTCCTCATCGCAGGCGAAGGTCATCATCGCCTCGATCCAGTCCGGATGGCGCACGACGATGTCGTCGTTCATCAGGAGGAGGTATTCGCTCTCGGCCAGCGGCCAGAGCTGGTTCATCTTGCGCGCGTAGTTGAACGCCTCGCCCGGTTCGCGGCGTGTGACGACGCGTTTAAGGCGGAACGGCCAGTCGCGGTCGGCATAGGCGCTGCCGTCCTCGACATCGTCGCCAACCAGCACGGTGATCCGATCCATCGGCCAGGAGGAGCGGGTCAGGCTTTCGAGCATGTTGACGAGCATGGGCCGCCCCTGCATCGCCTCATCGCCAGTCTCGCACGGGGCCTGCCGGGTGGGGATCACCAGCGTCACCTCGGACTTTTCGGCAAGCTCGCGATGCAGGCGCAGCGTCGAGGGCAGCCGGCCGGGCAGGATACGGGCGTCTTCGAGGCGGTTCGCGGCCCACTTCTTCGCCGCCCGGCGCCGGTCGGCGAGGTCGTCCATCGCCAGCGGCCTGCGGCGGGACGAGATGACCTCGGTAATCCGCTCCACGATCCGGCCGGCGGCGCTGGCGCGCAGCAGCAGGTCGTAGGTCAGCGCATTGCCGACGTCGGCGTCGGGAGGGCCGAGCGCCTCGATGGCGCGTCCACGCACGAAGATCGGCCAGGCAATGTAATTCTGGGCGAGGAGCTGGGTAATGTCGAAGCCGGGCTTCAGGATCAGCCGGTCTTCGCCCCTGGCGGAGAGGTGCACCTCGTCGCCATAGAAGATGTCGACATCCGGCCGGGCTTCGGCGGCGACACGCAGCACCATGCCGATATCGGGATGCAGCCGGCAGCCGGTGTCCGCGAGGCAGTACCAGTTATTCGGCTTGGTCCGCTCGGGCCATTGCTGGCGCGGGGCGAGCTCGCCGTTCTCGGTGAGGACGATGGCGAATGGGTATTTCTTCATCGCGCGTCCCGACCTGCGAACCCGTCTTCGGAAAGGAGGCGGGAAACACTGTCCTCCATCTGCCGCGCCACCGCCTGCGGCGAGAGCGTGTTGCGCAGATGGGCCCTGGCGCGTTCGGCCAGCATTGCGCGTTCCTCGGGGGAGAGCGCGGCGGCGGCGACCAGGCACTCGGCGAAGTGGGTTTCGTCGACCTTGGCCCAGCTCGTGCCGGCACCATAGGCGCCGACATCCTCGCTCAGCGTCCAATCCTCGTAGCGCACCGGGAAGCCGGTGCTGGCATTGAGGAAATCGCGCGACCCGCCGTAGTCGGTGGCGACCACCGGCGTGCCGCGCGCCAAAGCCTCGGCAATGGTGAGGCCGAAGCCTTCCGAGCAGTGGCTTGAGGCGTAGATGTCGGCGGTATCCTGAAGCACGTTCAGTTCATGAGCAGGCATCGAGAGATCGAGCAGCACCACGCCATTGGTGGAGCGGCAAAGCTCAAGCAGGTCAGCCGCGTCCTTGTGGGCGGAATCGATATTCTTGGTCTTGAGCACCAGCTGCCACCCCCTGGCGCCGAGGCCGCTGCGGGCGAAGGCGCGCACCAGCGCGTGGGGGTTCTTGCGCACGAGGAAGCTCGACGCGTCGAAGATGTAAAGGATGACGCGCGTGTCCTCGCCAAGCCCGCAGCGGCGGCGCAGACGCGTGCGTTCGGCGAGCGGGGAAAGCAGCTCGCGCACCGGTACGACGTGAGGCACCACATGCACGGGACCCCGGGCGTGGGGCCGGAAGATGTCCGCGCAGAACTGCGTCGGCGCCCAGACGGCGTCGACCTTGGCGAGCCCCTGCTTGAGGTGATCGGGAAGCGTGGGCGATTCCCACACGAACAGGCCGACAGTTCTCAGCGCCCTGTGGATTTCCGCCCACGCCGCCTTGTCCAGCACGGCGGACCAGCCATCGGGATTGAGATGCACAACCGCGATGTCCGCCGACAACGGCACATCCGCGACGGTGAATGTGGGCGCGATGCGCTGATGGATGTGAAAGGGGCGACGGATCGGGAAGATCTTGTGCGGGAACCGCGCGTGCATGAAGGCGGTGAGATAGCCCCGCCCCGCGGCGCCCAGCCCGTTATTGTAGTTCCACGGGCTGATGAAGCTGACAACCGGTGGGGTGCGAGGACATGGCGGGCTGAGAGGGAAGTTGCGCTGATACGCCAGCTCGTCCAGCAGCATGTCGGCCAGCCGGGCATCGTACCCATGCTCGACCAGCGCCTCGCGCCATCCTGTCTTGTCCGCGAAGGGAATGTCGTCGCGGACGGTCATCACCTTGATGAAGGGGAAGCCATCGGCGAGGAGCTGGCGCCAGCGAAAGATGGTCGGGTTGTGGTCGTCATAGGTGTCGAACAACTGCCCGACAGGGATGCCGGCCGCCCGCATGGTCGGCGCGAACTTGACCTCATAGGTGTTGATCACGTCGTCCTTGTCGTCAAAGGCGACAATGGAGCGAACGAATTCGTGCAGGGCGTTGGCGCGCAGCGCGTCGGACTTGATGGCGAGGAAATAGCTCTGGATGTGCCAGCTACGCTCATAATTGTCGGTCAGGCCGACGATCTGGGCCGGGTGGGCGTCAATCTTCTCGATGACATCATGGAAGACCTTCTGGCTGGTGGGTCCCAGAAGGCTGTCATTGAGAAGATAGAGGGTCTGGCAATCGAAGAAGGCACGGTGGGCGCGCATGATGTGCGCCCAGGCCGCGAAATCGAGGCCGACATTCTCGCGAACGAAGAGACCGCTGGCGAGGTCGCGCAGCCAGGGTTCGTCACCGACGAAGGGCTGATCCGCCGCGACGAGCACATAGACGTCGATGCCTTCACGAACCAGCGCTTCCAGATAGTGCCGGACATGCGGCTTGATACCGCCTTTGGGCGAATGGGTGACGAAGAGCGCCGCGCGTGGGCCGGGCGGCACATATTTCAACGTGATCAGCTGCACGTCGGTGACCGGGCGACTGCGCTTCGGCTTGGTGGGCAGGCGGCCTTCGTGGCGACCGAATATCTGGTAGTGGATCAGGGGTGAAACGCCGGATTCGCGCACGTCGCGATTCGTAGCGAGGTACCAGTCGGCATCGAACCCGGACCGGTTCGGCGTTCCCGCCGCGTTCGTGCCCGCGGCAAGAGCCGTCTGAGGCATCCAATCCCGAAACGCGCGGCGCGGCCGGCCGGATTTGTGCTGAACCAGGAACTTCAGGCTTTCGCGCGGACGCCCGTTGCGGTGGAACAGGGCCTTGCGCACGAAACGACGCGGCCGGCCATCCTTGTGGAAAGCAAATCTCTTCGTCCAGCTGGGCAGCGTGATCTTCATGGCCGGCGACCCAGGACCGTCGTTGTCACGGCGGTCACAGTCACGGCGGTTGCTGGCACACGGCTCGTCCTGCGGCCGCGCGGATTCCGGACGTCGGGGGGAAGGATCGAGGCGTCGAAGACGGGCATAAAAATCAATTCTTGGTCTATCGCCCTAATGGGAGCCTGTTGAGCACGATTCTAAATTCACCAACAAAATAGATAGGTGATCGAACAATTGCTATCCTTACATGGCACGGGTGCTGGTCGCTGGAGGCATTAAACTGTGTGTTCCCGCCCCTTTAGCTGCCCTGATCCCTCGGCGAAAGCGCGGCAGGGGAGTGACCGCGTTGTGATGATCGCGATGTTGGAATTCGTCAGCGGATTGCGTTAAGGCTTGTCGCGAGTAACGAGGTGGGCGAGCGCTATTCCGAGGGGCCGGAAAATCGCTCGGCGTTTCCTGCTTCATGGTCGTGGGCGCGGCGGTCTGGCGGTACGGGGTGCTGCACGGGTGAGATTGTGCTCGACCGAATGTCCCTAGGGGAGGGGATATGGACGCCGCCAGTCTTGAGATGCCGACCACGAATACTGGCATCGAGCTCAATGCCGAATTGCGGGAAGCCGCGGCGGAGGAAGCCGCGAAACACGATGTAAGCGCGGCGCTGCATCGTTCCGATCATCTTCTCGGTTACATGCTTTCCGTCGATCCCAACCCCGCTCTCGTGGTGCGCGGTTACATCCTCTCCGGCAGCGCGAGCGCGCGTCAGGTCGTGTCGCTGGTCGAGGACCTCGGACTGGCCGATCGCAGCTTTCGGCTGATGGAATTCGCCGCCGGCTACGGACGGGTGACGCGACATCTCAAGTCAATGTTGCCGAGGGCTTTGTATTTCGCCGCCGACATCCATCCCGAGGCCTGTGCCTTCCTCAGTGACGAGATGGGGGTCGTTGCGCGGCTTTCCTCGGCCGATCCCGAGAGCTGCGACGTGGGAGATGGCTACGATCTGGTTTTTGCCACGTCCTTCTTCTCCCACATTCCCGATGTCAGCTTCGGGCGCTGGCTCCGCGTGCTCTATGACAGCCTGGCTCCGGGTGGCTACCTGATGTTCACCACCCATGGCGCGGCGGTGATCGACAGCGCGCCGGACTTCTGGAACGGGCTGCTCGTGGGCGGCGCGGGATATGGCTATCACCCCTTCTCCGACCAGGCCGATCTGCCGGTCGAGGAATACGGCACGGCGCTGACGCTGCCCAATTATGTGAGTGCGCAGATAAGCGCGCACCTGCCGGGCGCGCGGCTGATGAGCTTCACCAGCGGCGCCGGCACGCCATCGCTGGAAGATGAGTGGGTAGTGGCGAAGCCCGCCCAGGCCTCCCCAGGCTCCGCCGGCTGAGAACCAGCGCGAGCGGGCCCGCTCGCGCGCGAAATGTCCCGGGTGCTGCCGCGGGACGCGACGGCCGGCTTTCGGCGAAGAGTCGCGCGCGATGGTATTTTTTCCTTGTGGAAAATTTATATTGCGCCGCCGTGCCGGGTTAGGATGTATTCTTTGGCTTTATCTGTGGGCGCAAAGTCGTTCAGCGCGGTTGCTTGCCTGAATTATGCTGCGATTTTGTGCCAGTGAACACGGCAGGGGTGCATATTCAATTCGATCAGTATATCCCGGAGTCGTGCGTTGGGGACTCGCACGATCGGTCCGAGGGCGAGGTATTGGTGCGGTTATGTTCTGATTGGTGCGGGCCGGTTGGATTGCCTGTCGGACAGCGCTCCGTCAGCCCCATGGCCCATCATGTCGAATTCGGCCGCTGGCAGGCGCGACCGGGTACTGGTTCCGCCGTCGGCTCCTGTGATAGGTCGTCGGTTTGGAAGCCTTCGGGCAGGGCTCGCGCTGCAATGGCGTCATGTATGGACCGCTTGGGTGGTTGTTGATCATGGGCGGTAGACATCTTCTCCTCGGCGGCGGCGGGTTCATCGGCCGGCATGTCGCTTTGCTGCTGGCGAAGGCGGGGCACGATGTGGTCGTCGCCGACCGTTCGCCGCCGCCCTTCGATCTTTCCGATGAGCTGCGCGAGCGGATTTCCTGGCGGCTGTTCGAGCTGGACGGCGCGCCGTGGGACGAGCTGCTCGACGGCGTGAGCGTGGTTCACCACTATGCTTGGAACTCGATCCCGGCGACCGCGAACGAGTGCCCCACCACTGACCTGATCGCGAATGTGGGTCCGACCATCGGCCTGCTTGAGGCGATGCGCCGGCGCGGCCATGAGGGCGCCCCCCGGCTCGTCTTCACCTCCTCGGGCGGCACGGTCTATGGCCGACTCCAGCGGGTGCCGGTCCATGAGAACCATCCGCTGAACCCGCTAAATGCTTACGGAGCCGGCAAAGCGGCCGCCGAGCACTATATCGGGGCCTATCGAAATCAGTACGGGCTGGACTGCCGCGTCGCACGTCTCGCCAACCCGTTCGGCGCCGGGCAGAACCTGTCGCGGGGGCAGGGGGCGGTGACGGTGTTTCTTCATCGCGCACTGTCGCAGCAGCCGATCGTGATCTGGGGCGATGGAGAGATCGTGCGCGACTATATCCATGTCGCCGACGCGGCGAAGGCCCTGGTGACGCTGGCGAGCGCTGACGATGTCGGCGAGCAGCACGTCTTCAATGTCGGCAACGGCGTGGGCGTCAGCCTGAACGCCATCGTCTCCGAACTGGAGACCTCACTCGGCCGACGGCTGGAGGTGCGCCGCGAGGCGGCCCGGCCTTACGATGTCCCGGTGAGCGTGCTTGACATCTCAATGATGCATGATTTGTTGAAGTGGAAGCCCCGGCTTAATTTTTCCGACGGTGTGCGCCGTACACTCTCGGATCTTGAACTGGGCCACGCCGTTTCTACCTTGGACTGACACTATTCATGATGCGCCGCTGGGCAGGGTGAGGACATCTTGGAGGAGATTTTCGATAGGGTTGCTGCGGGAGCCGGGGTGGATAGTACAGGCGAGGGGACCAATTCTGCCGATGTGCGGCAGACCGTGCTTGAGCGACTTCATCTTTACGCGCTCGCCCGTGAGTTCTGTCGTGGCTATGATGTTCTCGATGTCGACTGTGGCGAGGGCGATGGCAGTGCGCTGCTGGCGCAGGTGGCGCGTTCCGTCGTCGGCGTCGATCCCTCGCCCGAAGCGATCGCCAAGGCGCGGGTACGGGCTTCGGGTAGCGGGCTGCGTTTCGAGGCGGGTGATGCCCTCCAGATGGACCTGCCCGCCGGCAGCTTCGATCGCGTGGTCTGCCTCAGCGCGCCGTCCGGGCGCGAGGCGCTGGGCCCGCTCATCGCCATGGCGGCCAAGCGGCTCCGTCCGGGCGGGCAGCTGATCCTTTCCGTTCCCGAACGCGGTTCTGCCTCAGGGGATGCGGCGGCCGACCTCGATGACCTGTTGAAAACGGAGTTCGCGCATCGGCACGTGATGTCGCCGCGGGCGATCCACGGGTCGATCCTGGTGCCGGATGGTGGCAGCCTGCCCTCGGGCGTCGTGCGCTTCCTGACGCGTGACGGGCTACCCGATGCGGACGTGCCGCGCGCGGCTGCCTCCATCCTTGTTGCCTCGTCCGTGCCGATTACAACGACGCCGGGTGTGTTGTTCTTCGAGAGCGACGGCAGCGACGACACCCCCGCATCGCCGGGCGAGCGGCTGCAGGCCGCGCTCGACACCGTGGATCGACTGCGCGCCGGCGTGGAGCGTCATCGCCGCGAGGCGGAACGTGAACGCCAGCTCGCCGATCATGAGGCGCGACGGCTGGAGCAGGCGCGCGACGAGGTCGCGCGGGCGCGGCGCGACGCCGACATGCTGCGCGCCGTTGTCGGCCAGCATTTGATCGCCATCGGCGCGCAGGCCGTGCGCGCGCCCGACGGTGACAGCCAGGGTAAGACGGGCGGCCTTGAGGACTGGCGCTATCTTTACGATCTATCCCAGGAGCGCGTCGCGCGACTGGAGGAAGAACTGTCTGTCGCCAGGCAAAGCCTCAAGCTGCTCAATGTAGCCGGGGAAGGCGGCCAGGGTTCCTCCGAGATCGACACGATCGGGGTTCGTCGGCTCAAACGGCAGGCCGAGGAATGGCAGGAGCGCTATGAACGGCTGCACGGGCGGATCGACAGCATGGTTCGCAAGTTCACGCCGCGTATCTGGCGCAAGGCCGTTCGCAAGCACCTGTTCGGCCCTGCGGAGGAAGGTTGATGCTGGATAGGCAGGCTCCCGGTGAGTCGGCCGCAGTCTCTGCTGGCCTTCTGCTCGCGTCCCCCGCCTTTTCGGCTGAACGCTACCGGATTGCGGCGGGGCTTGGTCCCGATGAGGACGCGGCGCTGCACTACGTCACCACCGGCTGGAAAGAGGGGCGCGAGCCGCTGAGGGGCGTCGAGACCGCTTATCTCGCGCCCTATCTGGAGTCGATCGGCATCACGGTGCCGCCGGCGATCGCCTGGCTTCAGTTCGAGCTGATGGGCATTGCGATGCCCCCCACGCGCAAGGCCTCCGTTGCGCTGGCGAGGGATATCGCCCGGACCGTCGGGTTCGACGAGGCCTATTACCGCAAATGGGCGCCCCATGTCGCGGACCCCGCTCTCCACTATGTGCTGGTCGGCGAGAAGGTGGGTCTCAGGCCTAATCCGGAATTCGATCCGGCCTATTACGCGGAGACCTACCACGACCTGACGGCCGCCCGGCGCAAGTCGCGGCTGGTTCTTCATTTCGACGGCCATGGCCGTGCTGAAGGGCGGCGTCCGCGTTCCTTTGCCGACGAACTGCAACTGAAGTCCTTGCCCGGGGGCGGGCCCCCGCCGGCCCTGGTGATCTGCCACGAAGCCTCGCGAACCGGCGCGCCTATCCTCGGCTGGAACATCCTCCGCGTGCTGAAGCATAAACGCAACGTCGTCTCGGTGCTGCTGCACGGCGGGGCGCTTGAGGAAGAGTTCGCGGCCGTGGCCGGGGTGGGCGTGCCGGCTTTGGTCGGCATCCCTCGTGCGCCGGTCGAGATGCGGCGGATCGCGAAGCGGCTGATGCTTGAATACAAGCCGCTCTATGTGATCGCCAACAGCATCGAAGCGGAGCCGCTGGCGACGGAGTTCGCCAAGCTCGGCGTTCCCGTGATCGCGCTGATCCATGAATTCTCGACCTATACGCGGCCGCTGACGAAGCTGCAGGCGATGTGCGCCTGGGCGAGCGAGGTGGTGTTTCCCGCCCGCATCGTGGCGCAGTCCTCGTATAAGGCGGTCGTGGGGTTCGACCAGCGCCCCGGGGTGCATATTCTCCCGCAGGGCCGTTCCGACCTGCCGCCGCCGCCCGAGCCCGCCCACGGCATGCCGATGCCGGAGAAGAAGCCCCCTGTCCGTCTCCGCCCGCCCGGGCAGGAGGACGCGATCGTCGTTCTTGGCGCCGGCTGGGTGCAGCTTCGCAAGGGCGTCGAGGTGTTCGTGGAGACGGCGGCGGTCGCGCGCCGCCTGCGTCCCGACCTCAAGCTGCGCTTTGTCTGGGTTGGTGACGGGTTCGATCCGGAACGCGACCTCAATTATTCGATCTACCTCGACGAGCAGATCCAGCGTTCGAATCTCGGCGACAGTTTCGCGATGGTCCCGGCGGTTACCGATATCGAGGACATCTATCGCCAGACCGATATCTTCCTGCTGAGTTCGCGGCTCGACCCGCAGCCCAACGTGGCCATCGACGCGATATCGCTGGGCATTCCCGTGGTGTGCTTCGAGGGTGCGGCGGGCACGGCTGAAGTGCTGGCCGACAATCCCGGCACGCGTGATCTGGTGGTTCCTCATCTCGACGCGACGGCGGCGGCGCAGCTTATCTGCCGTCTGGCCGATGATGCGGGAGAACGCGCACGGCTGCGCGAGGAGCTGATCCGGCTGGCCGGTACGACGTTCGATATGGAGACCTATGTCTCCCGTCTCGACGAGATGGGGCAACGCGCGGCAAAGCGCCTGACGATCCCCGACGAGATCCATGCCGAGGCCATGGCCGCGATCGACCCGTTCATGCTGTTCGATCCCAATGAGAGCTGGCCCCCGCCGCAGGAGTGGCCGCGTATCGCCGTCATCAAATGGCGGCTGCTGCGCAGGGCGGTTCCCGGCTTCCACCCCTTGGTCTACGCGCTCGCTCATCCCGCGGCATGCCTGGAGGACGAGCAGGACCCGCTGATGCACTGGCTGGGAGCGGGGCGTCCGCAGGGGCCGTGGTCGCGCACCGTGTATTCGCCGCGCACGGCCCGGGAATCGAGCCTGCGCGTGGCGCTGCACGGCCACTTTCACTATCCCGAGCTGATCGACGATTTCGTCGACCGACTGCGCACCAATGCCACCAGCCCCGACGTCTTCCTGACGACGGACAGCGAGGTGAAGGCCGAGATCCTGTCCCGTGGCCTGACACGCTACGGCGGGACCGCCGAGGTGCGGGTGGTGCCGAATGTGGGGCGCGATGTCGGCCCGTTCCTGACTGGCCTCGCGGATGTGATCGCCGGTGGGGCGTATGACGTGATCGGCCATGTCCACGCCAAACGCAGCCTCTCGGTCGATGCCGAGCTGGGCGAGCGCTGGCGGAACTTCCTCTGGACCAACCTGGTCGGGGGGCGCCGGGCCATGGTCGACACCGCCGCCGCCGCCTTCGAGGAAGATCCGGAACTGGGCCTGTTGATGGCCGAGGATCCGCATGTGGTTGGCTGGAGTGCGAACCGCGAGATCGGCGAGGATCTGGCGCGGCGGATGGGTATCGTGGAGCCGCTTCCCGACGCCTTCGACTTCCCGCTCGGCACCATGTTCTGGGCACGCCCCCAGGCGCTGCGCCCTCTGCTGGATCTGGGCCTCGACTGGGCCGACTACCCGACCGAGCCCTTGCCCGGCGATGGCACGTTGCTGCACGCCATCGAGCGGCTGATGCCGTTCGTGGCCCGCAAGGCGGGCCTGAACATGGCCGGGCTCCGCGTGCCGGGAACGGGGTGGTAAATTCGGCTCGGTTCCTTGGTCGGCGCAGTTTCGCTTTGTGTCGCCTTGGACTATATGTTTCCGGAAATAGAACCGCGAGCCTTTCCGAAGAAGGCAGGCCCGGTCGCCCGCGAAGACGCCAAACTGTTTGCATACATGCGCTCCCCGTCATGACCAGGCAGAAAACCGCGTCGTCCGTAGGTCGGTTCGATAGGGGGGGCCGCGTCGCCTATGGCGCGCATCATGCCGAGGACCGCATCATGAAGATGCTGAACCAGAGTTCACAGATGCCTGGTCGCGGCGCTGTATGTCCGGACGTTTCCTTGCGTTTCCCCTTCGTGCGCCCGCGTCTGCCGGCGCTTGACGAGGTCGAGCGGGAATTCGCCCGTTCACGCCAGAGCAATTTCTACTCAAACTTCGGCCCCGCCTCGCTGCACTTCGAGCGGCTTCTGGAGGTTGCCTTTTTCCCCGGTCTGTCTGCGGTGGCCTGCGCCAACTGCACGGTCGGGCTGTCCGCCGCCCTGATCGCGCTGCGTGTCGAGGGGCCGGTTCTGTATCCGGCCTTCACCTTTCCCGCCACGGCATCGGCCATTCGCGGCGCCGGACTGAAAGCGGTGATCGGCGATGTGGACCCGGTCACGGGCGTTCTCGACCCCCAGATGGCGGACGACCTCATCGTCCGCCATGGTGTTGGCGCGGTGATCGCGGTTCGCCCCTATGGCATCTGGAGCGACCTCAACGCGCTGGGCGAGGTGTGCCGCCGGCATGGCGTGCCGCTGATCATCGACAATGCCGCCGGCATCGGCGTCGACCGCTCCGTGGTGGAACGCTTCTCGGTCAGCGGCGCCTTGGAACTGTTCTCCCTGCACGCCACGAAGCCATTCGGGGTTGGCGAGGGCGGCGTCGCGCTGGTGCCGCCCGCCCACCAGCACAATGTGCGCTCGGCGCTGAATTTCGGCCTCTGGTCGCTCGGGGATCTCCAGCCGGGCGACGGCCTGAACGGAAAGATGGACGAGCTGACCGCGTCCATGGCGATCGCCGTGTTCCATCGCCTCGCGCCGCGCCTGCGCGATCGCCGGGAGATGGCGGCGCGCTACAATGTTCTGGCCCATGCGGCCGGGCTTGAGACCTTCGTCGCGCTGGGTGACGAGGAGCTGTCGCCCTGGCAGTGCTTCGCGCTGCGGCTGCCCGAGGGCCGCGATGTCGAGCACGTGGTGCGGCTGTGCCGTGAATCGGGCCTGCTGGTCCGCCGCTACTATTATCCGACGGTGGCTCTCGGACTGGGTGGTGAGAGCGTTCCGAACGCGCGCGCGCTGTCCGCGCGGGCCCTGTGCCTGCCGGTCTATGACGGCGAGGATGCAGCGGGTGTCGACGATATCTGGCGCATCTTCACGGCGGCACTGGCGGCGGCTTCCTGAGCCCGCCGCGCTTTTCCTGAGTCACAAGGTCATCGCCCGACGTTGTCGCCCCATGTGGCGGCGTCAGTCGAGGAACACCTCGTTGGGGCCCAGCACGAAGGGTGGGCGCCTGGGCAGCGCGTAATAGCGGGTCAGCGCCCTGTCGATGAAATGCAGTTTGGGACGCAGATGGGCGATGCGCCTCATCGCGTTCCAGTCACCGGGCTCGTCCACGCGATAGGCGTAGACGTTGCTGCCCAGTCGCGCGAAATAGCGGTGGTACATGCACATGCCCAGATTGATCTGGGCGAGCTTGAAGGTGCCGTTGCCGAACGGCACCCATTCTCCCTCCGGCGTCTCCTGCAAGGCCTTGTGCCAGAGGAAGTCGGCCTCGTGCGTGCGCGCCGCTTCCACCAGAACGGCGAAGCGCTCGGAGTCGGAACTGTCGTCGTCATCGAGGTGGGAGATGAAGGCACCGCGCGCCTTTTCCCGCGCGACGTTGGCCGGCACGGTGCCCGCCACGCGCCAGCGATCAATGCCCGGCGCGGGATAGACCGAGGGGCGGGGCAGGTTGTGGAATTCGATGCGCGGGTCGCCGAGTTCGCGGATGCGCGCCTCGGTATCGTCCGTGCAATGGTCCCCGACGACGATGATCTGGAGATTGCGGTAGCTCTGGGCGATGAGCGAGCTGAGGCAGCGCTCGATCAGCAGGTCGGCACGGTTGTGGGTCGACACGCAGACCGAGACCAGCGGCTCGGGATCGAGGAAGGCGCTGCGGTACTCGGGGGTGCGCCGCGCGGCCTGGAAGGCCTCCCGCTCGATGCCGAGCCCTTCCATCTCGCCCAGCACATAGTCGATGCGCTTGGCGTCATGGTCCATGTCGCGACGGAAATCGACGTAGAGCTGCGAGACATGATTGGTGATTTCGCCGGAGAACTTCTCATACGCCCCCTCCAGCGCGATCACCCGCCGGAATATGGCGTCCGCGACACGCTCCAGATGCTCGGTGCGCTCAAGAAGACCGGGAAACTTGTTGCGATGGTCGGCGACTTCCTGCGCCAGCCCGCGCACCGCCTGCCGAAGCGCTCCGCCGGTCTCGGAGGCGATATCGCCCACCGTCGCGCGCGCGTAGCCGGAGATATGGCGGTTCAGTCGACGTCTCATGAAAGGGTTCCCTAGTGATCCGTTCCATAGCAGATATGGATGGCGAGGCGAAGGTGGCCGCATCCGCGTGCCGCGCCTGCCCGAACGGAGAACGATCGTGCCTGTGCCCGACATTGCCGTCTATGGCGCATCCGGCCATGCCTATGCGGTGACCTGCGTCCTCGAAGAGGGGCTGCGCGGACAGCCGCAGGCACGCGTCGCCGCTTATATCGACGATTTCGAGGGCGGCAAGGGCGGAACCTTCAAGGGCATGCCGCTGCTGAATTTCGAGCAATGGCACCAAGTTGCGCCGCGCCTGCCGATCTTCATCTCCATCGGCAAGACGGCGGCGCGGCGCAAGCTGGCGGAGAAGGTGCTGGCGGCGGGGGGGTGGCTGGCCGACCTGCACGTGGCGCCGGCTCACCGGTTTCGCGACGTGGCGATCGGGGTCGGCACCTCGGTCTGCCCGCCTTGCTATATCGGGCCGGAGACCCGCATCGGCGACAATATCCACATCATGCCAATGTGCTCTATCGGCCATGAGGTGGAGGTCGGCGACCACTGCACCATCTGCCCGTCCTGTACGATTTCGGGCCATGTCGTGATCGAGCCCGGCGTCTTCCTCGGCGCGGGCGCGACCATCGTCAACGGGCGTGTCGACCGGCCGCTGGTCATCGGGGCCGGGGCGACGGTGGCGGCGGGGGCGATGGTGAGCAAGAGCGTCGCGCCGGGCGAGACGGTGATGGGCAACCCGGCACGGCCGCTGCGCGAGATGGCCCGCGCGCGGCGGGCCTGATCGATCAATTGCGAGAATGTCGCCATGATCTCTTTTCATGGATGACGCCGGGCGCCGGGTTGTATGGTCCAGTCCGTGCCCGCGTCCCTGAACTCCGAGACCGCCATGCCTTCTGAAGCCGCACCCTTTCTCAATCCGCCCTCACTGCTCGACCATGTGCGCCCGCAGGCGCTCGCGCTGCCCGAGAGCGGCATCGTCGAGGTGATGAACTATGGCCGGCAGCGCGAGGGGATGATTCCGCTGTGGGCCGGGGAGGGCGATCTGCCGACACCCGCCTTCATCAGCGAGGCGGCGACGCGTTCCCTCGCCGCCGGCGAGACCTTCTACACCTGGCAGCGCGGCATTCCCGAGCTTCGGGCCGCCATTGCCCGCTACATGGCCGGTCTCTACGGCATCGCGGACGATCCCGAACGCTATTTCGTCACGGGCTCGGGCATGCAGGCGATCCAGATCGCGCTGGCGCTGACGCTGGCGGCGGGCGACGAGATTCTCATTCCCTCTCCCGCCTGGCCGAACGCGGCCGCCGCCGCCGAGGTGATCGGCGCGCACCCGGTGTATGTGCCGTTCTCGTTCGACGAAACGCGGGGGTTCTGGCTAGACCTCGACCAGCTGGAGAGCGCGGTCACGCCGCGCACCCGCGTGATCTTCATCAATTCCCCCGCCAATCCCACCGGCTTCGTCGCCTCGCACGACACCTTGCGCGGGGTGCTCGACATCGCGCGCCGCCACGGGCTGTGGATCGTCGCCGACGAGATCTATGGCCGGTTCTACTATGAAGGCGGCGAGGGCGGGCTGGCGCCCTCCTTCCACGACGTGATGGAGCCCGAGGACCGGCTTCTGTTCGTGCAGACCTTTTCCAAGAACTGGGCGATGACCGGCTGGCGGCTTGGCTGGATCGAGGCCCATCCCGTGCTGGGCGACGTGCTGGAGAACCTCATCCAGTATTCGACCTCGGGTGTCGCGGCCTTCATGCAGCGTGCCGGCATCGCCGCGCTCGACCGGGGCGAGAGCTTCGTCGCGCACCAGATCGAACGGGCGCGGCGCGGGCGCGACATTCTCGCCGAGGGCCTCGCCACCTCGAACCGCGTGCGCTTCGCCCGCCCGCCGGGCGCCTTCTACATGTTCTTCGGTGTCGAGGGCGAACACGACATGCGTGCACTGGCGATGAAGCTGGTGGATGAAGCGCGTATCGGCCTCGCACCGGGCACGGCCTTCGGTCCGGGCGGAGAAAGCTATATCCGCCTGTGCTTCGCCCGTGGCGAGGCGCAGATGGCGGAGGCGACGGACCGGCTCGTGCGCTGGCTGAAGGCGTGATCATCCCCCGATACCTGCATGGCGAGACTTGCGGGCGGGAGATGGCCGGCGCAAATTGCGCCCATGCGTGATTGGAGTAACCAGCAGGACGCGGCGGAGCCGCCGACCGTTTCGGAGGCGCGGCTGCTGTCCGTGCTCGACACGGCCGCTGATGGCATCATCGTCATCGACGAGCGGGCGCGTATCCTCATCTTCAACAAGGCCTGCGAGCAGATGTTCGGCATCGTCTCGGCCGAGGCGGTGGGACAGAACGTCAAGCTGGTCATGCCGATGGAATATGCCGTCGATCACGACCAGTATGTCGCCAGCTACATCAACACCGGGGTGAGGAAGATCATCGGCATCGGCCGCGAGGTGCGCGGGCGCCATGCCGACGGCACGGTGTTTCCGCTCGAACTGTCGGTGGGCGAGGCGAGTACGCCGGACGGGCGCCAGTTCATCGGGATCCTGCGCGACCTGCGCCCGCGCAAGGAAAGCGAGCAGCGCCTCGCGGAACTGCAGAGCGAGCTGGTGCACCTGGCGCGCGTCTCCGCGATCGACGAGATGGGCGCGGCGATCGCCCATGAGCTGAACCAGCCGCTAACGGCGCTGATGCTCTATCTCCAGGCGATCCGCCGCGCCCATTCCCGCGGCCAGGACATCAATGCCGTGGTCGGCGACATTCTGGACAAGGCGTCGGGCGAGGCCGAGCGTGCGGGCCATATCATCCAGCGCATGCGCCAGTTCGTGGAGAAGCGCGCGCCGGAGCGGCACGAGCGCGACCTTGACCCGCTGATCGACGACGCGATCGACCTCACCCTGCTTGGCCAGCGCCACCGTATCCGCATCGATCGCGAGCAGGGGACGGCGATGCCACAGGTTTCCGTCGATCCAGTGCAGATCCAGCAGATCGTGGTCAATCTGGTGCGCAACGCCATCGAGGCGGCATCGGCGGCCGATGATCCCGCCATCCGCATCTCGACCCGGCAGCGCGGCGACGACGTGATCCTTGATGTTCAGGACAACGGCCCCGGCATCGCGGCGGACGCTCTGCCGAAGCTGTTCGAGGCGTTCGCGAGTTCAAAACGTCGCGGCATGGGCCTTGGACTTGCGATTTCCCGGACGATCGCCCAGAACCACGGGGGCGATCTGCTGGTCGATCCCGGCGGAAACGGCAAGGGGGCGTGCTTTTCACTGGTCCTGCCGGCCTTGTCGTCGATGTCGGCTGATTTGAATAAGGGGGCGGCCGATGGCGCAGATGGGTGAAGTCTTCATCGTCGATGATGATTCGGCGGTTCGCGATGCGCTGTCGCTGGTGCTGAGCCTCGAAGGCTACCATGTGCGCGGGTTCTCCGACGGGGCGGCCTTCCTTTCCGTCGCCCGCAGCCATGTGCCCGCCTGCATCGTGCTCGACGTCCACATGCCGGGCCGCTCCGGCCTCGACATATTGAAAGAGCTGGAGGCGGACCGTTATCCGGCGCCGATCTTCATCATTTCCGGCCAGGGCGACATTCCCATGGCGGTGGATGCGATCCGGCACGGCGCGCTCGACTTCATCGAGAAGCCGTTCGACGCCGACACCGTGGTCGAGCGCGTGCGCGACGCCATCGAGGCGCATAATCGGCGCGCGGGGACCGAACCTTCCGACCTGCTGACCGCGCACTTTCCCGGCCATGACCTGCTGACCCCGCGCGAGCGCGAGGTTTTGGTGCAGATCGCCTCGGGTGCCTCCAACAAGGAAGCCGGGCGAGTGCTGGGCATCAGCCCGCGCACCATCGAGGTGCATCGCGCGCGAATCATGGAAAAGCTCGGCGCCAAGAACGCGGCGGATCTCGTGCGCATCGTGCTCAAGGACATGCGCACCTGAGATTTCCGTGCCGGCGAAGGACCGGCTCCCGGCCGTTCCTTCCGCGCGCTCCGCGGCGCCGGCATCCGAATACCGCATCCCTACGCATCCCTACGAATTGCTAGGTGCGCGCCGCCTGGCCCACTTTCGGGGCCAATAAGCGGGAGAGCGCCTGTGCGGGTTCATGTAGTGGAGGACGACGCCGGGGTGAGCGATTCACTCGGTGTGATTCTCGGTAATCTCGGGCATGAGGTGATTCTTTATCCCGATGCCGAGAGCCTGCTGCGGAACTCGCCTCCGAAAGCGACGGACACGGTGATCGTCGATCTCAGCCTGCCCGGCATTTCCGGCGGCCAGCTTGTGCGCTGGCTGCAGAACCTTGCCGCGCCGCCGCTGCTGGTGGTGATCTCGGGTCAGTCGCAGGGCGCCATCGACCATCAACTGCGCGGCTCCGGCCCGGTCCGCGTGCTGCGCAAGCCGCTCAACGCGGAAGCGCTGATGCTGATTCTGGCGGCGGAATAGTGCCGCTTCCGCAGATTCCCTTACGCAGCCACCCGAACTGTGCCGGCGAAGCAGCCCCGGTAAGTTTGCGAAAGATCAACGCGGAGGGGACTATGCGCCAGATCATCGAGGAGCGGACCGGCAGCTATTCGCGGCGTCCGCAGCCCGTCGAGACCCAGGGTTCGAGCCTGCGTGTTGCCGCGCATACCACCGTCCTGCACGAGGGCGACCCCGCCCGGCGCATCATGGAAGTGGTCGACGGCGCGGTGATGCTGACGAAGCTGTTGCCCGACGGCCGGCGCCAGGTTGTGGAACTGCTGGGGCCTGGGGATGTGTTTGGTCTCGCGCATGCGGATGCCTATGCCTGCTCCGCCGAAACGCTGACCCCGGCGACGATCGCCACCCATGAGCGCAGTGCGCTGGAGCGCGACGCCGTGCTGGCCGCCCGGCTGCTGCGGCGCTTCGAGGCCCAGCTCTGCGTTATGCATTCCCATGCCCTGGTGCTGGGGCGGATGTCGGCGCTGGAGCGTGTGGCCTTCTTCCTGCTGCGCCTGATGCCGGAGAGCATGGTCGGCAGCACCCTGCATCTGTCGATGACCCGGCAGGAGATCGCCGATTTCCTTGGCCTGACGCTTGAGACCGTGAGCCGGGCCTTTTCCGAACTGAAGCGCCGTGGGTTTGTCGCGCTGCTGCGCGCGGACGAGGTGCGCATTCAGGATCGCGGCAGCATGCGCCGTCTGGCGGGCGCCGCCTGAGCGTCGATCCACGATCTCCGCCTCTGCCCTGATGCCCCGCCTGCGCGGGGCATTTTCTTTTGCAGTCGCGGCGCGGGAGCGCGCGTCACACCGCGGAGGAATGGCGCCCGGTGCCGGCCTGAAGCCGCGCATCGAGGGCGGCGGCGGCGAGGCGGACGAAGGGGCGGCCCTGATTGGTCATGGCGACATGCTGGCCATCGATGCGCAGCAGACCGTCGGCCGCGAGCGGGGCAAGGCGCGGTTCGGCCTCCGACATCAGCTCCGCATCGAGATCCACCGCGAGGTCGCACATCAGACGTTCGATCGCCGCCCCGCGCCTGAGGTCCTCGCGCGTGAAGGCGATGCCGCGCACGGTGGCAAAGTCGCCGGTATCGATGGCACGGCGATAGCTGTGCGCATCGGGCGCATTCTGGGTAAAGCCCTTGGGAAGCCGGCTTATCGCCGACGCGCCGAACCCGATCAGCGCATCCGCCGCGTCGACGGTGTAGCCCTGGAAGTTGCGATGCAGCCGGCCGACGGCCGCCGCCTTCGCCATCGGATCGTCGGGACGGGCGAAATGGTCGAGCCCGATGGCCACATAGCCGGCGTCCAGCAGGGTCTCGCGCGCGGCTTCGGACTGCTCCAGCCGCTCGGCGGCGCCGGGCAGGGCGGACTGATCGATCATGCGCTGGTTCGCCCGCATCCATGGAACATGAGCGTAGCCGAACAGGGCGAGACGGTCGGGCGCGAGCAGCGTCGCGAGCTGGGCGGTGCGCCGCACGTCCCTGACCGTCTGGTGCGGCAGGCCGAACATCAGGTCGAGATTGATCGCCGCCACCCCGGCCTCGCGCATCAGCCGCACCGCGCGGTCCACCGTACCGAAGGGCTGAACCCGGCCGATGGCGCGCTGCACATGGGCGCTGAAATCCTGCACGCCGAAGCTGATGCGGTCGACCCCGATGGCGGCCAGTGCGTCGGCAAGCTCTTCGTCCGCCTCGCGCGGATCGAGCTCGATGGCATGCTCGGAGAGCGCGTCGAGATCGAAATGCTCCGCCAGCCGGCCGTGCAGTGCTTTCAGCGCCTGCGGGCCGATGAGGCTGGGCGTGCCCCCACCCCAGGCCAGATGCACCACCCGCTGCCCTTGGGTGCGGGCGGCGACGAGGTCGATCTCCTTCTCCAGCCGCGCCACATAGGCCGCCACCGGCTCGCGCCGCCGCGTCGCCTTGGTTGTGCAGCCACAGTAGAAGCACAGCGAGGGACAGAACGGCACATGCAGATAGAACGAGAGCGTCGCGTCCTTACGCAGTGCGGACAGCCAGTCGCCATGCTCGCGGGCCCCGATCTGCGCCGAAAAGTGCGGCGCTGTCGGGTAGGAGGTGTAGCGGGGGACCGCGCGCTCGGCATGGAAAAGCGATGAATTATGCATAGAAGCGATTTGACCGGAGGCGGCGATCGGCGCATTGATCCGGCGCAAATCGGCGGCGATGCCCTGCATTTTTTCGCGCCGGTTTTTCCCGCCGCCGCCTCGATCCTCTCCCGCTCCATGCCCCTTCCCAAACTCGTCCCACTCCATTTCGGCCCATCCGCCCGCTTCGTCGGACTGTGCGTCCTCACGCTGGTGATCGCCGGCGGGGGCGGCGCGCTATTTGCCGTTCTCGGCATGCCGGCGGGCTGGCTTTCCGGTGCGCTGGTGCTGACCGCCGCGGCGGCGCTTGCCGGCGTGCCGGTCGTCGTCGCGCCGCGGCTGCGCACGGTGACCTACATAGTGCTGGGCACGTCCATGGGGGCCACGATCACGCCGGAGACGCTGCGCGGTATCGCCAGCTGGCCGGTGACGATGGCGGTGCTGGCCCTCTCCGTGCCGGTGATGATGGTGGCGGCGGTGCTTTTCCTTGAGAAGGTGTCGGGCTGGGACCGGCGCAGCGCCTTCTTCGCCGCCGTGCCCGGCGCCCTGTCCACCGTGCTGATCATGGCGGAGAGCGCGGGGGCGGATACGCGGCGCGTGGTGTTCGGCCAGTCGATGCGGCTTTTCGTGCTGGTGGCGCTGCTCCCGGCGGCGCTGAGCAGCCTGGGCCACCAGCCGGCCGGGACGCTGCCGGTGAACCCGGTGGTGCCCGACCTGACGAGTTTCCTGCTCGCGCTGGGTGTGGGTGTTTTCGGCGGGCTACTGGCCGAGCGGGTGAAGTTTCCCGGCGGCGCCATGGTCGGCGCGATGCTGGCGAGTGGCGTCGTTCACGGCTTCGGGCTGGTGCAGGGGCAATTGCCGGACATCTTTCTCATTGCCGGCTTCGTGGTGCTGGGCGCCAATACCGGCAGCCGCTTCGCCGGCACCCGGCTGAGCACGCTGCGCCACTTTCTGATCGATTCCATCGGCGCGCTCCTGATCACCACGGCGATCGCGCTGGTGTTCGCCGTGCTGGGCTCATGGCTCGCCGACGAGCCGCTGTCGAAGGTGCTGGTGGCCTATGTGCCGGGAGCGCTGGAGGCGATGACAATCATGGCCTTCGTGCTGGGCATCGATCCGACCTTCGTGGCCGCACACCACCTGATGCGCTTTCTGGCGCTGGCGCTGCTGATCCCGGTCATCGCCCAGGTCTTCTTCGGCAAGGCGGGCGTGCCGTCCGAAGCGGTGGACATCGACCGGACCGAGCCGAAGGACTGAGGAACGCTCGCGCGGCAGCGGAGGGGCCGCCGGTGTCCGTTGCTATTCGGCGGCCTCGGCCCGGATCACGAAGGCCAGCCCGAGCCGGTTCCACACATCGGTAAGCGCACTGGCCAGATGGGCGACGAGCGCGTCGTCATGGAACGGGCCGGGCGTGATGCGCAGCCGCTCCGTGCCGCGCGGCACGGTGGGGTAGTTGATCGGCTGGATGTAGATGCCGTGCTCTTCGAGCAGCATGTCGCTCGCGGCCTTGCAGGCTTCCGCGTCGCCAACCATCACCGGCACGATATGGGTTTCGGTGTCGAGCTGGGGCAGGCCGGCGAGGTCGAGCGCCCGCTTGACCTTGGCCACCTGGGACTGCTGGCGCGCGCGCTCCGCGCCCGAGGCCTTGAGATGGCGCACGGAGGCGACGGCCGCCGCCGCGATCGCCGGGGGCAGGGCGGTGGTGAAGATGAAGCCGGGCGCATAGGAGCGGACCGCATCGATCATCGCGCGGGTCGCGGTGATATAGCCACCGACGACGCCGAAGGCCTTGCCGAGGGTGCCCTCGATCACATCCACCCGGTGCATGACGCCGTCACGCTCGGCGACACCCGCGCCGCGCGGACCGTACATGCCCACCGCATGGACCTCGTCCAGATAGGTCATGGCGCCGTAGCGTTCGGCGAGGTCGCAGATCGCACCGATCGGGGCGACATCGCCATCCATGGAATAGACGCTCTCGAAGACGATGAGCTTGGGCCGGTCGCCGGCGGCCTGGAGCAGCTCTTCGAGATGGGCCAGGTCGTTGTGGCGGAAGATCACCTTGTCCCGCCCGGCCTGGCGCACGCCCTCGATCATCGAATTGTGGTTCAGCGCGTCCGACAGCACCAGGCAGTCGGGAATGAGCTTGGCCAGCGTGGAAATGCCGGTCTGGTTGGACACATAGCCGGAGGTGAAGACGAGGCCCGCCTCCTTGCCGTGAAGATCGGCAAGCTCCGACTCAAGCTCGACGATGGCGTGGCTGTTGCCTGAAATGTTGCGGGTGCCGCCGGCACCGGCGCCGACGTCGCGCGCCGTCGTGCACAGCGCCTCGACCACGTCGGCGTGGCAACCCATGCCGAGATAGTCGTTCGAACACCAGATGACGATGTCGCGCGGGCCTTCCGGGGTGTGCCAGACCGCGTGAGGGAAGCGCTGCGTGTCGCGCTCGATCTCGGCAAAGGTCCGGTAGCGTCGCTCGCTCTTGAGAGCGTCGACGGCGTCCTGGAAGAAGCGTTCGTAATCCATATGCACCACTCCGGCCCCCGAACTGGCAAGGCAACGGGGCGTGTCGGGCGGCAACATGAACTTTGGAGACGTTCCGATCAACCCGGCAAAGTCCTGACGCGGCGATCGGGCGCGCTTTTGCGAAAATCGCGACGCTCACGTCTGCGCGAGCGTGCGCACCTCGGCAAGGGTCAGGGGCATGACGGCGCGGCCGTCGAAATACAGGAATCGCAGGCGCCGCCGCCGCGACACCATGGCCGCGGGAAGCGGATCGTAACGGAAGCTGGTGCCGCCCAGGTGCGGCATTACGGCACCGACATCGGTGACCTCGTCGGTCTCGACCCGCAGCAAACTCACTCGCGTGCCGTCACGGGTGATCGCGTCAAACGGAATGCAGGCGAGGCGCAGGAAGCTGGTCGGATCGCTCGCCGAGGCGAAGCTCTCGACGAAGGTCTTCTCCACGAGATCGAGATCGGGCTCGGCGTGGGAATGCTCGTCCTCTTCCGGCGGCGTGGGCAGATGCGGGGTCTGCCATTGTGCCGCCGGGCGCGGCGCCACGGCGTGGTTGTGGCCGTGCGAATGGGAAGGGCCGTGATGATGGCCCCCGGCGCCGTGGTGGTGGTCGTGATCGTGGCCGCGGTGCATGTATCCGCCTCCGTTTGTCGCCTCTCCCCGCGCGGAGGCGGAGAGAGGCGCGCGCCTGTTCAGAAGCTGACCGGCTTGTCGATCATGTGCTTGTGCGAGCCGAGCTTGCCATGTGCCAGCATGGAACCGAGCGCCTCCACCACCACACGCGTGCCGAACAGGGCGGTGATGTCCGAGGTGTCGTAGGGCGGGGAGACCTCGACCACTTCCAGCCCGCACAGCCCCTCGGCCGCGACGAGGCCAAGGATCTTGAGCGCCTCGCGCGGCAGGAAGCCGCCGGGCTCGGGCCAGCCGGTGCCCGGCACGAAGCCGCAGTCGATGCTGTCGACATCAAAGGAGATGTAGACGGCGTCGGCGTCCTTCCAGGCGAGTTCGAGCGCGATCTCGGCGGCCTTCTCAAGGCCGATCTTCTCGATGTCGTCGATGGTCAGCACGTTGGTGCCGCGCTTTCTCGCCTCCTGCACGCCGTAGCGCGGGACCTGCCAGCCGCCAATGCCGAGCTGGACGAGGTTCTTGGGCGAGACGTTCGGCAGGTTTGTCGCCCAGTACCAGGGCGTGGTGTGCATGCGCTCATCGAGATCCTTTTCCTGGATGTCGATGTGGCGATCGAAATGGATGATGCCGATGCGCTTGGAAGTGCATTCGGCGATGCCGCGCACGCACGGGAATCCGATGGAGTGGTCACCGCCCAGCATGACCGGCAGCGCACCGGAGGAAAAGACGTGGGAGACGCCCTTGGAGATCTGGTCGAAGCTCTTCTCAAGGTTCGCCGGAATGGTGAACACGTCTCCGGCGTCGCACAGCGTCATCTGCTCGCGAAGGTCCACGCCCAGCTCGTAATTATAGGGGGTGTAGAGCGCGGAGATGCGGCGGATGCCCTGCGGCCCGAAGCGGGTGCCGGGACGGTAGGTGGTGCCGGAATCGAAGGGGATGCCGAGCACCGCGGCGTCATACTTGCCGACGTCGCGCACGTTCTCGACATAGGGCGCCTTCATGAAGGTATTGATGCCGGCGAAGTGCGGCAGCTCGCCCCGCGCAAAGGTCGGGATCGACTTGTCGTTGATCGAATCGGCGCCGGGCAGGCCCATGTCGAGCGCCCATTGCTGCTCCTTGCGCCAGCCGTCCTCGGAGAGCTTCTCCTCCGATTCCAGCGCCTTCCAGCCCTGCATGCCCCTGATTTCGAAATTGGGATGATGGCGGCGGCGGCGCTCATGGTCCGGCGCGAGGCCGGCGGCGCGCGTGGCGCGGAACGGGGTCGGACGCATCTGGGCACTCTCCTCGCCTGTCGGCGGCGGCCGAACAATACGGCCGGCTGCCTTGCATGTCGGCACAGGCCGACTGTCGGATGTTGCGAGCGGTATCGGAGGAAACCCTGAGGGCAATGCCGGACGGGGTCTTCGCCGCGATGCCGTCGCGCGAGCCTCCCGGGCTTTTGTCCCGCCGTGGACCCGGAGAATGTGGTGGGGAATCCCCCGCGCCGGGCTGCCCCTCTCGGACCAGACACGCCGTTCGCGGCGCCGGAACCCTAGGGGCAGCTCTGAGGATAGACGGGCTTCCGGCGGACCGGAAGCCCTGATTGTCGGCATATGGACGATGCCGGCGCCGAAACTTTCAGCGCAAGCCCAGGGGAACTGCGCTGTGTCGTGCGTCCGGCTTCAGACCGCGCCGGACAGGATGCCGAGCCCGGCAACGGCGACAATCGCACCCAGCGCACGGGTGAGGCGCGGGGCGCGCGCATCGCCGGCCCTGCCGAGGGTGATCCCCGCAGCGATGCCGACCAGGTGAAGCGTCGCGGTGGCCGCCATGAAGCCCGCGGCATAGGCAATGCCCGAGGTATCCGCCGGCATTTCGGCGCCGTGGGCGTGGCCGTGGAAGAGCGCGAAGAAGCCGACCATGGCCATGGCCGCGCCCAGCGGCCAGTTCCGCGCACCCAGCGCCACCGCACCGCCCAGCACCACGATGGAGAGCGCGATGCCAAGCTCGACGAAGGGCAGGCCGATGCCGGCCATGCCGAGGGCGCCGCCGACGGCCATGAGCGCGACGAAGGTCGCCGGCACCGCCCAGAGCGCACGCCCACCGAGGCTCGCCGCGAAAATGCCGACCGCGACCATGGCCAGCACGTGATCGAGCCCGCCGACCGGGTGCATGAAGCCATGCGCGAAGCCATGGGCATCGCCGACGCCGGTGTGGGCGAAGGCGAGGGCCGGCGACAGGGCGAAGACCCCCGCAAGCGCGGCGCGGGCAGTGTGGCGCGAAAGACGGCTGGCGGACGAGATGACGTTGGACATGACAACCCCTCTGGAACGGGCAGGCCGCCTTCGGGGGAGGCCCCGGTGCGTACGTCTGCGTAAGATGATTTTACCCAAACAGCTTACGGCGGGGCGCGGGAGCGTCAATCGCCGTATCGCAGGGGTGAACGCAAGTCGCGTGCCGTTTCAGCCCTTGGCCGGGTGCGGGTGCCCGCCATTATCGGCCACTGTAGCGGCCTCGTCTTCCGCGGCAGGCAGCATGTGCAGGTGGCCGAAGCGCACGCCGCGCTGGGTGGTCACGGCGTCAGCAAGGCGCCGGACCGCCTCGGTGGGGCCGCGCAGCACCGCCACCTCCAGGCAGGTGTCATGATCCAGATGGACATGGAGCGAGGCGACCGCGAGGTCGTGATGGCCGTGCTGGACCCGGGCGAGCCGGCGCGAGAGCTCCCGCTTCTCGTGCTCGTAGACATAGCTGAGCGTGGCGCAGCAGCGCTCGGGCTCGGCCGCCGGTTCGGCCGCCGCGGCAAGCGCGCGACGCAGCGCATCGCGCACCGCTTCGGAGCGATTGGCGTAGCCATGGCGCTCGGCATGGGCGTCGACGGCGGCGAGCAGCGCGTCGTCCAGGGTGAGGGTGACGCGCTGCATGGGGCCTACTTGGTGCCGAAGATCCGGTCGCCGGCGTCACCGATGCCGGGCACGATGTAACCGTGATCGTTGAGGTGGCTGTCGATCGCGGCGGTGAAGACCGGCACGTCGGGATGGGCCTCATGAAAGGTCGCGAGCCCTTCGGGGGCCGAGATCAGCGAGACGAACTTGATCGACTGGCAGCCGGCCGCCTTGACCTCGGCAACCGCTGCGGCCGCGGAATTGCCGGTGGCGAGCATCGGGTCCAGCACGATGGCGGTGCGCTCGGAAATGTCGCGCGGCAGCTTGAGATAGTACTCGACCGCCGCCAGCGAGACCGGGTCGCGATACAGGCCGACATGCCCGACACGCGCGGCGGGCAGGATTTCCAGCATGCCTTCGAGAATGCCGCCGCCCGCCCGCAGTACCGAGACCAGGCAGAGTTTCTTGCCGGCCACCACGGGTGCCTGCATCGTGGTCAGCGGCGTCTCGATTTCGATCATCTCCATCGGCATGTCGCGCGTGACCTCATAGGCCATCATCATGCTGATCTCGCGCAGCAGCAGCCGGAACTCGTTGGCCGGCGTGCGCGTGCGGCGCATCAGCGTGAGCTTGTGCTGGATCATCGGGTGGTCGACGACGATGGTGGAAGGCGGCGTGGAGAAGGTCGGGGCGGAGGGCGCGTTCATCGTCGGCTCGCTCAAGCTTCGGGTGCGTCGGGATGGCAGGGGGCAGGCACGGCGCGCCAGCCTCCCACAGCCTAGCGGAAAGTGCGATTGCGAATACAAGAAACGGACCAAGCCGTCCGAAAATTATCGATGATTCGCATCCAACCCCTTGCGGAACGGGCGAAATGACGCTCACATTGGGTGCTTCCCAACAGGCCGGCGCAAGGCCGGGCGAGAAGCGAGCCAAACATGTCCGTCAATGCCGATGCAGGCGGTCGTTCCCGCAACCATATCGTCCTTACCTCTCACGGCGCGCCGACCGGTGTCGCCGCGGATGCCCCGATTCTGAACTGGGGCGCGCCGACTCCGCAGGAGCGGGGGCCGGTTGTCGCCACGCTGTCCGACCCGAAGCGGCGCAATGCCATCGGCACCCATGCGGGCGGCTATTCGGTCTATCGCGCGCTTGCCATCGCGGCGGGCTCGCTCACGGCGGATTTTCGTGCCGATCTGACCAATACCGCACCGTCCGATACGGTCGGCCCGCACCCGCAATGGGCGGACGCGGACAAGATCGTTTCGCTCGATCCCTATGGCCACATGATCGGCGAGGCCTTCGCGGACGTGATCGCCTCCGGCATCGACGCACGCCCCAGCATCGCCATTACCCGCGCCCATATCGACATGCCGGAGATCCGCGACGCGATCCGCGCCGGCCGGCTGGCCATTGACGGCGACGTCATTGGCCCGAAGGGCGATGTGCGCGTCACCAAGGCCGCGATCGATCCGGTGTGGTACCTGCCCGGCATCGCCAAACGCTTCGGCGTGGGCGAGGGCGCGCTGCGCCGGGCGCTGTTCGAGCACACAGGCGGAATGTTTCCCGAACTGGTGACGCGCGGGGACCTCAAGGTGTTCCTGCCGCCCATCGGCGGGATGACGCTCTACATGTTCGGCGATCCCTCCAAGATCGGCGATGGCGTCACCCCTCTCGCCTGCCGCGTGCATGACGAGTGCAACGGCTCGGATGTGTTTTCCTCCGACATCTGCACCTGCCGCCCCTATCTCGCCCACGGCATCGAATTGTGCGTGGAAATGGCGCAGAAGGGCGGGGTCGGCCTCGTGGTCTACAACCGCAAGGAAGGGCGGGCGCTGGGCGAGGTGACCAAATTTCTCGTCTACAATGCCCGCAAGCGGCAGGAGGGCGGGGACCAGCCGGACACCTATTTCAAGCGGACCGAATGCGTCGCCGGGGTGCAGGACATGCGCTTCCAGGAGCTGATGCCGGATGTTTTCCACTGGCTGGGCATCGCCAAGATCGACCGCTTCGCTTCGATGAGCGACATGAAGTTCAACGCGCTGGAGCGCGCCGGCATCGAGATCGTCGAGCGCGTGCCGATACCCGACGACCTTATTCCACTCGATGCGCGGGTTGAGATGGAAGCCAAGGTCTCCGCCGGCTATTACGGCGTCGGCTTCCAGAGCCAGTACGACGCGACGCAGGGCCGCGCACTGAAGGAATAGGGGCGTCGCTTCCGGTTCCCACGTGCCGGTTTTGCCTGCGGGCGCGCGGACCACAGCGATGAAAGAGACGGGCATGGCCGGAGACGACGACGCATATGTGTATGACGAGGAAACCGGCGAATGGCGCCCGGCTTCCGAAATGGCGGCGGCAAGCGCCGAGGCGATGGTGGTGCGCGACGCCTCCGGTGCCGTGCTGGCCGACGGGGATTCCGTCGTGCTGGTCAAGGACCTGAAGGTGAAGGGGGCCGGCCAGACGCTGAAGCAGGGCACCGTCATCCGCTCGATCCGCCTCACCGACAATCCCGAGGAGGTCGACTGCCGCTACGAGGGCATCAAGGGTCTGGTGCTGCGCACCGAGTTCGTGCGCAAGCGCTGACCTGCCATCGCCGACGTATGTCGGGACATAGGGCTTCCCGAAAGGCGGGGAGCCCCTTCCACGCGAACAAGGACGCCGCATGATTCCGCCCGAACTCGCCGCCCTGCGCTCGCCCGCCGCGGTCCGCGCCCGCTGCCATATGGTTCTGGACTATGTGCTGGCGGGTACGTCGCCGCATTTCACGGTTGACGAGGCGGCGCTGGCGACGGTGGCGGACTATGTCGCGCAGGTCACCCGGCAGGCCTACCCCACGCTCGACATCCCCTATCACAGCCGCTGGCGGCATTTTGATGCCGGTGGATTGCAGCGCTGGCCCGAGCTGGAACAGCGGCTGGCGGCCGACGACGCGGCCGAGCGCGCGCGGGTGATGATCGACCTCGCCGTGGTGAGCGTGCTGCTCGACGCGGGGGCGGGTGATGCCTGGTACTATCACGAAGAGGCGTCGGGACTGACCATTGGCCGCTCCGAAGGGCTGGCGGTGGCGAGCCTGCGCATGTTCGAGGCCGGGGGCTTCTCCTCCGACCCGAAGATACCGCTGCGTGCCGACGCGTCGGCGCTGATGCGGATCGATGCCGCCACGCTCGGCCGCTATTTCCAGGCGAGCGAAGCCAAGCCGCTGGTCGGGATCGAGGGACGGGCCGCGTTGCTCAACCGGCTCGGTCACGCACTGGCGACGCATAAGGAACTGTTCGGCGACGGCGTGCTGCGACCGGGCGGGCTTTACGACGCACTGCGCGAAAAGGCGCCCATGGGGCGGCTCCCGGCGCCAATGATTCTCGGGGCGCTGCTTGAGGGGCTGTCGTCGATCTGGCCGTCCGGCCTCACCGTGGAGGGGATCGATCTTGGCGATGTCGGGCGCCACCCGGCCGCGCGTATGCCGGATCTGTCCGACCAGCTGGTGCCGTTCCACAAGCTCTCGCAGTGGCTCACCTATTCGCTGCTGGAGCCTTTCGAGGCGGCCGGCTTCGCGGTGACCGACCTCGATGAACTCACCGCGCTGCCGGAGTATCGCAATGGCGGACTGCTGGTCGATCTCGGCCTGATCGTGCCCCGCGCGCCGATCGACCCGGCCAAAAAGCACCCGGTCGACAGCGAGCTGGTGGTGGAGTGGCGCGCGCTCACCGTGGCGCTGATGGACCGACTGGCGGATCCCGTGCGCGAGCGGCTCGGACTCGACGCCTCGCGCTTCCCGCTCGCCAAGATGCTGCAGGGCGGCACCTGGGCCGCCGGGCGGCGTATCGCCGCGGAACGTCGTCCGCCGTCGGGGCCGCCGCCGATCGCCATCGACGCCGACGGGACGGTGTTCTAGCACGGGACGCCGCGCCCCGAGGGCGCGCGCCTCCACCGAGATCCGCCGCATATGCATGGGAGGTTCGCCGACGCGGAAGGCGCGTCCGCGTTCGATGCAGTCGGACGATTGGATACTATTATCTGCATCATTGTATCCAACTTAGGCAGGTGTCGCATCCCATGCCCAAATGATGGGCGATCTTCCGTGTTGCCGGACGGGGCCCCGCCGCGCGGGAGCTGATCGGAGGGCGCGGGGCGTTGCTCCGCCTTGCGTCCGGCGGATTGGCATATCGCTTGCGTGAGGCATGGGAATCGGAATGCGGAGTCCTGACCTCACCATGACCAGCGGTGCCGAGATCGAACTCATCAAGGTCACCAAGCGCTATGGTCCGGCGCTGGCGGTCGACAGCGTGTCCCTCAAGATTCCGGGAGGCACCTATTGTTGCCTGCTCGGTCCTTCGGGCTGCGGCAAGACGACGACCCTGCGCATGATTGCGGGGCATGAAAGCGTGAGTGAGGGCGATGTGCGCCTTGGCGCCTCCGTCGTCACCGATCTCGCGCCGGCCAAGCGCGGAACGGCGATGATGTTCCAGAGCTACGCGCTGTTCCCTCATCTCGACACCGTCGACAATGTCGCCTTCAGCCTGAAGATGAAGGGCGTGGAAAAGGGGACCCGCCGCGCCAAGGCGATGGAGATGCTCAAGCTGGTCCAGATGGATCATCTCGCCGAGCGTCGTCCCGCCCAGCTGTCCGGTGGCCAGCAGCAGCGCGTCGCGCTGGCGCGCGCGCTGATCACCGACCCGCAGGCCCTGCTGCTCGACGAGCCGCTCTCCGCGCTGGACCCGTTCCTCAAGATCAAGGTGCGGCAGGAACTCAAGAAGCTCCAGCTTCAGCTCGGCATCTCGTTCATTCATGTCACCCACAGCCAGGAAGAGGCGATGGCGCTCTCCGACCTCGTGGTGGTGATGAATGGCGGGCGCATCGAGCAGGCGGCGACGCCGCGCGAGGTGTTCAATCGCCCGGCCACCGCCTTCGTCGCCCGCTTCATGGGGGACCACAACGTCATTTCCGGTCGCGTCTCCAAGAAAGACGGCGCGACGGTGACCTTCGAGGTGCCGGGCGGGGCGTCCTTCGTGGCGCCGGAGGACCAGGCGGTGGAGGTCGGCGCGCCGATCGAGATCGCGGTGCGGACCGACCGGGTGCACCTCGCCGACAGCACCCTTCACGGCTGCGGCCTGACGGGACTGGTCCAGAACATCGAATATCACGGCCAGAGGGTGCAGGTAGCGCTCTCCGCGCCGGGGATCGACGAGTTCTCGGTGCAGGTGCCGGAAACCGCGTTCTTCGCCAAACCGCTCTCCGTTGGCGACGCGGTGCCGCTCGCCTGGACAGCCGACGACGTGCACATCCTGCAGAAATCACCGACCGCCTGATCGTCCGGGGAGCCCGCACGCTTCTCGTCCGCTGAACCATAACGAACTACGCTCGGGAGACTTCCATGACCAAGAAGACAACGGATCGCACGGGCGCCGCCAAGGGCAGCGCGACGGGCAGCGCCAGCGGTGTCAGCCGCCGCAACGTGCTGAAGGGCGCCGCCGGACTCGCAGGCGTTGCCGCCGGTTCGGGCGCCATTACCGGATTCCCCACCATCTGGGCGCAGAACCCGATCACGCTGCGCCAGTTCGGCACCGGCGTGTCGAACCTCAACGCCATCGCCGAGAAGTGCAAGGAAGACCTCGGCATCACGCTGCAGATGACCGCTCTCGATTCCGACGCGGTGTCGCAGCGGGTCGTGACCCAGGCGAACAGCTTCGATATCGCCGACATCGAATACTGGATCTGCAAGAAGGTGTTCGCCGCCGGCACGCTGCAGCCGATGGATGTCAAGAAGATCAAGTATTACGACCAGATCGTGCCGATCTTCACCACCGGCAAGCTCACGCCGGAATCCAAGATCGCCCAGGGCACCGCGCCCAACACGGTCGGCTTCGTGGAAGGGCCGGATTCCAAGACCTTCGCCAAGGCGCCCACCCAGTGGATGACGCTGATCCCCACCATCTACAATGCCGACACGCTGGGCATCCGCCCCGACCTCGTCGGCCGTCCGATCAAGAACTGGAAGGACATTCTGGATCCCGCCTTCAAGGGCAAGACCTCGATCCTAAACATCCCGTCCATTGGCATCATGGACGCGGCGATGATCTGCGAGAGCGCGGGCATCATCAAGTATGGCGACAAGGGCAACATGACCAAGGCGGAGATCGACACCACGATCGATTTCCTCATCAAGACCAAGAAGGACGGCCAGTTCCGCGCGTTCTGGAAGACCTTCGACGAGAGCGTGAACCTGATGGCCTCGGGCGAGGTTGTGATCCAGTCCATGTGGTCGCCGGCCGTGGCCGCGGTGCGCTCGAAGGGCATTCCCTGCGTCTACCAGCCGCTTGAGGAAGGCTACCGCGCCTGGGGCGGCGGCCTCGGCATCGCCAAGCACCTGAAGGGCGCGCAGCTCGACGCCGCGTATGAGTACATCAACTGGTACCTCTCCGGCTGGGTCGGCGCCTATCTCAACCGGCAGGGCTACTACTCGGCCGTGCTCTCCACCGCCGAGAAGAACATGAGCCCGGATGAATGGGCATTCTGGATGCTCGGCCAGCCGGCCAAGGCCGACATTCTCTCGCCGGAGGGCAAGGTGATGTACACCGCCGGCGCGGTGCGCGACGGCGGTTCGTTCGAGGAGCGCATGGGCGCGGTCGCCTGCTGGAATTCGGTGATGGACGAGGACCGCTACATGGTCCGCCGCTGGAACGAATTCATCGCAGCCTGACGCACAAAAAGGCCCTCTCCCCGCCGGGGAGAGGGTCGATCAGCCCTTCCACCGGAAGCCGAGCATGACGCGCTCCCATCTCGCCCCCCGATTGGCGCCCTACCTGCAGGCGACGCCGCTGACGCTGATCCTGGCGGCGTTCCTGGTGCTGCCGATCGCCACCATCGTCATGGTGAGCTTCTGGGATTACGATTCGATCCAGATCTTCCCGGCCTTCGTGTTCACCAATTACGAGGAGACGATCTCCTCCCCGGTGACCTGGAGCACCTATATCAACACGCTGAAATACACGGCTATCGTCTGGGCGGTGACGTTGTTCGTGGGTTTCTGGGTCGCCTACTATCTCGCCTTCCATATCCGCTCGGCGACGGCGCAGATGGTGCTGTTTCTGGTCTGCACTATTCCGTTCCTGACCTCGAACATCATCCGGATGATCTCCTGGATCCCGTTTCTGGGGCGAAACGGGCTGCTGAACCAGACGATGATGAATCTCGGTATTATCGACAAGCCGCTGGAATTCCTGCTGTTCTCGGACTTCGCGGTGGTGCTGGCGATGGTGCACCTCTACACGCTGTTCATGGTGACGCCGATCTTCAACACGCTGATGCGCATCGACCGCGCGCTGATCGAGGCGGCGCGCGATGCCGGCGCCAGCGGGTGGCAGATACTCACCAACGTCATTATCCCGCTGGCCAAGCCGGGCATCGCCATCGGGTCCATCTTCGTGGTCACGCTGGTGATGGGCGACTTCATCACCGTGCGTTTCATGTCCGGCGGGCAGTCGGCTTCCGTCGGGCTGATGATGGCGAACCAGATCGCGCTGCTGCAGTACCCCGCGGCCGCGGCCAACGCGGTGATCCTGCTCATTCTGGTGCTGTTGATGGTCGGTGCGATCCTGCGCATCGTCAACATCCGCAAGGAACTGTGAGCCCCGGACCGCAAGGTCGGGAGCGATGAGGAAACGGCAATGAACTCGGAACGACGCGGCCCCGGCTTCTACGTGCTCACGGCGTTCTTCGTGCTGTTCGTGCTGTTTCTCTACGGGCCGATGACGACGATCTTCATTCTGTCCTTCCAGGGTCCGAATGGCGGCCTGACGTTTCCGATGAACGGGGTGTCGCTGCGCTGGTTCGAGAACCTGTTGTTCGAGCAGCAGGCCGTCGGCGACTTCGGCGGCGCCTTCTCGCGCTCTCTGATGCTGGGCATCATGACGATGCTGACGACGGTGGTGGTGTCGCTGCTGGCGGGCCTCGCCTTTCGCCGCCGCTTTCTCGGCTCGGGGCCGCTGTTCTATCTCACCATCGCCAGCCTGATCGTGCCCTCGATCCTGATCTCGCTCGGCATCGGCCTTGCGTTCAACGTGTTCGGGCTCGATCCGGCCTGGTATTCATCGGCCTTCGGGGCCCATCTCACCTGGACGCTGCCCTTCGGCCTGCTGATCATGTTCGCGGTCTTCAACCGCTTCAACCCGGCCTATGAGGAAGCCGCTCGCGACCTTGGCGCCACGCCCTGGCAGACCTTCGTGCATGTGGTGCTGCCGATCATCCTGCCGAGCCTGATCGGCGTGGGCCTGTTCGGCTTCACGCTTTCCTACGATGAATTCGCGCGCACGCTCATGACCTCGGGCTCCTTCAACACCCTGCCGCTCGAGATCTACGGCATGACCACGAATGTCACCACGCCGGTGCTTTACGCGCTCGGCACGGTGACGACGGTGTTCTCCATGGCCATCATCGTCGTCGCGCTGCTCAGCATCGCCGTGCTGCGCAAGCGCCGGGCCCGCCGCATCGCGGGCTAGCGGTCCGGCTGCGGCGGCCGGGTGCTCCCACATATCGGTAAGGAACCGGATACTCCTCCCAGCGTTTAGGCAAGAAAGTGTCGGTGGTTGGCGCCGTCTGGCCGGCATGCCGAACAGGGCAGGCAATGGGAGTTAACGCCATGAACATTTGCAACAGCACGCGGACCATCTGTGATCTGCTTCACGAGGTGGCCAGGGACGACCGCAAGCACGCCTTGACCATCAAGCTGCGCAGCGGCGACACGGTGACCGCCTATGGGCCGATCGAGGTCGCCGACCGCTTCATGCTGTGCCGGCTGCACGACAATAATTACGAGGGCAGCCAGCTCATCGCGCTGGACACCATCGAGTTCATCCGCTGAACGCAGGCGTTCGGCGGGACGGATGGGTCGCGTCTGGCGGGCAACTCCTGTTGCCGCCGTGCAATGTGATGATCCTGGCCGTTCCCGGGGGCGTATGATTAGTGAGCGTTCGCCGGCGACCGGGCGGGCGACATTCATGTTTCCGGAGGCCTATCATGCGCGCCTTGCTGTTCGCCGTGCCGCTCGCCGCTCTCACCGCGACGTCCGCCTTTGCCCAGTCGATGCCGAACTCGCTCAATATGAGTTGCGCGGCGACCTTTGACCTGGTTCGGGAGAAGGGCGCCGTCGTCATCGGCACCGGGCCGAACGTTTATGATCGGTATGTCTCCGATCAGCGCTATTGCGGGCTGGACGAGACCACCTTCCCGGCATGGCTTCAGACCGCCGACCAGAAGCAGTGCTTCATCGGCTATCGCTGCCGCGAGCCGATGGTGCGCAGCCGCTGACGAGGCGCCGTGAGAGCTGGCCACCGCCTCCGGTCAGGGAGGGGTGGCCGGACCGCACGGCGCTGGCGATCAGAACCGCGCGACTTCGCTCTCATGGGTGACGACGGGGGGCGCGGCGAAATAGCTGCCGACCAGGCCCCTCCAGGACTGAAAATCATCCGAGGCGCGGAAGCTGACCATATGGTCGTCCAGCGTCTCCCACTGGACACGCAGCCGGTAGATGAGGGGCGTCTCGACCACCTTCTGCAGTGACAGCCCGTGGCACCCCTTGGCCCGCAGGAAGAGGGGAGCTGCTTTCGCGACGCCCGCCTCGAAGGCGGCCTCTTCTCCGGGCTTGATGCTGATTTCGGCAGTTTCGATGATCATGTTCGTTTCCCTGTGCCCGCTGGCGCAACGTCGCGCCACCGCTCGATCGGGAGGCGCGCACGCGGATCCATGATGCCTCACGCCCGTCCGCTCTCCCGACGCTGGATGGGTAGCCGCTTCGCGCGGGGACGGCTAGATGCCGAGTGACGCGATGTCCCGCCGCCGCGCGGGGCAGGGATCGATGGGTGGTCATCGCTGCTCCCATGGGCCGCCACGGGCGTAATCGTGCCATCCCATGCCGTGGAAGACGTCAGTCCTTCATCCCAAAGCCGTGAGACGCCGTTGCCTGTCCCACGGGATCGTCCTTGAGGCGATACGCGGTCTGCCGAGAGAGCCCGGTGAGCTTCGATATCTCGCTAACGCCGGCGCGATCACGATGGGCGGTGTTCTCGGGTCAGGCGGGTTTCTGCCTTACGACTTTGAGATGCGCGCCACGCTGGAGCCTGGGCAGTCAGCCGGGTTCGTTGTGCTCGGGGCGGGAGGGGGACTTGCGGACGCGGCCCGCGTCTTCATGAATTTCCTCTGGTACGAGGAAAGCACCGTGTGCCGAGTGCGCCATCCCTTGGCGCGCGATAGGCGGATGCGACGGGGTCGATCGGGAATGGTAATGTCACATGCTTGGGCCATCACAGGTCTCCGCTGCGTTCAAGTGAACTCGCGGGAACTTCTTTGAGATGGAAAGGAATGCAGCATTTGTATGGTGCTGCGAGAGAGGATTGAACTCTCGACCTCTCCCTTACCAAGGGAGTGCTCTACCACTGAGCTACCGCAGCGCCGTCCGGCGGTGGAGTGTGCCTGCCGGGGCGCCGGGACGTTTGCCACACCATGCCCGTCGGCGCAAGCATCACCTGACCGCAATGCACCGCCCCTTTCGTCGAAACGCTTTCCGCCCTATGCGAAGAAGGACGTGTGGAGAGTGGGACGACGGGATGAACGGCAAGGAAGATCAGGAGCGTGCGGATCGTCTGGCGGCGGCGCTCCGGGAGAACCTGAAGCGCCGCAAGGCGCAGGCGCGGGGGCGAAAGGACGGGCCGGGTGTCGCGGATGCCGAGGCAGGCGCCGAGACTACTGTCGATCGCGTACGCCCGCCGCCTGTGGAAAGCTGATCGCCAGGGCGCGGGCCGGACATGTCGGCGACGCCTGAACGCGGCCGTGCGTTGTGTCCTTCGCGCACTCGCGCTAACGCTTGGACAGCAATATCGCCTCGGTGCCACGAATCGGCCTGATCCGCCGGGCATGCCCCGTGAAAGAACGCTGACCGCTGCCAAGACCCGCGGCCCGGCAAATCAGGCTGCAAGGAGTTTCGAACCTCATGGACCGCATCCGCATCGTCGGCGGCAACCCGCTCAACGGGTCTATCGCGATCTCTGGCGCCAAGAACGCCGCCCTGCCGCTGATGATTGCCGGCCTGCTGACCGACGAGAAGCTGGTGCTCGAAAATGTGCCGCGCCTCGCGGACGTCGCCCAGCTCCAGCGCATCCTGGGCAATCACGGCATTGACATCACGGTGAACGGCAAACGGCGCGGCGACGATGCCTATGCCGGTCAGACCATGGAGATCGACGCCCGGCTGATCGTCGACACCGTCGCGCCCTATGAACTCGTTTCCAAGATGCGGGCGAGCTTCTGGGTGATCGGTCCGCTGCTGGCGCGTATGGGCGAGGCCAAGGTCTCGCTGCCCGGCGGTTGCGCCATTGGCACCCGCCCGGTCGACTTCCATCTCGACGCGCTGCGCGCCCTTGGCGCCGATATCGAGATCGACGGCGGCTATGTGCTGGCCCGCGCCCCCAAGGGGCTGAAGGGCGCGCGCATCGTGTTCCCGAGAGTCTCCGTCGGCGCGACCCACACCGCGATCATGGCGGCAAGCCTCGCCAACGGCGAGACCATCATCGAGAACGCGGCCCGCGAGCCCGAGGTGGTCGACGTCGCCGATTGCATCAACGCGATGGGGGGCCGTATCGAGGGGCAGGGGACCTCGACCATCCGTATCGTCGGCGTGCCGCGCCTGCGGGGCGCGCGCCATTGCGTGCTGCCCGACCGTATCGAGACCGGCACGTATGCGATGGCCGTGGCGATGACCGGTGGCGAGGTGATGCTGTCGGGGGCGCGTGCCGACCTGCTCGATTCGGCGCTTCACACGCTGCGCGAGGCGGGAGCGGAAATCACGGTTTCCAATGAAGGGCTGAAGGTCAAACGCAACGGTGCGGGCATCTCGCCGGTGGACGTGACGACCGCGCCCTTCCCGGGCTTCCCAACCGATCTCCAGGCCCAGCTCATGGCGCTGACGACCTGTGCGCGGGGCACGTCGCACATCACCGAGACCATTTTCGAGAACCGCTTCATGCATGTGCAGGAGCTTGCCCGGTTCGGTGCGCGCATTCACCTCGATGGGGAGAGGGCGACGATCGAGGGTGTGGAGAAGCTGACCGGCGCTCCGGTGATGGCGACCGATCTGCGTGCCTCGGTGTCGCTGGTGATCGCCGCGCTGGCGGCCGAGGGCGAGAGCATGATCCACCGGGTCTACCACCTCGATCGCGGCTTCGAGCGACTGGAGGAGAAGCTCTCCGCCTGTGGTGCCGAGATCGAGCGCATCGCCGGGTAGGGGCAACCTGACCGGGCCTGGGCGCCGTCCAGGCGGCGGCGGCCCATGAGGGCGCCCGGCGACGGCGCAATCCGGCCCGAGCGGGTGGCTGCCATGCAATCTCACTGCGTGCGTGCTTCTACCTAACCTCTTGCCGTGTCACACTTGCATCGCCATTTCGGCGGCATTGGCGATGCGGAGTTGAATTATGGCGGGTCTCAAGCTCATTGCGCTGGACAGCGAGGATCTGGCGGTGCTGTCGGTCCATCTTCAGGACGCGGTGGTTGCGGTCGGCGACATGACCTATCTGCCCAAGGAGCGCCGCTTCGCGCTGCTCGCGAATCGCTTCGACTGGGAGAAGGCCATTCAGGCCGAGGCGATGGCGGATCCTGATGCGCCCCCAGGCCTCGCGGCGGCCTCTGTCGGCCCTTGTGTGCGGCGCCGGGCGGGTCTCCGTTTCGAGCGCGTGCTCGGCGCGCGTCTTCGCGGCATCGATCTCAAGGACAAGCGGGCCGTTCTGAACCTGCTCGCGCTTAACTTTACCGAGACCGACGCGCCGTCCGGCACCATCACCTTCCTGTTCTCCGGCGGCGCGGAGGTGCAGCTCGATGTGGAGTGCATGGAGGCCGGGCTTCAGGACCTGGGTCCGGCATGGGATGCCAAGGGTACGCCCTGTCACGAGGCGGAGGAGGAAAGCCGCTGACCGGGCACAGGCCTTCGTGACGCGCGCCGCAGCGGGCGGGCGCCTGCTGCGTGGCCCTTGGAGCATGGCCTTTGCGGGCTTGCCTTTAACCGCGTGCCGTGACGCTCTTGTCTTCGGCGGGCTCGGTTGCGATAGGACGGGGCAACGCCGCGCCTGCCGCAGGACATGATGATGCCGCTCCGTCTCGACACCCGCTCTCCCGATTTCGATACCCGCTTCACCGCCTTCCTCGGCACCAAGCGGGAGGTTTCCCATGATGTCGCCCAGGCGGTGGCACGCATTGTCGAGGATGTGCGCCTGCGAGGCGATGCCGCGCTGGTGGAGCTGTCGAGGACGTTCGACAGGGTGGACCTCGACAGGCTCGGCATACGTGTGACCGAAGCGGAGATCGACGCGGCGTTCGCCGCCGCCGACCCGCAGACGCTCAAGGCGCTCACGCTGGCCCATGAGCGCATCCGCTCCCATCACGCTCGCCAGCTGCCCGAGAGTTCGCGCTATATCGATCCGATCGGCGTCGAGCTTGGCCATCGCTGGACGGCGGTCGACGCGGTCGGGCTTTATGTTCCAGGCGGCACGGCGGCGTATCCCTCCTCCGTGCTGATGAACGCGGTGCCGGCCAAGGTTGCCGGCGTTGAACGGCTCGCCATGGTGGTGCCGGCCCCCGACGGTCAGCTCAATCCACTCGTGCTCGCCGCGGCGCGTCTTGCCGGCGTCGATGAGGTCTATCGCGTGGGCGGGGCACAGGCGGTGGCGGCCCTGGCCTACGGGACCGAGACCATCGCCCCCGTGGCCAAGATCGTCGGGCCGGGCAATGCCTATGTGGCCGCCGCCAAGCGCCATGTCTTCGGCACGGTCGGTATCGACATGGTGGCGGGGCCTTCGGAAGTGCTGGTGATCGCCGATGGCGACCAGAACCCGGACTGGATCGCGGCCGATCTGCTGGCGCAGGCCGAGCACGACACCGCCGCGCAGTCGATCCTGATGACCGATGACGACGAACTGGCCGAACGGGTCCTGGCCGCCGTCGAACGCCAGCTGGCGACATTGCCGCGCCGCGAGATCGCCACGGCGAGCTGGGCTGATTACGGTGCGGTGATCCGGCTGGCCAGCCTGAACGAGGCGCCGGCGCTTTCCAACCGCATCGCCCCCGAGCATCTGGAGATCATGACCGCGGATCCCGAGGCGCTGGTGGCCCGCATCCGTCATGCCGGAGCGATCTTCATCGGCGGACATACGCCGGAGGCGATCGGCGACTATGTCGGCGGCTCCAATCATGTGCTGCCGACCGCGCGTTCGGCGCGGTTCTCCTCCGGGCTCGGTGTGCTCGATTTCATGAAGCGCACCTCTATCCTGAAATGCGGACCCGACCAGCTTCGCGCGCTCGGGCCGGCGGCGATCGCGATTGGCGAGGCGGAAGGGCTCGGGGCCCATGCGCGCTCTGTCGCGATCCGGCTCAATCTCTAGGGCGGGCCGATGGCGGATGGCGAGGACCGTGATGGGGCGAACGATGCGGACGCCTTTGGCGCCAGCCGCCGCCTGACGGCGGTGACGCTGGATGCGCACTCCATCGGGCGTTCCAATCGCGACGTCGAGCACGAGCGCGCTGTCGCCATCTACGACCTCATCGAAGAGAACAGCTTCTCCCCGCACGGTGACCCCAAACCCGGCCCCTACCAGCTCACGATCGCGCTCGCGGAGGGACGGCTGCTGTTCGATATCTCCCGTGAGGACGGATCGCCCGTGGTGCAGCATCATCTTTCGCTGAGCCCGCTGCGCCGCGTGGTGAAGGACTATTTTCTGGTCTGCGAGAGCTATTATGGCGCCATCCGCACCGCGAGCCCGTCGCAGATCGAGGCGATCGACATGGGCCGGCGGGGGCTTCACAATGAAGGCTCCGAGCTGCTCCAGGAGCGGCTGAAGGACAAGATAGACATCGATTTCCGGACTGCGCGGCGGCTGTTTACGCTGGTCTGCGCCCTTCACTGGAAGGGCTGAGCGTGCCCGGCGCCTCCGCTGTGGATGTGCCAGCGGGCCTGGTGGCGCCCGCGCGGCGCGAGCGGCCGCAATCGGTGCTCTTCATGTGCGGGCAGAACGCAGTGCGCTCGCCGATGGCGGCGGTGCTGGCCAAGCACCTGTTCGGTCGCTCGCTCTATATCGGCTCTGCCGGGGTGATGAAGGGGGAAAGCGATCCCTTCATGCTCGCGGCCATCGACGAGATCGGGCTCGACCTCAGCCGCCACAGGCCGCAGACCTTGGAAGAGCTGGAAGAGAATGAAGGGCTCGGGTTCGATCTCGTGATCACGCTGTCTCCAGACGCCCACCACCGCGCGCTGGAACTCACTCGGACCAATGCGATTGATGTCGAATACTGGCCCACGCCCGACCCGACGCTGGCGAGCGGCAATCGCGAACAGCGCATGGATGCCTATCGTGCCGTGCGCGACGAGCTGGAAGCCCGCATCCGCGCCCGCTTCCGCCCCCGCTGAGGCGTGGAGAGCGGATGCCGGGCTTTTCGCTCTGTGGGAGGGCGCGATTAACCGGCAGGATGCACTTTCTTGTCGATGAGGTGATTCCACCTGATCGCAAAAGGCTCTAGCTTGCCGGTCCTTTCTGCATGACCCGCCGGCCTTCGGCGGGAGAGGAGTTTCTGCGTGAGCGCCCGCCCCCAATTGGTGCTGGCCTCGGGTTCGCCGCGCCGGCTGGCGCTGCTCGCCCAGGCCGGTCTCGAACCCGATGCCCTGCTGCCGGCCGATATCGACGAGACGCCGGAGCGCGGCGAGCTGCCGCGCCGGCTCGCGCTTCGCCTCGCACGCGAGAAGCTGATGGCGGCCGATGGGCGCCGCAAGGCTGGTAACGAGTATGAGGACGCTTACCTTATTGCCGCCGATACGGTGGTCGGCGTCGGCCGGCGCGTGCTGCCCAAGCCGGAGGTCAGCGAGGAAGCGGCGGATTGCCTGCGTCTGCTGTCCGGCCGCGCGCACCGCGTCTACACCGGCGTCGCGCTGATGACGCCGAAGGGCGGCGTGCGCACGCGTCTCGTCGAGACGCGGGTGCGCTTCAAGCGCCTGTCGCGCGAGGACATGGACTTCTATCTCGCCTCGCGCGAATGGCACGGCAAGGCGGGTGGTTACGCCATCCAGGGGCTTGCCGGCAGCTTTGTGATCAAGCTGGTGGGCTCCTACACCAACGTCGTCGGCCTGCCGCTGGCTGAGACGGTTGCGATGCTCGCCGGCGAACGCTTTCCCATCCACAACGCCTGGGCGGGGCCTGAGTGAGGCCCGCCGTGCAAAGGGAGACGGGACAATGACTTCCGATACCCCGGACGATCCGGGCCGCGACGGGCCGGCCCGGCAGGTTTGCCCGATCTGCGGCAAGGCGGCGGCAGAGAAATATCGCCCCTTCTGCTCCTCACGCTGCGCCGATGTGGACCTCAACCGTTGGCTGACGGGCGCCTATGCCATTCCCGTGACCGAGGACGACGATGAGGACGGCGAGGAGCCGACCCTGAGCCCGGCGCCGCCATCCGAGCGTTAGGCCTCGTCATCTGTCTGTTGCCGGGCTGTCCGGCTGGTTTCGGGAGATCGCGGTCCTGGATCGTTCGCAATCAGCGACGTGCGCGGCCCGCCATTCTGCCGCCGGCCCCGGCGGCCGGTGAGGGCGCCATCATCTGTAGGCCGGATTGGGGCGTCGGGGGGCTGTCCACCGGGTGCGGCTCGCCCATAGGGCCCGCCTGAAGGACGAGATTGACTGCTCCTTGCCTGATCCGGGAAACAGATGAATTCGGCAGGCTTTTCCACAGCCGGTCATATGGACATGGGACAGCGGAGACTCTATAACGCGCCCCGCTCCGTACGGCTTCGTGCCGTCGTAGCTACGCCCAGGTAGCTCAGTTGGTAGAGCATGCGACTGAAAATCGCAGTGTCGGCGGTTCGACTCCGTCCCTGGGCACCATTTCCTGGTCCGGCATGGTCCGTGGAAGTCCAAACTAAGCTGAAAAATCAATGATTTAGCTGGATCGAGTGGCCCGGCATGGACCGGCTTGATCCATGGGCATGCAGCAAAATTGTTGGTAGCGTTGTTGGTATCGCTTGTCGGGGGTGTTGGTATCGCCCCCAAGCAGGGGTCTAACCATGCCGCTTGCCGACGTCGCCTGCAGAAATGCCGAGCCCGACAAAACCCTTAAAAAGCTCTCCGATGGTGGAGGCTTGCAGCTGTGGGTCCAGCCATCAGGCCACAAGCTCTGGCGCCTCGCCTACCGATTTGGAGGCAAGCAGAAGCTACTAGTGACCGGTCCCTACCCGTTGGTCTCGCTCAGCGACGCGCGACACGCCCGGGACGATGCGAAGCGGATTTTGCTGAGCGGCAAGGATCCGTCCGAGGTCAAGCGGGCGAGCAGGGTGGCCGAGAAGAGCGGCCCGACCTTCCAGCAGATTGCGGATGAGTATGTCGAATAGCTTAAACGCGAAAACCGGTCCGAAAAGACAATCGTGAACTTGAGGTTTCTGGCATTGTCGTCATTGATCAAAATGGGCGCTGTCCAAGCATTGCGTCGCGAGAACACGAAAGCCAAAGCGGTTCGAGGAAGCATGATGGACAACTCAAGCGACTATGTAACTTCGTCGTCCGACCACCCCGAGGAAATGAAAACGGTCTGGGACGTCAGGCTCGGCAACCGCATCACGCTACAGGGCAGCGCCAGCATCCGGTGGACGCCGAGAGGCGTTCTCTTGGCCGGCATTGCCACGTCGGCGATCTTGCTTGCCGTCAGCGCCGTGGTTCGGGCTCATCGTTCGTGAGGCCTTCGCGCTGAATCTGCGTCGACAAGAACCGCGAGTGGCCGGGGCGGTTGAGGAACGATAGCGAACTGTACCCGAGCACGGCGAAGTAGCGCCAGGATCTGGCGTTGAACGTTTCGCCAACCGCGGACGGTCGGCTGAACACCGAGAGCGGACACTCTACAGTCCGGTATCGACGGCCAAGGCTCAAGTGGAGCCCCGGCCGCAGATGCCTCACACGTCCACCTTCAGCACGATCTTCCCGAAGCCGCCGCCGGCCTCCATGGCGTGATGCGCCTCGGCGGCCTGCGCCAGCGGGAAGACTTTGCCGACCAGCGGTCTCAGCCGGCCGTTGGCGAACATTGGCAGCGCGCCTTCCGCGAAGCGCCGCACCATGGCGCGCTTTTCGTCCACCGTCCGCGATTTCATCACCGTGCCGATGAGGCGCAGGTGGTTGTGCAGCAAGACGGAGAGGGGAATGTCGGCGCTATCCTGCCCGCCGAGTAGACCGACCTGGACGAGGCGCCCGCCTGGGGCGAGGCTGCGCAGATTGCGGGCGAGATAGTCGCCGCCGACGAAATCCACGATCACGTCCACGCCGCGCCCGCCGGTAGCGTCGCGCACGCCCTGCTCGAAGTCGTCGGTTCGATAGTCGAACACGGCCTCAGCCCCGAGCGCCAATACGTCGGCGCGGCGTTCGGCATTGGCGGTCGCGAAGACGCGGGCGCCGAGGGCATGGCCGATTTGGACGCCGGCGGAGCCGACACCGCCGGCCGCCGCGTGGATGAGCACGGCTGTGCCGCTGGCGGTACCGCCCAGATGCACGGCGGCTTCCCAGGCGGTGACGAAGGATTCCATTACCGCGGCCGCCTCGAGATCGTCGAGGTGCTCGGGAATGCGCACCGCCATGTTGCGGTCGACGCGGGCAAACTCGGCATAGGCGCCGCCGCCGACGATTCCCATCACCCGCTCGCCGGGCTGGATGCCGGTGACATCCGCTCCGACCGCAACCACCTCGCCGGCCACTTCAAGCCCGAGCAGATCGCTCTCGCCGTAACTCTGGCGGCCGTAATAGCCCTGACGCTGCAGAAGATCGGCGCGGTTGACGCCGGCCGCGTGCACCTTGACCAGCAGGTCGCCGGCACGCGGTTCCGGCATCGGCACCTCGGCCAGGCGGAGGACGTCCGCCGTGCCGAAGCCGTCAAACGTGATCGCCTTCATTTCGCGCCGGCCTTGGCCACCGCCCGGCGGGCGATGCTGGCGGCGAAGAGCGGCGTCTCGCGGCGGTTGTGGTCGCCACCGGCGTCCTGCCGGGCGACGGCCGCCTGCTCGAAGGTCTGGCCGTGCGCGGCGAGGAAGTCCATGAACACGTCGGTCGGGTGCGAGGTGACGCGGTTGGTGTAGCGGGTGCGGCCGCCCTCGATCGCCTCGGCGATCAGCTCCCAGATCACGTTGACCTGCGTGCGGCCCGCGGGTGTGAACACGTCGGAGATCGAGTTCATCCGGCAATAGGCGGGCGTCGCTTCCTCCGCGACATAGTGCTGGATGACCAGCCCGGTACCGATCATTTCGACATTGATGACCATGCGGCGGCCGTCATCGGTCGTCGTGACGCCGGAGCCGATATGGTCGGGCGGACAGCAGCGCAGATATTCCGCTTCCGGCAGCGTAAAAAGCCAGTCGGCGATGTCGATTTTTTCGAACGCAACATCGATCTCGGCGGTATAGGCGGACTGAGAGAGGATCTTGTCAGTGAGGACTTTCATAGATCTGCCTTGTCGGTAAACGTTTGTATTAGATTCCAGTCATCGTCCTCCCGCAGGGCGAATGCCAATACGATGAAGGTCGATGCCTGTGACGTTATGCGCGGCGCCTCGGCCGGATGTATTTCGACATTTCCATAATCGCTGCCCTTCCTTGCGAGATGGAACGCCGGCGCGCTTTGCCCCGGCGATTGTGAGCAGGCGGGGAGACGCCGCCGCTGTGTGAACGCGGCGAATATGCGAGTGTCCGGGATCAGCGATAAGCTGGCGCTTCCTGCAAACGGCTTTGCCCGGACCGCAAAGATGAGACCCCATTTCGCCGAGTATCTCGCCACCTTCGTCGATGTCGTTCGGGCGGGGAGCTTTTCCGGCGCCGCCCGCCGGCGTGCGGTGACGCCTTCAGCGATCGTTCGCCAGATCGATACGCTCGAAGCGGATCTGGGGGTTGCGCTGCTTGTCCGCTCGACGCGCGCGCTCGCGCTTACCGATGCCGGGCAGCGCCTGCATGAGCGGGCACTGCGGCATCTCGACGAACTGGCCGATACCCATGCCGAGGTTGCCGCCTTCGACGGTTCCGTTTCCGGCACGCTGCGGATCGCCTGCTTCCCCACCTTCGGCAAGCGCTATGTCCTGCCGGTCGTCGCGGCGTTGCAGGCCGAACATCCCGCCCTGCATGTCGAGCTCGACCTGACGGAGCGGCTGGCCGATCCGGTGATCGAGCGTCTCGACGTCGTCATCCGCATGGGCGCGCTGACCGACAGCACGCTGATCGCGACAAGACTGGCGCCGCTCACGCGGCTGCTGGTGGCGAGCCCGGCCTATCTGGCGCGGGCGGGCACGCCAGACGACGCGGCGGATCTGTCATCGCATCGGCTGATCGACAAACTACACGGCGCCGATCTCCTTGGCTGGCGCGACGTGCTGGGCTGCCCGGCCGGGCATGGCGGGAAGGGAGTGGTGACCTTCCGTTCCGATGATTTCGAGGCTTTGCGCGCGGCGGCTGAAGCGGGCTTGGGCGTCGCGTTCCTATCGAGCTGGGTCGTTGGCCCGGATGTGAAAGACGGGCGTCTCATCCGGCTGCGGCCGGGCGGCGAGCCCTGGAACGACGGTCTGTCGGGGATCTATGTCCTTCGCGCCCTGCCGCAGCCGAGCGCAAAGGTAAGAGCCCTTACCGAGGCCCTGCGGAAATCAATCGGAAGTCCACCGATCTGGGAGCCGTGATTGGCGGCCGGCTGATGAGCTTAGTGCGCCAGAAACGGACGCCGCGATTGTCCTCCATGGAGGACATCCGCGGTCGGCGGAGATCCGTCCTCGCCAAAGGTCAGGCAGGAGGCCGCGATCGCCCTGCTGGTTAACATGCCGCCTATCGGAACGCGAGGGCCGGTGACTCCGGTGTCGGCGCGAATGGCCCGCCGACACCAGATGTCTCTTGCTCAAGCCTTCATGACCGGCGGCGGCCCCCAGGAGCCGTCGAGGATGGAAGGTGGCGTCTTGTTCGGCCAATAGAGCCGCATGGTCATGGCGAAGGACGCGGCAGGCGCGGGTAGCCAGTTCTGCTCTTTGTCCTTGCCCGGCGATTCGTGCTGAAAGTAAAGCGTCAACGAGCCGTCTTCATTATAGATGAAGCTGTTACGCGTGCTGACGGTGAGCTTGTTGAGCGCGTTGGGATAGAACCACAGCCCGTTGTCGATCTGATACATGGTGATCGACCAGAAGCCCTGTTCGTTGATCGGCGGCAGCTCCCCCTTTTTGAAGGTGAGTGTGTAGTTGTTCTTGCCGTCGAGCTTGACGCCGGCGCCGTCCACATAGGTCGTCGGATAGACCGAAACCTGGGTCTGCTGCGAGGGCCAGCCGTTCGAGGCCCAGATGGCGCGGGTCAGATAGTCCGTGCCGTAAATGGCGCCCGTGGTGGTGACCCGCCAGCCATTCACGTCCTTGCCGAGCGTTGCCCAGGTCTCGTTCAGCTTGTCGGTGACGCGCTGGGGCACGTCCTTGAGCGCGGCACGGATGGCGGGATCGAGCGATGAGAGCTTGAATGGCTGGCCCGGGACGATGCCGATCTTGGCCATCTTCTCGAGCATTGGCGCGTCCTCGGCGGGCGGCACGGCCACGGTGCCCATCAGGCGCGTCATCCAGTCGAAATAGCCTTCGACCCCAAGCGCCAGAATGACCTTCTGCGGCGCTTCGTCCATCTTGATACCCACATCCGCCACGGGCTGGGGAACGAAGGTGTAATCCTTGGTGTACGAGGACAGCGGCACGAGCCTGTACTGGTCCTGCAGCTTGTGGACGATGGCGAGATCTTCGGGCGTGTCGAGCGCGTAAGTCCGTCCCAGCACGCCGAGATAGCGGGTGGGATAGGCGATGTGGATCATGCCCTTCGGCACCTCGCCCTTCCAGCCGGGACCGGTGAAGAGATAGGTCGCCGCCGCCGTTCCGGTGGTGTTGGTGCCCACCGAGTGCTTCACGACCATCCACAGGTCGATCAGCTCGAAGTTGAAGAAGCGATCCTTGATCTCCGGATGGCTGAAGACCATGGGCTCCTTCAGGTCGAGCCATGCCATGGAATAAAGCGTGTCCGCATTGGTGGCCGAGACGCCGCGATAGGTCGCCGGCGGATAGCCCCGCACATTGAAGAAGGAGCCCAGTGGGGCGCTCATCAGCCCGGCCTTGGCCACATTACTCATTTGCAGGCGGGTGACGTCGGTGGTCACCAGCGAGTAGCCATAGATGTAGGCATCCATGGCGATCTGCCGTGCCTCGTCGGGGCTGATGCTGGACGCGTGCGCAAGAGTGGGCGCGAGGGTAGACGCGGGCACCACAGCGGCGGCCAAGGTGCCCACGGCCGTGGTGGCCAAGAAGGCGCGACGAGAAAGCGCATTCATTGCAAGATGTTCTTTCATATGGGCCTCTCCTGAGCTGCTCGATGAGGCTGGCCCCGCTCCGCGCGCGGGGACGTAGAACAAAAACGACCCAGGCCTGGTGACGCGGCGCGGTTCAGGGCGCGGCCGAGCCTGCACTCCGCTATCAGTTTGGGCAACACGAAAGGCATCCCGGCCGTCGTCGCCCACCAGCCTGTTCTGACAGCGAAGGCCGTGGTCATTGGTATTCCCTGCCTCTATCGTGCCGGGTGCCGCTCCTCGCTGGGCGCACCATGATTTGGAATTGAGCGGTTAGGCCGAAAGATCAAAAAGCGATGTTTCCCGCCACCCATTTTGCGCCAGTTCCGCGGAGGCTCTCGGCGAACACGGCTCTCGGCTCGACAACACTCATCACCATCACGGCGCTGGCAGGCGTTTCGGGGTTCGTCCGCAACGCATTCAGCGAGCGGCTGCTCAACAGCGCCAACCGGGCAGCGATGCTCGATATCGAAGCCATCGAGGATCAGAACTGCTTCATCCCGCATCTGACAGTAACGACCTTCGCCGATGCCGTCGCGAAACTGTCCGGCGAGCCGTATTTCACGCTTGCTCTCGCGCCCCACCTGACCATGGCCAGCAAGGGATGCTGGGCCGACTACATGCTTGCCGCTCCGACCTTGGGCAGAGCCATTGAGCGAGCGATCGGCACCATCGGTTTCCATAGCAAAGGCGACACCATGTCGCTTGCCGTCAGTGCCGGCGAGGCGCGGCTCAGCTATGCCAGCGCCGCCAGGGTATTTGATGGCTACCTGCACGTTGCGATCGGCACCGTTGGAATTCTCCTGAGCCTTTGCAGGCACTTCCTATCCGCTGCGTGGCGTCCGCTGCGGATCGAGTTTGACCTTGCCCGGCCGAAACACCGGACAGCCTTCGAGGATTCCTTCGACTGCCCGGTCATCTTTGATGCGCCAAGCCTGTCCTTGTGCTTCGAGGCCAGTGAGCTTGCAAGAAGCCGCGCCGCAGGTCACCAAGGCTGGCCGATCACGGTCGCAGACATCGCCCGGGCACGGGTGGAATGCCGGACGCTGAATAGTGTCCGCGATGTCATCCTTCAGCAGATCTGGACGCAGGTGCAGAGCGGAGAGGTGTCGGTCGAAAGCGCGGCATGTTCTCTCGACACGAGCGTGCGCACCCTTCAGCGCGAACTGAACCGTGAGGGCACAAATTTTCGCGAACTTGCGAACGCCATGCGCACCAGAAGGGCGGCGGAGCTTTTGCGAGACACGACGTCGTCGGTCACCGAGATATCAGCGGTTCTCGGCTATTCGGCGCCGGCCCATTTCGCCCGCGCCTTTCGCAAGGGGACGGGTAGGAGCCCGCATGAGTTTCGTCGACATCTCCCTTCGCAGATCGCCGTGTGACAGACGTGTATCGTCCGAAGCGCCGGGGTAGCGGATTGAGGCCGCTTCCCGGACGAGCCCGTCACCTACCCAATGCCAGCGCGCCTCAACGGCGGAAAGCGTACCCGCCGGATGTCTCCGTTTGGACTGGACGCGGACCTGGGCGGCAGATTGATCAACCGGTGCAGCTTCTCCACCGTGCCGCCGGCATCCAGCCAGTCTGTCACGTCGCCCTTGCGCGGCAGGTCGGGCAGCTCGACGATGCGAATGCGGCTGGCGACGGGCTTGAGTGCACGCGCCGCCATCTCGGCATGCTCGCGCCCGGCCTGGTCATTATCCGGCAGGATCACGACATCGGCGCCGACGAAGAACTTGATGAAGTCCAGCCTCCTCGTCACTCCAACCGGTAGCCGCCACTGGCGTCTTCGGCACGGCTTCGAAGGCAGGGAGAGGACGGTGTCCGCTGGAGCCTGTCCCGTCGTCTCCCTTACTGAGGCCGGTTAGTCAGTCTCGGCACGTGTCTATAGCTCGCCCGAAGAACTTTGCGTAAACTGGGGACACGAGGACGCATCCGTAGCGCCGCGACAGGGCGCCACGGTGCAGTGCCACTGGCGCGGACGCTGATGCCCGGAAGTACTTCCGGACGGGCTGATCGGGCTTTGGTCACGCCGATGCCCGATGGCGCAAGTGGGTTTTGGGAGACTGGCATGCCATTGGCGTCCAAGGATCGGCCGGGGCCTTGCGCGCGACATTCGCCGGCGCGTCCGGTATCGCGCACGATGCCCAGTCACCGATATCGAGCTGAAGATGCCTGATCTGTCGGAAAGCTCGGGCAGCGGCCGAGTGGCGACATTTGGGCCCTACACGCTGAACCCCGTTGGGCGTCGGCTGACGCGTGGCGCAGATGTCATCCATGTCGGAAGTCGGGCGATGGACTTGCTCATCGCTCTGGTCGAGAACTGCGGACAGGTGCTGACGCACCGCCAGCTCCTGGCTCATGCATGGCCCGGCTTGACCGTCGAGGAAGCCAATCTCCGCGTGCACATTTCCGCGTTGCGCAAGAGTCTCAATGTCGGCGAAGCGCAGGGACAGTATATCGAGAACGTGGTCGGCCGGGGCTATTGTTTCGTAGCCCCCCTCCATTGGTCGGACGCCTCTATAGCCCCGCCCACGGCAGCCATTGTCGATCCGATCATGTCGCCATCTGCCGCTGCGACCGCGCTGGCAGATGACGCGTCCTCCAGCACACCCGCTTTTCCGCCTCGTCCCCGGCAGCGACTTCCCCTGCCACCCGCTCGCATCATCGGCCTGAACGAACGCGTACAGACTCTTGTCGGGCAACTCGACAAGCAGCGTTTTGTCACGATCGTGGGCGCCGGCGGCATGGGCAAGACCACGGCCGCTGTGCTCGTCGGTCAGTATGTCCAGAGCGAGCGCGGTGGGGATGTGATTTTCCTCGACCTCAGCCCGGTTCGCGATCCGTGCCTTCTGCCGTCTGCGCTGGGGAGCATGCTGGGGGTGGTCTCTAAGCCTGGGCACACCGAAGAGGCCATCATCGCGCATCTCCGGGGAACGAGAGCCTTGTTGATCCTCGATAGCTGCGAACACCTCGTCGACGCGGCGGCGAGCCTTTGCGAGCGGCTTTTTTTGTCTTTGGATGAACTGCATATTCTCGCGACCAGCCGGGAAGCCCTCCGGGTCAGCGGCGAACACGTCCACATCCTGCCGCCACTCGAGATGCCTCCCGAGGGCGTCAACCTGACGGCGGCTGAAGCGCTCAACTTTCCCGCCGTGCAACTGTTCATGGACCGCGCCGCGACGAGCGGGTATCGCGCGCCCCTGGAAGATTCGCAGACCCAGTTAATAGGCGGTATCTGCCGGCGCCTGGATGGTGTCGCGCTGGCGATCGAACTGGTTGCAAGCCGGGCCGGCACGTTCGGTCTTCACGGTGTCGCGGAGATGATGCAGGAGAGTTTCCAGTTGCATGGGCAGGGGCGCCGCAGCGCGCCAATGCGTCATCAGACCCTGGAGGCTCTGTTCGACTGGAGTTACGCGCTTCTATCGCTGCGCGATCAGATGGTTCTTCAAAGGCTGGCGGTGTTTGCCGGCTTCTTCACCCTTAAGGACGCTTTGGCGGTCGCGAGTGATAGCCAGGAGGACCGCCTGTCGGTGGCGAACGCCGTCACCGGGCTTGTAGACAAGTCCCTGATCTGGACATCGGCAAGCGGTTCTCCCGTCTATTTCCGCCTGCTCGATACGACGCGGGTTTTCGCTGCCCGCAAGCTGGAAGAGGCCGGCGAACGGGACCAGGTGGCGCGCCGCCATCTCCATCACATCCTTCATGTTCTGAAGGAAAATAAACTTGACGCAGCGATCTTCAGTGGACGCGATCTATCCGCCCACGCGGCCCGCCTGGGAGACGTCCGTGCCGCACTCAACTGGGCACGGGATGACGCGACGAACGCCGCGGACTTCGCCCAACTGGCCGCAATCGCCGCTCCGTTCTTCCTCGGTCTTTCGCTGCTGGCCGAGTGTGAGCATTGGTGCCACCTGGGGCTCGAAGCCCTCGGCGACGAGGCCGAGGGAGAGCACATGCGGCTGCTTTTGCTCGAAGGACTGGCGATCGGCGCCATGTTCACGCAGGGTAATCGCAGCGCCATCAGTTCGGCGATCCGCAAAGGGCAATCGCTTGCAGCCCGGCTGAACGAAGTTTCTCATGAATTTCATCTGCTCGCCGGCGAGCACATTTTCATCACCCGGCTCGGCGATTTCGCCGGGGCGTTAGGTGTCGCGGAGCGATGCGCCGAACTCAGTACGCGCATCGGCACCCCGGAAGTGCTCGCGATGGCCGATTGGATGATGGGATGTTGCCATCATCTCCTCGGTGATCAACTCAAGGGGCAGCTCTTCACCGAACGCGGCTTTCAGCATCTGCCCTTCACGGATGCGCCCAATGTTGACTATTTCGGTTTCGATCATCGCGTGCGGGCCATCGAAGTCATGGCACGGGTGGCCTGGTTGCGCGGCGACATACCGCGATCGCACCAACTGGCAGTCGACGTCATCCGCGAAGCGGACCGTCGCGGTCATCCGGTCTCGATCTGCATCGCGCTTATCTACGGAACGACAGTTTCGCTGTGGAGCGAGGACACCGAGCTGTCTGGCCAGCGCATAGGCCGTCTGCTGGACCATGCCAGCCGTCACGCCTTAACCCCCTATCGTGTGGTGGGTGAAGGGCTGATGGGTCAACTCGCCGTTCAACTGGGTGAGACGGCCAAAGGCGTCGCTGCCATTGAGCGTGCACTCACCTATTGTCGTATTGAGGGTCATCAGGTTCTCGCCACGGAGATGATGGCCAGCCTTGCGCGCGGCCAGGCGGCGCTTGGCCTGCTTGACGCGGCACGTTCGACGGCCGCGGGCGCGATCGAGCATGCGCGGCTGGCTGGGGGCTGCTGCAATCTTGCCGATCTCATACTTGTCCAGGCCGAGCTTGAGATCATTGGCGGCGGGAGCGTCGAGAGTATTGATCCGTTCGTCCAGAACGCCCTGCGATTGGCGCGGCAGCAATCCGCTCATCATCTGGAGCTGAAAGCCGCTCTTCTCAACCACTGCCTGAACGAGCGCGCGGACACTGCGGCGCTCCTCGCGGAATGCCGTGGCCGGGTCTCTCCAGATTGCGCGCTCAACTACCCGGCCCTGGTGCGCGGGATGCTGGAAAAGCGGACGTAACAGCCAGCAGCGAATTCACGCGGTTTAACACAGTTAAACGCGTTTGATTCCAAGACTTGTTCTATTTTTCTTACGACGACGCTCCAGCGGACTCGCGCCGTTGCAGGGGTATTTGCGCGCGCTGGTGAAAGCCGTGAGATGTTGACCCGCATCCGGCGTGTCGAAGGATAAATGTCTTTGAATATCACGTATTGGTACAGTAATATTTTTAGTCCACTTAATATATACATAATAATAATGCTTCATACAAGAGTAGTTATATATATTTCATATATGTGCTTGATGAATTTTTTGTATTTAATTAAAATATTATTTTTGAAAAATAACTGAAAACCCTAGTTCATAGAAATATCGTGCGTCTTGAAAGAGTCCGACCGAAGAAGCCTGCCACACTGTCGGGGCTGGAGCAATCAATATGGGGCGCTCTCATGGCTAGCGTGACGATCATGGAAACGGCGAAACGCATTCAACAACCAGAAGATGTTCCGCCCAGCGTTGCAGGCGTCGACAGCACAGCCTCCCGATTGGGCGGATTACGTTCCATTTTGCGGGTAGTCCTAACGGTCGTCCTGCTCGCTGGCGTGCTCGGCGGCGGTCTCTACGCTGGCTGGGCATACTGGACCCAGTGGCGTTTCGAGGTCTCAACCGATGATGCCTATGTGCAGGCCGACATCGTGACGATCGCGCCGCAGGTCGCTGGCAACATCGCCAAGCTTATGGTCAACGACAATCAGATCGTAAAGGCAGGTCAAGTCCTCGCCATCATAGAGCAGAAGGACTTCCAGGCAGCGGTCGACCAGGCCAAGGCCGGCACACAACAGTCACAGGCGGCGATCGCCACCATCGAGGCGGAGCTGGCCCAGCAGCAGGCGGCCATTTCCGAGGCGCAGGCGACGATCGATGCCGACAAGGCAGCGGAGGTCTTTGCCGAACAGAATAATCAGCGTTTCGGCACGCTCGCAAAGGACGGCTACGGCTCGATACAGAATGCCCAGCAAGCAACGGCCCAGGTGGCCAGCTCAAAGGCTGTTGTCACCAAGGACGTCGCCGCCCTGGAATCGGCGCGAAAGCAGATTGGCACACTGACTGCCGAACTCGCGCAGGCTAAGGCCACGCTCGCCCAGAATGAGGCGGTGCTGAAGCAGGCCGAGATCAACCTCGGCTACACGACCATCACCGCGCCGGTTGATGGCGTCGTCGGAAACCGTTCGCTCCGCCTCGGGCAATATGTGCAGCCGGGAACCCAACTCCTCGCCATCGTCCCGCTTGCCCGCACCTATGTCATCGCCAACTTCAAGGAAACGCAGCTCGATCACGTTCGCGCAGGCCAGCCGGTCGAGTTTTCGGTCGACACGTTTGATGGCGAGATCGTCCATGGCTTTGTCAACAGCATAGCGCCCGCCAGCGGGGAGGAGTTCGCACTGCTGCCGCCCGACAATGCCACGGGCAATTTCACGAAGATCGTCCAGCGCATCCCGGTGAAGATCAGTATCGACCCATCCGACCCGCTCGCCGGAAAATTGCGTCCAGGCATGTCGGTCACGGCCACGATCAATGTTCGTGATACGGCGGGGGCGCCGCTCACTCAGCGGCCAGCGTCATGAGCGACACCGCTCCCGGCTCCGCCCCGGGCGGCGAGAGAGCCTCGCTGCGAACCTGGGTTATTGTCTTCGGCTGCATGCTCGGCGCACTTATCGCCGTGCTCGACATTCAGATCGTCAATTCGTCGCTTGCTGAAATCGAAGGCGGCATAGGCACCGGTACAGACAACGGCACCTGGATTTCCACGTCCTACCTGATCGGCGAGATCATCATGATTCCGCTGACCGCTTATCTCAGCAGCGTGTTTGGCTTCCGCCGTTTCCTGCTGACGAATGTCGGCCTATTTCTGTTGTTTTCTGTCGCCTGTGCCTTCGCTGCAAATCTTGGCACGATGATCGTCACGCGCGCCCTGCAGGGATTTACCGGCGGCGTCATGATTCCCATGGCCTTTACCGCGGTGTTGACGAGGCTTCCGCCAGGACAGCGCCCGATCGGCCTCGCGGCATTCGCGGTCACCGCGACCTTCGGTCCCGCAATCGGGCCGACGATTGGCGGATACCTCACCGAGCACTATGGCTGGCCCTATATCTTCTTCGTCAATCTCATCCCGGGCGCGGCCATGTTGGCCTTGCTGTTCCCGACCCTTGAGCACGAGCCGATGCAACTGCAGTTGCTGAAGAAGGGCGACTGGTTCGGCATTGGCGCATTAGCCGTCGGTCTTGGTTGCCTCCAGACCGTGCTGGATGAAGGCAACCAGGACGACTGGTTCGGCTCGCCCTACATCGTGCATCTCGCCATCGTCGCGGCCGTGATGCTCGTCACCTTTGTCGTCATCGAACTCAAAAGTACCGCGCCGGCGGTTCAGCTTCGTCTGCTGGCAAATCGAAATTTCGGGTTGGGCACGTTTGCCAACATGCTGGTCGGCTTCGCGCTGTTCGGGTCGGTCTACGTCCTGCCGGCCTATCTCGATGCTGTACAGGGTTATAACGCCGAACAGATCGGGCTTGTGCTTGCCTGGACCGGACTGCCGCAGCTCTTCATCATTCCCTTTGTTCCATACGTCCTCGCGCGCGTCGACGTGCGGGCCGTCGTCTGCATGGGACTCATCGTGTTCGGAGCGAGCTGCCTGCTGAATACACATCTGAGTTTCAACGATGGCGGCGAGCAATTCATGCTTACCAACATCGTGCGGGCTTTTGGCCAGGCTTTCCTGATCGCGCCTTTGTCAGCCATTGCGATGGCGAATATTCCTCCCAAGGATTCTGCGGCGGCTTCTGGGCTTTTCAACATGCTGCGAAGCTTGGGTGGCGCGATCGGAACCGCGGCCTTGGCGACCATCATCACCAAGCGCGAGCAATTTCATTCAAACATTATCGGTCAGTCCGTGACATCGGCCAATGTTGTGGACCAATCATTTCTGACCCGGCTGCAGCTGTACTTCGAATCTCATGGGGTACCGGATCCCGGGCGCTCGTATCATCAGGCAGAGATCCTGCTCGGCAATCTCGTCGCCCAACAGGCGCTGATAATGGCCTTTTCTGACGCGTTCTATGTAATGGCCGTCATCCTGGCCATCGCCGCGATCGCTGTCATTCTCACGAGGGTTGCCATGGCGCCAGGAGGCGCCAGTGGCGGGCGTCATTCCTGATATTGAACCGGTTGCCGGCTAAAAGCTGGTTGGTTTGCCCTTTCGGTGCGCCGCTGAGACGATGGATATCGACCTGCGCGACTGATCCTCCTCCGGCTTCCGGCGGTCCAGAAAATGGTCTCGGATCAGTCCTTGTTGCCCGCTTTGACGCAGTCCTGCGGATCGAGCTCAAGTCGCTCATCTTCAGTCTCCCTGCGGAGCCTGAATCAGATCGCGCCTCTCATATCAGGGGCACTGATGCCCGGATGGAAATTGAGCGCGACATCACGCCAACCGCCATGCGTGAACCGGAAGTTCGTTCGCTCAGCAGTCGGTCTTGTGGAGCTTGAGAATACGGCCGGTCATCGGGTTCGTCATCGCCCTCAAATAGGCCTGGGCGACCTCCCGGGCGGGAACAGGGGTGTAGCCACTGAAGTAAGGGTGGAAGGCCGTTGCCTCTGAAAGGACGGTCGGGCTGACACAGTTGATTCGCAGGCCGCGAGGCAATTCTTCTGCAACTCCTTTCACGAATCCCTCGACCAAGTGATTCACGGTGGTTCCAATCGTCCCAGCCGGGATACGCTCATCTGTGAGAACTCCCGAGACCAGCGTGAAGGATCCTCCATCGGCGATGAACCGCAAGGCCGCCCGCACGAGATTGATCTGTCCCATGCCCTTGGCGGCGATGGAATTTGCCCACTGTTCGTCGCTGGCGAGTTCAAAGGGGGCCGGGAACACATCCCCGGCGGCGCTGGCCACCGCGTCGAACCTGCCCAGGCTGCTGAACAGTTCCGTCAGGCTTTGGATGTCGGTCATGTCGGCCTGGCGATCGCCCGAGCTCCGTCCGACAGTCACGACTTCATGGCCATGATCCTTCAGTATCTGCTGTACCGCAGAACCGATCGTGCCCGTTCCAATAACAACAGCTTTCATCTTTCTTCTCCGGTTCAGATCAAAGCCAACTCCAGGCGGAGCTTGCTCAAGTCCTCATTTATGCTGGGAATAGAAGAGCGATGATCAGCGCCATCGTCACGGCGCTGAAGAGTGTGCTCGCAATCACGATTGACCCCACTGTCGCGGAATCCCGCCCGTAACTGACGGCGAAAAGGATGCCGAAGAAGCCAGACGGAATAGCGGCGAGAAGAATGGTTACCCTGGCCGTTTCCATGGGAACGGCGAAAATGGCGGTGGTGGCCACGGCAAGCAGTGGACGGATGATGTCGGCCGCCAAGGTCGCGGCCATCACCCTCCAACGGGGTCTAAATGATTGTGCCGACAGCACAAGACCGGTCAGGAACAGGGCCGCACCGGCCGCCGCCTGTCCGATGAGCGAAAGGCTTGCCGTCAATACCGGACCGAGCTGAATGTCAGCCAAGGAAAGAGCGATGCCGGCCAATGGCGCGACCACAACCGGCTTCGTCAGCGCCCGCCGAAGCGCCCTCAGGAGGCGCTCGTTCCCTCCATCAGGCGCTGTGCCGTTCTGGGCATAGAGCTCCACAATGACGAGAGTGATGGGGCTGACAACAACGGACCCGGCCGCGAGCGCGATAGCAACCTGAATCGTGCCCATCGGCCCAAGCACGGCGGCGGCGACAGGAAGGCCGACACCGGCAAGGTTCGGAAAGGCGACCGTCAGTGCCTGCAGCGCGGCCTCGACGTGATCGGCCGCCAGATAGCGGCGGGCGACGACATACCAGCCGCAGAACACGATGAGCATAACGGCGCTGAGCAGCAGGAAGAGCGGGGCCTGTGCTATCATCTCGCTGCGAGGCGCCGAAGCTATCGCGACAAATAGCGCCGAGGGCAACGCGAAGTCCATCGTCAAGGAATTCAGGCCGCCAACTTGGTGATTATCGATGATTTTGATTCGACCGGCAATGTAGCCGAGTGCCATCACGAAGAAGAGCGGCGCAAGTGCCATGAGAATGGTGTGCATGATCGTGCTCGTATCTCAATTTGTGAGATCGGATATTGCTGGTGGTGCGCGTAGGAGTTTGTGCACGCTCAAATCATGCGAATTGTCGGGATTTTCTTCGCATTTTGTCGCCGATGATTTGATTTGTGCCTCTTTCTGCTTAGGCTGCAAAATGTGATATTATGATCTTGGGATAATAGAAGAAATATGGTCGGGGTCATGTAAAACGTTGAAAACGCCAGCTATGAGAGATATGGATGTTGTAATTATCTAAATTCACCGCGTTATTACGTAATAAATAAATATATTTGATATTTATATTTCATTATATAGAAATTATATTGCAATAATCTATATTATTACGTATATTGTTATAGTAATAACATTTGTTTTCACGAATTTTCGTATATTTACTCGCGTATCCGGCTCCTCCCTGAAAATCTGCTCCTTGCCAATAGGGCAAAGTCGTTTTCACAGATGAGGTGATGCCATGCCATTTCCCCGTGTTAGCGCCGCCACGCTTCTGGCTTCGCTGCTGGCTTTCGCTGCGCCGGTTTCGGCGATCGCCGAACCGATCAAAAACATCGTCCTGGTGCACGGCGCCTGGGTCGACGGCTCCGGCTGGAAGCCGGTGTACGAGATCCTGTCGGGCAAGGGCTTCCACGTGTCGATGGTGCAGGAGCCGGAGACCTCCTTTGCCAATGACGTCGCCGCGGCGAAGCGCGTGCTCGACATGCAGGATGGCCCCGCGATCCTGGTCGGCCACTCCTATGGCGGTTCCATCATTACCGAGGCCGGCGTGCACCCCAAGGTCGTTGGCCTCGTCTATGTCGCGGCCCATGCGCCGGACGTCGGCGAGGATGAAGGCATGCTCAGCAAGAAGATGCCGAGCGTGCTGGGCAAGACCGCTGGCGCGATCAAGGTAACTCCGGACGGGTTCACTTATCTGGCCCCTGACCTGTTTCCGAAGTTGTTCGCCCCTGACCTGCCGAAGGAGCAGGCCGGGTTCGAGGCCCGTTCTCAGGTACTTGCCAAGAAGGAAGTCTTTAGCACCCCGCTGACCGCTGCCGCCTGGAAGAGCAAGCCGAGCTGGGGCATCGTCGCGGGCAACGACCAGATCATCAATCCCGATCTCGAACGCTTCTACTACGAACGGGCCAAGGCGCCTTTCATCGTCGTCGAGGGTGCCAGCCATTCAGTCTACGAATCGCATCCGGTCCAGGTTGCCGCCGTTATCGAAGAAGCGGCACGCGACGTTGGCGAGGCGGCGAACTGACTGCGGCCGGATCATGGAGCATCCGGTGGAATTGGGAGGCTTCCGTTCCTTGGAATGGGGCCTCCCGCGCCGTCGAAAGAGGCAAGCGATGAGCATCTGACCGAGGAGCCGGACGGTGTCTGTCTGGGGGGCCATCTGCCCCTAGTCCATGCCGTCCCAGGCAATAACGATGTCACCGAGACGGTGACGATGCGGCGATGACCGCGAATATGGAGGAAGCAATGACCGTCATTTCGGATGTTACGCCTTCTGAAAAAATCGCCATCGTCACGGGTGGCAACCGCGGCCTTGGGCGCAGCACCATTCTCGCCCTTGCGAAGGACGGCGTGCGTACGATCTTCACCTACCGCGTGAACCGTGCCGAGGCCGACCGGGTCGTTGACGAAGTCGCCGAGCGTGGCGGCCGATCGATCGCGCTGCCGCTCGACACCAGCGATATCGCCAAGTTCGATGCCTTCGCCCAGAGTGTTGGCGAGGCGCTTTCTGAGCTGGGTGCCGACCGGTTTGACTATCTGGTCAACAATGCCGGCACCTCGCATCACAACTCCATCGAGCAGACGACGGAAGAGGAGCTGGACGCGCTCTACCATGTCCATTTCAAGGGCGTGTTCTTCCTCACGCAGAAGCTGCTGCCGCTCATCCGCGACGGCGGGCGCATCGTGAATGTCTCATCTGGACTGACGCGCATTATTGTCCCCGGCAGCGCCGCCTATGGCGCGATGAAGGGGGCCGTGGAGGTCTTGACGCGCTACATGGCGAAGGAACTGGGCCCGAGATCGATCGCTGTGAATGTCGTCGCACCTGGTGCTATCGCAACGGATTTCAGTGGTGGCATGGTGCGTGACGACCCCGACCTAGCACGCCGCGTCGCAGAGATGACGGCGCTGGGGCGGGTGGGACAGCCGGACGATATCGGCCCCATGGTCGCGTCACTTCTTTCGGAGGCGAACCGTTGGGTCAATGCGCAGCGCATCGAGGTGTCCGGAGGCATGTCGATCTAGCTGTAAGTCTCTCTAGTCCATTGGGGACGTCTGGGCTTCTTTGCCGCTGCGTCTGACCAGCGTTGTACGAAGCGGTCAGGCAGACGTCCCCTGCGCGCCCTCACGCTGGGCACCGTCGTTCACGTGACCAGTGCTTGCCATTCGACAAACTCGTCCACTCCTCGAAGCCCATCCATGTGACCCATACCCCGGCGATGCTGGGATGAGGGGGCATGCCCTTCAGCGTTCGGACCATTGATCGACACCACGCGCGCGCGTAGCCGACCCGCGATGACCCGGGCGAGGGCGGAATCGGAGGTCCAGACAGCAGCCGTCGCTCCATAGCCACCCTCGTTCGAAATGCCGATGGCCTGGTCTATCTCGTCATAGGGGATCACCAGAATGACGGGGCCTGGTATGGTCTCCAGTGTAATGTTCATCTGCCGGGGCGTGTTCGCGACGACGGTTGGTTGGAAGAAGGCGCCAGAGGCATCGCCGGGATCGACCGGTTCGCCGCCTGACGCCAGTTCCGCCCCCGCGGCGATCGCGTGCTCGATCGCGCGCATCACCGCGTTTCGCTGCTGTCTGGAGATGAGCGGCCCAATGTCAGTGCTGAGCGCCAGAGGGTCGCCCAATCGCAGTCTGGCGAGAGCTTCGTTCAGAGCTTTTGTGAGCTCGCCCTGGCGATGGCGTGGCACAAGGAAGCGATCCTGACGCCCAGGCCATTGGCCATTGGCGAGCAGGCTGTTGTCGCGCAGGCCCTCGACCGCCGATGCGATGTCAACGTCAGGAAGGATGATCGCCGCCGATCGTCGCCCGATGTCCAATGTCAGCGACTTCGAACGCGACGCCGCAATGGAGGCAAGGTATCGGCCGGTTGGATCCGACGAGGATACCGCGACGCGGTCGACGCCGGGATGCCCGGCGAGATAGCCGGCCGTCTCTTCGCTGGTCACGAGAATACTGAGCAAGCCTTCGGGCAGGCCTGCCTCCATCATGAGCTCGCCGATTGTCTGGCCGTCCAGAGCGGTGATGGGGTTCAGCGCCAGTATGATCGCACAGCCCGCCAGAATGGCAGGGATGAGCCAGCCTATCGCCATGTTCTGCGGAGCGTGCCACGCAGGCATGGCCGCCACCAAGCCCGCCGGCTTGGCGATGAGCGCCATCTCCGCGGTCCCCGTACCGCATCTGGACAGGTTGGACCGAGCGGCTTCCACGTGGGAGGCGGCCCTTGCTGTCAGCTCATCGCCGAGGAGGACATTCCCCCACAGCGGTGTCGCGTTCTCGCGGGTGATGAGCCCGGACAGCGACGGCAACCGTTTCAGGTAGGTCGACAGAAAGCGCTCGACGACCTCCGTTCGCTGCGACAGCGACTGTCCGGAGCGGGCTTCACGGTCGATTGCTTGCCGGGCTGTCGCTATGGCGAGATCCACATCCGCAAGACTGGCAAGCGGTGCGACGCCCACCCATTTGCCATTGAATGGCGAGCGCACCTCGCATGCCTCGCTGCCCAGTGGCTCCATCCGTCGACCGCCGATGAAGTTATGGATATAGACCACCATTTCCGAGATCCCCGGCGTCGGGCGTGAGACTCCCCCTAGGTGTTCACGACGACGTCCATCGATGAGCCCCGAGAATGATGGCTCGACGGCTGCGACTTGGCTCGTTCAGCCCTGTAAAATCGCGTAAAACCCATGATCTCAGCGCCCGTTCGAGGTGAACACGCACGGTCCGCGGTCGAGCTCTGAGATTTTGTATCGATGAAAGTTTTGAACCTCTTCAGGCGGCAGAAATAAACTGGGGAACCGTCTGTCGACGCCCAGATCGGAGACTTGTCCACCGGCTTACTTAATCGAACCGCGTCCCATCGCCGTCGCGTGAATTTGACGGTCTGCGTTCGAGGTGGCGGCACGACCCCGCAATTACATTTCTATGCCCGCCAATTTACGCTAGTATTCAGGTGAGCCATAGCAGGTGCTGGGCAGCAGACCTGTCTGATGATCCCTCGCGTCACCTTTTAGGGCGTGGAGTGGCCTCTTGTCCGGCCTGCGAGAGAGCGGGTGTGAGTGTGCCAGGTTGAGCCACAGAGCCTCATACGCCTTGAGTGGGTTTCTTCTGATGGCAGCACTCGGTCCGCTGAACGCGGCGGAGCTGTCCTTTGCCATCGGCCATCCCCCGCAGTCCCCAGCGGTCAAGGGTGCGCAGGCGTTTGCTGCGACGCTTAGCGACGAAACAGGTGGCAAGGTTACAGCGCACGTCTATGCCCTGTCGCTGCTGAACCTTGCCGAAACATCGTCCGGGCTGCGGGCCGGGTTGGCTGATGTTGGCATGGTGCTGACGACCTACCAGTCGGGTGAATATCCCACGATCAACCTGCTCCATGACGCATCCATGGTGTTGGACAGGTTTTCAGATCTTCCCCGTCGCCTGAAAGGTGTCGCCTATGCGCCGGCCCTGGCTGAGTTCATCCTGAAACGCTGCCCGGAATGCATCGCGGAGTTCGCCCACCAGAACCAGATCTACACCGGCGCCGCGGCGACGACCCCGTATGCTCTCAGTTGCGTCCGCCCCATTCGCACCATGGCCGAGCTTCGTGGTTCACGGCTTCGGGTCGGCGGAGCGAATTGGGCGCGCTGGGCCGAGGCCGTGCAGGCCGTGCCCATCACCATGGCCGGCAACGAGATGCTCGAGGCGTTGGCGCAGGGCATCATCGATTGCGTCGTCTTGTCCCTTCCTGATGTCCGTGGCTTTGGACTGAGCAACTCGGTCCACGCTGTCACGGTGGATATTCCCGGTGGCGTCTATGTGGGGGCATTCGCCAACGTGAACCGCGACACCTGGCGCAGTTTGACGGCGGCGGAGCGCAGCGCCGTGATGAAGGCCACCGCCCAGGGCACCGCCGTGGCCAATTGGGCTTACAGCCAGGGTGAGCAGCAGGTGATCGAGCAGATTATGGCGGCAGGCGGGGAAGTCTACGAAGCCGACGCTTCGATGCGGGAGGCGAGTGCGCGCTTCGCGGAAGCCGACCTGCGCCGGCTCGCAGAACTCTACACCGCGCAAGGCGTCGCACGCAGCCAGCAGATTCTCGATGAGTTCCTGCCTATTCTCGAGCAATGGGCGCTGCGTGTGCAGCAGGTCTCCTCCGCCGAGCAACTGGCAGACATTTACTGGGAGGAACTCTATTCGACAGTGGACGTGAGCGATCCTGACCGCTGAGTGCCAGGTAAGCCGGCAGGAGAACTGCGCCAAACAGGAGCGTCGGGTGAAGCGGATCATTTGGCTGATTGAAAGGGGCGCGCGGGCAGGGGCCGCTTTGGGTGCGGCCGCGATCCTTTTGATGATGGTGCATGTCGCGCTCGACGTGGTGATGCGCAAGCTGCTGGGCGTACCACTTCCGGGCACACTCGCCGCGGTGACAAATTACTACATGGTGATCGCGGTGTTCATGCCCCTTGCTCTTGTTGAGCGGCGACGGGCGCACATTTCGGTCGATGTCGTGATGCCACTCCTTTCGGCTCGGCTGGGCAGGTATATGAGGGCGACGAGCGGGCTGGCCGCGGCGCTGATCATGGCACTGGTCGCCTGGCGCGGCTGGACGGACGCGGTGCGCGATTGGCAGGTGAGCGCGTCGCAGGTGCAAGGCAGCGCGGTTATGCCGGTGTGGCCGGCTCATTTCGCGGTTCCATTCGGATCAGGCCTTCTGGCGATCGCCTTTCTGTTGCGTCTCGTTCCCCGCCCGCTCACGGACACCTTGCCAGAGCGATAGACGGAGCCAGGCCGTGAGCGGTGTCGAGATAGGCCTGGGCGCGCTGGTTCTGCTGCCTGTCGTTCTGCTGCTTGGAGTACCCATCGGCCCCGCGCTTATCGGCGTCTCCTTCCTCGGCCTGTGGGCGATGAAGGGATGGACGGTGGCTCTGGGTGCCCTTGGCGTTGTACCGTTCAATTTCGTGGCGAGCTGGATCCTCAGCTCATTGCCCATGTTCCTTCTTCTCGGTCACATTTGCCACCGCGCTGGATTGACCAACGGGATGTTCAATCTGGCACGGCTGTGGCTGGCGGCCGTGCCGGGCGGGCTCGCCATCGCGTCGGTGTTCGGTGCCACCGGCTTTGCCGCGATGTGTGGATCGTCGCTGGCGTGCTCGGCCACGATCGGCAAGATCGCGATCCCGAAGATGATCGAGGCCAAATATCATCCCGAACTGGCGGCAGGTTCTGTCGCGGTAGCGGGAACCATCGGCGCTCTCATTCCACCGTCGATCATCCTCATCTTATACGGGCTGATAGCCGAGGTCCCGGTGACGCAGCTTTTCCTGGCGGGTATCAGCGCAGGGCTTCTCACGTCGATCGGCTATGTCCTGGTCATTGTCATACGGACCCGGCTCGACCCGTCGCTCGCACCCCCGGCCAATCTCACCGTAACGTCGGCCGAACGACGGGCGGCTTTGTGCGAGACCTGGCCGGCCTTATTGCTCATGCTCTTGGTCCTCGGCGGACTGTTCGGCGGCGTATTCACCCCCACTGAAGCGGGTGCGGCAGGCGCCGCAGCGGCGGCACTTATTGGTTTTGCAAGTCGCTCGCTCAGCCTGCGTGAATTTGTTGAGGCCGTGGGAGATACTGCGCAGACAACCTGCGCCCTGATCCTGATCGGAATCGGCGCGAGTCTGCTCGCGAGATTGCTGACGCTGAGCGGAACCGGTGCATTCATTGCCGACAGCCTCGCCGTTCTTGACCACCATCCCGCCGCGCTGATGCTGGCCATCGTTCTGCTTTATCTGGTTCTCGGAAGCTTTCTCGAGCCGATCAGCTGCATGCTGATCACCCTGCCTATCGTTCTGCCGCTTGTGGCGACGGCGGGCCTTGAGCGGGTCTGGTTTGGCGTCGTCCTGACCAAGCTGCTGGAAATCGGCATGATCACGCCGCCAATTGGCCTTAACGTGTTCGTCATCAAGGGTGTTGTTGGCGATCTGGCCCCGACTTCGGCGATTTTCCGCGGCATATTCTGGTTCGGATTGATGGACATGGCAGTGCTGGCACTGCTCATCTATGTGCCCGACATCGTCCTCTTTCTTCCGTTAATGCTTGGCTAGACGGCGCTCGACGGATGGCTCGAATGAGCGCCCACTACTGTGTTTAACATCGCTTTACGATGCTTGTCTGTGCTTCTGAACTTCAGGAGCTACGCTGGCCGTGTTTCGTCAATCCGATGGAGGCGGTAATGGGTCAAGCCGATAGACGCCTGTGTTTTCCCCTCGGGGTGGACGTAGTTGTGGCCCGGCGGGCTCTCTCACCAAGCGACGCGGAGTATCTGCGTTGTTCGCTCGCCAACGCGGTGACGGCTATCCTGCTTCAGGCCGAAGTCATCCGTCGCCACATGGCGAGCGGGATGCTGCAGGAGCCGGCGATTGAATGCGCCACCGAACAGATCGGGCTCAACGCGAAGCAAATATGGCAGGTGGTGGAAGCCACCGTTCTCGAGTCGACAACGTAACGGGATGTTCCGCCCCTGGCCCCCGAAAAGGCGCCTCTCCGTGAAGCAGGCTTTCGCGCCTTTGGAAGATGGCGCTGTGGCGCAGAGGATGCGGAAGGCCGGAAACTCACGAGGGGCTTAAATCGACCACTCAATCGGGGCAGGCCAACTGCGGCGGTTAACGGACCGTTAACCAAGATTAACCGAATCTGCACTCAGGGTAGGGAGATTCGAACCGTGACCGCTGTCAGTCAAACCGGGCCATCGATCCGTTTCCGTGGACGGTCGTTCATGGCGATGACGCTCGTAGCCGATGTTCCGCTTCAGGCGTGGCTGGCCGACTTCGACGTCTGGCTGCAGCGCTCACCGGGATTCTTTAACGGCCGGACCGTGGTGCTCGATCTCGCCAACTCCGCACAGAACAAGGCGGATGTGGAGCGCTGGATCGGCGAGCTCGCGACGCGGGGCGTAAGACTGATCGGCCTGGAGGGCGTTCGTCCGAGCATGGTGGATGCCGGCATGCCGCCGATCCTGCGCGGCGGACGCGACAGCACTCTCACCATCACCGATGTCGCCGTGCCGGCGGAAGAACCACGCAAGCCTGTCGAACCGGTGAATATGCTCGTCGAGCGCCGCGTTCGTTCCGGCCAGTCGCTTGTATGCCTCGAGGGCGATGTGACGATCATCGGTTCCGTCGGAGCCGGCGCCGAAATCATAGCTGGCGGGTCGATCCATGTTTACGGAACCCTCGCTGGCCGCGCGATCGCCGGAGCGACGTTCGGCGCCTCGGCTCAGATCTTCTGCACCAAACTCGAAGCCGAACTGCTTGCCGTCGACGGCACCTATCGGACGGCTGAGGACATTGACGACGTCTTCCGGGGCAAGGCGGTTCGAGTATCGACCGCAGATGAAACACTGCTGATTACCGCGCTTTAGGAGCGAAGCAAGACATGGCTAAGATCATCACAGTCACGTCGGGAAAGGGTGGCGTCGGTAAAACGACGACGACCGCCGCTATCGGCGCCGCCTTGGCCCGCACCGGCGATAAAGTTGTCGTCGTCGACTTCGACGTGGGGCTTCGCAACCTTGACCTGATCATGGGGGCAGAGCGCCGGGTCGTTTACGACTTCGTCAACGTCATCCAGGGCGATGCACGTTTGCCCCAGGCGCTGATCAAGGACAAGCGACTGGATTCGCTGTTCCTGCTTCCCGCCTCCCAGACGCGCGACAAGGATGCGCTGACGGAAGAGGGCGTCGACCGCGTCATCGGGATGCTGTCGCAGCATTTCGACTGGGTTATCTGCGACAGCCCCGCGGGCATTGAGCGCGGGGCGACTCTCGCCATGCGCCACGCCGAGATCGCCATCGTGGTGACGAACCCGGAAGTGTCGTCGGTACGCGACAGCGACCGCATCGTCGGCATTCTGGACGCGAAGACGCTGAAGGCAGAGCGTGGAGAGACGGTCGACAAGCGCCTGCTGCTGACGCGCTACGATCATGTCCGGGCGGCACGCGGCGATATGCTGAAGACCGAGGACGTCCTGGAAATCCTGTCGCTCCCACTGCTCGGGATCGTGCCCGAGAGCGGCGACGTGCTTAAGGCGTCCAACATGGGCGTTCCGGTCTCGATCCACGACCCCAACAGCGCGCCGGCGCGCGCCTATCACGACGCAGCGCTGCGTCTCAAGGGCGAGAACATTGCCATGGAGATGCCCCGGCAGCGTGGCGGTCTGTTCAGCAAACTCCTGCGGAGGGCGGCATGACATTGTGGAAGCGCCTATTCTCCAACACCAGCGCGCCCCAGGCGCGGGAACGGCTGCAAATTCTGCTGTCGCATGAGCGCCAGGTGGTAGGCGGCAACGATCTGCTGGCGCGCTTGCGCGAGGACATCCTGGCCGTCGTCGCGAAACACGTACCGTGCGAACAGGACAATGTGAAGGTTCGCCTGGAGCGTGGGACGCCGATGTCGATCCTCGAGATTGAGGTCGAGGTGCGCGGCGATGTCGGCCTGCCGACCAGCCAGGCGGCCTGAAGGCGAAAGCGGATTTGGGGCGGGCTCGTCCCGGCGTGAACGACCCGAACGGGCTCGGTCGCGCCGGGACGAGCCCGCTTCTGTTTTGAGAAATGAACGGGATGATGTGACGCTGGATGCGTCCGGTATGAAGATCGACCGCGTGCGACTAGGTGAGGGGCGGCGTCGCCTCGACGATCATACCGCGCTGGAGATCCGCGAGCCCGGTGGCTTCCGGGAATTCGAATTGGTGGACGCCGGCTTCGATCACATCAAGTGAGGGTACGTCTTTCATCAGTGACGCCGCGTCGCTGCTGCCATTGGCGGACACGTCACTGTTGGGCGTGAAGGTCGCAGGTGAGCTTTACGGGCTGCTGACCGAGCGAGACCGACCGAGGATGATCGTGAGCTGCAATCGCGGCGAGCTGCCTCTTAACGTCTTACTGCCAGGGCAGGCGCGACTCCGATCGAGTGGCACTCCGTCGCGCCCCACCCAAAGCTCGGATGGCCGTCGCCAACTGACGTCGCCTCTACGTTCCATTCGATAGAAGCTTGGGGCAACGGCAATGACGACCGTCGGCTTCCGCGATCCTTTGAAGGTGATCGGGGAGGTCGAGAAGGCGTTCTTCCATTGCCTCGACATCTTTGGCGCAGGCAATTTTCGAGTGCGTGGCGGCGCCGGGCGTCATTCAACCCGCTGGCGCAGGCGTGGCCCCCAGACCTCGGCCGGCTCCGGTCGACCATAGCGGTAGCCCTGGGCGTGAGGGACTCCGAGGTCGATCAGCGTGCGTTCAACGGTTTCCGTCTCGACACCTTCGGCAACCAGATCGAGCTGAAGCCGCCGGGCGAGTTCGACCGTCGCACGGATCGTGTTGGCCGCCTCGGTGGATGTGGCGCTGACAGACACGAAGGAGCGGTCGATCTTCAGCTCCGAGAAGGGCAGGCGCTGGAGCTGCGCCAATGACGAATAGCCCGTGCCGAAATCGTCGATCGAGAGCGCGAAGTCCTTCAGCCGCAGCCGCACCAGAATGTCTAGTGCGTCGACCAGATTGGTGACCGCCGCAGTTTCGGTGAGTTCAAGGATGAAGCTTGAACATTCCAGCCCTCGCGCCTTCACGATCTGCGCGAATTCATCGGCGACGGTAAGCGACATGAGGTTGCGCGCGGACACATTGACCGCGATACGGGTCTCCACGCCCTCGCGCTTCCAGTCTGCCAGGGTGTCGGCGGCGCGCCCGAGAACCCAGCGCGTCAACGGTTCGATCACTCCGGTCTGCTCGGCCAGAGGGATGAAATTAACCGGTGACTGGAGACCGAGCTGAGGATGTTCCCAGCGCACCAGCGCTTCAAAACCGGTGATCCTGCCGCCGGGCAATGCCACCTTCGGCTGCAGGTGCAGAAAGAATTCATCGTTCTCAATGCCCCGTGCCATGGCATCGGCACCGAGCGGATTTTTGTGGACGATGCGATCCAGCAATTCGTTCAGACTGGTCATGCGCCAGGGTTTGGTCAGTGTCCCTGCGATGTCGAGCCCGCGCTCCCGACCGAGCAGCGCCGCCATGTCCAGAACCTTGGCATCCACCCCGCTGATAAGAACGATGCGTGCATCGCTGCCCCGTTCCGCCAGGGCACGGATTGTTTCCACGCCATCATAACCGGGCATCTGAAGGTCGAGCGTGATGTGCGTCGGGCGCCAGTCTATGAGCGCCCGGTCGAATGCCTCGAAGGTTGAGACCGACCGTGCTTCAAAATTGAGCGCTCGGATGGAGGCGACAAGAAGCGCGCCGATGTCCGGTTCATCGTCCAGAACAAGAAACCGACAATCACGCATGACTCGTGTCCCGGTCTATCAGGTGGCGTATCGTAGAGGCCATATTGGCGACCGCCGACGGTTTGCGCACTACGGCGCAACGTGAACTGCTCTCTATCCAGTCTGGCATCACATAGGCGTCGAAACCCGACGATATAACAACCATGACCTCTGGATAAGTGTCCAGCACTTGCTGTGCGAGCATAATACCGTCCATGGGACCCGGCATGACTATATCAGTGACCATAACGTCGATGTCGAGGCCGGCGCGCAACATTGAAAGCGCCTGCTGAACGTTTGATGCTTCACGGGTTGCGTAGCCAAGTCCACGTATCTGCGCGACGATCATTTTACGCAAGCTGTCATCGTCATCGACGATCAGCACGCATTCATTGGGCTGCCCTCGCGCCGTGACCGCTTGTGCAGCGCTGGCATCCGGGCTGTCCTCAAGGGGTAGGCAGATACGGATCGTGGTGCCGCGTCCCACCTCGCTATACAGCGCAAGGCGCCCGCCCGAACGTTTGACGAAGGCATCGACCAGGCTGAGCCCGAGGCCCGTGCCCTTGCCGCGGTCCTTCGTGGTAAAATAGGGCTCGAGAACCTGCTCCTTGATATGGTCGGGAATGCCACACCCGGTATCAGAGATAGTGATTTCGGCGTAACGGCCCGGGTGTATGTCGCCTAATTCGGCGGCGTCCTGCTCGGAAAAATTCTGGATGTCAGTGCTGACGACGAAGCGCCCTCCATCAGGCATGGCGTCCATGGAGTTGACCGCAAGATTCATCAGCACGGTTTCGAGTTCCGTGGTGTCGATCTTGCAGCGGCAGATCTGCTCCGAGGGACGGGACAGCACCTCGATATTGCTGGCGAAAGAGCGCTTCATCATGTCGAGTACGCCCTCAATGAGCGCATTGATGTCGACCGTTTCCGACTTCAGGGTCTGACGCCGGGACAAGGCGAGCAAGCGCTGGGTCAACTCCGCCGCGCGACCCGCCCCCTTGAGAGCGCCGGCGGCGAAGGTCGCTTCGAGTGAGCCGGCCGAGAGTCGTTGCTGCAGCGGTTCCAGATTGCCAATGATCAGCGTCAGAAGATTGTTGAAGTCGTGGGCGATGCCGCCGGTCAGGCGACCGATGGCGTCCATGCGCTGCAAATGGCTGATCTTCGCCTGCGCGTCGCGTTTCTCCGTCACGTCCTCCAGAACCGCGATCACGTACTCCGCATTGTTATTCTCATCGCACTTCACGGACATCGTAACGCGTGTCCAGAGGTCGCGGCCATCGCGGTTCAGAATGCGGACCTCGTCGATACTCTGCTCGCTCGCGCCATTGAAAAGGCGGTGCGTGGCTTCCTCAATGGTCGCGCGGTGCTCAGGGTGGAAGATGGCGAAGTAGGACTTCGCATCAAGTTCGTCTCTTCCATATCCAAATACCGTAGAAATGTACGCATTGGCGCGCAGCCAGCTTCCGTCGGCGTTGATGTGTCCAATGCCGATCGGCGCCTGCTCGAAGGTGGCCCGGAATTCGTCTTCGCTGTGCTGGAGCGCGGCAAGGCTTTCTGCACGGATGACCGCGGCGCCGACGACATTGCCGATGGAGGCCAGGAAGGCGATGTCGTTTTCCTTGAAAGCGCCGGGCACCTCACTGTCCAAGGCAAACATACCCATGACATGGCCGTGGCCACGGATGGGGACCGCGATTGTGGAGCGGATATCGTGGATAGCGAGGAAGTTCGGTCGCTCCGGCGAGGGTTCCTTCAGCCAGTCCTCAACGGCGACATGCGTGCCCGCGAGGGTCTGGCCGAGCGTCGATTTGCACGCGCGGGGGATTTGGTGGGGCGCGCTGCCATCATCCCATCCATGCCAGGCGATCATTTTGAGATCGTCGTTTTCGGGCTCGTGGAGCCACACGCTGCCGCGCTGCGTGCCAAGGGTGCGGCAGGCACACTCGAGCGCCTCGCGAAACAGGCGGTCGAGTGTGTTCTGGGTGAGGGCCAGATCCCCCAGCCGGACCAACTCGGCGAGCTGGGCGCTGCGCGCCTGCTCCGCCTCTTGGGCATTGCGGCGGGCGGCTATCTCGCGCCGGAGCTCGGTGGTGCGCCGTTGGACGGTATCCTCGAGATTTTCCAGCAGGCGTGCACGCTCGATGGCGACACCAACCTGCAGCCCCACGGCGGTGAGCATGCTCCGCGAACGATCGTCGATCTCCAGGGGATCGTTCAGCCGAAGATTGAGACTTCCAAGCAATTGGGACTCAACCTGGATGGGGATATGCAGATGCCTCTGGGATAACTGGCCATCAGTCGTGGCTGCCCGGCGCCAATGCACGCCGGTTATCGGCTCCCCATCACCGACGGGATGCGACACCAGCGGAATATCGGTGGGATAGACGCCCTCCCATATGGCCAGCATGGCGGGTTCGCCAGTTTCGTCCTCCAGCGTCAGCCAGCCGGCAGCCGCATCGAGCATCTCCATGGTGCGGCCCAGCGCCTCATGCAGGACCGCGTCCATCGATGTGCTGCGGTTGAGGGCTTCGATGATGTGGGTGAGGCCATCGAGGCTTTTGATGGAGACTTCCAGCTCCTGCTGGCGGTCGCGCAGGTCGTCGTTTAGCCGTACGGCGGCGTCGTAGGTCGAAATCAACAGGTCCAGCACCTGCTTGCGTTCGGCGGTGATGAAATGGCTCTCGCCCTGCAGTTCGATGTGAACGCCGAGATGCATCTTCTCGGTCGCCTGCAACTTGCTGTTCGCTGTGAGATAGCGCAGCCGGGTAATGAGGTGGTCGCCGTCATAGGGTTTGGTAATGAAGTTGTCCGCACCGCAATTGAGGCCGGCTACGACGTCACGCGGGTGAGACATCGATGTCACCAGCACAACCGGTATGGCCTTCAAGGCGGGGTCTTCCTTGATTGCCTTGCACAGCTCATAGCCGCCCATGCCGGGCATCACGACATCGCTGATCACAAGGTTCGGCGGCTCCTGCCGTGCCAGTTCGAGAGCTTCTCTCCCATTGGTTGCAGCGTTGACGCGATAGCCGGCATCCTCGAGCAGCCACTGCAGATGCGCGGCCTGGGTTGGGCTGTCCTCGGCCATCAGGATCAGTTCGGATTTGCCTTTCGACATGCCTGTCGATGACACACCGTCAGATTGCATGGCTTCCCTCCACGCCGATAAGGCCATTCAATTCGGCCGCGATAAGCGCTGGTTGCAGGACGCGGCTGGTCGACGATGACGCGATGGCGGCCAGTGGCATACTTGCGACGACACAGCTCGCGGGGTCCTGGACCAGGATCGGTGCACCCGCCTTGCTGAGCCGCCGGCAGCCTTCCGCGCCGTCCTGCCCCATGCCCGACAGCAGCACGCCAATCGCGGTATCCCCCCAGACCGCGGCGGCCGAGCTGAAGAGCCGGCTAATGGATGGACGAAATCCATTCTCCGGCGGATCCGACGTGAGCGAGAGGTCACCGCTGGCAGCGAAGCCCAGTTGCATGTCGTCGGGCGCGAAGTAGACGTGTCCAGGGCGCGCGCGCTGGCCTGATCGAGCCAGTGCGACGGTGTGTGGACATTCGGCGTTGAGCCAGTCCACGAGGGCCTGAACGAAGCCGGGCGAAATATGCTGCACCACGCAGACCGGCGTTGGTAGACGCGGAGACAGGTTGCGCAGGATCTCCGCCAGCACGCGCGGGCCACCCGTTGAGGCCCCCATCACAACCATTCGGTAGTTCCGCCGTAGCGGAGCGATGACGGGCGCAGCGGCGGGACGCTCCGCAGGCGGCCAGCGCCGCACAACCTGCACTTCGCTCATCGTGCGGATGGTTTCGAGGACGCGGAGCGTCGAGTTCCGGTAATCCGAATGATCCGGTCCCCAGGGCTTGCTGACGATGGCGAGGGCCCCAGCTTCCAGGCTCAGCATGGAGGTGCGCAGGTCCGATGGCTCGTAGCTGGCGGTAAAGATGATGATCCGCGTCGGGCAGCGCTCCATGATCAGGCGGGTGGCGCGGAACCCGTCCATGACCGGCATATTGGCGTCCATGAGGATGACATCGGGTCGCTTCTCCTCGGCGGCGGCAACACCCGCCTCGCCCTGTTCGGCGATGCCGACAAGTTCCATGTCCGGTTCAGCGGCAATCAGTTCCGTCAGGAACGTGCGCGCCGTGAGGGAGTCCTCGACCAGCAAGATGCGTATGGGGCGTTTGGGTATCAATGCAGTGTCAGCCTCTGGACGATTTCGAGCAGATGGGTCTGATCGAAGGCGGATTTGGCGACGTAGGCGTTCGCTCCCGCGCGGAGCCCTTCCTCCTTGTCTTCGCGGCTTTCGAGCGCAGTGACGAGTATGACCGGCTTTTGGGCGAGTGGAGCTTCCTGTCGGATCTGGCGGGTGAGTTCAAACCCGTTGAGATTTGGCATGTCGACATCGGAGATGATGATGTCGATCTCCATCTGCCGCAGCATGGCCAGCGCCTCGATGCCGTCGGCGGCGAGATAAACCTCGTAGCCGGCGGCCTCGAACAGACTCTGTTCCATCATGCGTGTGGTGATGGAATCGTCGACCACCAGCAGCTTGCGCGCCTCCCGCCGTTTGGCGAGCGAACGCTCGGGGCGCCTGGTGGGCGCCAGCGCCAGCGCGCGCAGGAGATCCGCGACGCGTAGCACCGGCAGGAGGTCGCCATGGGCTGTGACCGCGACAGCGAGGACATGCGGGACACGAACCAGCGGCGAGGGCAGGGGTTGGAGCAGCAGCGACTGCTCGTCGCCCAGCGCGTCGACCAGCAGCGCACCGCGCTGCTCGCCCGCCTGCAGGATTACAGCGCTGGACCGTTCGGTGGGTGTTGACCCGGTCTCCTCGGGCAGGGCAAGCACGTCGCAGAGCTGGGCGGCTGGCAGGTGCTCGCCGCGCCATGCCAGCGTCTGGCCAAGGCTCGCGGAACTGGCCAGCTGTCCTCGGTTGCGCACCACGGCGAGGAGATGATCCATCGGCAGCAGGAAACGGCGGCCCCCCGCTTCCACCACAAGGCCACGAAACGTGTCGACGCTGGTTGGCACCAGAATGCGGACCGTGACACCGTGGCCCGGCTCCGAGACGAGCTCGACATGGCCGCCCAGGGCCTCGACGTGATCGCGGACGATGGCGAGGCCAAGGCCATGGCCTGAAAGGGTCGTAACCACCGTCGCGGTGCTCAGCCCGGCCCGGAAAGCGAGGGCAGTCACCCGGTCCTCCGGCATCGCGGCGAGGTCGTCCGGCGACTCGATATGCAGCCGCGCCGCCGATTCCCGTAGCCGCCCTAGGTTTATGCCGCGCCCGTCATCGCTGATCTCGATGGCGAAGCGGCGCTCGTCGTGGCGGGAGAGCCGAATGGCGATCTTGGCCACTTCTGGCTTGCCGGCGGCAACACGTTCGGACGCCGGCTCCACGCCGTGATCGATCGCGTTGCGGCACACATGCAGGAGAGGGTCCTTGATGGCTTCAAGAATGCGTCGGTCCAACATCACATCGAAGCCGGTGATGTCGATGTTCACCCTCTTGCCCTGCTCGGCTGCAATGTCCTCAAGCATAACGCTCAGGCCTTCAACCACATTCCAGGCGGATGACAGGCGCAGCGCCCGCGCCTGCTCGCCCAACGCGTTCAGCGATCCATCAAAGCGATACAGGTCCGCGGCCACGTTTCGATGGAGGTGGCGCAGTTGAGCCTCGATCAGCCGCAGATCATGGTCAATCCGCTCAAGCGAGAGGTCGGCGCTGTCAGATGTCTTCAATTGCTGGCGCTGCAGGGCAATTTGGTCAAGTGTTGCCTTCAGCCCGGCGGACTGTTGATCGAGCGCCTGGCTATAGGGCAGCAATTCCTCGATGCCGTGCAGAAGTGCGTCCAGAGCCGCGACATTGGCGCGGGTGGTCGCCGTCGCAGGTGCCGCCTCTACCACCGCAGCTTCCCTCGCGGGTGCTGGCTGCGGTGCGGCCTGGGGGACCGGTAGTGGCTCGCTCTGGGGCGTCGGGCTGCCAGAACTTTCTGCTTCAGCGGCATGAATGGATGGTGGTGGGTTTTCGGGGCGGGTTTCGATCTTCCCGGCACCCGGCTCCTGGGGCTGACCGCCATGAACCGAGCGCCGCAGCCGCTGTATGGCCTGGCGCAACTGGACGCCGTCGGCGGGAACACCCTGACGCAGGACGTTCGAGAGCGACGTCTCGAGTTTCTGGCACTGGCCCTCGATGTCCTGCCGCGCCACGGAACGGGCGGCGCCTTTCAGGGTGTGCACGATCTTGAAGAGTTGCTCGACCATGTCCCGCCCCGGTTCAGCGGGGGCGGCCGGCCAGGCGCGCAACAGGCTGTCCAGACCGCGCAGGTGATCGTTCGCTTCCGTCTGGAATGCGGCGAGCAACCGTTCTCGTAGGGCGGACTGGCGGTCGGTCATTGTGGTGGCGTGTCTGACGAGACGAACGACACCAGGCCGGCAAGCCGACCTGCGAGGTCGTTCAGGTCGCGGGCCGAGCGCTCGACCTGCCGCGTGGCGGCAACCGTCTGGCTGGTCGACTGCTCGATGTTGCGCATGGCGGCCGCGATCTGGTCCATGCCCGCATTCTGCTCCTGGCTGGCCGCCGCGATCTGCTGGCCCGCCCGCGCCGCTTCGCCAATGCTATCGGTGAGGACACGGATGGTGTTGCCGGACTCGCTGGCGCGCACCGATCCCACTTCCGCGGCCTTCACGCCCTGCTCGGCGGCAAGCATCGCCGCCTGCGAGGCCTTCTGGATATCGGCGAGGATGCGACGCACCTGGACGGTGGCTTGCTTGGACTGGTCAGACAGGGCCTTGATCTCGGTGGCAACCACGGCGAAGCCGCGGCCGAACTCCCCGGCCTTGGCGGCCTCAATACTGGCATTGACGGCGAGCAGGTTTGACTGTTCGGCAAGATCGCCGACGGTGGTGTTGATTTCAGCGATGGCTTCGGCCTGTTCGATGAAGCCGAGAATGCGCTGGGCCACCATTTCCATGCGCTGGCGTGCTTCCTGACTGCCAGCGATGGCCGCCTCGACAGTAGAGCGCCCGCTTTCTGCGACTTCGCTGGCACGCTGAGCAGCCTGCGCAACGGCGCTGGCCTTCTGCATGGCGAGGGTGCTGGTCTGCTTGACCTCAATGACGCTCGACGCGGTCTGCCTTACGGCAACGGCCTCTTCCGCCGTGGCGGAAACCTGCTGGCTGGTGGCGATGAGAATATCTGCACTGGCGTTCGACACGTTGGTCGTCGCCTCGCGCACCTCCGTCACCAGGCGGGCCATGGATTGAGTCAGATCATTGAGGCAGTCGGCAAGAAGGGAGAGCTCGGGGTGATCACTCACAGGCGCGCGGGCGGAAAAGTCGCCGCCGATGATGCGTCGCGCAACCTCGGAATAGTCGCTGACAGCCTGTCGGAGCTCCCTCTGGGTCTCCTGCTCGTTGGAAATGCGCTCGCGCAGCGACTGTGACATCGCATTGATGGCGTGGCCGAGTTCACTGACTTCGCGAGGACCGTCCTGATTGGCAATCTGGTTGAGGTCGCCACCGGTGATCGCGCGCGCGGTGGCGCGCAGCCGCTCGATAGGACGCGCCAGGAATCCTGCGCCGAAGAAAGCGAGGACAAGGCCGCCGCCGGCTCCCAGTGCGCCGATCAGGCTGGCTCGCTGATAGGCACGGTAAAGAACATCGTCCGTCGATGAGGTCGGCTCAACGGTCCAGACCTTCCATCCGGTGCTTGGCACTGTGGCGAAGCCACCAATCAAGGTCTGGCCTTCCAAACCGACAAACTCCGGGATGGTCCCGGCCTGAGTCTGCCGGGTGAGTGGCCAGAAGCCCTGATCAGTGACAATTCGCCCGGCATCAACCAGCTCATGGCGCGGAAAGGCCAGCAACAACCCCTCACCGGTCGCCACCCCGGCATGGCCGGCGCCATTGGTGCCGATGGGCCGGTCGGCTAGGCGGCCAATTTCGGCGAGGTCCAGCCCCCCGGATACAACCCCAATGACATTCCCTTCGGCGTTGATAATTGGTGCTGCGAGCGGTACGACCAGGCGTCCGGTAACTCGGGAGCGGATGGCCACCTTGTCGACGAACAGCTTGCCGCTGCTCACAGTCGTCTTGAACCATTCGCGGTCGCCGAGGTTCAGTCCGTCGATGTTCTCGGCTTCAGATGCCGCCGCTGCGATCACGCGGCCGGAGAGGTCGACAAGGATCACGCTACTGGCAAATCCGCTGTAATGTGCCTTTACCCGGGTGAGCATGCTCTGATCGTTGGCAAGGTCTCCAATGCCAGTCGCGGCCAGATTGTCGGCCAGCGTGCCAAGCGCCTGCGTGTGCTTGTCGACATAACCCTCGTAGAGCAGCGCGAGCCGTTCCGCACTCAGCTGGCCGCGCAGCAGGACGTCGTTGTGCAGGTAGTCGCGGATATAAAGTCCCGCTCCGAAAACGACCACGAGAGTGGGCACAGCGGCAATGACCGCAGCGGCGATAATCAGCAGGGCGCGAATACTGAACCTGGGCATCATTGTCTCCGTAGGGCTTATCCGCCCACTTCTCCCTGAATGCGGAAGCGTGCATCCGCCACAAGGAGTTCCAGGTCGATCATGGTGAGCAGATCGCCGGTAAGGCCGGCGACGAAGGGGGGCATACGGCCGGATGCTTGCATCGCCGCGCTCCCCGATAAGGGGTCGAGCGAATGGATGCCCTCGAGCACATCGGCCGCGAGCGCAAAGCGCATGCCACTGGCCTCCACGATCAAAAGCAGTGCGGGTGCAGCGGTGGGCAGGCTATCGGGGGCGAGAAACCATCCAATTTCGGCGACCGCCACCACTTCCCCGCGATTGAACGCGACGCCGCATATGTGCGGAGAGACGCCGGGGAGGTTGAGCACCGAGCGCGGCCTCACGACCTCTTGCAGCGCGGTCAAGGCGACAGCCATACGGTCCTCGCCTCGGCGGAAGGCAATGTAGGGACGCGCTCTGCCATCCTCGGCGACGGGTGGCGGGGTCGCGAGGCGTGCCGCGCGCTGGCGCAGAATGGCATTCTCGTCGCGCCCGCGGCCTTCGACGGCGGCCGACAGCCGCGTGAGCATATGCCGGGCGCGGCTCCAGTCGACGGTTGGCGCCTCTTTTTCGGTATTTACGGTGGGGCTCAACGCAAGGTCGTGGACAATGTCAGACACGGCGGTGTGCCTCCTTTTGTCCATCCCTTTTGCAGCCGTCCGCTCCAAGGGCTTTCTTTCCACGATGGCGGCGCAGCAATGCGGCGAGGCGAAGCTGCGCTGTTCCATCGGAACCATTAAGGCGGAGGGCTCGTCTCAGTGTCAGCAAGGCGCCTTCGTGATCGCCGTCCATCTCCTGCAATGTGGCCATGAGGTTGATGAGGCCGGTATCGAGTGGCGCGCGTGCCATGGCCTGTGCGCAGTGTCGCCGTGCGTCGCCCAGCCGCCCGGCACTGATCATGTCATCCAGCTGCGCGATGATGCCGTCCCGCGGCGTCGGCGCGGGAGACGCTGCCATAAAGGGGATGTCGGGTGCGCCCGCAGGTTCATCCGGTGGGCAGAGCGGGACCGGCATGTGGGGGGTGGTGGTGGCAAGGGGCGTGCGCTGGAACAGCAGCAGTTCGCCATGATCGGCGCGCACCAGCGGGTGAAACAGCTCGGGGGTTGCTTCAGAAGGAGCGGTTACCAACACCCCATGCGGCGCGAGCCGGCCCAGCAGATTGCGCGCTACGCGCTTGCGAGCCACGGGCTCGAGATGCATCAGTACATTCCGGCACAGGATGAGATCAAATGCCGCCGAGGGCATGCTCTCGGGATCAAGCAGGTTACAGAGCTCGAAGCTCACCATGGCGCGCAAGTGCGCTCCGACCTCGAACCCGTGCCGATGCTGGCGGAAATGGAGCGCGCGGCGCACATCCGAGACCTCCCGTAGCGCGCGGGACTGGTAAACGCCGCGCCGCGCCGCTTCGATCGCCGCTGCGCACAGGTCTGTGCCGATGATGCGGATTGTCCACTCCGACACGTCCGGCAGATATTCCGCCAGGATCAGAGCCACGCTGTAGGCTTCTTCCCCACTCGCGCAGCCCGCGCTCCAGATGGTGATGTCGCGCCGGCCGGCCGCACGCCGCGCGGCGACAAGCGGGGCCACGGCATGCCGGGCAAGCTTCTCGAACCAATTAAGCTGGCGCAGAAGCGAGGTCTCGCGGATCGTGATGGCCTCGATGAGGAGCTGGATTTCCCGGCCGGCGAAAGGCTGGCCCGCCGCCTGCGCAAGCAGCGCTTCGAGCTCCGCGCCGGAAATGCGTTCCGGGCCGAGGCCGGTAATCAGCCGATGGAGCAGTTCCTCATCTTGAAGCGTGGCGGCCAAAAGGCCGAACCGCTCCACGAAGAGAGCGCGGATGGAGCCGAGCAATTGGGGCGTGAGGGTATGGGCCAGCCTCATCCCGCAAACTCCCGCCGGATGGCGTCGAGTTCCAGCTTCTCGTCATCGGAGAGGAAACGGTCGAGGTTGGTGATCAGGACAAGGTTGTCACCGACAATCGTGGCGCCGGCAACAATCTCTCCACGCTCCAGCGTATAGTCCGAGATGCTGTCGGTGGAGACCTCGATCACGGCGGACACCTCATCTGCGATGACGCCGATCATCGCGCCGCCTGCCTGGGTCATCACGATGCAATCGTCGGCGCTCGTGTGCTTCTGATTGCAGCCGAGTTTGCTGCGCAGCCCATACAAGGGCACAAAATTGCCGTGATAGACCATGCCGCCAACCACGTTGGGTATCGGTCGGGGCAGCGGGAGGGGCGCAACCATGGGCTCGACGCGCACCACCCGATCAAAGGGGAGAGCCATTCGCGACTGATCGATTGTGAACGGCAGCAAAAGCACCTGTGTACGTCCCGGAAAATTACCCTTCGTAAGTCTATTCTATGTTTCAATAATTGAAACATTATATGACCATATTTCAAGTATTTTGAGCCTGAGCGACTGTCGCGTTGGTCACTTTGGTTAATTGCTGGTGCCGCAGTAGTGCCGGATGTGAATGGGCGCGAAGACGTGATCCCGACCGGAAACGGCCCAGACGCTCAATAATACCGAAAATGACTGTGCTTCTGTTGGATGCCTATCAACACCGCATTCGACACGAATATCTCTAGATAAATCAATGAGTTGAAATCCACGGAGCCGGGCATCCGCTGTGTGCCGACTTAGAATCGTTGTTCGGCGGGGACAAAAAGGGTGGCCACCATCACGACGGTGTCCGGGTCAAAGGCTCTCAGTCGCTGCCGCCATGCCGAGCTTCAGGTCCAGCGGGACCACTCGATCGGGGAGGTCTGAAGGTGCTTTCTACGGCCGGATTTCGTCTCGTCAGTGTTCCATGAGCGCTATGCTGATCCAGAAATCCCACTCTCCGCCCCCTGAACGGTCTCAAAAGCGATGACGGCGAACACCTTGGAATTGAAGTCGACGGTGGCGTGAGGCTGTCGGCTCAGCTCGAAATTTGGGCCTGGCACCAGCCCTTCAAACGAAGACTAACGTCGCTAGCGATCTGCCCATGAAGAGGTCCGATGCGGCGGCTTTACGTGAGGCTGCCCGCCAAGCGCTGGGCCAGCTTCCCGGCCTTGAACGCGTCACTGACCCAGTCGACGAATACCCGTGTCTTGGCTGGGAGGAGGGTGCGCGAGGGGTAGTAGATCGAGATAGCTCCCGTGTCGCAATACCAGCGCGGGACTAGGCGGATCAGCGTGCCATTGTCCAAAGCCGACAGCGCATCCGACACGGCCAGCAGGGCGACGCCGAGACCCAGCAGCGCCGCCTCGCGCATAGCAGCCGGATCGTTCACGACAATGCTCTCGCGCAGAGGTGCAAGAAGCTCGCGGCCCGCAACATCGCGCATGGTCCGATGACGGATCCGCCCGGTGCTCAGGTGGCGCATAACGATGCCGTCGAGATCGCCGAGCCCCGTGGGATCGGATGGCGGCACGCGGCTGCTCATATAGCCGGGTGAGGCCACCGCGACGAGATGCGCGGGAGCCAGGGTACGGGCGACGATGCCGGGCGAAAGCTCGAATCCGCCGCCAATAGCCGCGTCATAACCTTCGGCGATGAGGTCGACCGGTCGGTTCTCGAAGTGCCATTCCGGCTTGATGCGCGGGTAGCGCGCCATGAACCCCGGCAATAGCGGCATCAGGTAGTTGATGCCGAAGGTCGGCGGCAAGCTGACCTTCAGTGTTCCGGCCGGCTCGCCGCCATCAGCAGAAATGCCCGCAATCGCCGCCTGCAGCGCCTCCAATTTGTCGCCGATGGACTGCCGGAACGTCTCGCCGGCCTCGGTCAGCGTCAGCCGGCGGGTGGAGCGGGTGAAGAGCCGAACGCCGAGATTGCGCTCCAGCATGGCGACGTTGCGGCTGACGGCGGCGGGCGTCAGTGACAGTCGACGGGCAGCCTCCGAGAAGCTGCCGTGCTCGGCGCTTCGCATGAAAGCTTCGAGATTGGTGAGGGTCTCCATGTGTCAATTTTCAAGGATTGCTTGTTAATCTGTCAAACCATTTCCGGCTAATGCGACGGTAATTATTCCACCATCTTCACTGCAACGACTGCGAACGGAGTGAAGATCATGTCCCGCAATTCCCATCCCCTCAGCGGCAAGGTGGCCCTCGTCACGGGCGGCTCACGCGGCATCGGCGCGGCGATCGTCCGCCGCCTTGCCGAGGACGGCGCCACCGTCGTGTTCAGCTACAGCGCCTCAACGGACCGCGCGCAGCAGGTTGTCGGCGAAGTCGAGGCACTCGGCGGCAAAGCTCTCGCCATCAAGGCCGATCAGGCGTCGCCAATCGAGGTCGCGGCGCTCGTCCGTGAAACGCACGCCGTAATGGGCCGGCTCGATATTCTGGTGAACTCGGCTGGGGTCTTCGTCACAGGAAGGATCGACGATCCCGAGGCGGATCGCACCGCCTTCGACCGTCAGCTGGACATCAACGTGAAGGGCGTGGCCGCCACTGTGCGCGCCGCGGCACCGCTGATGGGCGACGGCGGGCGCATCATCTCTATCGGCACGGCGGGCGCCGACCATATCCCCTTTGCCGGCGCCGCCGACTATATCGCGACGAAAGCAGCGGTGGCCGCCTACACGCGCGGCTGGGCCCGCGATCTCGGCCCCCGAAGCATTACCGTCAACATCATCCAGCCCGGCGCCATCGATACCGAGATGAACCCTCAGGATGGCCCCTACGCGGAGACGCTGAACAAGCTGGCGGCACTCGGACGCTATGGCCAGCCGGAGGACATCGCGGCGGCGGTCGCGTTCCTCGCCGGACCGGACGCCGGTTACATCACCGGCGCCACGCTCAATGTCGATGGCGGGCAGTCCGCCTGATCGGGCCCCTCATTCCGGGAGAACAGCCATGACTTCCATCGGCATTATCGGTGCCGGTCAGATCGGCCGCGCCATCGCCACCGCCCTCGCGCGGCACGACATCACGGCGACGTTGGCCAATAGCCGCGGCCCCGAAAGCCTCACCAACATTGTCGCCGAAATCGGGGCGAGCATCACCGCCGGCACCCGTGAGGAAGCCGCCGCGCGTGACATCCTCCTGGTCGCGGTCAACTGGTCGAAGCTCCCGGCCGCGCTGGCCGGACTGCCAGACTTCGGCGGCCGAATTGTGGTCGACGCCAACAACGCCATCGAGGCACCGCTGTTCAGGCCGGTCGATCTCGGCAGTCGCTCGTCGTCCGAGGTGTTCACGGAGATGGTGCCGGGTGCCCGCGTGGTGAAGGCATTCAACCACCTCCAGCCGGATCTGGTGGCCGGGGACCCGGCAAGTGATGGCGGCCGCCGGGTGCTGTTCTATTCCGGGGAGGACGCCCGTGCGAAGGCTGAAGTCGGCGCTTTGATCGAGCGCCTCGGGTTCTTCGGCATCGATCTCGGCCCGCTCGCACTTGGCAGCCGTCTGGTACAGTTTCCCGGTGGACCGCTGCCCGCCCTTAACCTCGTCAAGATTGGCTGACCGCCTCTCTCACGTAAGGAGTGCTCCCATGTCCACCCACGAACCCGACTATGACCACCTGCTGCGCGGCAATCTCGAGCGCGTGTTCAACGAGCGCGATGCGGACAGGCGCGCCAGGGCGATCGACGAACTCTTCGTCACCGATCCGGTGATGCACGAGCCGGACAACGTGGTGACGGGCCGCGCGGCGATCTCTGCCATCGCTGGCCAGCTTCTGGAGCAGTTTGGCCCCAGCTTCCGTTTCACCCCGGCTGGGCCTGCCGTAGGTCATCACGGACTCGGCGTGCTTCGGTGGGAGGCGGGCCCCGAAGGTGGACCCGTCGCCGTCACGGGGTCGGATGTCGCCCAACTCGTCGACGGTAGGATCGCTCGACTTTGGGTGCTGTTGAACCCGCCGAGCGTCTGATTGGGCTTGGACGGAACCGTGCCGGTTCTGTCGGAGGCACCAACTGCCGTGAAGATCGGGCTCTGGCGAGCAGGTCGCGCCCCGCTGCAACCGTTTCCATACGCTGTTCAAGGAGTTGATGTGCCAAGGCGGCACGCGTCAGGTGAAGCGATGCCCGGTGAAACGAGGCATCGCTTCGAGCAATTCGTGGTCGTGGCGGGCTTTGCCGCCTCGTTGCGAACGGCACACGCGGATCAGCTCTCGCGCCTTCGCCCACTCCTCCTCTTCAATCTGCTTCGGCATGCTATGAAACAACGAAGAGGCGGCGTGAGAAGCTCCTCAGGATCAAAGGGACGTTGCGTCCACGCCATGCCGTCGGCGTAGCTTCGCCCGACGCCACAAGGACTTGAGGTGTGATGCGCGGCTCATTCATCAAAGGCGTCATCGTCGCATCTGCCCTTTTGGTGCAGTGTGGACGTGTTCAAGCACAATCCCCCGCAACCGTGCCGCAGGTCGATACGGGTGCGATCGAGACCCTCGCGCGCGAGCACATGAAGAAGCGTCACCTGGCGTCGCTGCTCATGCAGGTGCGGGTGAATGGCGAGGAGGTCATGACCTTCGCGGCGGGCGAGGCCATGACAGGTGTTCCCGCCACCATTGATGGCCACTTCCGTAACGGCGCGGTCGCTATGACCTACGTGGCTGCGATTTCGATGAAACTCGCAGATTCCGGTGCGATCGACCTCGATGAACCTATCGCACGCTGGCTGCCGGGCCTTCCGGCCGCCACGTCCGCGACCCCGCGCATGCTCTTGAACATGACGTCAGGCTATCCCGACTACGTGCCCAATGCGGGCTTCGTGAAGGCATTCGAGACCAATCCCTTCCGGACATGGTCGGTAGACGATCGTATCGCCATAAGCACCGCAATGCCCCGCCTATTCGCGCCCGGCACCAATTGGGACTATTCCCATAGCGGATACGTCATCCTCGGCCGTGTGTTGGAGAGGGCCACCGGCAAACCGATGCACGCTTTGATGCAGGAGTACATTCTCGGGCCGCTTGCGCTCGCCGGTACTCATTCGATTGAGACCGCGCAGGTTCCTGAGCCGGTGATCCACGCTTTCACGGCGGAGCGCGGCGTCTATGAAGACGCCACCTATTGGAACCCGTCCTGGACCATTACCCAAGGTGCCGTGCAGGTGACCACCATTTCCGACATGGCCCGAAGCTTCGATCTCATTGTCGGTGACGACACCTTTCTCGGTGCCGCGAGCCGGGCGGCAATGATCAAGCCGTCATTGGTCGGATTCGGTTCGCCGCTGCCGGGATGCCGGACATGCCATCAGATGACGAGTGCCTTCACTTACGGCCTGGGGTTTTTTCTTGAGAATGAATGGGTGCTTCAGACTCCGCTGTTTGGCGGCTATGCCTCGTCCGTCGCTACCCTGCCGGCTGATCGCTCTCGCGACGGCAGGCGCATCACAGTGGCTGTAGCGGTGACATCGCTGCCCGACAGCTATCCGGACTGGACCGCCACGCTGCCGAACTGGGCAGACGAACTGACGAAGGCGATTGCGACGCGGCTCGCCCCAGATACGCCGCCGCCGCCGTTTCGTTGAACACGTTCAGCTTTGCTTCGGCAGAGAGGTATGGCGCATCTGAACTGCCTTGATAGGCGGGTCAGAGCGCATGAGCGGCGTCAGAGCCGACGCGCGTCTCGGTGCGTACCTTTTCCGTCAGGTGGCCTGCGAGGCGATCGGCCAGCGCCATGATCGTCAGCGTCAGATGTTTGTCCGGCAGCACTGGAATGACGCCACCGTCGCAAACATAGAGGTTGTCGAGGCCGTGGCAGCACAAATCAGCGTCCACCACACCCCTCTCAGGGTCCGCTGAAGTGGCCGTGGTCCCGGCATAGTGAATGCCTGTGCCGCTATTGTCGCGGGAGGCGTAGATTGATGTTGCGCCCGCATGCCGCAGCACACGTCGCCCCCAGGCCTCCATCGCATCCATCATGTCATCGGCATTGCGCGAAGAGGCGAAATCCACTTCCACATGGGGCACCCCGAAACGATCCGTGCGGGCAACCGGTCGTACCCGGTTCAGCGGGTTTGGATCTCCCGCACAGAACATGCCCAGGGTGACATAGGAATGGAACATCAGGCGCGCGAAGCGTTCCTTTATGAAGCGCGGCATGCGACGCATGCCGGCCAGATAATGGGGAATGTCGGGGATGCCGTGGATGGCATGACCGATGAAGGGGAACTCCTTGCCGCCCGGCAACTCGCCGCGGGACATCAGGATCAGCAAGTCACCATATCCGATGTCATAATCGCGCTTCCGTCCCCAGAGTCGCCAGAGAGAAGTCGAGAGTACCGACTTCGGATTGTCCTGAAGCCGCAGACCCAGCTGGCCCGTGCTGTTGCCCATGCCGTTGGGCGCGATCTCGTCAGCTGAGTTGAACAGTATCCGGGGGGATTCGATCGCCCCTGCCGCGAGCACCACCGCCTTTGCGCCGAGGAAGCGGGACTCGCCCGTTGCCATGTCGCGATACTCCACGCCTGTAACCCGGCGCGTTCCCGGTTGCCGCAGCACCCGGACCACCTTGGCGCCGGTGCGCAGCTCGTAGTTCGGCAAGAACTGGATTTCAGGCAGAAGGCGCGCCGTGAATTTGTAAACGGCTCCCGTCGGGCATCCGGAGGTGCAGATGCCGGTGGACACGCAGGCCTGAGGACTGTCCGCCCGCGTGTCGATAGCCTTGCGATTCGCGATGGCGCGCGAGAAGGGTTCGCCCAGTCCCTCCACCGCCTGAATGATCATTCGATCAGCTGGCCGCATGGGTTTGGGAGGCACATAGATGCCGTCCGGCAGATCCGGAATATTCTCCTGTGTGCCGCAGACGATGATGCGTCGCTCCACCGCTTCATAGTGAGCGGCGAGGGTGGCGTAATCAAAGGGCCAGTCCTGAAAGTCCCTCTCAGAGAAGCGCACGCTGACGCCATTCCAGAGGTTCTGCAGACCGTTGACCGCAACGATCTGATAGTGGCGGAAGCCGCCTTCCGGCCAACCTGTGGATCCGTCCTGTCCCTTTTCGAACAGGGGATGCACGAACAGGCTGTCGTGCGGCTCGGCAGGCCAGACAGTATTCGCGCGGATGCCTAAATCGAGGGCCGTGCCCGGCGGGTCCACAGCACTGAAGTGATCGTCCGCTATCCGCCCGCCCTGTTCCAGAGAGACGACATTCAGCCCCGCCTTGGCCAGCTCGTAGGCGAGAATGCCGCCCCCCGCGCCCGTGCCGACGACGACCACGTCGCATTGCGCTGCCTCAGCCACGAGCGCCTCCCAAGGGCCATTCCCCGACGCTGCTCAGGAAAGCGGGCGAAGCGTAGTAGACATACTCGAAAAAGGCATGAATCGCGGTCGCGTCCTCCGCGAGATGGGCGCTGGTGATCTCGCCCCCTGCGACGAAATCGGAACGCTCGGCAACGCGCCTGAAAGCGGCATTGAGCTGATCGTTCAGCACGGCGATCCGGGCCAGCTCATCGATCAGTGGCTCAAGGCCTTCGTGGTACGGGTCCAAGGGCAGGATAGCAGCAATGAGAAACTTGAAATCGGCTGCCGGAAGAACCGTGAGGGGGTCGCTCGTCATGTGAATAGCCTCATGCGGAGTCGGGAGCGAGGCGGCCAAGATCGCGCAGTCGCCGTCCACTGTTCAAATGCCGCTCGATCTCCTCGAGACTGACACCATTGGTCTCCGGAACGAACCATTGGGTGAAGGCCAGGCCGGCGATGCACACCAGCGCATAGAGACCAAAAACGCCTTCCAGCCCCAGGTGGCTGAGCATCACCGGAAAGCTGAAGACCACGAGGAAATTGAAGCCCCAATTCACCAGCGAGGCGATGCTCATGCCAAGCGCCCGCACTTGGAGGGGAAAGACCTCCGCCATCATGACCCAGGGTAGGGGGCCGATCGCGATCGCAAAGGCAGCGACGTAGAGCATGAGCCCACCGAGTGCCAGCTTGCCCATGATGGCGCTTCCGGTCGCCGCACCAATAGCGATGACGCCGAGTGCCACCGCCGTGCCCGCGAAACCAAGCAGCAGCAAGAAACGGCGTCCGATCCGATCAATGAGCGCCATGCCCACCAGCGTCATGAGCACGTTGACCACGCCGATACCCGCGGTGGCCATGATCTGCGTCGTGGATGAGCTGAAACCGGACAATTCAAAAACGCTGGGCGCGTAATAGATCACTGCATTGATGCCGGAGAGCTGCTGGAGCATGAACAGCCCCATGGCGACGATCAGCGCCGGGCGCACGCGCGGGGCCAGGAGGTCTGCGAAGCGGGCCTTGCGACCGGTGTCCGCCATCGCTCCAGCTTGGATTTCATTGAATTCGGCAGTAACCTCGGCCCCCGTTGCCGCCTTGCCTCGAATCCGCCTCAGGGCTGCGCGGGCCTCGTTCTCACGCCCGTGCATGAGCAGCCAGCGCGGTGTGTCGCTCAGATAGAAAATTCCGGCGAACAGCATCAATGCGGGAACAGCGCCGACCGCGAACATCCAGCGCCACTGATCGGCGAATGCATATCCAACCAGGTATGCGCCGAGAATTCCGAGGGTCACGGCGAGCTGATATATGGAAACCAGCATGCCGCGGCGTGAGGTGGGCGCGCTTTCGGAGATGTACAGCGGCGCCATCATGGCGGCGACGCCGATGCCGAGCCCGATGATCAGTCGCGCGGCTGTCAGGGTCCAGAAGCCGATGGCACCCGCGCTGAGCAAAGCGCCTATCGTGAAGAGGACTGCCGATCCCATCAGCAGCCTGCGCCGGCCGGCCCGTGCGGCCAGATGCCCGCCGATGATCGCGCCGACAAATGCCCCGAGCGGGACAGCAGCGGTCATCAGGCCCTCAGCGAGCGCATCAATGCCGAGTTCGTGCCTGAGCGGCGCGAGTGCACCGGCGATGACGCCCTCGTCGAAACCGAACAGAACGCCAGCGATACCGGCAACGGCAGCTATAAAGTAAATCACGTATGATTTTCCCTTTAGAAGCAGCGCGGTATCTTGCGCCTAGCTACTCTGAACGCCTCAAGCGAGGATGACGCGTGCAACCTTGCGGATTGCGGTGATGATGTCGCTCACGTCATCGGGCGTCAGTGTCGAGGCGATGGTCAGAAGCGCCCCGCGATCCTGCAGATCATCGCACCGGGGCAAGGCGCCGATGCCATAGTCGTAGTCCGTGGCGAACGCATTGGACGGGAGGCTCCAGGGGGCGCCGTCGCGGCTGTTGGACCGCTTGTTCACCAGGCTGGGGATATTGGAGTACCAGTGCATGCCCCATTCCCGCATGGTGAGGCAGGCAAGGGAGCCGGGCGGCCCGGCGATTCCTTCAGCGCGCAAGGCGGCCACAAAGCGGTTCGCCGTATCGGCATCCTTCAAAACCATGAGGAGGAAGGGGCCGGTGTCGCCCTTCGGGTCCGGAATGGTGCGCAAGGTGAGACCGGGAAGATCCTCCACCGCGGCGCGGATCTGCCACTTTGCGCTTCGCATGGCATGCGTGATCAGGGGCAGCTTGCGCATCTGTGCCAGGCACATGGCGCCGGTAAGCTCTGACATGCGAGCGCCAACACCCCAAAGCTGGCATTCCACGTCGGACGTATCGAGACGACCCTGCGCGGTGCGCGGATAACCCAGATCGTGCAGCGCGACGATGCGACGATAGAGGTCGTCGCGCTCGGTCACCACCATGCCGCCGTCGCCGGACGTCATGTTCTTATTGAGTTGGAACGAGAAGATTCCGATGTCGCCGAAGGTGCCGACGGCCTTGCCATCCTGGCTGGCGCCGGCCGTCTGGGCGCAGTCTTCAATAAGGCTGACGCCGCGCTCGCGGCAGATGCGCGCCACCTCGGCCACTCGGCCTGGAGCGCCGCTCATGTGCACCATCAGCACCGCACGCGTATGCGGTCCGATCTTGCGCTCGACGTCTGCGGGATCAAGCGTGAAGCAGTCGTCGATGTCTACGAGACGGGGAATGGCCCCCGCACGGACCACCGCGCTCACGCAGCTTACCCAGAGATAACCGGGAACTAGAACCTCGTCGCCAGGACCAATCTCCAGGGCCGCCATCGCGATGGAAAGCGCAGCCGTGCCGGAGGACACACCGAGCGCATGCTTGTGACCAAAAGCTGTGCACCACTCCTGTTCCAGATTATCCACCATGTGCTGGAGATCTGGACCATAGAAGCGGAACGGGCTTCTGGCACGGATGACGCGGGAAACCAGCTCCAGCTCCTCATCGCCGATCCAGTGCGCGCCTGGCAATTCCCATGGCAGACTTGTCGTCCGGACCGGCTGCCCCCCCTCGACTGCAAGGCGGTTGGCATGTTCATGCAAGGCTGCTGAATCTGACACGTCGTCTCTCTTCGTTTCCGTAGAGGTGAGCCAAGAGATCGGCGGTATCATCAAATTACCGCTAGGCGACAATGCTTCCTGCGCCGATAATTTACAACCAAGCTGATCAAAAAATCGGCGACCACCGCATCTCGAACTCGGAGTGGACATGCGATCGCTTCTCTTGATTTCGAGTCTGGTTATGCTTTTCGGCATTCTGTTTGGCTTCAGCACCGCCTCAATAGCTGGCGTCGTGCAGGCGATTGCCGACACGTTTTCTCTCTCGACGCGCGCCATCGAGATGGTGGTCACCACGCTGCTGGTGGGCTGCTTCATCGGCGCGGCCGTTGCCGCACCCATATCCGAGCGGATCGGACGCAAGCCGACCTGTTTCATAGCGGCCGGCTTGGCCTTAGCTGGCTATGCACTCATTCCATTGGGTCAGATGATGTTTCCGGGGCCGGGCATGCTGGTCACCGCGCGCATCTTGGTCGGCCTTGGTGTCGGCCTGTCTTCCATGGTCGTGCCGATGTATGCGGCAGAGATCACACCCACACGTCATCGCGGCGCGATCGTGTCGCTGTTTCAGCTGGCGATCACCATCGGCATCCTGTTCGGCTATGCTGTCCCTCTGACCTTTACCGGCCGCCTCTCCTGGGTCGACATGCTCAGTGGCGGCGGCCTCATCGCCGCCTTGTGCGCCACCTCCGCGCTGGTATTGCCGGAAAGTCCGCGCTGGCTGAACGCCAAAGGCCATGCTGCGCTTGCGCAGGCCGCGGCGCGCCGTCTCAATATCCATGAGGAACTCGACAGTACTCCGCGGGCACCGGCCGTCGCGGTTTCCTATCGCGTGGTGCTCCAGCGGGGCGGCACGGCGGCTGTGCTGGCGTTCTGCAGTCTGCTCTTCGTCCTCCAGAATTTCTCCGGCATCGACGGCATTCTCTATTATGCACCGCACATCTTCACGGAGCTGGGCTTCCCAGCCGGTATTGCCGCTCTCGCGGCGACGTTCGGCCTTGGGCTGGTGAATGTACTGGCGACCGTTGTCGCCATGCTGGTTGTGGACCGGATCGGTCGCCGCCCCCTCCTTATCTTCGGCTCAGCGGCGATGTCGGCATGCCTTGGACTGGTTATTGTGGCCTCGTTGGCGGACTGGCCATGGGTGGCCCTTGCCGGACTGTGCGGCTATATCGTCGCCTTTGCGCTGAGCCTCGGGCCGCTGCCCTATGTTCTAATGGCGGAACTGTTCCCCTCCGCGATCCGGGATCGGGGCATCGCCATCGCCTCGGCCACGAGTTGGCTGTTCAACGGCATTGTGGCTGGAACCTTCCTGTCCGTGGTGCAAGGTATAGGGCTGTCCGCCACGATTGGCATATTCTTCGCGGTGTGCCTGCTGTCCCTCGCGGTGTCGGTCGCGTTCGCGCCTGAAACGCGTCGCATCCGCCTTGAGACCATCGAGGAGAACGTTCTCGATGGCCGTCCGCTTCGTCAGCTCGGCGCACCTGCCACCTAGGTCGGGGATTCATCCGGCACTATGCCAACATTCCCGATCGTTCGCTTCGCGCCTGCCTCTCTCGTTCCAGGCAAGAGCGGCGGGTGGATAGGCGATGCCACCGCTCGACCGTGCTGACCTTGGCTCAGGTCCCGCTGATCACAGCCAGAAGAGCACGGTGGCAGCGAGAGCCGAGAAGAGGACGGATGAGCTTCGATTGTAACAGGTTGCGACTGCGCCTTATGGCGGTTCTGGAAGCTGCGCTGGTCATCGGCCGCGCCTCCGTGACGGTTGTCGCCGCGAGCTCCATGATCGCGGACGTATGGGCAACAGCACTAATGGTGCAGGGCAGCCTAGCAGGCGTAGAGTTGGCGCGCAGGTAGAATATTGAGGCCCTTTCAGTGACAGGGATGGCGGCCATCTTCGCGAAGAGCGGGTTGGACGGCTGTTCGAGAATCGTTCGGCTGCCGAACGTGTGGTTTGACCGCGGAATACACGCCAGATGTCCCGATTGCTTTTCGATCGCCTCAACGTCGCCCTTCTGGCGATCGCCGTGCTTGGTCTCGTCTCCGGTCTCGGACTTTGGCTGGGTGGGCACGCCCATCTTGCCACCCTGGCATGGATAGCCGGCGTCTGCCCGGTGTTGGCGGCGCTCGTTGTCGAGATTGTTCGCAGCCTCGCGAAGGGCGACGTTGGGCTGGATATTGTGGCCGCGCTGTCGATGTCGGCAGCCTTGCTGTTTGGCGAAAGTCTCGCGGCAGCCGTCGTTGCTCTGATGTATTCCGGGGGTACGTTCCTGGAGAGCTTCGCAGAGGGCCGCGCGCGTCGCGAGATGAGCGATCTCCTCTCCCGTGTCCCCCGAACGGCGACCCGAAAGCGACGTGGCACGCTCGACGATGTGCCATTGGACGAGATCGAACCCGGCGACCTGCTGCTGATCCGGCAGGGCGACATCGCGCCTGTTGACGGCACCGTCGAAGGTGATGGCGCGATGCTGGACCAGTCGGCACTGACGGGCGAGTCGATGCCTGTGCGCCTGGGCCGGGGCAAAGACGTGATGAGCGGCTCGACAAATGCGGGCGAAGTCTTCGACCTGCGGGTGAGCCGCCGCGCCGCCGACAGCACCTATGCCGGCATTGTCCGGCTGGTTGAGGCGGCACAGCGTTCCAAGGCGCCGATGGCCCGGCTCGCAGACCGTTACTCGCTGCTGTTTCTGGTCGTCACTCTGGCGCTCGCGTCGGCGGCCTGGTGGTTCACGGGCGACCCTATCCGCGCGGTGGCGGTTCTGGTGGTCGCCACGCCGTGCCCTCTTATTCTCGCCGTTCCTGTCGCGCTCGTCGCCGGCTTGTCGCGTGCGGCGCATTTCGGGGTTCTGATCAAGGGCGCAAAGCCGCTGGAGGCGCTGGCGCGGATCCAGACACTGATCCTCGACAAGACAGGCACGTTGACTGACGGGCGGCCACAGGTTGTTTCAATCACGGCGCTGGCCGAGCTGTCCGAGGACGACGTCCTGTACTTCGCCGCAGCGCTGGATCAGGCGTCGAAACATCCGATCGCGCAGGCGATCGTTGCCGCCGCACATGCCAGAGGCGCCTCTCTTCCACTACCGGAAAACGTGGTCGAGACGCCCGGAGACGGTGTTGCAGGGGTGATTGATGGCCGAAAAGTCGTCGTAGGGGGCGTCGCATTCGTCGCCTCGCAGAGCGAGGCAGTGAACCTTGAGGGCACGATCCGCCAAGCCGGTTCGGTCGTCGTGGCAATTGCGGTCGATGGGCAACTCGTCGGCCATCTTGTGATGGCCGACGCGCTGAGGGCCGGTACCTCTGATCTGCTTGCAGGGCTGCGCCGGTTGGGGATCGGCCGCATCCTTCTGGCGACGGGCGACCGCCGGGCTGTGGCCGAAGCCGTGACCGAAGGGCTGGACCTTGACGCTGTTCGGGCTGACCTGACACCGGACCAGAAGGTGCTTGTGGTGCTGACCGAGCGCAAGAACGGACTGGTGATGATGGTCGGCGATGGCGTCAACGATGCGCCGGCCCTCGCCGCCGCCGACATCGGTGTCGCCATGGGCGCGCGGGGGGCCGCCGCCTCTGCCGAGGCCGCGGACGTCGTTCTGCTGGTCGATCAGCTGGACCGCCTGTTGTCGGGAATTGAAGTCGCCCAACTCTCGCGCCGGATCGCCCTGGAAAGCGTACTGGCTGGGATCGGGCTCTCGATACTGGGCATGATTGCCGCTGCGTTCGGATATCTGACGCCGGTGCAGGGTGCTTTGCTGCAGGAAATGATCGATGTGGCGGTGATCCTGAACGCGCTGCGCGCGCTCAGGATCACGCCGAAACAGGCCGGGCGGATAGCCCCCGCGCTTGCGAATGGGAAGGCGGGTCGTCCGCCCGAACTGAAATCCAACGCCGCATAGTCCGGGAAGGGAATTTCCGATGAGCAGACTTTCGCATGCTGAAGTTCACATGGTTCATCGGATCGGCTGGCTGCGTGCGGCGGTGCTGGGCGCGAATGATGGTCTTGTCTCGACGGCCAGCCTGGTCGTCGGGGTGGCGGCCGCCGGATCCGGCCACACGGAGGTCCTGATTGCGGGCCTTGCCGGGCTGGTGGCGGGCGCGATGTCGATGGCGGCTGGCGAGTATGTCTCGGTCAGCTCGCAAACGGACGCCGAACAGGCCGATCTCGGGCGCGAGACTCGTGAACTCCGGGAGACGCCGGAGGCCGAATTGGAAGAGCTGACCCAGATCTATTGCGCGCGTGGTCTTGATGAGGGCCTGGCACGACAAGTGGCGGTGCAACTCACCGAGCGGGATGCACTGGGCGCGCACGCACGCGATGAACTCGGAATTTCCGAGATTGTGACCGCCCACCCTATTCAGGCCGCTCTGGTCTCCGCGCTGACGTTCGCGGTCGGCGCCGTAATTCCGTTGCTCATCGCACTCCTGGCGCCCTCCGGACAGATCGGTCTGGTCGTGGCTGGAACGACCTTAATTGCCTTGGCGGCACTCGGCGGGCTCGGCGCATCGGCTGGCGGGGCCGGCGTTCTAAAGGGGGCCGTCCGTGTGACCTTCTGGGGTGCTCTGGCAATGGCGGCTACCGCGGGTGTCGGAGTTGTCTTCGGGGTCGCGGCATGACTGTCGCGTGGGGCGAGATCCGCTCCCGCCTGCGGCGGTCTCAGCGCAGGCGGTCGGCCAGGTAGTCGATGAAGACGCGCACCCGCGCGGGCATATTGGCGCCGCCGACGAAGATGGCATGGATCGGCTCGACATCGCCCGGATTGAAGGCTTCCAGCAGGGGCACCAGTCGGCCGGCGGCGATGTCGTCGACCACACCGAAATTGCCGACGCGGGTTATGCCGACGCCATCCACCGCAAGCTGTCCCAGTGTCTCGCCGTTGTTGGCCTCAATGGTTCCGGTCACAGTCAGCGCATACTCACGCCCATCCCTGCGAAACGGCCATACAGGCTCCGCGCGTCGGAAATTGAAATTCAGGCAGTTATGGCGGAGCAGGTCTTCCGGCACGCGCGGCGTGCCGCGCCGGGCGAGATAATCGGGCGAGGCCACGATGGAGCGGCCTGTCTCGCCAATCCGCCGCGCCGTCAGTGCACTGTCCGCCAGCGGCCCGAACCTGATCGCGACATCCGCCTGTCCAGCGGCCACGTCGACCACGGTGTCGGTCAGGCTGATATCGACGAGGATGTGTGGGTAGAGGCGGGCGAAGTCGCCCAGCAAAGGCACAACGCAAAGTCGACCATGCGACAACGACGCGCTCACCCTCAGCCGCCCGCGCGGTGCGCCCTGATCGGCGATAACCCGTTCCGCCTCATCGAGGTCCTTCAGAATGCGCCGCGCCGCGCCGAGATAGCTCTGCCCCTCCGCGGTCAGGGTTAGCGCGCGGGTCGTGCGGATCAGCAGCCGCACGCCCAGACGTGACTCGATCCGGTCGATCGTCCGGCTGATCGCCGACGGTGTGAGACCCAGCGAACGGCCGGCGGCGGAGAAGCTACCCATGCGGGCAATGACCGCGAATATCTCAAGTTCCCTCGCGCGATCTGGGCCGTCCATCGCCATCTTTGCTTTCAGTTCAAAAATGATTGGCCTCCGAGAGGTCTAATCATGGACGAGGCAGGCGTCCATCTTTGCAATGAAATATAATCTGTCCTGTGGAGGCGACTTTGGAATATCGGCAGTTGGGATCGTCAGGGCTTCGGGTTCCCGTGCTCAGTTTCGGTGCGGGAACGTTCGGCGGCGCGGGGCCATTGTTCAGCGCCTGGGGCCAGAGCGACGCCAATGAAGCGCGCCGTCTGGTCGATATTTGCCTGGACGCGGGCGTCAACCTGTTCGACACCGCCGATGTCTATTCCGACGGCGCTTCGGAGCGGGTGCTGGGCGAGGCCATCCGGGGACGGCGCGACGCTGTGCTGATCTCGACCAAGACAGGCCTGCCGACCGGCGACGGTCCGGCCGACTGGGGCGTGTCGCGCAGCCGCCTGATCCGCCAGGTCGAGGCGGCGCTGCGCCGGCTCGGCACGGATTACATCGACTTGCTGCAACTGCACGCCTTCGACGCCTCGACGCCGGCCGAGGAGGTGCTCGCTACGCTGGAGATACTCGTGGCCGCCGGTAAGGTTCGCTACACCGGCGTCTCCAACTATCCCGGCTGGCAGTTGATGAAGGCGCTGGCTGCGGCGGACCGCTACGGGCGACCGCGCTACGTCGCCCATCAGGTCTATTACTCGCTGATCGGCCGCGCCTATGAAGCGGACCTTATGCCTCTTGGAGCGGACCAGGGTGTCGGTGCGCTGGTGTGGAGCCCGCTCGGCTGGGGTCGGCTGACCGGCAAGATCCGCCGGGGCGCACCAATCCCTGAGGGAAGCCGCCTGCATGAGACGGCCGTCTTCGCTCCGCCTGTGGAAGACGAACACCTCTACCATGTGGTCGAAGCGCTGGAGGCTGTCGCTGACGAGACTGGAAAGAGCGTGCCGCAGATTGCCATCAACTGGCTGCTGCAGCGCCCCACGGTCTCCTCCGTCATCATAGGCGCCCGCAACGAGGAACAGTTGCGCCAGAACCTCGGCGCCGTCGGTTGGTCACTGACGCCGGCGCAGATGGCGGCGCTGGATGCCGCCAGCGAAGTCCTGCCGCCCTATCCCCACACGCCCTATCGCCAGCAGGAGGGGTTTGCTCGTCTCAATCCCTCGCTCGTCTGAACGCAAGGCCGTTCACCATGAAGATCAATCCGCCGCTTCTCGCTCTGGCCGCCGGTGCTTTTGGCATCGGCGTGACCGAGTTCGCTCCCATGGGCCTTCTGCCCGTAATCGCCAACGATCTCGGCGTCTCGATTCCGACCGCCGGCCTGCTCATCAGCGCCTATGCGATGGGCGTCATGCTGGGGGCGCCGCTGATGACGCTCACCACCGGCCGGGTGCCGCGCCGAACGCTGCTGATCAGCCTCATGGCGATCTTCACCATCGGCAATCTGCTGGCGGCGATTTCGACCAGTTACGAAATGCTTCTGGTGGCGCGGCTGGTCACCTCGCTCAACCATGGCGCCTTCTTCGGCGTCGGCTCCATCGTCGCCGCCAGCCTCGTGCCGCAGAACCGGCGCGCCGGGGCGGTCGCCGCCATGTTCATGG